>NZ_KB907253.1 GCF_000381905.1 Paenibacillus fonticola DSM 21315 | reverse complement strand
CAATAAAATAAACCCAGCCTTTGATAGATCTTATCCTAGGCCAGGTCAGTGTTGTCTGAATATATTTTTTAAAAAAAACTAACTCTTATTTCAAAATGATTTCACGCTCTATTCCATTCTTTATTTCTGTTCAGGAATATGCTCCAATAAATCACCAGGCTGACAATCCAACGCTGCACAAATTTTATCAATGACTTCTAGAGAAACATATTCGTTCGTATTCAATTTAGCCATCGTTGCTGATGAGATACCTGTCATTTTTAATAACTCCTGTTTCTTTACATCCCGATCTATCAGCAATTTTTGTAATGGTTTATAACTTATCATTGCTCGTTCCCTCTCAGATTAGTTGAAGTTTTCTTCAATTATATTAAACAATCTTTGCCTAATCAAAAATATATTTATGTTCTCCTGACACGAAAATTCGATATGTTAAAATAATATTCAGTAAATTAAACTTTAATTCGTAAATGTAAACAAAATTTAGGAGGTGTCATATTGGAAGACTCTTTAGAGATATTAATTGACCCACTTATTCGTAAGCGATTGAAATCCTTACACAGTGATCTTACAAAACATAATTCTTATTTCATAGAAATATCAAATGAATCGAAGCAATACTTACAGACCCTTCAAGCATCTCTCCCTGACAACCTCCAACATACCCTATTCCTCTATGAAGACGTTCAATTTTCAATACGAACAGTTCTCGATAGTAAAATATATATACAAGGGTTCAAATTCAATACGAACAGTTCTAGATAGAAAAATATATCTACAAGGATTTAAAGACGCCTTATATCTTTTCAATGAATTACATATTTCAAAAACTTAAGAGCCTGTTGACTCTATTTTTTTGAATCTGCGTATTTATGTTGATATCCTCTTTTCAACTCGATAAAGTGATTGATCTAAATTTAAAATAGGCCAGGTCCAGAAAGGCCACCACCTACTTACTCACGCATTAATATAGCTTTCATTAGTGAACTAAAATTGATAACCTACTACTTGAGTGCCCTATTATTTGAAGGTTTTTTTTGAAATTAAATATTATCACAATGTTTACCTAAAAAATCCTCTTGAAGCTTAATAATCGTAACTTCTAGATATTTCTGCAATTCTCCTGCCTCTATTTCTATTTCCTTTAATAAATCAGCCACTTTAGAAGATGGTAATTGATTATTAGCAATATATTCATAAAGAAAACCTTTAAACTCCCATAATCCTTTATCTAAGGCTAACGCCTTATTATGTACTTCCTTAATGTTATTATCGAATTTGATTAATATTCCCTTCCTTTTTAAATAATATGAATCTATTTTATGATAAGCGGTTCCCCATTGATTGATTATCTCCCAAATATATTCATTAAATTCATTAGCATTTTTCTTATCCGTACTATCATTATGTATTGCATAATGGTAGCGAAAGTAAATTGATCTATACATACCAATTATCAAATACAACTCATATAATAAATCAATAAACTCTTCATTGGTTCTTTGCTTCATATCTCTTATCCATTTACTAAGATCATTTTTATGAGATGCTTTTTGTTGCCTATTAACATTCCAAAAAGTAATTAATAAGCCGATAAACGATATTATTAATGCTATTTCAGAAGATGATAAATTAATTTTCAATAACTATTCTCCTTATCAAAATTCGATTACTTTCTAGTGAAGTTCTAACCTAAATAACTTACTCAAAATTTGCTCTTTATTAATAATCTTCCCCAGTAGTTAAGTATTCTGCTTTTTATGGGTCGAGGTATAAAACTTCAATCAATGGATTTAAAGAGGTCGCTATCCTAAAGAGTTTCCCTTTTATTTTGGTGGTATTCAACGTGAGCCGTATGCCAGATTATATCCCCTATAAGATGCTAATGCTAAAACCCGCAAACCCTTGCTATAAAATGAACTTTAGACCCTCCACAGCAGCGATAAGCTTTTATGTTGAAGTCCTACTCAATTTTGTACTCATAAATCCCAACATAATTTAGACTTCTGATAGGCTGATTTACTATTACATACCTCTAAACAATTCTTTAAATTCATATATGCTTACGATCGGGTATTCAATATCTTTGTATCTTGATGTAAATATCTTATTCGTTACCATATAAGGCAAAACCTCGTAATCATGGTCACTACTTATATTCTGTGAAATCAAAAAATCATTATAATGATTTCTCATATATTCAACTCTTTTTTGAAATTTTTCATCATATTTGTGATTTAAAAAAAAGTTATATTGCTGCATGTGTCCTTCATAAAAAGATCCAACTTTACTAAGAACCTTACTTTCAATTAGCCATATTACCCTTTTCTCCTCGTTAACAGCCAAAATATCATAATCTCCTAATTCCTTAGGATGATTACCTACCTTGTCTAGAGAATGCAATTTAGCATCAGACCATACATGAGAGAAACCATTTTTTTTGAAAATCTCCGCAATATCTTTTACCATTAGATCTTCATAACGCTTCTTCCATTGCCCTAATATTTTTATGGTATTCTCCAGACCTATTTCATATGGTGGGTAGAAATCTGTAAGACCATGCTTCCATTTATTATGAAGTTCCTTCATGATTACTGGTGAGAAAATAATTTGTTCATCTCTTTTAACTAGGGGTTTTACGTCAAACCGATTGTCACGATTTACTCTTTCATTGATTGGCAAAAAATTCTGTATCTTCCCTCTCCATAATTTTAAGCTAGCACCATCCACAGTTAAGAAATTTACTATACCTAATATTTCGTTTTCATCAATTGGTTCTTCTATATTTTCCATAAATCCATTTATAAGATCAGATATATCTAATACAAATACATTCGGCATGCATTCAACAAACACTTTTTCCATGAATGACAACTGCAAATACTCAATAAGAGACATAAGATTCTTAAAGTCAACCTTGGTATCCACTTTAAATTTATCTATAACTTGCTGCAAAAAAGATGTATCTTCTTCATCTCCTCTGATACTATAATCATTATTTTCATATACTCTTTTGCCAACTATTCTTTCAAACTCAGAGATTGATTCAACTTCAAGTACATTCACTAGGTATTCAGAGTCCACTTCAATTTTGTGGCTCCTTTCACTGTTGTAACAAATATCAGCATTATCCTGTAGTACTACCAACCAATTAGAAAATGCAAGTAAAAAATCAATATCCGAACTATTACAATGACTTACTGGATTATTATCGTCCCGAACAATGCTCAAATTTGTTTCTAATAGATATTGAATAACTCGTAAATGGTGTCTTTCTTCTTCACGCATTTTAATTATTTTTTCTCGTACTTCTTCTTGCACTTCTCTTTCGACATCTTGGAAGCTATTATATCGCTTCTTATGAATATTTATATCATGGACACTATTTGCATATAGACTTAATAATTTTTGATGCAAATCGTTCTGTTCAAACATCCTTACTTTTTCTTCAAAAAAGCTAATTAATTCAGCCTGCATTGTTCGAATAATTTTTGTTGCTTCTTTACCCTCATACACACCTTGATTAATACCTTTTGATAGACAAATTTCCGCAATAATTTTTCTTGAATCCTGAAAAGCCTTATCGGGTACATTTAACCCAATACTTTTATCCGACCAATAATAATCTAATTCAATAGATAGTACCCCAACTTCTTTAGGCAAATCCATTTCGCTTTCTAATTTTCTCTTTAACATCGTATATTCCTTAGGTATATAGAGTTCCAAAGGTTGGAGTAACTCTAAAAAGTATTTTGTTTCAACATTCCTATTTTGCGAGCATTCAATATCTTGATATAATTTTTCTGCATTAACTGAATACCTGATAATTATTTCTTTCTCTCCAATATATAAATCGCTATAAACATAAAGTCGCTCATCATCATTTGTAAAACCACTATGATCTACACTCTTTGCATATAGTATTGGCATATACATTAATTGAATAAAGCGATTGTTGAAAAAATTATTTTCTTCAAACCACTTATAATATCTCTGAATTTTTCGAAAATTTAAATCATCGACTAGATTAATTAAGTCCATTTCTTTATTAGAAAATTCGGATTCTTTTAAAAAATCGACGTTATGTACAAAAAAAACGAAGCAATTATTAAGATATTTTTTTCCAAAGCCGCCAAAGCCTTTGGAGAGTTTATTTACATACTGGTAATATCCCTCGTCCAACGGTTTTGTTTCCCAAACCAAGGGATTGCAAAACATAAAATCATCAATTCCCCACGGATAATTTTTTAAATTATTTTTAAAGTGATCCCATACGTATTCATCCGTTGTCCCTGGCATTAGACTAATCATTCCATAAGAAATAGCACCTTTAGAAAACATATGGTTCATTTGCTTCCATGATATAAAATGTGTGGCTTTTCCTCCGAACCCAAAGATTTGTTCATATTCTTGCTCTCTATCCTGAGTTAAGTAAAGACCTAACTCATCAATATCATCCATAAAACCAATTAGATAGATCATATCAATTGCGGAACAAGTAAAATACTTTGGGTTTCTCTCGCCAAACTGAAAGGAGTATCCCGTAATATCAGTAAAACTATTGAATAATATTACTGAGAGTTTAGTATCTTTTGAAATAGTGACTCCTCTAAAACCATCACTATTTTTTTCTTTGACCACTTCAACAAAATCCAATTTACCTTGCTGATGTAGTCCATAAATCCTTTTTAGTTCTTTATCTAACTCTTGGGTTTCAAATTGATCTGAATTTATAGCAAGAATAGCAGATCTTTGGGCTAAAGCTAAAAACATATGTGGCTTTTTCGATGTCCCCCCCACATTCTTGGAAGTAGAAACAGGGAAAAGTATTTGGGGATACTGTCTATCTTGTAGTCTGCAAAACTCTTCAATAAAATCTAAAATTGTAAGATTAACATGATCAATAATTTGGGCCTGCGTTGCTTGTTTAAGCAACAAACTATAAAAATCAACTATTATGGATGTATTAAATAAGGGGTATAATTTTCCGAACTTATTTAAAAAGTGCGTTTTTTCTATGATTGATGTTTCCTTCATAAAGAAGCAAATCACATCTTCGTTTACTGAATTAAGGAAATTCGAATTAAAATAATCTTTCACAGATTGGAATAAATGCTCTAAGGGTAATAAATATCTTACTTCTACTTGATTATTGGAAACGTTATCACCTTTGAAATATTCGATCATATTTGATGAGTATTCCAATACCCCTTTTAACATATCCTCTTTTTTCAGAATCCTCGCCAATTCAGGCAAAAATTGAATAGCCCCAAAAACTTGTTCATGTCCTGTTCCTAGAATTACGCTATATGCTCTTTTATTATAATAGAACTTCACTTCTCCGAAATCTTCAATAGTGTAATCATCATAGCTAGTGACAGTAAGAACTTTTGAAACTTCACTGAAAAAATCAGTGAAATCTGCATAGTTATCTATGTTTTTATGCCCGAAATTATCATGTTGTATTAAACATCCATTAAGTGCTAGTGCATTTTCAATTGCCGAACGATTATTTAAATCTATATTGATACAAAAAACTGCTTTTACTAAATCCTCAAAATTATACTGTTCAAAAATAGGCTTTAATTCATTGATCTTCATTTCTAAGAAACGAAAATTCTCCCCATAAATTGAGGATCCCAAGCTTATTTTTTCAATATTAGTCTCATTTATTCCCAGGCAACATTTTTTATACTTCTTGCCACTACCACAGTAGCACGGTTCATTCCTCCCGATCTTCACCTCAAACCCTCCAATTTGAAAAAGTTTTTAGACTACTGATATCGTCTTAATATGTTGACTTCCCTATAATATCCACCGCATAATTGTATAGATTGTCATAATGAAGTAGATTAACCTCCTCATTCCCCCTTTTATTTCCTTTAATCCAGTATGTATTATCGTCAAAATGACGACGTCGCCCGGCAATAACCATAATGAGTACGAGTTATATCGAGTTTGATAAATTCACGGGAAAGGTCTAGTTTGGGATTTTTATATTTTAAAAAAGTTCCTTCAAGTGTCAGGAAATTAGGAACAAGATACCTTTTCCAATCGTCAATCTGTTTTATACCCTTACGAAATGCGATGCCCAAAACTCCACTTTTCGTTGTAATATCCTTATAAGGATGTTCAATGAGTACAAATTCATAACCACCTGAATTTCTTCCAATCAATAGATAGTCTACTCGATAAGTATTTCCAAGCAGAAACTCTGGAAATATGTATGCTTCGTGGTGTCCAAAATTATAATCCTTAAACAATGAAGCAATAATAAAATAAGCTTCTTTATATATTTCATAATAGAAAGTTCATTCGCCTTTGGATTGTCTATTTGAAGAAAAAACTGTTCCGTTAGATTTTGAAGTCTAGTTTCATCTCGCAACTCCATAACGTCTAGGTAGTGATTTGGAAATAAGCTTAAATAATGACGTACCGCTTTCGGATATTTTAAGAAAAGATTTCGCTTCCGAAAGTTTCCTAGCTCCCTCTTTTCTTGTTCCTCCATTTCTCCCCATAGTAAACTTTCCTCGTTAGTAATTGTTGTATAGTTTCGCTCAAAAGTGACATACTCGTCCTCCTTAAGAAACATAAATGGCTATCCTTAATTTCCAATTATTAATGGCGATTAGACTAGAATCCAATAATAGATTTAAATGGCGTATAGCCGGTGACGATTGTAACAATTGAACTAACGAAACCAATAATGCCAATAAGAAATGAAAGGAATTTAACAAAGAGGTTATTGGATATTACATTATACGTCCTATATTTCATTAACCCAGACCAGTACATCAGTGAGATTGGGCTTGTTACGATAAATCGAACCCCTTCGCGTAACCAAATAAGCGGATTTTTCAAATCCTTTTTCGCTTCATCTAAAACATCACCAATCGCTCCTACAAACGTAAGAAGCGCATCATCAACTATATTAATGGATTCTATTACCCAACGTTTTTCAAAGCTTAGTCCGTAGCTACCCGCTGCTCTTTGAAAGTTATCTTTTATTTCTCTTATCCCATTTACGACCAGTTGATAATTGTTGTACATAAAATTAGCGAAAGGAGGCTTATAGGAGGAGGCAATCCCATAACTCCCCATCATTGTTTGCATTTTGGATGAATTCATCATTAACCATTGGTAATTTTCAGAATCAAAGTGTTCTTGTTCAACAAGTTGGGAACCAAATTTTCTAAAGTTATTAATGTAATCAAAGGAAAAGTTGTTCCTCTTTAACACATTATAATAATCGTAGATACTTCGAACTAATCCAATACAGAAAATAATGATGGTGATAATAAACAGTATCCAATTATTCAAAGAAACAACTCCCTTTTCAGATGACGGTCTCTGTAATATCATACCATATATGGTTATGATACAGTGCGAGAGCCTCATGCTGAAGTGAGTCATACGATCTATTGGTCATAGTCTGCGTAATACTGCATTCTTGATTCACTCATCATTTTGGGAGATATCCATGAACCGATTTACTTATTACTGCCACAAGAAGAATTAATGTATCCTGCGATTTTAAAACTTTTGACGCCAATTGGTGAAGGTATATAAGCAATATATTCAATAGGAGATTATTGGTCTTACTAAGTTTCTGATTTTGTGATGCCTAGAAAGATATATACTATATAGGTACTCATCATGTACTCATCAATCGTTAAAAAAAAAGAAGTATGGGTATTAGAGATAAGGCACTTAACAAGCGAACTTGGCAAGCCAAATTCAATGCTTGCTAAAACACGAGACAGCAACCTCGTGTGATAATACTACCTCCCGAGAAAAGGCGTGGACAGTTCTACAAGGATTGGATTGACTTTTTGTGTCCACAATAATAAAATTATTGTGGACACAAAAAGTAAGGTGAAGCGATGTCGTCCAAAAAGATGGGGCGTCCTCCATCTGACAATCCCAAAAGCCAAACGATTAAGATACGTGTCGATCAGGCAATCTTGAGCAAACTAGATGCTTGCACTGAGAAGCTAAATATGACACGTTCAGATATTGTGCGTAAAGGGATTGAGAAGGTGTATTATGATCTCCATAAATAAAGAAGGAAGCAGCGTGAGTCCCGAGAAGAACATCGCTACTTCCTAAGCGCAATCGCTGAATAAGCAGACTGTTTAAATATCCTACCATGTGCAAGAATCTCATTCAAGCGATGCGATTACATTTATGGGAGGATAAACATGGAATCTATTCTAGAAGCATTTTACCGCGGGCAACTTCATCCCGAGGAGACGATTATACCCTCTCATCCTGATTATCGTCCCCTATGCCGACAAGTGGCGGCACAAACGGAACAATGGCGAAACCGATTGGGTAAGGATGTGTTTCGTGAGCTTGAGGAATATTTTGATCTATGTGACAGTATAGATAGCATGCATGTCGAAGCTGCTTTTCTCCATGGGTCAGGCTTGGAGCCCACTTGATGATCGAAGTCATGAGCAACGCGAAAAGTTAGTTGGGAATGCAACTTTGGGCTTGTCATTATGACGAAAATAACGACAAGATGACTTGTATGTATTAAGGAAAAACAAGCTGTTTGCTTACACCAAGCTTGTCATCCAGAATGGAAAGAAGCGCGGTAATTAGTTATTAACAACATGATAGTTATGCAAAACTCGCTAACTAGTTAGAAAGAATAATTTTCATTAAGGGAAGCAAACAGGGAACACAGACTTTCAGGTCACCGAACGAGAAAATGGATAACCGTTAAAAGTTCGGCATCGTATGTCTTTCCACCGGTTCCAGACAGCGCCAGGTAAAAATGTTGCGTTACAGTAAGCTCTTAATTTAATTCAATAGTCCGCATATCAGGGGCCTAGCCCCTGATATCTATTACTTGCAAATGTATCCCGTTTGAACTCGAATTTCTATTTTATTAAACTTCCACAGCATTTTTTGAACTTTTTCCCCGAATCACATGGGCATGGCTGATTTCTACCTATCTTAGTGCTAGTTTTAGATATAGTATTATTCATATTTAGATCAGTAAATAAATTCCATTCTAAAACATCCTCAAAATACTTAGAAGAAGGACCGTAGAGTATCATTAAGATGCTATTTAACATGGTTGTTTTTAAGTATTTCTCATCTAGGAAGACATTTACTATATTCATAACCCCATCCCTGTACAGCTCCTGATACTTATCATCCATCCATATTGTAGCTATAGTTGACCTTACTCTAGGTGGATAATCCTCCCACTCAGTATCTCCCTTAATACTCATGAAATCTTTTTCGTAATCCTTTTTCATTTCAAGCGGTATATTTATAGTGTTTAAGTTTTTTACTAGATAATCCCGAGCTTCTTTCCACTCATCATTTTTAAATCTAATAATATTTAGTTGAGGGATAGTTCTATTAACAGTGTCAATAAACTCATTGACACCTATATAGTCACCTTCATATTTATCAAATTTAATAGACAACAAAAAAATATATGACGCTACTTTAATTGGAATTGATTTTTGAAGAGATAAGTCCTGAATATCCAAAATAGTCATTGTATTATCACGATGCATCTCTATAATACATATTATTGTTTTTCTCTCTTGATTGTCTGAATACTGATTCGCATCTCCCGACATCCCCATATATCGTCCTGGTTTCCCAGTATTCTTAGCGCCATCAACAGCATTTACCATAGCCCTAACTAATGGATGTGGCGAATAACTTTCATCTTTTTTCATTTTTCTCGATATATAACTTAAATAAGCCTTTAAACTAAGTTCAAATTCTTCAGCATCATATACTATTTTGGTTTGCATCGAATAATACCCCCATTAAACTATTTTGGATCTGTTTTTTACCCAATATAGTTTGTCTAGTATTAATAAAATAATCATATATTCCATAAATAGTTGAAATCGCTCCAGCCACAGGTAATAACGATAAAGATGCTGGTATACTTGTCATAGTTCCAACAACAACGGCCAATGTATCAATAGGTATTTTCTTTTTTAGCTTTTCTGTATAATCATCTAGTCTTTTTGAATGTTCTATTAATGCCTTCTCCATATTTTTCATTGCTTGTTCTTTAACTTTCTCCTCATTCACTCCATTTACAGTAATATTTATATTCTTTCTTATAACACTTCGAATATTAGATAATTCCTCCTGATTCCTTACTAGATTTATTTTGTCAATGTCCAAATTTTCTAACCAACGAAATTCTTCTAGTTGAACAGCATTTAATATTGTACTATCTAAGTCCGGATTCATACCTTGTGCTTGGTTAATATCCCATTTGTATAAGTTCCAGTATTCCTTCTTATCAAAAGAAATTTGCGAAGATAGCTCATGTGCTTGGAATACCTGCGTTCCTAAATTTAGAAATTGCCCATAAATTTTATAGCCTAATGAACTCCCTAAAGAAAAGTCTTTATATTGCCAAGACTCCCTAATATCCTCATACATTTCTATAAGTCGTTCTTTTTTATCCAGGATATCTGGAAACAAAATACTAGGTTCTTTTATTGTTGTTAACAATTGATCAACATCTTTCATTTCTGATAAATAATCAAAGATGTCTTCAGTGTCTAAAAAATCTCTTTCGAAAAGCAATCTAAAATATTCATCTCCACTTTTTTCTATAACACCTCTGACCTTTTTCTTCTCCTCGTCATCTATCAAACTAGGAAAAATTATTAATAATGGTATATTACCATCACCAAAAAAAAGCCTTTTTAAATCTAAAAGATTAAAAGAGTGTTTAATTAATTGATTTAAATAGGCATTATCTGTAGCAACTTGCTTAGTTCTTAGTAAAAAACTTAATGGATCCTCAATTAATAATGAATCAATATAAAGTGCTGTTCGTTTTATAAAGTCAACTCCATCTAATGGGGATGGACTACCGCAATAAATAACCTTAAAAAAATCCGTCTTAGATGTTAGTTCTATAACTTTACTTTTATTCTTCTTCCAAAATTCAGTTAGATCCTCTTCCAAATCGTCTAAACTTGCTAAAATAGTCTGAGCTGCAGTTTGAAAGAAACCTATCTTCTCTGCTTGAAAGAATTTATCTACACCGGGTTGATAGATTCCTTTAAAGTAATCTTCAATAATTTCAAAATACCCTCTTGATATATCCTCCAGCTGCCTTATCTCGAAAAAGTACATGAGCATATCATCCCTTTGTACATATTTTAAATCTAATAAATGTAAATATTTTAATCATTATGAGATTTGAAACTACACTGCTCATTCTTAGTTGAATTGTTACTCATTTTTTCAAACCCCATGTTAAAATGAATGCGATTCTATAATATTTGTTTTGGGCAAGCCTTTAATTTCTCCTCCATATTTCCGCCCCTTAAACTACGTGTTATTCGCAAGGCTCTTCCTATCTCTTCAGTAACAACACTCATTACCCAAGATTATAGCCCATTTGTAAAATAGAGGAAACGACAAAAAGAGCCTAACTACAACATTGTAGTCAGACTCTTACTAAGCCGTTAATTCCCTTACCAATCCCTACTCTCAAACAAACTCCCTCAATCCTTCCCCTTCCCCACTCCCAGCACCTCGGTCGTCCACTTGTTGATCAACCGCTCGCGGTTTTGGCCGGCCCAGTCGAGGTCGTAGGGGATGACGTTCAGCTTCTCCAGCGGGATCGCTTCCTCGGGCGCGACGGCGTCGCGGTTGGTGAGCTGCTGGTAGTTGCCGACCTGCTTGCCGAGCTCCTGGGCTTGCTTGGTCAGCGCCCAGTCGACGAATTGGCGGGCTTCCTCTTGGTGCGGGCCGCCCTTGATGATGCCGACGGCGCCGATCTCGTAACCCGTGCCTTCGGTCGGGAAGCCGATGATGAGGTTTTGGAAGCCTTCTTTGTAGAACTTCAGCGCATCATGGGAGAACATGACGGCGGTCCCGACTTCTCCCATACCTACGGTACGTCCGGGAACGCTGCCGGAGGTGGTGTAGATGACATTCTGCTGATGCAGCTGGCGCAAGTAGTCAAAAGCCTTGTCTTCACCGAACAGCTGCACCAGCGTAGCCAATGTGGTGTAGGCTGTCCCCGAGGAACGGGGATCCGCCATGGAGATCATGCCCCGGTATTCCGGTTTCAGCAGATCCTCCCACGACTGCGGAGCCTGCAGCCCGACCTCCTGCAGCCACGTCTTATTAGAGACGAAGGCGATCGAGCCTACGTAAATGCCCGTCCAATACCCTTCCGAATCGCGATATTCCTGAGGGATGGCTTCGACATTTTTAGAAACATACGGCTCCAGCAGACCTTCGGTCTTGGCCTGGATGAACGTATCTGCCGGCCCGCCAAACCAGATGCTGGCCTTAGGTGAATTGCGCTCTGCCCGAATTCTCGACAAAATCTCTCCGTTCGACATCCTGACGTAATTCACCTTGATCCCGGTTTGTTTCTGAAAGGTCTCGATCGCCTTAATCGCATGGTCTTCGTACAGTCCGGCATATACCGTCAGCGTTCCCGAACTCTCCTTGCCGCAGGCGGACAGAAATAATGACATCAGCAGGGAGAGCAGCAAACCGCCTATGGCTATTTTTTTCATGCAATCCCCTTCTTTCTGTGGCATGATGTCAACGATTCTGGATGCAGGCTGAAGTTAAATTACATGAAGGGCGTCCTCCGCAAACTGCAGCGATACAGAGGTGCCGACCGAGTAGACCTTCTCCTGGATCGGGTTATGCTCGGTAATCTGGAACAGCTGACCGTCAAACAATACTTCGTATTCCTGCGTTTGCCCCATGAACACGCTTTTCTTCACGACGCCCTGGTGCTGCGAGCCTTTAGCCAAAGAGACGGCTTCAGGGCGAATCACCACAGTCACCTTGTCACCCGTTTTGTATCCATCGCGGCGAATCCGCAGTACCCCCGAAGAGGTCTCCACGAGCAGTCTGCCATCTTCCGTGCCTTTGACCGTGCCCTCCATTAAATTAGCCGTACCGATAAAGTCTGCGACGAACCTCGTCTTCGGACGCTGGTAAATTTCCATCGGTGTACCGACCTGCTCGATCATTCCTTTATTCATGACGATGACCTTATCGCTCATGCTCATTGCTTCGCTCTGGTCATGCGTTACATACACAGCGGTGATACCGATCTGCTGCTGAATGCGGCGGATTTCATCCCGCATCACAAGCCGCAGCTTTGCGTCGAGGTTGGACAGTGGCTCGTCGAACAGCAGCACGCCTGGCTCCATGACGAGCGCCCGGGCCAGCGCTACCCGCTGCTGCTGACCGCCCGACAGCTGGTTCGGCATCCGATCCCGATAATCCTGTAGATTCATTATATCCAAGACGGATTCAACTTTCGAGCTAATTTCCGGCTTGGTCATTTTTTTGATCTTGAGGCCGTATGCAATGTTGTCGAATACGTTCAGATGCGGGAACAAGGCATAGGATTGGAACACCATCGTGCAGTCCCTCTTGTTCGGTGGAATCTGATCGACCGCTTCCTCCCCGAAGTAGATGTGCCCCTCGGTGATGTCCTCGAATCCGGCGATCATGCGCAGCGTGGTCGTTTTGCCACAGCCAGACGGGCCGAGGAGAGTTACGAACTCTCCCTGCCCGATCTCCAGGTTGACCCCGGTCACGGCGTAGGATTTCTCGCCTTTATCGTTCGTGAAGGCTTTGGATATATTTTTAAGTGTGACTGATTTAGCCATATTAACATACCTCCTTAAGGATGAACCCAACCGGCAATGGCGAGCGTAGCCGCGAAGTAAGGAGTAAGGGGCCGAGTGATCAACCCTACCCCTAACCCTCCACTCATCAAGCAGACCGCTCTTTGCCGCCCATCCATTTCACAAGCAAGTTTAACAAAATGAGTGCCACGACCATGATCAGGATCAGGATCGTACAATAGGCGCTGGCGACGCCGATCCGGCCCGCCTCAACCTGCGCCAGAATCGACGCGGTAATGAGGTTGTACTTAGCCGAGATAAGGAAAATAACGGCGCTCATCGCGGTCATGCTCTTGACGAAGCTGTTTACAAGACCGCTGAAGAAGGCGGATTTGATCAGCGGCAGCACAACGCTCGTGAACACTTTGGAGCCGCTCGCCCCCAGATTCGTCGCCGCCTCCTCGATGCTCGGATCGATCTGCTGCAGAGCCGCCACCCCGGAGCGAATGCCTACCGGCATGGAGCGTACAACGAATGCAGCGACGATGATGATCCCTGTGCCGGTTAGCGCTAATGGCGCTTTGTTGAAAGCAAGGATGTACCCGATCCCGATGACCGTACCCGGCACCGCAATCGACAGCATGCTGATGACTTCCAAAGCTTTTTTACCAAAGAAACGTTTGCGAACGATCAAGAAAGCGATGATCATGCCCAGCAATCCCGCGATCGGCGTCGCGACAATGGCCAGCATCAGCGTATCCTTAACCGCCTTCTGTCCTATAGAGAATACATATTTGTAGTGATCCAGTGTCAGGCTGTTGTTAATGCCCCACAGCTTGATGAACGAACCGATCGGTACGAGGGCATAGAACGCGATAACAGCTATCGACATGATCATACAAAATGTGAATAGTCCATGTTTAAGAGCCCCGGACTCAATCATTCTCCGCTGTCCGGTAGGCTTGCCCGTTACAGTGACATAGCTTTTCTTGCCAACCCAGAAGTTTTGTAAAATATAGACGATAATCGTGACCGTCAGCAGTACCATGGCCAAAGCGGCACCGGCCTGCAAGTTATAGCTTCCGACTGCCTGCAAGTAGATCTCTCTCGCAACGGTGGAATAGTTCCCCCCGATCGTCATCGGGTTCCCGAAGTCAGCCAGCGATTGAACGAACACGAGCAGGAACGCATTGGCGATTCCCGGCACGGACAGCGGCAGCGTGACGCTAAGGAACGTCTTCAGCCGGCTGGCCCCCATGTTCTGGCTGGCCTCTTCCAGAGAAGGGCTAATGGAGCGCAGCAGCCCGGACAACGTCAGGAAGGCAATCGGGAAAAAAGATAGCGTCTGAACAAGCACCAGGCCGTGCAGCCCGTAAATATTCGCATTTTCGAGTCCCAGCAAATTCTTGGTGATCAGCCCCTGCTTCCCGAGAAGCAGCATGGCGGATAGTGCAATGACAAACGGTGGTGAAATGACCGGCAGAATGGCAATGCCGTTAAAGAGCTTTTTGAACGGTACCTTTACATAAGCAAACGTATAGGCAAAAACATACGCAATCGCCGTGGACAACGTCGCCGTCAGGACGGCCAACACCAGGGAGTTGACCAGGGCGTGGAACAACCCGCCCCCGGACAGTACTCGCTGATACCCTTGTAAGCCAACTTCGCCGGTAGACCCGACGAAGCTGGATTTTGCAATTTGGAATAAGGGATAGACGATAAATACGAGTAAGCAGAGCATGACCAACACGATGAGAATCGGCAGGAGCGGCTCGCGCTTGAATCTCTTGAACATGGCGCTCATTCAAGCTCTCTCCTCTCTGAATATCAAACTGATAGTTATTTCTTAACCTCAACACTCCATTTGTCGATCAAGCGTTGACGCTCTTTACCGGCTTCAACGACGTCATAATCGATCGTGTTGATTTCGGACAGATTGACGGCTTGCTCTGGACCTACCGCATCCGGGTTCGTCAGGTTTTGGAAGCTGCCTACCGTTTTACCCAGCTCTTGACCTGCTGGTGACAATGCCCAGTCTATGAATTTTTGAGCCAGCTCTTCGTTTTTCGTATTTTTGATAATGCCGATCGATCCTGTCTCATAACCTGTTCCGTCTTCAGGAATCGTCATTACCAGGCTGTCGAAGCCTTCTTCTTGATACTTGATAATGTCATGCGCGAACAGGATGCCTACGCCAGCTTCCCCCATACCGACCATCCGGCCTGGTGCTGCGCCGCTTGTCGTATATTGTTGTACTTGAGGGTGCAGCTTGCTGAGGTACTCAAAGCCTTTCTCTTCGCTGCCCATCACTTTCAGTACGGTGTACATCGCGGTGTAAGCCGTGCCGGAGGAAGCAGGGTCTGCCATGACGACCTCGCCTTTAAACGCCGGGTTGAGCAGGTCTTCCCAAGTCTTCGGAGCTTCTACGCCTTTTTTCGCCAAAAACTCCTTATTGGATGCAAAGCCAACCGCCCCTACATATACGCCCGTCCAGTTGCCGTCCGGATCTTTATATTTCGCATCGATCTTCTCAGCGATTGGCGATTTATACGGCTGCAGCAGCCCTTCCGTCGTAGCTTGCACGAATGTGTCTGCTGGTCCGCCGTACCACACGTCGGCTTGCGGGTTGCCTTGCTCGGCCCGGACCTTCGCCAGAATTTCCCCTGCTGACATGCGGATCATGCTCGCCTGAATTCCCGTGTCCTCGGTAAATTTCTTGATCGCGGCTACCGCATGGTCTTCCTGGAATCCGATGTATACCGTCAGCTTGCCTTGCGGCTTCGCTGGTTCGGCATCCTTGCCTCCGCCATTCGCAGGTGCGGCGCTGTTGCCGCCCGTAGATCCGCAGCCCGTGAAGAGCATAGCGGCCATCGTCAGCGCGGTGATCGAGCTCATCCATTTTTTCATACCCATTTGTGAATCCCCCTTTGTCGTTTATGGCTCCATTATATTGGTTGCGCTTACAATACTGTGAGTCCAAGTCTCTGCCACTTCTTCCGGCAAAAAAATAGACACCAAAAAAGCCTGACCCCACTTCATTTAAGAAATGGAATCAGGCTTCCTGATGACCGCCCTTGATCTGTCGTCACTTAAACCAGCTGAACAACTCATGCACGAGCACCCCGATCACCGAAAAGTCGCTGTCGGCAAAAGTCGCGCGCAAATAGCCAAGGTTCGACAGCAATGGAATCAGAACAGTCGGCAGCATCGTAATCGCAAACCCATGGATTAACGACGATACGATCAGCCCCTTGCGCCCGCCAATTTTATAGGCGATAACGCCCGCTGCCCCGCCGGAGAAGAAATGCGGGATCACCCCGGGAATAATGACGGTATACTGTACCTGCAGCAGCGCGACCATCGCCGCCAGCCCTCCGGTGAAGCTGAGCAGGAATCCGATCATCGCTGCAAACGGCGAGAACTTGAACAGCACCGGACAATCCAGCGCAGGAATCGCGCCCGGCACGACCCGGTCGGCAATCCCTTTGAAGGCGGGTACGATTTCGGACAGCAGCATGCGAACCCCCGCCAGAATAACGTAGCAGCCCCCCGCGAACCAAGTCGCCTGAATCAACGACACGACCAGAATATGCCGTCCCGAGAACATTTCCTCAATCCCGCCAGGCGAGATGAATAATCCCGAGAAGAGGAACAGCACGAACGTAAACACCGTAATGACGACCATATGATCCTGGAAAAAAGAGCGCAGCTTCTGCAGCCCCTTCGACTCCGGCGGCTCCGGCCCTTTTTTGAACCAGGAAGCGATAAACCCGCTCAGCACATAGCCGACGCTGTTGAAATGCCCCATCGCAAAATCATCGTTCCCCGTGACCCGCCGAACATACGGCTGCGTGATCAGCGGAGCAAACGACATGCTGAAGGCCAGCACGATCCCCCCGGCGACCATCACCTGCCACAGTGGCATCGACATCGACACCAGCACCCCCGCCAGCAGCGAGGCCATGAACAGCATATGGTGCCCGGTCAGAAAAATATATTTGATCCGCGTAAAACGGGCAATCATCAGATGCACGATCATCCCAACCAGCATAATGAGCGCAATTTCCTCGCCATAATTGATTTGCGCCAGCGCGGTAATCGTCTCATTATGGGGAATGATCCCGATAATTTGGAAGCCCTTCTGGATGACCGCCGATAAATTGGAAAGGGAAGACCCGGCGGCGTTCGCCCCGATTTGCAATAACGTGTACCCGAGCATCGTCTTAATCGTGCCGTGGATTAGCCTTTGGAACGGCTGCTTCTGCAGCAGCAATCCGACAAACGCGATCAACCCGAGCAGAAGGGCAGGTTCCCCGAGCAGCCCTTTGCTGATCATTTGCGTTGCGTTCATGGGCAACCCCCGCTTTTGTCATAATATTTGTCTTTATCTATATAGGAAGTCAAAAAAAACATCTTTTGATCACGAAGTACTGACCTATAGAATAATGCCTACACGGCCAGCCACTGCTTGAACGTCTCGCTGTCCAGCAGCCTCGATTTCAAATACTGGCGGTCCGTAATATCGTCCAGCCCGATCACCTCGACGTCCTTGGCGAGCTGCAGCGATTCCATCACATAATTGGAGCCGATGATCAGATCGGCATCGAAGGTGTCGACCGACGAAACGTCCGTATGCTCGACCCAGGCCTTCAGCCCCCATTCCTTCAGGAGCGCCTCCACATTCAGCCGGATCATCAGGCTGGTGCCGAGCCCGCTGTTGCAAGCTACAATGATTTTTTTCATAAGCCCTCCTTCTCCCGCAGTCTTTGCCATACCGCCCCGGCATCCTGCACCTGCCGCAATTGCGCCATGAACGCTTCATCATTCAGCGCGTCCAGCAGCGTTCCCAGCGCGGCGACATGCCGCTCCTTATCCACCGCCGCCAGTGTGATCATCAGCCAGACCGGCTGCCCGGACGACCCGAACGCCAGCTCCTCGCGAAAGGTCATCACACTGAAGCCCGTGCGCTTCACGCACTCTGGCATATACACATGGGGAAAAGCCACGCCCGCGCGGATAATGAACGGATGCTTGTTGGATTGAATGATTTCGATCAGCTTATCCGCATACCTGGCGTCCGAGACGCCGCGATCCATAAGCAGCCGATTCCCTTCGCGCACCGCGTCCTCCCACGGCATCGCCCCAGCTCCGAGCATGATCGATTCCGGCGGCAGCAGCGCGGTTAAGCTGTGATCATTCTCCTGCTGCTCACCACCCGGGCGGCTCCCGCCCTGGAACAGATGCAGCAGCTCCTCCAGCAGGCGGTTCCGGTTGTGGATATGCGCATTCCGCTCCACCACCTGAAAAATATCGTTCACCGCCTGCACCGCCGCCGCAGCCGCAGCCGACTCGCCCGAAGGCGTCACGCCAAGGAAGCTCGTGATCTGCTTCTGATCCTGCTGGTCCAGCAGCGGCGACACTTTGATCCACGGCACCTGCAGGGCATGGCTGATCTCCATCGTGCTGAGGATCGCATCCGCCGTCTGCAACGTAATCTCCGCTGATTCCTTATACGAGTAAGTACCCACAATATCGACCTGCGGAAAAATCGCCGCCACCCGCCGCTTCAGCATCGCCGAAGTGCCGAGCCCCGAGCCGCATACGATCGCCACGCGCTTGCGCACCGGGGCCTTTGGCGGAATCAGCCCGCTGCCGATATGGAACATGATGTAGCCGACCTCGTCCCGGTCGAATACGACCGACCACGGCTCCATCACCTCGTTGACGATCCGCTCCAGTAAATCGAGCAGCGAGCCGTACTGCGCCTCAAGCTGCTCCATCAGCGGGTTTTTGGACTGCAGGCCGAACTTCGCCCGGTAAATGGCTGGCTTCAAATGGATGACCAGGCCCTGCACGATCTGGTCGATCATTTGCAGCGGACGGCCGAGCTCCTGCTCGGTGCGCAGGATGATCTGTTTGGCGAGATCAGCGATGATCAGCTCCTCGGCTGGCAGGCTCTGCTTCTGCGCGCCGAGAATATGCTGCGTGATGTAGCCGATCTCCGAAGCAGGCAGCTTCACGCCAAAATGCTGCTCAATCTGCGGCACGACCTCAGCGGCGACGAGCTCATACACCTCATGGCCCTGCAGCTCGGACAGCGACTCCTGATCCATCTCGATCGCATGCGTGCCCTTCAGCCGCTCCATCGCCATCAGCAGATGCAAAATCAGCGTAGAGTAGCCCGCATCCGTGAACTGCACGCCCATCTTCTCCTCAAGCCGCTGAATCGTATCGAACAACATCGCCGCGTCCTCTGTCTCGAACCAATCCTTCCACGGCGTCATTGGCGAATACGAATCGCCGCGCTGATCAAGGATATACCGCAGCAGCTTATCGTCCGTAATTTCGGAGCGAAGCAGGCTCAAATACGCCCTACGCCTGCGCTTCTCCGATCCCTCGATATGCAACTGGCCGCGATCCCGCACAAGCGTCAGCTCCCAGCTCAGGAGCCGCTGCTTGATTTCGGTCAAATCCTGCAGCAGCGTATTTTTGCTGATGCCGAGCTCCTCCATGACCGCCTTCACGGGTAGCTGCGTCTCCTGGAGCAGCTGCTTCTGCAGCAGGCTGACCCGCTGCTCGGCGTCCATATAATCCGGCCGCTGGCCCATCTGCACCGCAAGCTGCTCCGACTGTCCGGTCTCCAGCCGCAGACGGACGCCGGCCGAGCGGTCGCGATCCAGGCGCACGCCCCGCTCGCGGAGCCAGTCCTCCAACTGCAGCAAATCGCCGCGCACCGTCCGCAGGGATATCCCGTATTCGTCAGCCAGCTGCTGCAAAGGGATATATTGGTCGCTCTCCATCAACTGCTTGACCATTCGCTGTTGTCTGCTAGATATCATAATGTCACCCGAATTGTTCATAGTTTTGTATGCGTTATCATAAATAGATTATTACACATTTAAAAAGCTAGATATAGAGCATTCATGGAAAAAAAGACGGACACCCCTGCAGGCGCCCGTCTTCATATACGTTTTTTCCCGTCTATTTGGCTTTCATCTTTTACTTTGACTTATACTTCATGTATTACTTTATGTGCAGCTGCTTGTGCTAATTCACATGTTGCTTCGCATTGTACTTCACATGTCACTCCACGTTTTACTTTGACTTATACTTCACGTTTCACTTCACTTGTTCCTTCGCCTCTTCTTACACCCCGGCCCTCGCTTCGATCTCCTCCGCCAGCAGCTGCACCTGCCGGGAAATGGCCTCCTCATCGGATATGCTGCGGTGAATTGCGCTTAAGCGGTCCTGATTTTGCTTCACCTCGGCCAAATAAGAAATGGCATGCTGCATTGAAGCCGTGTAGCGGGCCTTTACACCAGCGATTTCCTCGGCATATTTCTCATCCGTGTATGGAGCGATAGCCAGCTCATAAATATCCAGGATGCTGTCCCCTTCGCGCAGCGGGAAATGCTCATGTGGCGCCGTGCTGTCGAAAATCGCTACACCAAGCGAGCGAAATATGAGCATATCGAGGCTATTCGGGTCGAAGCCGCAATGGTACACTTCAGTATCGATCCCGCGTTCCTCGGCTATAGCTGCGATTTTTTTAAATAACGTCGACTTTCCCGATCCAGGGCGTCCCTTTACGAAAATTCGCGTCGGCACATCTTCCGTCAAATTGAGAACGAAATCAACCGCCCCTCGCCAAGTTGCTGCCCCAAGAAAGCGGCGTGTCACTATACCAGGCCCTTTACCGCCCGCGCTTGCGCCTGAACTTGCACCTGCTCCTTCGCTTGCACCCGCACCTGTACCTGTGTCTGCGCTTTTACCTGCTCCTGCATCTGCACCCACTCCCGTGCCTCCGCCTGTACCTGCAACTTCGCCTGCACCTGCACCCGTACCTGCGTCTGCCGCCCGTTCCAATCCCGCTTCAGAGCTAATAAGATACTGATCCGCCCAATCGACGGCCAGCTGGTTCATCACGGCACGGTCCAGCGTATCAATGAAGATCTTCTCCCAGTCATCATGGATCCGCAGCGTACGCTGAAAAGTCTCGTAAGCTTTCACATAGCTTTCGGCTATGTTGTACTCCAGCCCGTTAATATGATCCCGATGTTCAGCTAACCGTTCCCCGCTCGGGTCGCTTCCGAAGTCGATGCGGCGAACCTCCATATCTCCCGGAACTCCCTCCTCCGGCCATGCTTGGTCCGCGATCAGTCCGATCCGGGCGTCCTCGATGATGATCCCTTCCAGCAAATCGCTTTGCAGAGGCTGGTGAATCAAATGCAGATTCCAGTCTCTCCGGCCCCACCCGTTCGCGAGCCGGGCCAGAACCGTCCCGATCTCCTGCGGGTCCCCTTTCAACACATATACCGTGTCCAATTTATAATAGATGGAATCCACCAAACTGACCAAGCCTTCAGCCGTATTGCCCCGCGCAAAATAGTGACGCTCTCTTCCTGCCAATTCGTTCTACTCCCTTCCCTATCTTTCGAGATTAAACTGATGCTACACCCTATGCGGAAAATTTCCACCGTGTGTTTAGCCTATGCCCGAAAAGGGAAGATCATCCATCCATTAATCAAAATAGTCCATGAAGCGAGCCGCCGGGTTGCTAAGGATCAGGCATCAGGCAGAGAGAACCATGGCGGCCTATGCATTGCAGTTGCTTGTTATGACTGCGCGCAGTTCTCAGTGCGCGGTGTTTCGCTGCATGACCGGCAATTGGTCGACGCTTAAATGTTTAAGGGCCACGAGAATACGTGCCTCATGGCCCTCACCCTCGCTAAATTTTAAGCCACTGATGCAGATCCACGACCGAACGCAAGGCGTATTCCTTCGCCACCGGCTTGCCCTGCTCCAGCAGAACGAGGCACGGTACGCTCGTAATTTGCCAATCATTCCGCAAACGGGGCGCGAAGTTGATATTCAGCTTCGACACGGGCATCATCGCGCCGCCTGACTCCAGAACAATGTCCAGCATCGTCTCGCCCAGCTTGCACGTTCCGCACAAAGGCGTATATAGATATAAAGCTTCCTTGCCGATTCTGGCAATCGAAGCGTCCACGAATTCATTTTCTACAGCTTCACGGATCGTCATGTTGACCACCCACTCCCATCTTTGCTGGCTCAAAGTACTCGAAAGCAACAACCTAACATTATCCAAAAAGTACCTGCCCTTTAAAACGAACTATTTAACGACGTGAATACTATAGCACATTTATATTATGCGCTATTACAGTTTTTACCGGAGCCTGATTTAAATATGTAAAACATCAGAGCCGCTATTCGTAGATTAACTAATATATTGGCTGCTGCGCCTAGACTACAGTCTGCCTGTGTAACACCTCACCTGCAAAATCTCGGTCATATTCCAATCTTTCCCCCCAACTACTGCCCCCCTCTATTGCGGTAGCTTCTTGGTGAGACGCCCGTAATTCGTTTGAATATGCGGGAAAAATAAAACGTATCTTTATAACCTAAAGCCTCGCCAATTTCCTTCACCGTCAATTCCGTATTCAGCAAAATATTCCCCGCTTCCGCAACCTTAAGGCGATGAAGAAACTCATTGAGAGGGTAGCCCGTGTAATTATGAACAATACGGCGCAGCGTGGACACGGAAATGTGATGCCGGGCGGCCATTTGGGCCGGTTCCTGAGGCGTATGCAGCGATTGCGACAAATCCTCGATCACCTTCAGCACGAACCGTTCCCGGTTGCTCGCTTCACGGCGATCCGATTGCGACACCAGGTCGTACAGAAAAGATTCCAGCATAAGCGCGGCCCGGTCCAGGTTGGTCGGCACCCCGCTGTCGATCAGCATGAACATCATCTCCATCCGGTGGATGAGCGCGTCATCGAAGGCGGCTCTTTTCACCACGTATCGATTAGGCATCCAATGCTCCAGCCATTCGGCCACCCGGCTGCCTTCTACAGTGAAGTAATATTCGTCCCAATAACCGTCCGCATGAGGGCCGTAATTAAATACCGCACCGGGAAAAAGACAAAACCAGCTGCCCGCTGTAACCTGCTGCACTTCCCCGCCGTCAACCTGGTAATAGCCGCTTCCGCCCGTTATCATTACGAAGGCCCAATGATTGAATTTGGCCTGGCTGCGCTGCAGCGTTCTTCCCGGTAAATGACCTGCGGTAACCAGGGTAAGCGTCTTGACCTTCTGCCGGCTGGAATCCACGATCGGATTGAAGATACGGATCGGATGAGAACTGATCATATAGTCCATGTATTTTGTCATCCTATACATTCTCCCTTAAAAACAACTATGTTAAATTAAATGTGCTTGAATAAATATGAATAAATATAACATATCTGTGTTAAATGGTCCTATCCTTTTTTGGAGAAAACGCACAGATAAACGAAAGGATGTAAGCGCACGCATGAGTGAACTGAAAATTGGCCTTATCGGTGCCGGATCAATCTCGGAATCCCATCTGCAGGCTTATCAAGCCAATCCGAAAGTACAGCTAGTTGCTGTCTGTGATCTCAAAGAGGACAGAGCCCGTGAAGTCGCCAAAAAATACAATATCCCGCACGTTTACACCGACTATAATGAACTTCTTGCCAATCAAGACGTACAAGCGGTCAGCATCTGCACGTGGAACAACTCCCATGCGGAAATTAGCATCGCTGCACTGAAGGCAGGCAAAAACGTACTTTGCGAAAAACCGCTCTGCAAAACCGTAGACGAAGCCCAGCAAGTCGAACAGGCCGTTCGCGAAACCGGCAAGCTGCTCCAGGTCGGCTATGTGCGCCGCCACGCTTCCAATATCGCCGTGCTGAAGAAATTCATCGATGCCGGTGATCTTGGCGACATTTATTACGCTAAAGCCAGCCTCATTCGCCGCCTCGGCAACCCGGGCGGTTGGTTTGCCGACCGCGAACGCTCCGGAGGGGGCCCGCTCATCGACATCGGCGTGCACGCCATTGATCTATGCTGGTACCTCATGGGCAAACCGAAGGTCAAATCGGTTAGCGGCAACACCTATCACAAGCTCGGCAACCGTTCGAACATTCAAAACTACGAATTCTACAAGGCCGCCGATTACGATGCCGCACATAATACGGTCGAGGACATGGCCAATGCCCTCATTCGCTTTGAAAACGGCGCCTCCCTTATGGTCGATGTCAGCTTCACGCTGCATGCCAGAGAGAATTCGGCGCAGATCAATATATATGGTGATAAGGGCGGCGCCGAAATTGAGCCTGTACTGTCTATCGTCACCGAGAGTCACGATACAATTATTAACATTGATCCGCAAATCAGCACTCGAGGCTTCGATTTCCAAGGCGCTTTTGATCGTGAAATCAACCATTTCGTCGACAGCTGCCTCGGATTGATCAATACGAACAGCCCGGTCGAGGACGGCGTGGAAATGATCAAAATTTTGAACGCGATTTATCTATCCGCCGCAGAAGGCCGCGAAATCCATTTCTAGGTCGTCGACTTTTTATCACGAAGCAGCACGAAGAAGTAGTCCGACGTCGAATTTCTCGGGCTGTGAGTACGAAATGTTCTTATGATCGCTGTTGTCCCCAAATTTCTTAACTAAGTCTTTCTAATCGTTGAAATTCGGGGACAAGGGCGACCGTTTCACTTCTTCAGAATCATTTCGTGTTCTCCGCTGTTGTCATGCCATCCGTTCGACTTATATACAGTCAAACTTTTATTAGTATTCAAGGAGGCGAATCCAAAAATGAAATTAAACAACAAAATTGGTGTTATTGTGGACAGCTTTGGGGTTGGCGTAACGGAAGGGTTGAAAAAAGCGAAGGAAGTCGGCGCAGAAGGGGTGCAAATCTACGCCGTTTCCGGCGAAATGGATCCTGCCGCTCTTACTCCGGCTAAGCGTAAGGAGCTGCGCAGCTATATTGATGGGCTTGGGCTCGAAATATCCGCCCTTTGCGGTGACTTGGCTGGACACGGCTTCCAGGATGAAGCAGCGAATCCCGAGAAAATCGAAAAGTCGAAGCGCATTCTCGACCTGGCCGTGGAGCTTGGCACCTCCGTCGTCACAACGCATATCGGCATCGTACCGGACGATAAAAACAGCCGCATTTACAATGCGATGCAGCAGGCCTGCGAAGAGCTTGGCGTATACGCGAAGAGCATGAACGCTTATTTCGCGATCGAAACAGGCCCGGAGCCAGCCGCACATTTAAAAAGCTTCTTGGATACGCTGAGCACGAACGGCGTTTCGGTCAACTTTGACCCCGCCAACATGGTGATGGTGACCGGCGATGATCCCGTGGAAGGCGTGAAGCTGCTCAAGGACTACCTTGTCCACACCCACGTGAAAGACGGCCGGAGACTCCGCCCCGTTGACCCGAAGGATGTGTACGGCTATTTAGGATATTCCGCTATGGATCACGAGAAAATCGCCGAGATGGCCTCTTCAGGAGCGGCTTTTGAAGAACTGCCGCTGGGCGAAGGCGCGGTCGACTTCCCAGCTTATTTTGCCGCATTGCAGGAAATCGGCTACAAAGGATACTTGACGATTGAGCGCGAGGTCGGCAACAACCCTGCGGAAGATATCCGCAAGGCCGTGGAGTTCATTCGCTCATACCGAGGCTAAAAGCCGGCCTGTGATAACGAGCACGGTAAGCCCGCCTGACAAGCAATTGACGACGAGCAAAGCAAGCCCGCCTGACAAGCAACTGACGACGAGCAAAGCAAGCCCGCCTGACAAGCAACTTGGCTTTGAACTATATAAGTTGAATTAGTGATAATGGATGTGGGTAAGAGGGATAAGTGCGTAAATGTTCAAAAGGTCGCTGTTGCTCAACAAGCTGTCGAACACTAAGCTGCTGTACACTAAGATGGTAGACCGATCTGTCGAACAGTAAGCTGCTGTACACTAAGATGCATAGACCAAGTTGTCGCACAATAAGCTACCGTACACTAAGCTGCATAGACCAAGTTGTCGCACAATAAGCTACCGTACACTAAGCTGCGTAGACCAAGTTGTCGCACAATAAGCTACCGTACACTAAGCTGCGTAGACCAAGTTGTCGCGCAATAAGCTGGCGCGCAATAAATGGAGTTCATGTATCTAATTATGCTCTAAACGAATGTTTCAGGGGACTAGATGGATTCTCTGCACCTAAAATCAAGGATCCAGCCCATGATAGGAAGTCTCCCTACTTTTAAGGACATCAGATACATTTAAATTTACTTTCCCTTCCTTTTCGCAAAAATTAACTACTACGAATCCATTTATATAAGTTGAACTAGTCAAATTGGATGTGGGTAATTACCCAAAGTGTTCCTACGACCGCTGTTGCTCCCAGACTTCCTGAAGGGTGTAAAGGTGCATAAATGGTAAAGGTTCCTGAAGGGTAAAGGTTCATAAGAGACAGCTCTTCGGTCGTAAAGGGGGCTACAAGCTTAGCTCCCGAAGCAGCTTGTTTTCAGACTGCTTTCCGTTTCCCCGGAATCCTGTTTATCCCTTACCTGTTTCCTATGCTCTAGCTCATCTCATATAGCACGAAAGAAACTAATCACGGAAACTAATCACGCTTAAGCCTATCTGAAGGGAGTCAACTTTATGAAATTAGGAATTAGCTCGTACAGCTTGTATCAAGCGATGAACGCCGGCCGTATGACCATTAATGACGTCATCGAATGGGTCGCCGAAATCGGCGCCAGCCACATCGAAATCGTGCCAAGGCACGGCTTTGACTTTGCGGCAAACCCTGAGCTGGAGGATCAAATTAGGGAGAATGCCGCGCGCTGCGGCCTCGATATTTCCAACTATGCCCTCGGAGCCAACTTCATTACGGAGACAGAGGAGCAATACGAAGCGGAAATCGCCCGGGTAATTAGCGAGGTAGACCGCGTTCATCGTCTGGGGGCAAAGCTGATGCGCCATGACGTCGCGTCCCGCCCGGACACCTCCATCGCCCGGTTCAATGAGGACTTGGACAGAATCGCCGCCGCCTGCCGCCGGATCGCCGACCATGCCCGTCAATATGACATTACGACAAGCGTGGAAAATCACGGTTATTACGTGCAAGCGAGCGACCGGGTTCAGGCGCTCATTCATGCGGTAGACCGCCCGAACTTCAAAACGACACTGGATATCGGCAACTTCGTATGCGTGGACGAAAATCCGGTTACCGCCGTAAAAAACAATCTGCCGTACGCTTCCATCATTCATATCAAAGACTTCTACATCCGCCCATCTTTCCGCAATCCGGGCGAAGGCTGGTTCAAAAGCGCAGGCGGCAATTATCTTCGCGGCGCCATCGCCGGACACGGTGATATCGATATATATGAAATTTTGCGTTTGATTAAGGAATCAGGATACGACGGGTACTTCTCTATCGAGTACGAAGGTATGGAGGATTGCCAAAAAGGGACAAAAATCGCCTTCGATAACATCAAGCGGATCTGGAACGAAGTCTGACAAAACGGCCGCTAAAACGCCCAGCCGTTCATTATTCAGCAAAATTCTTATGATCCCCTCGCAGTCAGCCGCAGAGAAGACGCCTGTTTAAACACAGATGGCTTCGGATTACTATTGCTGGCTGGGGGGGATTTTTTGACTGCAAAAATCAATAGAAATGATCTAACCTCCTCAACGCGGATGGCTGTTCGCTGAATTCGCACTTCTGGAAACCGCTGCGGAATCTTTTGCGGCATCCGCCAGATTAAGACCGATCACCCCAGCAATAATGAGCATCAGACAAATGGCCTTAAACCAGGTCATCTGTTCCTTGAACAGGAACATGCCAACGACGACGATAAGAACCGTGCCCAGTCCTGACCAGATGGCATAGGCAGTGCCGACATTCAGGTTTTTGAGCGACATGCTTAGAGAGGAGAAGCTTAGCATGTAGAAGACGGCCATGCCGATGGATGGCCATAACCGGGTGAAGCCCTCGGACATTTTCATCGAGGTTGTGCCGATGACTTCAAATACGATCGCAAACGCGAGCCAAATATATGCCATAACTAGTAAACTCCTTTATCAAAAAAATAAACGGCTTTACGGCAAGCCGCCCACCGTAATGCCATCCAGCAAAATATCCACAATACCGTCAAGCGCTTCCTGAAAGGAAAGACCGTCATGCCGCGATGCCGATACATATTCCGTGAGCCGATACAGCGAGCCGATGTACATTTGTACAAAAATCTCGAAGTTAAACGGCCTGACCTCGCCGCTCTGCCCCCCTTCCTCAACGAGCAACCTGATCCCATCCCAGCCTTCGCGCATGTACTCATCCGCATAACTCCAGGCTTCCGGATACCCGGTGCGTAGCTCATCCAGCATACGCAGATCCTTGAAGCCCAGGCCGACGGGCAAAATGGCGAGCGACTGCCGCAATTTATCACGCAGACTTAACGTCTCGTCCTCCCGAATCCGTCTCTCCATTGCCCGCATTTCCTCAACGGATTGCTGAATGACTGCACTAACCAAAGCGTCTTTAGACGAGAAATACTGATACAGTGTCTTGGTACTTATGCCGAGCCGTGAAGTCGCGTCCCGAATCGAAAACTTCAACCCCCGAAGGCCGATCTCAGTTACTGCCGCTTGAATGATGGACTCTCTCAATGACTTTGCACCTCCTTTATTCTGCGTGTTTCCTCAACTTTACCCCTCTGGAAAACTAGGAAAACATTCCGTTTTATTTGTTTTCCATATTACTTGCTGTATCCTCCATTGTCAATTTTCGTGACAAGTGAACAAGAGACCGCCTCCTCCGCCTGCAGGCTTCGGAAACAGTCTCTATCCATTCATTCTAGCTAGCTATAGCTTCACTATCAGCGAAGGCCAACAGTCACAATTTCACTTGGCAATACTAACAGGGACAATCCTCCCAAAGCGTTGCCCGCGATCGCTTCCCGCCGCTCCTCCATAATCGTCGTCTTATAAAAATATTGCCTTGGAATTTCTGATTGCAGTGTAAGCTCTGTTTGCTTATTGCTCATATTGTACCAGCGCAGCAGCAGATCTCCTGTCTCCTCATTCAATTTCAGTGATGAGAAAGCCAGCTCCTTGCTCTCCCATTGGAACGGCGTATAAGTCGGCGCAATCACTCCATCATGCACCCCGGTCTGACACACCGTCCATGGAATCTGGAACTGGTAGGCTTCCGCATAAGCGCCAGATGCCATGCCGTCTCCGGCATGCGGAATCAGCTTCATCCGCACCGTGTGCTCTCCAAGACATTGTGCTTCCGGCGTCGGGAACAAGCCCCAGTCGCCAAGCTCGCCTACGCTGCGCAGCAGCGTGATCGCAATCGTATTCCGGCCATCACGTAAAATTTCGTATTCATTCAAACCGAGGTTCGCTACGGTCAGCCCCGCTCCCCCCGCCTCATCGCTAACGTTTACAAACGCTTGCTGATGCTGGGTGTTGCTCGGGTTGACCCATTCCGGGGCCGGCTCGTTATCCCGTACCGGGATTTCGAACATCGAATCGACATGATGCACGGAAGCTGACAGATCCGTCGGGAACAAGGCCCGTACCCGGTGATCTTTGGCCTGGTTATCAATCGTTGTCTCGATGTGCACTCCTTTGCCGCCGCGCTCCAAGGACACAACCGTCCGCAGCTTCAAGGTGACGGTCTCACGGCTGCGCTGTGCTTTACGCTCTGGGTAGTACACGAGCGCGCGCTGCTCCTCATCCAGCATGGCATCCGCCGAAGCTGGAATTTCCCAATCATGCGCAATCTCGACGGATGCGCGATACGGCGTATCCTCCAGTACGGAGATGCGGGCTGGAAGTCCTTTCGTCGTCAGTGCCGCTTCACCCTCTGGCTGCTTGTACATGTACTCGTTCCCGATATCCCCCGTGTCCTCGTACACGCCAAGATCGCGATAGACACGGCCTGTCGCCTTGTCAGTGAGCGAGAACGACCCATCGTTAGCAATTTCGACATGAAGCAGCTCGTTCTCCATCACACGCTCGCCGCGCAGCAGGGAGGAGCCGGCTCGGGATGCTGCAGCGCTTGAACCAGATTCGGCGCCAACCGAACTAGATGCTGTAGTACCTGAGCCAGAATCTGCAGCGCCTGAGCCAGAATCGGTAGCAACTGAACTAATTGAACTAGCATCGACGCCAACCGAACTAGATGCTGCAGCCTCAGCACGGCGTACCCAAGCATATGCACGCAGCCCAAGCGCAGGCACTTGCTCCGCCAGGAACGTCAGCTTCACCCGGCGGCACATATAGGGCTGACGGAACTTGTCGTCCGGCAAATCATAGCCGAATAGCAGACCGAGATCCTCCACTGTCACGTCCAGCGCGTTCCCTTGATCATCTACGAGCACGCGGCCGGAGAGGTCCACCTCTTTCATCCGGCGAGCCGTCTCCTCCAGCGTAAAGCCTTCGCGCAAATACAGGCGCGCTGCGTCAAGCTCTATGCTGATCGTCCCGCTGCGCTTCCAGCCCGTCGTGTTCATCGCTACGAGCGGCAGTGCGTCTTCGCCAAAGGAGGCGAACACGGATGTATCGACCGCATCCGCAATCACCTGCTTGCTGTCGTCGATGATCGCCTCGGCAACATGACGGCTCTTATCGAACCGGGTCACCATCTCCCGGTGAACCTCGTCCACGCTGCAGCCGCAAATGCTGTCATGCGGATGGTTTTGCATCAGCGTCTTCCAGGCGTAGGTAAACAAGTGATGCGGATAGTCCTGACCCAGTACATGAGCAAACGAAGCGAGCGGTTCTGCTACTTTTTCCAGCAGCCCCTGCCCTTGCTGGTTCATCTGCTTCAAATAGACGCGGGCCGACGCGGTATTGACGAGTGTACCCCATCCATCCGTACGTTGGCTCCGAAGCTCGCCTTTGACGGTCGACAGACTGTCGTTATCAATCGCCTGCTCCACCGCCTGCAAATAATCCGGGAAGTTCGAATGAATGAACTCCGTATCCGGGTACAGCTTCCGCGCCGTTTCAATCGCCTCTGGCAGATCCAGCTGCACCGGCTGGTGATCGCAGCCGTTCATAAACAGCAGTTCGCCTGTCGATGCATATTTCTCCGCATCCGCCAGCTTGCGGTCCCAGAACGCTTTTGCTTCCGCTTCATCAACCGGCACTTCATTCCCGTTCGAATACCAGTTTGCAAAAAGAATGCCAAGCACCTTGGAGCCGTCCGGCCCTTCCCAGATCAGCTCCGAGAAGGAGGACTCATAACCGTCGTCCGACACCGTGTTGTTGAACCCGGTCGGTTTCACGCCGCGTCCGAAGAACACGTTCGTAATACCGGACTGCTGCATCAGCTGCGGCGTCTGGCCCACCAGCCCGAACGTATCCGGGAAGTAGCCGATTTTGGCTACCTCTCCGTAGCGCTTGGCATCCTGGTGTCCGATCTGCATGTTCCGCACGTTGGCTTCCCCGCTCGTCAGGAACGCATCCTGCAAAATATACCAAGGACCAATCAGCAGACGCCCGGCGGTAATATGCCGCTGCAGCCGCTCCTGATTTTCCGGGCGAACCTGGAGATAGTCCTCCAGTATAATCGTCTGTCCATCGAGATAAAAGCTGCGGAATTCGCTGCCTGCATCCAGCTTGTCCAACAAGGCATCGATAAGCTGCACCAGCCTGACATGGTGCTTCTCATAAGGCAAATACCATTCCCGGTCCCAGTGGGTGTGGGAAATGATGTGCGCTGTTTTCTTTTTTTTCATGTCTCGACTACCCGCCTTCTTCAACTATTTATATCAACACTGAATTCAACTTATAGTGGGTACTCTTCCATGTAGCTCAGCAGTTCATCCACCGTAGTAAAAGCCAGTCCTGTCACCGTATCGGCACAGCCGTAATAGATGGCAATGCGGCCGGTATCGGCATCGGTCAAGGCAGCACAAGGGAAGGTTACATTCGGTACGTCGCCTACGCATTCGTACATCGTTTCTGGGCCGAGGATATAGTTGCGCGATCTAGCGATCACCTTCCACGGCTCATCCAGATCCAGCAGAGCACAGCCTATCCGGTACACGAAACCATTACATGTATTGATAACCCCGTGGTAAATCATTAGCCAGCCCTTGTCGGTTTCGATCGGAACTGGACCAGGACCGATTTTTTTGGACTGCCAGGCGGATTCATCACCGTTGACGGTACCCATCACATAGCGGTGTTTCCCCCAGAACGTAAGATCCGGGCTTACACTGTAAAAAATATCCCCAAAAGGCGTGTGCCCCGTGTCACTCGGACGGCTGACCATAGCATAGTAATCGCCGATTTTGCGCGGGAACAGCACCCCGTTGCGGTTATATGGCAGGAAGGCGTTCTCCAACTGGTGGAACGTTTTGAAGTCGGTCGTATAGCCGACCCCGATGGTTGGGCCATGGTAGCCGTTGCACCAGGTAATATAATAGCGTTCTCCAATCTTAATCACCCGAGGATCATAACGGTACTCCCGTTTGGTGATTTCAGGGTCGCCTTCAAACACGATCGGCTCGTGATTGATCGTCCAATTCACACCATCATCGCTAAATCCGGCGAAAATATCCATGCTCACGGATCTGGAATCACAGCGGAACACGCCAGCGAACTTGCCTTCGAATGGAACGACGGCGGAGTTGAATACACTGTTGGAATTCGGAATCGCATTTCTCTCGATGATCGGATTGGCCGAATAACGCCAGACTGGCGCATTCAGGCCGGCAGGCTTATCCTGCCAAGGGATATTTTTTAAGGACTCTCCAATAATTTTACTCATGGTTTATGTCTCCTTTGCATTGTAATTGCACTTTGTCCATCGTTCATTGAAATTGGGGTTCAATCTATAACCGAAGGGCCTGCTAATAATCGAAAATTTTACAAGATCACAAGATAGCCGGACCCGGCTTACAAAATACCTTCCTTCATCGCCCGGTACACAAGCTGGGAGAACAGGCTGTTCGACCAAGCAAACCAGCTCCGCGTAAAAATCGCAGGATCATCCACATGGAACCCTTCGTGCATAAACCCTGTATCCGCATCGGTCGACTCGAGCATCGCGATCATTTCCAGCTTCTCTTCCTTCGTCTGAGCGGTGATGCCCTGCATGGACAGCGCCATATGCCAGATATAATTTTTCGGCGTATGCGGGCTGCCGATTCCGCGCGCCGCCTTGCCTTCGAAGTAGAACGGATTCTCTTTGCTCAGCGCGAAACGGCGTGTATTTTGATAGATTTCATCGTCAGCCGTTACATAACCGAGGTACGGAATCGACATCAATCCCGGCGTTCCCGCATCATCCATCAGGCAGTAGTTGCCGTAGCCGTCGGTTTCGTAAGCATAAATCGGCCCGAACTCCGGGTGGCGGTAAATGCCGTACAGCTTGATCCCGTGATCGACCTCAAGCTCCAGCTCTTTAAGCTCCGCGAGGAAGTCCATATCCCGGAATACCCACTCCGCGAACTCCTGCATCTGGCGCAAAGCAACGACAGCAAACATATTGCCCGGAATGTTGTAGTGGAAATCGCAGGCATCGTCGCTGGAGCGGAAGCCCGACCAGATCATCCCCGTATAGTTGACCGGCATTCCGAGCCCATTATTGCGCAGGGAATCCTCCGGTATCCCGTTATTGCGGGTAAAGCGGTACGGAGACTGCTCGAAATGGCGCTGCTCTGTTTTAAACACATCGACAATTTTGCGCATGGCCTCCTTGAACCCGGCATCGAAAATATCGGTGCGCTCCGTCTCTCTCCAGTACATATAAGCGAGCCGTACTACGAAACATAACGAGTCGATTTCAAACTTCCGCTCCCACACCCAAGGCGACATTTCTGTCACGTCCGTCGTATTCCAGTGCCAGTCATTAGCAGACTCATTAAACGCGTTGGCATACGGATCAATATGGACATATTGAATGTGACGCTTGATCAGCCCGCCGATAATCCGCTGCAAATCGGCGTCCTCTTTAGCCAGCGGGACGTAATGAATAACCTGCTCTACGGAGTCGCGCAGCCATAAGGCCGGGATATCCCCCGTGATCACAAAGGTCGTCCCGTCGTCCATCAGCTTTGTTGTCGTCTCCAACGTGTTCGGAAAAGTATTTTTGAACAGCTTCAGCAGCTTAGGACGGTGTGCCAGCTTCTCTTCAGCTTCCTGCAGCACCTCCTGCACAGCCTTTGGCAGCTCCAGCTTCGGCATTGGAATTTTCGGTAATCGGAATTGTTCCATGTCGTTTCTCTCCTTATATGTAATAATAGGCTTCATGAACGGGAATTGAGCGCCTGGTGAAATCAAGCCATATCATGCTAAGCCATATCATGCACCCTTGCATAACCTTAGCGTCACTTAAGCATCTCCCTCGCTGCAGCCCTCGAATAAATAGCCATAATATCGTCTATCTTAACTGTAAATTAAGAAAACATTTTCAAATAGAAGATAAATTAAATAAATCATGAAGAAAACAAAGAAAAAGAGCTTTCCAGCGACCTTTTCGCTGGACAAGCCCTTGTATTTCCCGGCGATTTGCCGGTTTTTTTCTAAAGTTGTCTATAAAAATACCCGGTCTTCCTCAGCCTGCAAAGTTTATTCTAACGTCAGAATGCGCGGCGAAGTAGTTTGTACGGCTCTCGATGCGAACCACGAACCAAGGCAGGCCGCAACAATGCTTAAAGGAATCATCGCGATTACCCCGCCACTATTCATAATGAGGGGCACCTCAACTATGCCGTAATCCGCTAAAATAAAGTTCAGTAAAGGCGGAAGGCCTAGCAGGCCGAGCGGCGTCCCCACGATCGCCCCGATCACCGATACAACCAGTATTCCCGCAGTAATCGACAAGCGGATTTGCTTTGATGTCATGCCGATGGATTTATAAATGCCGTAGGTCCGGCTTTCTTTTTTCATATTGATGCGGCATATGCTGTAAATAATAACAAATGTAATGATGATGAACAGCAGCGCCATGACCGACATCGGCAGCACTAAAATGGTGACCGCCTGGGAGAACACCTCATCCACCAGAGTAGCCTGGCTTGCCGTCCAGATCGTACTGCCATATTTTTGGTGCAACTCATTGACGAAATGATCGATCGATACGCCGTCCTGAAGGTTGATGAAAGTCGTATTCATCATGTTATCCGCAAACCCGTAGCCCGGATTCCCCATACGGACTACATCGGCGGTTACCCGGCCCGTGTAGGCCATGTTCGCGATCGCCTGGTATATTCCTGTAACGGTAAGTGTATGTTTCTGGCCTTCAATGTAAATGTCCAGCGGATCGCCTACACCGAGGTTAAGACTTCTGGCCACATTTACTCCGATCGCAATTTCATTCTCCTGATCTGGATTGCGCCCTTCGACATTTTCATAACCGATTTCATCGTAATTCCCCTCCGCCACCGTAAGCAAAATCCCCATCGTATTCTGCTCCATTTCGGCGGCAAGCGCCTCGTCCACCGGTATTACAGCATTGGCATCCCCATAGCGGCTAAAGTTCTTCACCCGCGGATCGGACAGCACTTCTTCGCGAAGCTGTTCATAGGTAAGCTTGGCGGGGTTGTCGATGCGAACGGACAGATCGGCCGAATCGTACCCCCATTTCGCAATCGTCCCATGGATGGAGGAAATGCTGTACACGAACAAAAATCCAAACACAAGGACAGCGGTAGACAGCGCCGAAATGACAATGATCAGCAGCGAGCCGCGTACATTTTTGCTGACCTCCCTTAGCCCAATCATCATTTCAGTCGGGAGCGATCCGAGACGAAGCAGCTTCTTTTTCCAGGCGTGACGGCGCCCTGACCTCTTTGCGCTCTGCTGCTCCGACATGCCGTAACGAATAGCCTGAGCGGGCTCCACACTGCGTGCTTTATTGGAGAACAACAGCGTGGACAGCAAGATGACGACGATGACCGCAAGCCCAGCCCCCATTTCCCGAATTGAAAAATAAATATTGCTTCCCGATGCGCCTGTGTTTAAATATGCCATGGAACTGCTGACGATCTTGTTGGCGAACAAGTAGCTGAGCGCCATACCGGGCACAACTGCAATGACAGCCAGCAGCGTATATTGCACAACATAGGCAGAGATCACCTTGCGAGAGGACAAGCCGACGGACTTGATAATCCCGATCGTCCGGTAGCTGGACAATATCGCGTCAGAAATCGTAAAGCCCAGCGTGTACAAGGCGACGGAGATCATAACGACAGCTAAAAATATCATAATAAAGCTGATGACTTTGTTTGCGATCATATAATAGGAGGAAATGCTCTCAAAATCTTTTACGGATTCCAAATAAGGCGTGCCCAAAAAGCTCTCGAAACGCTCCCAATAAGCCCGGTGCTGGCTATAATCCTCGAAGCGCAGCCCGGTCATATACTTATCATTGCCCTCCAAGGCTGCCAAGCGGCTATTATAATCCTGGCCATTCAGCCAAACTCTGCCGCTCGTTGCAAACGGCGAGCAGTACGATATATCCACAACGACTGCGGCGACGTTCAGTTGAAAGGTCTCTTGATCTGTCTTGAATTCAATCTGATCGCCGACTTCGATCTGATTGGAATAAGCCAGCGAGGTCGGAATCCAGGCGGTTCCCGGTGCCGGTGCCGGCGTCTCCTCCCCCTGTACAAACAGCAGCGTGTCCACCGGAAACGGACTGTTCGGTGTGTCCATCATATATAAGTCGAGGTTCGGTATTTCTTCTCCGTCATGGGCCATGCTGGAGAGATAGCGGTAACGCATCGCTTCCGAAACGGCAACCCCGGTTTGCTCTGTCCACCATTGATGGACCTGGTTCGGGTCATGAATGCCGTTTTCAAGCAGCAGGATTTGATGGGCCCCGTTGGCCTTGACATGCATATCCTCATATACGCGGTTCGTGTTGTTGATGACTAATACGGCCGTGGACAGAAGCAGCGCGGAGAGCATCATGATGAGAGCCATGAAGCCGTTCTGCACTTTTTTATTTTTCAGATTCGACCAGCATAGTTTCCATATAGGATACATCAATTACCTCTCCTTCCCCGACATGAACATGAAAATTTGGTTTTCTCTTGCTTTCAATTGTTCCGGTGCATATTTGCCCAGTTCCAGTATCCCGTCAATCTTCCCGTCCTTCACCAAAATCAGGCGGTCAGCCCGGCAAGCTGCTTTAATATCATGAGTGACCATGACGATCGATTGGGAGTTCCGGTTCATCTCGGTCAAAATGTCTAAAATGCCTGTTCCCTGCTCCTGACTGAGCGCTCCCGTCGGCTCATCGGCAAAAATAACCTCCGGCGAGTTAATCAGCGCCCGGGCAATGGCAGCCCGCTGCTGTTGTCCGCCAGATACTTGAGACGGCAGGCGATCGGCTTGTTGGTCAATGCCCATCATGGCCAGCAGGGTCATCGCCCGCTTATTGATTTTACTTTTGCTTCGTCCCGCGACATAGCCTGGAAAAGCGACGTTTTCAAACAAGGTGAAGTCCGGAATCAGATTGATGGACTGGTAGACATAACCAATTTTGTTGGAGCGAAAATCGGTCAGTTCTTTTTCCGAATATTCGTCAATTCGCTGTCCTTTGAAATACACCTCACCGGAAGTTAAGCTGTCCAGGCCGCTTAGCAAATAAAGCAATGTGGATTTACCCGATCCCGAGCTGCCCATAATGACGGTGAAATCCCCCTCATACAGCTCCAGGTTCACGCTTTTTGCTGCGTGGAATTGCTCGGCTCCTGTCGAATAGGACTTGCATAAATCAATCGCCTCGATCATAACCGTCTTGGCGGCGTTTGCTGTAATCATGTCTATTCCTCCCTCAAAATACAAATTGTATTTTTGTTATGTTTTTTGGTTTGGGTTGGTCTTGCTTGATCTGGCTTGTCATGGTTGGCTTGATCTGGTTTGGCTTTGATTTGATATTTATTTGTTCTGTCATCATTGCTTTGTTCAGTACTGTACAATGTTTAATAGCAGGATATACATATATTAACATCCACTATTGAATAATGCAAGATACCTGTTATTGTTCCTTATAGGGGTTCGTTTGAAGGGAGAACGAGACGAAAGGGGGCATGATAAAAAAAGCCAACCCGAATATTCCGGCTGACCTGACAGTACGAAAAAGCCGAGCAAAGGAAGACTTGGTCCCCCTGCTCGGCTGCTTATGCTGTGGCTATGCAGTTAGTGCTATTACCGCTTTACTGTATCGCTAATATTATTGCTCTCTGAACTCCTGCAAGCCCTCGTTTAAGGAGCGGGTTGCCGAGTATACTTGCTGGTACAGCTTGAACAACCGTGCATATTTCTCGACATTCGCCGCATTTGGCTCGTACGTGGCGCGGTAGCCGATGAATTGGTCTGCGCAATCCTTCAGGCTGTCAAACCAGCCACTGCCAACTGCTGCCATCATCGCTGCGCCCATGGCCGGGCCCTGCTCATTGTTCAATGCGACGACCGGCGTGCCGAAAATATCTGCCTGCATTTGCAGCCATACCGGATTCTTGGCGCCGCCGCCGATCGAGATAATGCGCTCCACGTTAATTCCCGCTTGACGGAACAGCTCCAGCGATTCTGCCAGCGAGAACGTGATGCCCTCCATCACGGCGCGAGCGAGGTGCTCGCGGCGATGTGTACCGGACAGCCCAATGAAGCTGCCGCGGATGACGCTGTCCGCATGCGGCGTACGCTCGCCGACCAGATACGGCGTGAACAACAACCCTTCCGCTCCCGGAGCGATATCAGCGACTGGCTTGAGCAGTTCGTCGAAGCTCAGCTCCGGAGCCAGTGAATCCTTGAACCAGCTCATGCTGTAACCCGCCGCCAGTGTAACTCCCATCGCATAAAACGCTCCCGGGTGCGAATGGTTAAAGAAGTGAACTTTACCGGCAAAGTCTTTATTTTTATCTTCCTCATACGACAAAATAACGCCGGACGTACCGATACTGCACAGCGCATCGCCCTGACGAACGATCCCGGCACCAACAGCGCCGCAAGCGTTGTCCGCTCCGCCGCCAAATACCTTCGTGCTCGTGGAAAGCCCTGTCAGTTCAGCAAATTCCGGCAGCAATGTTCCGGTTTCTTCGGTGCTGCCGACCAGTGGAGGCGCAAAATTACTGGACAGCCCGAATGCCTCCAGAATTTCCTCGCTCCATTTCGCTTCAGGCACGTTCAGCATTAGCGTACCCGCCGCATCGGACAGTTCCATGTGTACGTTCCCCGTCATGCGGTAACGCAAATAGTCCTTTGGCAGCACGAAGCGAGCCGCTTTGGCGAACAACTCCGGCTCGTTCTCCTGCACCCACAGGACTTTCGGCAGCGTGAAGCCTTCCAATGCAGCGTTTCTCGTAATGTCCAGCAGCTTGTCGCCGAGCTTCGCTTCAATCTTCCGGCATTGCTTTGTCGTACGGGTATCATTCCACAGAATGGCATGGCGCAGTACTTCATTCTTATCGTCCAGCAGTACAAGCCCGTGCATTTGGCCGGAGAACGAAACGCCTTCGATATCCTCTGCCGCAACACCGCTGCTCTTCATCAGCTCTTTGAGGCAAGCGATTGTGCCTTTTACCCATTCTTCAGGATCTTGCTCACTGTACCCGGGACGCTCATGAATAAGCGGATAAGCTGCTGTAGCTTCGCCCTTAATTTCACCGTCTTTACCGACCAGCAGCGTCTTGACCGAACTGGTTCCCAGATCAATACCGATTACATATTTCATCCGTGACTCTCCCTTCACCAATTAGAAGTTTTTCTTATAATAAGTGTTCAAAAAGTAAATGTTTCAGCACCGAAGCGTATGCTTCCGATGTGCGTTTTTTCAAAACGCCTTAGGTCGAATGAAGCTAGAGACTGAGGAGCGGAGCCGCACGTTTTCGAAGAAAACGACTCCGAAAGCATAGGCTTGGCAAAACCTACGTGAGCACCTAAAATGTTTCGAAGGAAACATGCTTCGAAAGCATAGGCTCAGCTCGGCTGAATTCAAGATTCGATGTCGAATGAACCACCTGTGCTACTTCGTGATCAAAGATTGACTTTTTGAACTACTTCTCATATTCAAAAGGGGACGTCCAGCGTCCCCTTTATTATACATCTTATTTCGTATTGCTCTTATTTCGTTGCGATCTTAGTGATCTTATTTCGTAGCGAAAATATATTCGTTCAAGCGAGCTTTAACCAATTCCAGATGGCTGGATTTGTTGCGGATCTCGCTGTTTTGCAGCGCGTAAGCTTCCAGCGTCTTGAAGTTGGCTTTACCGGATACGATGTCGGCTCCGATTCCGCTCTTGAAGCTAGCATAACGCTCATCCAGCAAGTTGTCGAAGAATTTCTCCTCGATCAGTTTAGCAGCTACTTTAAGTCCTTTTGCAAATGTATCCATACCTGCGATGTGAGAGTAGAACAAGTCTTCTGGCTCGAAGGAGCTTCTTCTTACTTTCGCGTCGAAGTTCACGCCGCCGGCGCCAAGTCCGCCGTTCTCAAGAATTTCGTACATAGCAAGCGTAACTGCATACAGATCTGTCGGGAATTCATCCGTATCCCAGCCAAGCAGCAAGTCGCCTTGGTTGGCATCGATGGAACCCAGCATGTTGTTGAGGCGTGCAACGCGCAGCTCATGCTCGAACGTATGTCCAGCCAGCGTCGCGTGGTTCGCTTCAAGGTTCAGCTTGAAGTGTTCATGCAAGCCGTATTTTTGCAGGAATGCGATTGTTGTAGCCGCATCGAAGTCGTATTGGTGCTTGGAAGGCTCTTTCGGCTTAGGCTCGATCAGGAATTGACCTGTGTAGCCGATTTCTTTTGCATAATCCAGAGCCATTTGGAAAAATCTTGCCAGGTTGTCAAGCTCAAGACCCATATCCGTATTCAATAGAGACTCGTAACCTTCACGGCCGCCCCAGAATACATAGTTTTCAGAACCAAGCTCAAGACCTGTTTCCAAACCTTTTTTCACTTGTGCAGCTGCATAAGCGAATACGTCAGCATTAGAAGTCGTTGCTGCGCCGTGAACAAAACGCGGGTTAGAGAACATGTTCGCTGTGTTCCAAAGCAATTTCGTGCCTGTAGCTTTCATGCCTACTTTGATCTTAGCAACGATAACGTCGAGGTTTTCGTTTGTCTCTTTCAGGTTTGCGCCTTCAGGAGCGATGTCGCGGTCATGGAACGCGAAGTAAGGAGCACCTAGCTTCTCCAGAAATTCGAAGTTTACTTCCACGCGGTCCTTCGCAAGATCTAGACCTGTGCGAGTTTCCCATGGACGGATCATAGTTGCTTGACCGAACGGATCGCTTCCGTCCATCGTCAGGGTGTGCCAGTAAGCAACCGCAAAACGCAGATGGTCCTTCATCGTTTTGCCAAGAACGACTTCGTTCTCGTTATAATGTTTGAATGCCAGCGGATTGTTGGAGCCTGAACCTTCGTACTGGATTTTGTTAATGTTCTTGAAATAACTCATACTTGAATTCCTCCCAGTCTGATTTGGAATTACTTGTGGAAAGTAAGCCTTTACATCGTGATGATTATTAGTAGCATGACCCAAATTTAGACGAGGCATGCTGCTTGATATCTTTATCCTAACACGGCCGACTTAGTTTGTCTAGTAAACTAACTAAGTTATTGATTTAGCATCACCGTTATGTGTATGATGTAGTTATCTTTTATGTAGAATCGAGGGTATCATCATGAAAATTACGGGCGATCAGCAACTGATCAAGAAAATGAACAAAACGCTCGTCCTGGACACGGTCCGCCAGCAGCAGCCCTTGTCCCGTGCCGATATCGCTGCTACGCTCGGCCTGAATAAAGCTACTGTATCTTCGCTCGTTTCCGAGCTGATTGAGAGCCAGCTGGTGACCGAGAGCGGACCTGGCGAATCGAGCGGCGGGCGGAAGCCTACGCTGCTGTTGTTCAATCGCGGCGCCGGATATGCCATCGGGATCGATATCCGCGTCAATGATCTGTTTGCGGTGCTCGTAGATCTGGAAGGGAACGTTATCCGGGAACGAACGGTTCCCCTGAAGGATTCGTCGCCCGATCATACGATGGACCAAATCCGCAAAATGATGCACTGGCTCAGCAAGAGGGCGCCTGAATCGCCTTACGGCATCGTTGGCATTGGAATCGGCGTTCCGGGTCTTGTCGATGAGAAAAGCCGGATCGTCTCTGCCCCGAACCTGGGCTGGAACAATGTCGCTGTGCAAAATTTGCTCATATCCGAATTTGGCGAGAATATTCATATAGACAATGAAGCCAACGCGGGAGCGATTGGCGAGAAGCTGTACGGAGCCGGACGCGATGCCGCCAATCTGATTTATATCAGCATCGGCGTCGGAATCGGCTCCGGCATGATCGTCGGCGGCGAACTGTACCGGGGCACGTCCAACTTCTCCGGCGAAGTAGGTCACATGACGGTGACCGAGAATGGCCCGCTCTGCCGCTGCGGAAACCGCGGCTGCTGGGAGACGCTCGCTTCGGAGAAGGCGCTGCTTGACCGTGCAGCCCAGCGCTGGAAGGATAGCTCGGCCGCTTCCGAAGAAGAGGGGCTGGATCGTCTGCTGAAACTAGCCCGAGCAGGCGACCTGGATGCGCTCTCCCTGCTGGAAGAGACAGGGAAGCACCTGGGTGTCGGCTTAGCCAACCTCGTCAACATTCTCAATCCTGAACTGATCGTGATCGGCAACCGCCTGTCCATGGCCGGAGATCTGCTTCAGGAGCCTATGCTGCACACGCTGGAGAGCCGCAGTCTCTCCTATCATATGAAGAAGACGCAGGTCGCCTTCGCCGAGCTGGGCATTCGCAGCACTGCCCTTGGCGCGGCCTCGATGCCAATCACTTCTTTTTTGGCCGATCCGGATGTCACTTCGCAGAAAACCCAGCCATAGATTCAAAAAGCCCTGACCAGGGCACAGATCCCGGTCAGGCTTTCTTTTTGGATTAATCCAAAGATCGATTTATTTTGTTGCCAAAATACCATGAAAATTTGCCATTAGCAGGTACGCCAGCTGCTTAATTAGCTGCAATGATTCGAAAAGAGCTCACCATCCTGTGGTCATCGAGCCTCATCTATCACCTGTTGTATTTCTTTCAAGGCATCTTCAAACGTATGAGTTCCTGTTAGATATTTATTTACGCCCTCCAAAATTTTCACTTGCAATGATTCAGTGGATACGGTGTGCGGCCAATATGTAGCAGCCTCCCCCCGCTCTACAGCCTCTGCTATTCTCTTCACAATGGGATGGTCTACTTTAGCGCCTGTAACTGATGGAACAGCTAATACTCCCTTAGCCAGCTTCTCCTGAGTCTCACGATTGTTCATAAACTCCACAAATTTCCGCGCCTCTTCAGGATGCTCCGTGTTGGCATGAATAACCCGGTACGTACCGATGTTGATATTTAAAACCGCCTTTTCATCACCAGGCACAACCATAAAATCGATTTCATAATTGGAATTTCGCTCCATAATACTTCGATAGGACCAGGTTCCAGTTACCATCATACCGGCTTTGCCTTGCACAATCAGATCCTTGGACTGCTCCTGCTTCATATTTAGCCAGTCTTCCGGCACAAATCCCCTGTCGATCAGCTCTTTATGCTTCCGAATGGCATCCACAAAAATAGGATCCGTAATCTGGATCTCCCCATTCTCCAGCTTGCGAGTCCATTGTGCATCCGCACCATTATTAGACATCATAGAGCCCCAAAAAAATTGCGCCGTGTGCCATTCCGCATCCATTGCTACAGGTATAATTCCTTCTTGCTTCAGTTTCTCACAGACAGTAATAAACTCAACCCAGGTTTGCGGAACCTGTAAGTTCAATTGCTCAAACAAAGTCTTATTGTAGAGAAGACCGTCACTCTGCATCACCTCTGGAACCGCATAAACCTTGCCATCAATCGTCACAGGCTCTAGCGTACCCGGCAAAAACTGCTGCAGAAAATCCTTATCCGTCAGCTCCATGTACAGGTTCGGATTCAACTGTCTAAATTCCTCGAACAAACTAGGGGACCACGTATCGAACACATCCAGCTTCTCTCCGCCCAACAAGCGGATTTTGATACCTGCTGTGTAGCCTGCGTTCTGAATATAATCAGCCTCTATATGAATATGAGGGTTCTGATCTTCAAACTCCTTAATCGCATCATAATACACCTTGCTTGCCTGAGCAGGGTCCAGCAAATAACTGGAATAACGAAGCGTCACCTGCTCATTAGCTGCTGCCTCACTGTATCCTGCCGGCTCCTGGGGAAGGCTGCTGCCAGAAGAAGCGCAGGCTGACAGTATTCCCCATAGTGCCAACACACCTACCATTCCTAGTCCTCGCAATGTCCACAGGCGTCGATGACCCATGCTCTCTATCACCTTCTCCATTTATATATCCCTGATATAGATTGAGTATAATCTATTTTTAGCGAAATACTATGAGATTTACGCTTCGACACGCTGCAAATGGAACAAGGTGGAGCTAAAGTCTGCACCGTTCGCGCACAGCTCATTTTTCTTGATGACAAGTCCGGCATACATCAGCTCATCCCCGTAATGCAGCCTGCCCGGATTGCCGTTGACCTGATACAGCGTGTCTGGCTGCAATCCCATCAGCTTCAGTCTCTTCCACCCCTCGTTCACACCGTTCAGAACCTGATAGTATCCTACTAGCGCTTCATTCATAGCCTTATCTACAACCATCCAGGCTGTTGCCTGTCCTTGGAAAGGACTTTTTAACCTATAAAAAAGGCCCTGATGAATCAGTCTGCGATGCCGTTTAGCCAGTTTGATTTGCTCAGCAACCACCTCTGCCTCCTCCGCTGTCAACAGATTCAAATCCAGCTCATAGCCAAACGCGCCAAAATAGGCAACATTGGCTCTGGTTTCCAACGGAGTAACTCTTCCAACCTGCTGATTAGGCACTTCAGATACATGAGCCCCCATACTGCTTAATGGATAGAGCATAGACGTGCCGTACTGGATTTTCAATCTTTCCATGGCATCCGTATCATCACTTGTCCACGTCTGCGGGGCATAATACAGAATACCCGGATCAAATCTCGCTCCACCGCTTGAGCACGATTCAAACAAGATGTGTGGAAATTCTGAGGTCAGTCTCTCGTACAGATCGTACACGCCCAATATATATTGATGGAATACCTTCCCTTGCTCTCCTGCGGATAAGCCCAGCGAATAACATTCCGTAATATAACGGTTCATATCCCACTTCACATAAGAAATGGCAGCCTCACGAAGAACCTTCGACATGGATGTATAAATATAATCCACTACTTCCTTGCGCGAGAAATCCAGTACAAATTGATTTCGCGATGGCGAGGCCGCGCGTTCGGGAGTATGCAAAATCCAGTCCGGGTGCATCCGATACAGATCGCTGTCCTTATTCACCATCTCTGGCTCAAACCAGAGACCGAATTTCATTCCCATCGCTTCTATTTTTGCCGCTAGCCCTCGAATACCACCCGGCAATTTCTGAGTATTGTCAACCCAATCGCCGAGACCAGCCCGATCGTGATTTCGAGCACCAAACCAGCCGTCGTCCAGCACGAACAACTCCACGCCAAGCTCTCTGGCTCTGCCTGCCAATTGTAAAATCTTAGCCTCATCAAAATCAAACGAGGTAGCCTCCCAGTTGTTAATGAGAATCGGACGTTCCCGGTCACGCCATTGTCCACGGGCAAGACGTGTTCGGAATAGCTGATGGAAGGTCTGGCTCATTCCGTTCAGACCTTGATTGGAATGAACCAGAACAGCCTCTGGAGTCTGAAAGACCTCGCCCGGAGCCAACGGCCATTCAAATTGATCAGGATGAATCCCTAGTAGAACTCTGGTTGCATCATGTGTATCCACCTCAACCTGCGCCAGGAAGTTTCCGCTATAGACGAGACTGAAGCCGTACACCTCTCCAGAAAACTCGTCAGTCCCTGGCCGCTTCAAGGCTAGAAATGGATTATGCTCAGCGCTGCTTGCTCCGCGCAGGCTGTAGATGCCCTGTACCCCCTGCTCCAGCTTGCGGATCTTCACATGGCGCTCCCGGCTCCATGCCCCTGCCAGATGAAGCATCTCGAACTCCGGATCAGGCAAATCCATGCAAGCACTTAAGGCGCGAGTTATATTCCAGGTAGATGTGCCACGATTGCGGAACAGCACATGCCGAGTGATAACGGGCAAATGACTGAATATTGTATAGCTGAGTATTAATTCTGCATCAATTACTTCATCGTACAAGGTGATTTCCAGCGTTTCGGCCTCAGTATCATTTTCCACATAAGTGGCCGGAAGCCCCGGGAGCTTCTTCTTCCCCTGGAACACCTGATGTCCCTGATACTGGAAATGGGTAATCCGGCTTCCATTCTCCTGCTTAATTTCCACCGCCGGGTAGCGAAAATCCGTTGCGCCATACGCAGGATATTCCTGCTTTGTATACTGCAAGGACAATTGGTAATCGTCCTCAAATACATAAGCAGCGAGTGCCTTTAGGCCCCCCTCTAGCAAATGGCCGAAGTCATCCTGATCCGTTATCGCTCGGCCAAAATATAAATTTCCAATCTGCTTGTTAGCTAATATGTTCATAACATAGCTAATGTGACCATTCGTCAAATGGAACTCGCCGGATTTTTCATGATAAATAATAGCCACTTTCCTTCTCCCTTCTTCCGTCTAATACCTGTTACAATTTGCCGCCAGAGGTTGCAATCCCCTCAACAAACTGCTTCTGGAACATAATATATATCGCAAGCATCGGCCACACAGCCAGTACGGAAGCAGCCATCAGCTCAGGATAGTCAATGGAATAGGCGCTTTGAATTTTGGCTAGTGCCGAGGACAACGTGGCTGCATTGGAGCTTGTATTGACAATCATCGGCCACATCATGTCCTTAAAAGCAAACAATGCGGTAAAGATTCCGAGAGCCATCAGACCAGAGCGCGTTAAGGGCAGCATGACCTTCAGGAAGGTCTGTCCGATGTTGCAGCCATCCAATCTCGCCGCCTCCTCCAGTTCCTTGGGCAAACCCATGAAAAACTGCCGCAGCAGAAATGTACCGAAGGCACTGACCAAGCCAGGAAACACAAGAGCGAATAACGTATTTCTCATTCCCAGAGCATCCACCATTAAATATTGTGGAATAATGAAGATTTGAGTTGGAACCATCATTTGGAAGAGCACCAAGCCAAAGAAGAAGTTCTTCCCCGGAAAATTTAAACGGGCAAATGCATAAGCTGCCATCGCACTGAACAAAAGCGAGCAAGCTACTCGTATAGCCATCATTGCAAATGTATTTATATATAAGCGAAGAAAATTATTCTGCTGAATAACTTCAACGTAATTCTCCCATTTCCACACGGTCGGAAAGAAGATAAATGGATTAAGCGAAGTAGATTCGCCAACCGTCTTAACTGAGGTTAGCAGCATCCAGACAAAAGGCATAATCATGATAGCTGCGCCAACGATTAGAAATAGATGCTTAACGCCGGTTGCAATTTTATTGTGTGTCATTAATTTCAGCTCCTCCTTACATATAGTTGACCCATTTCTTCTGAGCCTTCATTTGGAACACGGTAATAATCATAATAATGACAAGCAGGAGCATGACAATCGCTGAGCCATAACCCTTGTTGGAATATTTAAATGAGTTGTTGTAGAACAGATATACGAGAGAAACCGTATTCTCATAAGCTGGATTCGTAACGTCAATCATCATGTAGATCACATCAAATACTTGCATTGACTGAATCATAGAGGTAACAAGCACAAAGAACAGCGTCGGTGTCACAAGCGGCAGCGTAATAACAAAGAACTGTCTCCATTTACCCGCACCATCAATTTCGGAGGCTTCATAATAATCTCTCGGAATCTCTTGAAGGCCAGCCAGAAGCAGAACCATGTTATAGCCTATGACGCTCCAGATGCCGATAATAGCAATAGAGATCATTGCCACATTCGGATTGTTGACCCAGTTCACCGCAGGCAGGCCCAGTTGTCCCAAGCCATAATTTATCAATCCAAATTGTGTATTGTACAGCCATTTCCATACCATGGTTACTGCGGCTGGCGCAGCCACCATCGGGATGAAATAAATGGTACGGTATAATGACTTTCCTCGGATCTTTCCGTTTAACAGCACAGCCAGAAGCATAGCCAAGGCGATGCTAACGGGGACAACCAGCAAAGTATACAATAGCGTGTTGGCCACCGCGTGCCACACCTGTGCATCGCTAAACATTTTGATATAATTGTCGAAACCTATGAATACATTGCTTTTGCCAAAATCTCCACTCTTAAAGAAGCTCATGTACACCGTCTGAAATATCGGTATGATATTCAGTACCACAAGCCCAATAATGGTAGGAGCAATAAAAAACCAGGCCCAGTACCATTCATTCCTGATTCTTCTGGATGCCTTGCTTTGCAGGACTCTCTCCATATTTATTTCACACTCCTGTTTAGATAGGCAGCAGCCACATGCCCAAGGGATGCAACTGCTGCCTTTTAAATTAAGGAATTGAAATGTTACTTCTCTTCCGCCAGACTTTCATTCATAATTTTGGCTGCATTTTTAGCTGCTTCTTCCACAGTGGTCTCCCCCATGAATGCAGGCTTTAATGCCTCATACGCTTTATCTTCCCATACCGCTGTGGAATTTGAATAAGGACGAATCACGCCATATTGAACCATATCCACAAAGGCTTTAATATTGTACGTCTTATTGGAGGACAGCCACAGATCAGCAGAGCCTTCATAAGCAGAAATCGCGATGCCTAATTCAGCCTGTCTGTCCTGACCTTCCTTGGAGCCCAAATATTCAACCAGCTTCCAGGCTTCCTCTGGGTGCTTCGTATTGAATGCTACCGCATTTCCCAAACCATTGTAGATTGAGGCCTGTCTTTCCTGCTTAGGAAGCACGGCAACATCGAAATTCTCCGCCATAGCTTCATTATCTGTAAATCCGGACAAGTTCCATGAACCGAAGAAGCCCATAGCCGCAACCCCGTTTTGCACCATTTCCGCGCGTCCGCCGTCGCCGTATACTTCAGGAGACAAGCCCTCATGAATCAATTTAATGTAGAACTCCAACGCCTCAATCGTCTTAGGATCATCATAGCCAGATTTCTTATCATCGGTAATGATCGTGCCGCCATTTTGATAAACAAAGTTATAATACCCTTCCTGGTTATGCAGCGGGGCAAGAATGCCGTATGTTCCGTCCTTCGTCAACGTCTTCGCCGCATTGTAGAGATCGTCCCATGTCCAGGTTTCATCCGGATAGCTTAAACCTGCTGCATCAAACATCGTCTTGTTATACCACAGTCCGATCGTATCGAAATCCTTAGGCACAGCATATTGCTTGCCTTCATAGTTATAAATCTTCACCAAGCCATCAGGATATTTGCTAACATCCACCTGGTTGCTGGAGCTGATTTTATCTGTCAAATCCAGAAGCATTCCGTTAGAGGCATAACGGTAAATTTCATTGGAGTGCATCCAGAACACATCCGGCAAAGAGCCCCCAGTCGCTCCTGCTTCAAGCATGGTCCAGTAATCTGACCATCCGGTTACTTCGACATTAACCTTAATCCCCGGATTCTTATCCTCAAATTCATCAAGCAGCGTTCTCAAGCTCTTCGCTTGAGTAGAGTCCCACATGGCGTAGGTCAGTGTTACTTCTTTTCCTTTCGAGCCTTGTTGGTCCGTATCCCCGCTATTACTCTGTCCCTCGGATTTTCCACTTCCGCCACAAGCCGTCAATGCCAGCAGCAATGTCAGCATCAACAACAGCGGCAACGCTTTTCTTCTCATGTCTCCATTCCCCTTTATGCAAGTAGTAGTCTTTATCCTCACCTTGTATAGTAGAGTAATCATTGTGCTTTCAAAATTAACGTTTTTTACTTCTATAGATTCTTTTTTGAGTTATTGAACAAAAAAAAGAAGCACACGCCCTAAGCCATGCACTTCTTTTACTTTTATAATTCTTTTTTTTACTTATTTATAATTTAGCTCCAAATTCTTCTGGACTTACGCCTACAATTTTTTTGAAGATTTTACTGAAATAGGCCGTATTACGATAGCCGACCTGATCGGCAACCTCGTACACCTTATAGCCGCCCTCGCGCAGCAATTGCTGCGCCTTCTCAATCCGCACTCTGGTCAAGTAGGCAACGAAATTCACTCCGGTTTCCTGTTTGAACACACGACTAAGGTAGGATGCATTAACATTGATCTGCCGAGATACCGTTTGCAAGGAAATATCCTCCGCATATTGGTTCCGTATAATCGTACAAACCTGATCTGCATAGCTATGTGCGCCCCGTCCTGGCATACGATTGTGCTCGATGCATTGCTCCATAAATTGCACAATCAACAGATGCATGCCCTCCAGCTTTTCCTCAAGCAGCAGTTGCTCATAAGGGGTTCTCCCCTCGCTCCACCATTCCGGTGTCCCTGGAAAACAAGTTGTTATCAGCGATAACAAGTGCAGATAGGCTTTTCTGATCCCCTCCTCGGAGACTCCTTCTTGCTTCAAGCGCTGCTTCAACAAGCTCAAGTACTGCTTGCTCTCCTCTCCGCCCTTCTCAACAAGGTCCCGCAGTTGCTGCTCCTCGCCTCGGCTGAGCCGGAAGCTGCTCTTGCTCGCAGCAGCTATGCCTGAGGCATAGTAATGCACACGGCTGGCTTCCTCATAGAACAGTTGTTTGAGGGCAGCATCTGCCTCCATATAAGCCTTCTTCAAATCGAAGAATTCATTCACCTGTCCACTAACACCGATATAAAGCCCAATATTCAGGAAATCCTTCATTGCTATCATAATTCGATCCAGCATTCGGCCCAGATCAAGCGCAAATTTGTCAGCATCCTCACCATGAATATTCATTACAATGACATATTCGGCCGAGTTCAAGGTCACAATCTCCTTATACCACTTGCGAGGCAGCAGTTCCTCAAGAATATTCACTATCGAATAGCGCAGCAATTTCTCATCCTGCTCCACATACTTCCTGCGCAAATCTTCAAAACGCTCCACTTTCATCTTGAGTAGAATCAACGGAGCCTGGACGAGATTGACACGGAATGTTTCACAGCGATGCAACAATTCCTCCTCGTTCAAAAAACCGCTGAACAGCTCTTTAAACAGCTTCTCCTTCAAGTAGCTCACGCTTTCCTTCAGCTCGGACAGCTCCGAAGCTTCTTGCCAGGCCGAAGAAGCCCTGGATGACCTTTGCTTAACCGTTTCCAGCACTTCAAGCAACATCTGCATTTTAATATCGCCTTTAATTAGATAATCGGCGGCTCCCAGGCGCAAGGCTTCCTTGGCATAGTGAAATTCATCCAGGCAACTTAGTATGACATACTGGCAATGGTTCAGCATTTGCGAGGCTTGTCGAATCAATTCAAGCCCATCCATGACAGGCATCTTAATATCTGTAATAATCAGATCAGGCGGCTGCTGGCGAATCATTAGGAGCGCTTCCTTTCCATTGGCGGCCTCTCCGATAATTTGAAATCCGTGCTCTTCCCAATTCAGCATGGACTTTAGACCAATTCGCATCAATAGCTCATCGTCCACGATCATCACCTTCATCATTCAAATCCGCCTCCTTTCTTTTGGGAATCGTAATGACAAATGATGAGCCCCTGCCCCCTATGCTTTGGAAGGATACACCACTTCCAACCCCAAACACCCGTCGTATCCGGTTATGGACATTGCTTAGGCCAATACTTTCTTCTCCCTTCAATCCAAGCAATTGCTGCTTGAGTTCCTCAGCCGCCTCCTGCTCCATCCCTTTGCCATTATCGGTCACAACAATGGCAATATCCGATTCGCCGGTCGTTTGGACCGATATCGTAATCGTCCCCTCGTCTTCAAGCTCGGCAATACCATGAAAAATCGCATTCTCCACAAGGGGCTGAATGCTAAGCTTTGGTATCGGATAATCCAGCAGCGACTCATCCAATTCATAGACAACGACTATTTTATTGTAATAACGCACCTTCTGTATCGTAATATAATGACCGACATACTCCAATTCCTCACGGATCGAAACCTTCCCATCATCATTTTTGCTGGCATAGCGCAAAATCGAAATCAACGCTTCGGTCATTTCGACAATTTTGTCAGAGCGCTGCATAGAGGCAATCCATTTCACCGAATTTAATGTGTTATACAGAAAATGAGGATTAATCTGCGCTTGAAGAGCACGAATTTCCGCCTCCGTCTTCTCCTCCTGCTCCTGATAGATTCGCTCCACCAACTGCTTCAGCTCAGACGACATCTGCTCGAAGCGGACGGACAGCAAGCCGATTTCATCGTTAGAGCCAACATCCGGCAAATTGTCAAACTTGCCTTGCTCTACCAAGGTCATATTTTTCATCAGACGCTTAATGGGTCTAGTAATCAGATTAGACAAGTAAAACGAGCTGATGAGCGCGAAAATCACCAGAATAACCACAATGTAGATCAGATTCCGCTTCAGAATATTTCCTTCTACTGCCAGCTCATCCACTGGCATATACAAATAGCTTTTCCACTCATGCTGCTCAAAGGGCGTTTGTATCAAAATATAGTCCCTGCCATCTAAAGTCACAATTTGCCGCTCTGTATTTGTTGACATGCTGCTATCCAGTGGAAAGGAGGCGCTGAACGGCTGTCCGATCAAGTCATGATTGCTATTGAAGATAATCCGGTCCTGATCATCCACGATCGTAAAGGAGCTCCGAATTTCCTTCTGCAATCGGCTGTTTAGGCGGTCAATGAAGTCAATATCAAGGCTGATGACCATAACCCCCATCAGCTTGCCATCTTCCATATCAAATATTTTACGAATATTGAAGATCGCCCAGTTGCCCTCTTGCTGCGTCTGCTTGTCCAAACGGGTTGACAAATCCATTGTAATAGCTTCCGAATGCAGAAACTCCTGGAACCATTCCTCATTTACAGGGTAATACGTATAATCAATAGGCTTATAGGAGCGGATATAAATGTCCTCTCCCCCGTTTAGATTATAAATATATATGGAGAAGGCACGGTCCTTCATAATGATATAATTCATTAATAGCTGAGCCACCTGATTTTCATTCGCCTTTGAACTGTCGCGCAAATAATTTTGCACGGGATAATTTTCCTGCGATACTGCGGACACATAACTATTGATTCCGTAACTGGATACTAACGAAATTTCCTTAACATCCTTGAGGAATTCTTCAATCCGAATATTCGCTTGCCTTGAAATGTCCTGCATTAAATCGGTATACCTTCGCTCCAGCAGCTGTTGGGAAGAAATATATGAGTTAATAAACATAGTCAGAATCGGAACAAGGATAACCAGCAGGAACAGCACATTGATTTTCGTCTTGATACTGACAAAACGAGTAGCTTTCTGTTTTAGCATCAATTAGTTCACCATCGCCAATGCCAGCCCCTTATCATCTGGTGCAATCGTTATATTCAGCAAATTCTCCCCTGAAATCAAGGCCATAATCTGCTGTGAAGTCTGACTGACCCTGTCATTCAAGCCGCTGTATTGTTCACCGGGCAGTACAACACAATAACTAAAACGTTCCACACTGACTCCTCCGTTCCTATTTTTGCAACTCAGCAAATGACCCTAAACTGAATTGTATGGCTTTTCCATCAGAACAACAAGAGTGTCACAAAGTTTATAGAAGCTCCTGCCCCATGCGGTAATTTCGGTATGCAGCCAGTCCAGTCAGCAATCGAAAAAAATCGGTCACAGCCTGTAACCTTTCCGCCCACTCCCCGATCTAATTGTATAGAGGGCCCTCAAAAGGAGTTGAAATTGTTGCAGCAAGATATAGTACTGGACGTCAAGCGAGCGCAGCAAGGTGACCGGGAAGCGTTCATCCGGCTTTTCCGGATGCTCGAGCCTCAGTTGTACAGCTTGGCCAAGTCGATTGTCAGACGTGACGAAGACTGTGCGGACGCATTTCAGGAAACCACGCTTAAAGCGTACAAAGGCTTATCCACATTACGACAGCCAAAATATTTTAAAACCTGGGTTATCCGGATTCTAATCAATGAATGCAATCAACTGCTGCGTATTCGCAGTAAAACGGTAGTTATGGCCGAACCCCCGGAAGCGGAGCCACCGTTCCATTACTACGAGGACAGCAGCAAGCTGGATCTGCATGAGGCCGTGGACAATCTGGACGAGGCATTGCGCATCGTCGTTCATTTGTTTTATTTTCAAGACTTGTCAATTAAGCAAATTTCGAGTGTGCTGGACATTTCCGAAGGAGCCGTCCGAACGCGTCTGCACCGGGCTCGCGGGATATTAGCCGATGAAATAAAGCGGAAACAGGAGGGGAAGCTGACTTATGAAAATATATGATCTCGATAAAAAACTTCGGGAAATCGGCAGAGAAGAACTAAACGAAGTACCGGAGATCATTCGTCAACGTCAGGATCAAGTTTACGCTTCCCTGCCCCATCATCCGATAGAGAACAAAACCGGGCATAACATTCGCAGCCGGATCATGCGCAAATTTATCGTCGCGACAGCCGCTGCCGTCATCCTTGTCTTTATCGGGGGACTCAGCGGTGTAATGATGTCGCCAGCGTTGGCAAATTCATTGAAAAACCTGCCGCTCATCAGCAATATCTTCAAACTGGTTGACGATTTGGGACTACAAACAGCGGAGGAGCAAGGTCTGGTCGAGGATACGAAAGCTAGTGTAACCCATGAAGGAGTTACTCTGCATGTGCCCCAGGTGATTTTTGACGGACTTCGCCTCTCTCTGGCGGTTCAGCGAGAAGGAGATCATTTTCCTAGCGCTATTCTGGATTCCGAGGTCGTCGGAGAAGGCGAGAATGCGAAGGTGATCCACCAAAGAGGCGAAATCAAAGATTTCAAAATGTTCATTAACGGGAAACCTACCCACGAATATAAGGGTAATCAGCGCATCGGTTTGAGCGGGCTGCCGACAGAAGATCCTCATTCAGCGATCTTCCAGATGACTGCCCATTCCGGCCCGGGAGAATCGGCATATTTTTTGCCAGATCATTTTACACTGACAGCTCAATTTTGGCTGGAGGGTACCAAGGAGCCATTTGTATTCGAGCTGCCTGTTCGTAAGCAGACGAAGGCAACGAGTTTCTCCCCTAAAGAAACGAGAAGCTGGAATAATGTTGCCGTCACACTGGACGAAATTCAATTTACCCCCCTGACAACGAAGGTGACTTTAAATCTGGAGCCAGAGGATGGATCGAGAGAAGTTTATCAGAACTTAATATTCGAGCTATGGGATGGGCAAGGAAATCCCGTGAATATTGTCGGCGGCATGGGTACTTTCGGGGAAGCTGGAGAAAGCCGGAGTGAACTGTTATTTGACCGCTTCAAGGAAGCTCCAAGTACAGTCACACTGAAAGCATTTGTCCCACAAATGGCCGACCCTTCAGCCAAAACGGGCCAGTTCAAGCTTGATCAGAATGGAGAACCTGTCAAACACTATCTGAAAGAACTTGAAATGAGCGTACAAGTAAACCAGAACGAAATAGAGAAACTGTACAACCTGTCCAAATAATAAAACTATCTATGGAGGAGTTAAAAATGAAAAAGGTATATAAAGTGATGACAACAGCAGCTCTAGCAAGTTTGGTTTTGGGTGGAGCGGCTTTGGGAACAGCGACAGCGAATGTATCAGATCCAACCCTGCCTGCTCCTAAGAACGTAGCGGCACAAACGTCGGCGCAAAATCCTAGTGTAACCCACAACGGCATTACCCTGAGCGTAAGTAAGGCATTGTATGACGGCAACTATATCGGTATTACCGTAAATCGAAGCGGCGGGGGATTGACTTCAGGAATAACCGAAGGGCATTTTGATGAACAGGCCGAGGATTATGTGTGGGCAAAAGGAGCCATTAAGGACATTCAAATTTTCATGAATGGCAAAAACATTTATGACATGGGCGATGGAAAGCTGCATAAAAGGCCTAGCCTCGGTTGGGCGCCAGGCTCCAATCCGGATACAGCGGAAATTAAGATTGTTGATCCAGCCTGGCTGGGGGATCATCTCAACGAGCTCGCTTTTTCAAATAAATTCAAGCTTACCGTCAAGATTACGCTGGAAGGTGTAGACAAACCGTACACATTAGAAATGCCGATGCAGCAAAGCGCAGAGAAAGCGACGGCCTTGAAGCCAAATTTGACCAAAAAACACGGAAATCTAAGCGTCACCTTAAGCAAGCTTAATCTGACCTCGGATTCTTCCCGTATTCAATTGATTGAGAAAGGCTTAGAAAAAGACAAGCATTCGGGCATCATTTATGAGTTCGTAGATGATGAAGGCAACATTATTGAACAAATTTCCGGCTTTGGAACAAACGACAACAACAAAAATGGGCATTGGTACCACAATTTCGTGATCGATGCCCTGAGTAAAAACACCGAGTCGATCACGGTCAAAGCTTTCACTCCTGAAATGGAAACACCAGGAGCAGCATCAGGCAGCTTTAAACGAGATGCAAACGGAAAATTGGTAAAAAATTATATTCAAGATCTCGAAATGACCGTAAAGGTAAAGTAACCCTCTTTAAGAACTTGCCCCGCGCCTTGTAATTCGGCGCGGGGCAAGTATTTTTTGGCTTATTTCACCGTCCGCCTGATGTGGAGCTGTTTATCTTTCTTTTAAAGGATACGGCATGTAACTATGATTGCCCAAACGTATAGGAGCCGCCGGCCTCACCGTCAAACGAAATAGTGCCGATACCAGGGCCCTCCAACCGGCAGGACCCGGCAACTGCACAGCTTACGACAACCTCCGTTAGAAGGCCCTCCGCCCAGGAAAAATCGACGGTGAACCCGCCCCGGGCCCGCAGCCCTTTGACCCTCCCTTCGCTCCACCCTTCAGGCAAAGCGGGGAGCAGTCGGACCGTCCCGTTGTGGCTCTGCAGCAGCATCTCGGCAATGCCCGCCGTTCCGCCGAAATTCCCGTCGATTTGAAACGGCGGATGGTTGTCAAAAAGGTTGGGCAGCGTGGAATGACTAAGCAGTTCCTTCACATTGTCGTAAGCCTTAGATCCATCCTGCAGCCTGGCCCAGAAATTGATGATCCACGCCCGGCTCCAGCCGGTGTGACCGCCGCCATTCGCCAGCCTGCGCTCCAGCGTCGTCCGGGCGGCTTCGGCCAGCCCCGGCGTGCGCTCTACACAAAAAGCTTCGCCCGGGAATAACGCGAATAGATGAGATATATGGCGGTGTCCCGGCTCCATCTCCTCATAATCCTCCATCCACTCCTGGATCTGGCCGTATTTGCCGATCTGCGGCTTGGGGAGCCGCTTCAGGGCAGTGGCAAGCTCCTCCCGGAATACCTCGTCCCGTCCGATGATCTCTGCACTGCGGATGCAGGCGCTAAATAACGCCTCTATAATCTGAAAATCCATAGAAGCCCCAGCACACAGCACGCCTGTCTCCCCGTTGGGAAGCTTATAGCTGTTCTCGGGAGAGACGGACGGGCAAGTAATCAAACGGCCCTCCCCGTCCTCGATCAAATAGTCGAGAAGGAACTGCGCCGCTTCCTTCATCGTCTCATACGCCCGATTCAAGAAATAACGATCCTGATTGAACCGGTAATGCTCCCACAAGTGGAGGCATAACCAGGCAGCACCCATCGGCCAGTAGGAAGCAGGGAGATACATATCCTGCGGAGCCGTATCCGCCCAAATATCCGTGTTGTGGTGCGCCGTGAAGCCCCGGCAGCCGTACATCACCCTGGCCGTTACCCGGCCTGGCTCCCGCATCCGCTCGATCAAATCGAATAACGGCTCGTGGCACTCGGTCAAATTGCAGTTTTCCGCCAGCCAATAATTCATTTGCGCATTGATATTGATCGTAAATTTGCTGTCCCACGGCGGCAAAAAGCTGTCATTCCATATACCCTGCAAATTTGCAGGCAAGGAGCCTGGTCTGCTGGAGGAAATAAGCAAATAGCGGCCATATTGAAAATAGGTTGCTAGGAGGCCATGATCCTCTTCTCCTTTCCGGATTAGCGCTAGCCGTTCATTGGTCGGGAGTGTGTTTTTATCCGGGCTGTCTGGCAGCTCCAGGGCGACCCGCCCATACAGCTCCTGGTAGTCGGCAATGTGACGAGCCCGCTGCTCGTTATAAGGAGACTTGCTTATCGCCTCCACCTGCCGCTTGCCGTAAAGCTCAGGATCGGGATACCGGAAGGTGGTGCCCGCAACGAGCAGCAGCGTAACAGCATCCGCTCCGTTCACCAACAAATGCTCACCAAGAGTACGGCTGTCGCCGCCTTCCGGGATCGCCTTCAATACGGCGCAAAAAGAGCTGCCCCCCTTCCCCCCGCATTTCCCGCGCATAACCAGCCCGTTTTGCTCCCATTTCTCCGACTTCTCCAGGTACCTCCAGTTCTGCCGGTTAAACCGGGCTTTGAAAGATATCGCTTTCTTCTTGTCGGCGGAAATTCGGATAACGATCGCCTGGTCCGGATGGCTGGCGAACATCTCGCGGGTGTACCGTACCTCGCCGATGCGATAGCTGACACGGGATACGCCGTGCTCCAGATCAAGCTCCCGGATGTAGTCTTCCGCAGGCTGCCCGTGATCGGCAAACGATAGCAGCAGATCGCCAAGCGGTAAATAGTGGCGCTGCGCTTCGGGAAGCCCCGTCATCGTCAGTGCCGCTAATTCCTCCGCCTCCCGCAGCCGGCCCTCCATAATCAGCTTGCGAATTTCGGGCAAATGGGGCAGCGCGTCCTCGTTGTTTCGGTCGCGCGGACCGCCATACCATACGGAATCTTCGTTAAGCTGCAGCTTCTCATCAGCCGTGCCTCCAAATATCATCGCCCCAAGACGCCCGTTCCCAATCGGCAAAGCTTCGTTCCATTCATCAGCCGGTTTCCTATACCACAAACGATGCTTTTGTCCCCTAGTAATCATGCTTCTCCTCCAATCTGCTAACTTATGATTGCAATAATATTTCGAAGCTGCCGGTCCATATCCAAGCCAGAATCAATGGAGATTCAGGAATTAACCAGCCGCAAACGCATTTATGCTTCTTCATACGCCGAGCTGCCATCCTTGGCAAAGGAGAAGCAGCTATTCTGCAACGAATCTCCTTTTAAATCCAAGTAAACGGTATATTGTTCCTCCTCTACTCTAAATAGCGGTATGAATCTGGCCTGATTACCTTGAAGACTATCCACAACAAATTCCAATCTATCCTGCGGGCGTCTAACGAATTTTTCATGGATAGTATGATTTGAAATGTCCTGCAACAACGAATCTTGTCCAAGCTTCGCCAGCAGTATACTTCCATACATGACCGCCGCCAGACGTTCTGAGCCTTGGAGCGGTACCAAATGGAGGGAAGCATCGATTTCAATTTCGATCGTATCCTGATCATAAAAAACACGGTGAATAACGATATACCCGTTTTCTTTCTTAAGATCGACAGGAACGGCGTTGATTTTCACAGCCTTGACAGCTTTTTCCTTGAACATTATTCTAAACTCTTCCGCCTCGCCCACATTAACTACGAGCGTAGACACAAGTGCATCGGGGAATTCTGTATGCTGAGTGATTTTGGCGTTTTTCTCCTCCCACACTACCGTTGACGATATAAAAGCATTAAGCAGTAAAGTGTCCCCGCAATGAAACCAGATGTTTTTTTGCAGCTCGCTCATCGCCTCGATACCGGAGGCAGTACAGCACCAGAAGGAGTCATATAGACTACTGAACTTTTTGGCCGCACGGCTTCCCATCGGTTGATGATACTGCGAGAGCCCCGACTTATCGCTTGCGCTATTTAATATGGCGTTATACTTCAGAATTTCCAAATGATCCAGATATTCCACGGAACAGTTCCATTGAAACAGCCGCTCAAGGATTCTCTCTGTGTTATGTGCGCAACAGCTCTCGCTTTCGCCGCCTGTCAACGCATCTTCCAGTTTTCCATAGCCTCCCCAGTGTTCTGACTTTTCGGAAACTCCTCCCTTGATGTAAGCAGCAGCTTTTGAGCTATTGTTGCCATTCGCAAAAGTTCTGCCCAGCAAAAAATTGTAAAAATTCAAGGCCGCTGTCTTATATTTTTCCTCCCCGCTAATGTCATACCGGTGCATCGCAGCAATAATCATAGGAAGATGCGTGTTGGCGTGAAGATTCTCAAGTACGTCCTTACCGTCCGCCAGATAATCAATTAAATAATCTCTGTCAAAAATATGGGCCAGCTCAAGGATTATGTCATCACCTGTTATGCCATACAAGGTGTAGAGGGCGTCACCAATACCTCCAAACTCATTCGCCGGATTAACCTTTGTACAACGGAGAATACCATCGATTTTCCAGAAGGACAGCTCCTCAAAGCGCCTGTGAATGTAATAGGCTAGCTTTACGGCAAGTTCCAGCGATTTGGAGTTGCGAAGATAAATATAACAATCAACCAGACCCTGAATAATTTTATGCAGGGTATAGTAGGGCGCCCATACACTCCTGTTTTCTTCGGATTCCAGAACATCCAGTTTTTCTTCTTCAAATGCACTTAAATATCCGTTTGGCTTTGCGCATAATTCCATTATATTAACGATCTCATTTGCTTTTGCCTGCAACAAATCATCCTGATCAGCAAATGCAAATTTAGAACAGGCAGACAGAAAATGCCCTGCAAAATGTCCTCTGAGACCACACCTTGCATCTTCCCAACCGCCCAAAGGCTCCGCACGGGATGGAATCCCCGCATTGATTTTAAACGTATGCATAAGTCGGTTAATATCAAACTCATGAATATACTTTTTGACGAGTTGTCTGCGGAACGCAAAGTATTTATCGGTCAGCCTTACTTCATCTAAGCCAAAGTTGGTAAACAAACCGGACACCTCAATTCCAACGATATTCTGCCCATTGAAAGCTGGCTGGGATGTTTTCCCCATGTTGCGGATGAATTCTTGCCTCGTTTCACGCTTGTTCTTCCTCCGCCTGCCCGCTATTCCGGTAAGCGCCTGGCGTGGTGCCCGTATATTTCTTGAATACTTTTGTAAAATAATGCTTATTGTCATAGCCGACCTGCTGCCCAATCGCACTGACGGGAAGATCGCTCTGCGTCATCAGCAGCTTCTGTGCCTCCTGAATCCGCATGGCATTCAGGTAGTTTACGAAGGTGTCGCCTGTTTCCTTCTTAAACAAACTGCAGATGTAATTCGGATGAAGATTCATCAAGTCAGCAAGATGATCCAAGGAAAGATCCTTCCGGAAGTTGGCTTGCATGTAAGTGAGAATACGCCGTGCATGCCGGTTGTATTCCGATTCACATACAGACGGCAGCTCTTCTTTGATACTTTCGAGCAGTAAAGCGATTTCATCCTTATCGATCGGCTTTAGCAAATAGTCAACCACGCCGGCACGCAGCGCTCTGCGAACATACTCAAACTCATCATAGCCAGTCAGGATGATAAACCGGTCACACCATCCACCCAGCCTAGCTTCCCCGATGAGCTCGAATCCGTTCTTCTCGGGCATATTGAGGTCCGTGATTGTAATATCCGGCATATAGTCCTTCATGGTTTCAAGTGCCTCAAAAGCATTCGATGCTTCACGAAGTTCGGTTCCTACAGGGGCGACTTCCCTTACAACCTTTACCAAACCATTCAGGATTAACGGTTCATCGTCCACAATCAATACCCTCATCGTCAACTTCCATCCTTTTCATGATGATGATACATAGGCACGTTCCCATGCCCTGTTCGCTTGTAATCTCCAACCGGGATGCTCCGCCGAAGTAGGCTTTAATCCTTTCGTTAACATTAATTAGCCCTACACCGCCTTCAGATTCTGCCTCCCTTGCCCCAGCGTGTCCCAAAAGCCGCGATTGTATGGCAAGAAGCTTCTCCGGGGGGATGCCGTTTCCATTGTCAGAAACGGTGATTCGGATTTCCTGTTCTGACTCCACGGCCTGAAGACGAATATGAACAGGACGGATAACGGCAGATACGCCATGTATAATACTGTTCTCAATGAGCGGCTGCAGTATAAAGCGGGGGCAATCTATGCATTCCGCATCGGCGGCAACGTCAATTTCATAGGTCAGTCTGCTTTGAAGCCTCATCTTATGAATGTTGAGATAGAAGGTGATCATTTCGATCTCTCTTGCAAGAACAGTTTCATCCTGCTCTGACGAAAGGCTGTAGCGCATCAGCTTTCCGAACCAGAAGGAAATATCGGCGACTTCCTTGTCGTTGTTGGATTCAGCCACCATTCGGATCGTTTCGAGTGTATTATAAAGAAAATGCGGCTTAATCTGGGCCTGCAGCACTTTGTAAGCGGCTTCTTTGTTTCGCAGCTCGGCGCGATGAACATTGTTGATCAGTTCATCCATTCGCTGGATCATTGAATTGTAAGTTGTGGTCAAGAAACCGATTTCGTCTTTTTCGTTCAGCCTGTCGTTTTTGATGATGTGCTGTCTCAGATTGTCATCGTTTAAAGTACGCATATGTCTGGCTAGCCTAAGGATACGCTTCGTGATGGTGGAGGCCAATACATAATATACAATGGATAATCCCACCAATAGCAGGACGATGATCGTCACCAGGACGACCTCTCTCTGCTTGATGGAATGGAATACATCTCCAACCTGCCCGGTCACGATTACGCGAACGCCGAGCTCCTCGAGATCCAACTGATTCACAATAGCCTTTCGATCAATAAAAAATGTATTCCCCTGCAATTGCAGTCCCCGCAGCGTCTTCTCACCAGGTTCTCCCCCCGCCTCGTTGGCAATCAAAGGCTGGCCCTGCTCAGACAGAAGGAAGGCCTTCCAATTTCCTTCTACCCCTGCGGCCTCGTAGAATTTCTTGATCAGGCTGCTGCTGACTCGTATTTCGAGAAGTCCAATTTGTTCTGTGATTTGGGTGTTGTAAATATACTGGTAATAAATCAAATCCGGGTCCGTCACCTCAGAATCGGCACGAACCCAGACGCCACGGCCGGGCTTTAAAGACCGGACAACTTCCTCCATTTGCGGGTCAAGCAGTTCCCAATCCATGAAATGCTCCGTTATGGGGAAGGCCTCGTCCTTCATCTTGTAGATAACGAGAGACTCGATCTCCGGATGAACAAACAAGGATTGAGCATATAACGGCCGGATGTAGCGAATAAACGCATAGACGCTTTCTGCATCGGACTGATATACACCATCCAGATAATCGGTAATGTACGGATTGTATTGCAGCATCCGGTGCACTGACTGGATTCGGGCGAAATCCGTTTTCATGTTCGCATAGGCCTGCTCCAGAATTTTCTGCCGGCTTTCTACGAATTGTTTCGTCAGATTACCGTAGATTTGCAGATAGTAATGGTAACCGAAGGCGATGACCGGGATAAGGATGAGAATCACATATCCCAGAATGATCTTACGCATGATGCTCATAGCCATTCTCCCTTCGCTTACTAGAACATATATTGTTACCTTACCATGAGCCGACAATATCTGGTAGATGTGCGAACGTCCCTAGGCGATTATTCGCCCTTACCTTATTCCAATGTAAACGAAGCCAGGCTTGCGCCTCCCATGCCCGTATACGTAAAATATAATGCTTGGATGCCATCGGGAATGACCAATTCGGCAGAGTACTCTTTCCATATATTCGTGAAGCCAACCGGGATCCTTCCGAGAACCGGACCATCCCATGCCGTTTTTACTTCAAAGGCACCACTGCAATACCCGCGCACTTTGATTGTAACCTTCCGGATTCCACTGCATTGAAAGTATTTGAATCCAGCTGTAGCTGAATCCGTCATATTGGCAATGTATCCGATTTCCTCATCTCCGTCTTTTCCATCCTGGGTTATTTTCGGAAAACGGCTATCCATCCATGCCCCTGAAGCGCCAAAACCTCCTGTATACAGCTCATCGTCTTTACAGAACAGATTACAGGCCAGATATGCAGGATATTCTCCGCGCCCTGCGAGCGGTCCTCCATTCGAACCACAGGAGGTCATCTCCACCTGAGGAATCGTTCCGTCCTCCAGAAATGAAATCTGTTCGATACAGCCCTGCCGATTGAAAGCTGTACCGTTGGTATGTCTATGGTAAAAAATATACCACTGCCCATTAATTTCAACGGCGCTGCCATGGTTATTTCCACCATAATACATAGGTTTTTCAGCCGGTTTATAGGAATCAATATGAAGATCATTATTGCTTACAATGACCCCCTGGTATACGAAGCCTCTCGTCGGAAATTGGCTAGTCGCGTAGCACAATTCATGCATGACAACCGACGAATAGATCAGGTAATAAGTATCGCCTCGCTTCCTGATGGATGGCGCCTCGAAAAACTCATGTCCTTCAAACCCGCTGCCCTTGCTGTACGGTTCACTTGGCGCAACAAACACCGGTTCTTCCACAATGGTGAGCATATCTGGACCAAGCACCGTAGCCATGGCACCTTTTCGTGATTTGTCTCCGATGGCACAAAAGCCGGTATACAGATAAGTTCGTCCCTCTTCTGTCATCACGGCCGGATCAAATTGAGGCTCATCGCCCTCTCTTTCTCCCAGACGTATTCCATTGGGATATCGAACGTAGCCGTAGAACTCATATTTGCCAGCCGGAGAATCACAGACAGCAACCGAAACAATGGGAACCTTGTCAAGAACATAATACAGATAATACCTCCCATCCGGTCCAACTGTGACATCCGGTGCATACAGACACATGCTGCCATCCGGATTAAGCGGATCATCTGTTTTTTTGTAGATCACACCTTCATACCGCCAGTCAGCCAAATCCGCTGCGGGTGCTGACCAGCATACATAGTCGTTTAAACAAAAAGCATGTCCGTTATATCGATCATGCGAGCCATAAACATAAACTCTGCCGTTAAAAACATACGGTTCTCCATCAGGAATGTATTCCCATGATGGAAGGTAAGGATTTAACCCTTGTTTTGTCATATTAATGATGTTCACTCCTTGTCCTCTCGATTTCTAAAGAACTGCATACTATAAGCAAAGTCCGGTAAAGACGCAGGGCGTCTCTACCGGATTATCCCACTTATTCAAACAGTCCCTTCTTCTTCTGATATGTTGCGTTTGCCCAATCGACCAGCTTCTGCAACTCCATCTTCTCGGCGGTCTTCACCATGTTCTCGTAGTTCGCAACGGCTTCCTCTTCCGATTTCGCCAAGTAGATTTTAACCTTCTCATTTTTGATCATCTCGTCAATCTTAGTCTTGATTGTCTTCTCTTGGCTATCCGGTTGCGTCTGGATCAAGCCGATCTCCGGCTTATAGACCGTGATTTCTTTCCTTTCCATTAAAGCCTGTGTCTTCTGCGTGCCAGGAACGTATCCCTGCATGCCTTCCATGACTCCATCGTTGTATAGATACCACCACTTGATGCCGTTGCTGTTAATGAAATCGGCGTCGGACGGATCGTATTTCAGATCCGGATACCCTTCTTCGTTCCATGTCCAATGCTCGCCCTCGACACCAAACATAGTCAGTTTTCTGCCTTCATCACTTGCCAGGTATTCAATGAATTTGATGGAAGCTTCAGGGTCCTTGTTTTTCTTGGTGATAAACGTACCGGCGAAGCCAAGCCCTGTACTGACCACCTTCGCTTCATCAGACAAACCGCTGGGCAGCATTTTGAACGTGAATGATTCTCCGTTATTTTTAATTTTGATGTTGTCCGTGTCTGCCGTGCTGACTGTATGGCTGTGAGCGAACGCCTTCCCGCTAGTCGCGTATTGATCGTCAATCTGATCGTTCGTGTAAGCAAAATTTTCTGCCAAAATATACCCGTTGCGATACAGGCTATTCATAAACTTGAAAAATTCCAGCATCTCTGGCTGTTTAATGGCATAATCCACTTTTCCATCTCGCTCGTACCAGCCATCTAACAGAGCTTCAACGCCTAACTGCTGCAGAAAATATTGCTCAATCCAATCTTTATCCATAGTAAGAGGAATCATATCAGGGTACTTTTCTTTGACCATGCCTAGAACCTTCGCGAAATCTTCCACCGAATTTATTGGCGGATTGCCGAGTTCCTCCAGGATATCTTCCCGTACAGCAATGCCGGGATTGCCGTCACTGCCAATCGCGTATTTGTTTTGGCTCATCTCCTCGTGTGTCGCAAAGGAATTTCGGACGGTATAGAAATTGCCGTCATCCATCGTATGAATTGCAATTCTCGTCTTATCGATTTTGAAATCCGGCGCATATTCCTCAATCAGCTCATTCCAGGGATAGGACAGCCTCGAGTCCGACATTCGATCAATGTTGGCGTAGGTGAAGACAAGGTCCGGAAGATCTCCGGAGGAAATCATTAACGGAAGCTGCTTATCATCCGTTGCGATAGTAACTTTCAGTTTGACACCGGTTTTTTCCGTAATTTTCTCTGCCACCGGTCCCTTCCATTCCTTAACCGGATACCAAGGCGCATCGATAAACAACGAGAGCTCCTTAATCTCTCCGCTCTTCCCCAGTTCTTTATTTCCGGTTCCAGCGCTTTCCTTCTGACCCGTATTGTCCTTGCCGCATGCCGACAGCAATGTCAGCACGAGCACAACAATCAGCGATAACAGCAATACCTTCTTACTCCTCTTTCTCTTCATATAACCCCTCCATGGATGATAATGTTTTATATTAAAGTAATCACTTTAATATCATGGGAATTGATCAACCTTTTACGGAACCTAGCATGATTCCTTGAATGAAATATTTTTGCAGGAACGGGTATACGCACACAATGGGTGCAATGGAAATAACCATGGCCGCGACTTGAAGCGAATAGCTCGTGACGCCTGCCGACGCGCTGTTCGCAACGGCGATCGCGTCCATCGGTGCATTGCTCTTATTGATGACTTCCATCATCCGGAACGCAAGCGTCCTTAAACTTTCCGATTGGACGAAGTAAGCGGAGTCCAGCCAGGAATTCCATTGGCCAACCCCCATAAAAAGCGCCATGGTAGCGATTAGCGGCATCGAGACGGGAAGAATAACCCGGTAGAAAATGACGAGCTCGTTCGCTCCGTCCATGTGCGCGGATTCCTTCAGTTCCCCTGGAATTTCACGAAAGAACGAGATGGCGATCAGTAAAAAAAAGGTGCTTAACATGGAAGGTATGATATAAACACCAAACGTATTGAGCAGCCCGATCGAACGCAGCACCACATAGTAAGGGATCAGCCCCCCCGAGAAGTACATCGCAAAAATGATGATCGTGAAATACGTTTTATGGAACAGCAGGTTGCGGTGCGAGAGTCCGTAAGCAACAAGGCAGGTTAATAGGACACCCAGCACAGTTCCCGTTACCGTCCTTAAAATAGTCACCAGAAAAGCTTGATACCAGTGCGGGTCACTCAGAAACTGGGTATAGTTCTCCAACGTGAAGGTTCGGGGCCATAAATATATCCCCCCAAGAAGCGAATCGGTCCCCTTGTTGAGCGAGAGGATCAGAACGTAATAGAACGGATAAAACATAGACAACATGATTACGAATAATATGACTGTGATCAATGTATCCATAATCCGGTCCTTTTGTCGTTGACTTAGCGTCATTACCGGCCTCTCCTTTCCTAGAATAAGCTTGATCCCGACGTACGCTTGGCGATGAAATTGCTGGAGAAGATCAGCACGACCGAGATAACGGACTGGATCAAGTCAATAGCCGCCGCATAAGAGAACCGGCCGTCCCTTAAGCCGACCTTAAATGCGTAAGTCTGCACGATCTCCGAGGTCGGATTGTTAATGCTGTTCCCGAACAAGTAAGCCTGTTCGAAATTTGAGCCTACCAATCCTCCGCCCAGGATGCTTCCAATTGTGAGGATCAGCACCACGACGATCGTCCCTTTCATACCTTGAAACGTTATATGACGAATGCGCGCCAGCCTTCCGGCACCGTCAATTTGCGCTGCCTCGTACAGGGTTGGATCGATCCCAGCGATAGCTGCCAGGAAAATGATCGTCCACCAGCCCATCTCCTTCCACACGGCACTTCCGACAGCCAGCCCCCAGAAATAATTAGGGTTCGTAAGGATATCGAGCGGTTTGTCAATGATGCCTAGAGTCATTAGCGCTTTGTTCACAAGTCCGATATCGGCGGACAGAAAAGAGAAGGCGATGCCAACGACAACAACCCACGAGATAAAATGCGGTAAATAGCTAACGGTTTGGACAATCCGCTTAAACCGGATATTTTTAGCCTCGTTTAACAAAATCGCCAGCAATATTGGAGCCGGAAAAGCAAAAATGACTTTAAGAAAGCTCAAGACCAGCGTATTCCGAACAATAGTGCTGAACTGATAGTCGTTCACGAACTCGTCGAAATGTTTGAGTCCAACCCAATCGCTTGTAAAAATCCCCTTAATGCCGGAGGAAATGGAATATTCCTTAAACGCCATAATTATGCCGAACATCGGCGTATAGGAGAAAATAAGCAAAAAGACCATACCGAGTCCAACAAAGAGATGGAGGATTTTTTGCTTTTTAAACCGCTTCCAAAGCAATGCTTTCCGGCTCATTACGGCTGGGCCTGTAATTCGTGTATCAAGATCCATACATGTCCCTCCTTGTTTTTAAGTTTATCTCCTAGGAGAAGCCGCGGTAAGCCAACATTCTTAAGAAAGCGTTGTCATTTCTTAATATCACTCGGTTAAGCCTGCCTCTGCCTCCAGGCTTGCCGTGTATAAAAAAGGCTGGAGACTCTCAATCGCCATAGGCGGATAGGAACTCCAACCTTTAAATCGCAAATCTCACGTGAATGGATAGTAGACAATCATCCCAACGGAAAATTAAAGTGAACTTTCAAAATCACTTTCCTGAACAACTACAGGGCTGCCCTGATAAGAAATGATGCATTGACCGGGTTTGCCCGCGATTTCCACAACGAATTGTCTCGCTGCCGGCATGCTGTCGTAACTGCCGTTCCTCTGCCCTAGCGTCAGTGTCCGGTCTTCTTCGCACCATTTCATTTCAATCATAGAGTAGGAACCCTTCTCGTAGTTATACGTATCCCCTTCATCTTCATAAAAGGTGAACTCGGCATCCCTGCCGGAGTAAACTATCAAGCGAATAAGCGCTCCCGGCTGTTCGTTCGCGTATTGAATATCCGGGCCATGAGGAACAATGGAGCCGGCACGTACAAAGAGAGGAAGCGTATCCAGATCAGCTTTGGCCTCAATCGTCTTGCTGCCGTCCATCCGTTCACCGCTCCAATAATCGTACCATTCGCCTTCCGGCAGGTAGACACTGCGCGTTTTGCTGACGCCATGAAGCTCGCGGGATTCGGGCTCGTAATACATGGCCTTTATGACAGGCGCAACAAGGAATGCCGGCCCGAACAAAAACTGGTCATCAATATTGTGCACGCGCACATCTTCCCTGTAATCAAAAGCCAGCGCCCGAAACATCGTATAGCTGCGATGTGTAACGGCCCCTGCAAGCGAATAGATGTAAGGCATCAGCCTGTACCGAAGCTTCAAATACTTTACCAACGTATCGTAAATCGGCTCTCCAGGTTCGCCGAACCGCCAGATTTCCCTTGGCGTGTCCGTCCCATGGGAACGAAACATCGGAAGAAAGGCCCCAAGCTGAAACCAGCGGACGTACAGCTCGCGGTAGCCCAGATCCGCAACTCCTCCGTCATAATCTCCGTTCCAGAACCAAAGATCTTTGTTGTTGTGAACAAAAAACGCGCCGATATCCAAGGTCCAATAGGGAGATCCAGTCATACAAAAATTAAGGCCATCGGCAATCTGCTTTTTAAGCGTCTCCCAATTGGCCGCTATATCACCCGACCATGTTATCGTGCCGTAGCGATGCTGCCCAGCGTAGGCAGAGCGCGTCAAATTCACGACCCGTTTATCGGCGGTGACGGCTCGCTGTCCTTCATAGATGCCTTGGGAATGCAGCAGCGAGTATGCATTAATATACTCCGGGTCGAGATAAAGTTTGGCCTCCGCCGTGTTCATCAGCATGCGCTGTTCAGGCTCCGGCTTCACTGCCCCTTTCCAGTCAGCTTCAAAAGGTTCGGTACAGTCGCACCACCATGCGTCTATCCCGTGGGAGAACAGTCCAGCATTGGCCTGCTCCCAATACAACCGTCGTGCTTCTTTCTTGAAAGCGTCATAAGTAGCCTGATTGCCGAGCAAGAAGCCATGCTCATTCATTTCTCGATGATTGTCTCCGCCCTCTCTCATGATGGGCCATATCGATACCATAAGCTTTGCGTTAAGTGCATGTAACCTGCGCATCATCCCGGAGGGGTCCGGAAAGCGCTGCGGATCCAGCGTCTTTTGCCCCCACAGCTCGCCTGTCCATGACTGCCAGTCCAATACGATACCATCAAGGGGAAGAGCACGGTTCCGATGTTCCTCTACTGTGGCAATCAATTCCTCCTGAGAAACATAACGCTCCTTCGATTGCACATAGCCGTAGGCCCATTTCGGAAGCATCGGCGCCTCTCCCGTTAAGTAACGAATCCCGGCTATGATCTGATCGAATTCAGGACCGTAAATAAAATAGTATTCCATTTCATCGTCAACATCTGTCCAGATGTACGAGCCGAAGGAATCGTCATGAAAGCTCATATACGAATAAGAGTCGACCAAAATTCCGTAGCCTCGCGTCGATAAAAGGGCCGGGACGACCGCCTTCATATTTTGCTGATATAAATACTGGTGTTTGCCCCGAAGATTCATCATGCCCTCTTCATGAGAGCCAAGCCCGTACAGCGCCTCGTCCGGCTGCCATTCGAACTCCAATTTCGTATGGCAGGCCTGCCTGTCGAGGACGCAGTCTTCCCCAACTGCTCTTGCGCGAAGACCATCGGCTCCACGATCCGTCTCAACCTTGCTTGCCGAAGCGTCGAAGGTCGTACGATAAACGTCGATGCGCTCCAGCGTTTTGCCGCCTCTAGGCGGTTCCTTCGCCAGCAGCTTGCCGTTCGCATCCCAATAACTGAATGTGCAAGTCGATTTGTCCACCCGAATCGAGAGTAAATCAGTCGATAATTCCAAATACACAGGGTGATCGGCCATCGTCCACTGTATGTCCCCTCTCTCCGGACGGTTAACAATCATAAGACTCGGTTTATCGCTAAATTGGGATTCCAGTGTATAACGAATTCTGGCAATACCCGGTGTGCAAAACTCGATGTGCATAAGCCCGTTGGAGGTGTGCAATGTAATGCCGTTTGATTCCGTTTGAAATTGAGTCAGCTGCAAAATTATCGCTACCCTTCCTGTTGGATTTGATCTAATATCATGATATTATCGTTCATGGCGCAGTATCTACCATGTTATTACGCATTTCTATCACAATATTACGTTTTCCAGGAGGACACCATGTATGAACATCGTTACCGGGAGAGCAAACCGCACGGCGTGCCCGAATTTCCATTGTACATTTACCATGTGGAGCATCCTGCCGACGTCAAATCCATTCTCCCCATCCATTGGCATAATGAGATAGAGATCATTTATTTGGCCAAGGGAAATGCCTTCTTCCGCATCGAGAATCGTGAGTATGCAATTCAAGCGGGGGAAGCACTCATCGTTCATCCGGGAGAGCTTCATTCGGGAACTAACGTTGATAGTGACGAAATTTGCTATTACTCTATCGTGTTCAGATTATCCTGGTTGTCTTCGCTCCAATCGGATCGTATACAGAAACTATTTTTAGAACCGCTCCTGCTGGGAACTGCTAGACTTCCCGCCTTGTTGTCCCTATCTAACGAAACCCATTCCACATTACTGGACTGCATACGGCAGCTCCTGATCACCTACGAGCACCGGTCACCAGCATTTGAAATGAGCTTGAAAGGCCTCCTGCTGCTGCTGATCGCGGATATTTTCAAATACGGGCTGATCGAGAAAAACGATGAACTGAGAAATCACCATGGGCATGAGTTGGACCAGAAAATCAAACAAGTACTAACTTACATGGAGGAAAATTCCTTTGAAAAACTGGGGTTGGATGAGTTAGCTTCCGTGGCTTCCCTTAGCCGCTCCCATTTTTGCAAATTTTTTAAATCGCAAACCGGGATGCGGCCGATGGAATATTTGAATTTTATCCGGATCAATAAGGCCGCCAATTTACTCCGTACCGGATCGTACAACGTTTTGGAAGCTGCACTGGAGTCCGGTTACCAGCATGTCAGTTATTTTTCCAAATGGTTCAAGCTGTATATGAATATGACTCCATCGGAATACAAGTCCCGTTATTCTTCCGGTCTTTAGACCTTGCATCCCACTTGAAAAATTCACCAATCATACTGCATATTCCCTAGGCAATGCCTCCTTCTTAGTCATTTCGTCAATTGGAAGCGCTGCCAATTATTTAGTTACTCTAACATTAAAACTTTGAACGGTTTGATTCAATGATGTATTCTAATTTATTTTTGATATATTCTAATATAAAAAAACACCTTCCAGTTGTTTTTCATATCCTGCGACATGATTTACATCCTTGAAGGTGTTATGGTTTTTCTCAAGTTCTCTGCCCCATTCAATTCTAAATCGGGTCGTGTATCAAGACGATAACATTACAAATAACGGAACGGCTCTCTCGCATCAACAAAGCTTACGCGAATATCGCCAACGAGCGGCTGAAGCCAACTAGCCATATGCTTCATCCCCCACTCCTCGCTGCGCTCATGGCCGACAATCAGCATCGCCTTGTTCATCCCCAGCATGGCGGCGTCATTAACATAAGCGCATAACGTCCACTCGGTTATTTCGCCGCAGATCATCACGTCCAGGTTCTGCTCTCTCATCAGTTGCATCGGCATATACTCTTTGCCGAGCCCCAGGCTTCCGCCGCCGACTAAAATCCCGATTCGGGAGCAGGCTGCATCAGGGTTTCCGACGACGCGCAACACATCCATAGCCAATTTCTGTTTAAGAAATTGTGCCAGTTCTCCCACCGTCGTTTGCTCAATCACGTAAACCCAGGGCTGACCCTCGTCCGATTGATATTGTTCCCAGCCGATTTCTTTAAGCAGCCCTTCATAAATTCGGTCCGGCTGCGCCATATGCATATGATCATGATACCGCCAAATCGCGATCCCATGATCGTCAATCATTTTTTTCTTGGCCAAATACACAGGATCTTCTCCGACCCAGTCGAGATTATCCGCCCCGGTATAATAGGTAGGCTCATGGGTAATGATCATATTGGCTCCTTGCGATATCGCCTCTTTGATCACATCTACGGTAGCCATGAAGCTCGTAACGATCCCTGTCACCTTCATATCCGGACTGCCGGATACGAGTTGGTCGCAGGTTTGCTCCAGTCTTTTCCCGCCGCAGGAGTCCGTCAGAATTCGCTCGATCACATCTTGTACCTTCATGCACTCGTTCTCCTTTTCAATACATTAGCTTACATTGCGCTCGCCTGTTAACCTTTGACGGCCCCGATTACGACCCCTTTGGTCAAATATTTCTGAAGGAACGGCAGCACAAGCGCAACCGGCAGTATCCCGATCACCGCCATGGACATGCGGATTGCCGTGCTGGGAAGCTCTAGCGCACCAGCGCCGATTACATTGCTGGCCTGCCCGGATTTGAGAAACTGGATGTTGTTCATCAAATTGATCAGCATATTTTGAATGCCGTAATATTTCGGCGTCGTAATGTAATATAGCGCGTTGATCCAATCGTTCCAATAGGCCAAGCCCATAAACAGCCCTACGGTCGCCATCACCGGCACCGACAGCGGCAGCATGATCCGAAAGAATGTCCGCAATTCGGAGGCCCCATCGATCTGAGCAGCCTCAATCAACTCCCCGGGCACATTGTTTTTGTAATAGTTGCGGATCAGCAGTACATAAAATCCGTTGGTCAGCAAATTAGGCACGATCAAGGCCGCCAAAGTATCCTTTATATGAAAATATTTTGTCCACATGATGTAGGAAGGGACGATTCCCCCGCTAAACAGCATGGTAAAAAAGATGATGAAGGCCAATACGTTGTGATATTTGAAGTCCTTTCTGGACATCGGATACGCCAGCATACTCGAAATAAGAAGCCCGAAGCCTGTTCCCAGAATCGTTACAAGGAAGGAAACACCGTAGGCTCTAAGAAAAGTAGCCGACGATGAAATCATATAAAGATAGGCATCCAGACTTATCTTCTCGGGAAAAAAGCTGTACCCGTTCCGAATCAGGGCCGACTCATCCGTAAATGAGGCAACAACGATAAGAATAAAGGGCAAGAAGGCAAGCACACTCCACAAGCCCATCACAACTGCGGAAAACCCGAAAAAAGTCCGTTCACCTCTGGATTGAATCATGATGTTCCTCCTAAAACAACGCGTTATCCGCGTTTACCTTTTTGACGATCGCATTCGCCAGCATGACAAGGATGAAGCCGACTAACGACTGATACAGGCCGGCCGCAGCGGACATGCCGATGTCATTCACCTGCATAAGCGCACGATAGACGTACGTATCGATCGTTTGTGTTGTGCTGTACAAAGCTCCCGAATTCAATGGAACTTGATAAAACAAGCCGAAATCCGAATTGAAAATTCTGCCGATCGACATTAACGTCAGAATGACGATGGTAGGCTTCAGAAGCGGCAGCGTAATCGTCCAAATTTGCTTGAGCTTGCCCGCGCCGTCGATCTTGGCGGCCTCATAAATGCTCTTGTCAATCCCTGCGATAAAGGCGATGTACACGATCGACCCATACCCTGCGGTTTTCCACAATTGAATAAACACGAGCAGATAAGGCCAGTATTTAGGCTCCGAATACCAATTGATCTCCGGCAAACCAAGAGGCGCAAGAATCGAGTTGTTAATGAACCCGCTGTCCGCGTTCAGAAACGCAAAAACGAGATACGAAAGGACGACCATCGAGATCAGGTTCGGCAGCACGAGGCTCGTATGAAAGACCTTGGCAAAAGCTTTGCTAAGCAGCTCCGACATGAGGATGGCGATGATGATCGACACAATCGTCCCCAATACGATAAAGGCGGTATTGTATAACAGCGTGTTTCTCGTCATGACCCAGGCATCGCTCGTTTGAAACAGAAACTTGAAATTGTCGAATCCGATCCAATCGCTGCGAAAGATACCTTTGGCATAGTTAATATCCTTGAAGGCGATAAAGATCCCGATCATCGGAATATAACTATTTACGATAAAATACAGCAGTCCCGGAACGGCCAGAAGCAGGAGCGGCAGCGTCTTTTTCGGCCCTTTCGATTTTGTCGTCGTGGTTGTCATATCGATGTTCTCCTCCATGCTGCGAAGTGGACCCGCATGAGGTCCACTCCGCAAAACAGTTGTTCGTTCCTTATTGGCTGTTCTGTGCAGCAATCCATTGGTCCAGCTGCTCCTGCTTGCTCTTGATAATCGCCTCTGCTCCCGCATCGTTCAAGGCCTGCACAAACTTCGGAATCGTTGTTTCCGGGTCCAATGCCCCGCACACGAGGCCAGGCAAATATTGATTCACTACGTTCGTTACCGCACTCATCTGTGTTTTCACTTCGCTAGGATCAAAGATGAAGCCAAAGAACGGAGATTTCTTCGTTTCCTTGTTCTCCTGCAGCTTCAGCTCTACATCCGACCAATTCACGCCTTCAAGCTGGTACTGCAATGATTCGGAGCCTACAATCCCCGTACTCAACATGGCGGTATAAGCAACGGTAGAAGCATCCTTGCCGTCCGGATATTTCACATGATGCTCGCCCACCTTGACATAATCCTCGCCTTCGATCCCGTACAGGACCGTATTAATCAGCTCTTCATCGGTGTAAAGCAGGTTCAGGAATTTCACGGCTCCTTCCGGAGCTTTCGTAGTACTGGACACCATCCAGCTGACCATATTTACCGCACCCGTCTCGAAATAATAGGGAGCGATGCGCTTCATCTCCAGGTTTTTGCCCGTCTGCGCGCTTAAGGCCTTCGCTGCTTCCAGACCGCTGTATGAAGCCATATAGGAGAAGCCGCGCCCGGATGAAATCATATCCGAGAAGGCGATAGAGGTTGTAGCTGCATCCTTCTCCAAATATCCCTTATTGAACCATTCCCTCATCATAGTGACACCGCTTTTGAACTCCTCCGTTTCGTAAAAGTTCAATACCTGCGAGTCATCGCCAATCACGGCGCCGATTCCGGTCGTATCCGACAAGAAGTCCGCCTCATACATCCCTTTTAACAGTAAAATAAGGCCGGGATCGCTCGGGTTCACATTCACAGGACCGAATGGAATCACTTCCGGGTATTTTTGCTTGACCGCCTCAAAAATTTGCGGCAGATCTTCAACCGAGTTAATGTCGTCCGCGCTGAAGCCGACCTCCTTCAGCATGTCCGCATTGTAAACGAAATTTGTCGGAATCGACACGCCTTTGTTCACCGGAATCCCGTAAATATGTCCGTTTAAGGTAGTCGACTTCAGCATGTCAGGGCCGAAGTCCTGCTCGAGAATGGCAAGCAATTCTTTTCCATGCTCCTCAAGCAAATCTTCCAGCGGATACAGCTGACTTTTCGAGACATAGCTCGTAAACTGTCCGAGCGTCGTAAAGACATCCATCTGCTCACCGCTCTGGAGAGCCAGGTTGACTTTTTGGGCGTAGTCGGCCGGACCGAATATTTTAAAATCCACTTCTACCCCGATTTTTGGAACCGTTATGGCATTGATGGCATCCGTTACTCTGCCGATGTCGCTAGGAATGCGGTTGAACGACGGCATGGCAAATACGATTTTTTCGGCCTTGGCCTTTGTACTATCGCCAGCCCCTTGCGAATTGGCATTAGAGTCGGCTGCACTGCCGCATCCCCCTAAAATCGAACCGAGCATCATGATCGTCAGCAGTAATGACACTAACCCCTTTTTTGTTCTCATACTGGATCCTTGCCTCCTGTCACTTTGATTTCAATCTCAGCTTATCTCTTTCTGATCCGCATGACTTTAAATAATACGGCGTGTTTTTTCAAAAATAAGAGGTTATTCATTTATTTATGTTTAGACCGGTAAGCGTTCGGCGGCTCTCCCGTCAACTTCTTGAATACTGTGGAAAAATAGGATATATTATCAAACCCGGCATTCATTGCGATCGTACCAATGCTGGCGCTGCTTTCAATCAGCATCCGTTTGGCCGATTCAATTCTGTACTCGTTCAAGTATTCCTTGATCGTCAGGCCTGTTTCGTTCTTGAATACTTTGGCCAAATAATCCGGCGTCAAAAATACGCTCGCCGCAACATCTTCCCGGCTCAAATCCTGGTTATAGTTCTGGTGGATAAACCGCTTGGCCCGTTCAACGACCCCTTCAGAGCGCAGCGTTACTTTAAGGGTTTCGATTGCGACCTCCGTCATCATGTGCGCCCATTTCATGAAATCGAACACGCTGCTATCAGATCTTTGGTACAACCGCTGAGCGACATCGTCGGAGAATAGTTTGTGTGCCTGGATTTGATTGTCGGCAAGCAGTGCATAAACTACCTGAAGGAAATCCTCGCGAATCGAATGCAGCGTGGCAGGATCCAGCTTGTTTTGTGCTGCGAGCTGCTCCAGCTCTTTTTTTAGCCGATTGACGATTTGCACCTTCTCCTTCTGAACAAAAAGCTCTGTAAAATGCCGAGTATCCAACATATACTGTTCGGACGTATCGTAATTGAATTGATCGCTTTGAAAATGGAGGCTCCCTCTGAAAATGAGGTTGGATACGTCCATACTCTCCAGTTCGTCCCTGGTACGGGCCAGCTCCGCAATACTATATTCCTCGCTGATATAACACGTCATGCTGCATTTGAAATACTGCCTGCACAGCCGAATCAAATTCTCGCCGTCCGCTTTCACTTTGTTCCTTTCCGTGCCGGCTTCAAAAATCACGGCTGTGTATATCCGGTTGCCTGCCGGATAGGAGATCACCCGGCCATGGTTTGGACGTTCAAGCATCATTTCCGAGCAAAAATTGGATAAGGCATAAAGGAGAGTGCTGACATCCCAACGGTTGTCGAAATCGTGCCGATCTACACTTCCCAGAAATAACTGGTATTTCAGCTCGGACGATACAGCTATATCTCGCTTCCGTATTTCGGCCTGTATCAGATCCAGACGCGGGGATATAGCGGCGGTCAGCACATCTTTCCAGAAGCTTTTCTCCACAAGATCTCTGTTTTTCAACCATGTGAGCCCAAGTTTGCGATATTCGCCCAGCATTCTCCTCCGCTTAAGCGATTCGATCGACCTGTGCAGAGCCGCCTCCAATTTCGGCTTGTCGAGCGGCTTGGTCAGGTACGAATCCGCGTTGTACGATATGGCGGTGGAGGCAAATTCAAAGCTCTCATGACAGGTAAAGAAAATAAAGGCGCCATCATACCCCTGATCTCGAACCCATTTGATCATATCGATCCCGGTATCTCGGGGCATTTCAATATCGCATATAATGAGGTCGGGCTCCTCCCCCTCATAAATCATTTTGGCTTCCTGGACGCTATGCGCCAGCATCACCCGGGAGATTCCGTACTCGTTCCAGCGAATAATATCGCGGAGTACCTCAATCGTAGGTATGTCATCATCTATCAACATGCAGCGCATTGACTCTCCCTCCTTTATGCAATCATCTCTGCATCGTGCTGAACCGGAATTCGCAATTCGACCTTGGCGCCGGACCGCTCCGCATTCGAAAGATGGAGCAAATCGTCTCGTTTATAAATCAGTTGGAGCGTTCTGCGAATGTTCGCGATCCCGACTTGCCCATCCGAATCCTTCCCCTCCTGTCCAGAGGGCTCTGTTGCTTGGAGCAATGCCGGAGGAAACCCGCTCCCGTTGTCTTCCACTACAATTTTAACGAACAGCTCTCCATCGATCGTTACGACGTTAGCCTGAATAAAAATGGATAGCATTTCGCCATAGGTCAACGCATGTTTAAAAATGTTTTCCGCGAAGGTTTGAATCAGAAATTGGGGGATCTCGATCTGTTCCGCCTTAGCGTCAATGTCCGTCATATAGAAAATTTGATCGGGATAGCGGATCTCCTGCATTCGGATATAGTTCTCGATGTGCCTGATCTCTTCCTGAATCGGGACCAGCGTGAGCGCTCCCTTAAACATGTATCGCAAATGCCGGGACAGCAGGCTGAGCAGCTCCCGGATCTCCTCGTTTTTGTTTTGATAGGTTAGACTGGAAATGGTCGAAATCGCATTAAGAAAAAAGTGCGGCCTGATTTGCATTTGTAAATATTTCAGCTCCGTGCGGCTCTTTTCTATTTTTTCCTCGTAAGTGCGAATCTTTAAAGCCGTAATTTCGTTAACCATGGAATGAAAGGAATGGAATAGCTTCGTAAACTCCAGAGAATAACGTTCGGATGGAATCGGTAGTTCCCGCTGGCCTTTCTCCACCTCCTTGGCTGCTCTGACCAGTTCAAGAATCGGCTGTAAAATATCCCTTGCCAGCAGCCTCAAAACAAGGGGAATCACGATAACGGAAAGGACACCGAGCGAAATAATCAGCCATTGGATCAGCTTCAATCCCGAAAAAACATTTTGCTTTGCAGTGATATTTACAATCTGTCCGAACTCGGCGACCGGCTCCGATATAAAAAGATAGCTGTCTCCATACCTGTTCCTTAGTTCCGGCATACTCACTGCGGCGCTATCATTTTCAAGAGCCGTGGACGCGAGGACCATTCCGCTGCGGTCGCTCAGGACATAATAGCTAAAGTCGCTCCCTTCCCTGTCCGCGATGGATAACAGGTTGTTTGCTTTCACAAAGGTACCGAAGGTAACGCCGTTGTACATAATGAACTTGAACAAATAATGCTCTTCCTCAATTTTAAAATCCGTCCACTGGTCCATTTCCGCCTGAGGAACAGGCTGGAAGGCATGGACATTCACAAAATCGGCCAGGATCAGCTTGTCCACCGATTGAAACCGGTTTCCAAACTGGATCAGCGCAGCTCCATCACCTGGGAGCTTGATGAACATTCCGTCGCTGGAATAGTTGTTGGACATTTTGGCCTTTAATGCATTCATTAACCGCATATTTTTGAAATAGTCGCTGTTTCCACCCGTGCCAGAGTGATCCGTGGCGATGTCGATGTTGTTTTCAAACACCTCCGTCAAATCTTTGGCGTAAATGTTTAAGTTGTTATGGATGTTCTCTGCATAGATCGTTAGCGTGTTCCGCGCATTATTGAAAAAATGGTTACGCACCACTTCCAGCGAGTAAATATTGCTAAGAAGAAGCACCGATAACAGAATGACGAGAATAATCGTCAACGGAACCGAAAATTTGAAAATGATACTGTTCGTTTTGAATATGCCTCCGCCCTTCATTGCGCAACCTCTTCCATTGTTATTATCGGATCGGCCATAGTAAAAAAACCCTACAAGAACGAAACGCTCTGTAGGGCAGCATTACATAAAGATAGGCTGATCTAAGCTGTTTGGTCATTCCCCAGAGCCCATTCTATGGCATGCACGATATATTCACTCCAAAAATCCCAGGTGTGGGCGCCGGCGCTCTCCACATAAGTGAGCGGAGCACCCTCCCGAACCAAGAAATCGCGGAATTGCTGGTTTACATCCAGTAAGAAGTCTTCGTTACCACAGGCCATATAGATCAGAGGAATAGGCGCACCTGATTCCTTCAAGCGTCTAACAAGCGCTTCCGGATCTTTATCGCTTCCGAGGAGATGCTCCAAATTGCCGAATACCCGCGTGAAATATTTATAGTCTCCAACACCATCACTGAAACTAGGAGCTGCGTTAGCAATTTTGTAAGGAAGAATCGCCGATGACAGCGCAATGATTCGACCGAACTGGCTTGCATATTTCAATCCGTTGCGGATGGCTCCGTAGCCGCCCATAGACAATCCACCGATGAAAGTGTCTTCCCGTTCGGCGGAAAGCGGAAACAACGTTCGCGTGAACTCTACCAGTTCCTTGCCTATGAATTCACCATAAAGCGCCCCCATATCCTGGTCATCCACATAGAAGTGATTTTCCCCGGAAGGCATGATGACGGCGATTTTATGTTGATCCGAAAGCTCGCGAATCCTCGAAAAGCTTAACCAGTCTCCGTAACTGCCGGAATACCCGTGAAGCAGATATAACGTTTTGAGCGGCTTGATCTCGTTCTCCTCTTCGGTTTGCCCGGGAATGACCGGGGAATCTAACGGCAATAGAGCGTTAAATGTTACTTCTCTACGCAGACACTTCGAGAAAAAGTTAACTTGTAAAGTTGCCAATTTGCTAACGCCTCCTTACTCCAAGTAGATGAATATCAGAAAATAAGTTCTCTAATATTAGCTCAAACACGAATACATGAACTCAGATAACATACTCTACTGTATTGTCCAAGTCATCAACGTATTCGATCACAGACCGGTAGCTTTTCAGCTGCACCGTCAGCTTGCAGCTTTTCTGCTCCTTCTGCCAGTAGAGGCGAATCTCATCATCCGGCGAATCCAGCACGCTGAACTCCCCGTTGAACGCATCATACGAATTGCGGAAACGAATGAGCTTCAACAGCCGCTGTACGACATCTTTTTCCAAAGCCTGCTCGATTTCCTCAACGCTATAATTGTGACGATTGATTTCGCGCCCTTCACCGGTCTCTTGAACCCGCTCCATATCGTTTTCACCAGCCAGTAATCCGACATAATAAACCTGAGGAATTCCCGGTGCAAAAAATTGGATCGCCCTAGCCGCCATATAGGCGTCATCATTACAGTTAAGGACACTATAATAGGTGCAGCGAATTTGATGGACGTCAAATCCATCCTCTGCCTTATGCTCATCCGACAGAATCAGGCTTAAATTAGAGCCTCTCTCCAGGCAGACGTCAACAAGCTTTCTTGCTTCTTTGGTGTCGATGAGGTCATCCATGTCCGGTTTGACCGGAATGCCGTCGTGACAGTCCAGCATCGTGAACTGCTTGTGCGGCCGGATTTTCAAATATTGGCCCAACTCTGCGCCCGACCGGTTAATCAATGCTTCCAGAACCCGATAAGGCAAAATGAAGTCATAGATCCAGCAGCCATGCTCCGCAAGCTTGAATTGCGTGCTGTAATGCGCATGCACTTCCGGCAGCAGTTCGATGTTATACGAGTCAGCGAGGACCTTCACCCAATCAAGGAATTGATAAATTTCCGGCTCGACGAAAAAACAGCTCGTTCCCAGCTTCTTGATCACATATCCGACGGCGTCCAGCCTTACAATTTTAACATTCTGCTTTTTAAAGTTTTCAAAGAAGGCCTCAAAAAGCTGCCGGGTCTGCGGCGAATGAATATCGAGATCGACCTGCTCCGAAGGATCCGTCTTGCCAAACGTCGTCCATACCTTCTCTTCCTTCGCGCTATCGCCTATGTTGAATGTCGAGTAAGGCAGCGGCCTGCGCAGGAACATCTTATCGATGTCATCCTGAACCGGTTCACCGTCCTCCCAAATCTTATCCAGCGTTAGAAATAGGTCAGCATACTCGGAATCTCGCCCCTTGGCTAGAAAATCTTGAAAATACGGGGACTGTCTGGATATGTGGTTAACCATCAAATCGAGCAAAACATCGAATTTTTCCCCAATCTCCCGAATCTCGTCCCACGTGCCAAAGCTCGGCTCGATTTCCAGATAGGTCAATGGGGCAAAGCCCCGGTCCCCAGAGGAAGGAAACGGAGGAAGAATATGAATTCCGCCCTCGAAAATATCCTCAAAGTGTTTTGTTAACATATGATTCAGCGTCTTCAAATCTCCGCCCATGGAATCGGGATACGTGATGAGTTGCACCTTATTTTTTATTGTCATTCCCAAGCCTCCTATAAACCATATTGTTCTTTAATAACCTCAAGTTTCGGCAAGTGCACTACTGCCCCCGTATATCTCAACTTATACGCACTTACAGCAAATCCAAGGTAAAGCGCCTCCCTGATCGTATCACCCTTGATCAAAGCGGCATAAAAACCAGACCAAAATGCATCTCCAGCCCCTGTCGTGTCTACAACTTCGGTAGCTAAAGAGTCAAATGCAATCGTCTCTTTACCATTGGAAACGATGGCCCCATCCTTGCCCAAAGTCATAATCACCAGCTTGGCCCCCAGCTCCAGAAATTTCTCCAATTGCTTGGCAGGCTCATCTTTGCCAAACAAGCGTTCCGCATCGTCCTCCGACGGCTTGATGACATCCACCTTGGAAATGATCGATTTGACGTATTGAATTCCATCTTCGCCCCGCTGCCAAATCATCGGATGATAATTCGGATCAAAGCCAATGAACAGACCTTGAGAGCGGGCCTCTTCGAGCACTTTTTCCAGTGTGTGACGCGCCGGAGTTCGGGAAATAGGCCAGCAAGAAAAATGAACTATTTTGGAATGTTGAATCCTTTGCTTTAGCGACTCGTCATAAGTTATTTGATAATCTGCATCGCGATAAAAAATGGGTATCGGGGTCGTTTTGCTTTTCGTAACCACCACCATACTCGTGGAAGCATCTAGTCTCTGTATGCCATTTGTGTCCATTCCTTCTTGTTGCAATCGTCGCAGCAGGAATGTTCCAAATCCATCATTTCCTACCGCGGAGACGATTTCGGAACGAATACCCAACCGATTGACATTCATCGCGATGTTGGAGGGAGCTCCTCCGGAAAACTTGGTATATCCATCGCATTCGAATCTGCCATCATCGTATTCATTGGAAATCATATCAATAAGCAATTCCCCTACCGCTAGTAAATCATTGGGTTTATCTCCGAGCGGAATGATATCGTCTAATTCAAACATGCGTTTCCCTCCGATATTTATAATGAACTTAAGGGAAAAGATGATTTGGTGGCGTTAAATGCCCTAGCCAGTGCCTGAATATACCCATCTTTTGTACGCCTGCTGATTTCCGCGTCCGGAACTGTATATTCGAAGGCATGATAGCCTCCTGGATAGAGTTGAAATTCCACATCAATGCCAGCTTGGGCTAGCCGTGCGACATATTGGATCGTCTCGTCACGAAATGGATCTAGCTGCCCTACGCACGTATAGGTCGGAGGCAAGCCTTCGAAGCTTGTCGCCCAAAACGGGGCGGCATACGGCGATATTTTCTCCTCATCTTTTTCCTCATCACCAAGATACATTTTCCATGCTTCCAAATTATTGTGTCTATTCCACACAGCAGGATGGGTAATCTCATAACTCGAAGGCGTCTCGTTGCGATGGTCTATCATCGGGTATAGCGGCATTTGGAAGCAAATTGCCGGACCTCCTTTATCACGTGCCATTAGGGTTAATGCCGCCGTCAAGCCCCCACCAGCACTAGCACCGGCGACCGCGATCCGGGAGGTGTCGATGCTCAATTCTTCTGCTGCTTGAACCATCCAGACCAATGTCGCATAACAATCATTGATTCCCGCCGGAAATGGATGCTCCGGGGCAAGCCGATAATCCGGGCATACCACGACACAACCGGTCTTCTCTGCAAAGCTGATACATATGATGTCATCTATATCCGGATGCCCCATGACATATCCGCCGCCATGAAGCCAGAGAAGTGCAGGCAATTTCTCGCTAGTTCTCTGAATCGGCTCATATATATTCACAAGCATTTCCTGATGATCCGCCCCGGATATCCAACGTTTCTCAATGCGAACATGCTCGGATTGTACGGGCTTCAGAGGTTGTTCTCTCATCGTTTGCAAACCTTCAGGCAGCCTGAAAACAGGAACACTTTCCAAGCCCGCCCGCAACTCCGGAGCCACTCTGCTTACAAATCCCATATTCCCATTCCTCCCAATTCACATATAAAAACCCGACAGTTACGGCCGTAAAAATACTCTTCACTCTTCAACCTTTGTAATTCTGCCTCAGTTACTTAACGTCGTCTCTCTTTCAATCAAAGAAACCGGAAACTTATTCATTTGCGGTACGACTTCTCCGTTAATCTGCTTAACGATCAAATCAATACTGCATTCGCTCATTTCCCGGATAGGCTGCCTGATCGTACTAAGTCGCGGTGATACTAACGAAGCTACCTTTACATCATCGTATCCAATGATTTTTATTTCGTCTGGAACGCTCCTTTTTAATCGATGGCAGGCTTGAAGCACCTCGGCGGCAACAAAATCACTGCTGGCAAATATACCATCTACTTCTGGATATTGCTGCAAAAAACGAACGATTTCATTCTCGTGTTCGGAATCCTCCTCTCCATTAGCCTCCAATTGAAAAAGAATAGGCTTTGTCCCAGCCATAAGAAATTCTTCTTCAAATCCTTTCGCTCTGGCGGAAGCCAATAAAGCCTGATGATGCGGCCCGTCAATTCCTCGACAAAGATAGGCTGGATTTTGGCAGCCATTGCCCAGAAGCAGTCTTGCCGCTAGTTTTCCGCCCATGAAGTTATCAGAGGTTACAATGGGAATGTCATCAGCGATGGTGCGGTCAAACGAAATAATCGGCAAGTTCAGATTCAAATAATGCTGGACGTCCAACACCGCGCTTCCCATAATAATGGCATCCACTTGGTTCTTCTTCAGCATATCAATATATTGACGTTCTTTAGCTACATTGCGATTGGAGTTGCACAGTAACAACTTGTAGCCCTGTTGATCAGCATAATACTCAAGATGATAGGTCAATTCGCTAAAAAAGGGATGCGATACGTCAGGAATAATAAGTCCAATCATATTCGATTTTCTTCTGAACAAGGCCCGAGCCATTTCATTGGGTTGATAATTAAGCTCCTTAATAGCCTGATTTACTTTATCTCTTGTTTTTTGGCTAATATATCCCCGATTATTGAGCACCCGGGAAACCGTCGTGACGGAAACTCCTGCCTTTTTAGCCACATCTTCAATTTTAGGCATGCAATGACCACCTTTTGTTTCAAAAACCTTTTAAATTGTATCCTTTTCCTTGACCCATCCCTTTGGCCCGCACAACATAACGAGTAATAGCATCATTGTTTTGATGAATGCGCATTCACTATCAATTCATTTTTATGATAAACGATTGACATACTGTATGTCAACCGGTTGTCATATAGGTCTTCCGCTAACCCAAACCATCTCTGAAGATCAAAGGGCTGTCCAGAAAGTTAGTTTTTACTGACTCTCTGAACAGCCCCTCTTTGGATCGTTTTTTTAGTGTCCACTATTAGAGGACTTGACCATCTGCCCTCTTTTTTATAGCAAAATACGAACTAAGCCAAATTCACATCATACACTTTATTGCCTTGGATGAGCGATAATGCTTCTGCCTCTGGCAAAGGCCTGCTTATGTAAAATCCTTGGATATGATCGTACTTGGACTGTTTGACGTATTGCAGCTGCTTCACGGTTTCAACACCTTCGGCAACGACGTTCAGCCCCATCCTCCGGCCGAGCATCACCATCACCCGGGCAAGCGAACGATCATCTCCCTGATCCGATATTTGCGTAATATATGTCCGGTCAACCTTCAGCGTAGTCAACGGCATTTGCTGTAAATAGCTAAGAGAGGAATAGCCGGTTCCAAAATCGTCCAAGGCGATATGAATCCCCGCGGATTGCAGCTGCTCCAGCTTAAAGATCAGCATGGAAAGCGATTCCATAGAAGCGGATTCCGTAATCTCCAGCTCCAAATGCTCGGGGAGCAGCCCTGTTTCCTCTAAAGTACGAAGCACCATGTTCACAAAGTTATCCTGAGCCAGCTGTACGATAGATATATTTACTGCCACACGCAGCTTGCCGTACATTTCAGACTGCAGCTTTGCCGCAAATTTGCACGCCTCGGCCAGCACCCACTCGCCAATAGGAACGATTAACCGGCTATTCTCGGCAATGCGAATGAACGTGCGAGGCGGGAGAAAGCCCAGAACCGGGCTATTCCAGCGAATTAATGCTTCAAAGCCGACAATTCGGCCGGTCCGCAGACTGATTTTAGGCTGGTAATGCAAAATAAACTCCTCATTCTCAATGCCGCGGCCAAGCTGCATTTCCAGCTCAACCCGCTCGTTGAACGTCTGAAGAAACGCCGGATCAAAGCGGACATATTTCCCCTTCCCCGCTTCCTTGGCGTTATACATGGCAACATCCGCATTCCGCAGTATTTCTTCTGTATTGCTGCCATCCTTCGGATAGTATGAAATACCGATGCTCACCGAAACTTGCAAATCGCTCTCATTGATCCTAAACGGCTCTTTGAAGCCGGCGATCACTCTTTGGGCCGTTACTGCCGCTTCCTCTTCGTGCTGTATATCTTGCATAAAAATAACAAACTCATCGCCGCCGAGCCTAAACAACATGCCATCGTCTCCAATCAGTTTGGAGAGCCTTGTGCTGGCTTCAATCAGCAGCAGGTCACCGAATTTGTGCCCCATTGTGTCATTGACGTACTTAAAATTATCGGTGTCGACAAAAAATATCGCTGCCTTTCCAGCCGATTTGGAAAAATAAGCATCCAATTCCTTCAGCATATATAAGCGGTTTGGCAGTCCGCATAAAGTATCATAATAAGCAAGGTGATGCAATCTTTGCTGGGACATCTTCAGTTCCTGAATATCTTCTACAGAGCCAGCCATCCGATAAGCTTGTCCTTCGCTATCAAACAGCACCTTTCCCCGGGTTAGAAACCAACGGTACTCCCCGCTCTTTAAGCGCAGGCGATGCTCGCACTCAAACAGCTCGACCTGCCCCTCTGTAGCTGCCCTCATCGCTTCCTGCAAAGCGCTGACATCTTCTGGATGCACCAAATCGTCCAAAATATCACTGGGCACATGATCATCCTTCGAATAGCCCAGCAATTCGAACCAGCGTGGAGAATAGAACTTTCTATTCCGGATCAGATCAATTTCCCATATCCCGCTGTTGGAAGCTTCAATGACCAGCCGGTGCTGCTCTTCGTTGCGCTGAAGCATCTCCTGATTCTCAACCAATTTATCGTAATTATCCAGCAATTGCTCTTGGGTTCTCTGCAGTTCCGCACATGTCTTTTCAAGCTCCCGGCAGCTTTCTTCCAGCTTCAGCTCATACTGTTTCCGCTCTGTAACATCGATCATCGAGCCGGCAAAGCGCACGACGCGGCCCTCACCGTTTCTTTGCGTGATCCCCCTGGCCTGCATCCACAAATATTCGCCGTTCTTCTTCCTGATCCGGTATTCACTTTCGTACACCGGCGTGTATCCGTTTAAATAGGCCTGCCGGGCATACGAGGTGGCCTGCCAATCGTCAGGATGAATGATTCTTTGAAGCCCAGCCAAGCTCTGTTCTATTTCCGACCGCTCATAGCCTAGCAGATCATACAGCCGGTCCGACACGAAATATTCACCTGTTGCCGGATCTGTATCCCAAATTACCGCTCCGGAGCCACGGGTGGCTAAGCGGAATCGCTCTTCGCTGACTCTCAGCTTTTCCTGGTTAACAACAAGTTCGTCAAACTGCCGCTGCATTTCTTCTTGGGCAGCTGCCAACTGCTGATAAGTGGCCTCCAGCTCCTGATAACTGCCCTGCAGCTTATCCTGGGACATTTTGCGCTCATGAATATCAAGACCGATCAACACAATACGCTCCGGCTCCAAGGAGCCGGAGTATTCTCCAATCGCAGATGTCTTGAACAAAAAGGTCCTCGCCTTCTCCAACCCGTGGATCGTCAGCAGAACTTCTTTATTATTTACAAACTTCATGGCCAGCGCATCATCCAATAAAGATACGATTTCTGGATAGCAACTTTGAATCTCGGCAATTTCATCATACTTGCGGTCTGTCAGCTCGCTCTCCTTTACTCCTGTCAACCTTTCGGCATAGCTGTTGAAACGCAGGGTCGACTTCTCTCTATTCACGGACCAGATAAATAAATTCGTGTGGTCCAGCACATTCTTGAAAAATGTCTCCTCAGACATCAGGGCAGTTCTCAAGCGGTAAGAATACACCAGCATAACGATACTGCCTAGTATAGCTGTTCCGAGCAAAATCATGATCAATATTTCTTGCACCCGGGCTCCTCCTTCATACGGACAAAGTAGCGATGACTAATTAAGAAAAGGAAGGTTATTAGATAGAAGCGTCGTATAGTGGCTAATTTAGTTCAATTCCGGCTATCCCCTATATTGTTTAATATTAACATATGGTTCGCGGAACAAGCAGGTTTTTTTACCTATCCTTTTCTCTAGTCCCTGTGCTCATAATCACTTGACTTGCAGACCATATTGTAATATCGTAATATTACGATACTATGATATTATGATGTTATTGTGAGACATAATTTTATGATGACTTTTGAGGGAGGAGCTTATGGACAATAACTTCAACGCTTATGAAGAAGCTGCTGAGATGCTCAAAGCGCTCGCCCATCCGGTTCGCCTTTGCATCGTCCGCGGACTGCTGAAGAATGGCCCCTGCAACGTTTCCTACATGCAGGAATGCCTGGAAATTCCGCAATCGACCGTTTCCCAGCATCTGCAAAAGCTTAGGAGCAGCGGGATCGTCAAAGCACAAAGGCAGCGCCACGAAATTTATTACACGATTGAGAACGAAACGGTCAGAAGGATAGTTCAGACCCTATTCGAGGAGGAATAACGGATGAAGAGAAAAGTATTGATTGTTGGCGGCGTGGCCGGCGGAGCCTCCGCGGCGGCCCGGCTTCGCCGGCTGGACGAGGACGCGCATATCGTGCTGTTCGAGCGCGATCCGTATATTTCTTTTGCCAACTGCGGATTGCCGTATTATATCGGGGACACCATTAAGGAGCGTTCCAAGCTGATCGTTCAAACTCCGGAAGCGATGCGCCAGCGGTTTAATATTGACGTGCGCACGGGCAATGAGGTGCTGTCTCTCGATCCCGCTGCCCGGACGCTTCGTGTTCGCAGTATCGAGCGCGGTGAGTATGAAGAATCTTATGATTCGGTTATATTGTCGCCGGGAGCCAAGCCGGTCCGGCCTGCGCTGCCAGGCATCGATCATCCGCAAATTTTTACACTGCGCAACATTCCGGATACCGACCGAATCAAAGAACAGGTTACGGAAGCAGGGCGCCGCTCGGCTGTCGTCATTGGCGGCGGATTCATCGGTGTGGAAATGGCGGAAAATTTAAAGGAAATCGGCCTGGAGGTTACCCTTATCGAGGCCGGTCCGCAAATTTTAGCTCCTTTCGACATTGAAATGGCCAATCGATTGGCCAAGGAGATGGAGCAGCACGGCGTTCGGCTTCGCCTGGGCGACAGCGTAGCTTCTTTTGAGGATGCGGATGGAGCGGTGAAGGTTCTGCTGGCAAGCGGCGCCGAAATTCAAGCCGACATCGTCATTCTGTCTATTGGCGTTGCGCCAGATACAGGTTTCCTTAAATCGAGCGGCATCGCGCTCGGATCCAAAGGGCATATTCTGGTCAACGCTCATATGGAAACTAGCCTGGACAACGTTTACGCTGTCGGTGACGCTGTAGAGACAACTGACTTCATCAGCGGAACACCTGCGGCTGTGCCTTTGGCCGGTCCTGCCAACAAACAGGGCAGAATTGCCGCGGATAACGTATGCGGACTAGCAACAGCTTATGATGGAGCGCAAGGAACTTCTATCATTAAAGTGTTCGGCCTGACGGGAGCGGCAACAGGCCATAACGAGAAGACGCTGCAGCGCCTTGGCACGCCGTATCATGCAATATTTGTGCACCCAAGCTCGCACGCCACCTACTATCCCGGAGCTTCGCCAATTACGATTAAGCTGTTATTCAGCCCGGATGGAGCTGTGCTCGGCGCCCAGGCCGTTGGACAGAGCGGGGTAGACAAACGGCTGGACGTGCTTGCTTCTGCAATTCGCTTCAAGGGAAGCGTTGCGGATTTGACCGAGCTGGAGCTGACCTATGCGCCTCCGTATTCCTCAGCGAAAGATCCGGTCAATATGGCTGGATACGCGGCTGAAAATGTGCTTACCGGCAAAACTCATGTATTTTTACCAAGGGAGCTTGAGGACCGGGTACAAAACAACACCCTGCTTGTTGATGTCAGAACAGCGACAGAGCATGCGCGGGGACATATCCCCGGCTCCATCAACATCCCTGTCGATGAGCTGCGCGACCGGCTGAATGAGCTCGATGCGGATAAAGAAATTTGGCTTTATTGCCAGGTCGGTCTGCGCGGATATACCGCTGCTCGCATCTTGAACCAAAATGGATTCCGCACCCGCAACCTGACCGGCGGCTATGTCACCTATCAGATGAGTACGTATAAACCCGCACAGAAATAAAAAACGTCTGAAGACGTATAAATTCGACAATTTTAACAACAGGGCTGTCCCAAGCAGTTCAAACTGCTTTGGAGACAGCCCCTCCTTTTTCATCGAAACATAATCCTAAAAGACAGTTGTCATTTTTTCCGGCATTATTTTTTGTTGCTATGACTCCCCCTGCTCTCCAGCAAATCGCGATTCTCCTCCGCATCCAAGTAAGGCTTGTTCACAAAATAATACATCACGGCCATGAACACGATACCACCGATGAGATTGCCGATCGTTACCGGAACTAAATTGTGCAGAACACCGGCAAACGAAATCGTACCGGACTGGTTCAACACGAGAGCAATCGCAAAAGTACACATGTTGGCGATGCTGTGCTCATAACCGGAAATAAAGAAGCAGAACACGAACAGCATCATTGCGAACATTTTGGCTCCGTCGCCCTTTAATGACATCGGGATAAAAAAAGCAAGACAGACGAGCCAGTTACATAAAATAGCCCGGAAAAACAATTCGGACGTAGATGTCGTCATCTTGCTCTCCACAACATTTAACAGAAAGCTGTTCACAGACGAATCGGTAAACAGCCCCGTCAGGAAAATAAGCAGGGCAAACGCAGCCGCGCCCATAATGTTCCCGATATAGCTGCACACCCACAATTTGATCGTATCGATCCACTTCAGCCGTTTTCTCAAGGCCGCATAGGAGTAATAGAACGTATTGCCTGTAAAAAGGTCTCCGCCCCCATAAGCGATCAGTATAATGGCCGCCCCAAACGTAATTGCTGCCATCGGATATGTTAGAGGTGAAGACTGCATATAAAAAAAGTTGCCGGTCTTAAACGCAACAATGACCCCGAATCCGATAAACATACTGGCGAGCATGGACCTGGAGATGTAACGAATCAGACTCTGTTTGAAAATTCCGTACTTTTTGAGCGCCAGCTCCTCCACTTTATATAACGATTCTGTTTCCATAGCGCCTCCCGAAAAATGATCTCTACTCATTGTCCATATATCCCGGTCCTTGTCAAGGTAATGTCTGGGATGAACTACCACGGTATAACAACATATCCTCGGTTGGTTATTTACTTTTCCGCTTGAATTGTGCATAATGAGACTATAACATATGATAATGATTATCATTATTGCTTTATCGATGTGTCGTTTTATGATTAAATTCCGATTTACGTTAACATAAGGAGAGTAGAAATTATGAATATGTCTGCACGCAAAGCGGCCCTGCAAGTCGACGATTACTTGGATCTGCTGAACCTGGCTGGACGTTTAGGTGATTTGAAATGGCAGAAGGAAATTTTACGCAAGCTTGAATATATGCAAAATAGAGTGACGGAGCTGAACCGTTAAATTCATTGACATTAAACGCCATTTATGTGTATATTGGACAAAAGCAATCGTTAATAAACAGCTTACGATGGAAGCACCCGTAAGAATAGGCGCCAGGCCTATCTTGCAGGTGCTTTTTTTTCGTTGGCCGATGATTTGGCATCGTGACGTTTGCTTATAAACGAAAAAGGAGATGTGTGATTATGAAATTTCGCAGTGTGAGAATTCGCCGTTGGAGCATCATACTTGCCGCCGTAGTATTTATGCAGTGCATTATAGCTTCCCTTCCTTCCCTGCCCACTGTCAAGGCAGCTGCGCTGGAATTCACGGACTCACTGAAAGCTTCTTTGGAGAAGACGGCGGAAGCGGCCAAAGGCAGCGCCGGAACTGCGCTGATTAAGCAGTATAACAACCTGGCAGTCTTGCACAAAAAAATGGAGGCACAGGATACGAAGACAACGAGCCTGCGGCACAGCAACGAAGCCCGACTCAGCACTGTCCGTAAACAAATCAACAGCCTCGATGCCGACAAAATCCTTAAATTGGACAACCAGGCCAAGTCTGCTCGAAGCAAACTTCAGCCCTTGCTCGATATGCATAGTTCCTTGAATAAGCAGGCTGCCGCTGTCAAATCCATGAAGGACAAAACCCTTTACAAGACGCTGAAGCAGCAGGCCGACGCGATGAAGCCAGCCATCGATCTTGCCCGTCTTCATATCCGCAATAGAGAAGCCGAGCTGAAGACGGCCAAAAACGAGAAGACAAAAAAAGCGAAGGAAATCCGTACTATTTTGGCGGAGATCGACGCGGTCAAAATTAAACTTAAGACTGAACGAAGTGCTATCAGTACCAAGAACAAAAACCTGTCCACCGAATGGAAAAACTTTAAGGCAGCCCTAAAAAATAAAGATGCCGGCAGAGCCTCGGATACGCTCAATCGGCTGATCAACCTGTCCAATCAATTGCTTGCCCATAAACAGAACATGTACAACCTGGAAACTAAAATATCAGACATTATTAAACGAGCGGCAGCCCGATTGCCATAGCTGATCAATGGCTTTTGCCGCAAATTCAATTTTTAGTTCAACATCCTTTTTATTGTATAATTAATCTATAGATTTGATGTAAGTGAGATCTGCTGAACGTTGGAATATGAAGATTTAAAGGGGATCTGTTACTTACTACGATTTGGGCAGCCCGCGCTTAATTAATAATTATTGAACTGGCCTTTCAAAAATCAATTCATAATAGGTTCCCGCAGCAACACCTGAAGTTATAAAGTCAGGAGAGAAAATTTGTACAAATCTCCAGCCTTCTTTAGCATAGCTTTGAATCACTTCCCGGTAATCTTCGATAGGTTTACCAGATATTCTTTTGAATTCTATTTTTACAAATTTATATTCATACATAGCAGTTTCCCCTTTCTACTTTTATATAACTATATTACCTACAATAGGATGTGATTTACAAATAATCAGAGCAGATCGACCTCCCATTAGGGGCGAAAAAGGAGCGCAAACTTCGGCAACAAACAGAAAATCCCTCTCACCGAATGTTCCCGAGCTTATAATCAGGACATCGTGAAGAGGGATTTCCGATATTCAGCGGATATCGTAGGACATCCTCAACCGTTTTATGATAAATTATCATTATAAGTCAGAAATTTCGACACAAAACTTCATATTTCCTGAATTTCTTGCACATAACGCATTGATTTCCTGTACCGTCCGCAATATGATATTTTTAAGACATACTCCAATATACATACACCATAAGTCCTATATTATTGACGGTTCTTTTGAGGGGGCTATTATATTGAGTAACTCCGGTATCGAATCCATTATCGATTCGGCTACACTGCTGCGATCTATTGATAAAATGGGGATTGGACTTGCGATCTCCGACCCTAATCTGGAGGATAATCCTCTGGTGTACGTGAATCAGGGTTTTGAACAAATTACCGGATATAGCCGCGAAGAGGTGCTCATGCGGAACTGCCGGTTCCTCCAAGGGGAGGAGACGGACGCTGCTCATTTGGAAGTGATTCGCCAGGCGATTAAAGATGGCCGAACCGATACCGTTACGATTAAAAATTACAAAAAAGATGGAAGTACGTTCTGGAACCAGTTTATTATTTGTCCTGTTACGAGTTTAGAGGGGAAACCAACTTATTTTATCGGACTGCAATTTGATGTTACAAAAGAGATGGAAGAACGGGGAGCATCGGAAGAGAGAATCAAGCTGCTGTCCAATTTCGATCCTCTTACCGGGCTTCTGAACAACAACGGGTTTCGGGAAGCGATGAAGAAACAGTTTCAGGCGCCGGAGATGGAGACACACACAGCTGCTGTCATCCGCTTGAATCTGAATCGGTTCCGTTATATTAACGAGAGCTACGGAGAAAGCATTGGTAATGAATTGCTGAAGGAAGTGGCCGTAAGGCTCAAGGGCACGCTGGCACCCGACACGCCAATTTGCCGCAGCTTTGCAGATGATTTCATCGTTCTGCTATCCAGTATTGCTGACCCGCTTCAGGTTCACGCTATCGCGAACGAACTTAGCGACACCTTGCGGAAGCCCTACATTTTATCCGGCGAGGAAATAACGCTGGGATTCGCGATGGGTATCAGTCTCTATCCTGACGACAGCCTGGATTCAGCCCTCCTGCTTAAGCATGCCGAGCTGGCGATGAAGGAAGCCAAGATAGAGGTGCTGAATGGCCCGCACTATTTTGATTACTATTTGCTGGACAAGCTGCTTGAACGGGTAAATATTGAGAAAAAGCTTCCTCGGGCCCTTGCAGACGGAGAATTCGAGCTTCATTACCAGCCGAAAATCGACGCAGCTACCCGGACTCTTACCGGATTAGAGGCGCTCATTCGTTGGAATGATCCCGAACTGGGCCGCATCTCTCCCGCATCGTTCATCCCGATTGCCGAGGATACCGGATTTATCGTTCAACTGGGGGAATGGGTGTTATGGGAAGCCTGCCGGACGAATAAAAAGTGGCAGGATGCCGGTTATCCGAAGCTGCCCGTCTCGGTGAATGTGTCCGCCGTGCAGTTCAGGCATCCACATTTTGTGCATATGGTGAGAAACGTGTTGGAGCAGACCGAACTCGCGCCCGAATATTTGGAGCTGGAAGTGACGGAGTCCCTTCTCAACAACCCTGTCATGATTAAGGAAAAGCTCAATTCCTTAAAAAAGCGGGGTATCAGCCTGTCTTTGGACGATTTTGGCACAGGGTATTCCTCCATCTATTATTTAAAAACGCTGCCGCTGCAGGTGCTGAAAATTGACAGAACCTTTATCCAGGAGACGCCTTCTTCGGAGCGGGACAGCTCGCTGCTGCGCTCGATTATCGAGCTCGGCAAATCGCTGGGGATGACCGTACTGGCCGAAGGCGTGGAAACGGAAGAACAGTTTAACTTTCTGCAGGAAATCGGCTGCGATCAAATTCAAGGCTTTTATTACAGCCGGCCGCTGGACGAACAGTCTATCGAACGGCTGCTGATGTCCGTCGACAACAACAATACGATCGATAAACAGGCATTTTAACATACACAGCTTATTACGTGCGGAAATGGCTTATTGTAGAGCGGGTACTTCCCTTGCTCGCTGCAATAAGCCTTTTTTGTATGGAAAATCCCCTCTTATCCCCCCCTGCACCCCTCTGTCGCTTCGAGCAAGACTTTCAGCAATCTTTCAGTTTGATTTAAGGTCCGTTTCATAAACTCAACTTAAACTGAAGTTACGATACACCCATTTTATAAGAAAGTTGGAATGACTGGATGAAGAAAAAATGGCTATGGCTAATAGCGGCGGCTGGAATTCTGCTTATAATCGCCTTCCTTCTTTACATATTTGCAGCAAGAAATCAACAAGGAGAGCCGCCTGCCGTAGAGCAAAATACGGCTCAAGCAACCAAAGGGGACATCGTCGTCAGCGTTTCCGGCGCAGGCAGCGTAATTGCCACGGAAAGCGAAGCGGTACGAACAAAAGAGGAAGGCGTTGTCGATGAGGTCAAGGTTGAGGTTGGCAGTATCGTAAAAAAAGGACAAGTCTTGCTCACCTTTGAAGCAAATGACCTGAGCCACAGCATTTCTGCCAAAGAATCGTCGCTCGAACTGGAGCAGCTTAATTTAAATGAATTACAAGAGAAATATAAGCGGGAGGTTCATGAAGGGGCGAGTGAGGAGTCTCTTGCCTCCACCAAGCTGTCCATCACTAAGCAGGAGAAGAATATTCAGACGATCAAAGATGATATAGCCTCGCTGAAAGAAGATATGATTGCTCCTGACCCGCTGCTCGCCCCCATCGGCGGCACAATTACTACGGTGAATATCTCACCGGGCGAACGCGCTAAAGAGGGGAATGAACTCTTCACCATCATCGATTATGAACAGCTTAGCACTACGGTCAGCGTCGACGAATTGGACATCGCTCAAGTTCAGACAGGAATGAGAGCAGAAGTAACGCTGGATGCCATAGCTAATCAAACCTTCGCTGGCAGTGTTACCGGCATAGCGAACGAGGGCCAAGCCTCCAACGGAGTAGCTTTGTTTGACGTAACGGTCAAGCTGGACAATCCCGCAGGAATCCGAGTAGGGATGTCGGCGGAAGTTACGATTATTCTCGACGAAAAAGCTGGCGTGCTTACCCTCCCTATTGAAGCAGTCCGGCAGATTGGCGGAGACTATATGGTCATACTTCCGTCCGAAGCACCCGCCGATATACAACAGCCTGATATGCCAATGCCGGCCTCGGGCCGTCAAAACCGCGCGAATTCCGCCGGAGGGGCCATGCAAAAGGTGGAAGTGGGCGTTCACGATGAAACGAGGATCGAAATTATAAGCGGCCTGAATGAGGGGGATGAAGTCGTTGTTCCTACTGTTCGTGGAGCCACCTCCCAGGGCGGCGAAGGCGAGCAGCGTATGATGCCTGGCATCGGCATGCCTGGCGGTAGCGTTATGCCCGGAGGCAGCGCTCCTAGCGGTGCTGGCATGCGCGGTGGTGCTGGCATCTCCGGCGGCGCTGTATCCGGCGGAGGGATGTCCGGTAGTGGCGGTGGCATCCCTGGGGGCGGCACATCCGGTGGTGGCGTATCCGGGGGCGCTGCATCCGGCGGTGGCACGTCTGGCGGTGGAGGCATGTCTCGCGGAGGGGGTGGCGGCTTCTGATGACGATAACCGCACGATTACAGCAACCCTTGATCCAGGTCGAGAATCTCGGTCATGGATATTGGATGGCCGGAGAAATGGTACCTGTATTACGGAATATTTCCCTTAACATTTATCATGGAGAATTCGTTGCTATTATTGGACCTTCCGGCTCCGGCAAAACGACCTTGATGAATATGCTCGGCTGTCTTGATATCGCCAATGAAGGAAGCTACCGGCTTGACGGGTTGGATATCCGCAAGCTTTCCGATAATAAACTGGCCCAAATTCGCAATGAGAAGATCGGCTTCATATTTCAGCAATATAATCTGCTGCCGAAATTATCGGCATTTGAAAATGTTGAGCTGCCCCTCATTTATCGCAATATGGCCCACAAGGAACGGAAAAGGGCCGCCGAAAATTCCCTGCGAATGGTCGGCCTGGCAGATCGGATGCACAATCGTCCCTCTGCCCTATCAGGCGGCCAGCAGCAGCGCGTTGCCATTGCCCGGGCGATTGCCGGCGACCCGCCCATGCTTCTGGCCGATGAGCCGACAGGGGCGCTCGACAGCAAGACAGGCGCCGAGGTCATGATAAAAATGCAAGAGCTCAATCAGCTGGGCCATACGATCATTATTATTACGCATGACCTCACAATTGCCGAGCAGGCCAAACGAATTATCCGAATCATGGATGGTGAAATTGTCGAGGATCGGGGGAGTGGAATTTGAACATTTATCAAAGCATGAAAATGGCCTTAAAAAGCATCGTCGGCAATAAAGTCCGCTCCTTCCTGACCATGCTGGGAATCATTATCGGGGTCTCTTCCGTAATCACCCTTGTATCCGTAGGACAAGGCACCACTTCTTCCATTACCGAGCAGCTGCAAGGCCTGGGAACCGATTTGTTAACGGTTAACATTATGGGACGCGGCGCCACAACCTCACTCTCTTATGATGAGGTCATGGAGATAAATGACCTTCCGGGGGTAAAAGCAGTTTCACCGGTCATTTCCGGCAATGCTACAGTCAAGCAGGGGACCGTCAACGATTCCTATTCTATAGAAGGCATCACACCGGCCTATGAAGACGTCAAAGATTTTCACGTCCAGTCTGGCCGCTACCTGCTGGATATCGATAATGAATACCGCATGAAAGTAGCACTCATCGGCAGCGAGGTGGCCGCCGACTTTTTTGGCAGCAGCAATCCGGTGGGCGAAACCCTCCAAATGAACGGCGTAAGCTTTAAAATCGTCGGACTGCTTGAGACGCTCGGCACCAGTGCGACAGGTTCAAATGACGATAAAATCCTCATTCCGATCTCGACGGCGGAGCGATTTTTGCAAAGCCGGGGAATTCGCTCTATCACAGTACAAGCAGACACTACGGATTTAGTGAAAAGCACGCAAGAGCGGCTAGAAGCATGGCTGGACGGCAAATTTCTGTCCGCGGACAACTCATACACCATTTTTAACGCTCAAGAAATGATGGATACATTGAACTCGACCACGCAAATGCTTTCGCTTGCTTTAGGAGGGATCGCCGGTATTTCTCTGCTCGTCGGCGGGATCGGCATCATGAATATTATGCTCGTATCCGTCAGTGAAAGAACACGGGAAATCGGCGTACGCAAAGCGATCGGTGCTAAGAAAAGAGATATTTTGCTCCAATTTATTATTGAATCAACTACACTTAGCGGTTTCGGAGGTATTCTTGGCATCGCTCTCGGTTATGGAGCCAGCGCCTTAATAGCCAATGTGTCCACTTTGAATACCGAAGTATCGATGTCGATTGTCGTTATTTCGTTCAGCTTCTCTTTGTTCATTGGCATCGCTTTTGGGGTCATTCCGGCAAACCAGGCTGCCAAGCTGCGCCCTATTTACGCCTTACGTACCGATTAACATGCTGCGGTTCGGTTATTTCAACCATTGATCAAAAAACTTGCGATAACCGTCCTTCATGACGGTGCTTGAAAATTTCGCAAACGCATACTCCCGGTTGTCCGGGGAGAAAGACATGGGCGAGGCCGCAGCCATATTGACCAGCTCGAACCAATTCAGCTCGTTCCCCGCAAAGGCATGCCGAGAGCTGATATGGTCATAGCACGGATGCTCCGGCTTCACGACGATTTTGCCCATCGCGAGCGCTTCCGTCAGCGGCATGGCAAACGTGTCGAACCGGGAGCTGCTCCAGTATACTTTAGCTGAATTCATCAATTCAAATACTTCAGCCTGGGTTAGAGCAAACTGCAGCTTAACGTTAACCGGGACATCGTATTTCTTCATACTCTCCCGGTAACGCTCTCCCCCGAATACCATATACACTTCCTTATCCGGGTTGCGCCGCGCATACTCAAGCACGAGATCCGGGCGGCGATTCGCTTCATCCCGGCCAATCCACAGTACCCGGTTTTGCACGATGGCCTCTGGATCAAAATACTGATGTGCCAGCTCCTCGCTAAAGCCGATTGGTATGACGTCCACATCGGTGACTCCAAAGACGCTGTTAAGCTGCCGCCGCAAAAACTCGGTCTGCACAACGGCCTTGTCCACAATGCTGTAAAACGGCTTCATCATTTCATATCCCGTCAGCGCCGGGTCTGGAAAACTGTGAGGGAACAACACACTGTTCTTAATAAACATCTTTAAAAAAGTGAACCCTGATACGGTATAGATTACATGCTCAATCTGCTGGGCAGCAATTTGATCGAGCACGATATCATAATTGACGAGATCGCCTTTTTCATGTTCAAAGCCTGGAATCCAGTCATGTCCGCTAACATGGCGCTCCGGTGAAATGAAGACGATCTCGACCCCGAGCTCGGCAGCAATAGCCCGCAGTCTCTCTGCGAACACACGCGGCCCCTGGGCTTCGGCAAACTGAATTTTACGCATAACCAGACCAACTTTTTTCACTGAAATGACCGCCCTTTCTGTCTAATCTATGTATTCTGTACTACTCATATATTCCTGTACTATTACTGTACTCCCTCTTCTTACTCTGCAGCCTTGCTTTGTCCCAGCAAGCGGTTAAGCCTGCCGCCGCTTCAGCTCCCTATCCAGCAAGCAGTCAAGCCTAACGCCGCTTCAGTTCCCTATCCAGCAAGCAGCCAAGCCCGACGCCGCTTCAGTTCCCTATCCAGCAAGCAGCCAAGCCCGACGCCGCTTTAGCTCCCTGTCCAGCAAGCAGTCAAGCCTGTCGCCGCTTTAGCTCCCTGTCCAGCAAGCAGTCAAGCCTGTCGCCGCTTTAGCTCCCTGTCCAGCAAGCAGTCAAGCCCGCCACCGCTTCAGCTCTCTGGGCCAGAAGCAGTTCCCTTGGCCATAGGCCGTTTCCATCTTTCGGCTTCAAATCACTAGCGATTAGCATCAGCATCCATAGCGAAAAGATAGCGGCAAACAGGCTGTAATCTGCAATGAAATCCTCTGCTGACCACACTTTGCCGTAATGAGCAGACTGCTGCAAATAATGCTGCAGTATTCGCTCTCTTTGCAGCGAGGTCACCTGCTTTGGAAAGTGCGGATGGGACATGTCGATTAAATAGTATAGATCCCAGAACGGCAAATTCGCATGAGCGTGCTCCCAGTCCAAAATATACAGCCTGCGGCTTTGCTCGCCGTCTTTTTCCCCGTTTAACTTCACAGCATAATTGCCCAAATGCAGATCACCATGCGACATGACCTTTTCATATTGGGCAAATAGACGGGGGCCGGCCGGATAAGCTTCCTTTCCGGTTCTTAAATGGTCTTCGCCCGTGTTCCCGGTGCTCTCGGCAGCCCTCGTTGCAGCATTTAAAATATCAGCCGCGATCGTCCTCGGCAGTCCGCTCTCCTCCAAAGCAGCCGCCGCCGCTGCTTCCCGTTCATACAAATCAGCTATGATCTGCTGGATATCCGGCTTTTGCCCCTCCTCCGGCACCCTTTCCCAATGCGTTAGCGGAAAAGAGTGCCACCAGGCCATTTGTTCCGCGACTAGCAGCGCATGCTCCAGCTTATAGGAATGGCCTAACGCCCCAATGTCTTCGAACACAGTCCAGCCCCCATCCCCTTGGCCAGGAGCTGAGCGCTCCAGCAGCCGCGGATAGATCGGGGGAAAAGCTGAAAGGATATGCTCGTACACCCAAGACTCGCGATCCTCGTTTCCCTGATGAGTAACCGGCTTGAACACATAGCTCCGCTCCGGAGATATGTAGAAACGCTCTACATATTTTCCATTCATGCCCTGATACAGTTTCTCTCTTCGCCATATGTAGCGATCATCCAATTCACCGCTGGGAGAAATGCATCTGCGAATATCGTTAATTTCATCGTAAGTATCATCGTTAGTTTCACTTATATAATTAGTTCTGTTCATATGATTATCGCGCATATCGTTCATCATAGGACCTTTCGGGTTCAGGTTATTATTGTAAGGGTACCTAACGAGGGGATAAATTGTCAAACCGCTGCTTCATATAAATGGCAGCAAATCGATTCGTTCGTCCAGCGAAACGTTTTAGTGAAATATCAGTAATAATATACAGGACATGAAAACTAGGACTTTATAGGACTTAAGATGAAGTGAAACTTTAGAACAATAATGTAATCAAGGAGGATCAACATGTTTGATCGCTTCCCCGTTCTGTCCACCGAACGGCTTCAATTGCGGGAAGTGACGCTGCAGGACATGGACGCGGCCACAGAGTTGTACGGAGCACCCATGTTGATGAAAGAATACCAGGGCCAGCGTGGGGATATCGGCTTACCGCGTAAACCAGCGGCATTTCCAGATCATCACAGTTTCCCTGGACATTTGGAGCAGATCGGCGTACTCGGAAACCCAGAATCCCGCAATCCAAAGATTCCGAAACGCGATACGGCTGCTTACCGGATTCAGGAATGGTTTGTAACCCCTTATCAGGAACAGAAGGGAATCCGATTCGGTATTTACTTGAATAACAGCAATCGGCTGATCGGTTCCTGTGGTTTTCACCGCTGGAACAAAGCGCATTACAAGGCGGAGCTTGTCTACGAGCTTCATCCTCAATTCCATAGACGCGGGGTTATTAAAGAAGCGTTAACCGCACTCCTTAAGTTCGGCTTTGAGTCCATGGATTTGAACCGGATCGAAGCCCGAATAGAGAGCACCAATCGGGCAGCTCAGCGGACTTTATTCTCGTTAGGTTTCCAGCATGAAGGAACCGAGCGGCAAGCCGAATACAGCGATGGTGAATTTATAGATATCCTCTTCTTCAGCCGATTAAAAAACGATGGTCCGCCCGCCGTGCATATTGTCAAATAGCTGTCTATTACCGTCCATTAACGTCCATTACCATTCATAACTGTACTTCCATACGCTCAACATAAACAAGGCTGCCCCGTTAGGAGCAGCCTTGTTTTTACGCTTAAAAATTATTAGGCATTCACTTCAGCATTTGCTGGCACCTCAGGAGCAGGAGCTTCTGGTGCTGGTGCTGGTGCTGGTGTAGGCTCAGGAGCAGGAGCAGGCGGAACGTATGGCGTTACCTCGCTTGAAGGACCTGCCAAAGCGTTGAATGCTGTACCGACATTCGATACGGAAAGAACGAACACCCGGTACTTCTCCCCTGCTCTAAGCGTATTTCCATTCACATCTCGTACATCGGCCTGCAATTGAGCATCATAGTCTCTGCCCGGGGTTGCCGATAAATAATTCCTTGCCCCACTGGCTTCTTCTCTCCCAAAAGACTGGGCCGTGGGCACAATCAGAATACGATACTCTGATATGCCACTCTCATTGGAGGCTTTGTTGAACTTGACCACGATATCGCGGCCATCCCCGTAGTTGCCAATAGATGTTGCCGTCAAACCGTTAGCTGGCGCTACAGGAACTGCAGTGTTATTGACTAACGTTATCGCGCTAGGATTGGAAGCTATAGCGTTTTGCCCCGCAACTCCGTCGTATTTCACAGAGAGCACAAACACGCGATAGCTGACTCCGTTGCGAATGGTCTCGCCATCTGTATCCCGTGCGGAGGCAGCAAGGGTTTGACTCAGAGTAGAGCCTGCTTTATCGACACGAGTATAGTTGTTGCTGGATATTCCGCTAGCGATCGATGCATTGAAGCTGCCTGCCTTATCCGCCTTCACGACGAAAATCCGATAATGATGAATGTTCGCCTCATCCGATGCCCGGCTGAAGGAGACCTGCAAATCGCGGCCATCTCCATAATCAGCCACATCTCTAGCATCGACATTACTTACGGCACCTACACTATAGTTATTAGACAATGTAATGGCGGAGGATGCCTTGGACAGCGTATTTGTCCCCGAGTAGCTGCCGCTGCCTACGGACAACACGAACACTTGATAGCTAACACCGTTGCGAATAGCTGCCCCGTCCACGTCTCTCGCCCCGGAAGCCAGCGTCTGCTGAACATAATTCGTACTTGTGTTTCTGTTAACTTGCGTATAGTTTGCGCTGGATACTCTATTCGCTTTGTCCAGCGTAAAGCTTCCCGCATTGGAAGCCTTCACCACCATGATCCGGTAATGGCTCAAATTCGATTCGTCCGATGCCCGGTTAAAGGAGACCAGCAAGTCGCGGCCATCATTATAGTCGCTCACATCGCTTACGGCTAAGTTAGAGATGGTACCGACACTGTAGTTATTCAACAAAGTAATAGAATACGATGGCGAGGACAAGGCATTGCTTCCCGCATAATTGCCACTGCCCACGGCCATGACAAATACCCGGTAGCTGACGCCATTCCGAATCAAATCTCCATCCACATCCCGCGCTCCGCTAGGAAGTGTTTGGCTGAAATTATATCCCGACTTGGACCACTCCGTATAATTCGCACTGGACACATTATTCGCACGCGCCAGGTTGAAGGAGCCGTAATCACTGTTCTTGACTACAAAAATCCGGTAGCCGCTAATTCTCGACTCATCGGACAATCTGGTAAAGTTGATGCGCAAATCGCGGCCATCTCCATAATCGCTATAGTCCTCAACCTGCGTAATCACAGGTGCGACAACGGAACCTACCGTCAGCGTAAACGAAGAGGACGCCGAGGATAGCTTGTGAGCCGCGCCGCTCGTATTGCTGCTGATCGACTGAACAAACACGGTATAAGCGACATTATTTCTAATATAATCGCCGGAGGTGTCTCTGGTAGAAGAGCTTAACGTAGTGCTAAGCGTGCTGTTTGACGATTTGTTGACACTCGTATAATACTGACTGGACAGCGCGTTTGCTGCGGCAAGGTTAAACTTCCCGGCATCCGCCGTCTTTACGACGAAGATCCGATAGCTGGAAATGTCGCTGTCTTTGGAAGGTCTTGTGAAAGTGACATTTACGTCTCTACCGTCTCCATAATCACTTACATCGCTTACTCTTACGTTCGTTACGGCCTCTACCGATTTGCCTGTATCCAGCGTAATGGCCGGAGAAGGAGTAGACAGAGAGCTTGCCGCACTGCCTCTGCCAACGGTAACAACGTACACTACATAAGACCGGTTCACGGTGATTAAATCTCCGTCCACATCACGCGACTGGGACGTCAAAGCGATCGTTTGATCATTGTTTCCTGCTGATACACTCGTATAGTTCGCAGAAGAAACTTTTAAAGCGCTGGATAAACTATAATTGGATGCCTTGTTCGCTTTAACGACCAGGATCCGGTAATGATCGACAAGAGACGAATTCGCTGCGCGGGAGAAGCTGACCTCCAAATCGCGCCCGTCCCCGTTATTCCCAATATCTCTTGCATAAACATAGGAAACGGAACCGGGAGAGGTCGGTTCATTGTTTGATCCATTTGTTGTAATATAAACCGTCTTGCTGTTCGCATTCCAGTCTACTTGTTCGCCCATCGCTTCGCTAACGAAGCGGACCGGTACCATCGTTCTTCCCTTCAGATTTTGAGCCGGTACGTCCAAGCTCACCGACTGACCATTAATCGTCGCCGACTTGGCGTTCATTTTTAATATAACTGTCGTTCCGCCCTTTAGAGCCGTTATAGTCTTCGTCCTGTTGTTCCAATCCACATCCGCATCTAGCGCTTCGAATATCGCGCGCAGCGGAAGCATCGCCCGGCCGCTTACCAATACCGGTGCCTGGTCTGTCGCCAGCCTAACCCCATTAATATAAATGCTGATTGCTTGAGCTGCATGAGCTTGAGTCTGTAATAGCAGCGGAAAAATGAGTAATCCTGATAAAATCGTTATCCATAATTTCCTCACATGTCTAACCTCCTGTATCATTTTGCAAGTAACCTAAACTAATAATCGTTACCTTGACTATTTGACGTCTTCAGACAGGTAAAAGTTTCTCGCATTTTAATATTTTCTCGGTAAACCCAAAAGTTCTGTTAACATTCCCTTCCCGCAAAAAAGGAATTTCTTCCGCAATCATCTAATTTTGTATTACCCGAAAATAACGTCGTCTGAATCCGCCCGGCGCCATCCTGCAGCGAAACATCGCGCGCTCGGCGCTGCACACAGTACGACTCCTCTCGACTCCTCTTTAACGCTTCGGCAGCAGTTTCACGTATTCATCCGACAGCTTCATAAGCGAGAGTACATATTCATAATCCGTTCGGTACCTGGCGAAATCAACCACGGGCTCCAGCGTCCTGATCGATACGGCCTCCCCATCCTCAAAACCTTGTCCCGGGACAAACAAAATCTCATCGTTAAAAAAAGAACCTGTCGGCAAATAATACCTGACTCCTGAAACATTGCGGTCAATATTCAACAAATCCTGACCTAGGGCGGTGAAATTCTCCCGCTTCAACGACAGCCCTAGCATGTTGGCCACGGTAGGCATCAAATCCACCTGCCCCCCGGTACGCTCGGCTACGATGCCGAGTTGTTTGCCCGGCACATGGATAATAAACGGGATGTTGAACCGGCTTATCGTATCATCATAAGGGATTCCCAGTGCGGAACGGATCTCCTCAGCGCTTGTCTCACTGGGCTGGACTCCAAAATGGTCCCCATAGAGAACAAGCATTGTATTTTCCCATAAACCCGCTTCCTTCAATTGATCTATGAGCTGGCCAATCGCATAATCCGTATAATGAATAGCGTTAATATAGTTGCCGAGATTGGTGTTCTCCAGTTCAGGCGGAAGCGCAATTTGCTTGAATTTGTCCGGCACAACAAAAGGAGAATGGCTGGAGGTCGTCACAAACTGCGCGTAGAACGGCTTGTTCCGCGCCTGAAGATCCTTCATCTGCTCGACCCCAACCCGGTACATCTCCTCATCCGATGCTCCGTAATCGTTGAAATGATCATTCTCAAACGCCGGTTTATCGAAATACTGATTAAAGTTGAGCGCCGGATACAGTTTGTTCCGATCCCAAAAGGTTACTTTGTTCACATGAAACGTTTGGGCGGTGTAGCCCCGCTTCTGCAGCATTCTCGGCAAGCTTGGCAGCTCGCGGTTTCCATAGCCTGTCGACATAGCTACAGCCGCTGTCGGATAAATGGATGTATTGAACATGAATTCGGCATCAGAAGTGTTGCCTTGTCCGATCTGTTGATACACGTGCGGAAAATACACGCCCTCCCCGGCAAGTTCATTCAATACCGGCGTAACCTCCGCTCCGTTGTTCAGCGTTAAATGAATCGGAAAATTTTGAAAAGATTCCATTTGAATCACAATCAAATTCATTCCTTCGGCCACCCCGAAGTAATGCGGGTCTCTCCCCGCGCCAGTCCCCTCGCTTGCTGTCAAATAAGGGTAGCTGCTTTGCAGTTCAGCGATCCTAGCTCTCGTCTCTTCAATGTTCCCTTCCGCAATCACCAGATCTTCCTCCCGGCTCAGAATGGCCGCCACGGCCTGATAGTTCAGAAAGCCGATCTTCTCCGCCCGTACGAGCTCGTTATCGATACTTTTGCCCTGCTGAACATAGAAAAAGGAAGCAGCTGCACTAACCAGAAGCAATACTACAGCCACCGTGTTCGTGCTCCATTTGCGACTTTGCCGCGCCTCGGTTGGGAAAGAGTCCAATGAGCGTGGGGAGCGGCGCCGCAGCAGTTGTACGATTTTCAATCCGCCGAGCAGCACGAAATCCGCAAAGAACAAAAATTGCTCCGGACGCAGCAGCGCGCTGACGCTCGCCCGCACCTGGGGAACTTGATTAAGACCGCTCAGCACCGCGTACGTAGGGACTGTCCCGAAATGCGCGAAGTAAAGAGCGGAAGAGAACAGGAGAAAGGAGAGGAGTGCATTGAGGCTCCAATATACTCCCACTTTGGCCCGAACAGGCGTCAGCAGCTCTGCCAGACATAACAATCCAAAAACGGACAGCAGTTCTCCTGGCAGCCCGCTCCAGTATATTTCACCAAAAAAGAATATCCGCAGCAGCAGCAGCTTAAGTGCGAGCAGCACACCTATAACTGCTGGCGTTGATTTATATACACTTTTTTTTCGTTCCATAGGATTCCCCTCACTGTATTTCTGCTTCACTTTATATTAATAAAAACCAGCAAATGTACTATATTCCCTCACTCATCCCTAATCACCGATCACTTACACTCTTCACTTACACTCTTCACTTACACTCATCGCTTACACTCGTCACTTACACTCGTCACTTACACTCATCGCTCATCAGTCATGACTCCTAACTCATCAGTTATAGCTAGATAACTCATCACTTATAGCTCATCACTTAAAGCTCATCACTTAAAGCTCATAACTCATAACTCATAACTCATCGCCCATGTCTCATCACTCATGCTGAACATTATAACATGCCGCAAAATGAACTTATAAGTTGAACAATGGAAATGGATGTGGGGCAAGCACGTAAAATGTTCCTACGATCGCTGTTATTCCCAGATTTCTTGGATGTAATAGGTTCGTTATTGGATGTAATGATTCGTATTAGATGTAATGGTTCGTTTAAGGTAGAAATCCGGTCACAAAGGCGGCCACAAGCGTATCTGCTTTGTCTACAGGCGACGGCTTTCTTCCAGAAAGCGTTCAGTATGCTCTCGAAGAAAGCTTTCAGTTTCTGACGAATCATTTTTCTGCCCTACCTAAATCCCATTTGTTGGTTCATCTTACATTAGCAGCATGCCACTAAGCTCTGTCGAATACTAAATGGAAATCATGTATCTAATTATGCTCAAAACGAATGTTCCGGGGAGTTAGATGGATTTCATGCACCTAAAATCAAGAATCCAGCCCATAATGGCCATCTTCCTTCTTCTAATGACATGAAATCCATTTAAATCCGCTTTCCCTTCCTTGACGCAGAAACTAACTACTAAAAATCCATTTATATAAGTTGAAGCATTGAAATGGATGTGGGGCAAGTACGTAAAATGTTCCTACGATCGCTGTTATTCCCAGATTTCTTGGATGTAATAGGTTCGTTATTGGATGTAATGATTCGTATTAGATGTAATGGCTCGTTAAAGGTAGAAATCCGGTCACAAAGGCGGCCACAAGGCGTATGCTTTGTCTACAGGCGGCAGCTTTCTTCCAGAAAGCGTTCAGTATGCTTCCGAAGCAGATTTCTTTCAGAAAGCGTTCAGTATGCTCTCGAATCAGCTTTCTTCCAGAAGGCGTTCAATTTCTTCGGAATCATTTTTCTGCCCTGCCTGAATCCCATTTGTTAGTTCATCTTATATTAGCAATATTTAGTTCATCTTATATGGTTATATGGGAATGGACCAATTCATAGCTTCATCAGTTCAACATTTTCATCAGTTTCATCAGTTCATCAGTTCATCAGTTCAACATTTTCATCAGTTTCATCAGTTCATCAGTTCATCAATTTTTTCATCAGCTTCATCAGCTTCATCAGCTGCATTGTTTTCATCGTTCCATCAACTGCCGCAGCTTAAATTCAGTCGAGGAGTCCGGAGCAGGAGTATATATACTGCAGCGCAGATCAACATTTCCATGCACCTGCAGAGAAGTTAACTGAAAATGCATTCTCCCCGCCTTAGCGTGCCTGAACTCCAGTATTACCTCCGGCGCCATGCTGACCTCGCTTTGTTCCCACAAATGATTGAATTCAGGATACGTCTCCTTCATCTCCGTCAAAAAATGATCATACCACTCATCCTCAACGTATTGCCCGTAATAAGCCCGGAAGATCGCCAGAAATCCGCGGACGAATTGCTCCCAATTGACAGCCAGCCTGCGAAGCTCCTGCCTGCTGAAGAGGAGGGATATCATATTGCGCTGCTCTATCGGAATTTGTTCAAAGCCGAGAAATACATGAGAAGCGGCCTCGTTCCAACCGACAATTTGGCATCGGCGGTCTGAAATAATCGTAGGGCAATACTTCAACTCCTGCAAAATTTTCGTGAGGGAAGGGCTGATTTCCGGCTGTCCCTCCCGATGCAGCTCGGCGGACACCCCTGGTCCAGCTCCAGTGTCCATCGCCAGGGCATACAAATATTTTCGCTCATCCTGGGTAAGGCGCAAAGCGGAAGCGATATTGTCCAGCACGGATGCAGACACCTTGATGTCCCTTCCCTGCTCCAGCCAGGTATACCAGGTAGTGCTGACCCCCGCCAATTGCGCCACCTCTTCCCGCCTGAGTCCTGGTGTTCTGCGCCTCGTCCCGGCCGGGAGCCCCACCATCTGGGGGACGATTTTGGCCCGCTGCGACTTCAAAAAAACAGACAGCTCCTGCAGCCTTGTCTGATGCTTCACACGTGCCCCTCCTTCTTTTCCTTGAATCTATACTTAAACCTATCCAAGGTGTGCAAGCTTAAAGTGGTACTGATTATACTATAATAATCAACAACTTGTAATAGGATAAATCCTGTGACACAATAGCTCCCATAACAGCCCTTAAGGAGGTTCCTATGGAAAAAGTCGTAATTACCGGACTGGGCGTGATTTCACCGCTCGGCAATGAGGTGGAACTGTTTTGGAATCGTCTTGTACATGGGGAATCGGGAATTTCCGCCATTGATACTTTCGACGCTTCGCGTCATAAAACAAAAATTGCTGGCATCGTCAGGGATTTCGATCCCGACGCTTTGTTCGGCCGCAGGGAAGCCCGGCGAATGGACCGCTTCTGCCAATTTGCCCTGGCTGCCACCGAACAGGCTGTCGCCGATGCAGGGCTTGATTTGGAGCAGACCGACAAGGAGCGTATGGGGGTATATGTCGGGTCCGGAACAGGCGGTATTCAGACGCTCCTGGAGCAAAGCCTGCTGCTGCAGGAGCGGGGTCCAGAGCGCATTAGCCCGCTGCTGGTGCCCATGATGATCACAAATATGGCTGCCGCGATGATCAGCATCAAATATGGAGCGGTCGGCCCCGTATTATCCCCCGTAACAGCCTGCTCCATCGGCAATACTGCCATCGGGGAAGCGTATCGCCTCATCGCCTCCGGCGGTGCGGATGTTATTATCGCCGGAGGAACGGAAGCGGCAATTACGGATATTTCCGTAGCCAGCTTCGGGAACGCAACGGCGCTCTCCACCCGCAATGATGAGCCTGCGAAAGCAAGCAGACCGTTTGACGTCGACAGGGATGGCTTCGTAATGGCGGAAGGCGCGGGCATACTCATTCTGGAGTCGCTTTCCCATGCCCGGCGCAGAAACGCACGCATTTATGCCGAAGTGATCGGCTATGGCGCAACCTCCGATGCCTATCATATCGTCGCTACCCATCCTGATGGCAGCGGCGCTTACCAGGCGATGAAGCAAGCGCTCAAAGAAGCGAATATCGCCCCGGAGGAGGTGGATGTGATCAGCGCGCACGCCACCAGCACGGAGGTTGGCGACTGGTCAGAAACGAAGGCAATTAAAAAGCTGTTCGAGGAGCACGCTTATCGCATTCCCGTTACGGCCAACAAATCGATGACAGGACATATGCTGGGAGCAGCCAGCGCTGTTGAAGCGGTGGCCCTCGTTAAGTCATTGGAAAAGGGGATCATTCCGCCAACGATTAATCTCGATCATCCTGACCCGATCTGCGACCTGGACTACGTCCCTCAACAGGCCCGGCAGGCACGGCTGCAAATCGGCATATCCAATTCCTTTGGCTTCGGCGGGCACAATGCAGTAATCGTATTGAAATCTCATCCGCAGTAACATAATAGCCCCGCGGGCGTAAGCGCCAGCGGGGCTATTATGTTACTGATTATTCTAAATTTGTTCTGATTATTCTAGTCTACTAAATCCGCTGCGCTTGCGTTGGAGGCAACCTGCGCAGGATTTTTACAGCCCGGAATCACCGAGCTGACGACCGGATGCTTAAGGCACCAGGCCAAGGCCCATCTAGCCATGTCGACTCCCTCCGGCACTTCATTCTTGCGAATTTGCTCTGCTTCCTCCAAGCTTCGGCGCACGAGTTCCGCGTCCTTGCGGTGGCGGACATCGGTAACATCAAATTGCGCACCTGGCTTGTATTTACCGCTTAGGAAGCCGCTGGCCAAAGGAACACGGGCAAGCACCCCGAGATCTTGCCGTTCGCAAGATGGGAATACACGGTTCTCCGGCGTGCGGTCCAGGCGATTATATACAACTTGAATCACTTGGGAGTTCACTTGACTTGACGCATCCGTCTGATGCAGGTTGTCATTGCTGCCGATCGAAGTTCCCAAATGCCGTATTTTACCGGCCTGAACCTGCTTGTCCAACACCGTCCATAGCTTATCATTATCAAACACTTCATCAGGACCTGAATGGAATTGATACAGGTCGATATAATCGGTCTTCAGCGCCTTCAGGGAAGCATCGAGCTGCTTCAATACCTCTTCAGCCCCAAATACGTCTGTACGGGTAAAACGTTCATGAAAGTGATGGCCAAATTTCGTGGCTACAATCCAGTCCTCCCGCTTGCGGCGACTCAAATAGTCGCCGATAAACGACTCGGAAAGATGATCGCCATAGCATTCCGCCGTATCGATAAGATTGATCCCGCATTCCTGGCCTTTGTCGAGGATAGCGTCCACCTCATCCTGATTGAACTGCTGCCCCCATTCACCGCCAAATTGCCACGTCCCGATCCCAATGACGGATACGTTCAGTTCTGTCTTGCCTAATCTCCGATACTTCACTTTGATCACTCCTCAGTGACATAATATATTTAAGACCGTCTATCGTTCACATTGTACACTTGCAAGTGACGCAAAAACAAATCCTGAGCAACAATTCCAATGCTGGCACAGCAAACAGGATGAGCAGTGTAAAGGGCACAACTTAACAGGAATAGCATAGTGGACTGGATTGGCTTAGTGAACAGGAATAGCATAGTAGCCTGGATTGATACAGTGAACAAATTAGCATAGTGAACTAGATTACTATAATATATCCTGTAGACAGCAAATATATATTTTATTAGCCGGATAGGCTCCAAATAAGTTCAATGCTATCAATATGTATGTACATAATTGTAATTGAGAGGCTGCTTTGCTTAATAATTCACAAGCTGCTAGACTATCATTTTTATAACTGCTGCGGAAAGGGGTCGTTATCTATGGGGAAAAGAGCATTAATCGCCGGGGCAAGCGGGCTTGTCGGGCATAAATTGCTGCACCTTCTGCTCAAAGAGCCTTATTATACTGAAATCATCGCCCTCGTGCGCGCTCCCCTTCAAATGCAGCATCCCAAGCTGACGGAAATTATCGTCGATTTTGATCAGCTGGACATTTATGAGCGGGATTTGGCTGCAGATGACGTATTTTGCTGCTTGGGCACCACGATCAAAAAAGCCAAAACGCAGGAAGCGATGTGCAAAGTCGATGTCGAGTACCCGCTTACGCTTGCCAGGCTGGCCCTGAGGCAGGGAGCACAACACTTTCTGTTCATTAGTTCCATCGGAGCCAATCCTGCCTCCCGCTTCTTTTATTCGCGAATCAAAGGCATTGCGGAACAAGAGCTCGGCCAGATGCCGTATGATAGCCTGTCCATCCTGCGGCCGTCCCTTCTGCTGGGCGACCGGCAGGAATACCGGTTTGCCGAGCGCTGGGGAGGAACGGTCTACCAAGCCCTTCCCTTCCTGTTTACCGGCCCCATGAAAAAATATCGGGCGATCGAGGCGGAAACCGTTGCCCGGGCGATGTATCATATCGCCAGGGACAGCACTAAAAAAACGTCCATCTATTCCTCTTTGGAAATCGAACAATATGCTCATTAAGCTAAAACGACCGCACCTGGCTAAATGCCAAAGTGCGGTCGCTTCCAGCTAGTACTATGTACTAACGATTAACCATTATAGTACGGCGGCGGCGGCGTTACATTAGAGTTGCTCTTCTTCGCGGCAGAAACCATAAGGAAGATCCCGGCCAACAAATGCAGCAGCCAGCCCAAAAAAGGAATCCAGGCGAGCAATGAAGTCACAATCCCCAAAACTGAGCCGTACACTGGCTCCTTATTTGAGCTGGACAACACCAGAGTAATAATATGTAAGACTAGCATTACACCTAATGCGGTATACCAACTTCCCATAACTATAGCTGCACCGATAATGGGTATCGCTAAAAAAATCTCTAAAGCGCCAGTTACCCATCTCATAACTCTTGATCCTGTCATAGAAACACACCTCCCTCAGTAAATTCTCATTCATTGTATCAAACCCGTTAAATTATTGGTATAGTAATTTTCGCTGTATTGTAATGAGATGCAAAGTTTAAGCCCGGCCCCCAAGCTGGCGGATATATTCAAAATCGGGATGGACGATCAGATCGGACAAAAAAGCCGTCGTCGTACTACCCGGTATCCTTCTTCTATTTAGCGATTCTATGATAGCGCTCGCGGAAGTAATGCCTATCCCATGGCCAAAATACAAGTTATTGTCGAGCAAAATTGCGTTCTCTCCTTGCCATTCAGGTGTTTTCGGATTGTAATCCGGATTCTCGAAATAAACGACATCGCCAGCGGCAGCCTGCTGTGCCTGAATCAGCCGCAGATCACTATCATATTCCCAATCATAAAGCACAAGGTTTTGAAAATGGTTATTGAACGCCCCGGCACCGATTGTTTCCAGCACCCCTTTATAAAGGATAACAACCATCGCCGTAGCACACTCCATAGCATATCTGTAGCCGTTATTAAAAATATCGGCAATCGCTTCCGAAGGCTGCGCCGCCTCCTTAAGCTGAAAGCCTCCGTTAGGCAAGCGTGTCCAGTAATGCTCATTGGCCCTTGAGTTTTTGAAGGTGGCGAATTTGGCTCCACTGGCGTTAAAGTCCTTTGCAGCCTTCACGATCGCCGCTCTTAGACGCAGCTCAAAATCAAGCTGCTCCGGCAGGCGATAGACGTGAACCGCCCGATTCAATCTTTTCTGGTCAATGATGATCCCGTACAATTCCGGCGAGGCAATCCGGTCCAGCCGACCAGCTCCCATATTCATTGTAACAATCACGGCTCCACCTCCTGGACGAATTACCCGTATTGTATGCAACCCGGGCAGTTTTAGTGCAAATCCCAGTCATGGCGGTGCGAATATCGGAAACTTTCACAAGGGAATTGCGTCTAATCTATTGACCCGGATCCAACTTTTTTTCTGCAAAAAAAGAAGGAAATACACTGTAAATTGGCGAATTTTGTATACTGGCGCATGTGCATATTCCAGTATTTTGGAGTATTTAGCGAATTTTGATATAACCGGATACTTTGATCTTGTGCTATCATGAACAAGCAGTAATAGTAATCATAGAGGAAGTATTCAACTTGGATGGTGGAAACGAAATATTATGATTTATACAGATTGGATTTACTGGCTGTTCGTACTCGCGGCCGTCGTCACGTATCACATTATGCCGCACCGGATCAGACCCTGGGTGCTGTTCGCTGCTGGCGTCACTTTTTATTACTACTATGCAGGCTCCTATCTGCTCCTGCTGCTGGCCGAGGTCGTCATTGCAATTATCGTCGTCAAGGCTGCTGCCAAGTGGAGTAAACGCTGGATTTACCCGGCTGCAATCATCGGGGTCATTCTCGTGCTCGGTTATTTCAAGTATACGAATATGATGCTGGATACATTAAATGACTTGTTTGCATTTATGCATCAGCCGTTTTTCCCGAAAGCGGAGCAAATCGTCCTCCCTTTAGGGATTTCTTATTTTACGTTTGAGCTTATTCATTACTTGGTGGAACGCAAGCGCGGGAATTTGCCGGAGCACAGACCGGAAGGGCTATTGTCGTTCATCTTCTTTTTCCCGACGATGGTAGCCGGGCCGATCAAGCAATTTCAAGTGTTCTATCCACAGCTTAAAGCGAAATTTCACATCGACCATATCATGATCGGGATCACCCGAATTGGATTTGGGATGTTCAAGAAGCTTGTGCTCGCCGGATCGATCGATCTGCTCGCTCAGCCGGTTTACTCCAAAGCCGGGATTGCCGGAGCCGATACGGCCACGCTATGGATTTCTCTGATCGCCTATACTTTTGTCATATACTTTGATTTCTCAGGTTATTCGGACATTGCGATCGGTACTGCCCGTTTGTTCGGCATCGTCGTACCGGAGAACTTCCGCTTCCCATATTTGGCGCGCAGCATCGCGGAGTTCTGGAACCGTTGGCATATTTCGCTCGGCTCCTGGCTCACCCGCTATGTGTATTTCCCGCTCGGCGGAAGCCGGGTAGCTGCTCCGCGGGTGTATTTGAATCTAATGGCTACGATGACTGTTTCCGGCCTTTGGCATGGAGCGGCATGGAATTTCGTTGTCTGGGGAATGTTCCATGGCGCCATGCTCTGTATCCACCGCTTCCATGTGAAGCAAATCAAGCCTAGACTAAAGCCTGTCCCGAAATGGCTTAAGCCAGGGACGACGGCGATCGCCATTCTGATTACTTTCTTTGGGGTGACGATCAGCCGGACGTTCTTCATTCTGCCGATCGTGGACGGCTGGAACCTCATGCTTCGACTGCTGGGCTTGCGGTAGAAATGAATGACTGAACACAATGAAAGTGAGGATTATCGATGACTAATTTTTTTCTGAACAAGACGGTGTCCGTCATGATGGTCTCTCTTGCCATTGCAGGCTTGATCGGACTTAGCGATGGAGCTTCCCCGATTGTAGATCAAATGAAACAGGATGTCGTTACGCACGCAACGAAGGAGCTTCGTGTCCCGGCTTACGACTCTATCGTTTATACGCCTTTATGGATCGAGTATTTAAAAGAACAGCCTGATGACGGCAAGAAGGTAGTGGGGCTATTCGGGCCATCCACCGTATTCGGAACGACTGTGATGAAGGGTGCCAACACCTCTGCCGGCGTTCTCCAGGTTCATCTCAAAGACCAGCGGGTCCTCAATCTGGGCCTTACGGGCGGCCGATTTACGGAGACCTATGCCGTGCTCGCTTCGATTATCGATGAAATTGATTATGTCGTATATGAAATCAACTACGGCATTGCTGTCGTCTCCGATAATGAGCCTAACGTAACGGTTTACCCGTCGCTTATTACAAAATTGGATCAAAATATTCCACGGAGCTGGCTGAATGATTTCCCCGATAAAAATCGCCAGTCGCTTCCTAGCGAAATCCATAATTGGGCCACGTCCAATTTCTTGAGCAAGTGGACGCTGTTCCATGACCGCGACGTTATCAGCTACAAGCTGTTCAAAACGCGTACTCCGATGGAGAAAATCCGCCGGGAAATCAAAAATGAGCAGGACAAGAAAAATGGCGTGACACCGAGCTATGCTCCGATGTACACAGCCTACGATAAAATGCAGGACAAACATAAAGAAGAAATCGACGAACATTTCAAACAGCTCTATGTTTGGAACAAACCGTTTGATAAAGACCACAGCTTCGGCATATTCATGATCGGGAAGACGCTCGATCTGCTGCAGGAGCATAATAAGCAGGCCGTCTTCTATTCGGCCCCGCTGAATAAAGAGCACCTTAACAAGAAGAAGCTGCTGAATTGGGACGATTACAACAAAGTGATGGGGGCCTATCAGGAGTTGATCGAATCCAGAGGCTATCCGTATATCGAGTTCAACAAAGAGAAGAACAATACGATTCCGCACGAACTTTATCGCGACCCGTCCCATATGCTCGATGAAGGGAATAAAATGTTCGGCGAAATTCTCTATAAGAAGCTGAAGCAATATGGAATTACAAACTCGTAGCGCCAAGTTCGCTAAAGCCAAAGCCAACCGCCTCAGCCATCGGGTCGGCCGAGCACTGATGATGCTGGGAACAGCGGTCGGTGGAGCTATAGTTATTATAGCTATCGTCATAGGCATCTTGTTCTTTTCTGGTGAAACGCAGGAATTTATCTATATGAATTTTTAGTTGAGCAGCTTCACTCCCTTGTATATTCTTCAAGAGGGGTGAGGCTTTTTTCATTTGAAGTCTTAGCTTTGTTTAGAGGCTTTGTTCATAATCTTTGTTTAGAGGCTTTTTTAGAAGTCTTTCTTTGGTACGATCGCTTTCTTTCTGGGAAGTTTATTACGTACACCACATTGAAAATCGCTATAAAATCTCTCATGGCAGCCTGTACTTCGACGGCATTTTTCCCCTTACTTCGACGATATGGATATGATAGGATGAAAATGGTAAACTATCATTTCCTAAATTGGGAGGTTTTGCAAATGAAGAGATTTATGAAAAAATCGTTATCCATTGCACTACTCTCAGCTCTGTTATTACTTCCTGTAATGCAAGTAAATGCTGCCGAAGTTTCCTCAGGGTTGTCAGCAAACGCAATTTCGGAAATGAGAAAGGCCGGTATGTCGGAGCAGGATATTGAAAAAGTAAACCAGCACTTCCAAGAAGAGATCGAACTTATTGAGTCTGGTGCTCTGGACGAAAAAGCTAAAGCGGATCAACAGTTAATTTCCGCCGCCGCCAAAAAGGGAACATTAGGGGAACTCGGTATTCATGCGGCAAATCACTTTCAGACTTATGCATTAGCCGCAAGCACTCTGGGGACTTATGGTGACATCCTCGTCGCCTACAACGCCAGCTCCTGGGGAATTGACTTTGGCTATCCAGGACATGCCGCAATCGTAGCCAATGGCAACATTAAAACCGTAGAAGCCTTCCCTGCGGACGGCGTGCAGCTGCATACGAATGACTGGGGATCGAGAACCAAAGTATACGCCATGAGCGTTAAAGGAGCGACGGGCAGCCAATATTCAGCCGCTGCCACCTATGCGCAAAACCAAGTCGGCAAACCGTATAACTGGATCTTTATTAACCCTTGGAGAGAAGATGCTTTTTATTGCTCGCAGCTAGTTTGGAAAGCGTGGAAAACGCAAGGGATCGATGTAGATTACATTACAATTGATCCTATCGTTACGCCGATGGAAATCGCAAAATCCGGCAATACTATAATATATTATAGCAACTAACGCTAGTATGTTATGCATGATTAGCCAGTGTCGATGAGCATTTCTTCACTGGCTAATTTTAATCAAAAACATTACGCTTGTTTGTTCATCCTGCTGAAATCATCCTGTAATAGGAGTTGTATTCATGCTTAGACTCAAATATTTTAAAATTTCCAGCCTCATATTACTTATTGTCATTATCCTTCTTCTCTCTATATTTCTGTATGTTCGCCAATCCGATTCCAAGCCCGAGGCAGGCATTCAACTGTCTTCCGAATCCAATGAGGCCATTTCCTTTGGCCTGGACAAGCAGTTGTTCAAAATGAACGGTGCCCGTTACCTTGTCATGTATTCCAACATTCTCGAGGAAGGCGCTGACCTCGTTGCTTACGATGCCAAAGGCCAAGTGTTACAAAACTTGAATCTGGCCAAAGGCAAAAAATTGGATTTTACGGCAAGGTTAAATGATGATATTTATATTGCTTCCGAGCGCCAGAACCACCATTTTGTCATACATAAGTCCGGTGATGTGGATTCTTACTACGGCCCTTCTATATACGGGCCAGATCGGCAAATCGGATCGAACTTTTTGCGAAGCTCGCAGGGGTATTTAAGTTTCACTGTAAATATGGGAACCCACCCGGATTACTCGCCAAACGAGTATTCGAACGATTATGTATATTGGAACCCGGATCAGCAAGTCTTTGGGCATATCAAGCTTCCAGGTTATTTTGAGTCAAGCATAATTCTCGATGAGCAAGCCTATGTGCTGTATATGAACGGAAAAAACAACGCCATAGGCATATATGTTATCGATCTGCCAAGCAATAAGCTGCTAGTGAATTATCCTTTGGACAATCATAATTTAGCGGGGAACGACCCAGACCAGGAAATATTCCTTGCCGGCGGCGGGAACGGCTCCTCTTTCCAATATTTTCGAGATAAGCTGCTTGTATTCATGATTTCGAATGATTCAACCGGATACGGACCCAGCTTGCTAATCCAAGTGATCGACCCGAAAACCGGGGAACTGGAGCAAGAAATTAAAGTGCCGGAGGAGCCTTTTATGTTTAACACGGCATTTGTTCATGACCATCAACTGTACATTATTTCCGAAACGGGACAAATCGCCGTGCTGGATGAGCAGTTGAAGCCATCTCAAACTTTTCGTCTGGAGCAGCCCCCAGCTCTGGTTCAGAAAATAGAAGAAGAACGCGGGATCATTTCAGCCATACAGCCGGACGAGGATTCCCATTCTCTATATGTACTATACGACTTTGTCAAAAATGCGCCTGAAAACCGGACCAGAGAAATTCGGCAGTATGATTTAACTACGGGGAAAGAGCAATCCGTCGTATCTCTCGCCTATAAATCGAAATATGAAATCGTGAGATTTTTAATAAACAATCCATAGTACGCAGAATAGAAAAAGGGGCTCCCCGCTCGCCATCCGAGCTTAAGGGAGTCCCTTTCTGCTTATTTTAAAGTGTCCGTCCGGTATCAGCCGGCCAGCACAATGGGTTATTTTTTATTTGAACTTTGGCAGCCAGTCTCCATGGGCTTCGATCAAGTCATCGCACATAGCTACGATATCGTCAATCGAGAGCTCGGCAGCTGTATGCGGGTCAAGCAGGGCAGCATGATAGATATGCTCCTTTTTCCCGGTAACGGCAGCTTCGATCGTCAGCAGCTGCGTATTGATATTCGTCCGGTTCAGTGCGGCGAGCTGTGGCGGCAGGGCGCCCACATAGGTTGGCGTAATACCAGCAGCATCTACAAGACATGGCACCTCTACACATGCCTCCGCTGGCAGGTTGGTAATGAGGCCCGTGTTCATCACGTTGCCGCCGATTTTGTATGGCCGGTTCGTCTCCATCGCTTCCAGTATATACGAGGCGTATTCCAGACTGCGAGTATGCTCGATGTTTTCACTGGCAAACAGCTTCTCCCGCTGCTCCTTCCAGCCTTCGATCTGGGCGATACAGCGCCGCGGATATTCATCCAGCGGAATATTGAAGCGTTCAATCAGCTCCGGATAATTGCGTTTTATAAAATACGGATGATATTCGGCGTTATGCTCCGAGGATTCCGTCACGTAATAGCCGAAACGCAGCATCAGTTCAAAGCGCACCATATCATGATGCTTTTCCTTTTGCTTCTCGGCAGCAAGCCGGCGGATTTCCGGATACAGGTCCTTGCCGTCCCGCTTCACTTCCAGCAGCCAGGCCATATGATTGATCCCGGCAATTTTCGTTTCCAGCCCTTCTTCGCTCAAGCCGAGCGCTTCAAACAACCCGGGTACACATTGTTGTACGCTATGACATAATCCGACTGTTTTAATACCGCCTGCTGTATTCATCACATTCGTCAGCACAGCCATCGGGTTCGTATAATTGAGGAACCAGGCGTCCGGGCACACCTCCTGCATATCCCTGGCAAAATCAAGCATAACCGGAATCGTCCGCAGGTTGCGGAAGATTCCGCCAATTCCCAAGGTGTCGGCGATCGTCTGCCGCAGACCGTATTTTTTCGGGATTTCAAAATCCGTAATCGTGCAGGGATCGTAACCTCCCACTTGAATTGCATTGATAACGTACTTTGCTCCGCGCAGTGCTTCCTTGCGATCTGTATAAGCCTTGACCACACAGGTGCTGCCGAGTGATTGCTTAAGGCTGTTCAACAAATTTTCCGAATCCGTCAGCCGCTCCATATCAATATCATATAAAGCCAGTTCAAAGCCTTGCAGTGCTTCCGTTAGCATGACATCTCCGAGGACGTTTTTGACAAAAACAGTGCTGCCTGCACCCATAAACGTAATTTTGGACATGGTGATCATCGCCTCCATTATTCGCATAAATGTACCTTAACTATAAGCTCAAGGCGATCGAATGAACATGGCTCTTTCCCGTTTAAACCTGTCATAATCCCATTTCATAATTCACCTAATCCGTTTGTATCCGGCAACGAACCTGTTATAATGCATATATCAGCAGAAGATGACCAAGGGGGACTGCAAGCTATGAGCCGTATTGACATCGTTCACTTTAACGAGACGTCCCAGAATCAGATGGATTTGAATTTGCTGTTTTTTGGAAAAGAAGAATGCCTGTCCGGCCATACCTGGGGACCCGGTCTGCGTGACTGCTATATTATCCACTACATCCATAAAGGCTCTGGGCAGTTTCGTGTGCATGAACGGACGTATGAACTGACGACAGGACACGGCTTCCTCATCCCGCCGGATACGCTTGTATATTATGAGGCGGATGCGGAAGAACCCTGGACTTATTCCTGGTTCGGATTTCGCGGACTGCATGCTAAATCATTAATGCAGCGTGCTAATTTATCTCTATACCATCCCATTTTTCATTCTTGCAGCCGCACAATGGAAAACTTTTATGATGATTTTGCCCTTGCGCGCACAGAGCAGGGGGGCGATGTGCTTATTCAGAGCATGATTTACCGCCTGATGGCTGAGCTGATCTCCGCTTCTCCCCCGTCTGTTCCAGAAGCAAAGGCCTCCCATCCGAAAGAGGTTTATGTGCGCAAAGCGATAGAATGGATTGAAAGCAGCTACAGTCAAAAAATTAGCGTAATGGATATCGCCCGTTCCGTCGGGCTGGACCGTACTTATTTATCCGGTTTGTTCAAAGCGCAATTTGGCGTCTCTCTGCAAACCTTTTTGCTGGAATACCGGATGAATCGGGCAGTTGAACTGCTTCGCAATCCCGATCTTACCGTCAGTGACGTCTCCCGCTCTGTAGGTTATACCGATCCTTTCCTATTCTCCAAAATGTTCAAGAAGGTGACCGGCCACTCCCCCCGGGCCTCCCGGAAACGCCAGCAGAAATTGCCCGATTCCTGACGAAATAAAGGGCTATCCCTCAGGGTCAATATTAAAGACCCTAAAGGATAGCCCCTGCAGCTGGCTGAATTATTTTTCGCCGTCAATCTCTTTGAAAGTCGCTATAATTTCACGAAACTCCGGCCCGTATTTTTCATAATCCTTCTTACTCATGAGTGCGTAAAACTGGTGAAGGTGATCCGAAGTCTCCGTCGTCGTGATAATATAAGCATATTCCTCCCCATTTTGCGTTCCCCAGTAAGCTAGTTCCAAAGCTGGATACCCGTTAATATGGAGCTTATTTTCCTCGATTATCGTGGTTGAACTGTTCAGCAGCAAGTCCTTCAGACTCAAATGAAAGTCCTCTAAAGAGATGTTCCCGTCTATTTCATCCTTCGAATAAGTGAATATGGTTAAATATTTCCCAAACAACAGCTGGCGTACCGCAATATTGGCATCCGTCTCTTTCATTGTGGCCTTGTCTGTACTGAACCTGTGATGATCCGTAATTTGAAACTTTCCGTCCTGACTTATATGCACGACACTCTTCAGCTCAGCGGCCGGGTACCCCGTTATTTTCCAGGCGATGACATTGGGTACTGCCGCAATCAGAACGATCAGAGCAGATAAGATCACGGAAATGGCCATTTCCCTGCGTCCCATTGTCTTAAAGTCCAAATCAGAAACTTTTACTACGTATGTACCTGCAGCCATATCCCCCAGCCTCTGCTTCTTCTGTGTAGCAAGAACACAAATTCCGGCAGGCAGCGCCCCAAATAATAACGGATTCGTATCGACGATGCGTATTACCGTTCTTAGCAGAGATTTTGCGAAGCCTGGCGGCTGGCCGTCTTCCCTTACCGTCTGAATGCGAAGGATCAGTTTCCCTACCGTGTAGCCGGTAAAGCCTTCGATCAACAAATGATACACGAGAATAAAACCGCTAATGACCAGGGTGATGATCAAACGATTGTAATATATCATCGTACCGATGAGCCCCGCAATAATTAGCCAATCGATAATCGTAGCTGCCCAGCGCCTGATTAGAATGGACGCGCCGTAGCCGGCAACGATCTTCTCTATGCGTACAGGCGGCAGCTCGGGATGTACCGGAATCCGCTCCAACGTAAAGTCACTCCTTATTGCTCGTAAATAGACCCGAAGGTATTCAGGCTGTAAGGAGTATATGTTATATTTTTACTTCTGTAAACTTATCCGTTTAAATTAGACTGAAAGACCTAACTGGGGACGCAAATTTCTAATTTCAGACGCAAGGTCCTGTTTTGTAAGCCCTAATTGTGGAAGCGCCCCCGAAAGCAGCTTGGCGACTCCCCGGTCCAGCGCTTGAATTGGCGGCTGAAATGAGCGATATTTTTATAACCCAATCTGCTCGAAATGTCCTCGATCGTCAGTTCAGGGTCCATTAGCAGCAGCTTGGATTTTTTCAGCATTAAATTGGACATATACTGGCGCGGGGAAATGCCGAATGCCGCGGTGAACATACGGTTTATAGAGGATGTGCTGTAGCCTACCTTGGCAGCGATCGACTCGATCGTTTCCATCTCGTGTCCTTCCCGGCTTCCATCAACTGTTTCGTCGATGGTTCGTTCCAGGAGTACGGCTACCTGTGAAGCGGTTTGAGACATCCGCGATGACGTGCCGTCGCCATTGCGCTTGCTGAGCGCCCCGCTAATCCCCGCGAATAGCTCAAACAATGCCGAGAGCGCTGCCATGCGGGATTCGACACGAACGACCGCCTCTTCCGAGGTTAACGCAATCAACTTATCCAGCGCCGGACGGATCGAAGCAGCCAGTTCACTTCCCGCAGCGTGGTAGCAGGTTTGGTTGCGATACAGCAGCTCGCGAAAAGCTCTTTCATCGACGTCGAAATGCAGGCAGTAATACGTCATTTCCTCTCCGCCAATCGCACTGCTCTCATGTACATCATCCGGGCCAAGAAGCAGCAGGTCCCCCGGCTTCTGCACATAAACCGTCCGGTTCACGGTCATTTGCTGTGTTCCGGACAGCACTAAATTCACCTCAAAAAGCGGATGTTTATGAGTAGGATAAACCCAGCCGTCATCCACCGTACGCCAGTGGGCACCAAAGACGCGAAAAGTGGACTCCATATCGGGAAGCATCATTTCTCTTCTCATCCGTTCAGTTCTTATCTCCATAGCTCCAGCCCCCTTCATTAATACCTTTTATACCCTTAATACCTTTTATACCCTTGGACCTCCGCCAAACGGTCACTCATCCCCCCAAAAAAACTTAGGCCAAATAATCTCCCGAACTCAAACCTAATAATTTTTTCAAACTCTCAAAATGGTTGAACAACTAAGTTAGGTGATTTGGGCAAATAACAACAAGCATTGGATATGGGAACAGGATAATAATATTGATACAATATAGTCATTATAACATAATGATAGCTTATCCAGGTAATGATAAGAAATGGGTAACTTATCTTTATGAACCCCAATTTTGCTCCCTTGTTTTCAAAAAAACTAATAAAGGAGAAGAACAATGGCTAAAATTCAAAACCCGATTTTGACAGGCTTTAATCCAGACCCTAGCATTTGTCGTGTAGGGGAAGACTACTATATTGCGGTATCCACCTTTGAATGGTTCCCTGGCGTTGGCATTTATCATTCCAAGGACCTTAAGAACTGGAGATTGGTAACGAGACCGTTAACTCGGTTAAGTCAGCTGAACATGATGGGAAATCCGGATTCCGGCGGAATCTGGGCACCGCAGCTGTCGTATGCGGACAATCAATTCTGGCTCATCTATACCGATGTTAAAGTGACGGAGGGACAGTGGAAGGATTGCCATAATTACCTCGTCACATGTGACACTATCGATGGCGAATGGTCAGAGCCGATCTACCTGAACAGCTCCGGCTTCGACCCGTCGTTATTCCATGATGAGGACGGCAAGAAATATTTGGTCAACATGCTGTGGGATCAACGTGTCGGCCATCATCCTTTCTATGGCATCGTGCTTCAGGAATACAGTGCCAGCGAGCAGAAGCTGGTTGGCGACAAAGAGGTTATTTTTAAAGGGACCGACATTAAATTGACTGAAGCACCTCACCTGTACAAAATGAACGGTTATTACTACTTGCTGACGGCGGAGGGCGGCACCAAGTATGATCACTGCGCAACCCTAGCCCGTTCGAAAAATCTGCGTGGCCCGTACGAAGTACATCCGGACAATCCGCTAATTTCGTCGTTTGCTGTACCGCGTAATCCGCTGCAAAAATCAGGGCACGCTTCGATCGTGCAGACGCATACGGATGAATGGTTCCTCGTTCATTTGACGGGAAGACCGCTGTCCAGAGAAGGCCATCCATTACTCGATCCCCGCGGCTTCTGTCCGCTCGGCAGAGAGACAGCTATTCAGCGCCTGGAATGGAAGAACGACTGGCCTTACGTCGTTGGCGGCAATCAGCCTTCCCTGGAAATCGAAGGGCCGGACATTGCGGAAGTAAAGTGGGAACCAGACTTCCCGGAGAAGGACGATTTCGACAGCAACAAGCTGAATCTGAACTTCCAAAGCCTGAGAATTCCGCTGGGTGAAAATATCGTTTCGCTGACCGACAAACCAGGACATCTGCGCCTGTATGGCAAAGAGTCGCTGACGTCCAAGTTTACGCAAGCTTTCATCGCTAGACGCTGGCAGCACTTTAATTTCAGAGCGGAAACGAAGGTTGCCTTCAACCCGACGACTTTCCAGCAGTCCGCCGGCTTAGTAAACTACTATAACACGCAGAACTGGACTTCCTGCCAAATTTCCTGGCATGAAGACAAAGGGAGAATTTTGGAGCTTGTCGTCTGCGATAACTTTACGTTCTCCGCGCCGCTACAAGGCAGCGAAATCGTGATTCCTGAGGATGTCCAGTACGTGTACTTGCGTGTAGATGTTGAGACGGATGTGTACCGCTACTCCTATTCTTTCGATGGTGAGAACTGGACTGTCATCCCAGTCGACTTCTACTCCTACAAGCTGTCGGATGACTACATCCAAGGCGGGGGCTTCTTCACCGGAGCATTTGTAGGTATGCAGTGCCAGGACACTTCCGGCCAAAACGCACCTGCTGACTTCGACTACTTCGTCTATAAACACAATTAATAAATTACAGGCCGCATCAAGGACTTTCCCTTGTGCGGCCTGTTTTTGTGGTTTGGTGGTTGTGGTTTGGTGGTTGTGGTTTGGTGGTTGTGGTTTTACGCTTCTCTAATGCGTTTCTGACTTGGCCTACATTAGTTCCCTCTGATGTGCGTTGATGTGCCGATGTGTACTATTATGTAACTGATTGCCTTAGTGACCTTTGTGTGCGAGGTGTCAATAGTGTTTGGTGGTTACATACTACTGTAAGCGTTGTTCCCTAGTGTGTGCTTACGCGCCAATGTGTGCAATATGTACCGTTTTTGCTTTGACTCGATATTTTGTAACGTTGCGTATTAACTCCTAATCTTTGTTCCTTTGTTCCTTGGCTCCTTTGTTCCTTGGCTCCTTGGACTCCCGCTCCCTCCTTCCCAACGGACACAGAATGCGCTATTTGCTCAAATTAAGCCCTTTTCCAACTGTAACGGACACCAGAGCCGTTATTCACCTCTATTGGGGCCACTTTTGATGCTTTTCAGCTCAATAGCGGCTCCTCTGTCCGTTAGTTCTGCAAAACCGGGCATTTGGGGGCAATAGCGGAACCAGGGTCCGTTAGCCTGCTATTTTATCATCTCAACACATTAAGATCTCGTTCCACCCTGGGTAAGCGACAAGATCTCGTTCCACTCAGAGATCTCGTTCCACCCAGGGTAAACGACAAGGTCTCGTTCCACTCTGGTAAACGACCAGGTCTGGTTCCACCCTAGGTAAATGACTGGAAGCTTTATATCTTTTTGCACGTAAAGCTACTTATATTTCAGGATGGTTTTAAATTCGACAGAAAAATCTGCATGTCAGAAAATAACAAAGAAGCGACGATTAGTTCGCCGCCGCTTCTTTGCTTCCATACATTTAAGGTTATTTGTTTACTTGTATAAGGTTATTTGTTTACTTGAATGTAATCAAAGTCAGGTACCAACGCGCCAGCTATGTCCGACAATTGCTGCTGAGAGTGTTGATTTACTTTGGAATACTTCATTTGTACATCGCTTCCTTGCTCCAAAGCCTCTTTGAATCTCCAAGAATATTTATCTGTAAGTCTGATGTAGATCTGATTCTTACTATTCCAATTAACAGATAACAGATATCCACGAAGATTGTATTCTACCCCATCAACTTTTAAAGTTAGACCCGCAGCTATAGTTGCTGAGCTGTCTAATTGGAAGCCATTATCAAATGATAAAAGAATCTCTCCCCTTGATTGGTCATAGCTTGCTGTTGGGGTTCCTGAAGGAGGGAGCTGCATAATGGGTTCGGATAACATTTCTGCTGGGTAGAGATCATTTGCCCGATCGACCAACCCGTTAGAATTGAACTTGAGTCGTGTTTCTCCTTCGGGAAGAGGTGAATCAAACTTAAGTGTATAGCTTATGAGATTCATACTGTAACTGTAATCTATAGAACTAGGCTGGTAATTTGAATTTGCAATCTGCATTGTAAAATCATTATTGACCAATTTTCTGTTAACATCTGGATCCCAACCAGGTTCCACCTCAATTAACGCAGTACGGCGATCTGAACTAAGTGTAATATTCTTAAAATTTGGACTATTAGATAAGATTTCAGCGTTGGAGTAACTTTCCGCCTTATTTCTTGCGTCGCTAATATCTTGTAATGCAGTCCCCGTGTAGCTTATTTTCAGTGAATTCAAATCACTGGATGAAATGCCGCTAACAACAAGCTTAACATGAGAAGGCGCCATACCATATTGTTTATCCGAGTTATGGATACTTACTGATTGGACTTGACCCACGCTCAAATTGAAGTCCTGGACAGAAGGGACACTGCTGAGATCAAGTTTTTCATCGTAATAAATATAAATATGATCTAGGGCATCGTTGATGAATTTAGCATAAGAGTTAGGAGGCTGAGTATCCAAGCTGCCTACCACAGACTTCTCAAATTGAATTCTGGTAACTGCACTAGAGGTGTAATTATTCGGTGTATCTACAATAACAAATTCAACTTTCGCCTCTAAATTATTGGCCCGTGTAATCTTAACCCCAGTATCAAAATCCTGGATCTTGTTGACTTGATCGGCATTCAAATTGAAATATGGCCATGCATCTACAAATACGATGTCATTATTTTCTCCTGAATGTCCTTCCAGTACAGATTTAACATCCGATTTGATGTGTCCATTAATTACATTCACGACCATGTAAACTTCCGCAGGAGCATTAAGTGCGTATTTTACATGAATAGTACCATCCTTGATATAGGCTTGAGGATAACCATTTACGAAATATGGATCGATATAACCGTCTATCTCGACATGATCGGTTCCTACTGCTCTAACTGTGAAGTCATAATCACGTGCACCTGCAGCCGCGCCACTCAGTACGGCCGTTAATTTCGCAAATTGATCCTGTCCTTCAATTCTTGTGACAACACCGTTATTCGTAATGACTGCTTCATCGCTAGTTGACCAAGTAATGACTACTCCCGGATATGCCGGCAAGGAAGCAGGAAGTGTTAAGTTACCAACTATATTGTTTTGATTCGTATTGGCTCCAAGGAAAACCTCTTCAATCTTGGAGAATATCTCATCCGCACTTACTGGAGTTTGAACAGGTCCAAAGGCAGAACTTAAAGCCGAGCCGCTGACCTGAATTTCATCTGCAGAAGCGTAGACACGAATGTATTTTCCTGCATCAGCTTCAGTTAGCGTGTACTTTGATGAAGTAGCGCCATTAATGATGCTATACAGTCCTGTTTCTGTATCAGAACGATACCACTGATAAGTAATTTGTAGATTAGCAGGATTTCCGTCATATTGGACCGGACCTGCCGTTAGCTCTGATCCTACAATTAAATCCCCGGTAATATCCTCGATCTTGGTCAGGACAACTGTTCCAGTTGGCCGATAAGTAATTGTCATTGAAGTATCTGCAAAACCCTCTCGGGAAACGACTAACCGATGTGTTTCAATTCGCTCTGGCTGACGAATGTTTAATTTGAGTATGAATCTAGCTAAATCTTGATTTAGTCCTGCTCCATATTCAGGGATGTAATCATTTCCGTCTAGCGTTACCTTCACTCCTGACAAATCTGATAATGGAGTATCATCTGCATATGTTAAAGAAACAATCGTATAAACAGAAGATGTTACCGTTCCTTGTAAAGGTTGCGAAGCTGTTATAGCAGCGTCATAGTGATTTTTTTGAATCATTGACTTGCCATTATTAGAGATTGTTACGTTTTCGCTGTTCGTTAGTGTTTCCTCTTCCACCGGAGTCTCTGGATTTGTAATATGTCTGTCAAATTTAGTTAATTCCAGATGGAGTGAAGGCTTCGTGACTGTTATGGCTGCACTAGAAGAGAAAGCTCCATCTTCAGTTGTAACGATGACTGTTCCTTGACCCGGGCCTTTAGCAGTTACTAGGCCAGTGCTGGTTACGCTCAGTACATCAACACTATTGTCTGCAACCTTCCAATTCACCTTTTGATTTGTAGCATGGATTGGCGTAACCACCGCAGTAAGCTGCTTAGTCTCACCAGTCAGAAGAGCGAGTGAAGATGGAGAAATGCTTACTCCTGTCACAGCAATATTATTGTTGCCATTACCAGGTGCAGATCCTCCAGTTCCGCTGCCGCCTCCGGCGTTTCCACCCGAAGAAGATCCCGAACCAGTGTTTGGCGTTCCTGTTCCACCAGAAGTTGAAGGCTTAGCGCCATTAACCAAGACATTGGAGTTTCCTGAAGCTTTATCTAAAGTGACCTTACCGGTAATGCTGGTATCTGCTTCAGCGATTAATTCCTTAATTGAGCCTTCAGCAGTAATTTGGACACCTTCAGCGTAGTTTATTACCTTGTTGAAATTGCCGTCTAGTTTTATTTCCTGACCTGCTAAAACATCGGCTGGAATTTCGATCGTTTCAAAGCCTCCGCCAGTAAGATCCTTGGTAACGACCAGAGCACCGCTTTCCAGTACTGTTAAAGAAACCGATGTGCTTCCTGTAGCAAGTATACGAACTTGGCCATTGTACTTATTGACAACAAGCGCTCCTTGTACATCGACGTTATTGAAAATAATGGAGTTTTCTCCACCGCCTTGAACGTATACGTTTCCTTTGATTTTTACGTCATTAAGTGTGACTTCGCCTTCTCCAACACCTTGCGCAACATACAAATCTCCGGAAATTGTCATATCCTTTAAGGTCACATCTGGAGAGTTGACCACAACATTACCCTGAACATCTTGGGAGTATGCTCCCTTTTTTGTAATTAGGGTTTGAATTAATTGGTCAAACAGAGTGACTGCTTCTGCACGGGTAAGACTTTCTTGGGGACCAAAGGTGCCATCTGGACGTCCACCTATGACAGAAGAAGATACAAGGCTCTGTACTGCCCCTTTTGCCCAGTCTGCAATTTGATCACTGTCGCTAAATATAGCGGGATTGTTACTATCGCTCGTTTTGAATGCTTTAGTTAGTAATACTGCTGCCTCCTGACGCGTAATCGTCTCATTTGGCATCGCATTACCGCTTACCCCTTTAAGTATGCCTGCAGTATTTAACTTGATCATTGCGCCGTAATACCATTGTTCAGGGCTTAGATCAGAAAACACGTTATTCCCTGTTTCTATGTACTTCATAACCTTGTCGATCATGACAGAAAATTCAGCTCTCGTTACAGGAGCGTTCGGGCGAAATTTGCCGTCAAACCCTTGAACGATCCCATATTGGTTCCACTTTTCTATCGCTTGTTGTCCCCAATGTCCGGAGATATCTCCAAAAGTATTTACCGTATTTACAGCTGAAATATTAGTTGTAGCGCCAAAAACAGGAAGCGCACTTGTTATCATCATCGCTACCGCAAGACTAGTACTAGCGATTTTCCTGGAAAAACTTTTTCTCATTTGAATTCTCCCTCTATATAGAAATAAGTGAATCTAGTGTCTCTCCCTCCAATCTATTTAATTTATTTTATGTAATGGAAAAAAAGAGTCTAATTTACTACTACCACATAGTAAAAAAGACATGCACAAATTAAATATTAGTTGCTTATCAAAATAAAAACAATAGATTCCTAACAACTTTTGCACTTTATTTTTCTTTTGGCTTCAGTTTCCAAACGAAAACCACCGGTCCAAAGGCCCAGCCTTATCCCGGTGGTTTTTTCTTGTCTCGCCGCTTACCCCTTGTTTACTTGGTTCTGGGGTACGACAACTACTCTGACAAAGGGGGAAACTGCTCAACTTAACCCTTAACCGAGCCAGCGGCGATCCCTTCAACGATCTTGTCGCTGAGGAACAAGAAGGTGATCAGGATCGGCAAAATGCTGATCATAAGGGTGGCGCCGATGGCACCCCAATCGGTTGTATATTGACCGATGAAATTTTGGACGCCGACCGTCAAGGTCTTGTAGGCATCCGAGCTGATGAACGTATTGACGAATATAAATTCGTTCCAGTTATAAATCATGTTGATGATCGCTGTCGTAGCAAGAACGGAGCTGGTCATCGGAAATACGATTTGCGCGAACATCCGGTTTACGGAACATCCGTCGATTACCGCGGCTTCCTCGACCTCCCGCGGCAACGCGTAGTAGAAGCCGAGCAGGATCATGATGGTAATCGGCATATTGAACGCCACGTACGAGAAAATAAGCGATAACGGATGATCCGTCAAGCCGATTTTGTTATACACGCTAAACAAAGGAATGAGTGTGGAGTGAACAGGAATCATCATCGCGACCATGAACAGGCCTAGCACGAAAGAGCTTCCCTTCCATTTCATTCTCGTTACGGCATAAGTGACCAGACTGCCCAGAATAACCGTCAGCGCGGTGGCCAGAACTGTAACCCAAACGCTATTCAAGAAGTACACATTAATATTCCCTGCGCTCCATACCTTCGCGTAGTTTTCCCATTTCGGGTTCATCGGGAGGGAAAATGGAGGAAGGTTAAACACTTCCTGATTGTTTTTTAATGAGAAGAACAGCAGCCAAACAAGTGGAAGCAGCTGTAAGACGGCGACAACAACGAGCACGATATACAGGATAGAGTAACCCGCTTTACGTCCCAGGGCTGCCCCCGGGCTAGCCGATCCGCTCTTAAGCTGTCCTGCAGTTCCAGACATCATGAAGCGTCCCTCCTTATGAGTATTGAATGGTATCTTTTGTAGCGGTCAGTTTGCGAATGATCCATGTAATGACAAGACAGATGACAAGCAGGAAGAATCCGATCGCACTGCCATAGCCAAAGTCATGGGCGCGGAAAGCTAACCGATACATGTAGGACGCCATAACTTCACTTGCCCCGTTAGGTCCCCCATCCGTCATGACATAAATCAGGTCAAAATATTTCAATGACCCAACAACAGCAAGCACAATCGTTACTTTGATCACTTCCATAGCGAGCGGAAGCTTGATTTTCCAGGCGATTTGCAGCGCGTTTGCACCGTCAATTTTCGCCGCTTCCTCCAAGGAAGCTGGAATATTTTTTAACGCAGCATAGTAAATCAGAATATAGAAACCTGCATATTGCCACAGAATTGGAATAAACAATGCCGGTAATACCAATGAAGTATCTGCAAGCCATGCCGGAGGATTAGCAAAACCGATGGATTCCAAAAAGCTGTTTACGATCCCGTTCGTCGGATGATAAATTTTCAGCCACAATTGGGCAATCGCTACCGACGACAGCAGCATCGGAATAAGATAAATTTTACGAAACAGGTTTGCCCCCTTGATACGGGTAGCAAGAACCATGGCTACAGCCAAGTAAATAACAAGACTCAGCGTGGAGAACAACGCTAACAAAAGCGAATGCCACGCGCTGCTCCAAAATGCATTGTCCTTCGCCAACGCGAAGTAATTTTCCATGCCGATGAATTCCATGGCGCTGATGCCATTCCACTTGTTCAATCCATAGTAGCCGGTAAGTATGATGGGAATGTAGACGACGCCTAAAATAAGCAGCAATGATGGCAGTACATAGAGTGCAATTATCTTTTTATTTGAGAGCACCTTATCCACGTTATCCGACTCCTTTCCTACATAGTCGTTTCTAAGAGAAGACTTATCCGGCATTGCTGCCGGATAGGTCTGTAATCGGAATTTTAATGTCCTTTGGCGATGGCCGCATCATGCTCTTCTGAGAATTTCTCCGGTGTTACAGCTTTGCCAAACAGAGCCTGGATCATGTTAAGATGCGTTTCTGCCGCATTTGCAGGCATTTGCACGTCGGCGAACAAGGTAACGCTGCTCGCCTGGTTCATTTCGTTAAACAGATCGATATACAGCTGTGGCAGCTCCAGATTCGATGTATCCACCTTCGTAGCCGGGATAACACCTGCTCCTGTTACAGACTGCTCTCCCCATTTAGTAACGAAGTATTCCACGAACTTCTTCGCTTCATCCTTCACCTTGGAGTTCTCGGATACGAACAAGCCGACACCAGGACCACCAACCCAGCTGTTGATGTCGCCTTTTCCGCCTTCGATGGTCGGGAATTTAAAGAAGCCGACACTGTTGCGGAATTCAAGCGGGATTTCTTCATTCGTCGTAAAGTTAGGCAGATCCCATGAGCCCATCATATACATGGCTGCTTTTTCGTTCAGGAATTCGGACTTCGCTTCTTCATTGGACAAACCGTTAAAGCCTTTAACAAAAGCGTTGCTGTCCACTAGCGCCTCAACCTCTTCAGCTGCCTTAAGCAGTCCTTCATCCTTGAAAGATGCGGAGCCGCTGATGGCGTTAGCTAGCGTTTGCTGTCCGGCGATCCGGTCAGCCATGTACATGTACCATAGGGAACCGGTCCAGCGATCCTTGTTGCCAAGTGCAATCGGTGCTACGCCGTTATCAGACAGCGTTTTCACAACTTGCTTAAATTGCTCGTATGTTTGCGGAACTTCGAGATTATATTTTTCAAAAATCGCTTTATTGTAATACACAGGCGCAATGTTAAATTCTAGTGGAAGCGCATACGTATTTCCGTCAATATTGTAGGCCTCGGTAGTGCCAGCAACGAATTTGCCGTTCAGTTCACCGTTCAACAGGTCATCAACCGGTGCAAACAGCTTGCCTTCAACATATGGCTGCAAAAATCCAGCCGCCCAGGTTACGCCTACATCCGGCAGTTCGTTGGAGGCGGACAATACTTTTAGTTTATTTTTGTATTGTTCGTTGTCCAAAACTTCCTGCTTGATTTTTACGTTAGGATTTTCATTCTGATATTCTGTAATGATTTGGTTAACAATTTTGTTCTGACCTGCCGATACGCCTTCAGGCCAGAGGTGCATGAAGCTGACCGTAACTTGGTCGCCCTTGCCTTCACCGCCACCCTGTGATGTACCGCCGGTATTATTTCCCTTCGAGCCGCAGCCCGCTATAACCAAAGCAAGACACAATGACGTCAAAAGCAGCATTGTCCATTTTTTCTTGAACACGTTTACAACCCCTTTTCTACTAATGCTAGCGGTTACATTCCGCTTAATTAAATTGTAACAGTGGTGTGGTGATGCCGTAATGATATAAGGATTGGGTTTAATGCCACTATTATTGGATTGTGTCCTCCGGGTCCCTCACGTTATTTCTATATTGTCCAGGACTTACCTTTTCCAGCTCGCGGAACACTTTGACAAAATATCTTGCCGTCTGGTAGCCGACTTTTTCGGCGATTTCGGCAATGGGAAGCGCCGTAGTAGTCAGCAGCACCTTAGCCCGCTGAATCCGCTGCTTGGTCAAATATTCGCTGAAAGTAAGCCCTGTCTGCTCCTTGAACAAAACGCTGAAATAGCTGGCGTTCATATGGAGATGGTCGGCCAGGTCACGCATCGATACCGGCTCGTGCAGATGCTCGTCCAAATAATGAATCGCCTCCCGAACCTGGGCGTTGTATACATTTTCATGCTCCATCGTCTCCATCAGCTTGGGATCGACCAGCTTCTCCATCCGTTCGATGCGGTGAATCTGCTCCTCGCGCTTCAGCGCCAGCTCGACGGCTTGAACAAGCTTCATTTTATCCAATGGCTTCAATAAATATTCGATTACGCCATATTTTAGCGCCCGCTGCGCATAGTCGAATTCCGGATGACCGGAAATGACGATGACGACAGGGGGATGCTTCAATTGCTCCAGTTTTTCAATCAGATCCAGTCCCCCGATCTCCGGCATCCGAATGTCCGTCACAAGCAGATTTGCTTCATTATTCTGCAGCCATTCCAAAGCTTCGACACCGCTAGATACGGTCTCAATCCGGCAGCTGCCGGATGACCACGCCTCCAAAGTTTTGCGAACGCCTTCTCTTGTTCTAGGTTCATCATCCACGATGAGTATCGTTTTCACGTTCAATGTCACTCCCATATTCATTCGGTATTTCAAAGGTTACGGTCGTTCCCTGACCCTTCTCGCTCTTAATGTCTAGTCCGTCCGTTGCTGTGTCATAGCTTAACCTTAGTCTTCTCTCTACGTTAACGATGCCGATGCCATGCCCTGTAGCAGAACTGACATGCCCCGTTCTCATGACAGCATATAAGGAGCGCAGCTTCTCCTGATCCATCCCCGGCCCATCGTCAATTACACTAACCTTTGTATAGTCCAGCCTGCTGCCAGGCTCCACTCGTAAAATGACCGTACCCGGACCGACCCGCTGCTCCACTCCATGCAAAATGGCGTTCTCCACCAGCGGCTGGATCAGCAGCTTCGGTACAGGCACTCTGCGGGAGGCTTCATCCGCCTCGATCCGCCATGACAGCCTATCCATCATGCGCATCGCCATAATTTTCAAATATCGCTCCGCATGATCCAGTTCATCGCCGAGCGTTACCCATTCCTCTTCATCGATTTTGTTAATAACGTAACGGAACAAGCCTGACATCGCCACTACGATATGCGCTAGCTCCTCTTCTCCTTTGTCCTCAAGCTCCCAGTAGAATGCTTCCAGCGTATTGAACAGGAAATGCGGATTGATTTGTGCCTGCAGCGCCTTAAGTTCGGTGCGGCTTTGGAGGATTTCTTTTTCATAGACTACTTTAATCAGTTCATTCAGGTCGACGACCATTTGATTGTAGGAATTGTTGAGCTCATTAATCTCCATCGTCGTCGATGTAATCGGGCTTGGCTTCAGCGTGCCGAAACGGGCCCCGCGCATCGCCTTAATCAGGTTCAGAATAGGGCGGGTAATCATCGTCGATAGAATGAAGGTGAAAATCAGAAAGAGCAAGCCGCCGACCACACCGGACACCACGATATTAGTCCGGAGCACAGTGATCCCTTCGGTCACATAATCCATAGGGGTTAAAATAGCCAGCGTCCAACCCGCAGCCTCGGATTGCTTCTGGATGGCAATATAATTTTTGCCGCCAACTGCAATGCTCTCTCCGACATGGTTAAGCAGTTCCTTGGAGTCTACCTCAGCGGGAAAATCAGAAAATATCGTTTTCCCTGTCTGGTCGAACAAGCCCATGGATTCGCGCATTTCACTCTCCATCGTTGAATCCGTAAGTTCAAAATAGCTTTTCTCAATATGAACCATTAAATACCCTGCATGCGAGAACGATTTATCAATAAGCCGGATGCTGCGAATCGCAACGACCCCATCCGGGTTTTGCGGGTCGAGGCCGAACCAGACAAGTCGTCCCATTTCCTCGTCTACATGGTCAATCCATGCGCTGGAAACACGTTCAGTTAACCTGATGTCATCCAACGGAAGCAGCCTTCTGTAGTCAGCCGTATACAATTCAAGGGAGCGAATGCCTGTCGCGTAAGCTTCATACTTGCGCACCTCCTGCTGGAGCATCTGACGGTCACCGAAGCTGATCGGATGTCCCGCTATCTCTTCATTGAGCAGCCGCTGGGTCGTTGCACTCAACGCCACCTGGGCAGTCAGCGTATTGATTTGCTGCAGAAGGGCGTCCAGTTTACCCGTGGTCTGAACCGCAGTTTGCTGAATATGCTTCTCTGCATTGTTTCGCAACAAGACAGATACCTGATCAAACGTAAAATAACCGACAGAAGCCAGCACAACGATCATCACCAGCATAAAGCCGAGAAGAATTTGATTGCGCAACGTATTTAGCCGCATAAACCTTGACAATGATTACACATCCTTCGTGGATATACTATGTAGAAATTACTATACACAATTATTTTCAAAAAAAGATAGTCCCTCTTGTTAACCTTTAGGTTATACAATGGAACTATCCTTGATCAAGGCATTATCATCAGTTATTAAGTGGAAAAGGTGTCAAAAGAACGGATAACCGCATGTAATTCCTTCTGGAATTCCTTGTATTTGGCAGCATCCGTCCATACGGTAATCCAGTGATAATACCGTGCTGTCTCAACGGTAGTTACAATATAGGCAACCTTCGCCCCGTTCACTTCCTGCTCAACCGCAAATTGATATGCGGAGTATCCATTAATCGAAATCGGATGAGGCTTATAGATCGGCGATTGTTTCAGGCCTTGGGCAAAACTTTTTTCAGCGTATTGCAAATATTGCTCCAGCGTCCAGTCTTTCCTGAACCGTTCCTTAGGCTCTGAAAATACGGACAAATACTTTTTAGTAAACCGGTTGGATATCGAAATGTCGGCCTCGTTGTCCAGACCCGGGTCAAAGAGCCAGTCCGGGCTCGTCGTAATTTTGAATTGACCATTATGGCTAATATGAACTTTTTCGCTGTTACCGGACTTAGGTGGAAAGTCAGCTTGTTTAAGTGCAGAAAGTACTCCATTTGCCATGCCGGGCGCTGCTGCTGCCAATAACATTAGGATGGTGAAGGCTGGCACGAGGATCATACTGCCACGCTCCTTCTCCTTCAGTGGTAAATCCCGTGACTTTACGACATATGAACCAGCCGCCAAATCACCTATCCGCTGTCTTCGCTCTGTCAGCAGGATGCTAAAAGCAGCCGGAAAACCACCGAGCAATAAAGGGTTGCTGTCAATGAGGCGGAAGGCTGTTCGTACGAGCGCTTTTGCAAAGCCTGGCGCGTGGCCCGTCTTGTCAACAACTCGGATCTGCAGCAGCCATTTGCCAAACGTATATCCCGTGCTCCCTTCTAGCAGCACATAATAAGCCAATACTAGAAAAATAACGCCGAATAGAACAAATAAAGTATGCGTGCGCTGCAGCATGAACAACTGATTTATATTCATCGCCGAACGAATCAGTGCGGCGAAAAGCAGATAATCGATTAACGCTGCCCCCATGCGCCTGAGCAACATCGATATGGGCCGGTATGGCGGCGCCGGTAATTTTTCAAAACCCTGCTTCAAGGGTATCGACACTCCTTAGTTCTCTCTTCCGTATATTGCCAATTTGAATCATCCAAAGTATATGCCATCCCAACATTTTGTGCAAATTTGTTCACTGTTACGGGACACTCTGTATGTCTTGTTCACTGTTCGTCGGCTTCACAATATCTTGGTATATTATCCTGTTATATTTATTAATTAGTTTCATATTTTTCCTTTCTTAGGTATCATAAATTTTATTAAGAGATACTAATTAAGGAGCCAATGAATTGAAGCTTAGAGATGCTAGAGAAGCAGCCGGTTACACTCAAGAATCCTTGGTGTATAAAATCAATGAAAGCATGAGCTGTACACTGCGGAATTATCAAAACATTGAATATGGAGTAGGTATTCCTTCCGTCACGCTAGCGTTGCTAATTTGCGGTATCCTCAATATTGATGCTAAAGACGTAGATGAATGGAAATTGAAAGCAAAAAACTAGGGCGCCCCTCAAAGGACGCCCTACTCTCCGTAACGTTCTGCCGCTCTATGCCAACTACCATACAAAATTAAGCGTGTTTCCCGTTTCTACATAGGTCCCTTCCACTCCTTTTAAGCATGTTCCGCTATAGTAAACAGATTATATAAAGCTGTAGAACCAAGTGTTGTAAAAAACGCGACAAACGGCAGAAGGGATCAGATGCAGCTGCCTAGACCGAATATGGGTGTATTGAATTTCAGCAAGGCGAGAAGGAATTCCGGCATTCAAGGTTTACGCGTTATCAACGTACCGATTCCCATAATCAATCCGATCACGGTCGCAAAAATCAGGTTAATCAACGTTTCATTCGATTTTGTCGCCGCATAAATCATTCCGTTTACGAGCAATGAAACGATGCAAAGATAAAAGATCCACTTCATTACTTGATGCTTCAGCATAGTAATCGATCCTCCCCCAATTTAATTTTCAGTGCTTACTGGAGCTGGGCAGTGTCCGTCGAGCGGAGCGCCCGCACGTTTAGAATGACGATAATTAGAAATGCTCCGGCCAGCATTCCGGTCATTCTCAATAGCTCCGAAATGCTCCAGCCGTTGCTGAGCAACACAGGCACAAGTCCTGTAGACAGAGGATACAATCCGGTCGAGGCTACCGTAAATACGCTCATGCCCCGGCCCAGTTTATCCTGATCCAGACTCAGCTGGAATGCCGTCAGCAGCAGCATGTTCGCATAGGACGCAATCATTCCCCCACACCCGCTAATGATGACAGCATAGAGCAATTGATTGGCCCAGCCCAACCCGATAATGCCTAAGCACAGCAATATAAAAGCAGCATACGCCCGTACCGCCATATTCCCCTTTGGGCGAAAAATTGCAACCAACATCCCGCCTAAAATACTCCCGGTGGCAAAAGACACTTGCAAATACGTCAAATCCAGCGCCGTGCCTTGAAATACTTCTTTCACCAATGTAGGAAAAGCTACGCTCACCGGCCCGGAAATGAAGAAGCTGGCTATTCCGACGGTAACTATAATGGACATCTTGAATGGATCGCGTCCAACATAACGCATGCCTTCACTCATTTCCAGCCACATGGAGGCACGTTTATCCGGGCGTTTCTGAACCGGTTCCCGCACGAGGAGCAGGCATAGCGCGCCAAAAAGCAGTAACAGGCCAAGAACTGTAAAGGCTAGCTGAAACGACCCGAACGTTAGGACAAGGCCGGCTAAAGCAGGCCCGGCGAACATACCGAGCTGCTGAATGATCACATTCAAGCTATTCGCTGACCTTAGCTGCTCCGGGGCGACAAGGGTAGGAATAATCGAAGACGAGGCCGGCCAATAAAATGCCTCCAGAACGCCGAAAGACGCCGCAAAAGCAAGCAGCATCTCAAAGGTAAGCTTGCCAAGCGAAAGTAGAACAGCCATGCTAATAAGCAAAATGAACCTTATAAAATCGGAAAAAAACATGATTTTCGTCTTGGAGAACCGGTCCGACAATACGCCCCCTACGGTCATAAGCAGCACACGGGGAACGGCGGTTACCGCCAAAACGATGCCCAGCATGGACCACAAGTTCAGATAATCAACGACATACCAGCTCTCAATCAGCATATACATCGGCGTCGTCAAACTGGTAAATATAATGGAGACCAAAAAAAACATAAACGTTCGATTGCGAATCAATGGTCTGTTATTGGAGTTGCTTGCCTGAAAAATAGTAAACACCCCTTTCATGATTACATCATAAAAAGGGGTGCTCTCATTTTTCTTACTCATTTCTTACATAAGTCTTAAGTTTATTCATTCATACAAAACAGCTTAAACCTTCAGCAAGCTGTATACCTCTTTGTAAGGAAGGCCCTGCGCGTCCGCTACCGCCTGATAGGCCACATGGCCGTTCAGGACGTTAATTCCCTTGGCCAAAGCGGGATTATCCAAAGCCGCCTGCGCATATCCCTTGTTGGCTATTTGCAAGCCATACGGTGTCGTCACATTCGTCAGTGCCAGCGTTGACGTGCGGGCTACCGCCCCAGGCATGTTGGCTACGGCGTAGTGGATCACTCCGTGCTTCACATAAGTCGGCTGATCATGGGTCGTAATCCGGTCGATCGTCTCAATCGAGCCGCCCTGATCGACAGCGACATCGACAATAACCGAGCCTGGAGCCATCGTCTGCACCATCTCCTCGCTAACGAGCCTTGGCGTGCGCGCTCCCGGAATCAGAACGGCTCCGATCAGCAGGTCGGCTTGCTTGACACTGTCAGCAATAGTGAAGGGATTGGAGACCAGCGTTTTTACCCGCCCCTGGAACAAATCGTCGAGCTGGCGCAGCCGATCCAGATTCAAGTCGATAATGCGCACGTCAGCCCCGAGGCCCAGCGCTACTTTGGCCGCATTGACCCCAACCATTCCGCCGCCGATGATCGTTACTTTGCCCGGCTCCACACCCGGCACACCGCTTAGCAGGACGCCTTTGCCGCCATTCGATTTCTCCAGGAAGTGAGATCCGATCTGTATCGCCATCCGTCCTGCCACTTCACTCATCGGCGATAAGAGCGGCAGAGCGCCATTATCCAACTGGATTGTCTCATAGGCGATGGCCGTAACCCCCCGCTCGGCCAGTTCCTTCGTCAGAGACGGTTCCGGGGCCAGGTGGAGGTATGCAAACAAAATCAGACCTTCATGCAGGTAAGCAAATTCCTCCTGCGCCGGCTCCTTCACTTTCACAACCATTTCCGCGGACCAGGCTTCGGCAGCCGTAGGTACAATCTTTCCCCCGACCGAGCTATAGTCCTCATCGCTGAAGCCAACGCTAAGTCCAGCCCCTGTCTCGATCCACACTTCATGACCAGCTTGTACATAAGATAATACGGAGGCAGGCGTCATTCCAACGCGATGCTCGTTGTTCTTTCTCTCTTTAGGCACTCCAACAATCATGATTACACCATCCTTCAAATTCGCATCAGCCAAAGCCGAATGTATAATTACTAAATTATAATGCATAATTACTATCTTTTCCTATTAAATGTTCAAAAAAACCGTTACTTGATTTCACCTGCTCCAAAATCGAGCAACGGCTTTATGCCCGGAGGCCGGCAACTATCATTTTATAATATTGAAATATCCGCTTATTCAACTGCCGCAATGGCCAAGCTCAGCTGGCGGAGCCGACCTCAAGCTTCCCGATTTCAGCGATGAAAGCCTGCACAGAGCTCGTCATATGCGAGTCCTTCCGGCGGATGAATACCGTCGTGATTTCCCGGTAAGGATCGGGCACCTGATGGCAATAAAGCTTGCGCTGAGCAGACATGTAATCCACGGTGGATTCTGGGACGATCGTAAGCCCGATGCCGGCTGCCACACTGCCGATAATCGTATCGAACGTACCGAACTCCATAATTTTCTTGGGAACAATCCCCTCTTCCTTCAGCCAGCTCTCCAGCCGTTCGCGGTAGCTGCAGCCTTTATTGTACAGCAGGAGGGGTTTGACCGAGATGTCGTCGAGTGAGAAGCTCTCCCCTTTGGAGACAATAACCAGCTCCTCCTGAAATACCTCGTACTGCTCAATCATCGGATGTTGTATAGGCCCGGTCACAAACGCGCCATCCAGTTTGAAATCAATCACCTCCTGGAGCAATTGTTCCGTCACACCCGCCTTTAAAGACAAATCCACATTCGGGTAGGTTTGCAAATAGGAGGACAGCAGATTAGGCAGCGCCATGATCGTTTCCACGATGCCGATGTCAAGTATACCGGACGGCGTCGACGAGCTTTGGAACACCTTCTTCATTTCATCATATTTCGCTATAATATCGTTCGCATATTCTAGCACTCGCTTGCCTTCCGTATTAAGAATCATGCCGCGCGTATGCCGGTAAAACATCGGGGTTTCCAGCTCTTTCTCCAGCAGCTTGATTCTGGCAGTCACGTTGGACTGGACATAATTAAGCTCCTCCGCCGCCCTGCTGACACTGCCGTGGAGGGCAACCATTTGAAATATTCTCAGATCATTCAAATCCATGCTGTTTCTCCTCCTCCTGGTATTCTTACAATTACCTTAGTTTCAGGTATCATTATAAATGATGGATAAGTTGATTTACAATCATTTCACTATCGTCTGTGATTAATCTATCATTTTATATAAAGAAATGTGCGGATATAGTTAAGGAGATCGAAATTAATGAATAAAAAACAAGTCATCATCGGATCGGCCTTATGTCTGATCGCAAGTATGTCCTGGGGAGCGATGTTCCCAGTAGCGCAAGTCGCCCTACAAGAGATCGATCCATTCTATTTCTCTTTTATCCGGTACGCCGTCGTGGCCGCCCTTTTAGCGTCGATACTATGGGTGAAGGAAGGAAAAGCAGCTTTTCGCCTGGAGGGGAAAGGAAAAGCTCTCGCATTCTATGGAACGATGGCCTTCACTGTGTATAACATGCTCATATTCTCGGGACAGTATCTTATGGGGGATACGGGTACGATAACCGCTTCTTTAATTGAGGTTCTTATGCCAATGATCTCGATCCTCTATGTATGGATTACCGCCAAGTCTAAACCGCCCGGATATACAATTGTCAGCATGATTATATGTCTAGCGGGGGCATTGCTTGTCATTACCAATGGTAAACTGGCCTTCTTTGCGATGGCAGGAAAATCATTGTTCCCGTTATTGCTTATTTTCATAGCAGTTACAGGCTGGGTGCTGTATTCTATGGGCGGAAGCCGGTTTAAAGACTGGTCGGTTCTGCGTTATTCAACACTGACTTGTCTGCTGGGCAGCCTGGTATCGCTCATCATTGTCGCATTTGCTACACTGCTTGGCCTGCTGCCTGTTCCTTCCGTAGAGACACTTAGTGCCGTGAAGTGGGAAATGGCCTTTATGATCACTTTGCCGGGCATCGTGGCTCTTCTCAGTTGGAATGCCGGATTAAAAATGTTAACGCCGCTCAACGGAATACTATATATCAACTTTGTGCCGATTACCACCTTGATTATTATGGCCTTTCAGGGATATCAAGTTTCCATATTTGAAATTTGCGGTACACTGCTTGTCATTTTTGCGATCGTATGGAACAATATAGCCCAGCGCAGAGAGCTAAGGGCACCCGGCAGAACGGTGGACCGAAGCGAAGCAAGGCGTGCCGCTGGCCCCCAGCCAACCGTCAGAAATGTACGTACCCGATAAGCCGCCAGCCTGTGCTGGTCTCTAGGTAATCAGGGGATGCCGCAAAAGCTCCATTCGTAAAATTACGGCAGCAGTGAAAATCAAAGCAAGACCAATCGAAGTCTGCATCCGATTGGTCTTGCTTCTTATTTCATTGGCGAGCCGAAGGAAGCGTTCGGCACAACGGTATATCGCTCTAATTTTTCCAAGGAACCCGGAACCACCTTGATCGATTTGATTCCGCTGTCTTGCATTACAACCTTCCATTTTTCGATCTTAACGTTGTATTCTTCCTCCCCGGTAATCCTTCTAACGACTCTGAGTGTATACGTATTAGAACCGTCAAATTCTACAATTTTAAAATCAATCATCCCTCCCATTTCGTAATCACCGCCGAATGGAAATTCTGCATGAATATCGGTTGTAAAATCATCTGTCATGAGCCCCTTCACCATATCATAATCTTTTTCATCATAAGCCATCAGGAATCTATAGATGTTGTTCCGAGCGGCAGACCAGTATACTCTTTCATATTCTTTTTTAAAAAAGGGCTCCGAATCTACATAAACCGTCTTCGTTTTCTTATCCCATTTTACATCTGCACCAAATCCTTCGGAAATCGCACGAATGGGTACATACACAGTGCCATTAATTATTTTTGGCTCGACACTGCTTGTCACCTGATTGCTATGGATAAAAACTCTAGGTTTAACTGTTGCTGCAAAAGCACCTGCGCTAAAAATCAGCATGCACGCTGCTCCAATTAACCCTATTTTCACAAATCGATTCATGGATATAACCTCCTATTTACAATTTTTATATTTAGACGCCAGGTTTGATTCTTATTTTAATGGCGAGCCGAAGGAAGCATTCGGTACAACAGTGTACCGATCTAATTTTTCCAGGGAACCCGGAACCACCTTGATCGATTTGATTTCGCTGTTTTGCATTACAACCTTCCATTTTTCGATCTTAACGTTGTAGTCTTCCTCCCCGGTGATCCTTCTAACGACATTGAGTGTATACGTATTAGAACCATCAAATTCTATAATTTCAAAATCTACCATGCCGCTCATTTCGTAGTAACCGGCCGTTGGAAATTCTAAATAAATATCGGTTGTAAAATCCTCTGTCACTAGACTCATCGCCGTATCATAATCTCTTGTATCATAAGCCATCAGGAATCTATAGATGTTGTTCCGAGCAGAAGTCCAGGATACCCTTTCATACTCTCTTTCAAAAAAAGGCTCCGAATCTACATAAACCGTCTTCGTTTGGCTATCCCATTTTACATCTGCACCAAATCCTTCCGAGATCGCACGAATGGGTACGTACACATTGCCATTAATTATTTTTGGCTCGACACTGCTTGTCACCTGATTGCTATGGACAAAAACTTTAGGTTTAACTGTTGCTGCAAAAGCACCTGCACTAAAAATCAGCATGCACGCTACTCCGATTAACCCCATTTTCACAAATCGGTTCACGGATAAAGCCTCCTATTTACATTTTTTATATTTAGACGCTATTTCATCCATAAACGTTTCTAATTTACCAAAATTATCCAAATATACTCATTTGAAATGGGTGTGGGCAAGTACGTCTTATAGTTTTTATATAAGCTGCCGTAACTAAATGGAATTCATGTATCTAATTATGTTCTATACGAATGTTTCAGGGGAATAGATGGATTTTATGCCCTAAAATCAAGAATCCTGCACATGATTGGCCATTTCCCTTCCTCTAACGACACGAAATCCATTTAAATTTACTTTCCCTCTTTTATTGCGGAAACTAACTACTATAAATCCATTTATATAAATTGAACAACTGAAATGATGCGGTGAAAGTACGTAACGTGGGGCGTGTAACGTGGGGTAAGCATGTAAAATGTTCCTATGATCGCTGTTGCTCCCAGATTTTTGAATGATATAGGTTCATCTGAGGTAGAATCCGCTCGCGAAAGGCGACCACAAGCTTATGCTTTCGAAGCAGCTTTCTTTCAGAAGCTTTCAGTATGCTCTCGAAGCAACTTTCTTTCAGAAAGCTTTCAGTTTCTTCGGAATCATTTTTCTCCCTTGCCTATAACCCATTTGTTAGTTCATCTTATCTAATTAAAAAGCGATCTAAAAAGCATTTAGCTTTTTAGATCGCTTTGGATGAATTAAAGGTTTCAAATGAGCATCTGGGCATGTAATATTTTTTGGCATTTAGATAAAAACACTTGGAGATATTCTGATCGTTACAATGTATCTCCGCATTGTCATCTTAGAAAAGAATCCTATTTAAAATGGATAATTCCTGTCGTATGCAGCAGCACCAGGAACACGAGAATCGGCGCTACAAAACGCAGCATGAACAGCCAAACTTTAAACCAGCCGGCGCGTAAGCCAGAGGCTTCGGCTGCCCCTTTCCAGAAGTAGCCGGCAAAGATCGTAATGGCTAGTCCACCGACAGGCAGCATAATGTTGGAGGTCACGAAATCCACCCAGTCGAAGAAAGCTTTCCCGCCAAATGTCAGCTCCGGAACCATACCGAGTGACATGGCGGATGGAAGCCCTAAGAGGAAGAGAAGCACGACGACAATCCACACGGAGCGTGGCCGGCTCCAGCGAAAACGTTCCATTGTATAAGACACCGGAACTTCCAGCAGAGATACCGCGGACGTTAAGGCGGCAATCGCTAATAGGATAAAGAACAATCCACCAAAGAACGAGCCTAGCGGCATAGCCGAGAAGGCAGCCGGCAAAGCGATAAACACGAGTGACGGCCCTTCATCCGGAGCAATTCCAAATGAGAAGGTCGTCGGAAAAATAATCAGCCCCGCAATAAACGCATAGATAAGGTCTCCGGCCCCAATGGCGAGCGTGGCTGAGCCAAGCGACTGCTCCTTGCGCACATACGAGCCGTAAGTGAGCAGAATCCCCATACCGAGTGACAGCGAGAAAAAGGCATGTCCCAGCGCCACCAATGCTGATTCCGGAGTAAGCTGGGAGAAATCCGGTTTGAGGAAGAAGGATACCCCCGCCTCTGCTCCCGGAAGTGTAACCGCCCGGATCATCAAAACGATCAGCAGGATGACGAGACTCGGAATAAGTATTTTATTAAACTTCTCTATACCACCTGATATACCTAGAATAACAACCCCGCCCGTAATGACCAGAGCGACAAACTGCCAAAAGATCGGCATATAACCGGATATAAAGCCTGCAAACTGCCCGGCGAAGTCGGTGTTGCTGAACAGATTGCCGCTAAATGCCATCACTGCATAATGCAGCGTCCAGCCTGCAACGATGATATAAAATGACAGAATCATAAAAGGGGCAATGACCTGCAGAATGCCTAGGCCCTTCCAGCCCCGGCGGCCGCCCACTCTTACAAATGCAGTGGCGGCACTCCCCCGGCCGCTTCGTCCTATAGCCAGTTCCGCCAAAAGTACAGGCAAGCCAATGATGATCAGGCAAATAATAAATAGCAGGAAAAACGCGGCCCCTCCATTTTCACCCGTTATGTATGGAAACTTCCACATGTTCCCCAGGCCCACAGAACTGCCAATCGCAGCCAGTATAAACCCGGTAGAAGAAAAGCGGTCTTTTTTCCGCTCACCATTCATATTGCTACCCTGCGTACTCATCATATCTACTCCATCTATTTTTGAATTTTCAAATCATTATATATCATTACACTGATTCGGTCATATTAAATAATTATCTAATCATGAATTTCTTATTATTCCTTAACCGGAAATTCACGATTCATCCATGAAGGCGATTTCAATAATTTCACAGGCGGCAGGCGGGGCAGATTATGAAATTTATGATAAAATATGTCGATATATACCTAAGTAAACCAATACATAATGAGAAAGAGGTTGCCTGGATGACTAAAATTGGGATTGATTTGGGGACCACTCACAGTCTTGTCGCCTACTGGACTGACGAAGGCCCAAAAATTATACCGAACGTTTACGGAGAGCATTTGACTCCATCCGTAGTTGGCGTAGATGATAATGGAGAAATTTTGATCGGGCAAATCGCCAAGGAACGGCTGATGACCCACCCCGATCTTACGGCGTCTACCTTCAAACGCTATATGGGGACAGAGAAAATCTATCGGTTGGGAAAATACTCCTTCACGCCGGAGGAACTGTCTTCCTTCGTGGTGAAGTCGCTAAAGGCCGATGCAGAAGCTTTCCTCGGACAAGAAGTTACCGAGGCAGTTATTAGTGTGCCCGCGTACTTTAATGATACGCAGCGCAAAGCGACAAAACGGGCGGCCGAGTTCGCCGGGCTGAAGGTAGAGCGGCTGATCAGCGAGCCGACTGCAGCCGCCATATCGTACGGACTGCACCAGGAAGAATCCGAAACTAAATTTCTGGTATTCGACCTGGGCGGCGGCACCTTTGACGTATCGATTCTGGAGTTTTTCGAAGGCGTAATGGAAGTAAAATCGATTGCGGGAGACAACTATTTGGGCGGCGAGGATTTCACGGAATTGCTCGTCTCTTATTTCGTTCAGACGAAAGGGCTCGATTATGCGTCGATGGATCTTAAAGCCCGCTCTGCCCTGTTTAAACAGGCTGAAGTGTGCAAGCGGATGCTCGGCGACGAGCTGACCGGGAAAATGACCTTCACCCTCGATGACACCACGCATGAATTGACGCTGGATCGCCATGAATTTGAAAAAATTTCGGCCCAACTGATGCTGCGTCTGCGCCATCCTATTGAACGAGCGCTAAGAGATGCCGCCCTGTCGCCGAGAGACATGGATGCCGTCATCCTCATCGGGGGAGCAACGCGCATGCCGATTATTAAATCCATCGTCAGCAAAATGTTCGGCCGGCTGCCTTACGCCGGCATTAATCCAGATGAAGCAGTCTCCCTCGGAGCTGCGATCCAAGTCGCTCTCAAAGAGAGAAACGAAAGCTTGAAGGAAGTCGTTCTGACCGATGTATGCCCTTATACGCTTGGCATTGAAACTTCAAAGCAAACCGGCTCCCAAAAACAATATGAAAGCGGCCATTTTGATCCCATCATCGAGCGCAATACGCCCATCCCTGTCAGCAAGATGCAATCCTACAGCACAGTACATGACCAGCAAACGGCGATTCGTGTCAAAGTCTATCAAGGTGAAAGCCGGCTCGTTGAAAACAACATTATGATCGGCGAGCTCGAAGTCGAGGTGCCAAAGGACAAAGCGGGCGAGCAATCCATTGATGTAAGATTCACCTATGACATTAATGGGATTTTGGAGGTCGAGGTAACGACCAGCAGCACCGGACAGAAGAAGACGATCATTATTGAGAAGAACCCCGGCAAAATGACCGCTGAAGAGATTGCCCAGCGCCTGAATGAACTGAAGGATATTAAGATTCATCCACGCGAGCGCAGTGAAAACCGGCTGCTCTTGGCCAAAGGGGAGCGGCTCTATGAAGAAGCGCTGGGTGAGAAAAGAGCGGAAATCGCCTTCCTGCTGGAGCAATTTGAACGAGTGCTCGCTTCCCAGGATGAGCATGCAGTGAATAAGGCGGCCATAACACTGCGCAAACAGCTCGAGCATCTGGAGAAGTGGAGTGACTACTTTTGAGTATATGGAGAACTCTTGGGATAGACCAAACTTCCGATACATCGGTCATCCGGAGAGCCTATGCGAAGAAGCTGCAGGTTCATCATCCCGAGGATGATCCTACTGGATACCAGCGGCTGCGGGAAGCTTATGACCTTGCTATGAAACTGGCCAAGCAGCAGCAAATGCAACAGCAACTACAGCAAGAGAGAGAACAGGAGAAAGAGCAGGAGAAAGAACAGCAGAAGCAGCACCACCAGCCCTCATCCGCTGGCGCAGAGCATTATAGCGAACATGGCGCAGAAGCCGAAGATGATAAACATAATGATGGCCAATTCAAAGATGATGATGAATATGACAACAACTATGTCGGTGACGGTGATGGTGGTGGTGATGGTAACGATGTCGATGACGCTCACAGCGATGGCTATGGTAACGATGTCGGTGATACACACAGTGGCGGTAATGCTCACGGTGACGGTGAAGGTGATGCATACAGTGGTGCTCACAGTAACGATCTCAGTGATGCACACGGCGGCGGTGACAGTGACAGTGATGGTGATAGCGGCGATGGCGATGGCAATGCCGATAACGAAGATAAGCATGACGACGACACGAGTCCCCCGTTTATTCCTCGTCTCCCGAAATGGGACTATTATGTAGACGATAATAAAAACGGCAACGATGAGGATGCTGATGAAACTGAAGATTTGGATGAAGACGGGGATGACTACCACCCCTACGATGACAACTACGACGAGGATTATGATGACGAAGATGATTACTATGAGGAGTACTTCGATAAGACCCAGCATCCCATAGTTGAATTCATGGAACAGGTGGAGTCTTTATACAATCATTACTCCTCACGTCTCGACCCTGACCAATGGCTCGTGTTGTTAAATTCAGATATTATGTGGGAGCTCCAATATAAGCGCGTTATTTCTAAGCGGATGCTGGAATTTGTGGAGGAGCATTACTTTTTGCCGCCGGAAATTTGGGGTGTTCTTGACAAGGTTTTTCTTTGGAAAAATACCGCAGCAGAATATGAAGACTTCTCCCTGGAATATCCTGCCGTATATGCCAGCATTGTCGTTGAAGCTTCAGACATCCATATGGATTACTATGATCTGCTCCAAGCAGAAGATATCGAGCATGATACTTTCCTTCATGCCCGGGAAGCGGCGGCGCTGGCGCTCAAAGATAACGATATGGAATCCGCTCGCCTTCATCTGGAGGATGCACTGGCTATGTTTAAAGAGGATCGCGATTTAATCCGGCTGCAAACCGAATTTTATCGCCGGACCGGTGATTTGCAGCAAACACTGGCTTCCTGTAATGAGCATATTCGTCTCGACCCTGATAACCGGGATGCTCTCGTATTGCGCGCCCGGCTTCTGCTGGAACAAGGCCTGGCATCCGAAGCTTTAGAGGATCTCCAGCGGGTGCTGGATACTTCTTCTGAAAATACAGAAGCTCTCTCCCTGAGCGGACAATGCTACATGAAGCTCGGCAAGCTGGAACAGGCCAAGCAAATGTTGAATCAAGCCTTGGTTCTGGATAAAGATGATATCGAAGCTATACTGTATCTGTCGGAAATTCATCGTCATACAGAACAAAATTTGCATTTGCTCCAAGGCAAAAACCGCCGCGATGCCCGAATCGAAATCAACCGGGAGCTGGGCCGACACTCTTTGCTCAGCCGGATAAAAAGATCCTCAATCATGTTTCTTTCCAAACGCTGGCTCTATATCGCCGGGATGTTTGTACTTTTTATCATAATGAACGATGTCGTCGGCAAATATTCCGGAGTGAACCTGTGGACCTATTCAAAACTGTCTACTAATCCTGTAGAAGTGATAACTATTACGGATGCTGATCAGTTGGAATCGCTCCCTCCAGGGGAACATGCCGTTCAAATTAAGCTGACCAATGCTATTTTTTTGAACATACTAGAAATTAAGTATAAAGACGCAAACGGCCACCCGTTCTATTACTTGCCGAATGATGAAGCAAAAAGTGGAGGGCTGATGGATAAATTAAGCGGATACGTCTGCATCGGTTATTTGGGAAACAAATCGATCCTTATCGTGGGGAACTATGATCAGGCTATGGAAATCTACGAACGGCGGACGATTGAAGTGGCAGGCAAAGTAAATGTCATAGCTTCCGAAAGCTTAGCTGAGCAAATCGACACATGGGCCCAGCAAGGCTGGCAAACGAGATACTTGAAGGATCACCCTCTGTCGAATTACTACATCAACACCAAGGAGAATATCAGCAAGCACAATCAGGATGCGAATTTCCCGATGATGATAAAAGTGTTCTTATGGCTCGGACTGGTTGCCGAATTGCTGCTCCTGGTCTTCGTGCTCATCGAACTGCGCAGGCAAATTAGATTTGTTCGATATAACTAATACAGGGATGGAGGAAACGTGCAATGGATCTTAGCAATCCAAATGAACGCAAAGCATGGATGCCCTATATTAATGCCGTAATCTCCTTATGCTCCATAGGGAAAGATGTAGGATACTTCATCGTAAATCCAACCAGGCAGTATAATAATCGGAGCAAAGTACGCCCCATGTTGTCAAGCTATGGAATCTATGATAAGGAGACGCTTTTAAAACAGGTGGACTGGCTGATCGCCACCGGCCGCCGCCACGAATTTGAGCAGGATGCGCGCCGGTTCTCCGTACTTACGGAAGCCCAACGAAACCAATATATGGAGTCCATTGAAGACGAGGAACGAATCCTTAAAATGGCTGTAGTGAATAAGTATTTCCGCCGCCTGCCATCCGGGGGAATCGGAGCATATGATTTCTCGTGGGCCATGTATTTATGCATGATCGGCAGGCAAGTAGGATATTTAAGAGGAGATGAAACGTGGGATTATGCGGCCAAAATTATTGCATTGATAAAGGCTAACTTTTCAAATTGGCAGCAATATACGATGAGCTACATCGCTGCCATGAAATATCATCCCTATGAAGAAGGGGGCAGACGCTTCCTTCAAGACAACAAAAAGTATATTATGCAAATGATGAGCTTTCGCGAAAATCCCATGCTGCACATCGAGCTTTGAGTTCATTCACCATGGCATATGCAAAAAAGGAGCCTTCCGCCAAGTAATCAAACTGTATACTATAGAGTGATCTTTTTAAAGTGTCTACTCTATAGGGGGCAGTTTACTGCGGGCTCCTTTTTTTATCACTGCAGGACATCAATTACGCCGAGGATATGACGCGGTCCCGGGCAGCTGCCACACCAAACACCAGCACAAGGAAGGCCACCACAAGCAGGAAATACAGGGGCATTTTCCATCCGCCCGTCGCATCATGCAGGTAGCCGACAAATGTCGGCCCAACCGCGGCCAGCAAATAACCGACAGATTGAGCCATTCCCGACAGCTCTGCGGCATCATAGGCGTTCGTCGTCTTTAATCCGAACAGCATCATAGCCAGGCTGAAGGAGCTCCCCAGGCTAATGCCAATCATAATCGTCCACAGCATGGTGAACGTTCCGTTCCCGTAAAGAATCCCGCTCAGGCCGGCAAAGAAGAAGAGGACGATGACAATGACCAGCCCCACCTGATTTCTCATCCGTCCCGCAATAATAGGCATAATAAAAGTAATCGGCAGCACTGACAACTGCATAATGGAAAGAGTCCAGCCTGCTGAATCCGCACTCATGCCCTGGCTTTTTAATATATCGGGAAGCCATGTTACAACGACGTAGAACAGCAGAGATTGCAGCCCCATATACAAGGTCACATGCCAGGCAAGAGCCGATTTCCATACATTAACCGGCTTGTCCAGCTGTGCCGATAGACGGGCCTGTTTCCCCTTTCTTTGCAGCTGAGGGGCCCATAACACTAAAGTGACTAGAGCAAGCAGCGCCCAGATGCCCAGCGCCCCTTTCCAGCCAAAACCTGCCCCCGCGGCGATAGGCACGCTGACGCCCGATGCAATCGCCCCCGTCAAATTCATAGCTACGGAATATACACCGATCATTAGCCCGATACGCAGCGGAAATTTTTCTTTAATTAAGCTAGGCATCAGTACGTTGCAAACCGATATAGCCAGGCCTAGCAGGACGGTTCCGAGCAGAAGCGCACCTATGCCCCAGGACGATCTTATCAGTATGCCTATGCCGAGAAAAATGACGGATACAAAAAGTACAAGCGAGGTGCCAAAACGGCGGGCCAGCTTCGGCGCCATCGGAGACAGCAAGGCAAAAGCTATTAAAGGAAATGTAGTAATCAGTCCGGCAAGTGTATTGGAAATACCCAAGTCGTCGCGAATAATTTCAACCAAAGGGCCCACAGATGTAATCGGAGCCCGCAAGTTGGTAGCCAAAAAGATGATGCCCAAAATCAAAAGCCAAACGTGAGCAGCGGAATCCGCTCGAGCCTTAGAGCGAGTTCCTGCAAATTTATTCATTTGATATCCTCCATCTTAGCGCAGCTGTTATTCTTGGAGTAACCGCTGTGCAACTTAGCTGTATATCTGTATTGTGCACAAAAATGGATTTCGTAATATTGTGAATCATCGAATACATATTCAAATGATTACTATAACATATCAGGCGTGTCATGTCTTTTGAGCGGCGGTGTGTTCTTCAGGGGGGCCTTTTTTTCAAATCTGAATCCGCCGTAAGGATAGGCCACTTTAGGTCTTAACTTAAGATAGGTAACAACATTTTCATAAAGCATATTTCGGACAAGCCGGAATCGCTATTTTATCCTGCCAACAGCACGAGTGATTTTGTGGAAAATGTCCAGCCCCTGGCGCATGAAATAGTCATTGCGATGTTTGACCGGCAGGGGCTGCATGGGGAGTAGTATACCGCAAATGAGATTCAGGCGATGGCCTTGTCCAATCTGAACGATGAATTTGCGGAAATCCTCGACACAAATACGGTAATGGAGATGTACGGCATTAAAGCCCAGCCTTAGCAGATGACATGCTTCTATTTTAAAAGTAAAAAAGGTCACCTTACTACCAAAGTAGCCAGGTAACCTGATCTTATTATTATAATTAGGTGATCCCTCCGTACGATACCGATCATTCGGCGCGGGTCGCTCCTATGATGCTGCTTCTTCCCGCTAAGGCCGGGTGCGCTTAGTTCGGGTCGCCTGACTCGACCACCCGTTCCAGTCGGCTTAGTTCGAGTCGCCTGGTTCGACCACCCTCTCCAGTCAGCTTAGTTCGGGTCGCCTGGTTCGACAACCCGCTCCAGTCGGCCTAGCTCGGCCCGCCTGAATCGACACCCCGCTTCAGTCGGCTTAGCTCGGGTCGCTTCCAAGGAATGCTTCAACGTCCTGCAAAGACGGCAGCGCATCAATTGCCCCTGGACGGCTTGCCGTAATCGCCGCGGCGGCATTGGCGAACTTCAGCAATTGCTGTACTCTCTCGCGGTCAAACCGCTTCAGCTGCGCCAGCCCATAGGGCGCCAACTGCACCTGATACAGCAGCGCCCCGATAAACGAATCGCCGGCCCCCGTCGTATCCGCGACATCCACCCGGTTTCCGGGTACGGACACTCCAAGTCCGTCACGGGTAAACCAGGTGGCCCCGGCCGCTCCGCGCGTATAAATTACATGCTGCACATCCCCGACGAACAGCGAGGCGATCGCCTCTTTCTCATCCTCATGACCGGTGATGAAGGACAGCTCCTCGTCGCTGATCTTCACGATATGGCTTAACGGAAGAAACTCATGAATGGCCCGGCGGCATGATTCGGGATCAGGCCACAGGGGCAGCCTGACATTAGGGTCGAAGCTGATGACCGCATCCGCTTGCCTGGCCAGCTCAATCGCTTTTCGATGGGCATATTTCACCGGAGCGTCGATTAAATCGACGGAACAAAAGTGAAGGAGGTCTCCAGCGGTGAACCAGCCGCTGCCAATTTCGTTCTCATGCAGCAGCATATCGGCGCTTGGATTGCGATAGAAGGAGAAATCCCGATCTCCGTCCTCCTTAAGGCTGACGAAGGCCAGCGCAGTATTTGCTTCGCTTGTGCGCAGCACGCGCGATACATCCACACCGCTAGCGGCCAGCTTCTCGACGAGAAAGTCGCCGAAGGCGTCAGCTCCCAGCTTGCCGATAAACGCCGCATGGCCGCCAAGCTTGGCTACCGCGCACGCCACATTAGCCGGCGCTCCGCCCGCCGCCTTCGTGAAGCTCTCCACTTGCTTCAGCTCTGCTCCCTTTCTGTCAGGAATGAAGTCGATTAAAGCTTCTCCAATCGTATACACTGTCGCCAATTCAAGCGCCCCCTCATATGTCATGCTCTGAACTTGCAAAACAAGCCTTTGAGCTTGATGTCCTATCTAATCCAAGCGCTGGCACAGCGAATACGAATATTCGATAGCTGTCGTTACGCTTGGGAAATATCCCATTTTCGCAGCATCGTTACTTTGCTCACGCCTGCTGAGAACAGCTTAATGCCCCGGGAATCCACACCGGGGTAAATCCGTGCCGACATAACTACTTCCCCGTCGCCAGCAAACACCTCTACAGAAGATTTATCCATGAAAATCCGCAGCGACAGCTTACCCTCCTGAAGGGGCACAGCCGCTTTACGCTGGCCGCCCGGCCCGGCGCCTGCCCGCTCCCGATCGAGCAGCAGCATTCCTTCTTCCTGTTGATAAGCTATAACCGTCTCTTCTTGGCCTTCTTCATCTGTTCGAAGCTTCAGGCCAAATTCCCCAGCGTTCCCGGCTTCGAACTCGACTTGCAGCTCGTAGCTGTCGCCGGAGATCGCTAATTTCCTCTCCCCGCTCAGCTCAATATTCGCCTGCTCATAAGCGTTGCTGCGCCTCGACTCAATCTCTTCCACGGGGCTGAACAAAATGCGGTCGCCATCCAGCTCCGCAACACGCGGCAAGCTCATCGCGCCTGCCCAATGATGGCCTTGCTGGGTTGGCATGTCCTGCTCCCACATATCCATCCAGCCGATCACGATGCGTCTTCCCCGGTCATCCACCGTGGACTGAGGCGCATAGAAGTCGAAGCCATGATCGACCTGAGCGTAACGCTCCAACGCAAAGGTCCCGGCTTCGGAGTCGAATGCGCCCACCATATACATGTTGGAATGAAGATTGTTGTATTGCTCGCCCTGCGCCGGCATGCGCTGCGGCGACATCATCAGAACAGCCTTATCCCCCAGCAGGAACAAGTCCGGACATTCCCAGTTGTCGCCGAAGGTACCGTCACTTTTGGCCAATATGTTAACAAACGTCCAGTTCAGCAAGTCCTTGGAGCGGTACAGCAGTACAAGACCGTTGCCCTGTGCATCATTCGAGCCTAAAACCATATAGTACTGGTTATTGTACTCCATTACCTTAGGATCGCGGAAGTCCTTACGGCTCACTCCTTCCGGGATTTGATCACGGCCGATGATCGGGTTGCCTTCGTATTTGCGGAAATTCACCCCATCCTCCGAGATCGCCAGTGCCTGAACCTGCTCATAGTCCTGATCCTGGTTCGGACCGGTCACCACATGTCCCGTATACAAAAGAGCAAGCTTGCCCTCTTTGGCAATCGCGCTGCCGGAGAAACAACCGTCACGGTCGTATTCTTCATCCGGTGCTAACGCCACAGGGAGATACCTCCAGTTAACAAGATCCCGGCTGACGGCATGGCCCCAATGCATCGGTCCCCATACCGGTTTATAGGGATAGTGTTGATAGAACAGGTGGTATTCCCCATTATAATGAATAAATCCATTCGGATCATTCATCCAGCCGAACTCGGCCATCAGGTGGTAGTTCAACCGGTAATCGTTCTTCAGCAGATGCTTTGATTCCCTAATGAACTCGTTAGCATCATTCAGCGTCGTATACATCCTCTGAGTAGTCATAGTTCCTCCCGTACAAATCCTTTATTTAATAGAGCCCTGCATAACCCCTTGAATGATATATCTCTGAGCGAAAAGATAGACGAGCATGACCGGTAATATGGTAAGCACCAATCCGGCCATCAATGGCCCGTAATCCACGGAATACGTCCCATAGAAGCTGAACGTAGACAACGGGAGCGTCCGATTATGCGGAGATACAAGAATAAGGGACGGCAGAAGAAAGTCATTCCAGATCCACAGTACATTCAAGATTGAAATAGTCGCGGTTGTCGGCGCCAGCACAGGGAACACGATCCGAAAAAATGTTTGCGTACGCGTGCAGCCGTCGATCAAAGCCGCCTCCTCCAATTCGGCAGGTACGCCCTTTACGAATCCATGATAGATAAACACCGCCAGCGGACTGCCAAATCCTAAATACATGTAGATGAGAGCCCACTTGTTGTCCAGCATGCTTAGCGTTCCATATATTTTGACCAGTGGAATCATGATCGCCTGGAAGGGAATAATCATCGCAGCAACCATCATCATAAAGGTATACTGATTGAATTTAGTCTGATTGCGCACGAAGTAATGCGCCGTCATCGCGGCAAACAGCGAAATTAACGCTACGCCTAGAACCGTTACGGTCAGCGAGTTCATAAACGAAGCGGTATAACTCATTTTCTCGAATGCATTGCGATAGTTCGTCCAATCCAGGCTTTGCGGCAGAGATAATGGATTTGAAGTAATTGCCGTATTGGCCTTGAACGAGTTGATGAGCAGAAAGATAAACGGGAAAATAAATAGTACGAGCACTAAAGTTAGTCCGATCGTCTTCAACCATACCCCTGCGAATGCTCTACGAGCCGTGTCCATTAGGCCTCCACCTCCATCTTCTTCCCAAAATACACCTGAAGCAGCGTAATTACTGCGACAAGAAGGAAGAGTACTAGCGCTTCCGCTTGTCCTAGACCATAATCACGGGAGAGGAACGCTTTTTCATAGACATGCATCGACACCATTTCCGTACTCTTAAAGGGACCGCCCTTTGTCAGCGACAGGTTGACGTCATAGACCATAAAGCCGCGCTGCAGCGTCAAAAATATACAAACGATAAACGAAGGAACCATCAGCGGCAAAGTCATCGTCCGCAGCTTCTTCCAGCCATTGGCGCCATCGATGCTCGCTGCCTCCAATATATCGTTAGGCACGCTCATGAGCCCAGCGATATAAATGACCATCATATACCCGGCGTACTGCCAAATCGTCACAATGATGAGAGCCCAGAAGGCTTTCTGCGGATCAGCCAGCCAGGATGTGCTGAATAGCGGAATTCCCGCCTTCTCTCCTATGAATACCAGAACATTTGAGAAAATAAACTGCCAGATCAGACCAAGCACGATGCCCCCGACCAGATTCGGGATGAAGAACCCGGCCCGGAATATATTCTGGCCTTTCAATCCTCTCGTTAGTCCGAAGGCTAATAGAAAGGCAACGGCGTTGACCAGGATGACGGTAAACAATACATATTTCAGCGTCAATCCGAAGGACTTCCAGAAGACCTCGTCTTGAAACACTTTTCCATAATTCTCGAACCCTACTAGCGTATGTGTCGTCGCGATGCCGTCCCAATTCGTGAAGGTCAAATAAATACCATAAATAAATGGAACGATCATTACGGTAAGAAAAGCGAATAAGGTCGGACCGGTAAACAGCAATCTCGTCCGAAGCCGTGGCCACCATTCCTTTTCTTTGATCATAACGATTCCTCTTTTCCTCTGTCATTGTGAAGAAAGCGATGGATAAGATACACGATGTGCTCTTACCCATCACTATCATCTTGTCATCTGATGTAAATAGATTACTTCACGCTTGTCCAATACTCTTCGATTTCTTTAATCAATGTAGCCCGATCGCCGGAATCGTTTAAATATTTCTGCATCGAAGCACCGACCTTGGCCCAGTGATCCGCGGGAAGAGTACTCATCGACTCTTGGGATTTGCCTCTGGCAATGTAGTCCTGAATAGACTGGCCGAGCGGATCAGCGGCTGGAATCGTGATATTCTTAAACGCTGGAATAATGCTTGCTTGGTTGACCAGGAAGTCCTGGCCATTCTCTTCGTATACGATCCAATTCAGGAACTTCTTCGCGGCTTCTTGCTGTTCAGGCGTACTCTTCTCTTTGTCTATAATGATCCGCTTGGAAACCGCCGATGAAATTTCCTGGTTGCCGTAATCGTCCGGGTTGTTGCTAATCGGTACTGGCAGGAAGCCGTAGGCTCCGTTTGCGGTGTCAAAGTCATGAATTTGCGGCCATGCCCAGTTGCCTTGGAACCAAATGCCTACTTCGCCTTTACCGAGAACTTCAGGGCCGCGCTCATATACACCTGCTAATGGAGACTTCTTGTCGATATTGTATTGTTTCATCATATCGAACGTATCCAACAGGCCATTCAGCACGGTGTTACCCGATAAATCCTCTGTGCCTGCCTTCAGTGAATCCATGAATTTGTTCACTTCGGCCATGTCCTTGTTCTGTCCCGCATATGCCAATGGCTGGAAGTGTGCTCCAAGCGACCAATCCATCGGCGAAATGATCAGCGCCTTTTTGCCTGTCGCTTCAATTTGCTTGAACAAATTCTCCAGGTCGTCTCTGGTCTTTATCGTCGCTGGATCGAAGCTTCCGCCCACCGCTTCATCAAGAACGGCTTTGTTGTAAATGAAGCCGTAGCCTTCGATCGCTAGCGGGAAGCCATAATTTTTGCCGTCGAATGTCGTCAGGTTCGTCGCATTCTCGACAGCATCCGCATTCCACTTCTCTTCGCTTAAATCAAGAATCCGATCCTTAAACTTCTCTACATCTCCTGTATCGAGCATCATCATCGTTGGCGGATTTCCTGAGGCATACAAAGTGGAAGCCCGCTCGAATGGAGAGGTTCCTGCCGGAGCAGCCATGATTTCCAGGGTAATATCCGGGTTATCCTCATGGAACGTCTTCGCCGCCTCTTCAAGCTGAACCTGAATTTCACCTTTTGAGTTCAATAGAGTAATTTTGATCGCTTTACCTGAGGTGTTTGCTCCGTTTGCAGAATTTGTCGCTCCACCGTTATTTGTACTGCTGCTTCCACCATTGCCGCTACATGCCGACACAATCAGTGCCAAAAGTACAACCATCGCCGTCATGCTTAACCCATTCAATCGCTTCATTCTTTTCCCCCCGTTGCTAAAGTTAATAAAAGTTTACTTTTGGTGCTGCGAGCGCTTAATACCCCAAAAAAATGTAATCGCTTGCAGCAGTGTTGTAATTCAAATTGTATGTCAAACCTTTAGCATATGTCAACCGTTTGACATAGATTTTCAAAAATTGTTTGCTCAGCCGAAAAAGCGCATCCATCTTGAATCCCAGATGGATGCGCTCCTATACGTTTGATTAAGCCGTGCCCCGTACGACTAACTCCACGGGCAATGCGTTTCCGATTTCAACAGTCTCACCTTCCACCTGCTTACTGAGCAGTTCGACGGCCAGCCTGCCGAAATCATCGATTGGCTGGCGAATGGTGGTCAGTTCTGGCGATAGCCAACGAGCCGCGTTTACATCATCATAGCCGATGATTTTGACATCCTCTGGCACTCGCTTGCCTGCCAGTTCGCATTCTTTCAATGCAAATGCCCCGATAATATCGCTTGTCGCAAAAATGCCATCAATTTCCGGATGCGCAAGCAGCAGCTCACGCAGCAGCTGTTCATAGCGCGCTTGGTCAAATACGTTCATATCCGTCTGAATAATGAGATACTCGACGCCATGACGCTGGACGACATCGACAAATGCATCCGTCCTGCGATTTGCCAGCAGGTCAAGCTGCAAATTGCCACAAATGTGGGCAATCTTGCGGCATCCTTGGCTAATTAGCCTTTCTGTCGCCAGCCTCCCCCCCTCATAGTTGTCCGAACTGATGAAAGGGATGTTCTCCCCGATCTGCCGGTCAAACGTAATGATCGGCGAACGAAGACTCATGTATTCATCCACCTCCAGAGTATGACTTCCCATAATAATCCCATCGACGCGATTGCGCTTCAGCATCTCGATATAGTCCCGCTCCTTGACGGGATCAAGCTGCGAGTTGCATAGCAGTACCTTATACCCCTTCTGATAAGCGTAATATTCCACGCGATCCGCCAGCTCACTAAAGAACGGATGAGACACGCTAGGTACGATAAGCCCCAGAATATTCGACTGCTTGCGGAGCAAAGAGCGGGCAATCTCATTGGGCTGGTATCCCAGTTCATCCATAGCTGAAAACACCTTGGTGCGCGTAGCTTCGCTAATATATCCCCGATTATTCATCACGCGAGACACCGTCGTAACCGATACCCCCGCCTTTAATGCCACATCATGAATCGTTGCCATGTTTGTCCCTCTCATCACCGTATTCGTTTATACTCAACTATAACCGAAGGATATTTTTGGAACAAGGGAATTGCTGTGGGAAGCTGATAAACAATCCTATTATAAAAATGATCCCTATCGACTTGTTTTGCAGACTAATTCCGACACTTTCCCGAATGATAGTGACTACACTTCTACTCTTGATTCGAGTAAACTCCCACTTATTTTCATGCATATAGAAGACGCATAGCCATATCGCTAACAGAGTAAATAGAATGCTGGCGAGCCAAGGAAGAGGGTAACTGTATGCGGCGAAAAACGCCCCCAACAGACCGCAAATGAATCCGGAAATATACTGGATACTATTCGCCGTAGTAAATAGAATTTCCATTGGCTGATGACTATTCTCCACAGGAAATAACAAGTAAAAGGTTTGCTGTTTGGAGCGACAACCCCTTGGCCAGAAGAAATAAAATTAACGTGGTGCCGGTAATTTCTCTCATGAAAAACTGAAGAAACCCAATCGCATAAAATAATTTATGAGCTTGAACCCGCAACCGCAACTCTTCCTTCCTTCTCAAAATCTATCTTCCGTCGTGGATTGGGTTTATTATATGGATAAAAATAGACTTCAAATATGACTTTTTGCAATAATTTCACAGTTATATTCATCGACGATACACGAAAAAACTCATATCAACATCAAAGTTCAAACACGATGTCGATATGAGTTATAAAATGAATCATTACCTCCGCTTGGGACAGCTGCTGCAGTAGTCCTCATCTTCATCCACTTGATAATAGAAGCAGCAGGTCTTTCGCGGGCGGACTGGCTTGGCCACTCCTTCGACCATGCATTTGGGACCGTAATATTTAGCGAGCGGATTATGTTTCTCGCCAAACAACTCTGCTGGAGCGCCGGCTGTCAAATAGGCTAAATCCTCTTGCACCTGCAATCTTCTGCCTTCATCCGCTTCCTCGGCCATCCTGGACTCGTACAGAACGTATACGTAGATGGCCGTGTTCTCCCATAGAATAGTGCGCGGAATTTTTGCCGCTTTGGAAATCGAGCGCCACACTGCACCCAGATGGTCGCCGAATATCAAACGGAGGACCTGATCCCTCCATGCCTTGCGGTCACCACCTGCCGGCTCTGTGACCCAAACATCGGATAATCGCACATTCGGCATCCATCTCTCGTCAATTATCGTAGATTCCAAATGACAATTGGCAATCGACAAATTTAGCCCCTTATCATACATCGTCATCGCATAGAGCCCGGAGGACACTAGCATGGCTGCGTATCTTTTGGCGAATAACGATGCCGTTACCATTCTCGCGGGTGATTGATATACGCTGGCCAACCGATCGAGGTACGGCCCGCTTTTCTCCTCGTCCAGCAAATCCGCAGCGGAAATCGAGCGCGCCTTGTCATCGGACACGGTGCTTGTCAGCCGTAAATGTTGGGTCAAATAATCCCATTCCGTCTGTTCCAGCAAGGACTTTTTTACGTTCATTCCGTACATCCCGTTCAAGCAGCCCCCTTTCCATCGAACCTTTCTACAAAGCCTATCTCTGCTTCTTAAACAACAAATATAGAAAAAAAGGCGCGCCAATTCCCGCTGTAAACACCCCCGCAGGTATATCGAGAGGCAGAAATGCCGTTCTGGCAATAATATCTGCAATACTTACAATAAGCCCGCCAATGAATATCGTAATCGGCACAAGTCCCGCGAAAGAGCGTCCCACCAGCCTTCTCGCCATATGAGGGGCAATCAACCCGACAAACCCTATGCCTCCGGCATAGGCAACCGCAGCTCCGGCCAGTGCCACGCTTATGACCAGAAGCCCCAATCGCAGCAGCTCCACCCTGGCTCCGAGCCCAACCGCGGTTACGTCCCCCAGTTCATGCACATTCACCGCCCGGGCAAAAAACAATACCAGCGGCGCAAACCCGACAAACCATAACAGCATCGAGTGAACATGATCCCATGTCGCTCCATAGACGCTCCCCGTCATCCATGAATAAGCTTTACTGGCCGTTTCAGCCGGGCTAAGCACGATCATCATCGTCGTCAAACCGCTCGTCACCGCAGCCACCCCAATTCCGATCAGCACCAGCCGAAACGGAGTGACCCCTTTGTTCCAGGACAGCGCATAGATCACCAAAGAAACTACGGCCGCCCCAATGATCGCCGCCAGAGGCAGCAGCTTAATGCTCATCGTCCCTAAACCGTACGTAATAAAGACGATCGCCCCGACCGAAGCCCCGCCTGTTATCCCAATAATATCCGGGGAAGCCAGCGGATTGCGCACAATCCCTTGCAGAATCAAGCCTGACAGGCCAAGGGAAGCCCCCACTAGCAAAGAAATAAGCATTCGAGGCAAGCGATGGGTATTAATAATAAAATCGTATTCGCCCGATCCGAATCCCAACAGGTGCTGCATCACCGCCAGCGGCTGAATCATCGTACTGCCCACCGACAATCCGGCAATAAATACAATTAAGGTTATAGCTGTTAATGACAGCAAACTGATGGCCCATTTTGTCTTTAGCCGGGAGGATACCGTGCCGGACCGATTCCGTATCGTAATATGCCGCTTCATCTCTCTCGGAACCCCCTGCGTGCCAAATAAATAAAGAATGGCGCCCCGAGGAACGCCGTCATCACGCCAATGGGCATCTCTTGCGGCATAATGATAAACCTGGAGCCAATATCCGCCAGCAAAAGCGTGCCTGCTCCCAGCACCGCGCTGTAAGGAATGACCCAGCGATGATCCATCCCGATAAGCCCGCGTACGATATGGGGCACGATCAGGCCGATAAAGCCGATGGAGCCGCCGATCGCGACCGAGCCCCCAGCCAACACAACGATGGCAGCCGCCATAAGCAGCTTCACAAGAGTAGTCCGTTGGCCAAGCCCCTTGGCAACTTCCTCCCCTGACGTCAAAATATTAATCGTGTTTCCAAGGCCAAACGCCAATAGACCAGCCCCGGATATAAACGGCAAGAGCGGTACTAGCATATCCAGCGTCCTTCCCGAAACCGAGCCAGCTAGCCAGAACAGTACACCCTGAAGACTATTTTCACTAATCACAAGCATACCGCTCGTAAATGAGGTAAATAGTGCCGAGACGGCTGCGCCGGCCAGGACGATCCTAAGAGTGGACAGCCCTTCACCGCCTAATGAACCTAGAAAATAGACGAGGGCCGCCGCAACGGCTGCCCCCAAAAATGCGAGCCACATGTATTGCAGTAAAGAAGATGCAGAGAAAAAAGTGGCCGCCATCACGATAAAGAAGACCGCTCCGGCATTAATGCCAAAAATGCTAGGCGAAGCCAGCGGATTTCGCGTCAACGCCTGCATTAATGTTCCCGAGATGGCCAGGCTTGCTCCGATGACCGTTGCGATCACAGCCCGGTCGACTCGGGTCGTACGGATGATAATATGATCCGATGAAGCAGGATCAAAATGGATGAAAGCATCCAGCACCGTACCCAGAGTCATCGGCGTCTGCCCAAACGCAATGCTCGACATAAAGAAAACAACAAGCAGACAAAATGCAATCACCAAGCCGATGATTTTCGATGAATTTCGTGAAATAAGAGCTGTCATATCATTTATTTGGCCAAGCCGTAATAGTCGTAAATTTCGTCCAGCATATGGTTGGCAGCAATGATCCCCCCGCCAAGATTCCAGTACACTTCATTGACCATAAATACTTGATCGTTCTTCACGGCGTCCAGGTTCTTCCACAGCGGATGACTCGTCCATTCTTCATATGATTTCTGAACCTCTTCCTCATCGGCATCGTCGAATTTGAAAATATAGAATATACCCGCGTTCATGCTTGGAATTCCTTCTTTGTTCATCAGTCTGATCACCACTTCGCCTTTGTCCCGCTCCTGCTGCTGATACTCCGAGAACACAAAGCCCAGCTCAGACAAAATAGCAGGCGCAAAGCCATTGACATAAATGCGGGAATGATCGGCTCTAAAGTTGAGGACGGCCACTTCCTTCGGCCAGTCTATATCCGTCTTTTGACTAATTTTTTCCTTAAAATCTTGCACGCGCCGATCCCAGTCCTTAAGAAGCTGCTGCGCCTTCTCTTCCTCATTCATGGCTTTCCCCATCATGTCCACCGTATCTTTAAACGAATAGAGTGCCTCTATTGTGACCGTTGGCGCAATTTGGGATAGCTGATCGTATACTGCTTCTTGTCTTGTTTTGGATGCTATGATTAAATCGGGCTTAAGCTTTGAAATTTCCTCCAGGTTCGGCTGCGTCTCCAGGCCGACAATCGGCACTCCATCGAGATCCTGCTTCAAATAATTATAAACCGGCTGCTCGACCCAAGATTCCACCATTCCAACCGGCTTGACGCCCAATGCAACGGCAACGTCGGTTGCCCCCTGGTACAGCGTTACTATTCGCTTGGGAGTACCTTTGATTTCCGTCGTACCCATTGCATGCTCGATTGAGCGAACCTCATTAGCCGTGTCCGCCGCCGCTGATTCTGCCGAGGCTGAAGTGGATGCGGACGAGGATGAGGACGATGAGGAAGTTGTGGATGTAGAGGAGGATGAGGGTGAAGTCTCTGTCGTTGCTCCCTTGGCACCGCAACCTGATATAACTAGTATTATCGATAATATAAAGATGAGCAGAAGCATCTCTTTTCTGGCTTTGAACATGGTCGGTCTTTCTCCCCTTTTTTTGTAAATGATACTGATTCTCATTGTCGATTATACAAAATATGAGGCGAATGAACATGGACAATTACGACCAGCCTTTGGATGAATCTGACAACAGGAGTCTCTCCGCTTGTTCCAGTAATAACTTATGCGACCATGAATTATAGCTCGTATAGAGATGGCGGCTATCGTACATGGAGTATACAGCACCGTCCCGTACAGCCTTAAGTTTCTGCCATGCTGCTCTGGTCGATAATCCGTCAATCTGTTCACGGATAGCCAAATCCGTTACAGCTGTACCATCATGTTTGTAGCTCGTTAATAAGATGTGACCCGCTTCAAATTGCGCCAGCTGTTCCAATGTAACCTCTTTACAATGGGCAATGGCCGCTACCCCTTCCGGCATAGCAAGCTGAAGATCTCCATAAAGAACAGCACCGAGATTGCGCTGCCCGTATACGCAAATTTTGTCCCCGCTTATACCTACAACGAGAATGCTCTCATCCCCTAATTTATTGCGCAGCCGGTCGCGAGTAATTGCACTTTGCCGCTCATAACGCTGCAGCCAGTCATAGGCTTCCTGTTCCCGATCGACCACTTTGGCAATCGTCTGCAAATGATTGCGCCAGCTGTCGTAAAAAGGCAGTGTCACCGTTGGTGCAATATGGTCATACATCTTCTCCTTTTGCGACTTGCCGCAATCCCGCCGTTCCCGGGTGAGAATCAAATCCGGACGTGCCGCCACCAGCTTATCCAAATCAGGCATCAACTCACCGATATTCATCGTCCCGCCAGCCCCCGTCGCTACCGGGCATGCTCTGTTCACTACCGAAGCGTGAGGCTCGATGCCAAGCGCCAGCAAATGACCGGTCAGCAAAGGCTTCAGCGAAGCGATTTTGGGGCCTTGTCTGAATGTTTTTAGATAGGTAATCGGCGAACGGCCCGTCATTGCTTTGAACTTGCGGCTAAAATAGAACTCGTCGCTAAACCCGACGCTTTGCGCTATCGCTCGCATCGAATCGCCCGAAGGGATGAGCTGCTTGGCCCGATGGATGCGGATTTCGCTTAAATATTCCATAGGACTCTTGCCTACTATTTTCTTAAAGGCTCTCGTATAGTAGTCCGAACTCACCCCTGCCATTGCGGCAAGCTTTTCACGGTTAATCGGTTCGGCGTAGTACTGCTCCATATAGTCGAGCGTCCTCGCTATGGCCTGGCTTATGTCCAGCTGTTTCTTACTGCTGGCACCTTGAAATAGAAGCAACAATGCCTCCTGAAAAATAATATTCGCCTTCATCCTATTCCAATGATGATGGCTTCTAACATAGCTCTCCATCTCGCGGAGCCGGTCCAATAGAAAGGGATCATTGGCGATAAACCTTTCCCCTGGATCACCGATATCCACCGGGGTGAAATGTCCTGCTTCACTTTCCTGCATAACATGGAACCATATACAGTAGTACTCCGCCTGATGCTCCTGATCCGGGACAAGCTTGAGGCTCACCGGAGTATTCGGCCCGATCACAAAAAACTGCCGATCCTGCAAGGACACTATCTGGCGGGTTCCAATTTCGATGCTTCCGCTTGCCTCCAGTACAAGCAGCAGCGTATGTAAATTATGATCCTGCGCCGGAAAGCTCATGCTCGCTCCCAAGCGCTTAACATCTTCTAATTTATACATACACATTGCAAGTTGCTCCGGTTTATTCACTTCACACTCTGCCTTTCATGCACTCAAGGGCATTTTCCTTGTTTTAACAATTATTATTATAGATGATATTGATAATCATTTGCAATTAATAAATTGAAAAACGGCCTCAGTCCGAAAAATTTGAGGACGAAGGCCGTTTAGTTGAATTTCATTATTTGTTTTACACAATCGCTTACCTCGCCACCGTAGCCGCCGAATGCAGGATTTGTGTTCGATATATCATACACAATCACCACCGTAGCCGCCGAAGCAGGGATTGTGGTCGATTAATCATACACAATCACCACCGTAGCCGCCGAATGCAGGATTTGTGTTCGATATATCATACACAATCACCACCGTAGCCGCCGAAGCAGGGATTGTGTTCGATTAATCATACACAATCACTACCGTAGCCGCCGAAGCAGGGATTGTGTTCGATTAATCATACACAATCACTACCGTAGCCGCCGAAGCAGGATTTGTGGTCGATATATCATACACAATCACTACCGTAGCAGCCGAAGCAGGGATTGTGGTCGATTAATCATACACAATCACTACCGTAGCCGCCGAAGCAGGGATTGTGTTCGATAAATCATATACAATCACTACCGTAGCAGCCGAATGCAGGGATTGTGGTCGATTAATCATACACAATCGCCACCGTAACCGCCAAAGCAGGATTTGTATTCAATATATCATACACAATCCTTGTAATGCTGGCGGTTATTACTGTTATTCAATTACTGCTACTTACAGCCTCTTTCACCACAGGTCGATAGTCGATATTTAGTATTTCAGCGCAATGCCCTCCAAAAAAATACCGACCCTCATCAATCCCTGAAATCAGGCCTGACGCAGTCGGCATACGGTACGGATGAGATCCCTTTATTATTTCGGCGGCAAGGGAGCGGACACCGCGTTAAGCCGCTTATTTTTATTCCCATAAAACATCTTCACAGCAATATTTAATGAAAATATATCCTCTTTAGTTTTATATTGTCAATCGTGATTTTGGGAATTTTAGGGGGCTACATGCGACATATATTCAAAGGCCGTTGTTCCGTAAATGTTTTTGAAATGCCTGTTCAAGTGGGCTAAATCGACAAAACCGCACTCGGTTACCGCGAGATAAACATCCCTGTTCTGCTCAATCAGCTGTTTGGCGCGCTCCACCTTGCAATTCAAAAAATATTGATACGGCGACGTTCCCGTACTAGCTTTGAAGGCGCGAATGAATTGATATTTCGACATTCCGAACAGCGTGCTGACCTCGTCCAGCTTAAGCACATGTGCCAGATTTCCTTGGATCGCTTCCTTAGCCTTGTGAACAAACGCCTGATCTTGACTGCCAACCGAACGCAGCTCCACCCCGGAAAAGTGCCCCGCCAGCCCAAGCAGCAATTCCTGGCACAGCGCCTCCGGCCCACCGCTAAAAATCGCCTTCGTCAGCTTCAGGATGCTTTGGCGCAACCCCGCATCGTACACAATCGGCGTATCAAAGAGAACAACCTCCTTCTTCCCCAGCATTTCCAGAAAAAGCTTAGGAGGAATGTAAATCATCACGTAATCTATCCCCGACCGGTCATGTGACCGCCCATCGTGATTCTGCTCCGGATTAAACAGCATTACACCGTTCTGGCGGGAGGACTGCAGACTGCCGTCCAGATGATACTGCTGAATGCCGCGTAAGGTTACGCCTATAGCATACTCCTCATGACAGTGCTTCTTATATTGAAAATCAGCTATGCTTGCCGACAAGGCGGTAATTCCAGCCGATTGCCTGTATTTGAACTGCTCCACTTCCTTCACCCCTTTATTAATTCAACGATTCCCGACACCAGGATCGCGGAATAGACGAGAAACAAAGCCATAATGATATTGGACGCTTTTTGATGTTTTTGCAATATTTTTTTGAAAAGAGTGCCGCATACCGCCCAGGTTACATAAGCTGCTGTCCCGATGAGCGATACCATAACGACAAAGAAGGACAACACCAGCCCCGACGTATAATAAGGCATAACGTAGGCCGGAATTACGGTCAGCGTAAACAGGACCACCTTCGGATTAGCGAGCTGCATCACAAAACCGGAGGCAAAGGTCACGGCTTGACCCGCACTTTCGTTAGATACATCCATTCTATAAATTTGATAAGCGAGATAGAGCATAAATATGCTGCCGACTACCCGCACTATGGATAAAAAGGGAGGCAGGCTCGCTGCCAATACACGATTCAGCATAACAGATGCCACAACTAACAGGAAGAAAGCGAGGGAGGCCCCGGCGATATATTTCATCGTTTTTTTCGTCCCATAATGGTTCACAGCTGCCAGAATAACGATGTTGGTCGGCCCAGGTGTAAACGTAACGATAATGCAGTAAATGAGAAATGAGGTGATGTTCATATTGTGCTGCTCCTTAGCTCCTTCATAAGGGTAATTCTTTTGCATTATAGAGCTTGGAGGAAATGAGGGATAGTATATTATTGCAGCAGCTTACTGAAATGCGGGTATCTCTTGCCAAAGCAATATTAGTCATGTACGATTTAATCGTGTGCGATTCATGTAATGCGGTTAATGCATTTCCTAAATAGCTGCTATGTGAAGGAGGAGTATCTTTGAATACCCTATATGATTTTCAGGTTAAAATGACGACTGGGGAGCTGAAATCGCTCGAAGATTATAAAGGCCAGCCTTTAATCATCGTGAACACGGCCAGCAAATGCGGATTTACCCCTCAATTTGGCGGACTACAGGAATTATACAGCAAATACAAGGAACAAGGGCTGGTCATTCTGGGGTTCCCCAGTGATCAATTCAACAACCAGGAGTATGAAAATATCGAGGAAACGACGCAGTTCTGCCAAGTCAATTACGGTGTGACCTTCCCGATTTTCGCCAAAATCGACGTCAACGGGAAGCATGAGGATGCTTTATTTACATTTCTGAAGCAGCAGCAGAAGGGGCTATTGTCCAGCAATATCAAATGGAACTTTACCAAATTCCTCGTCGATCGCGAAGGGAACGTCGTCAAAAGATACAGCCCTACGACCCAGCCAATTAAAATCGAAGAGGACCTCATCTCTTTGCTTTAAACTTAAAACATAACAGGTGAACATTGTGGAAGATTTTTTGACCTTGAAAAAACAGCTCTGCTTTGCCGTCTATGAAACAGCGAGTGAATTCAACAAGCTATATGCCGAGGTTCTTCAGCCCTTCGGACTGACTTATCCTCAATATTTAGTGCTATTGGCGTTATGGGAGAAGGACAGCATAACCGTTAAGGAGCTGGGGGAGAAGCTTGACCTGGGAACAGGTACGCTAACCCCCATGCTGACCCGTATGGAGACGAACGGCTGGCTCTCGAAACGCCGCTCCCAGAAGGACGAACGCAAAGTGTTTATTCATTTACAGCCGAAGGCATTTGAAGAGAAGCCGGCCATTACGCTCAGAATCAGCGAAGAAATACGCTCCTGCCAAATCGGGCTGGAGGAATACGAGCAATTAATGCGGCAGCTAAACGACCTGCACAAAAAATTGAAGGAACGAAAGTGAAGGAATGTAATGATCATCTTCGGAGCTGGGAGTTACTTCGACGCTACGCTCGGGAGTTAACTTTCGGCCATTAGTTCTCGAACGTTAACTCCCGAGCTCATTCTCGAACACTCATTCCCCAACGCTGACTTTCGGACGCGAGCCCCCGAACGCTAACTCCGTTCGTTAACTCCCGTAGCTCATTCCCGAGCGTTCTTTCCCAGACGCTAACTCGTGTGGCTAACGTCTTTTTTTACCGAGAAAATGAAAGTCTACTTACAGGTAATTTCCGGACACTTGTACTGCTAATTTTAAGCCCGCAGTATACTGCCTTCTTGTTCCTCTTGTTCCTCTTGTTCCTCTTGCTCTTCTTGCTCTTCTTGCTCTTCTTGCTCTTCTTGCTTGTGCCCCTTGCTCCTCCTGCTCCTCTTGCTACTACTCTTGCTCCCTCACTCCCGCACACTTCCTTCAAACGAGCTCCTTTCCCTGCCCCTGCTCCGCCTGCCAGCCGTTGATTCTGCGGTACTCGGCTGGAGTGACGCCATTATGCTTCTTGAAGGCTTTATAAAAATACGGATTGTTGGAAAATCCAGCCTGTTCGGCAATTTCCCCAATCGGATCCTCGGTCTCGACCAGCAGCTCCCGCACCTTATTCATCCGGACCTCCTGAATGTAACCAAGAATTGTCTTCGACGTCGTCTGTCTGAAAATCCGCCCGATATAGTCGGCCGATAGCCCAAGCTCATCCGCTAGCAGATCGAGCGACAGGCTCGAATCCATATACTTTTCGTCGATCAGCTTCATGATCCGTTCGGAAACGTCCTCCTGCCTCGTTCTTCCCTTGTTCTCCTCCATATGCTTCTCCAGGCGGTCGAACAAATGCATATACCGCTCCATAAATTCCTCCAGCGTTTCGTTCCATTCATGCTGATACAGCGGCATCGAAGGAATCGCCAGTTCGCCGGCGACGGAAAGGCGCCGCCCCATCGTGCGAATCGCGTTCTGCAGCGCAAAGGACAAATGCGAGACCGCCAGTTGGAACGACATGTAGGAGTAATTTTCCGTATCCCGGATAATTTCGCTGAACAGCTCCTTAACGGCAGGAATCCGTTCAAGATACAACTCGTCGATCAGTTGCTTCTCCTTATCCAAAGGATATTCATATGGCCTCGCCTTCTTCAACTCCACGGTCTCCGAGTCAATGATGCTGCCCGGGCCATCGAATACGCGGGAAAAGGAAGCTTCGACCGCCTGCAGGCACAGCCCGTGAACGGCCTGGATATCCTCGCCGATCATGCTGGTGGAGACCGTGATCGACAGCTTCAAATATTGGGTTACTGCCGCTTGGATTCGCCCGGCCTGCTCAAGAATTTCCTCCCGCTCATTGTCCGCTCCCTCGTCCCGGGATTGGACGACAACGGCAATACGATCATCGCCAAGCACCACGGCCGCGGCAGCAAATCCGGCCGCGGTGAGCATCTCTTGGGCGATGTTAAGCACGCCGAACCGCAGCAGCTGCCGGTCCTCCACTGTATACACTTCGATGAAGGAGCGGTAGTCATCCACCGTCATCAGCAGCACGCGCACCGGGGAGTAGGGATCGAGCTTCACCCCGTAGCGGGTAAAGCCGGTTTGGACGCGATCCGGGTTACGGTCGGCATCCCCGTGCAGCAGCCTGCGCAAATATTCATATTTCATCGACTGCTGGCTGTTCCTCTGCTCTGCCTCTAAATTGCCTAGTCGGGACAACCTCTTGCTAAGCCCAGAGAACAGGCGCCGCGATACGAAATACGAAATACCGAGACCGATGAGCAGGATGGAGACCGTGATAATAATCGTCTTTCCGCGCAGGCTGTCAATGCGTTCGGAGATGACCGTGTAAGGGAGAATCCGCACATACCGCCAGCCCAAATAATCCGGCTCCGTGTAGGTGACCAAAGACTTCACCCCGTCTACCTCCTCTGCAAAATAACCGGAGGAGCCCGGATCAGCCAAAATCCGGTCGATATACGAAGTTCCCTTCATATTTGTAAGCATAGGGTATTTCCAACTGCTGGAGACAAGATAACCGCCCTTATCCAGCAAAAAAGTGTTCGCCGGGTCGCTCGCCAGCGATCCATCAATATGTTTATGTAATTGGGTTTCTTTAATATTGACCACAATGGCGTTCCTGTTCACCCTCGGCATCAGCGTATCATATAGCAGAAAACTGTACACATCCCGCTGCTTCTCAGCAATATTTCCGGCGAGCCCTTCAATGCTTAGCTTGCGGGGAATCGGCATCAAAGATTCATAGGCTTCGAGGTTGCCGAGCATCTCCTGCATTTCATGATCGTAGAACTCGGACTCATCGAACACCGTAGCCACGCTCATATCCGTACTGACATAGAAGGTATTGGCCTTGGCGTTATAGACGTAAATCGAATCGATGAATGGGGAAGTTTCCCGATAATTGGTCAGCTGCCTGACTGCCGTAGAAATCTCCACCGGACTGACATCAGAAAAATTCAACAGGTTGGCAATATGCTGGTCGCTATAAATCTGTTTGGCAAACGTGGAAGCTGTTACCGCCATGACCGACGCCTCCTGTGTCGTCTGGGCGAGGCTGTCCATCGTCTGATCGTAGGACTGCTGAAGCGCGATCCGCTCAAAATTAATGTAAAGAATACCGGAGAGAACCGTGATTGTCACTACGATCGACAAGGTCATCGCCAGAAATATTTTCCCGTAGTAGCGCGTATCTTTTCTGCTGAGCAATCCTATTCCCCCCTTATTTCGCCCTTTGGGAAGACTCCTTCACCACTAGCTTCGCATCCACTTTAAACCACCGTTTCTCCGCCCACACATTGTCGTTCATCTGATCAATCAGCTTTTCGGCCAGCACGGCTCCCATCGCATAAAGAGGCTGTTCAACCGAGCTGATTCTCGGCTTAACATAATTAGTCAGCCTGATGTTATCCACCCCAGCGACCGCCAATTGATCGGGAATGGATATTCCCAGTTCGGCGCAAGCTTTGTACACCCCAAGCGCCATCTCGTCGTTCGCGGCAAATACGGCTGTAAAATCGGTCCTGCCGCTGCGCAATCTATGGAATGCCTCGCAGCCGCCTTTCTCCGAGAAATCGCCGTTCTCGACCAGGCCAGGCTCAAAGGGGATTCCCAACTCCTGAAGCGCTTTCACATACCCTTCCGAGCGTTCCAAATTATCCGCAGCATCGGCATAACCGCCAAGGAAAGCGATTTTCCGATGTCCCTGCTCCGCAAGATGGAAGACCACCTCCCGGGCAAGCTTTATATTATCCGTAAAAGAACAAGGAATCCGCGCGTGCTCGATTTTCCGTCCAATTAAACCGACCGTGTACCCGTTATCGGCATAGGCTGCGATCTCCTCATCCGGCAAGTTCGGCGTCACGAGAATAAGAGCATCCACCGTCCGGTTCATCAACAGGGATAGAAACTCCCGCTCCTTCGCCTGCTTATTCTGCGCATCGCAAATAAGGACGTTATAATGGAGCGAATTAGCCATGTTCTCGATGCCTTTGATAATTTCCGCATAATAGGATACGCGAATATCGGATACGACGACCGCCAGATTCATCGTTTTGCGGGAACGCAGCTGCTTGCCCATGTTATTGGGGATGTAATCCAGCTCCCGGATCGCCTGCAGCACCCTTTCCTCCGTCTTGGCATTCACGAGATTGCTGCCGTTAAGTACGCGGGATACTGTAGCCGGAGACACATTGGCTTTCCTGGCTACGTCAATGATTTTACTCTCCTTCATAATTTGCAAGCTCCCACACTTTCGATTATTGATATTTCTATTATAAATTTTTATGAAATCGATTTCAATCATTTAGTAAGAAAAGCACCTTTACAGGCGCTAATCGAAAATAAAGCTTCATTCCTTGCCCGCGGCGGTCCTCTGCCATCGGTATGTTCCTACTGTCTTCGCAGGAAGCTTGGCTGCAAATTGCCACCCTTCACACAGCATGCGGAACTCCTGTTCCGACTCGCTCTGATTGATAACGACAGCGATGAGACTGCCATCTGGATTGTGGAAAACGACATTTGTTACCGTACTATGCGAACCGTAATCACTAGCCACTCTAAAGGCCTCCGGCTCGACAAACCGGGTGAACTGCCCCAGCAGGTAATATTCCGGTATGATCCAGTATCTGTCTACATCTATTGCATCCTGAATAAACATCGTAGGCCCCGGCGTACCGAGCCATTGGTGCGGGCTGATGTTGCTGTCCAGCATCGTCACCCAGGCGTTATAGCTGGAGGCGTAGTTGCGGAAATATTGCGCCATCCGGTCGGCGCCAGCCGTCCCCCATAAGGAGCGCTCCGTCAAATAAATCGGCTTGTGCGGATAAGCGGCGTGAAGCTCGCTCATAACCTCCGGCGATCCTTTATAATCGTGAAGCGCAATGCCATCGACTGCGGCATATCCCTCTCCCTTATTTAAAATTGGCGTTACATAGTCCCAAGCATCACTGAAATTATGATCGAAAATCCATAGTTCCGTAGTCAGCCCGTGACGATCAAGCTCCTGACGCAAAGCAAGCGCGAGCTCCCTCTGCCTTTCTGGCGGCATATAACAGCTTGGATAATCGGTCTCAAACAACGGCTCGTTCTGCAAGGTCATCGCATAAATCGGGATGCCCTGCTCCTGATAAGCTTGAATCGCCAACCGATAGTACTTGGCCAAAGCGGTGGTATACTCTTCCCCCTCCTTCAGACTGCCCCGCTTCAGGCTGCCGCTCGTCTTCATCCAGGCCGGCGGACTCCAGGGGGAGGCAAAAATTTCCACCTCTGGCGCTATCGCCAGTAGCTGCTGCACCGTTTCGACGATCCCCAGATCGACATCCTTTTGAATGGAAAAATGCCGCTGTTCAAAATCCGTCTCGCCTTCCGCCAAATCGTTGTACGTATAGAAGGCCTGCCCGGTGAAATCGGAAGTTCCCAGTGTAATTCGAATGAGATTGAGGCCAATCCCTGATTGCTTGTCGACCAGCAGCCGCAAAATACTTTCACGGGCCGAGGGGGACATTTTTGCAAGATTGCCGACCGTTGTTTCTTCCAGCGATGTGCCCATGCCGAGCATTTGCTGACAGACATGATTTGGCGTTACAACTATGCTGGCTACTTCCTGCACCTGCGGCGCTGTCAGCTGCAAATCCGGTTGCCGGCTCAATTTGTAGGGAATGTCCTGCGGACCTGCGAACCACCCGGGTCCTCCAGAATCCACTTCCGAGCTCCACCATACTTCGACGGTGTCGGGAGATTGTTGTTTATTGCGATTCATAGCAAGCGTTCTCCTCTCTCTTCTTCCACGGGGTTAAGAAAGAAGCGACGAAAAAATCGCCGCTTAATCCCGGTCTACGAATTGGACAGAGGAATGCGCCCTTGCAGCACACTCCTCTGTATAATTTTGAATCATTTCAGTACTGGACACCTTTTTATCTACTGGATGCCTTTTTCATCAAAATACTTGTTCGCTTCTTCCTGAATATACTCCAGCAGCTTATCGACGCCCGCTGTTTTCAGCTTATCGCGATATGTCTGCAGTGAAGCGTCCACATCCGAAGTCAAGCCGAGCATGAGCGGTTTGCCGTACTGCTCAAATACTTGGTTAACGGCGGCAAGTTCCGCTTTGACCGGGGCATAGTCCAAATAGATCGGTCCAAAAATATCCGGCTTGCTGATCGGACTAAACTCCTCCTTCAGAGCATCTAACCCGTCCCAGCCGCCTTTCTCGTTTTTCATATTCGGTTCGTAGCGCCATCCCCAACTGGTAATGCTATAGCGCGGTGTTTCATCCAGATTTACGCCCGGGGCCGGAATAAGAATCGTTTTGTCATCCTCGCCTTTTGCCCAATGCGTGCCCTCGATACCGTATGTCATCAGGTTGAAATATTCCGGATCATTGCGCAGCTTATCCAGCACCATCAGCGAACGCTCCGGGTTCGCTGAGCTCTTTGGAATCGCCATCGCGTTGGAGCTTGGCAGCGTCGGAATTACATAGTTATGGAAGCGGGTGAATGGAAAGAAGCCGATTTCCATATTGAGATTTTTCGCCTTCACTTCATTGATAAATCCGCCCGCACTGGACGGGTTGCGCCAGTAAATCGCGCCTTGGCCGGTTTTAATGAAGTCGCCGGCTTCCTGGTTGGAGGAAAGGGCGTTTTTGTTCCAGTAGCCTTTTTGCTCCCAGGTTTTCATTCGCTTCACCCAGGCTTCAAACTCCTCGGTGTAGGGCAGAATCTGAATGTCACGCGGATTATCATAGGACGTTGCGCCAATGACGTCGCCGCCAATCAGTTGAAAATCATTCCAGAACTTATATAAGCTGTTTACATTCTCATAGGCCGCACCGTTAATCGGGATAACCTTCTTCTGCGTCTTCACCGCATCCAGATAAGCCTCGATGGAATCAAGATCGGTAAATTCAGGGAGGCCGAATTCCTTGCGCCAATCCTCACGGTATACGTAGCCAAGCGGCGTATATTCCGGGTTAGTATTTGGAACCGCATAGATGCCCCCGCCGACGGTTACCGAGTCCCAATCCTCTTCCGGAACGTTCCCCCATGTGGTGGGTGCGTATTCGGGCAAAAGATCCTTCAGGTCAAGGAAAGCCCCTTGCTTGGACAGCTTATAGAAGTCGGCCCAGCTTGATGCAAATATCATGTCAATCTTCTCGCCTGAAGTAAGCAGCAGATTGTATTTTGTCTTCCAATCGTTCCAGGTTGTAAACTTCAAATCAACGGTTGTATTCAGATCTCTTTCCAGCATTTTGTTCCATTCGGCGACGATTTTGCTTTGGTCCTTATGGGCATCACCGACGAGATACCAGGACAGCTTTACCTTTTCCAGCTTCGGTTCGGCAGCTCCCCCTTCCCCGTTCGCAGATTTTTCTGCACCTTGGCTGCCTGGCGAATTGGACGCTGTGCCCCCGCCGCATGCCGCCAGTAAAGAAATCATTAAAGAGAGCACTAACAGCAGCGATAAGCGTTTCTTTGTTTTAAACATGTAGACTCCTCCTTTTTGTTAACTCGACTACGTAATGCTGGTGATGCTGGTCATACTAGTAATGCTAGTAATGCTAGTAATGCTAGTAATACTGGTAATGCTGGTCATGCTATGTTAGCCGGGGTCCCGGTTCTAACCTTTTACAGCTCCGATCGTCAGGCCTTTTACGAAATACTTCTGAACGAACGGATATAGCAAAATGATTGGCCCTGTGGCCACAACCGCAACAGCCATTTTGAGCGTTTCAGCCGGCGGAACGACGTTGGCAGCCAAATACGCACCCGTTTGCGTGCGCAGCACAGCTGCGCTGGACAGTATTTTATAGAGTAAAAATTGCAGCGGATACTTATTATCCGACGTAATAAACACGTTGGCGTTAAACCAGTCATTCCAATACCCGAGGGCCAGAAACAACCCAATAGTGGCCAGGCCAGGCGTGGAGAGCGGAAGGATGATTCTCCGGTAAATAAGAAAGTCTCCAGCGCCGTCGATCTTCGCCGACTCGATTACTGAGTCTGGAATCGATTTCATAAAGTTTCTCATCAGGATAATATTCCAAGCGCTGACTAGCGGCGGAAGGATCAATGCCCAATAACTGTCCTTGAGCCCCAAATATTTAGTCATCATGATGTACCAGGGAATAAGGCCGCCGCTAAACAGCGTCGTAAAATAGATGAAGAATGACAAGTTGTTCCGGTACATAAAGTCTTTGCGTGAGAGGACGTAACCCGCCATCGAGGTCAGCAGCAGGCCAAGTAAAGAACCGGCTGCCGTCACCCCGATAGTTACTCCATAGGCGCGATAAATTTGCTCTGGAGTCGTAAACACCGACTTGTAAGCTTCAAATGAAATCGTGTGAGGAAACAGCTTGAAGCCTTCTGAAATAATCTCCATCTCATCTGTAAACGATCCGGCTACAATGAGCCAAAAAGGTATGAGACAAACTAATGAAATGACGGTCAACAGCGTATATCCGATCACATTGAATACAATGGTAGCTTTATCTTCTTTAATTTTGGAGCCCTTGTTAGCCTTGCGGGCGACCGGCCATTTTTCAGCTTGAACGTTCATAGGTTACTCCCTCCTTGAGTGAATCCCTCCTAGAAGCATCCTTCCTTTAGAACAATGCGTACTCCTCACGGGTTTTCTTAATAATGTAGTTCACCGTCATAATCAGCACGAATCCGAAGAAGGACTGGTACAGCCCGGCCGCCGTTCCCATACCGATATCAAAGTTGACCGTGAGCGAACGGAACACATAAGTATCGATAATATCCGTCGCATCGTACAGCAGACCGTTGTTGCCGATAATTTGATAGAACAGATCGAATTGTCCTTTCAAAATACCGCCGAGACTGAACAAAATCAGCAGGATAAAAGTAGGCTTCAGCAGCGGCAGCGTAATGCTGCGGATTTGCTGAAATACATTGGCCCCGTCGATTTTGGCCGCTTCATACAGCTCATCGCTGATTCCCATAATGGCCGCCAAATAAATGATCGTCCCATATCCGATTCCTTTCCATACATTAAAGAAGACGATGATGTACTTCCACGGTGCCGGATTCAGATAAAAGTCGTATGGCTGCAGGCCGAACTGCTTCAGCATTGTGTTCACAACCCCCAGATCGGAGAACATGTTGAACACGAACGCCCCTACGAGAACCCAGGACAGGAAATAAGGCAGGAACATTAGCGACTGCGCCGTCTTTTTGAAAAATTTGCTCGCTAACTGGGCCAGAAAAATCGCGCTGACAATCTGCAAAATGTTGCCGATTATAAGAAAGGCCAAATTGTACAGCACGGTGTTTTTGGTGAGGTTCCATAAAATTCCCGACTTATATAGGAACTCAAAGTTTTTGAAGCCGACGAACTCACTGCCGAACAGCCCGCCATCAAAGTTAAAATTCGTGAACGCATAATACACCCCGATCATCGGAATGTAACTAAAGATGATAAAGTACAGCAGTGTAGGAGCAATCATCAGAAACAACGTTCTATTTTTGTTGAATTCTTTAAGAAATCCGCGTTTTTCTGACATTGTAGTGGCTCCCTCCCTCATTGTTTGGTTTTTAATCAATTCTTGGTTGCATTGCCCATGTTATTAGATCACCCTGATATTGACAACTAACTATCCCCGCTATCGACTCACTTTTGCCTTTATTCGGCACTACGCTATTCCGCACAGACTCTCTTTTTCCGTCACACCCCAGTCGTATCAAGGGTTTCAGGCACTCGCCTAGTTGCGGAGAACGGCACTATAAATGGTTCTATGCCAAGAAAAAAACCTCCACAGCTACTCAAATGCAGTCATGAAGGTTCCATTTCCGCTACAAAAAAAACGATACTCTCAGGCTCCCCGGAACTAAAACAAGCTCCTTGGAACCGAAAGTATCGCTCTTTATGTGTAAGCTGCACCAAATAAAGCAGCCTTTTAAGCAGTTAAACGGCTCAAGCTTCTTGAATGCTTAAAGGACTTAAGCATCTAGAGTGTCTTGAGTGTCTTAAGTATCTAGAAAGGCTTAAAAGGCTTATACTGCTGGTATTAGTATGCTCCGCGGATATGCTGTGCTACCTCGCTGCGATAAAATGCTTGAAGGCGCTCCAACTCCTCGGGACCGAACGCCGGAACCTGCAGCGTACCCAAATTGTCCTCCACTTGACGGACATTTTTGAAGCCTGGAATGACACAGGTCACCTCTGGATGATCGAGAATCCAGCGCATCGAAGCCCGGGCCATATCCCCGCGTCCTTCGGCAATCCAGGACAGTTGGGAAGCCAGTTCGACGCCTTTAGCAAATGGCAAGCCCGCAAACGTCTCGCCCACATTGAATTGCTCACCGTTGGCGTTGAAATTCCGGTGGTCGTCGTCTTCGAACTTCGTATCCTTTGTAAATTTACCCGTCAAAAGTCCGCTCGCTAGCGGCAATCTCGCCAGTATTCCGACACCTGCCGCCCTAGCCTCCACGAACAACTCCTCCGCCGGCTTCTGGCGGAATATATTGAAGATCACCTGCAGCGCTTTAACACCAGGCACGCTCAGGTAGAACAATCCTTCCTCCACCGTCTCTACGCTCACGCCATAGTGGCGGATTTTGCCTTCCGCTTTCAGCTTATCCAGCACCTCGAATACCTTGCCGTCCTTCAGCACCGCAAGCGGCGGACAGTGGATCTGGTACAGGTCGATGCGCTCGCGCTCCAGCCGCTTCAGGCTGCCTTCGCAGTAAGCTCGAACCGATTCCTCGGAATACGTATTGAGATCATGGATATCCCCTGCCCGGCAAAACTTGGTGGCGATGTGGATCTCATCCTCTTTGCCTTTAGTCGCTTTGGCCAGCAGTTCTTCCGCGTGCCCTGAACCGTACACATCCGCTGTATCAAAAAAATTAACGCCTTGCTCCATCGCCGTCGCCAGACCGCGCAGCGCCTCCTGGTCATTGGAATGCCCCCAACTTCCGCCGATGGCCCATGTCCCGAAACTCAGCTCGCTGACTCGTAATTCCGTATCTCCCAATTGCCGATAATTCATCGTCCCATCCTCCTTAGTACCTGTCTCAATATGAGAATAGCCAAAAAAGCGCTTCCCCGCAACCAGGACGGCAGAAAAACGCTTAATCTTGAAGGATTTCGTAACTTTATCTCTTTGGAGTTCTGCTTGGCTCAGGTAAATGGGGATCTGAAATGCAATTCCCGCTGCGGATGGATTAATTATTTTCCATAATGTGATAAGATACGGATTATTTACATTCCATAATGTGCTAAAATACTGTAACAATCTGATTAAACTTGGTATTAACAACCTGATTAAACACTATATAGACACTTTTATTTAGTCACTTCTATTTTAAGCAAGCATGTCCAGTGTACAATATTGCCTTATTGCAAATTAGGCGTTCATTGTAATTATGGAGGGATCTACATTATGCCTGCCAAGCCGATAATCAAACCGGAAGCCGTATCTATCGCATCCGGCAACGGAATTCAGAGCTTTATCGAGAGCATCGACATTGACGGTGACAATAAGAAATATCAGCAAATGTATGATAAAATCGCCCCTTTCTACAACCTTTCCAACAAACTCTATTTCTGGCTGAAATTCGGCGGGGAAGCCAACTATCGGCGCCAGTTTTTAGATGAGTTGGAGATTCGGGAAGGTGATCGGGTACTGGAGGTCTCCTGCGGCACAGGGGATAATTTCCGGTTTTTGCCCGCTAACATTGAACTGCATGGGCTCGATATATCGATGGGGATGCTGCGGGCCTGCCAGAGACATTTAAAGAAATGGGAGCTAAACGCCTCCCTCTATCACGCCTCCGCTGAAGATCTGCCCTTTGAGAATGCTGCGTTCGACGTAGTATATCACGTTGGGGGAATTAACTTTTTTAATGATAAGAGAAAGGCCATCGAAGAAATGATCCGGGTCGCAAAGCCCGGAACGAAGCTCATCCTTGTCGACGAAACCGAGAAGTTAGTCAAAGGAACCTATGAGAAAATCCCCTTCGTTGGAAGCCAGTTCAAACACCACAGTGCCATCCAGGCACCTGTAGATCTGATCCCCCCAACGATGCAGGACGTTCAGGTAAAAGAAATATGCGACGGTTTGATGTACTGCTTGAGCTTCCGTGTTCCAGGAATCGATTAGTACATATCATCACAGCAGCTGATGCTTGAGAACCCTCACAGCTGCAACTGCTTGAACATCATCACCGCCGCACCTGTGGAAACGGCATTTTCCTGGAGGACGCCTTTCGAGAAGACAGGCTGGTATTGCGGAAAATAATAAATATTTTTCTGAGCGACGGAAATCGCGGTATCGTAATAAAGACCGTGGGCGTTGATAAGTGCTCCCCCCAGTATGACCGTCTCTGGGTGGAGGATGTTGATCAGATTAGCCAAGCCGATCCCCATATAAACAGCAGATTGCGTGAATAACTCGCGGATAAAGGGATCACCCTCGTTGAGCGCCTCGACGAGCATATCGAAATGAATGCCGTCCGGCTGGAAGTTTTCGGCCCCGGCCAGCTGGTTCCTGCCCATTTTGCGCTGCTCTCTGACCTGTTTCTCTAAAGCCTGCACCGAAGTAAATGCTTCCAGCGCTCCGTAATTGCCCTCATTGTGCAGCCGCGGCCCATCCGTCTGGATAATCATTTGTCCAATAGAGCCCTCCATATCCATCGCCCCATGGACCAGGGAGCCGCCTGACATCATGGCGGACCGTAGTCCCGACCCGGCATGAATGTACAGCATATGCTGGACGTTCTCGCCGCGCAATGCCCAATGCTCGCCGATCAGCGCCGTATTCGCGCCATTTTCCAAGGTAGCCGGAATGCCCGTCTCCTTCTCCAGCCATTCGCAAATCGGAACATGCGCCCAGCCGGCCGCCGAAAAATACCGGGGCTCCAAAATAATCCCGCGATGCCTGTCCAGCGGCCCTACGGCTCCTACTCCAATCCCGGCCACCTTATCTTTATCCAAGCCGTTCTCCTGCAGCATGGCATCGATCTTCCCGCTGACAAGACGAACCAGCTGCTCCGGTGTCATCGTTTCATCCATCGTCCAGCGGTATAAGGAAAGGGCTCTCATTTTCAAGTCGAATAAGCCCAGAGAGGAATAGAGCCGGGATATTTCCAATCCGAAAATCACTTTATGCCTAGGGTTAACCTGATAAAGAATCGGTTTTCTGCCGCCCGTGGATTCTCCGAAACCTGCCTCTGCGAGCCAGCCCTCATTCGTCAATTCATCCAGCAGTCTTGTCAGGCTGCTGCTGGTCAAGCTGAATTCGTCCAACAGCTCGGCTTTGGAGACATGATCCTGCCCGGCGATTCGCTCAAATACCGCTCTTTTTGCATTTAATGCTGCTTGGCTTAATTTATTCATAAAGAGTCGCCTCATTTATTCGCATTATTCTTATCGGATATCTATTACTCTCATTATATCTACTTACCTATGAATTATCTAGCTGCAGACTTTTATTCAAATCGATAAAAAGAGTTCTATACCCTATAGGATTACTAAGAGAATAATGTCGAATTTCTCAGTTATAACTATTGTAATACACTCATTCCGATAATTTTATGAATAAATCTTAAATGATTCAAAAACTTAATTCCATTTTGATAAAAAGTTGTTATAATTGAATTAGGATACAACGGATTCATCACAAGTATGCTGTGACATCAAGCAAATTGGGGAGAGAATGAAGCATGCGAACCGAATTTATAGGCAAGTTGATCATACTGCGGGATTTATTTTGGACTTTTTTTAAAATCGGGCCTTCTACTTTTGGCGGGGGCTATGCGATGATTTCGACGATTGAACATGAAGTAGTGGAGAAGCGGCAGTGGATGGGTGCACGGGAAATCAGCGATATTTTCTCTATCGCCGGATCGGCTCCCGGAGGGGTTGGCGTCAATTCCTCGGCCTTCATCGGCTACCGGCTAGGGAAAATTCCTGGAGCGGTGGCGGCAGTGCTGGGCATCACACTTCCTACCTTTCTAATTTTGATCGGTTTAAGCGCGGGGTATGCCCTGCTGCAAAATGAGCCGAAAATGATATCCGCCTTCAAAGGCATCAACGGCGCCGTCATCGGCTTGATTGCCGTCGCTGCGTACAGAATGGGCAGAACTTCATTGTTCGACCTTTCTACCAAACTAGTGACCATCGCCTCACTTCTACTGCTGCTGTTCACCGGCTTAAACCCGATTTTCCTCATCTTGATCGGTCTGGCAGCGGGCAACATCATCATGGGCGTTAAGAAGGCGTTGGGACTGCCGCTTGCGACGGAGAAGGATTCCCTTACAAGAGGGGGCTCCTCAGCAGAATTCATAGAGTACTATATTTAATCGTTCGTTCGCTTCGAACAGACCCGATGATGAAAATGACTATTGTTAAGAGGTGAATTACGTGCTGCTGTGGAAGTTGTTTCTTATTTTCATGAAAATTGGTTTTGTGTCTTTTGGAGGCGGCTATGCCGTCATCTCCATGATCCATTATGAAGTGAGTCAGTACGGGTGGGTTACTCCGGAACGTTTTCAGCATATTGTCGCTCTGGCGGGCATGTCCCCCGGCTCCATTGCCGTAAATGCCGCGATGCTGATTGGCCTCGATACCGCTGGTATGCCGGGGGCTATTGCCGCCATTGTAGGGATCATTTTGCCCTCGTTGATCATTATCGTGCTGGTGGCCAGATTTTTCTACAAAATCCATACCAAGCCTTGGGTCCAGCATTCCCTCTACGGCCTCCGTCCGGTCATTATCGGACTCATCATCTATGCCGCGATTCATCTCGGCTTCCCCAGTCTGACGAGCAGCCTGTTCAATTGGACGACGCTGGCAACCCTGCTGATCGGCGGCGCGGCCTTCTTGTCGATCGTAAGATACAAAATCCACCCGCTCATGGTGATCGGCTTGTCCGCCTGTGCAGGGATTGTGTTGTTTTGACATCTACACGGCCTTAGGTCCGGCTATACCGCATTTTCCCCGCAGCAATGCTTATATTTTCTAGTGCTGCCGCAGGCGCAGAGATCATTTCGTCCCGGCAGTTTTCCTTTGAAGTAGAGCTTCAGGTTCCGTTCAAACAGCTGCTGTCTTAATTCAGCTCCAAGATTCTTCATCCGTTCTTCCGCGTACCCGTAAATCTGCTTGTAGCTCGCACAGAAATAATCCACCTCGGAAGAGCTTAAATCCTCTGTCCATTTTCGGTTACGAGGGCAGCCCCCATGACACAGCCGCTGATATTCGCAGGTTCGGCACATCTCGGGAAGTGTAGGCTTCATGCCGAGAAACTTATCGCGCAAAGGGTGTGACAGCAGCTCACCAATGCTATGCGTGGCCGCATTCCCCAGCTTCCAATCCTCGTGAATATAGAAATCGCAAGGATATACGTCCCCGTTCTGCTCGAGTACAAGCATCGTGCTGCATCCGGCACTGAGAATGCATAGCTCCGGGTCCCGGTACAGATAGGAGCTCAGCATATTATCGAAGAAGCGGATGGATGTACGCGGCTTCCCTTCGTTATACCAATAATCAAATGCCTCACACAGAAAGTTGCCGTACTCTTCAGGCGTGATTTCATAAACACCTGGCATGCCGATCTGCTGGGAGCGGAAAGACATGCAGGGAATGAACTGGATATACGCAAAGCCCTGCTCCTCGTAAAAGCGCATCAGCTCCTGCGCCTTGCCGACATTTCCTTTATGCACAACCGTAAGAATATTGAAATCGACATCATGCTCCCGTAAATATCCAATCCCCTTCATCACGCGATCGAAGCTGCCTGCTCCCCGGGAATCCACTCTTCTAGCGTCATGAATCGGCTGCGGACCGTCCAGGCTGACGCCAATTAGGAACTGATACGTCTTAAAGAAGGCTGCCCACTTCTCGTTGAGCATCGTCCCGTTCGTTTGCAGAGAATTGCTGATCGAGGTGCGCGGGGGCGCATGTTTGACCTGCAGCTCCACCACCTCTTCAAAAAAGGACAGGCCCGCCAGCAACGGCTCGCCGCCCTGCCAAGTAAAAGAAGCCCTCCTTTTGCTGATGCTCATATACTCCTGAATGAATTTCTCCAGAATAGAAGAATCTATTCTATTTATTTTAGGGCCTGGTTTACCGGCACAAGTACTATAGTAGCAATAGTCGCAAGCGAGATTGCAGTCCTCCGATACCGTTTTCCACATTACGCCGATGTCGCCATAGGCTGTCGCTGCACAAGAATGATTCATAATATCCTCCTCACGGGTTCCTGCCAAAATGTTGCGTGAAATGTTACGGATGAAATGAAAATAAAAATAGACCTGGAAACCGGCGGAACCGCCGATCTCCAAGCGAAATGTTACTCGTCCTCTGTCGTCTCCAGTCCCAGCCGGCGATACTGCTCCTTCGGTGCATCGGCCCGCTCCATCTCCCCCCGGAGCAATTCGATCATACGCTCTTCCACCGTTTCATCCTGCAGCGGATGCTGCTGGGCATAATCCTCTTCCAGGCTGAATAGCTGCGATTCCATCACCCGCCGATTGCCCGTATAAGGCTTCCCTTCTGTGGTCAGCGGAATTTTGTATAACGGAAAGTCCGTACGTTCTAAATAACGACCGCATTCGATCTCTTTCTCGATGCCTCCGCCAAGAAACGAACGGAATGTCGTCGGCATCGCCGTATAAATATTGCAGGGATGATTATCCGCCGACTTTGGAGAACGCATGTAAGTATAACGCCCATCGGTTACGTTAACCGCCATGCCGTGATATCCATAGATCGCCGCTTCGCGCACCTGATCCTCTCGCCCTTCCAGCAGCCCCCGCAGGGAATAGCCCTTCACCTCTTCAGGAACCTGGACGCCCATATAATCAAGAATCGTTGGCATCAAATCAATCGTTTGCGATAAAGCATTAATTCGCACGCTCTCTCCCTGGCCGCCCGGCGGACGGATCATCAGCGGAATATGGGCGAGTTCATTGTAGACATGCATTTGATTTTTCCCAAGCAGCTCATGCTCACCGAGCAGAAAGCCATGGTCGGTCGTGAGGATAAATAAAGTATCCTCCCATAAATTGAGACGGTCCATCGTGTCCAGCAGTTTGCCGAACCAATGATCAATCATCGTCAGGTTGGCAGCATATCTCGCATTTAAATGGCGGAGGGCATCCTCCGGGACATCGGCATCCCCATAATAAGGCCAGTCAAATCTCGGGCCGCTATAAGTGTCCTTGTATTGATCCAAATAATGCTGCGGGCTATCGAACGGCTCATGGGGATCAAAGGCTTCGACCCACAGGAAAAAGTTGTCCTCATCCTTGTTGCGTTCCAGCCAATCGCACGCCGCCGACAATGTGCGCGGCCCCGGGTAGTCTTCTTCTCGCTTAAAGCGGCTGCGGTTATGTTCGTACTGATCCTCTATTCGGCCGTAATACTTCTCTGGCTTTGACGGTTCGCCGATGACGGAATGCCACGTGTCTCCTTCCTGCCCCCGGTGAAAATCCCAGCTGCTAAACGCCTGACAGTAATTCTCTCCACCGCGGGAAAAATAATGATAGTGATCGGTAATAATGTGACTGAATATGCCAGCCTCGCGCAGCAGTTCCGGCAAAGTCCGGTCAAATGGCTCTACGCCGCCCCAGCCTTTCTCCAAAAAAGATGCCCGTCCCGTCAGCAGATCCCTTCTCGCCGGCATGCAGGGAAGCGATCCGGACCAGTGCTGTCCAAATACGACGGATTTCTCTGCGGCCCGGTCAATATGCGGCGTACTTGCTTCGCCGCCATATGCCGGAAGACTGCGCCGATTCAGCGTATCCATTAAAACCATAATGGTCTTCATGCCAACACCTCCTAATTAAGCTTTTAATCCTGTTGTCACGATACCCTGTACAAAATATTTCTGCGCAGCCAAAAATAGCACTACAAGCGGCAGGACGACAAGAGTGGTCGCCGCCATCAGCAGGTTCCATTCCACGTTCGTCTCTCCACGAAAGATCGTCAGCCCGAGCTGAACCGTTCTCATTCCTTCGGTATTCGTCATAATCAAAGGCCACATATAATCATTCCAGGCCGAAGTCGTCTTAAATATAGCCAGCGTCGCCAGAATAGGCTTGCTCAGCGGCAAATATATTTGAAGAAACACCCGGAACTTGGACGCCCCGTCAATTTGCGAAGCTTCGTCCAAAGCTCTGGGGAAATTGAGGAAAAACTGCCGGCAGAGAAAAATACCGAATGAGCCTGCGATAAACGGCAGGATCAGCCCTGTGTAGCTGTTAATGAATCCGATCCCGTCCTGGCCAAGCAGATTATTGCCGCCAGCCAGCGGGAATTGCTTCATCATCAAAAAAGTAGGAATCATTGTCGTCTGGGCCGGCACCATGATCCCGATCAGAACGGAGAAGAACAAAATATCTCTTCCGGGGAATCTCAGCCGCGCGAAGGAGTATCCCGCCATCGAATTCAGCACCAGACTGATCACAACCGTAATGATCGTGACAACAAAGGAATTATAAAAATACTTCAGCCAATCGCCCCGCGACAGCGCTTCGGCATAATTGTCAAAATGCCATACCTTCGGAAACAAAGAAAAGGTCGGTGACTGGATCTCCCCCATCGTTTTGAACGAGGTCAGCACCATGATCAAGAAAGGCAGCAGCATCACCAGCGATACCGCCAACAAAACGATCGACATCACTACAAGGCCAACATGTTTGCTTCTCAATTTGCCCACCCCCATCGATTAATCCACATCCAAATCATCCCCCTGATTGCCGTACTTGAAATTAATCAAGGTAATGACCAGCGTGATGAGAAAGAGGACAATAGCCATTGCCGAAGCATATCCCATTTGGAAATCCTGAAAGCCGCGGAGGTAGATTTGATGCACGACGGTCGTCGTCGAATTTAGCGGTCCCCCGGCCGTCATAATATTGACCTGCTCAAATACCATAAATGAGTTAATGCAGGACATGACCAGAATAAAAAATGTAGTTGGCTTCAGCATCGGAATCGTGATCGAGAAAAACTGCCTGATCTTCGAAGCCCCATCCATATGCGCCGCCTCGTACAGGCTGGACGGAATCGACTGCAGGCCCGCCAGGTAAACGATCATCGTATAACCAAGCGATTTCCAGATGCTCATAATGACGACGGCCATCATCGCCGTGTTCGGGTTATAAAGCCACTGAATCGGATCAATGCCAAACACCTTGATCATCCGATTCAAAATGCCGAGGGCCGGGTCATAAATCCACAGCCAGATCATCGAAACGGCCACCATTGAAGTCACGTTCGGAATATAAATGCTGGCCCGGGAGAATACGCGGCCAAAGAGCTTGCCATTCAACAGAACGGCCAGAATCAAGCCCAGGAACAATTGGGGCAAGATCGTAAATAATGCATAAATAAACGTGTTGTACATCGCCTTGCCGAACAGCGCATCCTGCAGGAGCCGGGCATAATTCTGCAAACCAATAAACTCCGGCGTACTATAGAAGTTATAGTTCGTAAAGCTGTAATATACGCCGACTACCAAGGGAATGAATATAAATAGAAAATAAATTAAATAGCCGGGGGCGATCATCGCATAGCCTACGTAGTCGATGCTCAGCCGCTGCTTGGATCTAGTCTTCCCATTCGTCTCCACAGAACGGGATAGCATTGGTTTCATAGGTTTAACCACCTCGCTGAAGTCTGGTTTTCTTCATCCTATACGAAACGCCTGTGCATCAATGAAGCAAACAGGCGTTTCGTTCCATAAATCTCTCTATTTTCCGATCAAGTTAGGGAGCTCCCGATTCAACTGCTCTACTCCCTGCTTCATCGCTGCCTCAGCCGAAATCTTCCCATAGAAGGCTCCCTCCAGGTTTTGGCTAATAATTTCGCTCAGCTTGCCGGCATAGGTCACCTTGGCAGCACCTTTACCGTACGAAACTGCATCAAAGATCGCTTGGTTAATCTCTGGCTTGTCATTGATATAATCCTGCTCCAGCGATTTCAGGACAACCGGAGTTCCCAGTTCCGTATATCGCTTCCACGTCTCTTCCTTGGACATGATGTGCTGGATAAACTCCGCTGCGAGCTCCTTATTTTTGCTCTGCGAGCTCATGAACAGCAAGCGCATGCCCGCGAAAGTTGCCTTCTCTTTCCTCTCGATCGGCCCGGAAACGCCGATTTGTCCGACCAGTTCAGGATTCTCTTTTTGTAGATTGGTGTAGGCAGCCGGACTGTCATAAGCAATTGCCGCCTTGCCGTTCGGGAACAGGTTCTCATTCGATTTGTCGGAATTATTAGGAATGGTGATGCCATCTAATACAAGCTCCGCCAAAAACTCTGTAGCTTCAATCGCTTCCGGCGAATCAAACAACGGTGTGTTCGTCTGCTCGTCGATAATCTGTCCGCCGTTTTGCAGAACAAAGGATTGCCATAGCGTCCAGGCCGATGCCGTCGGGATTGCGAACCCAGCCAGCGTCGTGGTGTTGCCATCCTTCTTCGTCAGCTTGCGGGCATAGTCCGCCAGCTCCTCCCAGCTCGCTGGCGGCTTCTCTGGATCGAGCCCCGCCTCTGTGAACAGATCTTTGCGCCACAGCAGGACGCGCGGATCCGGGATGAAGCCCACCCCGTACAGACTGCCGTTATACGTTCCGGTATCCAAAATATTTTCCATCATATCGCTTCTGCCGTCCCAAGTGGACAAATACCCATCGAGCGGCTCATATTGGCCCAAGCTGGCCCGCTGCGCTACCGAAGCCAAAGTATAGGACAGCACGTCAGGGGACGTGCCGCTGGCATAAGCCGCGTTCAGCTTCGTCTCCATATCATTGCCGAACGGCGCTTCGCTCAGCTCAATCTTGACTCCGGGATGGCTCGCTTCAAACTCGCTGATCACCCGTTTCCAATATGCATTCTCCTGCGCATCGGTACCTGCTCTCCAGAAAGTAAGCGTTGTCGTCTCCCCACTGCCTTCCGCCTTCTTCTTGTTCAACTGCTCCGTTCCGCTGCTTCCGCCGCAGGCGCTGAGCACGGAAGCGGCCAGAACGGTTACGCCCAGCACAGTGGCCAGCCATTTCTTCTTCATGTGTAGACCTCCCTAATTATGTCTTCTTATGCTGCTAAATCTATTATAGAAAAAGGACTTGCGGCGCAGTGCCAAGGAATTCCGCTTTTTTTCAACAAAAAACGCCTTCTTTATGCTTAAAGTCCCTCTGCCCTAAAAGGCATAGCAAAATATTACTGCCGCATAGCAATTTATTCGGATAAGTGCAGATCATTCGGGAGCAGATCCTTGGGATAGTACTAATGATTCGAATAGGTACAAAAAAACACCCCGGCAGGCGAGGTGTTTATCGAGTACGGAAGCTGCTGTAAGACTCCATGTATTCATAAGGAGAGACTCCGGCGTATTTTTTAAACAATTTGATAAAATAGCTTGGATTGGCGTACCCCACCTGTGCCGCGACATCCGCAATCCGCATTTGCTGGCGCTTGAGGATGCTCTTCGCCTGTACCATGCGAACCTGCATCACGTATTCATTGAAGTTCAATCCGGTTTCTTTTTTGAACAATTCGCTAAAATATGTCCGGCTGAGGTGGACATGCATGGAGACTTCCTTGAGCGTAATTTCCCCGGCAAAATTCAAACGAATGTACTCGCACGCCTTTTCTACCGGCTCGGCATAGCGCGGACGGGTGGCCTCCAGCCAGTCCATCAGCTCGCGAATCGCTCCGGCTGCCCAAACCGCAAGCTGAGAATAGTTCTCCTGCAGTACGATCTGCTCCGTGACTTCCGTTGACAGCGCTTCGAGCTTGTCCAGCGGCACCTGCAGACTGCGCGCCCAATTGATCGCCGAGTAGATCAGCTCCAATACGACCGCTTTCATTTGTTTAGGGGAGAGCGACTTTTCCTCTCCGGCCTTCGTCAGCACATGGTCGAATTGCTGCAGTGCCTCTTGCGGCTTCCCTTCCTCTAGCAATCGATGAAAGGAATCAACGTGCGGTTTAAATGACTGCGTCCAATGATCGGGATTGAGGGGCACGGTGTCCGAGTCCTGGAAATAAGCGACGCTTCTGTCGCCATAGAACCTTTTCCGATCGAGCGCTTCCAGCGCCTCGCGCGCCTGCTCAGGAAGATACGAGAGACTGCTGTAGGTCATACTAATCCCGATCGCCGACTCGACGCCGAGGAAGCGCCTTGCATTTTCCGCCACCCGGCTCGCCGTAAGCTGGAGCAGCTCCCGCTGCGACTTCATGCCTGATGCAGAGGCGTTCACGAGCAGCATATAGACTTCATTCATGTACAGGAAAGAGCATCCTCCGTCCGTCTCGGTCAGCAAAGTTTCGTTGATAATATTTACAATCGCCTGCTGAAGCAGATCGGGATCATTAATTAGCTGGCTCTTCTCCGGCCCAGGAATGATGCCAAAAGCCATCAGGGCAAGGTTCTTCTCCTGCAGCCTGATGCCGAAATAAGACATTTTGGACGCAAATTGTTGAGCGGCTTGGCCGCTGCCCTGAAGCAGTTCCCGCAAATAGGCCGTCCGCAGCACCTGCTCATTCTGATTTAACACATGGCGTAAATAATTGAGCTCCACCGCTTTGCTGCGTTCCAGTTCAATATCCCTCTTAATTTTCTGCAAAATATCCTCAAGCCCCGACAAGGTAATCTCGGCTTTGAGAATATATTCGTTGGCCCCCAGTTTCAGCGCCTCAGCCGCAAAATGAAATTCACCATAAGAGCTGAAAATTACGGTGCGCACGGCCGGCTGCTCTTCTTTCAGCTGTTTGATCAGCTCCAGCCCGTTCATCCCGGGCATTTTTACATCGGTAACGACGAGATCTACCGGGTGTTGGCGGCAAAATTCCAGGGCTTCCTCGCCGCCGGCCGCCTCGCCAATGATCCGGCAGTCCCCGCCAAGCTTGTCCACAGTCATCCGAAACCATTCGCGAATAATCCGTTCATCATCGACAATGAGAATATTCATCACTGCTGTATGTCCTCCCGTTTGTAAAATGCCGGAATGCGAAGCGTAACCTTCGTCCCGGCGTTCACCGCCGATTCCAGGATCACCCCGTATTGCTGTCCAAAGTGGAGCTGAATGCGCTCATGTACGTTCAACAATCCCCCGCCATGGGACAGGCCCCGCGTATGATCGGAGGACTGCACCTCTGGAAAAGGCTGCAGGGCGCTTCGATCCATTCCGATGCCGTCATCGATCACTTCAAAGACGATATCCCTGCCTTGCAAATTGCTGGGCTGCAAATTGTCGTGGTGAAGGTAGCCTTTGATCACGATCGTCCCTTTGCCTTTTTTCGGCTCCAGTCCATGAAATATCGCATTTTCCACAATCGGCTGCAAAATTAATTTAATCGTCCGATAAGCCAAAATGTTATCCTCTACCTCATATCGTACCTCCAGCATATCACCTTGGCGTATTTGTTGGATATAGACATAGTTCTTCAGAATGTCCAGTTCCTCTTCGACGGGAATCCATTCGTCCTCCTTGGAAATGGACTGCTTCAGCAGCCGGACAAGAGCCACGATGACGGAATCGACCGTCTCCTGCTTGTGCTTGTACAGCATAAACCGGATCGAGGCCAGCGTATTGTATAGAAAGTGCGGATTGATCTGGGATTGCAGCGTCTGAATTTCCGCGCGCCGCTTGTTTTGCTGCTCCCGCTTTACATCATCGATCGAAGCTTTAAGCTTCTCTACCATCTGGTTGAACTTCAGAGTCAGCAGGCCGATTTCATCTTCGCTGTACACGGGCGACCTGACCGTCAAATCCCCCTCCTCGACGCGGCCGAAATCTTTATACAAACGCTTGATCGGAATCGCCAGGCGGCGGGCCATGAAATAAGATGCTCCAAACGAAAGCAGAACAACGATCGCAAAAACGACGATGACCACCGTCTGAATTTTGTTAATGTTAGCAAGCACTGTGCGGGTCGGTGTATAGGAAATGAGCTTCCATCCGGTTTTGCCGATGGTCTGGAACGCAATCAGCTGATCGGTCCCCATTTCGTGATCGACGAAGAAGCCGGATTCGTATTGATCGATTTTTTCATAATAAGCGCGCGACTTGAGATCCTCGTAGGCAAAACTCGGATTATTTGATGAAATAATTTGGCCGTCATTCACGATGATAATCTCCTGATTGTCGTCCAGAGAACCTGCGTACAAATTTTTCAAAGTTGATTCATCAATACGGATAATGACCAATCCGATAGGAGCCCAGCTTTCAAAACGGTTGCTCGACCGGACGGCATAGACCGAGTGATCGTCATAGGCCGTTGTCGCAAGACCCGGGATCGGCTCCGTAATCCACAAAATTTGTCCTTTGGCTTCCGTTGTTGCACGGTACCAATCCTGCTGCTTCATAATTTGTATATTTAATTTAGAATCGAGCGGATTCGTAGATAGCGTCAGGCCATTTAGCCCCAGCAAGGTAATGTCGGTTTTCAAATTGGCGAAGGAGTAGATCGAGCTGGTCAGCAGCCGGTCAAATTCGTTCCGAATTTGCAGCTCTTCGTAGCTGTCCGGAGAAATTTGCGTCGTAAAGCCATAATTGACCTCTCGATTTAAATAAAAAGTGTTGGATAGCGAGATGACGTCGTCCAGCAGCATGTCCGCTTTTTCGGAAATCTGCCCTAATATTCTTAAATTCAATTGGCTAACCTGCGACTCAATCGATTGTTTAGAGACTTGAAACGAGATAATCCCAAACAGCCCCAGCGGAATAATAATCAGACACAGGGTCGAAAGCAGAAACTTATTCTGTACACTGCTGTTGCGAATAAACCATTTCCGGAACATTCTTGCTGACCCCCTCCTATACAGAAAATCTCCCGCTATACCACGGAAGATCGTAAGCCCAATTGATTTTATCTATTATAGCGAGGATTCAATTCGTCTGTCGAACCTTTTATTGGTCTACGGTGTTTATATTATATATTTAAACAAGGAGGAGAATTATGAGGAGAGGCGCATCTATCTTCTTGGCCGTTATATTCTGCCTTAGTTTGCTGATAGGGCAAAGGGGAGTTTTTGCCGCTGCGGGACCCGAGTGGCCAATCAGTCCAGTCGAAGTGAATGTAAACGGAGAGTTTATTGCCCTGGATGTATCACCTATCGAAGATAATAATCGGCTCTATCTTCCAATCCGGGCACTAGCATCCTTAGGTTTATCGTACAGCTGGAATGCTGCTTCGAAAATTACGACTATTCAAAATAAGAATGGGGAATATTTAAAACTCTCGGTAAACAGTAAAATGGCTTACAAGAACGAGCAAGCGATTGAAATGGAGACGCCAGTAAAGAACAAAGCGGGTCGTGTCCTTGTTCCTGTTCGTTTTTTCACCGAATCATTAGGTTATAACGTGCAATATGAATCTATCCGAAATATTGTATTTATTACATCCAAGGATTATAAGTTTGACGCCAAGTTGTTGGAACAAGAGGACCTGCAAGCCGCCCGTAAAGCAGCGATTTCACTGCCTGTCACTTCTAACTTCAAGACATTAGGCTTTAAAACTTACAAGGATCATCAGTATACTTTTCCAGGGGGCAAGGCAACAACATATATTTTTCACGATGGCTATACAACTTCTGTGGTAGAAATAATGGATGGCAAAGCTGTTCTAGCGGGGCAATTTGTAACACATCCCCGGGGTGGTGAGGCTATATATTGGGTAGGCTCCGTTACAGAATATAATGATCCCGCTTTAAAACCTTTTCCTGATTTTTACGCAAAGTTTTCTAAACAAGATAACGTGATTTCAACTTTCTATTATGAGAATGGAAGTGAAAAGGGCAGCTTTAAGAGCTCTGCAGCAACACAGGTGTACTCCGACATGATTCAAAACGTACCGGATAATATATAATACTTGCTCTTGAACGGGTAAAAAGCTTACTCCTAACGCATCATTCATGCCGGGGTAAGCTTTTGGAAATGGATCAAATTGTAACTTCAGCCTGTCGTTACAACGGCATTACTTCTTCACAAGCTCCCTCACCAGCCTGAGTCCCGACCGTATTCGCGGACGCCGCAGGTGCTCCTGAACATAACGGTAATTCACCAACTCCACGCGGGCATCCTGCATCGCATAAGCAAAATCGTCATCAAACAACAAGTGAAACTCCCATACCCGCTTCTCATAGTTAGGAATATGCCGGCTCATCCAAGAGTTTTCCTTTCCCGGGTGAAAATACGTCTCGCTTACGCCAGTCGGGAGGCTGTAGAGCTTGTCTAAGATCGACTGCTTGAAGCTGTCATACGTCTCTCCGGCTTGCAGGCCGAAGGGATGCGACAACAGGTAATCCGGGATCGGCACTCCCAGCGCATCCGCCAGCGCAGAGGCGCGCGCCACCGGACGCTCGATGCCGGACAATGAGCTGAGCAGCGGGTCCTCCGCATAAATGTAGCGAAAAAACCTCGCCGGCAATTTCCAGCAGGAAGCCTTCCAGAACATTTGCGGCAGCAGGCTGCGCCCTGTCTCCATGCCGTACAGACTGCCCATATGGTTATCGATGTGGCTGATGACGAGCCCTGCTTTTCTGACCCGTTCATACTGGGCATCGAGCTCTTTCAGTACTGCGCCAGTTCGCGCCTTCTGCTCAAACTCCCTTACGGTCTTATGCTGATAACCTCTCTCATCATGGAGCGAGGTATCCCCGGTCAAGCTCGCCCAGCGCAGCCTCTCGAACTCACTAGTCAGCGTGAGGTGAAGCCCGATATTCGCCCGTTGCCGGCGGACGCTCCAAGCTGCAGCTTCTTCAAAACCGGGAGCTACGGCCATAATGGTCGCCGAAGACACTTTGCCTTCCTCCAGCAAATGCATGATGGCCTGATTCAGAGCCGTGCTTTGTCCGAAGTCATCGCAGTTGATGATCAATTTTCTGCTCATGGCTGCCGCAGCTCCCTTCCGTTTTGTTTTCCTGAAGAATCAAATTTCACCCCAAAAGATATGATGACGGAGATAAGCAATAAACAGAACGGCACAACGCTAATTAAATATTGAAACGCCAGCTCCGGCGAAGGGCCCGGACGGTCCCCGCTCTCATACCCGAAGATCAGGCCGATCACAAAAAAGGCCAGCGCCGAAATCAGGCCGCTCGAACGCGTAATAAATCCGCTCACCGCCGTATAGATGCCCTCTCTCCTTAAGCCTGTTTTCTCCGCATCCTCGTCAATGATTCGTCCTCCGACCAACGCCGGAGTTACCAGGAAGCCGGCCAGCCCGAAGCCAAAAACGATCCCCGCGATAATGCCGCTAACCAAATTATAACCGAACCAGAGCGGAATGACGGATAACGCGTATGCGATAAGCGATAGCCGCCAAGCCTTAACGCCGTCCATGCTCCGAATGATCCAGTACCATAAGAACACCAAAGGAATAACCGAAACGAACACGGAGGCAAGCAGGATGGACACGAAAGCCTCTGAAATATGCAGAACGTATTTGGCGTAAAAAGGGATGATTGAGGCAACCAGTCCATTGACCGTTTGTGCAAAGGAGTTGGCGAAATTGAATACCCAAAACTTTGTATTCCGCAGCGTCTCCCGAAACGCAGCCATTAACCTGAGCGGCTCGCCTTGCCCTGGCTCCTTGCTTTCCTGTACGCTCATCATACAAAGGCTCATAAATACAGCAAATACGCAGGCGTACACGATAGCCATATTGGAAAAGCCTACTGCCGTAAAAATAACAGGCGTTAGTGCACTACCGATCAGCAGCGCCACCACCTGATAACCCTGCTGAATCGCAGAGGCTTTGGCGCGAAGACGATCGCCGCGGAACAGCTCCGGGAACAGCGCCCCGTAGTTGACCCATAGTACGGTAGCGACGGCCTCGAAGAGAACGAGGGTAATAAGAAACCAGGTAAACAATCCCTGCTCCGCTAATCCATCGGGAGGAGAGAACACGAGCACAAAGCACAGCATAAAAAGAGGGATTGCCCCGAACACCCATGGCCTGCGCCGTCCGTAACGGGTATTCGTCCGATCGGACCAGTACCCGAATAACGGATTGTTTACGGCATCCCAGATGAGAAAAATCGTCCGCGCCAATGTAGCCAGTCCAATGCCCAGCCCCAGCTTCTCCACATAAAAATAACTGTAAAACGAACTGAAGGCCTGACTTGGCACCATCATCGCAAACATCCCTAGTGCAAACGTGTACGGCGAGTTGATCCATTTCCCTTTCATGTCCTCATGTCCCCCCACTCCTGCAAGTGCAAATTTGAACTCCGATCGGTGAAGCCCCGTCGCCCCGCCGTTTTCTAAATCCCGTCCCAACGAGCCATTTTGGGGATGACGCCGCTAGAAATCAATCAAGCGATCCTGATTAGGATCGCTTGATTGATGAATGATTCCGTATGGAGCATGTTTCATTTCTATGCATGCCGGATGATGTTTAGAACCGGACGAGCCGGGCGGATGTATCAAATATCATATAAAGGAACATGAAGGCCGTGCTGTTCCCGCTCATCCCGGGCAAGTACCCGGTCAAAGATGATCTGTTCAAAATGGGCGAAGCCCGCATCCCGAACGCGCGGCCGGGCCAGCGTAATTTGCAAATCCAAGGCAATCTGCCCTTCCTCGATCAGAATGACCCGATCCGCCAAGGCTACCGCCTCGCTTACGTCATGCGTAACCATGACGGCCGTAAAACCCCGCCGCTGCCATAAACGCTCGATGAGGCGCTGCATTTCGATGCGCGTCAACGCGTCCAGCGCACCGAGCGGCTCATCGAACAGCAGCAGGCGCGGGTTCACGACCAAGGCCCGGGCGAGAGCGACCCGCTGCCGCTGGCCCCCGGACAGGACGGACGGCCACTCCCCCGCCCGGTCCGCCAGCCCGACCAGCTCAAGGGCTGCATAGGCGCGCCGCCGCGGATCGTCCGAACCCGTGCCTGTGCTGGCCAGTCCCAGCTTCACGTTGTCGAGCACGGTATTCCAAGGCAGCAGGCGCGAATCCTGGAACATGAGCCGCGTCGCAGGGTGAATGCCCTGCACCTCCTGCCCCTGCAGCCTTAATGAGCCGCTGCTCGCCTGATCAAGCCCGGACAGAAGGCGAAGCAGCGTGCTTTTTCCGCAGCCGCTCCGGCCTACGATGGCGACGAAGCTGCCGGGCTGTACCGACAATTGAATGCTGCGCAGCACCTGTTTGCTGCCAAACCGCTTGGACACCGCGTCGAGTTCGATCGATATACCGCTCGCCGGCCGGCCATGCTGTAGGCTATTCCGCAGGCTTTGCTTCGTGCTATCTGCTGTACTATCTGTTGTACTATCCCTTGCGCTATCCTGCGCATTACTCTCCCGGCTCTCGTCCGCATCGGCCTGTAGGGAGGGCTCTTCCGGAAGTGCATCCAGGTACGGATCCTGCTGTGCCCCCCTTTTTAGCCGCTCTTGAATTGTGAGCCTTCTTTGGCGAAGTGCGGATGCCATTTCAGCCACCTCCTCTCAAAGCCTTTCGCCATCAAATCCGATAATTTGCCGAGCAGCGCATACAGCAAAATGCTGAGCACCACGACGTCCATCTGGAAAAACTCCCGCGCATTCATCGCCATATATCCGATGCCGGAATTGGCTGCGATCGTCTCAGCGACGATAAGCGTCAGCCACATAATGCCGAGAGCGAAGCGGAAGCCCACCAGAATCGACGGCAGTGCGCCTGGCAATATAACCCGCCGGTACAGCTGCCAATGGCGCAGCCCATACACCTGGCCCATTTCGATCAAACCTGGATCGACCGAGCGGATGCCGTGCAGAGTATTGATGTAGATCGGAAAGAACACGCCCAGCGCGACGAGAAAGATTCTGCCCTCTTCTCCGATGCCGAACCAGGCGATCACAAGCGGGATCATCGCCAAATGCGGAACGTTGCGGATCATCTGGATCGTGGAATCGGTCAGTTTTTCCGATAGCGGAATGACTCCATTCAACAACCCTAGCACGAAACCCAACAGCCCGCCGACGATAAAGCCGATCAGTGCTCTCCACGTGCTGATGCCGATCGCCGCCGCCAATTCCCCGTTTGTCGTCAGTTTCCAGCCGGCCTGGAAGACCTCAATCGGCGACGGCAGCGTACGTTCAGGCATAAGCCCCGTGCTGCCGAGCACCTGCCAGACGACTAGAATGAACAGAGGGATATACCAAGGCAAAGCCTGCAAATGCCACTTCTTCTTGCCCATTCCTATCGACTCCTCTTAATGCGCCGATGCCTTCGGCGTTGGCCGCACATTGTTTGCTATAATCTCGCCGAACGGGCTGATCGAAGACGGCCCCGCCGCCTCGCTTCTTTGCTGCAGCTGCAGTGGCAGCAGCGGGAACAGCAGCTCCGCCACGCGGTAAGCCTCCTCCAAATGAGGATAGCCCGAGAAAATGAACGTCTCGATCCCCAAATCTGCGTATTCCTGCATCCGCTCGGCGACGATTTCCGGGCTGCCGACCAGAGCCGTTCCTGCGCCGCCGCGGACGAGCCCGATCCCTGCCCATAGATTCGGGCTAATTTCCAGCTGCTCCTTGCTGCCGCCATGCAGCGTGGACATCCGCTGCTGCCCGACCGAATCGAAGCGGGCAAAAATTTTCTGCGCCGCCGCGATCGTCTCCTCATCCAGATGCTTGATGAGATCATGTGCCGCAGCCCACGCCTCGTCCTCCGTCTCGCGAACGATGACATGAAGGCGGATCCCGAACCGGATCGTGCGTCCCCTCTCTTCGGCCAGCCTGCGCATCTCGGCGATCTTCTTCGCGACTTCAGCCGGCGGCTCGCCCCAGGTCAGGTAGACGTCGACGTGATCCGCGGCCACCTGCTGTGCCGCCTCCGATGAACCGCCGAACCAGAGCGGCGGATAAGGCTGCTGAATGCCGGGATACAAAACATGGCCGCCCTCGACCCGCAAATGCTTGCCTTCATAATCGACGGTCTCCCCGGATAACTCTCGCCGCCAAATATCGAGAAATTCACTCGTCAGTTCATAGCGGGCGGAGTGATCCAGGAACAAGCCGTCTCCGGCCAGCTCCACGGGATCGCCCCCGGCCACGACATTCAGCAGCAATCTGCCGCTTGATATGCGGTCCAGCGTCGCGGCCATTCGCGCTGCAAGTGTCGGCGAGGTCAACCCCGGGCGGAGCGCGACGAGAAACTTCAAGCGCTGCGTCACGGGGACCAGCGAGGAAGCGACGACCCACGGATCCTCACAGGAGCTGCCCGTCGGAATCAATACGCCCTCATAGCCGAGCCGGTCGGCCGCAACGGCAATCTGCTGCATATAATGAAGATCCACCGCACGCGCGCCTTGGCTGGTGCCCAAATAACGCCCATCCCCATGGGTCGGTATGAACCAAAATACTTTCATCACTCTTCTCCTCCTCATCCGATCCGTATCTATACAAATGTTTATTTTAAAATCCCATCATGAATGTCCAGTTGGTCTGGGATCAGCCCCAGCTCATAGAAGGTATCGGCAATCGACTGCTGGGCCTGCACCAGTTCCTCGTCGATCCGCTGAACGCCGTAGGCTCTGCGGCCTGCGGCCAGCTCAAGCGATTCAACGTCAATGCCCAGCTGGGGTGACAGCTTCTCCGCAAGCTCCCGTGGATTGGCCTTGGCCCAGACGTCGATCTTATCGGCCTCCTCCAGCAAAATTTCCACGAGATCCGGGTACTTCTCGGCAAATTCACGGGTTGCCAAGTAGAATTCATGATTGGAGACGGCCCCCTCCCCGTTGGCAATCACCCTTCCCCCTGTAGCGGTCTCCGCAGCGGCGAGAAATGGATCCCAGATCACCCAAGCATCCACGCTTCCCTTCTCGAATGCGGCGCGCGCGTCGGCGGGAGGCAAATATTTTACATCGACATCTTTATAAGCTACTCCGTTCTCCTCCAGCTGCTTCACTAGCAAATAATGAACATTGGAGCCCTTATTGAGCACAACCGTCTTCCCTTTCAACTCGGCAACGGATTGAAGCGGCGAATCCTTCGGCACAATGATTCCCTCGCTACGGGGACTGGCCGGCTCATGCGCCAGATAGACCAGCTTAGCGCCAGCAGCCTGGGCGAAGATCGGCGGCGCCTCCCCCGCGTGCCCAACATCAACGCTCCCCACATTCAGTGCCTCGAGCAGCTGCGGTCCTCCCGGGAACTCCGTCCACTCGATCTTAATGTTGCGTTCTTCCGCGAGACGGCGATCCAGCGCTCCGTCCGCTTTCAAAATATTGATCGTCCCATATTTCTGGTATCCGATGTGGATCGTAATATCCCTCGTCTCGGATGATGCTCCCTGCTCTAATGTATCTGACGATGCCGTGGCTGCCGCTCCCTCCGGGGCCGCTCCCCCCGAAGCCGACTGCCCCGCCGCCTGGCTGCCGCTGCCATTTGTGCTGCAAGCGGACAATGCTACCGCCAGAAGCAAGGCCGAAGCCGCCGCGATAACCCCCTGTGCTGCCCGTTTGGATGTTCTCTTTTCCATAACCAGTTCTCCCCCTTCTCTTTCTCTTCTTGTTCCTGCTGCAATTCCTTTTCCTGTTCCTGCCAAACATCCCTAAGAAAACACAAAGGTCCCCCTGATCGAAAGGCATAATACATGCCTCTGTTCGATAAGAGAGACCCTCCGGCGGTCCGGTAAAGTCAATTTTTAATTCTGTTAATTCACATCAACTAACTTGGATTATTTCGTATAATATCATCGAGGGAAGAATGGTGTCAAGAATTAAAAATTTTTATTATAAGAAAATAAAGTTGTATAGTTTAGGCATGGAACATTTGTTTAACCGATTCAATATCGTCTTCCAGCAGTACACGCAATACATACGGCGCATGCTTACGCCGGTCCGGCGTATTATAATATTGCGAATAATTATTCTCATAGTCCAAAGCATATTCAATTAACTGTCGCGCCAATTCGCTTCTAAGCTCTTCGAGTGTCTCGCCATCGGCGACTATATCCTCAATTTGCTCGATTGAACCAGTATGCCTGCCATCTTCGTCTTGCTCGTACTCGAAGGTCAATTCATAAATGGACAGCAGTTCCTTCGTTTGTTGTTTGGAGAATGCCATAATTACATCTCTGTTCCGTTTAATCGCCTGAGGCTTCTCACGCACGATAGTATCTATAAATTCACCAAAATTTGCTCTAACATCGGTTGCATTCAGAACAGTTTGCATATTCATCCCTCCTTGCCTCCATTTTGCAAAATTATGTACAGAATGTACACTCTGTAGTGTACTAATAATTAAACTAAAATGTTCTCTCAACCAAAGAAAACACCGGTTACGGTGTCTTCTTAATATCGGCAGCAGTTTCTAAATTCTAACTACCTGATTAATCGTTCAAAAGATTCTCCCTCAAAGTCGTGCCCGGATAGGATGTGCGATAACGTCCGCGCCGCTGCAGTTCCGGTACGACAAGATCAACGAACTCTTCGAAGCAGCCTGGCGTATTCGTCGCGATCAACATAAAGCCGTCTGCGCCGCCTTCATCCATGTAATGCTCCATTTGATCGGCAATGTCCTCTGGAGTTCCTACCGCAACAGGCATGCCCATGCCCTGGGCATAATGAAGCGCGGCTTCGCGTATCGTCACCGGGGCGCCGCCCTTGGCGTAAATGACAGATTCGAAGAGGCCTTGAATGCCGGGAACCTCGATGTTCTGAACGTATTCGTCTGGATTATACTGTGAAAAATCCAACCCGAAGTGCCCCGATATCCAGGCCAAGGCCGCCTCAGGATGAATGCAGGCCTTCATGCGCTCATATTTCTCCTCCGCTTCGCTGCGGCTCATTCCTACAACAGTTTGCAGGCCATAGATGCGCACCACGGAATTTTCCGGGCGGCCAAATTTCGTAAGCCTGGCGTTTATGTCCTCGCTGTACTGCCTCATCCGCTCCACATTCGGGTGTACCGCGAAAATAGCCTCGGCATACTGAGCCGCAAAGTCCCGGCCCCGGTCAGACGAGCCGGCCTGCCAGAACACCGGACGCCCCTGCGGAGAAGGCGCACAGAAGTGCCGGCCCTTGCTTTTAAAATACTTCCCTTCAAAGTCGATCACTTTCACCTTTGCCGGATCGGCAAATATACCGCTGGAGCGGTCCGCAACGATGGCATCCGGTTCCCAGGAATCCCACAATTGGCAGCATAAATCCACGTATTCCTCCATACGGTCGTAACGGTCCGTGCGCATCGTCATCTCCTGGCCGTAAGCATCCCACTCACTCTTGGAGTAGGAGCTGACGATGTTCCAGGCGATCCGTCCTCCGGACAGATGATCCAGACTGGACAGCCGCCGCGCCATCGAATACGGATGCTCAAATGCCGTCGATAACGTAACCCCGACCCCCAACCTCTCGGTTGCACCCGTAATAATCGGGACAATCGTGGACGGTTCATGCGTAGGGCATTGCACGGCATATTTAACGATGGCATCCGAACTGCCCTGGTAAGTGTTATAGGGCGCTAGCTCATCGGCAATGAACATGGCGTCGAACAAGCCGCGCTCCATTGTCCGGGCCATATGCTGCCAATAGGCCGGTTGGCTCCAGTCCCAATTCACTTTATCTTTGGCATGCCGCCACATGCCGATCGCGTGGCTGTTCACGCCGTGTTGAATGAATCCTAGCAGGTGCGCATGCTTTTTGGATGATGTGATATTCATGTTTAAAACAACTTCCTCTCTGCTTCTATTAATTCTAGGCTGCGTCTTATTTACTCCGCCGCTCCTCTATCTGTCTTGTATTTAACGTCCCGAAATTTCAACCTAAGCCTTCCTGCGCAGATCGATGGTAAATGCGAATATCACCGCCACCGCCGAACCAATCGCGATAAAAGGAACGTAACTCCAGAACACCGCCGACTTGCCCATCAAAAAAAGGATGACACTGGATAAAAAAATGCTGATGAGCGCCTTCCAGCTAAAAGGCGATTCGCTCTCCCATTCAGAAGCCTCGTAGGAAGCTTCGGATGCCGGTACTGCATCAAGCTGATCCCTTTTCCTGTCGTTCTTTACCTGCCGAAACGAAGCTCCGACATATCCTAGATAAATCAGGCTCACCACAATAGAAATAAACGAAGCCGCAATAACGTATGCCATGCGAATCACACCTTCCCTTGAATGGGCTGATTTGGAACAACCGTTGAACCAACGCCAGCGGACACCGCATGATCTGCAGTATGGTCGGCAGCATCGTCTATCAGCTGCCTCGCATGTTTCAAATCGGAATAATCAAACGGCGCTTCCCTGGACAGCAGGCTTAATACCACTGGAACTACTGCACTAATTCCGAAAATAACCAGCGTTCCGATCAGCTCGTCATAAATGATGCGCACTGGCAAGCCGATGACGATGCTGAGCACGATGCCCCAAAGAAACCCTCGGCTCGTTAATTTTCGCCAAAATATAGCCAAAATCAGGGGAATCAGCAGCGATGTCTTAATCGCGTACGTCGTCAGGACGAGACTGACAAAGTTGACGCCTGACATGACAATCAGTCCAGCTACCAAGGCACAGGCGATGATGCTGAGCTTGGTGACCGCAAATAACCGTTTCTCCGGAAGGCTCGGCCACAGCGGCTTGACGATATCAACGGCCACAAGCGATGACAGTGCCGAGAACGCCCCGTCGATTGTCGAATAGCACGCGTTCAGGACGAGCAGCACATACAGGATGACAATGATCAGCGGCAGGCCTAAATGAGAGATCAGATAAGGCCCGACCGCCGCAGCGTCGCCGCCGATCTCATCCAGTTTCAGTCCGAGTCCTAGCGCTACCAAACCAAGCAGCCCGAGGGCAATCGGAATCGGATAGAACCAGGCCCCGCCCCAAATAAAAGTCCGCTTGACGTGATGGGGCTTAATCGCCCATACCTTCTGCCAAAACGTCTGATCGGCTACCGTAGAGGCCAGCAAGCCAAGCGCCAACGTAACGCCGAAGCCTGCCGCGGCCTCGGGACGGAAGATAGATAACAGCTTCGGATCCTGCTGCGCGATCGATTCGAAGATGAAGCCCGCCCCGCCGACCTGATGCAGCACGTACAGTGTAACTACCGCAGCCGGAACCGTAATAAACAAGGTGTTGATCGTCGCGGTAATCGCCGACGTCCAAATTCCGCCAAAGTAGGAGTACACGGTGACGATGAATATGATTACCCCAAGAATGATGATTTCCTTGATGCCAAAAATCGTCTGAACGAGCAGTACAGCACCCTTCAAATTAATGATAATTTCGAGAAAAATACCGAAAATCATGCCGATGACGGCAATGACCAGAGCCGGCCGGTTCTGAAACCGCGAACGGATGAAATCCGTAATCGTATAGCCGTTGGGAATGACCTTCCGCAGCTTGACGGCGAATGGTACCATCGCCATCACCGCGATTCCATTTGGCACGGTAAACCAGAACAAGCCCGACAGCCCCCAGGTGTACGCTTGCCCCGAGGACATCATGACCGCCATAGCCCAGGTCCAGACGGCAATGACTGACCCGACTCCGAACCCCAGACCAATTTTGCGGTCTGCGATAATAAAATCATGTGTGTTGCGAACGAGAGAACGCCGCACGGATAAGGCGATGAACAGCATAACCAAGCCGAGTCCTGCCATCAGCACATATCCGATGTAGGCTGGAAGTGGATTTGTCTGCAGCATAGTAAACCTCCAATACAGTAAAATGAGTGAAAAACTAACGGCCAAACCTCAAATACGCCATTTCAGGCAACAAAAAAAGACAATCCCCAAGCAGGATAGTCTTTGTCTCTGGTGGTCCAGTGGACGCGCTATGCATTAAACAAAGTAAGTATATATAATTACTATGATTTTTATCATAGTATTATCCCTTTTTTATGTCAACGCTTTTCTATGTGATTTTGTCTAACACTATATATTTTTGTCGCAAAATGTTGGGCTGGACAACTAAATGGGGCAGCTAGTTATAGGATATGTGGTGAACCTCACGGTTAACGGACACAGGGGACGCTGATATGAACGAAACCTGTCAAGCGTCTGTGTCGCACCTTCGTTTTTGATGCACTTAAATAGAGCCTGTCAAGCGCCTTTTTTGACAGGTGGCCCTTTCTTTTCATACTTGATTCGGGTTCGGCTGTAATATGCCGGACCCCTGCCCTACGGCGAGTAACGGGGTGCAGGGGGCCGTGCTCCCTGCGTTTTCCCCAGAAGGGGGAACGGAAAGGGGGTTCATTTTCTCAGCTCGAAGGCAAAGCAATTCGCCAGTTGGCATACTGATATCCGTGGGTTCACACACATTCTACATTCGTCTGAAGAGCGTACCGCTAACTATTGT
>NZ_KB907252.1 GCF_000381905.1 Paenibacillus fonticola DSM 21315 | reverse complement strand
GAAAGGCACTTGACAAGCTCACGCCGGAGCACGAGGCCCGGGAGCAAACGAAGGTTCGGGAGAGAATATACGTGATTCGTTTGCACTAGGTTTGCCAAGAACTGAACGTGCGTTTCTAGCTTGCAAAAGCTCTCCTTGACGAAGGCATAACATGTGGTACCCAACCCACGGATAGCAGCGTGCCGACCGTCGCCCGCATTTTTGCTCTCGCGCCACGTGCTCAGGCAGAAAAAATAGAGGGTTTGACAAAAACGTTCATAGCAACGAATCTCATCCACGCTATTTGCACCTATTTGCGAAGTTTTTAAATCTAACGAATCTCAGACACTCTATTTGCCGTGTATCCTCTGTTTGGAGCAGTAAAGACTGAAATAACGTTGCCCAGCTACGTTACATTTTGAGAAGGGTTATTTTTACACAAATAGCGATCCTAAACTTCGTTATAAAATTTCGTTCACGTTCTGAGTCACATTTTCGATCTCTAAGCCGCCCTGGGAAAGGAATGGTCTTGGATGGCAAACAAGAGCTAAAGTTTAGCTCACACAAAGTGGATTGCAAATACCGATACAAATACCACATTGTATTCACCCCAAAGTGTAGACGGAAAGAGATCTATAATCAAGTGAGGAAGGATTTAATCGAAATTTTCAAACGTTTATGTAAGTACAAGGGAGTAGAGATCTTAGAAGGTCACATGATGCCGGATCATGTACACATGCTGGTAGCGACTCCACCAAAGATATCTGTGTCATCCTTTATGGGATATCTGAAGGGGAAAAGTTCGTTAATGATCTTTGAGAAGCATGCGCAAATATGGGAATCGAAGCACATGATCAAGCCATAGATAAGCTGAGTGTAAAAAAGTATGAAGATCCGTTCAGCAGCAACAAGAGCAAAAAGAAATAAACCAGCTTAACTGGTAAGTGAAAGTGACCAATAATACCGAGCCTGAACAGTTTTGTGGTCAGGCTAGCGTCTTTAGGCGCAGTTTGGCAACAGGGGGTTATACCCCAAGAGCAAACGACCCGTTGGACGGGTGGTCATGATTTACATCCTCCTGTCATATGAATTGTAAACTAACCCCTTCCCAAAATTTGACTCAAATAGAATATAGATTTGATTTTACGCTGCTATAGTTGGTTCGTAACTTAAGAGAGAGGGAGAGAGTGAAAACCATGCGTAGCTACAATCAAATCAAAAAGCTGCTGCTAATGCTGCTGATGCTTTCCGTCCTGGCAAATTTGACAACAGGCGCTTTTGCGGCTGGTTCCGAGCCTTCAGCGGCCCAGAACACCCATGTTCTTAGCTATGAGAAAATTGGCGGCGGGGTAAGCTATACCGAGGAGGATATAACAAACTACTATGGCTCCCGTAATAGAGTAAGAGTAAATAGATTAGACGTCAATTTGACGGATAGCTATACGAAAGTCATTTCCAGCAAAGCACTGGAAACCGTCAATGCGATCGAAACCGTCGGGGACCAGGCCAAACGGGAAATATTAAAAGGCAATCAAGTAGTTGCGGGGATAAATGCCGACATGTTCGATATGAGCACGGGGCTGCCGGTCGGTCTGATGGTGAAGGACGGCGAGCTGATAACAAGCCAAAATCCGGATGAAAAGAACAATTCTTACCGCACCAGCTTTTATGTGGATCACAACAATGTCCCCGGGATCGATTCGATTCATGCCGAAGGGAGAATATCGGTTAGCGAAAGCGTGTATGAAGTGAACCTGTTTAACCGAAACCAGGGCGTGTCCGACGCACTGGTTATCAATACAAGCGAGATTACGAAAAATCACAAGATGACCCATTACTACGCGGGGAGCAAGGGTAATTCCGCATTTGCACTGATCCGTGTCGACGATTTTAACGGAGTATACCCAGGACAGGAGTATAACGGCTATATTGAGCAGATTTACACGAACGACGGTTTTGATATTCCCGCTGGCTGCGTAGTGCTGGCAGGGTACGGAGCGAGGAAGGCAGACGTCGAGTCGTTAGTGATAGGTGAACAAGTGAGCTTTCGTTACGATCTGTACGCAGGCATAAATCAAAATAATAATATCGCTGTGTCGGTAGCCTTTAACACGTGGCTTGTCCGGGACGGGCGGGCGCTGGAAGCGAGTGAAATGCCGGATAAAACCACCTTTACAACCGGACCTAATGCACGCACAGCATTAGGTATAAAAGAAGATGGAAGCCTTATCGCTGTTACTGTGGACAAGCCAAACGCTAATTTTAGCGATAGCGACGGGATGTCGCTCCCAGAGCTGGCCAAATATATGAGGGATGCCGGCAGTGTAAATGCCCTTAATCTGGACGGCGGCGGCTCGACGGAGATGATTGTCCGTAAAGCCGGCAGCCATCAGCTGGCAACCGTTAACCATCCGAGCGACGGCAGCTCCCGGGCCGTGACGAATGCGCTATTGTTCGTCAGTTCGGCGGCCAAAACCGGAGTCGTCGGCAATGTTGTTGTCGATAGATATGTTACGCTATTTGCGGGCTCAAGCTATAACTTCTCCTTCAGGGTTACGGATGAGTTCGGCAATGCCATTCAGAGTGATACAGTGAAGGCGCAATGGGACAGTACGATTGGCAGCATTGGTGAAAATGGCCGATTCACTGCCCCTAAGGAAGCGATAACAGGAGAAGTCACGGCAACGATTGACGGCGTTAAGGGCAAAGCCGCCGTAACGGTCGTCGACTCCTTCGCGTCCATTGATTTTACAGCCAACACGAGCGTGATCATGCAGCCGAACGAAACGAGGCAATTTGAGTTTAGCGCCGTCGATTCGAAGGGGAGTCAGGTTGTCGTAGACCCTGCGTTGGCTGCATGGAGCCTTACCGGAGGGATCGGCAATGTAAGCGAGGGCGGCCTCGTCACGATTACAGCGGATCACGGAACGGGAAGCCTTGCGGCGACGATCGGGGGAACAACGGTAACGGCTGTCATTTCGGTCGGACTTAAAGAGCAGGTCATTGATGATTTCGAAACTTATCCGATCGAGGGCTACCATCTCGGTGGTTATGGTTATGGCGGCATCAATCATTATGCAGATACGAGCACGATGCTGAGTCTTTCTTCCGAAATCAAACATTCAGGCCGTTACAGCTTCAAAATGGATTATGACTTCTCTCCATGGACAAAGGCGCTGAACGGAACGTTAAACTGGATTCCGCATTGGTATACGGGCAGCAAATGGCCCGACGAGCTTGCGGCGCGCATGGACATGACTTACAAGACGGACGTATATCCTCGAAAATTTGGAGTATGGGTATACGGAGACGGAAAGGCGCCGTGGCTGAGAGCGATTTTTCAAGATGGTACAGGAGCCAACAAAACGATTGATCTTACGAGCGACAGTGACGACATCAATTGGATAGGCTGGAAGTATCTCGAGGTGAACATCCCTCAGGGCTGGCAGCTGCCAATCAGACTCAATTATTTGTATTCCGTCGAAACGAATAAATCGAAAGCTCCATACGCCGGAACGATCTACTTTGACGATCTTAAATTTTTGTACACGGATGAAGCTGCCGATTTTAGCGGTCCGGAATTTACACAAACGACCCCGGCATCAAATAAAGTGCACAGCAGCACCCTTGATTTCTCGACGGTGATCACCGATGCCCTTTCGGGGGTGGATGAAAGCAGAATTACCGTAAAAGTGAATAACGTCTCGCAGGCTTATACTTACGATGCTGCTACGGGCCGCCTTAGCTTCAAGTTGGAGGATCTGGCAGAGGGCGACTATACCGTCTTTGTGGAAGCCTATGATTTGGCCTCCAATCAATCGGTTCCATGGATTGATAAAACCTATCATGTGGACTTGTCGCCGGATACGGACGCTCCGACGATATTCGACGTAACACCTACTTCGAAGATTACCGTCAAAATTCCGACGCCAAGGATCACATTTAAAATCCGGGACGAGAAGTCACAAGTAAAGCCCGATAGTATTGTAGTAAAGCTGAATGATATGCCTCTGCCAGTCTACTATGATGGTAGGACAGGCTGGGGGTATGCCGTGCCAGAGAACCATTTGCCCGACGGAGCTTATACCTTGAGCATTGATGCTCAAGATCAGGCCGGGAATGCGATGCAGACTTATACGGATCAATTGACCGTGGCCTCCATTGCCCAGCCGAAGGACAGTCAAAACTTCAGCATTTCGGTCATCCCGGATACGCAGGGGAATGCGTTTACGGAGCGTATATTTAAGCGAGCTGCCGCCGAAAATACTTCGCTGGTCATCCATTTAGGCGATATTGTCGATAACGGCTCGCAGCAGGAATATAATGAAGCCGTTCGTTATGCAGCGCTGTTTGGGTCCAAGCCGTTATTTGTCCTGGCCGGCAACCACGAAGCTTTTCAGAATACGCTGGACATTTACTATCAGACGTTTGGTTCTCCCACCATGCATTTTGATTATGGCAATACGCTGATCGTTATGCTGAATTCGGCCTTTGGCCAAAGCATCAGCGCATCGGATTCGACTCAGTTCCATTATCTGGAGGAGGTGCTTGCGAAGAACACCCAGCCTAATGTACTGGTGTTCAACCATGTCATCACCAGGGACGATTTCGGAACGGCGCATGAAATGAATCCGGCGGATGCTGCAAGGCTCGAGTCCATTTTAAGCAGCTATAAAAGCAAAAACCGTCAAGTGAACATCAATGTTCTATTCGGTCATCTTCACACGCTGCAATCCTGGGAAGTTGATGGCGTAAAGTATATCATTGGCGGAAATGCGGCCAACAAGGCCTATGTAGGACACGGGCATGGTGATTTGCTCGGAAGCGGCACAATTACGGTGGAGCAGGGAGAGATGAAATATTCCTATCAACCTTTGCTGACGAAAGTATATATCCGAAATGACGCCATCATCTCCAATAAGATGAAGGCCGTTATCGGCTCCCAGGTTCAAATGGATTTATACGGAGATTTCCGAGAGTATCCGAGCCAATATGTGACGCAGCTGAATTCGCATGATTTGGTGGATATCACCTGGAAATCAAGCGATGAATCGGTCGCCGTCGTGGACCGCAAGGGAGTCGTAACGGCGAAGGCTTCAGGTACGGCAACTATCACAGGAACTTCCGGCGGCAAGAGCGGCTCCATTACCGTGGAAACCGTGCAGCCTGCGGAGGTAAAGCCCGTCAAACTGGAGCTGGCCGTAAAGTCCAGCATCAAGGTTGGAGAAGAGATTGTTTCGACGATCAAGGCCACTGATGCTTACGGAGCAGTCTATGCACTTGATTTGAAAGATGTAGTATTCAGCTTCAAGCACGGGCGGGTAACCCAAACGGCTAGCGGGAAGCTGCTGGGGAACGCCGCCGGGGAAGAAGAGATTACCGCTAAGTTTGGCGGTTTGCAGGCTGTGGCCAAAGTGATGGTTATGACGGGAGAGAGCTCGCCGTTCCCATCGCCATCCCCGTCCCCCTCCACTGAATCTGGTGAAAGCATTACGGGTAGAGGCAATACAGACGGCAGCGGTAAAGGGGGAGCTGCTGTTCCCGGCGATGCAACTAAAGAAGGCGCGGACCAAGTGATCGATATTTCCGCCGATACTACGGTAGCTTCAGATCTGTTTGCACAGCTTGGCAAGACAAAAGGAAATACCGTGGCATTTGTGGGCAGCGGCTATCAATGGACCATCCGTGCGGAAGATATTACGAATCCGGCTGTCGCGCCTCGGCTTGATTTGGGCGTCCGCCTCGTTAAGCGTGCGCCGGCAGGAGAAATTGCCCTTCCGGTCCAGGTGAACCCGGTTAAGATTGTGCTTGGACTTGCCTTGAACCACCGCGGCCAGCTGCCCGGCAAAATGACGCTGGAATTAAGCGCAGGCGCAGAGCATGCAGGCCAAAGATTATACTTTTACGCCTTGAATTCCGCGTCGGACTCTCCGGTGCTTAAATATGAGCTTTTGGCAGACGAGAACGGTCAGGTGCTTATCCCGTTTACACGCTCCGATGCGGACGAGTATACTTTGACGACGCAGAAAATACTTGATTTCACGGATGCGAACAGACACTGGGCTAAGGCATATATTTATTATCTTGCCGGCAAGGATTTGGTCAGCGGCATAGGCGAAAATCAATTTGCGCCGGATAAAGTGATCACGCGCGGCGAATTTGTAAAAATGATCGCCGGCGCGGCAGGAGCAGCAGGAGCGGCCGGAGCGGTAGGTCCGGAGGTGCCAGCATATGCAGGCAGCAGATTTACCGATATCCATGCTGACGACTGGTATGCCCCGTATGTGGCCTGGGCTAGCGAGCAGGGAATCGTTGCCGGGATCGACGCGGCCACATTTGCGCCGAATGCCAGTATTACCCGGGAGCAGATGGCAGTCATCCTTATGCGTCTAACCGATATGCTGGGCTATAATTTAGAGAAGCAGTCAGAGCCGATGCGTTTTAAGGATGAAGCTACAATCTCTCCTTATGCCGCAAAGGCAGTGAAAAAAGCTCAACAAGCCGGGATAATTAAAGGAATGGCGGATGATACATTTGCCCCCGGCAGGAGCGCAACGCGAGGTGAAGCGGCCAAAATGGTGACAAGCCTGCTCCAAGCTATGGAAATGAATAAATAAATCGATATGAAAGAGCGATCGCTCCCGGTTCTTTACCGGGGCGATTTTTTTTGGCCTAGGGTTGGTTCGCCCACGAAGCCAATCAACTAGATTACCTGAAAACGGGATGTTGACATATATGAGTTGCAATATGAGAATTGGGGAAGGGCTAGGAATTTGATTCATCGTACCCTTTGAATTTGAAGCAATATTTTGGAGCGGATTCTGGCACAGATTCCAGATTAGATTCCGGAACTCCAGAACAGATTCGATATTAGAGCTATTATTGAGCTATTGAGCTATTGAGCTATTGAACCCATTAACTATTAACTATTAACTATTAATCAGGTTAGACGTTTGAGATCGCTGGAGATGATGACAAATGAACAAAACAATTGGAATATTAGCCCATGTCGACGCCGGGAAAACGACCTTCTCGGAGCAGCTGCTTTACTATACGAAAAGCATCAAACAGCGAGGGCGCGTTGATCATCAGGACGCGTTTCTGGACAGCCATCAAATCGAACGGCAGCGGGGCATTACAGTGTTTACAGACCAGGGGATGTTCAGTTACCGCGGTTCCAGTTATTATTTGATCGATACGCCGGGCCACATTGATTTCTCCCCGGAGATGGAGCGGGGAATTCAGGCAATGGATTATGCGGTAATTATTATTAGCGCCGTCGAGGGAATCGAAGGGCAAACGGAGATTGTATGGGAGCTTCTGCGCAAGCATCGCATTCCCTGCTTCTTTTTTATAAATAAAATGGACCGGATTGGAGCGGACGTGCAGCGTGTGGTGCGGGATATTCAAAGCGCTTTCACCGCGGATGTTTGCGATTTGACGGATGCTCTCACAGAGGATGGCGCCATGAGCGGGGAACTGATCGAATTTGTTGCCGAGCGCGACGAAGAGCTCCTCGAGTATTATATGGAGCACGGCTATGATCAATATTTATGGCTGGACAAAATACGCCGCCTGATCCGGGACAATCTGATCTATCCTTATGCCTGCGGCTCGGCGCTGCAAGGGGCGGGGATTGAGAGCTTCCTGCAGCAGCTGGACCTGCTTACGGTGACCGGATATTCCAGCGAGAAGCCGTTTTCCGGCCGAGTCTATCGGATTCGTCATGACGAGCACGGGACGAGAATGACTTATATCAAAATATTAGGCGGTACGCTAAAGGTACGGGATTCGATAAATTATGGGGATGCCGAAAACCCCCTTTCCGAAAAAATAACGCAAATCCGCGTTTACAATGGCCGCGAGTTTAAAGCGGTGGAGCGGGCGGAGGCGGGCCAGCTTGTTGCCGTATGCGGTTTAAGCATGGCCGCGGTCGGGGACGGTTTAGGAACACTCAAGGAACAAGCGGTCTACGAGATGGTACCTACCCTGAAATCGAAAGTTATTTTTGAGCCTGCGGTGAATGTGAAGGAAGCGTTGCGATATTTTAAAATATTAAATGCGGAGGATCCTTCCTTAAATGTAGTTTGGGAGGAAAGTTTACAGGAGATTCATATTCATGTCATGGGGCGGATTCAGCTGGAGGTTTTGGAGCAGCTCGTCAAGGAACGGTTTAATTTAAATATATCGTTTGATCAGCCGAAAATATTGTATAAGGAAACGATAGAGACAGTCGTAATCGGATATGGCCATTTTGAACCGTTAAAGCATTACGCTGAGGTGCATATTCAAATGCAGCCGGGGGAGCGGAATAGCGGCCTTATTTTCCGGAGTGCATGCCATGCCGATCATTTGTCCGCCGGGAATCAGAATTTAGTCCGCCATCATCTGTTTGAGCGAGATCATCATGGTCTGCTGACAGGCTCGCCACTAACGGATGTAACGGTGACCCTGTTGACCGGGAGAGCCCACAATAAACATACGTCGGGAGGGGATTTCAGAGAGGCCACCTGCCGCGCGTTAAGGCAAGGGCTGGAGAAGGCGCAGAACCTGCTGCTGGAGCCTTATTACCAATTCAAAATCAAAGTGGAGCCCGAACAGCTCGGCCGCGTCATCTCGGATGTCCAGCAGGCTCACGGAAGCTATGACGCCCCCCGGACAGAAGGGAACAAGGCGGTTTTAACAGGAAAGGTGCCCGTAGCTACATTTATGGACTACAATAGCCAGCTGGCCTCCTTCACACAGGGAAAAGGCGCTCTGACCTTAACGTCCGCCGGCTATGACCGATGTCATAATGAGCAGGAGGTCATTGAGCGGATTGGCTACAATAAGGATGCAGACCCGGAATATTCTTCGTCATCGATATTTTGCGCTAAGGGACAGGGCTATACAGTCCCATGGGACGAAGCGGAGAGCAAAATGCACTGCTTGTAATACAGTTCTAGTAAGGGCTGGAAATCATCTCTTTGTTGATGATCGTTCAATTCTCTCAGAGTTGAACAGTGCTATAATGATATAAAGTGGTAAAAAAATACGATAATGCATCTGATGCAGAGTCCGACTAAAGAAGTGATGACACGGGTGAATAGTATAAGGCCGAGAATACAACAGAACGCAGTAGGCTTGTTGAATCGATTTTTTACCGGAACATCTATGGATTATAAGCAAATTATCGCGATCATTATTCCTATTTTTGTCGACCAGGGATTTATCGTTTTGATGAGCTTGCTGAATACGGCGATGATCAGTTCGTCTGGAGTGGCTGCCGTCAGTGCGGTGAGTATGGTTGATTCATTGAACATATTTCTGATTAATGTGTTTGTTGCCGTAGCTACTGGAGGTACGGTCATCGTCGCGCAGTATAAAGGCAGCGGAAATCAGCAAATGGTATCCAAAGCAGCGACGCAGGCGCTTTCCGCTGTGGCCATATTATCTGTGCTTATTAGTGTTCTGGTTATCATCTTTCATACGCCTACGCTGAATTTGTTGTTTGGCAAGGCGGAAGCCGATGTGTTCCAGAATGCAAGATTGTATCTGATCGGCAGCTGTATTACCTATCCGTTCATCGCGATATTTCAGGCCGTAAACGGCGTACTGAGAGGCGTCGCGGAGACGAAGGCCAGCTTGAACTTATCTTTAATTATGAACATCACTTTCTTGATCCTGAACGTGCTGCTCATTACGCTTCTCGATCTGGGCGTGATCGGCCTCATTATTTCCATGCTGCTTGCTAGAATATTAGGTATGGTAAGCTCGCTGGTTTACTTGTTGAAATATAACCAAACCTTGCGCGTGAAGCTGAAAAATACGCTAAAATTGGACTTCTCGATTCAGAAGAAAATTATGTTTATCGGCATTCCGTTTGCCGCAGAACAGATGTTTTTCAACGGCGGCAAGCTCCTGACGCAAACTTTCATCGTTCAGTTGGGGACGCTGGCGATGACGGCGAATGCCATCAGCGGACCTATATCACAATTGCTTCAAATCGGAGGCAGTGCACTGAGCATTTCCATCGTGACGGTGGTGGGGCAATGTATTGGACAAAGGAATATTCCAGATGCCCGGAAATTTATTAAATCGTTTCTGGGGCTTTCTACAGTGATTTTTATAGTAGCATCGATTATTTTATTACCCTTCTTCCCGTTCATTGTAAGGATGTTCTCCCCTCCGGCAGAGATCATTCCGACCATCTTTAAACTTACTATGCTGATTGCTATCGCGCAGCCATTCCTGTGGTCATTCAGCTTCGTTCTGCCAGCAGCCCTGCGCGCGGCGGGAGATTCCAACTTTACGTCGGTCTCTTCCTTGCTGTCGATGTGGCTGTTCCGCGTCATCCTGGGTTATGTGCTGGGAATTACCCTCGGTTTCGGCATTATGGGTGTATGGGTGGCCATGGTGGCGGAATGGGGAATTCGCGGATTGGTCTTTGCCTGGAGATTTAAAGGAGAGAAATGGTACGCGCATAAGCTGATATAATGGTGCAGGTTGCTGTAATGTAAGATAATGATTGGTAATGTAATATATATGTTTGGTAATGTATGGATGAAAATAGAGAGTCAGAGCTCATTCTGACCCTCTATTTTTTTGTGTTTTATAAAAATTAAATGTTCGCGGCGATTACCTGCAAGATTGGAGGATGCAAGTTCACCGAGTTGGAAAGTCTAAGCAAAGCGGGAGCTGTTGCTATTACCGATGATGGCCGATTAGTGATGAATCCCTGGCTGATTTACGAAGCATTCCAACGGCCAGCCAGACTTGGAATCCCCAATACGCTATTTGGTGGAATGAGATTGACGGGCAATGCGGTTATGACAATGGTAAGAGGCAAAGTTGTCTAAGAAGAGCTTAATGCGTAATTATTGAATCCAGATGGAGAGTGGGACATGAACGCGAAGCAACAGATGATCGATAAGCGGCTGGCAGCGCTGGCCCTCCACCGGGAACACCGGGGGAAATTCGAAATTACCTCCAAGATATCTGTTAAGAATGCCGATGATTTAAGCTTGGCTTATTCTCCCGGGGTCGCTGAGCCGTGTATGGAGATCGCTAAACATCCGGCGGCGGCTTATGAATATACGGCCAAGGGAAATATGATCGCCATCGTGTCGAATGGGACGGCTGTACTCGGTCTCGGACACATTGGTCCTGACGCAGCGATTCCGGTCATGGAGGGGAAGGCGATCCTGTTCAAGCAGTTTGCGGGGATTGACGCTATTCCATTGTGCATTCGCGGTACGGAGCCGGATGAAGTCGTGGAGACGGTCAAGCGTCTGGAACCTTCCTTCGGCGGAATTAATCTCGAGGATATTGCCGCGCCGGCTTGCTTTGAAATTGAGAACAGGCTGAAACGGGAAATGGGCATTCCCGTCTTCCACGATGATCAACACGGTACGGCGATTGTGACGCTGGCCGCTTTAATGAACGGGGTAAAACTAACGGGGCGAAGCGTTCCGAATACTCGGATTGTAGTCAACGGAGCGGGCGCAGCCGGACTGTCTATTACGAGGCTTCTTGTAAAGTTCGGCTTTCGTCAGATCATACTGGCAGATCGTACTGGAGCGATTTATTCGGGGAGAGCCGAAGGGATGAATACATATAAGCAAGAAATCGCCGAGCTAACGAATGCTGAGCAGGTAGAGGGCAGCCTGGAGCAAATCATTCAGGGGGCGGACGTATTTATCGGCGTTTCGGCGGCCGGTGTTTTATCTGAATCAATGGTGCGTTCCATGGCTCGAGATTCAATTATCTTTGCGCTGTCTAATCCCGATCCGGAAATTTTGCCGGAAGCAGCATGGCGGGCCGGAGCCGGCATCGTATGCACGGGACGCTCCGATTATCCCAATCAGGTGAACAATGTGCTGGCTTTCCCGGGGATTTTCCGCGGAGCGCTTAACGCTCGTGCTGCGGCGATTACCGATGAGATGAAGATTGCAGCAGCTGCAGCTATCGCAGGGCTTGTACCCGAAGGTGAATTATCCGCCGATTATATTATTCCTGGTCCTTTCGATGAGCGGGTCGTGCATGAAGTGGCGGAGGCGGTTGCCCGGGCGGCGTTGGTCCAAATGTAAGGAGTTGGTCTATAGTGTGTTAGTCTAACTGTAAGGGGTTGGTCTATACGGTGTTGGTCCAACTGTAAGGAGTTGATCTATACGGTGTTAGTCCAACTGTAAGGTGTTTTCCTAGAGGAAAGGTCGATTTGTTCGCGAAATCCGTCTATTGATGTGCTTCTATTCGCGAGGTCCGACGGCTTACGAAAGTAACTGTATTTATAGTAGTTATTATGTGTGGTTTGGAGAAAAAAGTCATTTAGATGGATTTCATGTATTAAAAAGAAGCTTATTTGCTAAGGAAGGTTGGATAGTCTCGTTTAGATGCAGGAATTCCATTTAAATGTTTCAAAGCTCCGATTTGCTCAAAATTAAATACACGAATTCCATTTAATGTACAGATGGCAGGAGAATTTACTTAATACATGCCCTATGAACCTGCCACAAGAACAACTTGTACTGTCTGCCGTAACCTGCCACAAGTGCGGCTTGTCAGTTGCTGCCCGCTGTCGCTCCCGCTGTCGCTCCCGCTGTCGCTCCCGCTGTCGCTCCCGCTGTCGCTCCCGCTGTCGCTCCCGCTGTCGCTCCCGCTGTCGCTCCTACCAAAAAGTAATAGGTCCATCAGCCGACAACTTCCTACAAAATCAACGGAATCGCCTAACTTTTTTGGAGAATATTGTTGAATAATAGTTAGTTTTGGGATACAATGATTCCATTTATGTGCAATTGTACTTATTGGTATAGGTGCAATGGGCTAGATTAAAGGAGGATGTCATTTGTATTGCACAAATTGCAAGTCAGAATTAGCGAAAAATGCAAAATTCTGCGGAGAATGCGGGCAGGAGGTAGCAGAAAGCTCTTTACAGCAGCTAGTTACTGAGAATCAATCTGAGGAGAAAGTATCACCTTCAAAGCCTGTGCAGTTTTTACAGCAGCATAAGCTGTTGGCAGGCGGGCTGTTAGGGACGATCGTGCTGGCCTTGGTTGTTATTTTAGTCTTAGTGCCATTGTTTCAAGCTAAGAAGAGCCCGATTATTTTTCTAGGTGAAAATGAGTTGTCCATGCAATCATCCAAAGATGAAGAGCCGATCTGGCTTAGTAGAAAGATTATGGACAGCGAGGATTGGAATTGGTCGTGGGGTTGGACAAACAGTAGTTTTCTGATATTCAATGTCCAACTCAATGAAGACCGGGATAAGCTATTTTTCGTTAAAAATCTTGATGAAGACGAAAAAGCCAGCTTATATTATCGTGATTTGAAGAAAAAAAACTCCAGTTGGGGGAGGGAGCAAGGAGTTAAATTAGCATCCAATATCGATCATGTAAATAACAAGACATTTACGATCAGCAGTTCGGGCAAAACGGTTTTATACATAAAGAACTACGACGCGGAAAGCGGCGGCCAATTTTATTTACATAATCTCACCAGCGAGCAGCTCATTGATCACCGGGTAACGGATTACTGGTACTCGGATGACAAGAACCTCATTTATTATACGAAAGTAAATGAGGAAGAAAGAGAAGAAGACTTATATTATGTTCACGTTAAAAAATTGAAAGATAAGGAACAAGCAGCTTCAAACATTCATTCTGTCCTTCAGCTCGATGAAGAGAAAGGCGATCTATACTACACGACGACGACTTCGAACGAGTTTACTAACAATCAGAATCTATATAAACAATCGCCAGGCAAAAAGGCTGTCGAATTAGCGTCTGGGATCGGCAATATCGTATCCTTCGTTGAGGACGACTCATTTTTCTATACGGAATCCGTGATTACGGAAGTCCAATTATCGGACTTGGTTCAAGACGATTTGGCTGAATCTGATGCAGCTATCCAGAAACCGTCCATTCAAGACTATACAACGATCGAAGAAAATGTCGAGCATGTGAATTGGTGGACAGGCGAAACCTACTATAGGGATGTGGAACATACGGACTATGATTCATATAATGAAGCAAAGGATCGTTACTCAGCTAAAGCCGAACGGGATCGGTTACGCCGTGCATTGAGTAAGGAAATGTATCAGCAAGAATCGCTGCATCTTTACTATTCCAGCAACGGCAAAAGTAAGAAGCTGGTCGAAAATTACGATTACCCTACCTACGTGGATGCAGCTGACGGGACGATAGTCTATTATAAAAAATCACTTGATAAGGATAAGGTATTATTATCCGAAATCAAGCGCGTAGACGATGTACGCTCTGCGTATGAGGAGCGTGACCGGACTTCCCCTGCTTACATTTCCAATAAACACGTCGTTGACCTGAATTTTGGGGAGGACGGAAAGAGACTTATGGTATTAAACTTCTCATCAGACGGGAAGGTATTGTATGGCAGGGAGATGGGGGGCAACACAGATGCAGATGAGATTGTTACCTATGATATCGTGAAAGGGAAGCCGGAAAATCGAAAGGTTCTTGTTGAGGATGAGGATGTTCTGTTTGCGAATTATTTACCGGAATCCTCTCAATTGTTCTATTATAAAGGAACTGATATTTACAACGGCGATCTGTATGTCATTGAAAATGGCAAGAGCAAACAGATTGCTGAGAATGTAGGGATGTGGCAATCAAGGTTCTACTTCGAGGACAAATCATTGTTCTATTATACAGACTATGATGACGATAAAAATGCGGGTACATTGCATCAATATAAAGACGGCAAGTCCAAGGAGATCGCCAGCGGAGTAAGCAGTTTTTACTATAGTAAATCGGCAGGCCTGTATTATATAGCAGACTATAATTACCAACGAAGACTCGGTACGCTGATGAAAGCGGAGGATAAGGGAGAAAGCATCTTCATTGCGGATGAAGTGTCTGAAATATTTGATCCGGAACGCTTCAATTGGCTGGGATTATAATTTAGTTAATATGGCAATGAGTAGGAGGGGAGAGATCCCCTTCTATTTATTTTTATTTGCCTCAGCACATGATTGGCGGACTTGTCTGCTATGATATGGAGTGGGGAGGGAACAGCATATGAAACAGCGCGAGAAACAGGACATGGATCATATAGAGCAACAAAACCAAATAAAGCAGCACGATTTTACGCAGGGGAACATTTGGCGGCAGTTGCTCACGTTTTCGGCACCGCTGCTGCTCACGAATTTACTCCAAATATCTTATCAATTTATCGACAGTTTATGGGTCGGCAATCTGCTCGGCACGAATGCGCTGGGAGCCGTGGCAATATCCAGTACGGTATTATTTACGATTCTATCCTTCATCATCGGGATTAATAATGCGGCACTGACCATTTTATCGCAGATCAAGGGCAAACAAGACGAGCAGGGTTTAAAAAGTTATGTGAATGCATTTTCCGTTATTCTAGGCATGATCGCTATTGTGCTGGGCGTGGTTGGGTATGTATTTGCAGAGCAGATTTTGCTCCTGCTGCGAACGCCTAACGAGATGATTTCTATGGCCGTAAGCTATTTGCAAATCAACTTTATGGGCATCTTGTTCTTGTTCGGTTACAACTTTATTAGTACTGTGTATCGGGCACTCGGAAATAGTAAAACGCCGCTGCGCTTCGTCATGATTGCCGTTGTCTTGAACGCAGTGCTTGATCCATTGTTTATTTATGTATTTCAATGGGGGATTCAAGGCGCAGCCTATGCAACGGTCGTTGCCCAAGGGGCTGCTTTCTTCTATGGACTTGTACTCAGCATACGCCGTAAATTCATTCCGTTTTCTATGCCAAGTCGTCCCAAGAAAGCAGAAATCTCGCTTATATTAACGCAAGGGATTCCCTCCGGCCTGCAAATGATGGTTATTTCTGCGGGATCAGCAGCGATTATGAGCGTAGTGGCGTCGTTCGGGAAGGATACGGTGGCTGGCTTTGGTGCGGCGCAGCGTCTGGATAGCCTCATCATGCTTCCGGCTCAAGCGCTAGGCGTAGCCGTGACAAGTATGGCGGGGCAAAATATTGCCGTGAAGCAATGGCAGCGCGTAAGACAAATTACCAGGTATGCTCTTTTGCTTAATTTGGCAATAATGCTTTCTATTTCGTCGATCATTTTTATTTTGGCCAAGCCGGGGATTGAAATGTTCATCTCTGAGCCGGGAGCTGTGGCGTTTGGTAGCACTTATGTGCAGCTGCTCGCTTTTTTCTATCCGTTTTTAGGCTTGAATTTTATTTTTAACGGCGTAGTGCGAGCTTCGGGAGCGATGCTGCAGGTGCTTGTCCTGAATATCATCTCCTTCTGGATTTTGCGGTATCCGCTGACTTATTGGTTTGCCGGCATGCTTGGCGAGAAGGGAATTGCGGCAGGCATTGGCTTAAGCTTCGTGATTAGCAGTGTTATCTCCTATGCCTATTACCGATTCGGAGGCTGGCGGGCAAAAAAATTGTTCGCAGAGACCTAAAAGGTGGAAGGAGAATCTGATGAAAAAAAATTAGTTCTAATCCTTGGAGGAGCTGTGCTGTTATTCGGCGGAATGAGCTTGGGGGCAGCGGCCAGCTCGCAGCTGCAAGAAATCAAGGCGTTTCTGAATGGAAGCATCAAAGTTAGAGTCGATGGAAATATCGCTCAGCTGAAGGGTGCAAACGGCAAAGCCTTACGCTAGAAAGCGGAATGTAAACGATCGAAGTAGACATTACCGGTGTGAAGAACATTGCAATTAATGTGAAGAAGGAAGTTGACGGAGGCTTTATCATTCCGCTGACAACTTCTTATTATAAATAAAATGCTAAGGGCCCCGCTTTTACGGGGAGCTTCGTTAAATATCTCCTGCTGGCTTCGGCAGGGGGTATTTTTTATGCACTCCTTCTGTACATGTTTCCGTGGGATGGCAGCTCATTGGAATATGTGTGACTTTTGTAATTGCAAACATAGAAGTGTGGGAATTATTTCCCTGGACATTGGTTTGGTTGACAATGAAGGAAATAGTCATAAAGAGCTTATTTTCGACAAATTTAGAGGTTTTTCAACGGTATTGGCGAAACACCTTTAGACATAAAATTAATAGCTTAAGAAGAAGGAGAAGGCGAAATGAAAATTTTTAAAAGTAAATATTACATACTCTTCGTTGTTTTGGCTATGCTTACTGGTGTTTTTGCATGGCCGGCGGCAAATCTGCAAGCCGCAAAGGCTGGCGATTCATTCATTCAAGAAATAAATAAGCAGTACACGACGGTTCGCGATGAGTCCAGAGGTCAATACGATGCCGATTTGAAACAGATTCAGGGGGATTTTGAGCTATTCCTGCTAAAATCCAGAGAGGATCAAAGTACGCTGGAGAAGCTCCTGGATGATGATCTGGCCTATCTGACGCAGCTGTTGAAGGAGGATCATAAACAGCTGCAAGCAGCTTATGGCAAGCAATCCAGCTACCAGAGCAAATTGCAGCAATACGAACGGGCGATTAACCCGCATTACTCTTCCGGCCCGCTATGGAGATATAACAAGGCAAGCGATAAGAGCTATTCCTCGAGTATCCACTGGAAATTCAACAATGAAATTAACCCTAACTATTCCAGCAGCCTGATGTGGAAATACAGCAACAATGTTAATCCATCCTATTCATCAAGCATCATGTGGAAATATGCCAATACGATGAATCCGAATTATAGCAGCAGCCTGATGTGGAAGCTGGAAAATGAGAGCAATCCATCGTATTCCTCAAGTACGATGTGGAAGTATGACCGGGGGGGCATGAGCCTGACCGCGGCAAAGGAGCAAATGGCCACGATTTTTGCCAATGCGAGGAGAGATCTTCAGGCTTCGCGTGATCAGGCGGTAGGTGAGATGAACAGGCTGAAAGCAAATACGGAATCATCCATTATCGCGCTGCGCAACAGTAGTGCAGAGAAATTGCTGCAGCAGCGGGCCAGCAGTCTTGCGGAGATTTCGTCGATCAGAGAACGCCACTTCGGCAAGGGCATTACGCCAAATAAACTGCAAATTAGCTTTGATAAGATCAGAGTTATTGTTGATGGAGAATTAATGACTTTCGAACAACCGCCGTTGATGAAAGATGGCAGTACGCTCGTTCCGATGAGAGCCATTTTCGAGCGCCTAGGCGCTAGCCTGAAATGGAACGCTCAGGCTCAATCCGTTGTGGCGACGAAGGATGAGACGAAGGTTGAGCTGACTCTGGGCAGTAAAGCTGCGAAGAAGAATGGACAGGTGATGAATCTGGATGTTCCCGGGCAGCTTGTCGGCTCCCATACGATGGTGCCGATCCGCTTCATTAGCGAATCGCTCGGCGCCAGCGTCAAGTGGGACAGTGCCACACAAACTGTGTATATCACAACGGCTGCCGCAGAAACCGGCGATACAGAGCCTTCCGAAGCCGAAGCGGCCGTGTCCGGAACCGCTGAGACTGTAACTGGTGAGGTAGTAAATGAATAGACAGTAGATGAATGGAATTAACTGCCAATATGGTAAATGAATAGACTGTTGCCGAATGGATGCAACTGATGAAATAGTAGCTGAATGGAAGCAACTAAATAGACAGGAAGAAACACTAAGAGCTGAAAATCCCACTCTTGCATCATAATGCAAGGGTGGGATTTTCACTTTGGCAGATAAAATTTTAATGGATCTCATCCAGCAGTTCGTAAGCTTCCTGTTTCGTTCGGACGTTTAGCAGCCGCTCCATGTAACTCTCGTCCATCAGTTTGCGGGAGAGCATTTGCAGTATTTTTAAATGCTCGTTCCCTTTGTTTTCTTCGGGAATTGCAATCATAAAGATCAATTTCGCTGGGGTACCGTCTACGCTGTTCCAGTCGACCCCTTCCTGCTTCATCCCGAAGACGACCCGGGGATGAATGACAGCACTTGATTTCCCATGGGGAACCGCGATGTTCATGCCGATTCCAGTTGAGCTTTCCTGCTCGCGGTTAAGAATGGCCTGTTTGAACTCGGAAGCGGAACTGATTGCTCCGTCTGCCAGCAGTTTTTCGATCATCTCGTCGATGATCTCGTCGCGGGAATGGGACACAAGCTCTGTTTCGATCAGGGCGGGGTGGATAATATCGGTTAGTTTATGGATCGGCCGATGTTGATCTGCAGGAGCTTTTGCTGTATTAGCACCGTTCGTACCGTTTCCTGCATCTGCTGCATAGGCACTGTTTGCATCGTTCCTCGCATCTGCTGCAATCGCTGCACCAACGCCGTTCCCCGCATTCGCTGCATTCGCACCATTTACACCACTCGTACTGTTCCCTGCATCCACTACATCCACTACATCCACTACATCCACTGCATCCATTGTACTCCCTGCGTTCCCTGCATTTCCTGCACTCGCCAAATTATATGCTAAGGATTCTCCAGCCACACTGGATTGGTGCACAACGACATCTTTCTTTAATAGCTTAATCATCAGAGCGGTGACGATCGAGCCGATAATGACGGCAATAAAGAACATGACTACGTTATCGACGGCTCCCAATACCGCCACGATCGGTCCGCCGTGAGCGACACGGTCCCCAACCTGGCCCAGCATGGCTATGACAGAACCGATCATGGAGCCGACCATGATGCTTGGAATGACACGCAGCGGGTCCTGGGAGGCAAAAGGAATGGCCCCTTCCGTAATTCCGAACAATCCCATCGTGAACGAGGCTTTTCCGGATTCCCGCTCTGTATCATGAAACTTCCGCTTAAACAGAAAGGTGGCCAGCCCGAGTCCAATCGGCGGTATACAGATGGCGACGGCGATCGGCCCCATAATTTCATAGTTTCCTTCACCGATCATCGCTGAACCGAACAAGAAAGCAACCTTGTTAACAGGTCCGCCCATATCGAAGGAGATCATTGCCCCGAGAATCAGGGCCAGCAGGATGGAGCTCGTTCCCTGCATGCTTGCTAGCCAAGCGGTTAATACTTCGAACACTTTCGCAATCGGCCCGCCAAGAATATTAATGAAGGCCAGGCCAACGATCAGTGACGCGAGTACAGGAATAATAATGATCGGCATAATAGGCGCGAGCGCTTTAGGTACTTTCCACTTCTTGATCCAAAGCGCCACATAACCTGCCAGGAAACCGGCAATAATCCCGCCTATAAATCCGGCGCCTGCTTCACTGCCGTAGAAGCTCCCGTTAGCAGCGATGAAGCCGCCGATGATCCCTGGAGCGAGACCCGGCCGATCCGCGATGCTGAAGGCGATAAATCCGGCCAGGATCGGCACCATAAACGTAAACGATGCAGCTCCGACACTTTCAATCGTTTTCCAGAATGATCCCTCGGGAATCTGCAGCCCGCCTGGTGTCGGTACGCCGCCGATCGATAGGGCAATAGCGATCAGCAGCCCGCCAACAACGATAAAAGGCACCATATAGGATACGCCGCTCATCAAATGACGATAAAATTGGTTTTGCTTGGCCGCTTGCTGCCGGGGATGGCCGCCTACCGCATCTTGGGCCGCTTGCGCTTGGTAGACCGGAACGTCCCCGCGAATCAACTGCTCGATTAAAGCTTCCGGGTTGCGGATTCCTTCTTGGACTCCGACGACCAGCAGTTTTTTTCCGACAAAGCGGCTCTTGTCCACGTGCTTATCAGCGGCGATGATAATCCCGTCTGCCTGAGCGATGTCCTGCTCCGAAAACTCATTCTCTACGCCGATGGAGCCCTGGGTTTCCACTTTCATGGGGATTCCGAGCTTATCTGCGGCTTTCTGTAAATTTTCTGCCGCCATATACGTATGCGCAATGCCGTTCGGGCATGATGTTATAGCTAACAATTTCATTTAAACGAACCTCCTCTGTTTAAAATAAAGTCTTTATACCCCCCATGTTACCCAAATAAAACAGAGGAATAGTTTTTATTTTTACCGCAGATTCCGGCAAAACAAACTTTATAATAGGGCAAAGAGGTCCTCAGGCTGTTTGGCCCGGATAAGCTGCTCAACTATTGCAGGCTGCTCACTAAGAAGAGACAGGCGCTGGAACAGCTTCTTTGTGTTTTTTTGCTCCTGATTGCGCAGTGCCAGCATAAACACAATCGAGACTTTTTCCTGCTCCCACTCCAAAGGCTCCTTTAAGGTGGCAATGGCAATTTGCGATATCTTCACCAGCTTCGGATCCCCGTGAGGAATGGCGATACCGCCGCCAATCGTGGTGGAGGATGCCCTTTCCCGCAGCAGCGCCTGATGGGCGTAATCCTGCGCTACGAAGCCCTGGGCGTATAAGCTGTTAGCCAATTGCTCGATGATTTCAAACCGGTGCGTGACCTCCACTTGAGTAAAAATCAAGGCTGGCTTCGTATACATTTGCAAAAAAGAAGCGGAAGCCTCGGGCTGCTCTTCCAATCGTTCGAGAAAACTCGTTAATTTTTTCACATCGGCTGCTTCCAATAGTGGCGAAACTACAATGTGCGGCAGCTTTATATTTCCCAAAGGAACGGTGGACACTATGAAATCAACAGGATTATGCTCCAAGTATAGAGGCAAATCCGCTCTGCCGAGGGAATCCAGCACTTGGATTCCACTGAATTTGCGCTCTAGCTTTGTGCGCAATATTTGCGACATGCCGGTTCCCATGTGGCACACCGTTACAATATGCTTCATCGATTTGGGCTGTTTATTCGACCGCTCAACGGCGGCTTGAAAATGCAGGGTCAGATAAGCGATTTCATCCTCTGGTATCGTAAAATGATAGCTTATCTTCAGCTCGTTGGCCGCATATATTACCATGCTGAACATATAGGGATACATTTTCTTAATGTCATGCAGCAATGGATTGGTCACATCAAGCCCATAGTTTAATCGATGAATTGTGGAGCTTAAATGTATGCCCAGCCCCTCCCGGAGGGTAGCATCCTGTTCAAAATTCATAAAGGTCAGGCTGGACAATTTTCGGATCAGCGATTGTACTAATTCCGTCACTTCTGCGGTAATCTTTAGCCGATGCTCGGACATATTTGCTGTTTCCGCCGGCGAACGCGAACGGATTTTCGCTCCTAACAGATGCGCGGTTAAGTAAGCAAGCTCGTCACCCGAGAAATGAACGGAAAATATACGCTCCAGTCCCTTCGTAAAGTCCATTGTCCAGCGGTATTCTTTTTGCATCTGTATAAATTCTTTTTCCTGATCTGCAAAAGAAATCGGCTGCCTTAGCTTCGTTCTTCGAATCATGAGCAGCGTATGAATCAGCAAATTGTCGAAAGCTTCATCCGTGAAATGAAATGATTCATTCTCTTCCAGCTGCTTCAGCTCCCGGGTTACAGCGTCTACCTCGTAAGCTTCAAATTTTTTCTTAATAAAATCATTGGTCGTGGTGCCGATGAGCTGGGATACTTTAGACAAGGCAGCCCGCTTATCCATCTCCGTTCCCTCGATCATAATGCCGACCCTTTGTTTGGAGACGATGGCTAGTCCCCGTTTTTCCAGCCATGGTTGAAGGGAGTTTAAATCCCTTTTGATCACGGATCGATTCACATAATATTTATCAGCCAACTCCTGAAGCGTTGCAGGCTTGGCGTTCATCAGCAGCTCATAGGCAACTGCGGCAATCCGGTTATCGTCCTGTTCATAGCCGGCATTCGGGGCAGACTGGAATAACTGATCGAATAGTCTGGCCTGCTCGTGCTCCTCGATATCCAGATTTACGCCAATTCCCGGCTTGCGTAATAGCTTGGCATTTCCGTACTGCTGCAAAAAGGCATCGATCGCTTCGAAATCGTTTCGAATCGTTTTTTCCGAGCAATTCAAATGCAGCGCCATATCCCGAACTACAAAATAGCGGCCTGTGTCGCTTAACAGCATCCGCAAAAGCTCTTTTTGACGTTTTGTATTTATCATGCTTTAAGTTTCACCACCTTGCTTAGAGTTCTATTCAATATGTATGGGAAAATCGGTAGGGGTAAATCGTACTCATTATAGCCGAGCCGTTAGATTTGTCCAATAACGTAAAATAGCGAATGGCTATTTATCGTCTTTTACTTGGAATTTCCATTCAAAAATTGGTAGTATGAGGATGTAGAGTGATGAAACGATACATTCTATGACTCTAATTGAAGTATCCGTTCGAGTAAGTTCATGAGTGTTCTACTTTGCTATGTAGACAAGCGGCGAGGAGGCAGAAACAGAACAGTGAATAAAGTATTAATAGGGGATGAACTGCGGCGTAATTCAAAATTAATCAGCGCGGAGACCGGAGCGTCCCGGACGTATCGGATTCGCAGCAAGCTTTCCGCCAGTGAACTGGCCTTCGTTTACGCAGCGAGGGATGAAAAGCAGGATATGAAATGCGTCATTAAGGAGTTCTTTCCGAATTCGCTTGTACGCAGAGGACAGGATGGCAAATCAGTATACCGTCGATCGGGAACGCCAAACGACAAATATGAAATGCTAAGAAATGCATTTATTAATGAAGGAAAAATTCTGGAAGCATGTGAGCACCCGGGTATCGTTCGCTGTATCGATCATTTCGAACAGAATAATACCCTGTATATCGTTATGGAATTTGTAGAGGGCGTGACGCTTGGAGAATTAATTGGCGGACGTCCGGATACGATTGAACCCGGCTTTCTTTATAGGACGATCCTCCCTCTTATCGAGACGCTCGAACATTTGCATGGACAGGGAGTCATCCATCGGGACATAAAACCGGGGAATGTTATGATTGATACCCAGGGCCGCGTAAAGCTTCTGGATTTCGGTTCAGCTGTCCGCTTTGAAGGCAGCGGAAGCAGAAATGGCCATCCGATTCTCACAACCGCTGGGTATTCGCCACTGGAGCTGTATTCAGAACAGTCTCGTCAAGGTCCAGAGAGCGACATATACAGCCTGGCTGCATTGCTGTATTATTGCTGCCGCGGCTCGGCTCCGACGGATGTCCGCAAGAGGCTGTTCGACGAAAGGCTGGAGCCTGTCGGCACGGGGCTGAAGCGTTCCTGGCACTTTCTCTCCTTGGCTATCCGGCGAGGATTAGTCGTCTCGCCGGACAAACGCTGCTCTTCCTTCAAATGGTTCAAGGCCGCCATTGCCATGGAATATATGACTACCCCGCCTGCCCGTCGGCGGAGTCGGTCCGGATGAAAATGTTCGTATTGGGCTTGATCGCTTTATAACGCAGTTCGATTTCCGTTATACCGTCCTCGAATGTAATGTACAGCTTGTCATTATATTCGAGGACTTCTTTTTTGTTCTTTGGCAAGGGTGTCCGATTCCGGACAAGTGAAGAACGGGATGTGTTCTTCACGAGGAGCTTGCCGCCTTTGCCAGGCATGAAGACAATTTGCTCTGCTTCCGGAAGCGGCTCATGGACATCGAGACTAACGAACAGTTCGAGCAGACTGACCTTGCGTCCCGGGAAAGAGGTGAGCGGCCATGACTTGACCGGCACTTCACTGCCGCTGGCGGTAGCTAGGAAGTATCCCTCCAGCTTGCCCGCAAAGCCTGGCTTCGGCCGAAGCCACCAATACAAGCCGGCAGCCGCAGCAAGAAGTACAGCTCCTGCGGCAATAGACCAAAGCAGCGTGGTATATTTCGATTTGACGGTGATGGCCAGGACAGCCGTGGCCGTGCCTCCCTCCGGATCAGTCGCCGTCAGGTTAATATGGGTCTGTCCCGTCCGAAGCGGAGATAAGACGAGTTTGTCGCCCGATAACTCAGAGTTCATCGTTTTATCCGGTCCGTCCCCGGCATGAACCTCATAGGTCAATGCATCTCCGTTCTCATCCAGGAATAAGTCACTTAAATTGAGAACAGCTTCGCCATTCTCCTTAATGACCTCCAACTGCTCATTGCCATATACATAGGGCTCCTTGTTTACAATACTTTGTTCATGGACGGTACCGTAACGAAAAAAGCTGGGCCCGTCCAATCGGACCTGCCATGTGTAGTTGCCGGAGACAGGGAAGGTATATTCGGTGTAAAAGCGTGTTTTCTCGTTGTTCATCTCCACGATAACTTCATCATTTGTATCCAGGCTCGTGACGACAAGCCGGCCTTTGAGAGATTGATAGACTTCCTGCTCCATTAACCGCTCTTGCGTCATAGAATCGGTGAGGTAGGCCTCGATTGCGGCCGGATGCCCCTTGATTACTTCCTCGTTTGTGATTGCTGCTTTCAATTCCAGTTCATAGCTGCCCAGCAAATTGATTTTAATCAGATCGCCTGCAGTCCCCCGAAATTTCAGCTTCGCTGTTCCTTTCTTAGGCTGTAATACTTTAACAAGCGTATAGCTCCCTGATTTGAACATACGGATATTTTCCGAGCTGTAGAACAGCTGTGTTTCCTTCAACGGATGCTCCGAGAGCAAAATAAGGTTTGCCTCCTTCATGCTTGAGTTGGGAATATCGACCTGCAACTCCTGCAGCTGACCGGTGGCCGTAACTCCAGCAATCGGATGAAGGACGGATCTCATCTCCGCCGCAAAAATGCGGTTAAAAATTTCCGGTAAATCATCCGCGCTGCTTGTAATGTAGGAGGCGCCGCCGGTTTCATTGGCAATGCGCTCCAGTTCATTCGGGTTGACCGTCCCATCGTGATTTAGTCCAATCGTGTAAATGGGATATCCATCCTGCTGTGCTTTGGAGATGGCTATCTCCACGTCCTTGGCGGAATCGTCGGCGGTGCGCCGGGAGCGGGAGCCAGGCCCAAAATCCGTCTCACCGTCAGACAGAAGGATCATGAAAGGTTTGCGCCCGCCCTGATCTCCTGTATCCGCTTTGGAAGTAATTAAATTACCACCCGTTCTCAGCCCCAATCCCAAATCGGTATATCCGCTTCTGCGTAGTCCGGCAATTTTCTGTTTAAGCTCCGCTTTGTTGGCGGCAACAGAAATCGAGGTAAGCGGTTTTGAGGCGACAATTTGATCATTGTAGGCTACAAAACCGATTCTTGTCCGGCTTGCTTCGCTCATATCCATAAACATATGGATGACTTCGTTGGCTATTTTGCCAGGATCAGCCTTATTCATGGAATAACTGATATCGAGAACAAAAACAGCATCGAAGGCATCCGCCTGATTTTTTTGTCCAATTTCTTGTCCGGAATTTGCTGAGACTGTGAAAGAAATGTCGAAAATATGAACAAAAACCATGAAAATCAAAAACAGTATAAAAGTCCTAGTAAATGATAATGGGATTATGTATTTTTTTTGCCTCATTTGCCGACACCCGCCTTAAGTACTGTATTAGCTGTAATAGAGCGAAATCAAACACTCAAATATGTATATTTAGACTTATATCGGCATTACATCTTTTAAATTGTATATAATTCCAAAAAATAGGACTTAAATTCGGTGTAAACACCTCCTTTTTTGGTATAAAGGGTCTTAAGTCCCTGTATCGATCAGTAATTCAATATATTGACAATTCATATGAACGATGTTTAATATTACCATCGAGGCCAGGAGGACGGCGAATTCATCCTGGTCATACGACTCTAGTATCTCCTTCTATAGTCGGATGCCGTCGAAATAATTAGCAGTACAAGCGTCCGGCAGAGGTAAGGAATCAGGGTTTCATCAGGCCGGCTGCGCTTTTTTAGAAGCGGGAGGAGGAATAACGACAAATGGATATTATCAATCAGACCAATCGAACGATGCTGTTCGAAGAGATCAATCCCGAGAAGCAGGACCTGATCACCATTGTGGGCGATGTGAAAGGCATTGACAGCCTGAGCGACGACAAAATTAAAGAAATTAACGGGCAGCTATTGGTTCGCAGTTTCGATGAGTTTTTGGACAAGTTCTCGCCGACTGTATACTCATTTTTCAATGCAGCTAACCAGAAAGTCGTCTATATGCTGAAGAAGCCCGAAGGAATTGCCGAAGATGCCATATCCGAAATCCGGATCGATCAGCACAATGACTTCTTGAAAATGCTGTTTACACTCATCGATACGAAAAGAAGCCAAGGCATGACAAATGTCGACTTCCGGTTCGAGAACCTGCTCGACATGATTTCTCCAAAGAAAGTAATGGACGACATTCGCCAGGTCCGCAAAGAAATCCATTACTTGTATGGCCAATACGAGCAGCTGGATGATGAGGATCCGAAAAAGCTGGATATGGGCGATAAGCTGAATGCGATGTTCGAAGAAGCCAGCGCAAATTACAACAACGTGATGGCGATGCTGCCGCTGGCGATTGAGGATATCAAGACGCGGCTGCTGCTTGGAAGCTCGAACGAAGAGAGAGATGCTGAAGCGGTTCAAATCGGCATGCTCAGCATCGGGGAGAACGGTGAATTGAAAATCATCGAGGCTCCGAAGAACGAGAGCACCGAACTCGTAATGCTGGATGAAAACAGCTCCAATGGGTTGGCGCAGGTGTTTGAAGAGGACTACGACTCCATTACGGAAGCTCCGTCCGGATATGTCAGAGACTTGGTTGTACGCACATTTAATCCTCTGCCGGCGGTGAATACAGAGGTCAATCTGGAGCTCGAAGTGCAAAATTACAATACGTATTTGGAGTTTTACAAAACAGCCAAGGACGATTTCGTCAAGACAGTGAAACCGCTGGTTGAAAAAATTCTTGGCGTCAAAATGTTCTTTGACCAGTACACCGTCAAGAACAAAGGGATGGCTCCAGCCTTGCTCGTAACGAACACGAAGCTCGACATGATCGTGAAGAGCTCCAACATCCCGCGTCTGGAAACGTATTTGAATACAGTCAACTCCAAAAATGACTTCTCCGATACGATCTGGTTTGGTATCGTGCCTTCGGTTGAGTTGGAGAGCGCTGGCAAGGTGAAGGTTACCCGCGAGCGCTTCAAAGGCAACGAGAAAATTGCCAAGCAGGACGGCAATACGATGGAATCGCTGTCGATGCTCATGCAGGTGGTCAAAGATTTCAAAGTACAGGTCTTCTTCAGCTTTGAAACCGGAGAAGAGACGACGTTCAACAACATGGCAACCGCAGGAATCGACAAGTACATTGACAAATGTACGCCGCTGCTTCGTAAGGAGTATAGCGAATATGCGATACCTTGTGTTCCTAATTTTACCGTTATTCCCAAGGAGAAATCAGGCGTTATTCTTGACAGCCGCATGATCCAGACCGAGAACGGCGCACAACTCTCCAAGGAGAAAGAAGATGTTCTCAAGCTGTGGATCGAGGGCGTTTACGTCGGAGCGTCGTATGTCGCTGCCGGTATCGTTTCGGCCTATCAGTGTCCGGAATATCTCCGGGAGTCCTACAAAAATACGAGTAAAGAATTCCCGGGCGTGCGTTTCGACATCGAAGCGGGCGAGAACAGCTTGCGGGCCGTGACAACAATGGCCAAAGAAATTACGGGCTTTACGAACACCATCAAGGATGCGATCAACCGTAAAAACTTCGGCTTCATCTTCTCGTCGGAAAACGCCCAACTGCAGGGCAAAGATATTCGGCGCATTACGGTATACAAGGCGAGAAGCCTGGCTGCTTCGGAGGACGGATTCGACTCCATTTATAAAACATTAGTCAGCACATACATAGAGCGGATTTTGCGTTTTCAAACAGCCGATTTCAAGCATGAGAATATTATTAAATTTTTCAGCAACAACCCGAGCAGCCAGAAGAGCACGTGGCTGGCCAAGCGCGGTTTCATAAATTCGATTATTCATGACGGCGATGACATGAACTATGTGATCGACGAGAAGAACAACCTGTGCCACATCGACCTGATTTATAACGGCAATGTGAAAAATTTGGAGGTCATGATCACCAAAGGTACCAGCGCGGTCAAAGCCTAAGGCAACTTTTGATCACGAAGTGGGGACTGATTGTAGCTCGGCGTCGAATCTTGAATTCAGCCGAAACAAGCGTCTGCTTCCGAAGTATGTTTCCTCCGGAAACATTTGAGGTACTCACGTAGGTTTTGCCTACGCTCCGTTCCTCAGTCCCTAGCTTCATTCAACCTTCTCGGTGCTGAAAAGTTGCCTAGAGGTAATTCGAAGAGGACTTATGATCACGAAGTGGGGACTGAGGGTAGCTCGACGTCGAATCTTGAATTCAGCCGGGCCTTCACGAAAACGGTTTTGGGATCAGGAAAAAGATGGTGAAGACCTATTGAATTTGATAGGTGCCACTTTTGTCAGGAAGTATTAACATAATTTGTATGTGGGAGGCGATCCATCAACGGCTCGTCTCGTTACATAAATTTCGGGAGAATTATTTACCCGAACCCTATTTTATTACTTAAGGAGGATGCAAGTATGGGATTCAGATTGAAAGTAGAAGGAGCCGAAACGATTGAACTCGGATTGGACAACATTCAGAAGGTGATTTATGACACAGATACGCCAGATGACTCAAATGCCAGATCAACGGATGTAGGGTCAACGCTGAAAATTAGCGGTAAAATCATCACTGCTACGGATGGGGACAAAGCGGATGACACGCTGAAGCTGGCGTTGTGGTCCCTGGTTCCGGCAGAAAAGGCGGATTGCTACCGCAAGCTGACTCTGGAAGTCATCGCTGCGGATCAGGTCGTCCGGGAAATTACGTTCCCTAACGCTTTTGTGGTGGACTATAAAGAAACGTTTGGCGATACCGAAGGCGTAGGCACATTCGAGTTGTATGTGAAGCAGAAGAAGGACAAAACCGAGCTTGCCAAGCTTAACGGCGGCTATGATGCCAGCAATTAATTGAATTATTAAGAAGCAGACAACAGCAGGTGATCTCAGGGGGCTGGCCCCTTGAGATTATCTGCACATTGTACAAAAGAGCAAGTCATGATGATGCGGCTGCTTCATCGCAGAGCTGCTCTTGCAGCTGACGCTCATGACGGCGGTCGACCATATGGGAAAGCGGGGGAACGCTTTGAACGATACTGATTACTATGGCCAGCTTGAAGTTTCCCGGCAGGCGACGATGATCGAGATCCGGCAAGCTTATCGCGGACTGGCCAAGCGCTATCACCCGGACGTCAATCATGGAAATCCGGAAGCGGAGTCGAAGTTTAAGCGGATTGTGGAAGCTTACGAAGTGCTAAGCGACGAGAAGCTTCGGGCCGCTTATGATGCTAAGCTGGCTCAAGCCGGAGGAACATCGGGGCAGAGCGGCAGCAGAGCCCGGGAAGGGCAGGGTAAATCAGGCATAAACGGCATGGCATCTGCGAAGTCGAAGGCAGAGAGCTTCGATCCGGCTGCAGTGCAAAAGCATTTTGAACATTTTTTTGGCATGTCGCCCAAGAGGCAGACGGACACGCAAAAGGTACAGAAGGAAGCAAAGGAGAAGAATCCGCTGGATTCATCAGCGATGTTTAATCACTTTTTTGGCTATCGCAAAAACAATTAGTTATAGCATACATACATAGACGGGGGGAGCAACTTGAAGCCGGAGAATTACAAATGGAGTAAACGCATTGATGTGTTGATATACGCAATATTAGCCGGCATGATGCTATACGGCCTGCTCCGTCCACTGCACTATACATTGCAAATGTTCATCGTCGTGGTATCTGCTGTAATTGCCAGCTTCCTGATCTGGACTGGCGGCCGTGCTATTAACAGATCTCCAGAAGCGAAAAGAGCGATTGCAAAAATCGTTCTTCTTGATGACGACGGGGAGCGTTTAAAGGAATGGTACGTAAAAGGAGAAACATCCGTGCTTATTGGAAAAAGCACGCCGCGCGGCGAGGTTGATATAGATTTGACTGACTGCGAGTACGCTTCGCTCGTCAGTTCCGAGCATGCCGTTCTGAATCGCGTTGGCGATCAGTGGTTTATTGAGGATGCGGATTCGCACAGCGGGACAGGCATCCGTAAGGCAGGACGCAGCGAGGCGAAACAGCTCGTAGCCGAAGAGCCGGTAGAGATCGGCATGGGAGATCTGATCTTTATTGCCAACACCCGGCTTTTAATTAAATAGCAGCAACCATACTTGCTTATATATGGGGGAATGAATCGAAGATGAGCTTGACGAGATGCCTGAATGGACACATGTTCAGTACGAGAAAGCATGGCAACACTTGTCCGTATTGCAACACGACGCTAGAGCAGCCTTCGCGGAACGACTCGCGCCGGCCCTTGGCCGCGGAGGACATGGAAGAGAAGACAATGCCCTATTTGGGAGAGACGACAGGCATTCAGCCAGTGACTGGATGGCTGGTTTGTGTCGAGGGTCCACAGATGGGACAGGACTACCGGATTATGGCTGAGAAAAACTTTATCGGCCGGGCCGAGGAAATGCAGATCCGGATTATCGGGGATAACGCCGTATCCAGGCGGAATCATGCGGTAATCGTTTATGATCCGAAGAAACGAAGTTTTTATTTGCTGCCGGGCGATGCTTCGGGGCTGGCTTATCATAATAACGAAGCTGTATACACTCCTGCTGAGCTCAATGCTTATGATTTAATTCAGCTGGGGCGCAGCAAGTTTGTATTTGTGCCTTTATGCGGACCACATTTCGAGTGGGATAACGGTTAAGAACGGATGGTAGGGATGGGAGACCGGTTTTTTTTAGAATCATATGGAATCGTTGCGGCTGCGCTATTCGTAGTCGCCATATTGCTTATATTAAGGCAAAAGCTTCGTACAAACCATACTGCGGAAATGACGGCTGAAGATGCTGCTAAAGCTACCGCTAATGATACAGCTAATGATACGAGGCGATTTTTTCCAGAAATCGACCAGTCGATCCGCATCGGAAATGCCCAGACGATCGGCAGGCGGGAAGAGCAGGACGATTATTTCTCAAGCTCGGTCACGCGGATTGGAACTATGGCCGCAATAGCGGACGGCATCAGCGGCTTGTCGCACGGGCGCATGGCCAGTACACTCGCCGTGACTATGTTCTCAAAGGAGTATTTAAAGCTGGATGATCCGGCGGATATTCCTGAATATTTTAACAAAGTGGCATGGATCAGCAACGAGAGAATTATGGAGCAATTGGGCGGAGCCACGGGAGGTACAACACTTGTTGTTGGCATCGTTGCGGGGGGATTACTGCATTGGGGTGCGGTAGGAGACAGCCTGATTATTTTGTTCAGAGACGGTGAATTTATTCCAGTCAATTCGAAGCACACGCTGGAGGCTGTTCTGGAAGCGAAATATTTGTCCGGTGAAATCAGCAGGGAAGAAGCGAAGGAAAATCCGCAGCGCAATCAGCTTATCAATTATTTGGGGTACGGCGGATTCAAGAGCATGGAGGTTGGGGAACCGATACCCTTGCAGCCGAACGATACGATCATTCTGTGCAGTGACGGGGTCTACGATGCGCTTACCGAGGTTGAGATGGAACAAATCCTGATGCAGGGATCGCCGCCGCAGGATACGGCGGAGGAAATGATCGATAGGATTGAACGCAAAAGCTACAAGCATCAGGACAATGCCACGGTCATTATAATGCAAATGAATTAGACCTATTTTTTATTCTCGCAGCAGGACGGGGGGAAACGGAGGGGCTCATGAGAAAGGAGAACAGTGATTTCAAGACCGCATTTGTCTCCGAAGCAGGTACGTTTATTGACAACAGAGATTATTTTGCCTTCGTCGAGCTTGAGGACATGGCCTGTTATGTCATTGCGGACGGCCTCGATACGGATCGGGAGGCGCACAGTGCGAAGATGGCGGTCAGTGTCATTCTGGAGAATTTTATGGAAAAGCCCTCCTTGTCCCGGAGGAAAATCCGTCAGGATCTGGAGGCAGCCCATGAATGGTTGAAATTCGAAAGCCGCAGAGTCCGCTTAAAAGCGAGCGTGCTGGTCGTTGTAACGAATTATACGAAAATGGTGTGGGCAAGCTGCGGCAATGCGCGTCTGTATCAGTTTCGCGGCGGCCGGCTAAATTTACGCTCCAGGGATCAAAGTCTGGCGCAGCTGCTTGCGGATAACGGGAGAGTGCCTGAGGGAGAGCTGTCCAGCCATGAGGAGCGCGGTAATTTATTGAATTATATGGGGAGGCCGGACCGTTTTGAACCCTATATTTCCGATAAAACACCGCTAACGGATGGAGATGTGCTTCTGCTCTCGACACCGGGGATTTGGCAGGAGGTCGAGCTGCCGGAAATGCTTGATGCTTTAGCGGAATCCAGTGATCCCGATAGCCTGGTGGATACGCTGGAAGAGATTGTCCTCAGCAAACAGCAGCAGACGGTCAACAATTATACGGCTGCAGCCATTTATGCCAATAAGACGTTTGCGGAAAAGCCGAAGAACCTCAAAAAATGGATCATGCGCATTGGAATACTGCTGCTGACCATGGCGATTGCCGGAGGAGGCATTTGGTATGCGAAGGCCAAGCAGGCGGCCAAGCTGGCCGAGACGGTCGTCCAGATGACGGAATACGAGCAGGAAGGCGATGAATATGCGGCCGCCGGCGATTATCCAAAGGCGCTTAAAGCCTACAGCGAAGCGAAGAATGCCGCCAGCAAGCTGAAGGACAAGCTGCATTTCCAGCTGCTTCGCAACAAGCAGCGCGTCGCCCAGGCGGTGACGGACGGCGATGAATATGTGAAGGATGGCAAGTTCGATATGGCCGTGGACAGTTATACGAAGTCGCTGGGCGAGGCGGAGAAATACAAGCCGTTCAAGGTGGAGGATATCGAGGCGCGAATCGAGCGCAGTGAAGCGGTGGCGAAGCTGACCGAAGTGATGAAGGAAGGGGATATTCACTTCCAGAATCAGGACTACAACAGCGCGCTGGAGCTGTACAAGAAGGCGTACCGGGCGGCGATTGAGGCCAATTATCCTGGCGGGCAGAAGCAGCTGGAGACGAAGATGGAAGAGGCCGAAGGCAAGATCAATTCCATTTTTCGGGAGACGAAGACGCTGCAGGCCGACAATTTGGAGAAGAAGGGCGATCGCGCATTAGCCGTACTGGACTATAACGCCGCGATTGAGGCGTATACGCTGGCCCAGGAAATCTATCAGGAGATCGACAAGCTAGAGCGGGTGCTGGCGATGGAGCGGAAGATCGCCAAAGCGGATGAGAAACGCAACCCGATCGTGCCCGCATCCGGGCAGAACGCCGACTTCGATGCGGGAGCCGGACTGTCCGGCAACCTCGGGGCGAACGGGGCATCGGTATGGAACGGTGCTGCGGGGACAGGTGAAGGTGGAGCTGTCAGCAATAACGGCAGCAGCGGCCAGGCGTCTGCCGCACATTCGCCGGGTCAGGCGCAAAGCTCGAATAACCAAGGGGCGGGCTCATCCACTGGTTCGGAGCAGTCGGAAGCGAGCTCCAGCACGACAAACGGCAACCAGGATAAATCGGCAGCACCGGACGGAGGTGGGGAATCATGAAGGACATCGTGATGGATCGGCTGAGCAAAATGGAGGATTTACAGCAGCGCGGCATGCTGCGCAACCTGATGAGCGGCGTGTTCCTGGGCCTTGTCGAATACCAGGAGGAGCTGAATCGTCAGCTGGAGAAGCGGGTGTTTGCGGAAGTCGGCAATCAGGAGAGCAAATACGATATTTATGTGGCGATGTGCCGCAGGGAAGCATGGGATCCGCTGCACGAATATTTGTTTCCAATGAAAGCCGGGGATACTGAGCCGCGCAAAATCGATTTGGGTGAGGTCGCTGCCTGTCTGAATGAGGGAAAGGAACTGCCGCTGTTTTCTCTTTTTTTGGAGTGCAGCTACCCGATGATCCAGAATCTGCTTAGCAGCAACAGAATGTTTCATGGAGAGTTGATCACGAATCAGCATCGTTACGCGATTCAAGTCAAATTGGAGCGGGACGTTACATATATCCGGGAAATTGAAAAGCTGTATCACGTTTTTTTGAACAATGGCCTTCCGTGGAAAACGATAAATCATCCCTATGCCTACAAATTTGTCCATGCGGTATTAATCGGGGGAGAGGTCCAGTTGTCGGAGGAGGAGGAGGTACAGGAAATTACGGTTGATTTGGAGGAGTACGAGGCGTGCAAGCGAACCGAAATTGTTCCGCTCTGGAACATCCAGCATCTGACGCTGAAGACGGGGGGGTTCCCGGTTCCCGCGGCCGACCGCGTCAATTTCGAGCATGCGCTGCCGCTGCGGAGCAGCGGGCTGCAGCATGGCTATCTGGTCGATATCAATGACGACAGTATCCGGTACATCAAGCGCTCCCCGGAGGAACTGACCGTCGTATCGACGCGCGAGAAGTCCGATTCCTGGGGGGTGCTCAAGGTGGTCGAGCCGATCAGCTCCAGTATGGGCAAGCAGAGTTACGCGCAGATGTCGAATCGGCAGCGGGACGATTTCATTGCCAACTATGGGCGCAGCCAGGGACGAGTTGTCCGCTCGAAGGGCGAGATTTTGCGGATCATCCATTCTTTTGCTGTGTCGGAATGGCTGGAGCTAGTGGATGTGGAGATTCGTCCGCCGTCCGCCGGAAAGGCGCTGACCTATGAGCTGAACCGGTTCATTACGGATGAAGTCCGGGTGGATAACGGCAAATGGCGAATGTGCCTGAAATTCAGTTACCGGGAGTCCGGCAGGGAGCTGGACTATTTAGCTGAGGATATGATGAGCTTCCTCGTGTCCGAGGTGCAGATGTCGTTCCCGGAATACCGCTGTGAAGGAGAATGGGCTTGAATTACATTTGGGATTTGCTCGTTCAGGCGAAGGAAGCCGGAATTCATAAGCGGGATATTTCCTTTGTTCCAGCCCAAGTGTATTCGCCCTACATGGAGCTTAGCCTGGAGGATTTGAATGCCGCTGCCGGCGGACAGGTGGAGGTCGAGGTCAACCCGTTCTACCGCTTCTACGACGTGTTCCGCGATCTGCTCGACATTAACTTGACGGAGGACGAGGAATTCCGCCATGCACTGTTTGATATTTTGATCCATTTTCTGGCGGAGCTGGACTTCATGCAGGGGATGAATAAGCGGGAATATCATATCCGCTTCGTGCTTCGGGATCTGGAGGCCGGGGCGTTCGGCGAGCGGGTGAAGGAGCGGATCGGCCTGTTCGAGCGGGATGAGCGGGAGTGGATCGCCTGCGCGATACTCCGCATGTATGACACAGGCGAGACGCTGAACCTGCTAAGGAGCACGGTGAGCCGGATCTTTCGCCGCTCAACGATTTACGTCAACAGCGAGGAGAAGGACGAGATGCTGTTCTACATCGGCCAGCGGAAGACGGAGCTCGCTCGCCGGAAGCTGGAGCTGCTGATGGAGCTGTTCCTCCCGGTACGCTACCGTACTGAGGTGTATTGGGAGTGTCACGTGGGAATTATCGATGCCGAGGATACGATGATCCAGGACCGAATCGCCATGTACTAAAGAGGAGCGGTAATTCAAAAAGTCATCTTTTGATCACGAAGTAGGCCACGCCCTAACCATTTTGGAGGAGGAATTTATCAAGCATGAAGGGTTATAAACTGTACACAGATTCCACCAGCCAACAGCGGTTGCGCGGGAAGGTTCGCTATACGCACGACGAGCTGTCAGAGATGACCACCTTCCAGCTGCGGAATATTTGCTACCGGGAGCGGCTTGTGGAGTGGCTCAGCCATCGGCTGGACCGGGAAGAGATGATCCGCGTCATTCTGAAATACTTGGGGGCGGATGAAGAAATGTTCATCGGTCCTTACTGCGAAGGCGGCTTCGAGCGTGTGAAGACCGTAATGCGCAAGTATATGCAGGCATCGCTGCAAGGGAACGGGGGCATTAGCGTTCCAGCCCGCATCGTCATTTATCCGGACATCGCCATCGATCAGAGCGACGGTTATAAAGTGAAGGCTCCAGCGGTATTCGCGGCGTCCAATGTACTGCTCGTCAACGACCGGATGGAGCTTTGCGGCATTCTCAATTTACGCAAGGAGGCGGGCGAGGCGGGCAGCTTCTATTTGGCGGCCGACAGCAGTATGGAATGGCATCAGACGTCAAATCGCCAGTACAGCCTGCTGTTTCTACGCAAGCGCGATTCGGAATACATATTTAAGGCTTATTACCAGGAGCAGGCGCTGCCGCCGATTCAAATCCAATATTATAAAATCCCGCTGGCCGAATTGGAAATACGCGGGCTGCAGCAGACGGATGCCGTATTGGCCATCGACTTCGGCACATCCAATACGACGGCGGGTGCATATTTACACAACGGATACGCGAAGTCCTCGAGCAGCCTCGACGTATTGAACGGTCATATCCGCGCAAATGAAATAAATTTTGTCAAATTTCCCGACCCGACGTACCGGCAGGTGGAATGGAGCGAGGCGCTGCCTACCGCGATAAGCGTGGCGGATTGCTCCGATCCGGCCGCGGTGAAATACCAGTTCGGCCATGAGGCGCTGCTCAATATTCGCCGCAGCAGCTACAGCAGCCGGGCTTCGGTCTTTCAGGGGCTGAAACGCTGGGTGAATAGTTATGATAAGCCGGTCGAGATTATGGACAGTGAAGGAAATACAGCCACCGTGCGGCGGCAGGATATCATCCAGGCGTATTTGGAATACGTCATCCAGATGGCAGAGCATCAGTTCAAGTGCAAGTTCAAGAACCTGCATTTCACCAGCCCGGTCAAGATGAAGGCGCCGTTTCTCCAGATGTTCTCGAAAGTTTTAGAGGATTACAAGATTGAGCAAGATGAGGCGCTGGATGAGGGCATGGCGGTGCTGTACAACACGATCGCCGACGGCCTGGAGCGGAATTTGTTCATCGAGGGCGAGGAGTACAAAGCGCTTGTGATCGACTGCGGGGGCGGAACGACGGATTTATCGTCCTGCCGCTTCCGGGTCGAAGACGGGCATATGTCCTATCGCATTGCGATGGACACCACGTATGAGAACGGGGATACCCATTTTGGCGGCAATAACATTACTTATCGGATTATGCAGTTCATGAAGATCGTGTTCGCCGATTATTACACAAGCGGGCGGCGGAGAGTGACGGATATCGATGATTTGATCGATATTCCCGCGAACGATTTATTCCGCGAAGTGGACGAGAACGGCGTGGATGCGGTGTATGCCGAACTGGAGCGCCGTTATCAGGCGGCAGAGGCGATTATTCCGACTGCCTTCTCGATGTACGAGAACCGCTCGCGGGACGAGTACTATCGGGTGCGCGGCAACTTTCATTTTCTGTGGGAAATTGCCGAAGGCATGAAGCAGCAGTTTTTCCGCAAGACCGGCATTCTGCGCAACCGCTTCGACGCCGAGGAGGACGACAGCCGGGATAACGATTTGCAGATTACGACGATGGAGCGCTGGTTCCTGTCGGTGTCGCGCGGCGGCGAGCTGAAGGATGAATATGAAATTCCGAATGTCGTGTTCAATATTAAGGAAATTACCCAGCTGATCAAAGGGGATATTTACGAGGTGCTGCGGAAATTCCTGGACGAATTCTATCAGGACGGCGTGCTTGGCGAATATTCGATTATTAAACTGACCGGGCAATCCTGCCGCATTGAGGTGTTCCGCGAGGCGCTGAAGGAGTTCGTTCCGGGACGGAGCATTGAGTTTCGGCAAAAGCCGACTATGGGCCGGGTTCCCGAGCTAAAACTGGCCTGCCTGCGCGGGGCGATCCGCTATTTGAACGCCCGGAAGGCGGGCGTGATCGAGACGAGCATTACGAATCATGCAGCCGTCATCCCGTATTCGGTCAGCGCCTATACCCATGATCGCCGCGAGCTGGAGCTGATCTCCAGCCTGGAGCGGACGAACCGGGTGCTGGGCTTCATTTCGCGGCCGTATCATACGCAGAAGATCGAGTTCCTGCTGCGGGGAGCGGACGGCGGGCTGCGCCACAGCTATGTGTACCAGAATCGGACGGAGGAATATAAGCCGGTGAAGTTCGAGGACATCCAAGCGGTTTACGGCGACAAAATTCCGCAGGATGACACCGACTCCATCGTGAACGGGGAGACGAAGTATTTCGTCTTCGCCGACGACGACCAATGGGGCTTCTACGTACTGCCGATCGCTCGTCAGGACGAGGGACTGCTGCTCGGCCGCAAGGAGTTGTATTCGTTTGAGAGCGAACGCTCCGAGCTGGACTTTTTTGACGGGACGAAGTAGGGAGGAGAACGATGAATTTTTTGACCAGGTTAACTATGAGAGCACTACGAAAAAGACTGCTGAATAAAGCGTTTCTGCCGGCAAAGCGAAAATCGGCGGAGGAGATGCTTTTTCGGAGATCGATTTTATGGAGTATTTGGATGGCTTTCGGGAGTGTTCTGTCATGGGTTGGGCTATATGCCTCGTTTATGGATGAAGCAGCCCTTGAAAGTGCGGAGGATATTGTCTTTTTACGTTATGCTTTTGCTGGATTAGCTCTCATTTTTACTGCCATTATGTTTGAGTCACTTTGTTACAAGGCTGTAGCTGGGCCCTCTTCGATTACCGTTCGATATGGTGTGAAAACGAAAACGATCCGCTATTCCGAGATTGAGAGAGTAGAGCATTCCACTGTATACGGAGGTTATATGGTTCTGCGGAGTGGAAGTTCGGTCGTTCGTATCCCGGATGGAGCGAGGGGGATTGCGGAGTTTATTCAGCGACTAAGTCAGGAAATAGGGGAAGAGCGGTGTAGTAAAGCTTTTAGAGTGCTGAATAATAAGAAGATTGAAATCATGCAGTTAAGCTAGAAGCAAATTGGAAGGAGGGTTGGAGCAAGGGGGATTAGCTACTAGGCTTCCGCCGCGCTAGCATAGCGGCAGGTTGGATTGATAAGAAGGGAAGAATGGAATGTACGAGGTACTATTTAGAAGATACGTAGCACTGACGATTGACCAGATTATTATTGGGACGGTGGCTTTTTTAATCTTGCCTAAAGAAATTTACAATTACAATTTTACCTATATCCTTATTACACAGTTAGTGCTTATTACCATTCTAAACTGGATATATTGTTGTTCGATGGAGTCATCCAAATACCAAGCTACCATTGGCAAGAGACTTCTTGGAGTCATGGTCGTGGACAAAGATGATGAACGAATTACATACGTAAGAGCCAATAGCAGGTACTGGTGGAAGCTGCTATCGGGCTTGATCCTTTGCTTTGGCTACCTGATGGCCTTCTCTCATGAGAAGCGGCAGGCGCTTCATGACAGAATGACGGGGACATACGTGGTGAACAAGAGCTTCCTGCTCTTTATGCTCAACTGTCAAAAAGACGATGATGTCAAAACAGACATTGCGCATGCATAAAATAGGGGGGCGAGCCATCGTGTATGCACGATTTTGGAAAAGGGCGGTAGCGGAGCTATTGGATCTATTAGTTATCGCTTCGATTCGTCAGGTGAGTGTTATATTGAGTATTTTCATAATGTATTCAATTACTACAGTTAATTAAACGGTTGGATGAACTTTTATGGATATTTGATCTAGTCCGAAGTGTTCTGGTGTTAGTTGTGCTATGGAGCTACTTCGCGATCATGGAATCTTCCAAGTTCCAGGCGACTTTTGGCAAGATGGCGATGGGACTCAGGGTAGTTGATCAGGAGGGCAAGAAAATTACTTTCCACCGGGCGACTGCACGATTTTGGAGTAAAAGCTTCTCGGCCATCACGGTATTGATTGGCTGGTTCATGGCGGGCTTCACGAAGAAGAAGCAGGCCCTCCACGATCTGATTGCACAGACTTATGTCGTAAACAAGGCAGGGCTCCAACTGAGTAGATACTATCCTCCAGTGCATCCGCAGGAAGTTTACACGGAGGGGCCGCAAGTTTAATGTGGAAAAAAGTGGACGGATCGAGCTTTAACCTAGAGAGTCGTGTCAACATCACAGCCGGAAGGAGGGGGAGGCAATGTTTAGCCATATCGCACCGAAGTTTGAGAAGGGCCGGATTCTAAAGACGGCGATGCTGGAAAATCTGCGGGATTTCCCCCGCGACTTTGTGGACGTCTACTATCACGAGTATACGGACGGCATCATTTCGGGTGCCCATGTTGAGGTCGGAGCAGACTCCCTGATCGTGCATCCCGGCATTGTCAAGCATCAAGGGCGGCTATATTTGCTGACAGATGCTGTGAGCATCAAGTACCGCGCCACGGGGCGGGAGGGCGCGCTAAAGGTTCGTTTCCAGGCTGGCAATGAGGACAGCGACTGGCGGACGTATCGCAGTGAGATCGTGATCGACGAGCAGCTCGAGGCGACTGATTCCGAACTGGAATTATGTCGTTTCAAGCTCAAGGAAGGCGCCCGCCTGCGCCAGGACTATCAGGGCTTTCGAGATCTGGCGACGGAATTTAATACCGTGAATGTCCTGCATGTCCGCTACGCGGCTTACGGCAAAAGCACCTTGTCCCCGGTTATTTTGCGCTGCTTCGCGGAGGAAATGATGCGCAAGGGAAGCGGCGACCCGCAGGACTTCATGTTTACAATGATGTGCATGAACGAGGGAACCCTCGCTCGGGACGTCATTTTGCACTATATGACCAGCCGTCTCGGCATGAGCAGCAGGGAGTACACGAATGTGGAGATTCACAAGTACCTGGGCCGCATCCTGGACGGCGTCCGCGGTGGCGGTGGCGGCAGGCTGGGCATGACCCCGGGCGGCAGCCAGCGGGTGATTGTGGATTAGGGAAGGATTTACCCCAAAAAAAGGAGGAGGAAAAGTGATGTCGTTTATGGATGAAAAGATTACGCAGATCCTTAATGAAGCAGAGCAATCGATGGTATCCCGTTCGATTACGGATGGGCCGGTGAAAATTGGGAAGCGGTATTATGAATTTAGCTTGCAGTCTTTCTATGAGGACAAAATCTCTCTCTACCTTCCTGCTGACTTTGAAGAAATGCCAAAGGAGATTCGCTCTATTAAGTATCCCTATGAACAACGGCCCGAAATTATTAGAAGTGATGAGTCCGGGGCGATAAATTTCACTCTCAACCGAATAGATCATGAGCTCAAGGATGAGATGGTAGCGGAGCTGGCTGCCGGCATGAAAACGATGATTCAAAAATCGAATCCTTCCCATGTTTTCTATGATAGTGGGGTAGAGACTGTAAACGAGAAAACGTTCGGATACTTTGAGTTCAAAAATATGGTGATAGACGGTGCCTTGTTTAACATCATGTATTTCCTCGAATTTGAAGGAAAAGTCCTCATGGGAACCTTCTGCTGCCGGTATGAGGATTATCCGGATTGGAGAGATGTGGCGTATCAAGCCATTCGCAGCCTCACTGTCCATGTTGAAGAAGAGGAGGGGAATAAGCATGAGTGAGATCATCTATACGTCTGCAAATATTATCGTTTCGAATTATAAGTTCGAGAGAATTACTGAACTCGTCATCGAAAAACAGGTGAACGAACATGCCAAGCTGAAACTTAGCGGCATTATTTCCGAAGACATGCAGGATAAGTATATTGAACAAGCCAATGCGAGCGACACCATTCGGGTTGCGGTTCAGGATAAGGACAAGGCCATCCCCCTGTTTCACGGTGTAATTACGAATATTTCCGTACAAGCTGCGCGTGGAGTAAGAAGCATTGCCATTGAAGCCCATAGCTTATCCATTCTTATGGATATCCGTAAGGAGACTGGATCGGTCCAAAACAAAGAGCTACCGTATAAAAGTTTGTTTCATCGGATTATAGCCAACTACCCTGATTCCGATGTCATTGACGAAGCATCGCAAGGCAAAAAAACAGGTGGATTGCTGGTCCAATATCAAGAAACCGATTGGGCGTTTATGAGGAGATTAGCCTCGCATTTCCACGCTCCTCTTATTCCAGTCAGCTCTCGAGCCGGAATCAAGCTGTATGTTGGATTGCCGGACGCTGATCATCCCCAGAAATTAGATGAATACAACTACGCGATCCATAAAGATTTAAGAGATTACAAGCTGAAATCTGAGAACGGTGTCAAGGGTATTTCAGAGCAAAATAGCATCAGTTACACGGTTACAAGCCACAAGGTATTTGAGTTGGGCCAAGCGGTCACCTTCCAGAAGCGGACATTGTATGTCAGCCGCGCGGAAACCAAGCTGGAGAATGGCATACTGAGCAGCTTGTATGACCTAAAGGATGCCAAAGGGCTGCGCTGCCGAACGGAATATCCTTATGCCTTAGCGGGGACGTCGTTATTTGGAACGATCCTCGACGTCGCAAAGGATAAGGTCAGGGTGAAGCTGCATATTGATCAGGATCAGCCTGTGAATGAAGCGATGTGGTTTGCTTATTCCACGGTTTATTCCTCCCCGGATGGGAGCGGCTGGTACTGTATGCCGGAAAAAGGGGATGAAGTGCGGCTTTATTTTCCCGACGAACAAGAGAAAAACGCATTTGCCGCGAGCTCGGTAGATACCGACTCCTCTAATCCTGAGAAACGAAGCGACCCGTCTGTCAAGAGCATCAGCACCAAGTATGGTAAGGAAATCGTGTTTAAACCCGGCGCGGTTGAAATTATTGGCGGAGGTCAGTTGCTGATGAAACTTACCGATGATGGGGGGATTGAAATTAACAGCGACAAGAAGATTTCCCTGTCAGCCATGGAAGATATCGAAATTAACGGCGGTGCGAAGATTCTTATCCAAGGGGAGTCAGGCATTGAATTCGTGCAAGGGAATGCTTCGCTTAAAGTGGAGGATGAGGTCACGCTTAGCGGGGGCCGGGTGAATATCGAATGAGTTCTGTCATGAGTCGTGAAGAGGCGTTGGGTCATTTTTTGGAACATCATGTGTTTGATCGCTGGCAGGGTGACTTGGATATCATTTCTGAGAATTATATCCAAAATCAAGAGGATATTATAGCGGAATTTGTGAGTTCTGTGGATGCAGCATGTAAACAGGCGGCCGAGCTTCAAGAAGCAGGGGTGAAGGGAGATATTCAATTTATCTATCTCTCTTTGCTGCGGACAAGCTTAATGGAGCATAAGGCTAGTTATCGCATTGATATCCATGATGAGCGCTGGTTTCTTGATCCCGTAGAGTGTTCTTCTCACTGGCAGGCCAATTTTATATTCGATCCGTTATTCAAGAGAATGCGGGAGTTGGAAGCTGTAAAAACAAGCTATGCCCGGAAAATCTCAACGATGGATATTGAACGAATCTTGCAAATTGAAGCGATAAGATATCATTTGTTCACGATCGAATTTATGAGAAGTATGATTCCTCCTATTTTGGAATGTGAGGGCTACAGCCAGCTGATCAAGAAACCGAATATTTGCATTTTGGCCGGGGAATACCGGGATCGCAGCGAGCTGCTCTATGGCCAGCTGGAAGCCGAACCGGAAGAAATCACGGTAGAGCAGTGAATGGAGGAGGGATGTCATGGATTACTTTGTGATGCAGCAGGATGAACGCTATACCGACACACCAGTCTTACAAAATATTCGGCAAAAAATAGATGTTCGGCATAAGAATCGCCTACGTTCTCATCAAATTGCAGATACGACAATTTTTCAGGTTAAGGCATCTACCGATACAGAGTACTTGGATCTATTAAGCGATCAACTGTACTTGCTGTCTGAGAAGTTGAAGAAATTGATCGCCATGTACGAGCCGGAATGTATTTTTAAGTATATTCCTCTGATGGATCAATTCAATAGGAAGCAAAGTCTTTACTTCCTGCCCTTTTTTGAGGAAGTCGAAGCTCTAAGTCCAAGCAGTGAGTTTAATGCAGATCGAAGCGTCATTAAGAAGCTGGTGCTTCAAGGGGAGAAGGTAGCGAAGAAACGAATTTTCCGCGTGCAAGAAAGTGAGAAACCTCTGATCATTGTCCGCTTAGATATAGCCGAGAGCATCCTCCGCCGAGATATGATCGGGGTCAGTTTGAAGAAAGTTCCCATCGAGTGAAAAAGTTTTCATCGAGTGAATAGTAGGAAGGGGTTGAGATTGTGGATAAGCCCGAGTATGTAGTGCGTGGCGCTCTTATTCAATGTGAATGCGGATCTCATCGTAGAAAATTGAACTTACCCCATAGTCATGGGGCTTATGTGAACGATAAGCCTATGATGAATGAGTCGGATTGTATGCCAGAAGTCCATATTTCAAGTTTTGGAATTTGCGATAGTCCGGAGAACCAGAGCGGTGAGACCGTTTATTTAATTTCGATGGAAGGTACGGAGATAGCAGGCAAGCCCTGCCAGTTTACTTTATTAGAAAATGCTAGATGGGAGAAAACAAAGGAACAGGCAAAGGTAGAGGGGGAATCCGCATTGACTACCGAGTCGGTATTGAGCTGCGCATGGGGCGGTGTGATCCAGTTTTATAGCAGTGGACAGCATGAAGAAGAGTAGGCAGCAGTATTCAGTGAAAATATGAAAGAGCATAAGCGGAGGCGACCGGACAGCATGATAAGTTATGCGATCGGAGGCTAGTAGATATGATAGGGTTTGAAAACATAAGCGTAACATCGCCATACCGAATCAAAGTAGTTAAAGACCTTCAAATGGAATGGAATCCAAATGAGCATGCGCGATTATTTATTTGCGGCCTTCTCGATGAGCAAGAGCAGGTTAACGCCGTACTCAAAGCGTCGACGGATGACGAGGTTCAGGTGTATGACGGGGAAACCAAGATTTTTAGCGGACTCATTGCCAACGTACAAACCAAGCATCACAACGGGATTTATAGTATAGAGCTAGAAGTCATTTCCGGCACGAGCCGGCTGGATGTGCAGAAGAGGCGCCGATCCTTCCAAAATAAGAACATGACGTACGGTGAACTCGTCAAAAGCGTGTTGAAAGCTTACGCCGGGTACGATGTGATTCAACTTGTGGGCGAAAATAAGCCTATTGGCGCACCGATCATCCAGTATGACGAAACCGACTGGGAGTTTCTTAAGCGGATGGCCAGTCATTTGCAGAGCGTGGTGTTCAGTGATATTTACGAAGCCAAACCACGGATGTACATCGGCGTGCCAAACAGGAACAGCATCCAGCTTCCCGATGATTTGCCGTATACGGCAAGCAAAGATTTATTAGCTTATCAAGAGGCAAGGTCAGGAGCTGCATCGGTGCATCATACTGATTTTTTTACATACGAGGTTCAAAGCGGCACACGTTATGCGATCGGGGACGAAGCTCTGTTTCGAGATAAACCGATGGTGATCAGTGAAATGAAAGCCGCCATGAATCAGGGCCAGCTGATTTATAAATACCGCTTATCGAGAAGAGATGGCATACGTCAAAATTGGATACATAACCCCAAGTTGGTTGGCGTCTCGATGAACGGGAAGGTGCTAGATGTCAAGGGTCAGCAGGTAAAGCTGCATTTGGAGATCGATCAGGAGCAGCCGCCTGCATCGGCCTATTGGTTCCCCTTTGCCCCGCCTACGGGCAGTGCCATGTACTCGATGCCTCAGAAGGGAACGAATGCAAGCCTGTACTTCCCAGATGATGCAGGAAGCAAGGCCAAGGTCATCGGCTGTGTGAGGACAAACGGAGAGGATTGCGGTAAAACCGGGGATCCCAACAACCGCTACTTCGGTACGGAGCATGGCAGCGAGCTAGAAATTACGCCGACAGCGATAAATGTGGTGAGTGGTTCCAAAGAGCCGCTGATGATTAGCTTTGATGATGCGGCTGGCGTCATCCTGACAAGCCACCGGAAGCTCACGATGAATGCGGGCGAAGATATTTCGTTGTACACTCCGAAACGTGTGGTATTCCGGACACCGAACATGATCCTGGCCAAAAAGTTAAGCAAGCTGAGCGGATTTACAGTTGAAAGCGAGTACCACCTGCTCGGAAGCCAGGTCAAGCTAGACGGTGCCGACCGGACAAGCTATGAGAAATACAACGATGAGATTCAGACTTATACGCCGAAGGAAGAAACAGAGGAGAAGAAGTTTAGTTGGGGCAAGCTCTTTGGAAATGTGATGGCAGGGCTAGTTGTGGTAGCAGCGGTAACGCTATTTGCGGCAGCTTGTGTAGTAACACTTGGAGCAGCTGGTGTTGTAGTTGGAGTCTCGGCTGGAGCCGTGGCTGCCGGAGCTGCAATAGCCGGAACAGCTGCCGTAGCCAGCATGGCCGTTTCGGATATTATAAGAGGTGAAGTCAGTGATGTAGAGGACTATATGCTGACTGCCTTTAGAGAAACCGTAATTGGAGCTGTATCAGGAGCTATTTTTGGCCCGTTTGGAACGATGGCGACGATTGGTGGAAAAATGGCTTTCGGCGCCACAACGAATACATTTGAAAGTATTATGCGCCAGAATATGGAGGGGAATGGATTTAGCTTCGGTACACTATTCTTGGACGCAGGAATTGGTGGCATAACCGGTGGTTTATTCGATTCGAGAGTTCTAAAGGGGATCGGAAAAGTTGGGATAAAAGCATTCCAGAAAGCAAATGGGCTTGTCCAAAAAGCAATCGGTTCTTCTACAGCATGGCTAAAACAAGGAGTAAAGAGTGTAGAAGAAGGCTTTAAAGAACGCCTAAAGGACTTAGCGGCAGCAGGCAGTCAATTTGCTCGAATGTTCAAGGGGAGGGAACTATCGCCAGTAAATGGTGCATCGATTAATCATCTCGAGAAATGGAAGCCCGAGAAAATTCCACCAAAAACCGAAGTACAGATTAATTATGAGAAGGTTATGAAGGAGTTGGAGGAGGAGGCGGAGAAGAGAGCAGCAAGGGGTGCTGATCCTACGGGGACGGGTGAAGGTCGAAGAATACCTGGAACTCCTGGTGTTACTACTAAAGGTGACCCGACTGAATTGGGACAGAATTTAATGGAGTCAATGGGGCTGCCACGTTCTACTTCATGGTCTGGGTATCAGGCACAGCATATTATCCCATCTCAACTTAATAGCCATCCGATAATCAAAAAAATTGGGATGGATATGAATCACTATACTAATGGAATCTTCCTTCCTGAACCAAGTGAAGCTATTAGCAGCCTATCTAGACACAAGGGCTATCATAAGGTATATAATGATGTTGCTAGAAATCAGTTGGATAAACTGGATATTAATCAAAGTGTAGAGGTTCTTGAAAAACAAGTTTACGAATTACAACAAAAATTGCAAAAGGCTGTTGAAAAAGGTCTACCACTTTATAAATCAAAAGTAAAGGCAATGGGTCTAAGTAGATTTTATAAGTCTGGCGAATATAAAAAACTGGAGATTTGGAATAGAGGCGGCGGAGCAACAGAAGAGCTATGGGAAAGGTGGTTAAATAAATGAAATACGGAGAATATTCATCTTTAGTCGAAGAGGTTATCAATTATATTCAATCAAACCAACTATTTCAGGGGAATAAGCAACTAGATGATGAATTTACGATTATTGACGATTTTGAACAAGCACAGGAAATAGCTTGGACACAAGATTTAGATATTGTAGATACGCTCTGGGAGTATGTTAAGTCCTCCGAAGATAGTGAAATTATCGGCAAAGTGTACGAAAAAGAACTGCGTTCAGTTGAACGTGAGTTAAAAGAGCTATTTGATTCAACAGAAAGTTACTCCGAAGGTTTTTTTCCAAGTGGATATCTGGATATTATTGAGGAGGTACAAGGTGACCTCTTTATGTGTGCTATAAACCGCTTAGTTAATGGTAAAACGAATAATTTTTATGAGGAACTGTTCCGTATATATCAATCAGGCGGTTGGCCTTGCGGATGGGAAGGTAAGTATCCTGAAGGCAGAATTATTACATTTATTCCAGTAAACGACTAGCGGGTCTGTCAATAGTTTTGTGTATCCTCTTTTTGTCGAATAATATAAGTTGAACGCTACTCTATTACATTGAACAGGTCGATTATGGTCAGAAACCACCATGATTGACCTGTTTTTTGTTATGTTCGCTTTCTCATAGGATTTTCAAAATGCTACGCAACTGTAAAAACGCCGCCCCTCCTCCCTGTCTGTTGGGCGGTTCTCGATGGCTGTGAGAACGTCAGAAGGCTTTTCAGGCATTTGGGTGTTCTTTCTTGTAAGTGCCCATAATGAATTCCAGAAAGCAAATGGGCTTGTCCAAAAAGCAATCGGTCCTTCTACAGCATGGCTAAAACAAGGAGTAAAGAATGTAGAAGAAGGCTTTAAAGAGAGCCTGAAGGACTTAGCGGCAGTAGGCAGTCAATTTGCTCGAATGTTCAGGGGAAGGGAACTCTCGCCAGCAGATGGTGCACTGATTCCAGATGATATTAATCTCTTCGAGAAATTGATGCCCGAAAAAATTCCACGTAAAACCGAAGTGCAGATTAATTATGAGAAGGTTATGAAGGAATTGGAGGAGGAGGCGGAGAAGAGAGCAACAATGGGGGCAGATCCTACGGGTGATATTGGAACACCGCATCGGTACGGGGATTGAAGGATATCAGATGAACAATATAAAAAGTTAAGAGGGAAGACACCAACTCCAGAACTTCGAGATAAAGTGAATGAAGGAATTCAAATACCATTTGACGATCTTCCTGGTAAAATTGTTATAAAAAGACTAGAACCTGATCATATTGTATCTATGGATAATATTACTAGAATGGAAGGTTTTGGAAAACTGACAGAGAGACAACAACTTGAGATTTTAAATAATTCAGAAAACATGAATGGTTAAGTAGAGCGGCGAATGGCTCTAAACAAGATAAAACTTTTGAGGAATGGACGCATTATAAGAAGGGAAAAGAAGGTGAGATTGAGGTTGACCCTAAATTTAGAAAAGAAATGATGGAAAAGAAAAAGAGATGGAAAGGAAATTACAAAAACAAATTGATGATTTTAATGAACGAAATAAAAAGAATAATGATAAAGGGGAGGACTAAATACAATGGAACGGAAACTTGATTACTTAAAAAAATATACCTTGAAAAAAGATGGATATGTAAGACTTGTTCCAAATGATGAAGTTGATAAAATAGACTCACTTCCCCCTGCTTGGTATGAGGTTTTTAGACATAAAGAGATTAAAATGAGAATTAAATCCTTGCTAGAAATCTGGAATATAAATTTAGCAACTGAACTAAGAAATACTATATCATATCTAAATGATTACCTAGTTAATATTGAGTTGATGGATATAAACCATAGGTACTCTATTCTATACACCATTAAGAACCGACAGGGTAAGGTACTGTATTACGAAGGAAGAAATCCTTTGGAGGGTATTGATAATGAACCACTTAAAGAATCATGGTTAAAAACCCCTTCTTCCATTAGAACGTTTTATGAAAAACTACACAACGGATTTTATTATTATGCGAGTGGCTCTATGGGGTTAGTGGCTCTAGAAGATGTTGTTTATTTGGGTGATGATGAATTTGATTGGAGTATTATTGATGATTTAGAAGAACCATTACAAATTGGTTTGGAATCTTCCTTTGGTTTTTTTAGTAATGGGATGGGAACTTATATAGCTATAGATTTTAAAAAATGTGAAGATGATAATGCAACTTTATGGTCAGCAAAAGATCAACCAGAGTATAATATTAACTTTTGGGACTATGTGGATGAATGGATTACCATTGGGTTTGAGTAACAACAAAAGGAAAACGGCAGGCTACCCAGTGCCGAATAAACCGATCATTCAACCAATAACACATCTCACCCATGTAATACCCGTATAAAGACTCTCCATTTCGGTTGTACGCACATAAGATGCTTGAACTTTTTCACCTAAATAACGGTTTTTCGTTACAACGAACAGGTCGATTATGGTCAGATACTACCATAATTGGCTTGTTTTTTGTTGTTCGAGATATTCGCTTTAAGAAGCAGGAAATCAAGAAGGTAGATAAAGAGTTAAAAGTAACAATTAAAATGTTAGGTATGCAGCTTGAGACTATGCAAGGGATAGATACTGTTACTTCCTCCGCTTTTATTAAAGAAATTGGTGACATTCATCGGTTCGCTAATTCTGATAAACTCGCCAGATATGCAGGAATAGCTCCAATTAAAATGGGTTCGGGCGGTAAGGAAACGATGAAGAAAACAAAACAAGGGAATCGAAAGCTATATGATGTCTTTTACAACTTAGCTGTCCAACAAGTCCAAGTTTGTAAGGGAAGTAAAATTCCTCGAAATCCTGTGTTCTATGCTTACTATAACGGTTTATATAATGCCAGATCAACCTAAAACAATGGCTAGTTAATCATAATGGGTGGTGGTTAAATAAACTGCCATCCTATTATAAAGAACTTATTTAGATAATCCTAAGGGGACGGGTAAAGGTGATCCGAAATACGATAAGGAACAGGTACTGCGAAATATCGAAGATAGTAGAAAAGCACGCGAAGCATCTAACTTCAATGAATTTCTCTCAAGGGAGAAAGAGCTTGGATTGTATCATAACGGAGAAGATATAACTTTAAGAACTTTACCAACAGGCGGTAAACCTAAAGGGAAGTATGAAAAGCCTGACCCTAACGATCCTCGGCCGAAAGAACTACAAAATGAAGCAGCAGATTTTTTAGCCAGCAAAGGTTATGATATTAAGATGTTACCTGATACAAAAGGTGGTAATGGTTTTGGAATTAAAAAAACCTCTAGTCCAGACTTTTTAATAGATGGCAAAGCATTTGACTGCTACTCACCTAAAGCGAATACACCTGTAAGGAATATTTGGGATACTGTAAAAGGAAAAACTGAAAAACAAGCAAGCCGAATTGTTATTAATTTGGACGATTTTTCAGGATCAGTTGATGATGTAGCTAAACAGTTTAAAGAATATAAAATAGATACACTAGAAGAATTACTCATCATTAAAGATGGGAAAGTAATTAGGCTTTATCCATAGAATTGGAGGAGTAATATGTTTTATTTGTTCTTTTTGGCTGGAGATTATGATTTTGATCATTTTAAAAGAATAGTTACTGAAATATTGCGTAATGGAGAGATAATAACTGACTCCGATGTAGAACTTGAAGTAATAACTGATGGATTTAATGTTAGTATTACAGAAGGTGGTGATAGTGTGAAATTTCGAAGTGAAGATTATGGTTTGAATTTCAAGTATAAAATGTGGTTTGATATCTATAGCGATCATTCTAACGGAATAAATGAATTAATGAAATTCGTAGGAAGCATTATGACTAGATTAAATGGTGAGTGCTTATTGGAATCAAACGGAGATACCCCTGTAATGATTAGAAGAGATAATATGGTTATCGTCGATGATAAAGGGTTGGGAGGGGCTAAAAGGTTTCCGTTTCATGAACTGAGATTAAAGTATCAAGAAGGTATCATAAATTAGTCGTGTAAAACACTATTGAATGGTGTTAGTCAGATAAAAGACGCTCCGGTTAGAATGCGACTACTCTGCTTGTTGTTAATGTAATTGAACCTTGACTGGCTTCATGCCTGTCAAGGTTTCTTTCTCTTGAGGGGCTATCCAGATCTTCACCGGGGGAGGCTCGCTGCTCATGTTATCTCTCGCGGCAGTGGATATAGGTATTAACATACAAAAGAAAAATGATTTAAATGATGGGGAATACTACACTGACCCTACCGTTTTGTGGATGAATCAGGATTTCGTAAATGTAGCGGGCACTGTGGTGGGAGCACTAGAGATTAGGCAGGTAATAAAATCCGCACTAAAATCCGGTGACTTGGCGGTATATGCGCGAAATATTGATGCGTTGGATGGTGGAATGAATAATGTATTGAAACCAAAAATTAAGGGGACGGGTGAAGCTAGTGAATCTTACTTATCACCAGAGATGGAGCAAAAAATATTAGGGGGAGAGAGAATACCAGGTAAACTTAGAGGGGGCATTCTCCTAATGTGGTAAATGGTGCAAACCCTAATTATGCAGTAGAAGTTCTCAGGGAGAATCTAGATAGAACTAAATTTGTTCAATTTTATCATCAGTTTTCAGATGGAACTCTCGCAAAACTTAAAAAAGCACACTATTTCCTGATTCATGGAGTGATGAGAAAATTATAAGCACTATAAAGAAAATTGGCGATACGCCAGCAGTTGGAAGTCGTACTTCAGATGGGGTAACTACAACTTTGCATAACGGTACTATAGATGGTGTTGAAATAGATGTTATTAAAGAAGGCAAAAACATTACTGCTGGATATCCGGTGGGAGGTAAACCAACGCCAGGATTTGATCCAATAAATTAGTGGGGGTAAATTTATGAAATATGAAGAATTTGACAAATTAATAACTGAAATGTCTGGAGAGAATGCATCAGATGATTATTGGTATGATGTTGGAGTAAATGATGCAATGACCTTATTGGAAAAATTTTCTGAAATAGATTGGGAATTGCTTGGAAAAAATATAATGGATAAGTCGTTAGAGTGGCAAAAAAGAGTAGTATATTGCTTTGAAGAAGAAAATGATGCAAGAGAAATTAATATAATATTATCACTTATTGAAACAACAGACAAAGAACTATTTGAAATGTGTATTGATTCTCTAAGATTTTTAATTAATGATAATAATAAAGATTGTATAATAAATAACAATGAACTTATGGAGAAATTGAGAAAAATGGCATCAATTGATAATATGTCAGGTAGAATATGTAGGGAGTTTCTTAAAAAATTACAATAGAGATGATAATATATGAGTTGTTAAACTTTCATATCAATAGGCTGCATAACTTATTATTTCTAATTAACTTATAATGATATTTATAAAACTACTTCATATGGAAATCATTATGAACAGCTCAGATTTCTATAATTGTTTGAAAGAAATCCCTGTGGGATTTATTGGTAATGACCCGGAACAGGAAGCCAAGTGCATTACTTATGGATAAGATAAAGGATATTTTAAATTTATAAAAATTTCACACTGAATTGAGTAAACCAATCAATCAATAAAATGAGAAATAGGTAGGTTTACAAAGTGACAACAAGATCATACAATACAACCAACAACGCTAAATGATTCAATCACTTGATAAACTTTCAAAAGCTTTTTCCAACTTATTTTAAGAGTAGGAATGAGCTTTTTTTTGTGTACAGAAAATATACCCCGTGTTGTAGTCTTTTTCGTCCTTTGATATGAATACGGTGGCATTTAACCAATAACATATATAACCCATGGTCATGTTTTGTGGAAGTAAATGAGGAGAATACATTTATTGAGTTCGTCTATGATAATAATATTAATACCAGGGAGTTTTATGAAATAATCAATATCTATTTAGAAGAAAAGAGAAACCATTATAATAATAAATGAAATATATATTTGATAATAATTAAGGCTTATTCTCAACTTGAATATGAGTTAAGAATAAGCTTTTTATATTCCTAAATGAAGGGGAAGCTACAGTATAGGAAAGTATTCTTGACTTTATGGCAGACATTTAATATGTTATTATTGTCAGCCAATAATTAAGCTAGGAGGTGAAACGAATCACCAAAAAGATTGGTCGGCCATATTCAGATAACCCTAAAGAAATACGACTTACAGTGAGGCTAGATAAGAAGCATAATGAAATTCTTGAACGTTACGTTAAGAAAAATAAGGTGACAAAGAACGAAGCTGTAAGGCGGGGGATCGCGAGGCTAGAAGAAGATGAATAAACAAAGGAAGTGGCGCACTCTCGCAAAAGAAATTGCCACTTCCACAGCGCAGCTGCCTGATGGACAGACTGCACAATTACTTTATCATGTGTCAGTCCTTCTTTCAAGGAGCTGTAAATCCTGATGAAGGGAAGAGGAAAATGAGAAGTATTTTAGAAGCGTTATATTGTGGAGACATTCGCCCTGTAGAAACGATTGTGCCAACTGATCCCGAATACCGTGCATTAAACCGGAAAATATCCGAAGCCATAAAAACTTGGGAGAAGAAGTTATCGGCAACAGAGTTTAGTCAGCTCGAAGAATTACTTGATCTGCGAAGTAGGTCTGGTTCAATGTATGCTGAAGTTTCCTTTATTCATGGATTTCAACTTGGTACATTAATGATGACAGAAGTATATACGGCCAAAAATGAGTTAGTAAGTGATTAAGGTATTCTCTTTAATATATTTTATTAAGAAATAAAAGATCAATAGAAGCTTATTTCTACCTGTATTTAGGTAGGAATGAGCTTTTTTTAAGCTCTTCATCGCAATTATGATGATTTAATCATAGCGTCAATTCGTAGACAGATCAGAATAAAAAAGACTTAGCAGGTTAGGGGAATTATGTTAGGCTTGATATGTTATTTATGGAAGAAGATACAAAGATAATGGGGGGATTTTTAATGTATCCAAATAATAGGGAGGAAAGAAAGTTCCTATATGCTAAGCTTTATTTCATTGGAGTGATTGTAGACGATTCAAATGACATTGACTGGTTAGGGAACGGCGAAAGGGGTCAGTTAGAGAGATTCATAAAGGAGAGCAATTTTGTTGACCTTATATGTGAATTGGTTCATATTTTCAAAGAAGGACTGCCAAACTATTACGAGCTATCTTCACTTTTTAGTATGGATTATGAAATAGTACAAGGATTTTTGATATCTCGTTATGGATTAGAAGCCGCTCGAAAAGAGAAAGAGGAGTTTGAAAGACGGTTTGGTAAAGGTAAAGCAGGTATGGATCATGGGGACAAAATTATTTGTAGAGTCGAAAACATTGAACGTAAAGATCAAGATATATCTAAAATAGAAATGGATATTGACATGGAGTGTTTAAAAATCAATGATCTTTATTTATTTGTCAACAAAATACCTGATCTGAATGAACTGAAAACCATTATCGAGGCAAGGTTTGATGATATTGACATTGCTGTTGGTAATAAACTAATCATCAAAGATGAAACTTATAGGATTATTGTTTTAGAAGATGAAAATAAGATGACTGATTAGTAAATCTGTGGAAGCGTACTTCAAAGCAAAATATAGAGAAGTTGAGTGGGTATCTAAGGGAAAAGCTGAATCAGTGTAAAGGTAAGGCATTAGTTAAAACGCTTGGACATTATGTTCCAGGATTTACAGAATTGTGAATGGGGGAATAAAATGACAGATGAGTGGATGCAGCTTATTATAGAGTTCACTAAAAGTGATTATTTAACAAAAAACCTTGTTTGTCCTGATTGTAGAGAAAATGATATTGAGTATGTATATGTAGGTGATAAAGAGACAAACATAGGATACCTAACTATATGGTGCAATCAATGCAGAAATGGAGTACAAATCTGCAGAGTTTCAATACCAGAAGGGGTACGGCGACTTGATTTTGACGATTTGGAAAGCATAAAAATGATACCTGCTATTAAATTAAAGTAACTCAGTTAATGATAACTATAAAATTAGAAATTAATTATTGTAAAGAATTTTGTTAGGAAGTTGTCAAAATAATGCTAAGGCTATCGGAGGAAATTTTAATAGTGATTAAGTATAAATATAAATTTAAATATATGGAAAGGTTTAATACAGTTGTTCTAGACTTTGATGAAGAAAAATCTTTGAAATTCGCCAATATGATAAGTAACCCATTGGGATCGGATATATATTTGAGATATGAGGATTTGAAGGTTGATATAGATAATTATATTGAATTATTAAAGGGAAATATACCTCAGTATGATCATGGGGGAAATGCATCTAGTGTTACATCGTATAGAGACTACACAATAATTGAAGATCTTTTTTATGATGAAGAAGAAGATGAAGTTGAACCGATCTGTAAATTAGAGACAGTTGAATTTGTAAAAATCATATTGGTGTGGGCGTTTGAAAATTATAACTATTTAAACGAGCGGGGGGAAATTAAACAAGAAAAAGCAGAAATGGTTATAAATTGGATTGAACAAAAAATGATAGAAGTTAGGAGTATTGAAAATAACGATCTATTATAACAAATGCTATATATATGGTAATGAAAGGCCTATTCCATGAAGTTGATAATGAGGAATAGGCTTTTTCAATGTAGATGCCTAGGAACAGGAAAGCTGTAAAATGAATCTTATGAGTATGTAATTATAGTCTATGTAAAAACATTAACAATTTCAAAAGCTCTTTCCACTTGAACAATGAGTAGGAATGAGCTTTTTTTATATGTTCAAAATCAAGAAAGAAACGAATGACGAATGTGAAATAGTTGAAGAACTAGCAACTTATCGTCTTTGAAATCAAATGAACAACTTTGTGAATATATAAGCATAGGAATCACCTTGAAACTTCTCTAAAGGGTAAAAAATTCCATGCGGAAATACGATATATATGTATTGGGGATTCCAATCTTAAACAAATTTTAAAAATGGAAGGAGATTCAGGAGCGGTTACTTGCAAGGCATTTCAGGCACATGTACATATCATAAGTTGAAAAAGCACTATGATTCAGTTGTCTCATAATGGCAATTTTGTTGCCGGAAACGTGCCATACATATCTAAAGGGTGTTTGAGAATTAGGAAGGCTAGATAGCCAGAAAGGAATGTTTTAATGATCATTTGGAAAGGCTGGGGTATTCTGAACGTCGTTGTTTTTGGCATTGTGTTGGCTATCGTTCAGGGCATATTATCCGCGATAGGACTTGGCGAAACAGATTCTCAATTGCCGCTGGCTTTGATTTTCATTGTTTCGGGAATGATTATTTGGTTTTTGGGAAAAGCACTGAATGCCAATTCCGGAAAAATACTGGTTGATCCTGAAACAGGAGAACAATACAGAATGGGCACCCAGCACAGTTTATTTTTTATCCCTATGCATTATTGGGGCCTTATTGGCCTTGTTTTAGGATTGTATTTTATAGTTGCACCCATACTTATGTAACGAGAAGGTTAGGAATACATACTTTAGGAATACATAACTAATAAAACCTTATGGGTATACAGGAGGAGAATGTTTTGCAAGCTTTGCAGGTTTTGCGTAACAACAAAAAGCTTATGGTTTCTACGCTTCTCGCTCTTGCAGGGGCGGCTGTTTTGGTGGTGTTATTTATCTTCAAACCATGGGCTGCGAAAGCCCCAGCGGATGAGCCGATCGTATTTATCAGAGACAACTTGCTAATGATGATGAAGGAAGATGAGCAGCAACCGACTGAACTGAGTGGACCCCTGCCGAAAGAGGAGATGGGCATATAGATTCGAAAGCTTGAGAATTCCCCATTGGAGGATCCTGAAGACCTTTTCAGGATCCTTAATTTGCTTCTTTAGTCAGTGCGGATCTTGTTGAATGGATAAATGACGGGGCTTTGAACATTGATTTATTAGAAGAAGATGAGGGGAATAAAGGTTAAATTGAAAAGGAGTACGCATATGGATAAGGAGTTTATTAGTAGAATCAAGGAAATTAATTGGTTTGCTAATTGTGGTAAAGCACCTAGAACAAAAATAAGTTTTGAATATATCAGGGTTGGAAATTGGAAAGCGGCATTAGAACAATCTGAGGGGAAATATTGGGAGCTAATCACCCAAGAAGCAGATAATCAATTGTCTGAATACTTGTTAATTAATCATCCCAATCGGTACAAGGAATGGAATAAATATGCCCAAAAGGGTAGAGAGGTTATTGATAATTTTGTCGTTCCTAATGTAACTAATTATTTAATAGATAATAATCTCCCGTACTCTCTGTTAGACAATGTTAGGTGGGAATTTATTGGTGCAATAATGGAGAATAATTATCGAAATGAACGCCAGCCTGCTTTTTTTATGGAGTTGTTTAAAGTTTATGAGTCCGGTAATTTTCCATGCGGATGGGAAGGAAGATGGCCTAAGGGAAAGTTAATTGTATATTAAGCTTTTTTCTATTCTTAATTTTTGCAGAAAGCTTTAATATATGAAAAGTATTAAGGATCGGTAAATAAGTGGAGGTTCGTAATGAGGACAAGTGACCCAAAGCCAGCAGATATCCTGAGTGTTTTGAAGTACATTCATTCAGAATATATGACGGATGAGGAAAACGATAAAATTTGTGATTTTGATATAAATGATGAGAAGGAACAAGTGGAGATAATAAAGACTTTGATTGTTCCTGATTTTAATGAAGAATTTAACGATGAAGGACGAATTAGAATAAAAAGGTCTCTGGAAATATCTATTCAAGATAAGGAGATTTTAGATCCTATTTTTGAGATGACATCCATGCCTTTTCAAACGGAAGTCGAGGATAAAAAAGAGTTTCTTTTAAATATTTACAAAGAATTGTTTGGGGGCACTAGCGAGTAGCGAGCGTTGCTTTTACGGGTCATGCTCATATTCTAAGAGAAGAAAAAACAATGGCGAAGCAAGAATGGGAAGTGGAGGAGAAAAGTATGAAAATAGTTTTTGAATCTCCTACTGGAACAATCTTTGAAAATCCTAATGTAGATGATTTACGTCAAAGTATGATCGATTCTTTTCCTGATTATTGGTATCAAGGAATTGGTACCGCAACGATAGATTACTTCGACGATGAAAAGGATCAAAGGTCTCTTTTGATTTTCCCTATTGATGAGCATGGGATATATCTTAAGTATCTAGTTATGGAAAATAGGAGAGTCAGTGAAGAATGGCTTTCATTAGAAATTCCACTGGCCTTAGATCAATTCGTTGAATCTTCGGATGAATGGTATGCTTCCATTGGTTTGTTTATGCCACTAGAGAAAGCTTGGACTGCCATAAGTGAGTTTCTTGTATCCGGCGAAAGAACTGAATTGATTAATTGGATTAACTCCGAAGATATGCCTGAGGATAGCAACTGGTAATAGATATAGAGGAATGCAGTGAAACCTACCCAGTGCTGAATGAACCCATATTCAAAATGAACGACACAGTTAACCCGTGTAAATTCTCGTATAAATGTTTCTTCATTTCTAATATACGAACATTAGGCTTTTATCTTTTAATGATAACTAGAGTTATCAGAGCGTCCTACAAGGTAATCAAGGCTTACGTCAAAATAATCAGCCAGAGCATAGGGGAGAAAAATATTAGGGGGAGAGAGAACACCAGGTGAAAATGGACTTAGAGGGGATGTGGTAGATACTATAGAAGCTGCCATTTGGTGTCTAGGGACTACAATGTCCTTTGAAGGAACTGTCTAAACTCATCCCGATAATAGCAACGCTCAATCTTCCATATCAATTAATTCATGAATATGTATATTCAATGCTAGGCATATCTGTTCTAGAGTGCTGATATAAATTCTGTCCGTCGTTCCTCTGCAAAGGGCATTTATTGTCCCGGGACGCATATTAACCATAATGGCAAACTGGCGTTGAGAAATATCTCGTTCATCTAAAAGTTGTTGTAACTTAATTTTGATTTTCATTGTAGTCCTCCCAAAACCCTATATAAAACAATATACCATGAATTAATAAAAAAACATTGACCGTTACGCTGTAACGTCATATAATCAAATGTGTGACGTTACAGCGTAACGTCGATGAGACTATCAAGAATAATTAAACTATAAAAGAGACTACGAGTAATTCGAAAGGATAATTGAAATCTGTATAAAAAGGGGATGAAAAATCAAAAATAAGCTGGGAGCATTATAGAAATTCTTTTGAGGAATATATATGGGCGCGACCCGCGCCTATTTTGGAGTTCCGGATTTTTCTTATCTTGAGACTGAAAGAAGATGAATCAACAAAAGGAGTGGCATGCCTCTGCCAAAGAAATGCTATTTAACTGCGAACTGCTTCATGTGCTAATTTTTCTTTCAAGGAGCTGCAAATCCTGATGAAGGGAAGAGGAAAATGAGAAGTATTTTAGAAGCTCTATATTGTGGAGACATTCGCCCTGTAGAAACGATTGTGCCAACTGATCCCGAATACCGTGCATTAAACCGGCAAATATCCGAAGCCATAAAGACGTGGGAGAAGAAGTTATCGGCAACAGAATTTAATCAGCTTGAAGAATTACTTGATTTGCGAAGTAAGTCTGGTTCAATGTATGCTGAAGTTTCATTTATTCATGGATTTCAACTTGGTGCATTAATGATGACAGAAGTTTATACGGCCCGGGATGAATTAGTAAGTAGTTAAGGTAATCTCTTAAATATATTTTATTAGGAGAAATAACATGGAGAATATATATCCGGAATATGTAACTAAGAGCGCTATCGAAGGTCTTGTAAAAAAAATACCTGTTCCTGATGAGTATTCACAAGATTGGGAGTACGAAGTCGCGGATTCTTCAAGAATCACCGAATTTTTATACGCTTATGAAAAAATTGAATTAAACAAAGAGGAAAGATTCACTTTAATGATTATTATTATTTCATCATTTAATGATGCTATAGTAGAAGGAAAGGTTGAGGCAAATTTTAGTGTTATCAGATATCATCTTCTTCAAGATATTAATATTCATAAGAATACTATTTATTATTGGTCGATGCTAGACGAGGATGATCTAGAAAATTGTTATGCTGTAACATCTTTCATAAGGGGATTGTAAATTTATCCAATTTAGATGATCAAGATTGCTAGAGGAATAAAATTATCGTGTGTATACAGATTGCAGATAAACTCCCTTATTTCCATTTGAAACAAGGGAGTTTGGTTTATTTTTTACTGTTTGCTGGATGAAGGGGCCAGTGTTAAGGTCTACTTCTCTGACGTTATAGAAAAGAGGGTACCTTGAAGTTATTTGAAATTAGCGGTTATTTTGAAGTTAAGAATAAAGGTACAGTTATTGGTGGTGTAAATCCAGAACTTGATCATTTGAGTCATGGAAAAATTAAAGAATTGATTGGAGAATCTATTGTTGTCATAGATTCTGAAGATAATAAACATGTGTTTGATGTGGTTTCATTTCAAATATCGACCTCATTAGTTAATAAAAGAAATATTGGAATTTGTATTGGATTCCCAGAAAATATAGACTTCCTAAAAAGTGGTGCGATAGTTTACAGTAATGAAGCCCTGACTAGAGAGTAGAATTGTCCAAATGGAGATTTTGAAATACTTATTGAATTGGAGTAGCGGGCTGTGGAGTTGGGGGGATTATTAATGTATACAAATAATGGAGACGAGAGAAAGTTTCTTTATGTTAAAAAGTATTTTGCTGGTAAGGTGGTAGATGAAGAGGCTGGAACTTTTGACACGTATTATGGATTTAGTGATGAATACTTAGAATTAAAGCAAAAGCTTGAGGAAAGTACATTGCTGGAGCTTTTAATTGAATTGGTTCATATTTTTAAAATTGGCTGGCCTAATTCTTCTCGTCTTGCATCTCTTTTTGGAAAAAATTATGATTATGCCCAAGGTGGCTTGATTGCACTGGTTGGATTAAAAAAAGCACATGAAATGAAAGAAGAGTTTGAAAAACAGCATGGAAAAGGCAAGGCTGGTATGGATCATGGGGATAAAATTATAGGAAAAGTAGAACCCGTGGAGCGTCAAAATAATGATATTCAAAAAGTAGAGATAGATATTGATATGGAATGCCTAAAAATTAATGATCTATATTTATACGTCAATGAGATTCCAAATATGGATGAAATGAAAGCAACTATAGAGCAATATTATGATGATATAAAGATTACAATAGGAGACAGATTTATTATTTCAGATGAAAGCTACCGGGTTATTGTTGTAAAAGAGGGATAGTAGAAACTTTTCTTCGTTTAGGATTCCCTATGAAGACAGAGATTGTTCTGACCTTACTGAGAGAAGAAGGATTATAAGCTATTCATATAATGAGGATAACTCTTACCAGCAGAATAGGAGGTTAAATGATCTACTATAAAGATTTGACTTGTTACTCGCTTCATCATTTTGAAAATTCATATAATGTAGGCTGGATCGATGTGAAAGATGATTTTCCTAAGGCGACGTTGTCACAAGAATTTATCACAAAATTATGGGAATATATAAAGTTCCCGCTTAATGTTCATAGATCTTCAAATGATCCGGCACTGGTACAATACAATGAAGAAAAAAAGACTTTGGGTTTTTCTGAAATAAGAGTACTGAGCAAGGATGGCTCAAAAAAATACGCTGCACCTGATTTGATTTTTCACTACATCACGAAATATAATTATTGCCCTCCAGAGAAATTTATTGAGGCTGTCCTTACAGGGCCAAAGCCTGGGTCATCAGAATACATACATTTTATATCAAAATATAATGAAGAGAATTTATGGGGAGAAAGCGCTGAAATCGTCCATCTATCCGAGAAGCTCAGAAAGAATATCATTAGCCACAACAATGCATTTGTCATTAGAATACTTGAAGAAAATTTAGAGTATATCAACGTTTTAACCAAGGAAGGTTCACTGCTTAATGCCTCCATTTTAAATAAAAACACTGCTCTCGCGAAACAATTATTAAACATGGGTATCGATGTGAACAAATTTAGCGGAATCGAACTCATAAGCGCATTAACGCATGAAGAAAATGATTTAATTGAGCTGCTCCTAACTAGACATGTGATGTTCAACTTAAGTTCCCCAAGAACAAATCCACTTTTTATAGCAACTAGAAAAGGAAACCTTAAAGCTGTTCAGTTGTTATTAGAAAATGGAATAGACCCATCCATAGAATACTCAAATGAATTTATGAGAAATTTTAGTGTGATAGATTTAGGACGAGAAATTTGATGGATTGTAGATGGTGAAGGAGCTACTATCTCAAATTAACAATGAACGCAATAATTATAAAGGATCTTTTTAACGATTTCTCGGTCTCCCCCTTCAGTGACAAGCATACAATAAGAAAGCAGGACTGGCTTGTCACTCCAATCTATGAAGGATGATTGATTTCATATGAACTTGCCGTTCATACCTGACCGAAACAAGACACTCTTTTATCGCCGTGTAATTAAGAAGTTTTTCCTGATTACCGCCGGCTCCGTCATGCAGGGATTCGCTATGGCTATTTTTCTGTTTCCTCATGCCATTCCCTCCGGAGGAGGGGCAGGAATCGCTGTCCTTTTGAATCATGCGTTCGGTTTGCCCATGGGCCTCGGGTTATGGTTTGCTAATACTATTTTTCTTGTGTTCACGGTCAATTATTTGGGCAGGATCAGCGCGTTTGGAACCGTGTTTGTCATCACCGTAACTTCCGTATCCGTCAATTTCTTCGAGGTGTTCATTGATCCTCCTTTTTCGAACGTATGGATCGATTTGTTGTTCGGTTCGGTCATTCTCGGAACCGCCGTCTCGATCCTGATCAAACAGCGGGTATCCAACGGAGGAATCGGTTATGTAGCTTTGGCGATCTACAAATACAAAAGAATCAATCCTGGCACTTCGTTGTTCTGGATGAACGGATTTATTTTTGCCCTTACTGCATATGTCATTGACTGGAAAATTATTATTCTTGCCGTTGTGTGCCAGTGGCTGTCTACCCGGATTATCAACTGGTTCCATCAGTACCCTGGTTTGAAATCGATTTTCTATCCTGCTTGGCGCAAAAAGTGATTCCCTCCGTATGTACTATTCAGAAGACAGAAAAACCAGCATTCATGTGGGCTGGTTTTTTGGTATTGAGCGTATAAATAGCTTTTGAAGCAAATAAATTATTTAATTACTGTAAGGGTAGCTTCTCAATAAGCGGAAGTTCGTCCTTATAATTCACTTTCATAACAAATTCAGCGGACAGCTCTCGGGTGCAAAATGCAATGTCCTCCTGTAAGAAGTCCGGTTTCGCGGGGTCGTAAAATTTCTTGGCCGCTTCCGATTTTCGAATTCGTTCGATCGTTTCATTAGCCGATAAACGGTTTGAACTCTGTAAGATCCCTGATATATATTGCGCGCATGCCAGGTCATCATCCCCGGATGGGTGTGAAGCAACTAAATGAATAGACATGGCGGTGTCTTCTTTCAATAATTTATCCCGTATAAACTCCGCTGTCGTTCTTGCATTTGTGAAGCCCGTAACAAATATATGGTCTGCATTTAATGAGTTTAAGGTTGCTTTTACTCCGTTGGTTGTCTTCTGAATCAGGAATTTCCCCCTTAGATCTGCATTTTGCAAACGTACGGGCGAATTGTCCAGATCAAACCCCGCAATCGGAAGACCTTGGATCTCTCCCGCTAAAATAAACTCGGGGAATTGCTTTTTTAAACGAAAAGCATCATCTAAAGTTCCTGCCAGAATGATTCCCTGTACCCCCTTAATAAAAGCATAATGCGCTACAGTAAAAGCTCGGATGACATCAATGATGACATTAATATTTGAAGCTCCGAGTGTATGGTTGTGCCCCTGTATAATCTTTATAGTCATTTAACATCCCTTTCAGCCAGCTAATGCGATGTTTTATAACAGTATATTGGCCTTATTGAAGGAGGTGCTTCTCCCCGGTACATTAGAAATTTTAAGTATATCCGTTTCTAAGCTCGTAAGAAGAATATTTATTTTGCAATTTGCAAATAATAATCGAACATTTCAAGTCAGGGGAGCTATCACAAATGGAAAAAACAAAATCGCGAAAGCTGAATATTAGCTTCCAGAGCGACATAGAACTGACGGAACCTCCGAAATCAAAGGACACGTCGACAAAATCGGATAAGGGCTCAAAAGGACGCATCTGGGAGTTTATTGCTCTGGCTACGATCCCTATCGTGCTCGTCTTCGGCAATTCCATGCTGGTACCGATTCTCCCCGTAATGCAAAGAGAGCTTGGAATCAGTAAATTCCAAAGCAGTTTGATCATATCCATTTTTTCTTTGGCTGCAGGAATTTTTATTCCGGTGATCGGCTATCTGTCCGATCGTTTTGGCCGAAAAGTCATTATTGTGCCCTCCTTAATCATTTATGGGGGAGCCGGCATCTTGGCCGGGTTTGGTGCCATCTGGGACTCGTATGCGATTATTATTGCCGCCAGAGCGATTCAGGGTCTTGCTGCAGCAGGAACGGCACCGATTGCTATGGCGCTTGTAGGTGATTTATACGATGGGGGGACGGAGAGCAAGGCACTTGGCTTGATCGAGGCATCCAACGGGACGGGAAAAGTTCTTAGTCCGATCATTGGTTCCCTGCTTGTTTTAATCGTCTGGTATGCCTCATTTTTCGCCTTTCCTGTATTTTGCGCCTTGTCCCTGCTAGCCGTGATCTTTCTGATCAAAGAACCGAAACAGAACGAAAAGAACGAATTATCAAAATACATTAAAAAAATCGGACAAATATTCAAGGAAAAAGGGAAATGGCTCATCACTGCATTCTTCGCAGGCTCATTAGGACTTTTCATATTATTTGGAGTGCTTTTTTATTTGTCCAACATTCTTGAGGAGAAACCTTACAATATCGATGGAGTCATGAAAGGTTTGATACTGGCCATTCCCTTATTAGGTATGGTCATTACTTCATATACCACGGGAAGCCTGATTAAAAAAAATGGCAAATTAATGCGATGGCTTATGAATATCGGGTTGGTTGCCATGACGCTTTCTCTTGCTGCCACCTTGTTCTTTTTAAAAAATATATATGTATTTATCGGGTTGCTAACGGTTAGCAGCATTGGAACCGGTCTGCTTCTCCCCTGCTTAAATACGATGATCACCGGTGCGGTTCAGAAAAGTGAACGGGGTATGATTACGTCTCTATACAACAGCTTGCGATTTTTGGGTGTGGCGGCGGGCCCCCCATTATTCGGCTGGATGATGGATAAGTCCGATAGCCTGGTTTTTATAACGGTTTCCATACTATCGCTTGGAACCCTTTGTTTTGTATTTTTTTTAATCAAACCTCCTCCTCAAATTGACTAAATAGCTCTTGTAAATTTCAAAGCTATGGGCACATGCCATGAAAAATCAGCATATGATGCCTATGTCATTGGAATGAAGCGACAAGTCAAAAAGAATTGAGGAGAATCTAGATGAAAAGTTCCTTACATGAAATTTGGCCAACAGAATTAAGTGACCCGTGCGGATTTCGTAAACCATCTGTACTTGATAGCACGAACGAAACACACCCTGTCACTAGTCGAGGACATACGATGGTTATCGATAAGGGTCTTGGCAGAAACTCATTTATGGATCTGATGGAGACAGGTTCAAACTATATCGATTGCGTGAAATTTGGATTTGGAACGGCCCCGCTCTATAATACTGAATTGCTGCTTTATAAGATCAATTTGGCCAAACTGCATGGGGTCACGGTTATGCCGGGCGGCACGTTATTGGAGACGGCCGTACAGCAGGACGTAGTCCCGGATTTCTTCAACACCATATGCAATCTCGGTTTTAATGGTGTTGAAGTTTCGGATGGTACGATTGAACTCTCCCGCGCTAAACGTACTGAATTGATCCAAGAAGGCAAGAAGTATGGCTTGAAGGTCTTCACGGAATACGGGAAAAAAATGTCGGGATCACTTATAGATGCAGCCGTGCTGGCCGATACGCTTGAGGACGATCTGAAGGCAGGGGCAGAGCTATTAACGATTGAAGCTCGTGAGTCAGGCATGGGGGTCGGCGTTTTCGATGAACATGGTGAATGTCAGTTGAATCTTCTGGATGATGTGCTGAAGTTTGTAACGGATACGGATAAATTGATATGGGAAGCGCCTTTAAAAAGTCAGCAGGTGCTGTTTCTGAACAAATTCGGCCCTAACGCCAATTTAGGTAATATCTTTCCAGGCGATATTCTTTCTCTTGAAACGCTGCGGCGAGGACTCCGTCAGGATACTTTTACCTTTGGGGTCAGAACGAAAAAAGAAAAGGAAAAGGAATATTTTTATGTGATTTAACCCTGGATGTCCATGGTGCAAAACCAGCGCGTACCGAGATTCAACGGGTACGCGCTATTCTTTAATTGCCTGAAGACAGTTACTTTTAATGAGTAGTTGAAAAGCAAATCCACTTTTTATAGCAACATTAAAAGCTTATTCCATTTCAGAAACGAGAAGGAATAAGCTTTTCTTGTTGGGTAAAATTTCCTCGAGGGTTAACCGAGATAGATAGTATGGGTCAGGAGAAGAGCCTCTCTTGTGAAAATGCCGTTTGTTGAGCCTATTTCCTCTAAAATATGTTCCACTCCTTGTCGAGAGATTTCTTGAGAAATTAACTAACGGTTGAACACTAAAAAAACACTACATAGTAAGGGAGTTTTGTATGATTACTTGGAAAGGTTGGGGGATCTTTACTATCGTTATCCCAGGGATGATATTTTATTTTGTTGATGTTTTAGTAAAGTCCTTGGGACTTCACTCATTAGATGAGCGGTTACCGATGGCTTTTTCTTTCATTGTGTCGGGAATTGTTATTTGGTATGTAGGAAAGGCATTTAACGCCGACTCGTGCAGAGTACTGATCGATGAGGAAACGGGAGAACGCTATCGAATAAAGCATAAGCATAGTTTTTTGTATATACCTATGCATTATTGGGGCCCTATCGGTCTCGGGGTAGGACTTATTCTAATAATTGATACGATATTTTCATAAGATGATTGCAAAACAAAAGTAATTAAATATATGGCAAGCTGGTCAGCATCCATTAAATTGTTGGAAGGTGGTAACGGAAAAATTGCCGCCTTCTTGACAAGGTTCAAATAAAGGTATATTTTGTTAGTAACAAATAGATAATATCAAATCGATACGAACGGGTGATTATAGTTGAGTATCAGGGATCGCAACGGATTAACGGAAGAGCAGTTTCTGAAACAGTACGACGCCGGGGATTTTGAACGTCCATCGGTGGCTGCGGATATGGTTATTTTTACGGTGATGGAGAAGGAAGAGTCCAATTATCGCAAGCTCCCGGAGAAGTCGCTTCGCGTATTGCTGATTCAGCGTGGAGGGCATCCGTTTTTGGGGAAATGGGCATTGCCCGGCGGGTTCGTAAGGCCCAGTGAGACAACCGAACAGGCGGCGGAGCGTGAACTGCGGGAGGAAACAGGCGTAGATAACGTCTATTTGGAACAGCTGTATACTTTTAGCGATCTGGGGCGTGATCCTCGTACCTGGGTGATGAGCTGCTCCTATATGGCACTGATCGATAGCAGCAAGGTAGAGGTTCGGGCAGGTGATGATGCGGACAATGCGGCCTGGTTCGAGGTATCTTATTCACTCCTGCGTGAGTTGAAGGAGATCACTCCAGACGGGGTTGTGAGAACCTGGCAGTATGAGCTGGAATTGACCTCGGAGCGGGAGCGGCTGTTGGCGGTCGTGGAGCGTAAGGTTACTTCGACGGAGACGTCCACACGAACGGAGCATGCTGTGGTGTCTAATCAGGGCTTGGCTTTTGACCATGCCCAGATTATTGGCTGCGCGATCGAGCGGCTGCGGGGCAAAATCGAATATACCAGCATTGCGCTGCATCTCATGCCGAAGCTGTTCACGCTAACGGATCTGCAGCAGGTCTATGAAGTCGTGTTGGGCAAGGAGCTGCTGAAGGCAGCCTTTCGCCGCAAGGTTGCCCATCTCGTCGAGGAGACCGATCATTACACGGAGAATGCCGGGCATCGGCCGTCACGGTTATATCGAAGAAATTGGGAGATGATTTGATGTTTTACAACATAGATAATTTACGGAAAGCGTATCAGGCGGGAGAGAATTTTAAATATTTATTTTTTTGGGGGCATACACCGCCCGCGGACGGCTCAATTAATCAGAGCTGCTTCAGTCAATGGTGGAAGTCCAGCTTCGTTGTTGAGGGGGAAACTTACTCCTGTACAGAGCAATATATGATGGCGGAGAAGGCACGGCTGTTTGGCGACGAGCCGATGCTTGCGAAGATCATGGCTGCCGGTCATCCAAAGGAAATTAAAGCATATGGACGCGCGGTACGTCATTTTGACCAAAAGGTATGGGAAGAGCACAGCTATGACATTGTTAAAAAGGGGAACTTAGCAAAGTTCGAGCAGAATCAGGAGCTGTGGCTTTTTATGAAGACGACGAAAGATCGAATTTTAGTAGAAGCAAGCCCTCGCGACCGCATTTGGGGAATAGGTATGGGCAAAGCCAATCCGGATGCGGAGAATCCGATGAAATGGCCGGGAAGGAACCTGCTTGGTTTTGCGCTTACTGAGGTGCGCGATCAGTTGCTTGCGAGAGAGGAACAGAAATGATGAAACGAAAAGAAATCGCTCAAGAAACCGTAAAAATTATGGAGCAAGGATATTATGAATATCAGGGGAAGACGGTGGACATCCGTGCTGCCCAGAACGATTCGGAAGCCCGGAGTGTGTTAATTACACCGGATGAAGGGGCAGTGCTTGTCAGACAATCACGTGAACGGGGGGAACAGTTAGCTGCTTTCAATCCTGCTCAGCAGCAGCTTAGACAGGAAGTAACTCGTCGGGCTACGGTTGAAGCTATCCTGGATAGGAGCACCGCAGGGCTTCAAAACATTGGCGTACTTAACTTTGCCAGTGCCAAAAATCCGGGAGGCGGCTTCCTGAATGGAGCCATGGCTCAAGAGGAAAGTTTGGCCGCATCCAGCGGACTGTATGGTACGCAGCTTCGCAATAAGGCTTACTATGAGGCGAATCGGGAATGTAAATCGATGATGTACACCGATCATGCCATCTATTCTCCGGATGTTGTATTTTTCAGGAATGAGCAGTTTGAACTGCTGGAAACTCCAGTACGTGCTTCCGTATTGACATTGCCGGCCGTAAATTACGGGCAGGTTGTGTTGAAAGGCGAGGATACTGCGCAGGCGGCCAAGGTGATGAAGGATCGAATGCGGCTAGCCTTGGCGATTTTTGCCCACAAGGGGGATAAGAACCTCATTCTCGGTGCGTACGGCTGCGGGGTGTTCCGCAACAACCCGGCATTGGTCGCGGTGTGGTGGAAAGAGTTGCTGGAGGATGAAGGGTATGGGGTATTCTTTGATCGCATTGAGTATGCCGTGCTGGACGGCTAGGGTGGAGCGTGCATTCGTGCTTTTGAAGAGACTTTTGGCGGTCTATAGGAAGCCAACACTAAAAAGAGAACGGGAAAGAAAAAGGAAAGGAGGGTATGGATATGAAACAAGGTAAACAAGATGTTGAACTGGGTCGTTTCCTCAGTCTGATCCTGCGTCATAACCCCGGAGCCGTGGGGGTCAAGCTTGACGCGAACGGCTGGGCGGATGTCGAAGAGCTGCTTGCAGGCCTGCGCCGTGCAGGGCGTGTCGTTGATATGGATATCCTGGAGCGGATTGTACGGGAGAATAACAAACAGCGTTATAGCTTTAATGAAGACCACAGCAAAATTCGTGCCAATCAAGGCCACTCCATTGCTGTAGATGTGGAGCTTAAAGTAGAGGCTCCGCCAGAATACTTATACCATGGTACCGCAGCGCGATCCGTTGACAGTATTCGCAAGCAGGGAATTACGAAGCAATCCCGGCAGCATGTACACCTCACCGAGGAGAGAGAGACAGCCGCCCGCGTGGGCGGCCGCCATGGCAAGCCGGTTGTTCTGACGCTTCGGGCAGGAGCTATGCATCGGGATGGATTTATTTTTTACCGGTCGGAAAATCAGGTATGGCTATGTGATCATGTACCGTGGGAGTACATCAACGTGAAGTAATATCTTTCAATTCAACATAGAGGAGAATCAGTTCGCTTGAAATTGTTGTATAAAACCTTCAGCCAAGGTCATGAGGTTGCCGTATATGAAGCTGCGGAACTGGATGGAGTGAAGGGGAATTTTCGCGTGCTGCAGTTTTCGGAAGAGGCGGTACAAGGGGCCATGGATATGGCTGATCCAGAACGTATCGTGCTGGAATACCCCCGGGCGATCTGTCATCTGATGGAATATAACCACCCCCCATTTGAACGCGTATTTCTGATTGGACATGGGATTGGCACGCTCTCCCGTCATTTTTCGGAAAGATCGTTTGATGTGGCGGAGTTAGATCAAGCTGTTGTAGAAATCAGCCGGGAGTGGTTTGGGTATTCCAAAGACGATGTCAGGGTAGGCGATGGTCGAGTTCTGTTAGAGAACGAACCACCGCATGTCTATGATTATGTGGTCCTGGATGCATTTTCACCTAAGGGGACGCCTAGTCATCTGTTGTCCAGCGAGTTCTTTCACGTGGCAGCTAGCAAGCTGGAGCACCATGGTTCGCTAGTCATGAACCTTATGGGCAGAGGCGAGCAGGATCAGTGGATGAATGCGATACATAGCACGCTTAGCGAAGTGTTTCCTTATACGAAGTGTTTTGCCTTGCCCGTTGAAGGGGACAGGGATCTCCGCAATATGATTATGATGGGCAGCAAACAAAATATCCAGTATCAGACCCGGCATATGGCGGGATTTACCGAGTTTGAAGCAGGGCAGGGTTATATTATTTATGACCCTAGTTAATAAGGCGATTGAGAAATTGAATTTATGAAAGGTTGGTATTTGCCTGAATAGATATCAATTGCAACTTATATGTGAGAAATTGGGGATTAAAGTAATTATTAATAATCGAGTTATAAAAGAAGATAAAGGGTATTATGAAAATTTTATTCAGATACAAGATGATGGAGGAAGTTGGAGCTACTTTGAAATGAATTTTGAAAGAAGGCACGAACCGGGGAAAGAAGAAGTAAAGAAATTTGACAATGAAAAGACAGCGATTAAGTATTTTTTTTTAAAAACTCTGAGAAGATTCTATTTTTATAAAATTCATATACCAAATAACCCGATTAGAAGCCTTCAAACTATCGAGGAATTAAAACATTTTTTAGAGAACCTTGGCGTTTCAGATGAAAGATATAGTTTTAATGCTATTAGACCCCAGGAGATCTATATAGAAACAGTTGACAATAAAATAACAGTAAGCTACGTAGATAAGAACAGCCAAAAAAAATTTACTACAATGCCTTTAGAAATAGAGAGAGGAATTTTTGTAGCATATAAATTAGCTTATTCTTTACACCTATTAAAAAATATAGAGCGGGAGTACCTGCAAAAGAATAGCTTGCAAGAAACATTCAGTGATGATGATATTGAGTTTTTTATCAAGTGAGAGTACTTCTACTCCGAGCCATTAATTTTATGATGCGATGTTAAGTACCACAGATATAAAAAAGTCTCATTCCTGAATATAAATATGGAATGAGACTTTTTTGTTCGTCCAATTAAGGGGCGGATAAGATTTTCAACCCGCCTTCACTGATTTATCAAAGTACCCGATGAGAAAATCACGAAACTTGCGCGCAGCGAGGGACAGATACCGTTTCTCGTGCCAAATGATTTGGAAATTACGCTGGCAAACAGGGAACTCAATTTGCAGCAAGTTCAGCGGGATGCCCGAGGCGCCGCAATTTCCCACAAGTGCAACGCCCAGCCCGGCGCGGACAAGACTTGCAATACCGGCAGGTTCGTCTACTCGGCAGACAAAGTTAGGAGTGATCCCCGCTTCTTGAAACAGCAAATCGTTCATTTTCTGAACAGGAAACCCTTCCTTGTACCCAATAAACGGGTCCTTCGCCAGTTCACTCAAGCGGATGCTCTTTTTCCCGGCAAAGCGGTGTCCTTGGGGGACAGCCAAATAAACATCTTCCTTCAAAACAGATGCCGTGCTAATGTCAGGACGATCGATTGGCAGAGGCGTGAAGCACATGTCTACCTCGCCTGTCTCCACCAAATGCGCCATTTCCTCCATCGAAGCCTGTGTAATCCGAAAGTTGACTTCCGGATGAAGCGCAAGAAATTCGCCTAGTGCATCTGATAACCGGTCCAGCGTCGATGTCGCGAGGTGAATGCTCCCTTGTTCGAGTCCAGCCAGTTCGGTCACTTCTTTCCTTCCTTCTTCCAATAAGGTGAGCGCCTTCTCGACTTTGTCCAGAAATGCTTTGCCGAATGCATTCAGACGAATCCGCCCTCCGTGCCGGTCGAACAACGGAACCCCCACGTTTTCCTCTAGTCTTGAAATCGTCTTGCTCAGCGCAGGCTGCGCGATGCACAGCTCCTCCGCTGCCTTCGTCATGTGCTCCATTCGGGCCACCGTTCGAAAATACCTCAACTGCAGCAGCTCCATATGCGTCACCCTCCCATATACCCCAGTGTATGACCTATATGTGTAAAGATATATTTTTGTTTATTTATAAGTGATTGTAAAATAAAGCATGTAAGGAAAGCAATACGCTCAGCGTAAAAAAATACTGCATAAGGCAGAGAGGAGGCTTACCGCTATGCAAGCGGCACTCCAGCAACAAACCGGCGAAAAATTGATTCGGATTTTGGCTTTCACGCTGGTCATATCTGTCATGAGCGCAACGATGTTCAATATCGTGCTGCCCGAAATTGCTCTGGAATTCAACCTATCCTTATCGCAGGTCAGTTGGGTGTCATCCGCCTTTTTGTTGGTTTATGCGATCGGTACAGTGACCTACGGTAGGTTAGCCGATACGTATAAACTCAAAAACCTGCTGACCTTTGGGCTGCTCTTTTTTGCGCTTGGCTCAATGATTGGTTTGTTGGCCCAGCAATATTGGGCCGTTCTGCTCGGCCGAGTATTGCAAGCCGCAGGTGCGGCGGTTATTCCCGCCACAGCTGGCATCATCCCGATCCGGTACTTCCCGCCGGAAAGCCGTGGACGCGCGCTCGGCATTGCAATGACCGGTCTTGCGCTCGGCAGCGCGCTAGGTCCGGTTGTCGCTGCTTTACTTGTGAGCGCTGTTCACTGGCGATGGCTGTTCTGCATGCCGCTGTTCACGCTGTTGGCGCTGCCTTATTACCGCAAATATTTGAACGACACGCCTGTGAATTCAGGCCGGATTGATTGGCTGGGAGGCGGATTGCTTGCCGGGGCCGTAGCTTTGCTGCTGCTGGCAATTACAAATCAAGCGTGGATGCCCGCCATCGGCTGCTTGCTCTTGTTCGCCCTATTTTTGACGAGAATTCACTCCGTGCCGGATCCGTTCATCAAGCCTGGTTTGTTCCGAAGCAAAAGATACTCGCTGGGGCTGACGATAGCATTCCTGGCGAACGGAATAGGGTACTCGCTTGGTTTTCTCAGCCCGCAGCTGCTGGCGCATGTCAATCAGCTGGAACCGGGACTGGTAGGCTTCGCACTGGTTCCGGCTGCGGCGATGACGGCGGTTTTAGGACGCAAAGGCGGCCAGCTGGCAGATCAAAAAGGCAATTCATATCTTTTCTATTTGGCATCGGCATCGTTGCTCATATGTTTCGTGCTATTGTCCACTTTTGCAGGTATGTCGCCTATGCTCATTGCAATCATCCTGATCTTCGGCAATGTCGGACAGTCATTCCTATCCATTGCGTTGTCAAATACGGTTTCCCGTTCGCTGCCGAAAGAACAGATAGGTGTAGGCATGGGGTTGCTTGCGATGCTGAATTTTGTTTCAGGCGCCATCGCGGCGGGGGTTTACGCACAAATTGTCGACCAAGGCGCGAGTATACGTTGGAATCCGGTGAACTCACATCCTGAAGCGACAGTCTTTAGCAATATTTACTTGGTTCTTGCGGTTTTGCATGTGGGCATTTTGTTGTTCTATTATGTGCAGTTCGGGAGGACTAAGCATGCCGTCCAGAAAGTTAATGATTTGAAACAAACAAACAGGGAGGAATTCATATGAAACCATTAAGCATCGGCATTATTTTAGGAAGCACACGTCAAGGACGCGTAAGTCCGCAAGTAGGTAATTGGGTTAAAGATATTGCTGACAGGCGTGGAGATGGGAATTATGAAATCGTAGATATCGCAGACTATCAATTGCCCTTTTTTGGAGAAGGGACTGGTGAAGAGCCTGGATTAATCGCTTGGCCAGAAAAGCTAACCAGCTTGGACGGGTTCGTATTTGTTGTCCAGGAGTACAATCACAGCATTACGGGAGTGTTAAAAAATGCACTGGATTCAGCGCGCAGCGAATGGAACAACAAAGCAGCGGGCATCGTTAGCTATGGTTCAACGGGCGGAGCCCGCGCAGCCGAACATTTACGTGGAATTCTAGGAGAGTTACTCGTGGCGGACGTTCGGACACATCCAACATTTTCGCTATTTACGGATTTTGAGAACTTCAAAACATTTAAACCTGCCGAGCTGCACGTAGAGAAAATAAACGAAATGTTAGATCAGCTTATCGCATGGAGCGGTGCATTAAAAACATTGCGGTAATCGACGGTGCTATAAAGTATGGATAAATAAGGGGGGACACTATGAAAGCAGCAGCATTTCGTTCAATTGGCGGGCCTGAGGTGATGGAGATTATGTCGTTTTCCGATCCGCAGGCTGGTCCAGGGCAAGTCAGGGTCCGGGTAAAAACGGCCGGGGTACAGCATTATGATTGCGGTTTGCGTAGCGGCTGGACACCACAGGGCGTCGTTATTCAACTTCCGCAAATTCCAGGCAATGAGTTCGCGGGCATCATCGATCAAGTGGGTGAAGGGGTGACGGGCTTTCAAATAGGCAATGAGGTGCTCGGCTTCGCCCTAATGAATTGTTATGCGGAATACGTGGTTGTGGGCACAGACCAAATCGTAAGCAAGCCCCGCAGTATGACCTGGGAAGAGGCAGGTGGGCTGACTGGCAACGGCCAGGGGGCGTATATCGCCTTGAAAGCTATCGGCGTTGGACCAGGCGATACCGTATTGATTAATGGCGCGGCTGGATCGCTGGGGGCTTTTGCCGTACAACTGGCGAAGGAGTGGGGGGCCAAGACGGTCATCGGTACTGCCAGCGAAAGGAACCACGACTACCTTCGTTCGTTGGGCGCTGTTCCGCTGACGTATGAGGAAGGACTGGCCGAGCGAGTACGCGCGATTGCGCCGGACGGCGTCGATGCCGCATTCGATACGGCTGGAGGCGAGGGGCTTCGGGCTGCAGTGGACTTAGTGAAGGACAAGGAACGGATATGCACGTTTTTCGCCTATGACCTCATCGAGGAGCACGGCCTCCGCCTCGTCCGCGGTGAACGCTCGGCAGCCCGCCTTGCAGAACTGGTCGAACTGCATTCAAAAGGCAAGCTGCACATCCATATCAGGGAGACCTTCCCGCTGGATCGGGTCGGCGATGCCCATCGGGCTATCGAAACAAGACGCGGCCGCGGGAAGATCGTCCTCACCCTCGACTAAGCAGAGGCGGGGGACGACTATACGAATCTTCGGCAGTCTTATAAGTCACTAATGTTAAAAGCTGAACGAAAAACATTGCGTACCACATTTTGACGTGACCTGTATCTACGATTCAAAAGGGTATTATTAGCCCGTTTACCGGTTCACAGGAACAGTGAATGAATCGTCCTGGTCAACGTTGATTCCGGCAGAGAAATGAATCATGAGTCACTCGACTATTTTTAATTAGTTCCCTTAATGGCAAGGGTGTGTCCATATTTTTGGCCACCATGATTGGTGGCCAGATTTATGAAAACCTACCGCTACAGACAGAGAACCTTGTCTACAAAACATGGTCTCAAGTCAAATTTACGATCTGATTCATATCCGTCCCCTCGGTATTCTTGCCTAACATTCTGCGAAACAAGAATGTTACCATTTTGAATTTATTACCCGAATCCCAGTACTCAGCAGTTTCTGCATTTACCTTTATGAGAACCAGATTAGGATCGTCAGAGGTGGTTTCAAGTAGTTCCTCGTACATCGGATTCCAAAATTGTTGCAATTTCTCCTGATCCTCCACCAATTCAGCTTTACCACGGATAGAGACAAAGGATTTTCCCACATAGGCTACGTTCACATGTTGATTCTGAAGCAACTCGTGGAATTTGCCGCTATCCTTCTTTGTCAGGAACCAAAGAGTTCCGTCAAACTCAACGTCCTGGGTTTTCATGGGTCGAGAAACGAGTCCCTCTTCTGAAACTGTCGTTAGCATCGCGGTTTCAATTCCTTTGATTAATTCATGAACGGTTTGGATCGCTTCCTGATTGTCGGTAACAGAACTCGTCATGTTCTCATCCTTTCAAAAAGTTTATGTTTTATCATTCTGTTACCTTTCCCTAATCCGAAAAAAGTAGTACCGCTGTTTATGAAATACAAAAAAAGCTCATTCCAAATTGAATTACGGATGAGCTTTTTTAGTGCGCAAATATTATATAAGCGTCTCATTAACGCTTAAGAATACGTCGCCATTTACCAGATTACAGAATTCAGTTATCAAAAAGTCTAGAGCACTTATCTGAATCAGCTTGTCCATTATGTCCAAGATAAAGCTTGAGTTTGTTTGTGTTATGCCAGCAGCCAGAATTAAACCTGAACAATTGGGATCGTCTATGTATAAATAAGTATGATCTATGGCCTTTTGGACTTTTCGTAACCAAAGGTAACTATCTGTTACATACAAAGCAAAATGATCACGAACCAAGTAACCATGGGCTACAGTGTAATCTAAATCATTGGAATCATAAGGGCCTAAAACAATACAAATACGGGTCGGCATAGGAGTGTATTGTCATCCTTTCCTAAAAAAGCTCAGCATCACGTATTTGTGTACGCATAGGCGTACATCGTTGGGATGGATTATATCGTACGCTTATAGGTACAATCAATAGGGTAAAACTAAATAAGGGGATTAAGATGAAAAAAGTGAAAATTACATTAGGGGACTTGTTGAAGCAACAGGGAATGTCGATTAATGAATTATCATTGCAATCCGATGTTCGCCGGGCGGCCATCTCTGAATTGGTTAATGGGAAGCGCGAAAATATTAATTTCCGGCATATTGAGCAAATAGCAGAGGCTTTACAAATCACCGATATCCGTAAAATCATAACGCTTGTAGATGAAGGGAAGTAAAGGCTGTTTGGAAAAAATCTATTCGACAGATCACATCTTGAGCAGCATAGGCAGGCGAAATAATTGCCTGCCCATGCTGCGGAGGCGATAAATTTTTGATCATAGCCGCCTCCCTTGGATAGTTTTTTTAATGAAATGAGAACTCTCTTACCTCACTTGCCTCTTTAAATAAACGTATATTGTCAGCGGAGCGAGGACGACGATCAGCAGCAGGCCAACACCGATGCCCGCCGCAAGGTCGGCTGTGTCCGCAGTTCCGTGAAACAGTCCGCGCGTCAGAGCAACGGCTGTACTAATCGGGTTCACATCGACCACTACCTGCAGCCATCGGGGCATTGTCGATGTGTCGACGAGTACGTTGCTGGCGAACAGGAGGGGGTACACGAGCATCATGCTCGTGCCTGATACCGTCTCCGGTTGCTTGGCTACATTACCTATGAGCGAAAATACCCAACTGACACTATAGGCAAAAAACAAAACGTATACCGCCGCCAGCACAGCGCCACCTACACCCCCGTCCGGTCGGAATCCAAGCGCAAGTCCGATTGTCAGAACGGTGAGCACTGCTGCCAAATAGCGCAAGCCATCGGCGATAACCGAACCGAAGAGGGCAGCAGGCTGCCAGAACGGCATCGTGCGGAACCGATGATAGACGCCTCTGGCGATATCCGTGCATAACGTTGTACCGCTATACACCGTCATTGGCACAACTGTCAGTACGAGGATGCCCGGCAGTAGATATTGAATATACCCGCTGACGGAACCGGCAATCGCCCCACTGAACAAGAAGGTGAAGATGAGCAGCATGATGATCGGCGACAAGACCGCCTCAACGGCCAGGCCGATGCCGTTGTTCCCCATATGGTGTAGCGTTCTTCGCATGAACAGCGCAGTTGCGACCAGGCCGCTTGGACTTCGCCGCGGTTTTCGCCCTTCATACGTCTGCGGAATACTCATGTTCCCACCTCACTTCCGCGATTTGGGGTCAGCGCGAAGTACACATCGTCAAGGGTTGGCTCACTCAAGGCGAAATCATCGATCGCTGCCCCCTGACCGATAAGCGTGCCGATGACGGCATGCGCTAATGCGGCTTCCGGCACAGCCGCTTTCACAATCAGCTCGTCTTCTTCCGAATGGGCCGCTAGCCCATGTTCGCTTGCGAGCAGATGACAAATGTCGGCTGAATCGGTTCCCTCCGCCAGTCTGATCGTCAACGTCTTGCCGCCGATCGATGCTTTGAGCTGCTCCGGCGTGTCGACGGCGATGATCCTGCCTTGGGCAATGAAACCGATGCGATCGGCCAATTGGTCGGCTTCTTCCAGGTACTGAGTCGTCAATAGCACAGTTGTCCCATTCTTCACCAAACGGCGCACCGCCTCCCACAATTCACGCCGGCTCTGGGGATCTAGCCCGGTTGTCGGCTCATCGAGGAACATCACCTGGGGCGCCGAGAGAATGCCGGCTGCAAGGTCCAGCCGTCTGTGCATGCCGCCGGAATATGTTCCGACGGTTCGGCTTCCGGCATCCTCCAGATTGAAAGATCCGAGCAATTCTGTCGCAAGCGCGTGGGCATCCTTGCGTGAATAGCCGTGAAGCCCCGCGAACAGGGTCAGGTTTTGCCAGCCGGTAAGCCCCTCGTCCAGTGCCGCATATTGACCCGTGACGCTGATGTGCCTGCGCACGACAGTGGCATCCTTGACCACATCGTATCCGGAGATGCTCGCAGTTCCCTCATCCGGACGCAGCAGCGTTGTCAGCATATGGATCGTCGTCGTCTTGCCGGCGCCGTTCGGCCCGAGGAGCGCGAACAATTCCCCTTGCCGAATCGCCAGGTCCACTCCGCGCACTGCCTCATGCGTCTGGAACGATTTGCGCAAACCTTGCGCTTCAATGGCGTAGGCCATCTTTTATTCCTCCTCTGCTCCCCATTAGGATAGAAACATCCGTTTATGCTCGTCAGCCCACTCGGCAAACGTCCGGGCTGGCCGCCCAAGTACTTGCTCGATCGTCGTCAACACGGTATAGCCAGCTTCTGGTGGATTTTTCGCCATCTGTACAAAAAAATCAACGCTCTCCTCGTCGTAGCCTTGATCCCGCCATTGCTGCCGTGCTTCTTCCTCGCTCAACTCGATAAAGGGGATATCCTTGCCGACCGCCGTAGCGATCGCGTTAACTACTTCTCGGCGCGTCAGCGCTTCGGGTCCGGTCAGCGGATAGCTTCGGCTGTGATGGCCCTCGCCTAACAGTGCTTCGACGGCAACGGCAGCAATATCGCTTTCGTGTACCCGCGCGCTCAGCGCGTCCCCGTAGAACTCCCGCACGACGCCTTCCGTTCGGATGGTCTCCCCCCAATCCGCTAGCACGTTGGCCATGAATTCGGCCGGCTTAACCAGCGTCCATTGCATGCCGCTGGCCCGCAGCGTTTCCTCTGCCGGTCCTTCCTCATAACCGACCAGTACGACAACTCGCTTTACACCGGCAGCTTCTGCCAGCGCTACAACTTGCGGGTCCGTGTTGAGATCAGCATTGGGCTCGTCGCTGGAGATAATCAAGAACATGGCCTCGATCCCTTGCAACGCTTCCTTCAGAGTCTCCGGCTTCATTAGATCACCCGCCGCGATCTGTACGCCTTCCGGCAGCTTGGCTTTCGCCCGTTCGGGATTACGCGTCAGTGCCCTTACGGAACTTCCCCGCTGCACCAGCAGCTCCGTTACATGTTGTCCAACCGTTCCTGTTGCCCCTATCACCAAAATCGTCATTTTATATTTCCTCCTCGTTTTCTCGCGTAATGCTGGCGGATGGCTTCGATATGGGCGATGACGTCGTCTTGCAGCTCAGCCGGAGATACAATCTCGACGTTCATTCCGTAGCTGGCGATGACCGATAGCGCATACTCTTTCTTGTAAAAGGTCGTGTACACATCGATCCAATCTCCCTGATACACGCATTCACCCGGGAATTGCTCTAATACACGGGTGCGAACCGTCAGGTCGAAGCGAAGATGGGCGTGAATACCTTGAATTTCGTCCTGTTCCGACTCGTCCGAAATTTGCCTAGGGACGAACAATTCCTCGGACACGTCGAGCGAGGTAATTCGCGATACGCGAAAGTACCGTTTTGATTGGCGCGATCGACAGTACCCTTCCAGGTACCAGATGCCTTTTTCCCACAAGAGATTCAGCGGCTCCACGCTGCGCTCGGTCGCTGTGCCGGATGTGCTTGTGTATTCCAGCCTGACGACGCGGGATTGCCGGACAGCTCGGAAAAGCTCCTGAACGTAATCCCTCTCAAAGTCCAACGTGCTGATGTTCAGAATGACGGCTTCGTGACTTCCTTCGTTCGCTAGTAGCGGGTTCAGGCTGGCCAGCTTCCGCATTGCGGGTGCTACGGCACCTCCCATTGCTCCTTCCATCGCCTTCAAAAGCATATAGATCACCGACAAGTCATCGACCGAGAAGTACTGCCGCGTCAGGAAAAATCCGTTCATCAACTCGAACCCGCCATCTGCGCCGGTAAACGAAGCGACCGGGATGCCAGCCCGATTGATCAGTTCGACATCACGGTAGACGGTGCGGATCGAAACCTCAAACTTGGCGGCGAGTTCTGCAGCGGTTACCCTTTTTTTGGCCATCAGCTCCAACGCGATTCCCAGCAAACGATCCAGTCTCATGCGTATCCTCCCCCTTGGTCAGTGAAGTGTGGGTGATCTGTCTCTTATCCTAAACTAACAATCCTGACAACATAGTTGTCAGGATTAAAAGATACACGAGGTCATTTTTTTTCCAAAACCCTGTTCACCAGCTGGTCCGCTTGGCGTGTTGTCTCCGGCAGGCGGTAACGCGGTGCTAGCTTCAATATCCAGTCGCAGGCTGTCGCCAGTGAAATTTTATGTCCTACCGAGACGAAAATCGGCTTGATCCCATCCTGTGTTCTTACCACGCTGCCTATGACTTTGCCATGATCAACTAATGGGGACACAGACCCTCTAACCAAGCTGGGTTCCTCGAACTCCCCTAGCAATCTAGTCTTGCCGCAGCCAATGGCAGGCATATCGAAAAGGACACCCAAGTGGCTGGCTAGGCCAAAGCTCCGCGGATGAGCCAAACCCTGCCCATCGCACACAATCAATTGCGGCGGCGTCTGGATCTGCTGAAATGCCTTAATGACAGGCGGCAGCTCCCTAAACGAGAATAGTCCTGGGATATAAGGGAATTGCACGTGATCTTCAACGACGACGGACTCTGCAACTTTCAAAGAATCCGCCTCCAAAATCACTACGGCAGCGATTAACTTGTCGCTATGCTTGCTATAGGCCACGTCGACTCCGGCGACATATTGGACGTCAGCCAGCTGATCCTCTGTTATCACTTGCCTTGCCAGCTTCTGCTGCAATTGAATGGCTTCTTCTTCACTCAGCTTCCACGAGTGCATCGCCCTAGGTTCCATATTGGTCCTCCACAATTAGGTTTACTAGTATTGATTATAACCGAATCATGGCTAGATTTAATGGGTTGGAACAAATCGTCGTCAGCAGGGATTGCCAGTACGGCATGGATCAGATTGGCCGAGGCTGTATCCGTTTCAAAAAGATTATTTAAAAGGGCGGTGTTCTTTTTTTGACTACATTTTGCCATCACCTACGTATATAGTATTAATCCTGTCGATTATTTCTGATCGATTAGGTTTACAATATATAGGTAATGCAGATATACATATTATCAATATAATAAGAGGTGTTTCTTGATGTGGCATGCGAAATCGCAGGAAGAAGTACTGAAGGAGCTTGCTGTCGACCCGGCTAAAGGGCTTTCCGAGGAAGAAGTACGAGCGAGGCTGGAGAAGCACGGCCCGAACAAACTGAAGGGCAAGCCGAAGAAGAGCATGGTCGCCCTTTTTTTCGCCCAGTTAAAAGATATGCTCATTTATGTGCTCCTGGCTGCTGCTGTGGTGACCCTTATCGTGGGGGAATACGTGGATGCGGTCATTATCCTGGCCGTCGTTGTGCTCAATGCGGTGATTGGTGTATTCCAGGAGCATAAGGCGGAGAAAGCGATTGAAGCGCTGCAGCAAATGACTACGCCGAAGTCGCTCGTTCGCCGTCAGGGCGAGGTGAAGGAGATCAATTCCGAGGACATCGTACCCGGAGACATCGTCATCCTCGATGCAGGGCGGTACATCCCTGCGGATCTCCGGCTGCTGGAGAGCGCCAATCTGCAGATTGAGGAATCCGCGTTAACCGGGGAGTCCGTTCCTTCTGACAAAGACGCCGAAGCACGACTGGATGATCCCAAAATCACGGTTGGCGATATGTCCAATATGGCGTTCATGTCCACCCTTGTGACCTATGGAAGGGGAGAAGGGATTGCCGTAGCGACCGGAATGAATACGGAGATGGGGAAAATCGCCACCATTCTCGACGAGGATACGCATGGGTTGACCCCGCTGCAGAAAAAGCTGGAAGAGCTCGGCAAGACACTGGGCTACATCGCCATTGCCATCTGCGTCTTGATTTTCGTTATCGGTCTGATTCAAAAACGAGATTTGTTTGAGTTGTTCTTAACCGCCATCAGTTTGGCTGTAGCTGCTATCCCTGAAGGGCTGCCGGCCATCGTCGCGATCGTCCTCGCGCTTGGCGTGACCCGGATGTCGCGGATTCACGCGATCGTGAAGAAGCTGCCCGCCGTGGAGACGCTGGGCTCTGTCAGTATCATTTGCTCGGATAAGACAGGTACCCTGACCCAGAACAAAATGACGGTCGTAAAATACTATACCGCTACGCCGCTGGGTGATGAACCTCCGGTAGAGCTGATTAAGACCTTCGTGCTCTGCTCTGACGCGACCCATGAGAACGGGGAAAGCACGGGCGACCCGACGGAAGTAGCCCTTGTCATTTATGGCGAGCAGAACAATATTATGAAAAAATCACTGGAAGCGGAGTACAAGCGGGTCTCCGAGAAGCCATTCGACTCCGACCGCAAGCTCATGTCTACGCTAAACAAGACGAGACAGGGCTATCGTGTCCATACGAAAGGGGCCATCGACCAGCTGCTGAAGATCTCTACCTCGGCCGTTGTGGACGGGGAAGTGGTTCCGCTGACCGAAGAGCTGAAGCAGCAATACTTGCAGGCGGCCGAAGGGATGTCGGACGATGCTTTGCGGGTTCTCGGTGCAGCTTATAAGGATACCGAGGAAATGCTGGAGCCTGAGCAGATGGAGCAGGATTTGACGATCTTAGGCTTCGTCGGCATGATCGATCCGCCAAGAGTCGAAGTGAAGGATTCCATTCACGAAGCGAAAATGGCGGGCATTACGCCGGTCATGATTACCGGCGACCATCGCAACACCGCCGTGGCGATCGCCAAAGAGCTCGGCATTGCCAGCTCGATCGAGCAGAGCATGACGGGCGCGGAAATCGATGAGCTCTCCGACGAGGTTTTTACCCAGAAAATCAAGAATATCCGGGTATTTGCCCGCGTCTCGCCAGAGCACAAAGTTAAAATCGTCAAAGCATTTAAAGCGCAAGGCAACATCGTCTCAATGACCGGCGACGGAGTGAACGATGCGCCATCTCTGAAGACCGCTGACATCGGCGTAGCGATGGGCATTACCGGCACCGACGTCTCCAAGGGTGCCAGCGACATGATATTGACCGACGATAATTTCACCACCATCGTGCACGCGATCCGGGAAGGGCGAAATATTTATGCGAACATCCGCAAGACAGTCACTTTCCTTCTGTCCTGTAATTTCGGCGAAGTTGTAGCGATTCTGGCCTCGATTTTGTTCTTCTGGCCGCTGCCGCTCCTGGCGACCCAGATTCTCTGGATCAACCTGGTGACGGATACTTTGCCAGCGATCGCGCTTGGTGTCGATCCAGGCGAGAAAGATGTGATGAAGCGGAAGCCCCGGGATCCGAAGGAGAGCTTCTTTGCCGGTGGTGCAGCGTTTCGGGCAATTCTCGGCGGCCTCCTGATCGGTTCTCTGACTTTGGTAGCCTTCTATTTGGGGCTGCGAGAACACGGCTTCAGCATGACTTCAGCGAATATTACCGATGAAGCGATGACTTATGCGCGGACGATGGCGTTTGTCGTATTGGCCGCATCCCAGCTGTTCTACTCCTTTACGAAACGGAGCGACACGAAGTCCATTTTCCAGGTCGGCCTGTTCTCCAACAAGCTTCTGGTCGGCGCGGTCATTGCCGGGCTGGCCCTGCAGTTTGCCTCGATCAGCATTCCGTTTCTGGCCGCGGCCTTCAAAGTGCATAACCTGTCCCTCGCCGATTGGGGAGTCGTCATTGTTCTGGCCTTAATTCCGCTTTTCGTTAACGAGTTGATTAAGGTGTTCATGCGCCTCAGAACAGCAAAATAAATAGGTGGCAAAGGGGCTGCCCTATCCAAGAAGTCCCTAAAATAAAAGTTAGACGGAAAACATCGCGTTTTCCGTCTAACTTTTTTACATATCTGCTATTGCTGTTGTGAGGCAGTTGGTTGTAGGTTGTCGATTGCTGGCTGAGTGGCTTGGTGGTGGTACCTGAATGGCTTGGCTGCGTGGCTTGGGTGGCTGGCTGGGCAAATGAATATGTGCAATCCTAAACGGACACAGGGGGCGCTATTTGTGAAATAACGAGGAATTTGGAGAGCTAACGGACCTACGTTCCGCTATTGCTCCCCAAAACCCGTTTATGGCAGTCAATTTGGTCGAATAGCGGAACTAGTGTCCGTAAGCATAGCGAAAGGGGCCTATTTGTGTGATTAGCGGATCTCCTGTCCGTAAGCGGATGTTAGCGGGTGACCAGCTCCATGAGTTCAGACAATTCCACTAGTCCAACAGTTCCAACGTTCTCGGCAATCTCGCTAGTCCAACAAATCCAACGTTCCCAGCAATCACGCTAGTCCAACAGTTCCACCGATCCCAACAATCTCATAGTCCGATCACTCCCAATAATCATCATCACTCTCATAATCCCCATAACTCCTATAAATCCCATCGTCCCTATTGTTCACATCAATCCCATCAATCCCATCAATCCCATCAATCCGTCCAATCCCAACATTCTCACGCGTCCTCATCATTCCGATTGATCCCAGCAATTCCCTCTCATGCTACATCGTAAATCCAGAGGTCATATTCCGGAGCTTCTCGGCCATGGCGGACAGTTGTCCGGTCGTAGCATAGACCTCGCTCATGGCGCTGAGCTGATCTTGGATGCTTGTGCTGATTTGCTCCGTGCCGTCGGCGATTTCACTGGTCGAGAGGGCGATATGGCTCATCGCAGTCTCGATTTACGTAGGACAGATTCGTTTGTGCGGAGATTCCCGCATCACCTTGGCCGGCTTAATTCCAATTGAAGGGACACTGAAAGCTTACTGAAAGAGTTACATGTTTTGAAAATCAATAAATAGCATTGCGGACTTCGGGTTTCCTGTGCTACTATAGCCTTGTCACCGAAAACGTTACCGAGAAGGATTCCAAACCTATTTTCGGAAACGTTTCCGAAAACGCTATCATAATTATTGCAAGGCGTTTTCATGACGAATGATATTCATTAAGGAAGAGGGGTCTGTACGATGAACAAGCTGAAGAAAATGCTGGGGATTATGCTTGTATTCACTCTAGTAACTGTGCTGGCTGCAGCGTGCGGCAAGAGTGATAATTCAGCTGCCGGGGAGAATGGCGGCAAAGGTGAAGGAGCTCCTAGCGGAGCCAAGGAAATTTATTTCCTGAACTTTAAGCCGGAGATTGCGGAAGTATACGAGAAGATCGCGAAAGATTATGAAGCGGAAACAGGGGTCAAGGTTAAAGTCGGTACGGCAGCAAGCGGTACTTATGAAACGAAATTGAAGTCGGAAATTTCCAAGAAGGATGCACCGACGATTTTTCAAATCAACGGACCTGTCGGTTACGAGGCCTGGAAAGATTACACGCTGGATCTGAAGGATTCGAATCTTTACAGCTACTTATCTGATCCAAGCCTCGCGGTGGCGAGTGATGGCGGCGTGTATGGCATTCCTTACGTCGTAGAAGGCTACGGCATCATATATAATGATGCGATCATGCAGAAATACTTTGCGCTGCCGGATAAAGCGGTCTCCATTTCCTCTGTGTCCGAAATTAACAACTTCGCTGCTTTGAAAGCGGTTGTTGAGGACATGACGGCGAAGAAGGATCAGCTTGGCATTAAAGGCGTATTCGCATCTACTTCGCTTGGCGCAGGTGAGCAATGGAGATGGCAGACGCACTTGGCCAACCTGCCGCTGTACTATGAATTCAAGGATAACACGGAGTTCGACAACACCGTGATGGCCGGTCTGGCAGCGAACGAAGTGCAGTTCAAATATGCAGATAACTTCAAAAACATTTTTGATTTGTATACGAACAATTCGGTAACGAAGGGAGCACTGCTGGGAGGCAAATCCGTAGCCGACTCAATGGCTGAATTTGCGCTGGGACAAGCGGCGATGGTTCAGAACGGGAACTGGGCTTGGGGTCAAATCAATGAAGTAGGCGGCAACGTGGTCAAGGCGGAGGATATCAAGTTCCTGCCGATCTACACCGGAGTTAGCGGCGAAGAGAAGCAAGGTCTGGCCATCGGTACCGAGAACTACCTTGCGATCAATAGCAAAGTGTCGCCTGAGAAGCAGCAGGCTTCGATCGAGTTCCTGGAATGGCTGTTCGCCAGCGACAAAGGCAAAGCTTACGTTACACAGGAACTAGGTTTCATCGCGCCGTTCAATACGTTTAATGAAAACGAGAAGCCGGCTGACCCGCTGGCCAAAGAAGTGATGTCCTGGATGGAGAAGGATGTGACCTCTGTTCCTTGGACGTTCGCGGCGTTCCCGAGCGAAGAGTTCAAGAACCAGTTCGGCGATGCTTTGCTGCAATACGTTCAAGGCAACCAATCCTGGGATGAAGTTGTGAAGGTGTTCACGGAGAGCTGGAAAGCAGAAAAGGCAAAATAATAACGTCGGGTGTATGCGATGCCACTGGGCTGAAGAAAGAAGCCCAGTGGCATCAATCCCATATCCATCCGATGATCGATAAGTGAACAGGCATTCCGTTATCATCATCATGTTTAATACTTAGATAGGAGAAAAAAACATGCAAAAGTCGATGAAAAAATATTTTGCCCTTTTTGCATTGCCTACGATCATCGCCTTTTCGGTAGCTTTTGTTATACCGTTCATTTTAGGTGTATACCTCTCCTTCACGGAATTTACGACCGTGAACGATGCAAAGTGGGTAGGATTAAGCAATTACGTCAAAGCGTTCTCGAATCAGGACTTTTTGAATGCATTATGGTTTACAGTGAAATTCACTGTGGTATCGGTACTATCTATCAATGTGTTCGCCTTCATTCTCGCTATGCTGCTCACCCGCGGGAAGAAAGGAACGAACTTGTTCCGTACGGTGTTCTTCATGCCGAACCTGATCGGCGGGATCGTGCTCGGTTACATTTGGCAGCTGATCATTAACGGTGTGCTGTATAAATTTGATCTCACGCTGACGTTCGATCCGAAATACGGCTTCTGGGGACTCGTCGTTTTGATGAACTGGCAGCTGATCGGTTATATGATGATTATTTACGTAGCGGGCATCCAAAACGTACCCAAGGATGTCATCGAGGTGGCGAAGATCGACGGTGCTTCCCGGTTCCAGGTACTGCGCAACGTGACGCTGCCGCTAGTCATGCCATCGATTACGATATGTCTGTTCCTGACGTTGTCGAACTCGTTCAAGCTGTTTGACCAAAACCTGGCTCTGACGGCAGGCGCGCCCGCGAAGCAGACGGCGATGATGGCATTGGATATTTATAACACCTTCTATGGTAAGACGGGTTGGGAAGGCGTGGGTCAGGCTAAAGCGGTCGTGTTCTTCGCTCTGGTGGCCTTGATTGCGCTCGTTCAACTGCTGATTACTAGAAGGAAGGAGGTTGAGAGCTGATGCAAAAGACAAACAAAGGAGCAGATATGCTCATCTTTCTGATTTTGTTCCTATTGGCGGTTGCATTCATTTCTCCGATCCTGATCGTATTGATGAACTCCTTTAAAGGAAAATTCTTTATCAGCGATACCCCGTTCCTGCTCCCCAATAGTGAGACGTTCTCCGGGCTCAGCAACTATACGAGCGGGATCGCCAAGACGGATTTCATATCGGCGTTTGGCATGTCGCTATTCATCACCGTTTTCTCTGTAGCCGTCATTGTCCTGCTTACGTCGATGACCGCTTGGTATATTACAAGAGTAAAGACGAAGTTTAATCAATTGCTGTATTACATTTTTGTATTTTCCATGATCGTGCCGTTCCAAATGGTCATGTTCACCATGACGAAGACGGCTAACGTTCTAAATCTTGACAATCCGGTCGGCATCATTCTCATTTATCTCGGCTTTGGCTCGGGATTATCCGTCTTCCTGTTCAGCGGCTTCGTGAAATCGATCCCTATCGAAATCGAAGAAGCGGTCATGATTGACGGCTGCAATCCCGCTCAGTCCTTCTTTAAGGTCGTGCTGCCGATCCTTAAACCGATTGCGATCACGGTGGCCATTCTGAACGTCATGTGGGTATGGAACGACTACCTGCTGCCTGATCTCGTCATCGGAAGCGAGTTCAAAACGATCCCGATTGCGATTCAGTACCTGAAAGGCGGGTACGGCTCCATCGACATGGGCGCTATGATGGCGATGCTCGTGCTGGCGATCGTGCCGATCGTCATATTCTATTTGCTCTGCCAGAAGTATATTATAGAAGGCGTTGTTGCTGGGGCGGTTAAAGGCTGATGGCTATTGTGTTTTTTGCTGGAGGCTGCCTTGTTTTCTAGAACTTTAACTGCTATCCTTATGAAATGTATACGGTGTAGCGGTTTAAATTACGATGTAAGGGAAGAACAATATGGCTTCTATTACAATTAAAGATATTGCCAAAATGTGCGGCGTCGGGGTAACTACGGTTTCAAGAGCAATCAACAACCATCCCGACATCAGCGAAGAGACCAAGGCGATGATCATGCAGGTCATCAAAGACAATCATTACGTGCCGAACAACAGCGCGAGAAATTTGAAGCGCTCGGTATCCAAGACGATCGCGGTGCTGATCAAGGGGATCACGAACCCGTTCTTCAACCCGATGATTCAGGTCTTTGAACGGGAAATCCAGCGGAGAAAATATTCGTTCATCCTGCAGCGCGTCGACGAGAAACAGGATGAGATCGAAGTGGCAATCGAGCTGGAGAAGGAGAAACGGCTGAAGGGCATCGTGTTCCTCGGCGGATATTTCTCGCATTCCAAAGAGAAGCTGGATCAACTGACTGTGCCTTTTGTGCTCAGTACGATCGGGATGACGGAAGAATTCGATCCTAACGATTACTCCTCTGTCTCCGTTGATGACGTCAAGGAAAGCTATAAAATCGTCGATTATTTATGTAATGAAGGACACCGTAAGATTGCAATCATTACCGCGCCGATGGATGACGTAAGTATCGGTAAGCTGAGGTATGAAGGATATAAGAAAGCCTTGAAGCAGCACGGCATCGAATATAATGAGCGGCTGGTGCGCTCCATGCGGGAGGACATCGGCAGCTACTCCATGGAGAACGGTTATGAGGTCACCAAGGAACTGCTGCAGTCCGGCGAGGAATTCACGGCGATTTACGCCGTATCCGACAGCCTCGCGATTGGGGCGTGCAAAGCGATATTCGAAGCGGGCCTAAGCGTGCCCGACGATTATTCCGTCGTCGGCTTCGACGGGTTGGATATTTCTTTCTATTATAATCCGTCGATAACGACCATTAAGCAGCCGACAGAGGAAATAGCGCAAGAGACGATTAAAATCTTATTTGATTTAATAGATAAAAAAATAACTCACGCCCACAAAACATTCCCCGGCGAGCTCGTCATCCGCAATTCGACGAAACGTGTCTCAACTAGCGATAACGGTTTACTGCGATAGCGGCAGACCCGCTCTAATCTGAGGAATGTGGAAGAGCCCTGTCCCCATTACCGTGGGAGAACAGGGCTCTATGTATGAGGCGGTACATCGTGATCAGCGATTGGCCCCGAACAGCCTTTTATCGAAAAATAAAATAACGATGAACAGGGCGATGGCGATCAGCAGGACGCAGGCCGGCAGGATGAAGGCAAGTAGTGTCGCCGTATTCTGCATTTTGTAATAGACGAGCATGCCGAAGGGCATCAATCCGCCGCCAATGATGCTGCACCATACGTGCAGCTTGGCCGTTCTAACCATGCTAATTTCTTTGAAGATATAGTAGAACATGCCGTAGGCGAACAAGGTCAGCCAGCCGACGACGAGAATATGAGCATGGGCGGGAGTCAGCGTGTAATCATATCGCCCAGCCATATCCGCACCGATCAAAGCGCCGATAAGAGAATAGATTGCCGCAATGCGAATTAACCATTTGCTGTATTTTACCATAGCACACTCCCACAATTCGAATGTAATGACCCCTTCAATATAGAACGGGAGTATGAACGCAATATGAACAAAGTGTGTCAAAGCAACCGAAGAGGTTGTACCCAAGAGTTTGTATTAACGATAGTTTTAATGCGATATAGTACTGATGGGTTATTCGTCAGGCGAGGCGAAGCATGCTACAATAGCGGAGAATGGAAAGGAGTGAGATAGTAATGGCATTGGAATTCGATGTACAGGCCACCCCGAACCCAAACGCCGTGAAGATCAGCGCGAATGAGGCGTTGTTCGAAGGCACGCGCAGCGTATCCTTGAAGAGCGGCGAGGCGACGGATCATCCCCTGGCCAGCGCTCTGCTTGGCATTGAAGGCGTGGACAACATTTTTGGATTAAGAGATTTCGTGACAATTACGAAAACGCCGGAAGCGGACTGGGATCCGATTCTGGAACAAGCAGAAGAAGCATTCAAGAAAATTTACGGCTAGCAAAAGTTAGCAAAAGTTAGCAAAAGTTAGCAAAAGTTAGCAGGATGATGGTTTGCGGTTAACAGAAAGGCGTTATACGATAAGTCTGTGGAAGTCACGCGAGTAGCCATCAGGCTAGTGATTATACGGATTTATCTCTAGTGAAAATGTGATGACACTGTAAAAAAAGGGCGGCTCCTTAAGGGAATCGCCTTTTTTTCTTGCCTTGTGTCACAAATCTGGCTCCTTTGCCGTCCCATGGGAAACAACACAAAGGAGATGGGAAAAATGAACGAATTAACATGCCTGGTCGTAGGCGGGGGTTACGCAGGAATAAATGCGATCCGCTCCATTCAGCAAGCATTTCAAAAGGCTGGCGAGACAAGGAAGATACGAATTGTTTTGATCGATAAGGAGCCTCATCATTTACGGAAGGTGTTGCTCTTTAAGCCTGCTGCCTATAAAGAGGAAATCACGATTCCTTTTGCACGTATGTTTTCGGATATCCAAATTATCAGAGGAACTGTTGGAAGGATTGATCATGAAAAGAAACAGGCTCACTATCGGGATGGTAATGGAAACGATCATGCGCTTGCATATGACATGGCTATTGTTACGGTTGGCAGCATCATAAGACGGCCTAAACCCGATCAAGGCGGGATCGCTCTAACGGAGCTGGAAGCGGCTGCGGCAATACGTCAGCAGTGGCGGGAGAATATGCGCCAAGCTGCAGCGGAGACCGATCCCGGGGCGAAGCAGCGGCTGCTGACGACGGTCGTGGCCGGGGCTGGTATTAGCGGAATCGAGACTTCCGCTGAACTGGCCTTGTTCATGCGTCAAGAAGCCGAGGCTTTGCAAATCAATCCGCAAATGATCAAAGTTTATTTGATTAATGCGCAAGCGAGGCTGTTTCCGGAGGGTCCGGCCAAAGTGGGTCGCAGGCTGGAACACAAGCTTCATGATTATGGCGTAACCGTGAGGCATGAAGTCAAGGCGCTTCAGGAAAAGGAAGGGATGGTGTCTTTATCTAGCGGTGAGGTTATACCGGCGGGATTATGCGTGTGGACGCTAGGCTTGCTGCCAAATCCAGCGCTAAGGGACATGGGTCTGCCGCTTACGGCTGCCGGGCAGGTTATCGTAGATTCAAGCTATCGGGTACAAGGCATGCCGGGGATGTACAGCATCGGGGACTGCGCGAGAATCGTCGATCCGGCTACCGGTCGTGCCGATACGATGACATGCAAAGAAGGAGGCGCACAGGCGTCCAGATTGGGAGCGATTGTGCTGGCGGACTTGAACGGCCGTCCGGCTCCACAGCATAAGGGCTACATGGACGCGTATTGCTTCGGCTTGGGAGGGGAGCGGGGGATGGTCTGGACGCGGCAATGGGGACTGGATATGATAATTACAGGCAGGCTGGGATGGAAGATTCGCCAATACACTTGGGATATCGCAAGCCTGGTGAAGCAGCCCCATCGGAAACCGTGAAAGGACGATGCGCAATGCATGAGCTTTATGAAAAATACAGAAGACTGCTGTTTACTCTCGCTTATCAGTTGACTGGTTCGGCAGCGGATGCGGAGGATGCGGTGCAGGAAGTATTTTTGAAGGTCTATGCCATGAACACGGACCATATCGAGGAACCTAAAGCTTATTTATGCAAAATGGTGACAAATCGCTGCCTGGATTTGCAGCGATCGTCCCGGAAGCGGCGCGAGCAGTATGTTGGCCCCTGGCTGCCCGAGCCTGTGCCGACGCCGGATGAGGATGCGCTGCAAACGCTGATCCGCAATGAGCTGCTGTCGTATGCTATGCTCGTTCTCTTGGAGCGATTGTCTCCAGCAGAACGGGCTGTTTTCGTACTTCGAGAGGCGCTCGGCTTCGATTATTTTGAAATCGCCGAACTGCTGGACAAGCGCGAAGCGAATTGCCGGAAGCTGATGAGCAGGGCCCGGGGGAAAATGGGGATTGACGCTAACGGACTCATAAACAGCGGTGAAGCGGCAGGCCGGCGTTGGGTTCAGGCCTTTTTGCAGGCGCTGGAGCAGGGGGATATGGATGTCTTGTTAGCGATGCTTACCGAAGATGTCGTCGTTCTTTCTGATGGAGGGGGCAAAGTTGCGGCAGCAGTCCGTCCGATCACATCGCGGGATCATGTCAGCCGTTTCCTGCTCGGTTTAATGCGGCAGCTAGCCCTGCAAGGGGATGTTCGTATCGAGCTGGCTTCCATAAACGGAGATACCGGCGTCATTGTTCGCTCGTCAGGCAGCGTAGATACGATTGTACTGCTGCAAGTTGAGGATGGTGCAGCCCGCCAAATCTATTTTATTAGAAATCCGGATAAGTTGGCGCATATATAGCCTAACGGGTTGACTTTAAATTTTACTATATGGTATATAAAAGGAAGAATTAGCACTCTGTGAATTGGAGTGCTAACAAGCGAAGAGGCTGGTGAGCGCTTGTATTGTAATGAAGCTCCAACAATTAGGCGTGAACATGCCTCTTTGTTGGAGCCAGGCCCCCTCAAAATGAACCTTTGAAAGGAGATTATTTTTCATGGCAAAGAAACAGTTTCAGGCGGAATCCAAGAGATTGCTGGAAATGATGATCAACTCCATTTATACGCAAAGAGAGATTTTCCTAAGAGAGCTTATCTCCAATGCCAGCGATGCGATCGATAAAATATATTACAAGGCGCTGACCGACGACAATCTCGTGTTTAACCGCGAGGATTACTTCATCAAAATTACGGCTGATAAAGACAACCGCACGCTGACGATTTCCGATACAGGAATCGGGATGACCGAGGAAGATTTGGAGAACAACCTCGGCATCATTGCGAAAAGCGGCTCTTTGGCGTTCAAGAAAGAAAATGAAGCGAAGGACGGGCATAACATCATCGGTCAATTCGGTGTTGGCTTCTATTCGGCATTCATGGTAGCCGACGTGGTGACCGTCATCAGCAAGCCGTTCGGCAGCGATCAAGCCTTCAAGTGGGAGTCCGAAGGGGCGGACGGCTACACGATCGTTCCATTCGATAAAACGACGCCAGGCACCGATATCATCCTTAAAATCAAAGAGAACACGGAAGAGGATCAATACGACGAGTTCATGGAAGAGTACCGTCTAAGAGCGATCATCAAAAAGTACTCCGATTTCATCCGTTATCCAATTAAGATGGACGTGAGCGGACAGCGCCCTAAGGAAGGCACGGAGAACGAGTTCGAGGAATATAAGGAAGAGCAAACGATCAACAGCATGGTGCCGATTTGGCGAAAAAATAAAAACGAGCTGACCGAGGAGGACTACGAGAACTTCTACCACGAGAAGCGCTATGGCTTCGACAAGCCGCTTAAGCATATCCATATTAGCGCGGACGGCGCAGTCGTATACAATGCGATCCTGTTCATTCCGGAGAACACTCCTTTTGATTATTATACTAAGGAGTACGAGAAAGGGCTGGAGCTGTATTCCAACGGTGTGCTGATCATGGAAAAATGCGGCGACCTGCTGCCGGATTACTTCGGATTTGTCAAAGGGATGGTCGATTCCGAGGACCTGTCGCTCAACATTTCCAGAGAGCTGCTGCAGCATGACCGTCAACTGACGCTGATCGCCCGCAACATCAAGAACAAGATCAAAGGGCAACTGCAAAGCCTGTTGAAGGACGAAAGAGAGCAGTACGAGAAGTTCTACAACTCTTTTGGCCGCCAGTTGAAATTTGGGGTGTACAACGATTACGGCATGCATAAAGAAGATCTGCAGGATCTGCTTATGTTCTACTCCTCCAAGGAGAAGAAGTTGGTTACGCTGGATGAATACGTCTCGAGAATGCCTGAGGATCAGAAGTATATCTACTATGCTTCCGGCGAATCGATCGAGCGGATCGAGAAGCTTCCGCAGACGGAGCTTGTCGCCGATAAAGGCTATGAAATTCTGTACCTCACCGACGATATCGACGAGTTCGCGCTCAAGACGATCCTGAACTACAAAGAGAAGGAATTCAAATCGGTGTCGAGCGGCGACCTCGGGATTGAGCCGGATGAGAAGGATGAGGAAACGGACGAGAGCAGCAACAAGGAGCTGTTCGAGGCGATGCAGGGCATTCTGAACGGCAAAGTGAAGAGCGTCAAAGCCTCGAAGCGCCTCAAATCCCATCCGGTCTGCTTGTCGACCGAGGGCGAGCTATCGATCGAGATGGAGAAAATCTTGAAGGCAATGCCGAGCGGCCAGGACGTTCAGGCCGACAAAGTGCTCGAAATCAACGTGAACCACGAGGTATTCCAATCGCTCAAGGCGGCGAATGAGAACGATAAGGAGAAGCTGAGCCTGTATACGAACCTGCTGTACAACCAGGCGCTGCTGATTGAAGGCTTGCCGGTACAGGATCCGGTGGAATTCACGAATGACATTTGCAAAATCATGGTGTAATCTTTGATGTAATCCCTAATTTTACAAATGGATCGGCTTTAAGTTAAAATGACGGAAGGAGCTTTTGTATTGAGCGCCTTCCGTTTTTTTGCCATTTTGAAATAGGCTATGAACTATAGTTAGGAAAGAGGTTGCTATCAGATGATCCACTACATTCGTTTACGTTAATGAGAGGTACAGACGGATAACCCTGGGTTTTTAAGAACGAGGATGCCTGGGCTTATTTAGCTGTGCCTTTTTCATTGACTAAATACGAATGAATGAGGTGCGATAGCATGTTAATATTTCATACCTTACCTGCCGGCATGGTCATTTGTCCGGTGTGCAAGGGTACGCTAGGGTTACAGGGCAATAGTCTGATTTGCAGTAACCGTCATTGCTTTGATATCGCGAAGCAGGGGTACGTCAACTTCCTGCTGCAAGCTCCGAAGGAGAAATACGATAAGCGACTGTTCCAATCGCGTGCCCGGGTCAGCCAGGCTGGGGTGTTTCGCGGGCTGACCGGCCGCCTGGGCGAGATTGTCCAGAGCGAGTTGGAGCGGCAGGAAAGGCGGGCGCAAGAGCTGGAGCGGCAAGAGAGGCGGGCGCAAGAGCTGGGGCGGCAAAAAAAAGCGCGGCCCAGCCTGGAGCCGGGTCCAGGGGGAAGGCAACGTACCACAGCTGCGATATTGGATGCAGGCTGCGGGGAGGGCTCCCATCTATCGGCACTTGTGCGCCAACTGACGGAAACAGCAGGGGGCAAGCTTGTCGCCGCAGGGATCGAAGGCAAACTTCTCGCCGCGGGGATTGATATTTCCAAAGCGGGCATCCAATTGGCGGCCAAGGCAAATCCCGGAATGCTGTGGGGAGTCGCTGACCTTGCGAAATGTCCTTTTGCCGACCAGTCCTTCGATATCATTCTGAACATATTGTCCCCTGCCAACTATGCCGAGTTTCATCGTATGCTTGCGGATGATGGCTTGGTGATGAAGGTGATCCCAGGCACTGAGTATTTACAGGAAATACGGCTGGCGCTGCATAGCGAGACAGGGCGGCGAACGTATTCCAATGAGAGAACGATTGAGCTGTTTCGCCGTCATTTTGAGCTTGTGGACATGCAGCAGGTAAAATACGTGCTGACAGTAGAGCAGGAGAATTTGGCGGATTTGCTGCAGATGACTCCGCTTGCCTGGCAGGCCGCTGAGGAGCAGCTGCGCTCGCTGCAGTCGCTGGACGAAAAACCACCAGTCCTTACCTTCGATTTTGTAATTTTGATGGGCAGGAAGAAGATGTGCTAAGCAAGATGAACTAAAAAGTGGGTTGCAGTCAAGGGAGAAAAATGATTTCCAATAAATTGAAAGCTTTCTGAAAGAAAGATGATTCTGAGGAAACTAGGGAACTGATAGCTCTCTGGAAGAAAGTTGCTTCGTGAGCATAGCTTGTGATCGCCTTAAAGCAGCTTCTGAAGCACAAGCTTGTGGTCGCGTTTGTGACCTGAATTCTACCTATATGAATCTATATGATCCAAGTAAGAAGAAGTCTGGGAGCAACAGCGATTGTGGAACATTTTACGTACTTACCCCGCATTCATTTCCATAGTTCAATTTATATAAATGGATTTTTAGCAGTTAGTTTCTGTGCCAAGGAAGGGGAAGCAGATTTAAATGTATTTTGTGTCATTAGAAGAAGGAAGATGGCCATCTTGTGCTGGATTCTTGATTCTAGGTACATAAAATCCATTTATTCCCCCGAAACATTCGTTTAGAGCATAATTAGATACATGAATTCCAATTAGAATTCGATACAGCCATCTTAGTACGAGATAGCTTAGTGCACACAGCTTAGTGCACACAGCTTAGTGGCACGCTGCTTATATTAGATGAACTAAAAAGCGGGAGGCAGGCAAGGGAGAAAAATGATTTCGAAGAAATTGAAAGCTTTCTGAAAGAAGGATGATTCTGAGGAAACTAGGAAACTGAAAGCTTTCTGGAAGAAAGCTGCTTCGAGAGCATAGCTTGTGATAACCTTAAAGCAGCTTAGGAAGCACAGGCTTGTGGTCGCCTTTGTGACCTTATTTCTACCTATTTGAATCTATATGATCTCCAAGAAATAAGAAATCTGGAAGCAACAGCGATTGTAAGAACATTTAAAGTACCTGCCCCGCATTTATTTCAATTGTTCAACTTATACTAGGGAAATATAAACGGAACGAATTAAGATGAAAGGAACCACAACCTTGGCAACAAAGCGGGGGTGTGGTTCTTTTGCCAATATAGATTCTATGCCACTATAGGGATAGGAGAGATAAAGATGTATCAGGATTTCAAATTAGCGGAAGGCCGGCCAGCTTACGTTCAGGTAAAGGAATACTTGAAACGCATGATCGTGAAAGGCGTTCTTCAGCCGCATCAGAAGCTTCCATCGACCCGGGAGCTTAGCCAGCTGATGAGTGTGAGCCGCAATACGATTATTTCGGCTTATCTTGGACTGGAGGAAGAGGGCCTGGTCTACACGGTGAAGGGGAAAGGGAGCTACATTGCCCAAATCACGGTTAGCGCCGCAGCGCCTTCATGGCAGCTGGACTGGCAGGAGCGCATGAACGAACAAGCGCATCTGGCCGAAGAAATGGATTTGATGAAACACGGCATTCGCGCGGAGCGAGGTACGATTTCTTTTACGAGCATTGCCCCTAACGAGAAGCTGTTTGATCTCGGCAACGTCAAGCGGGCATTCCTCGACCGGATGGCGGTGGAAGGCGAAGTTCTGCTCAACTACGGTTATGCCAAAGGCTACAAGCCGCTGATTGATCTGTTGAAGCAATATATGGAGCAAAAAGGCGTGGACTTGGATGGGAAGGACTTGCTTATCACGAACGGCTTCACGGAAGGCCTGGATTTGGTGCTGTCGTCCTTGACGAAGCGCAGTGGAGCCGTTATATGCGAAAATCCGACCCATCATACCGCGATCAAAAATTTGCGGCTTCACGGGTACGAGATCACCGGCATCAGCATGGAAAGAGACGGTATCGATTTGGAACAGCTGGAGCAAGCCCTGTCACGGCACTCCTTCGATTGCGCTTATTTAGTGCCTTCCTACCACAATCCGACGGGAATCGTTATGTCTCCGGAGAAAAGGCTCGAGCTCATGAGGCTGCTGACTCGTTATCAGGTTCCCGTCATCGAAGATGGGTTCAATGAGGAGCTTCGCTACTCCGGCTCCCATGTGTCTCCGCTGATTGCGGCGGCCGGCCAGGGCAACGGGGTGATTTACCTGGGCAGCTTCTCCAAGGTGCTGTTTCCCGGCCTGCGGGTAGGCTGGGTTCTGGCGGATCAAGAGCTGATCTACTACCTGGAAAGCCTGAAGCGGGCTCGCAGCATCCACACATCGACGCTGGATCAATCGATACTGTATCAATATTTGCTAAATGGCAATCTGGATAAATATTTGCGCAAAGCCAGGGCGGAATATAAACGGAAATACGAATGGACGAAACAGTGCTGCGAATCGTATTTGCCCTACAGCCAACTGACGGGAGACGGGGGACTGCATCTGTTCGTATCCTTCGGCGAAGGCGCGGATACGAGGCGGCTGCTGGAGCTGTGCAAGCAGCGGGGTGTCATTTTTACGCCGGGGGATCTTTTCCATACGGATGGCACTGGGCAGCATACGATGCGGCTGGGCTTCTCCCGCGTAAGCGACAAGGATATCGAAGCGGGAATCCGGATCATCGGCGAAGCGGCCAAGGAGCTGTTCGCACCCTTGTGATGCTTACGTACCTGGTCAAGTGATCATTCTACTCGTCTCTGTGATGTTGACTCTAGCACTCGATGAAGTGATGATTCCTCTCATCTGTGATGTTGACTCTAGCACTCGATGAAGTGATGATTCCTCTCATCTGTGATGATGACTCTAGCACTTGATGAAGTGATGATTCCTCTCATCTGAAATGAAGACTTTAGCGTCTGATAAAGTGAAGTTCTGCTCGCATTTGTGATGAAGACTCTAGCATCTGCTGAAGTGCAGATGACTCTAGTAACTGTCGGGTTGTTATCGCTTTGCGCAGAATGAAGTAAATGAATGGGACAGGAGAGGGCTAATAATGAGAAATGACTGGATTAACCCGGTAGTGCAGGAGATACCTCCATCTGGAATCAGGGCATTCGTAGGAACGGCGGATGAGCACGTCATATCCCTCGCTGTTGGGGAGCCGGATTTCGTAACGCCAAGGCCTGTGGTCGAGGCTTGCATCGCAGCGCTGAACCGCGGGGCGACAGGGTACACCCCGAACGCCGGGCTCATGGAGCTTCGGGAGGAAATCGCCGGCTATCTGCAGGCGAGATTCAGCCTAAGCTACAATCCTGCGCATGAAATGTTCGTGACCGTAGGCAGCAGTGAGGCGGTCGATCTGGCGCTTCGCACCACTCTTATGCCGGGGGATAAGGTCGTTGTACCGACGCCAAGCTACATCGCATATACGCCCATCGCCCAACTGCATGGAGGCAAGGTTGTAGAGGTGCAAACCTCGGAAGAGGAAGGTTTCAAGCTGCGCGCCCGGGATCTCCGGCGTCATCTTACGCCCCGTTCCAAGGTGCTGATCTTGAATTATCCCAACAATCCGACCGGAGCTGTCATGACGAGAGAGGACTTGGCACCGATCGCCGAGCTGGCCGTCGCCCATGATCTCATCATCATCGCGGATGAAATCTATGCGGAGCTGAGCTACGGGGAGCGCCACTTTAGCATAGCCGCGCTGCCCGGCATGAAAGAGCGCACGCTCGTTATAAGCGGCTTCTCGAAAGCCTTCGCCATGACGGGCTGGCGTGTCGGCTATGTGTGCGGACCTGCCGAACTGATCGCAGCCATGTTGAAAATCCATCAATATACGGCGATGTGCGCGCCGGTGATGGGACAGGTGGCAGCGATTGCTTCCTTGCGCAGTGGTATTAAGGAGATGGAGGGAATGATCCGCTCCTACGATCAGCGCAGGCAGTGGCTGGTCTCGGCACTGCGGGATATTGGCCTCCCGTGCCACGCGCCGGCGGGAGCCTTCTATGTGTTCCCGTCAATCGCCAGCACGGGCCTCAGCTCGCAGGAGTTCGCGCAGCACCTGCTGAAGGAGGCAGGGGTTGCCGCCGTCCCTGGCCATGTGTTCGGGGCTGGCGGAGAAGGCCATATCCGCTGCTCTTATGCCACGAGCATGTCCCAGCTGCAGGAGGCCGTGGAACGGATCGAGCGCTTCGTGAGGCTGCCGATGCGGCAAACATCGTAAGCCCACCCGTTAATTTACAACGCTCGCTATTCGCGAGCGTTTTTGCTGTTGCTTTTTTAGTAGTCCCATGCGCTTTATGTCCTGTATGTACTTCCAATTGGCAGGAAATAATTAGGGGAGGTATATGACATTTATCATGTTCGAGTACTGACGGATGTATCTGTCTGACCGGGGCTGTATTTTTTATAATTAGAATACATCAAAGAATTCGACGTTCCAGTCGTTCCAGCTTAATACTGGCGCGTCAGGCCCGGGGAGGAAAATTTAGATGAATAAGTCAAACCGTCTGTCAGATTTGAAAAGAAACGTAGCTCCCTACGAGGAAATTGACACGAAATCGAGTATCCGTCAATTGCTTAATACCTTGCTGCCCTTTGTGCTGTTATGGTATGGCGCTTATCTAAGTCTATCGATATCTTATTGGCTAACCCTGCCGATCACCATCATTGCCGGTGGTTTTTTGGTCAGAACCTTCATTATATTTCATGACTGCTGTCATCAGTCTTTTTTTAAGAGCCGGCTGGCAAATGAAATTCTAGGGACGATAACGGGCGTTCTTACGCTTTGTCCTTATCAGCAGTGGAAAAATACTCATTCTATTCACCACGCAACGAGCAGCAATCTCGATAAGCGCGGAGTAGGAGATATGTGGCTGCTTACGGTTGATGAGTATTTGGCCGCCTCAGCGTGGACGAAGTTCGTCTACCGTGTGTACCGTAATCCGGTCATGATGCTCGTCATTGGGCCAATCTATATTTTTCTCGTGGCTTATCGCTTCAATCGCAAGGGCGCTCGGAGAAAAGAAAGAATCAGCACCTATGTGACAAACGCTGCTCTAATTAGCTTGTATGCGTTGGTGATATGGGGAATCGGCTGGCAGGCTTTTTTACTAGTGCAGCTTCCGATCTTTTTCATATCCGGGATGCTGGGGATTTGGTTGTTCTATGTTCAGCACCAGTTCGAGCACTCCTACTTTGAGCATGACGAGGAATGGGAGTATGTGAACGCTGCGGTTGAAGGAAGCTCGTATTATAAGCTGCCGAGAGTATTGCAATGGATCACAGGAAATATCGGGTTCCATCATGTTCACCATTTAAGCCCGAAGGTGCCAAACTATAATCTGGAGAAGGCTCATGAGGCTTCGCCGCCGCTGCAGAAAGCAACGACGATTACGATCAGAACGAGCCTCAAATCGCTGCGATTCCGTTTATGGGACGAACAGAACAAGGCGTTTATCTCCTTCAAGGAGCTGAAGGCCGTCCGGCAAAAAAGCCTTGTAAGCTCAGCCAAAATCCCGAGAGTGCAAGGTGTGCAAGGGAAATAACCAAGAAATCAAGCTCGCAAGCCCATTACTTTTTCGTAGCGGGCTTGTGTTTGTTTTAAATTATAAGATTTTTAAGTTTTCAGCAGAGCTGAATAAATGAATAATCGCAAGAAAAACAACCGTTAAAGGCGGTCTGTCTACTTAGAATTGTTTCGATATATGTTTTTCTTTAGATTATAGGATTTATGAGTTATCAGCAGAGCTGAAATAAATGAATAATCGCAAGAAAAACAACCGTTAAAAGCGGTCTGTCTACTTAGAAATTGCATCGATATATGTTTTTCTTTAGATTATAGTATTTATAAGTTTTTAGTGGAGCTGAATAAATGAATAATCGCAAGAAAAACAACCGTTAAAGGCGGTCTGTCTACTTAGAATTGCTTCGATAGATGTTTTTCTTATGGTAAGATGAGTGAAATAACTTATGTTTAAATGAAGCTAAAGGGGACTAAAATGCAGAAATGGTATCAGATTTTTCATAGGAATACCGGGTTAAGTCCATATATATGGGTCGTTTTCTACATTCTGCCCTTCTATTTCATATTCCGGTCCTCCTCTCCTTACCAAGTCGTTCTGGGGAGCACGCTGATTATTGCCTTCTTTGCTTGTTATGTCTTGTCCTTCGTTTCCAGGGGCTGGAAGGTATACTTTTGGACGAGCCTGCAAATTGTTATTTGCATTGCGATGACGCTGTTATTCGGGTACGTATACTTCTCGTTATTTCTGGCTTTTTTCATCGGAAATATTAAGAATAGGGCGGGATTTTTTACGTTGTATACGATTCATCTGGTGACGACGGTGGTGACCATCAACTGGGGGTTTGTGACGAAAACATCATGGTTCATTACGCAGCTTCCTTTCGTTCTAGTCAGCTTGATCGGTGTTATTCTGCTGCCTGTCACCACATATAACCGCAATAAAAGCGATCGGTTGCAGGGGCAGCTGGAAGACGCGAATAAGCGGATATCAGAGCTTGTAAAGCTGGAGGAGCGGCAGCGGATTGCCCGCGATCTGCATGATACGCTAGGACAGAAGTTATCCTTAATTGGCCTGAAGAGCGACCTTGCCAGCCGATTAATCCATGAGAACCCGGAGCGGGCCGGGGTGGAGCTGGACGATGTGCGTCAGACTGCCAGAACAGCGTTAAAGGAAGTCCGTGAGTTGGTTACTGAGATGAGGGGAACAAGACTGCAGGATGAGCTGTTCCGGATTAAGCAAATTTTAAAGGCAGCTCAAATTGAACTTACTTTGGCGGGAGAGGCTGATGAACTGGACATTTCGCTCATGAACGAGAATGTGTTAGGAATGTGCCTGAAGGAAGCCGTAACGAATATCGTCAAGCATAGCAGCGCGACAGCCTGCTCCGTGGTGCTGGAGCCAGCTCGTGGCGAAGTTGTGGTCCGAATAAAAGATAACGGCGTAGGAGTCCCCTCGGAATCGGTCTATTATAAGGGAAATGGCCTGCGGGGCATGAAGGAACGTCTTGAATTTGTGAATGGGAGCATGGAAATCGTCTCCAACGGGGGAACGCAGCTTACGATCAAAGTTCCTAGCTCATTAAAACAGCCTGTAAAGGAGGCACCGCTATGATCCGTATTGTAATTGCTGAAGATCAGCGTATGCTGCTTGGAGCATTGGCTTCGATCCTTGATCTCGAGGAGGATATGACGGTAGTCGGCAGGGCCAGCAACGGGGAGGATGCGATTAGGCTCGTACATCAGCATAAACCAGATATTTGCATCATGGATATTGAAATGCCCGTAAAGAACGGTCTGGATGCGGCGATGGAGCTGAAAGGCTCTGGCTGCAAAGTGATGATCTTAACGACCTTTGCCCGCTCTGGCTACTTTGAACGCGCGATTCGGGCCGGGGCAAGAGGGTACTTGTTGAAGGACAGCCCCAGCGAGGAGTTGGCGACATCCATCAGGAGCATTATGGCAGGAAGGAGAATTTACGCTTCAGAGCTTGTAGATGAGGCATATGGGGAAGAGAATCCGTTGACCGAGAGGGAGAAAGAAGTGTTGGAACTCGTTGCGAACGGGAAAAACACAAAGGAGATTGCCAACGAACTGTTCATTACGGCAGGCACGGTTCGTAATTATATATCTGTTATTCTCGATAAGCTTGGGGTAAGTAACCGAATCGAAGCGATTACCCGGTTTAGAGAGAAGGGTTGGTTTAAATAATATAAGGGAGAATGATCGTAATATGTCATTAGAAATTGAACGGAAATTCCTGCTGCCGGCTTATCCTCACGCCCTAATCGAAAGCGGCCAAATCGAGGTGAAGTCCGAGCGGCGGATCGAGCAGACTTACCTGGCCTTAGCGGGCGATGAGGAGCTGCGCGTACGTAAAATTAAGGATTTGGGCACGGGGGAAGTCACGTATACGCATACGTTCAAGAAAGGGCATGGACTGATGCGCGAGGAAGTGGAATATGCGATCTCCGCAGGAATTTATGAACAGGTGATGGAAATCCATCAGGCGATCCCGCTGACAAAGAATCGAATTACGGCAAATTGGAGCGGTAGAGTGATCGAGATAGATTTATACGATCAAATCGATTTCATGGTCCTTGAGGTTGAGTTTGCTTCCGAAGAAGAGGCAGCGCAGTTTGCTGCACCGGACTGGTTCGGTCCAGATATTAGCACGAATAAGGAATACAGCAATAAGAAGGTATGGAAGGAGCTGCAGGAGCGCTCCAGATGACCCATTGAATGAAGCCGTCTTACTGGCCGGATACGGGCTGTCGGGATGGCTTTTTTTATTTTGTAAAAAATAAAAACCTTTCGGATTAGAAGTGTTGGTTTTAGTGTGGGAAAGACGTCCACATAGTGCTAGTGATTAGCCTTGAACACGATGGTACGAAGCCGTGCCCTCAGCAATAAGATTGCCAATAGGGTTGTCCATGGCTAAAGAGCTAAAGAGGCTTAAAAGGCTTAAAGGCTTCTGGACAGCCCTTATTTGTGTCAGCACAAAATAGTAATCTTTTCTAAAGAAAGTGATATTGCCCGATGCAGCCTTCTCGGGTATATTTTTGATAGCGCTTTCTTTTTGGGGTGAATGCAGCAAATGAACAGGGGGAGATCGTTTTGCTTAAGTTATTAATCGTTGACGATGAAGTGAGACAAGTTAAGGCTCTGTCGGCTGTCATCCGCAAAATACGGCCCCAATTGGAAGTTATCGAGGCATATGAAGGGGAGACAGCTTGGAACATCGTACAAACAGAGTCGGTAGATGCTATTATATCCGATATTTCTATGCCTATATTGGATGGAATGGAATTGATCAGCCGAATTTATACTTTCGACCCGAAGATCAAAATTATATTATTGACCGGATATAGCGAATTTGGTTATGCCCATAAAGCGATTCAGCACGGCGTGGTTGATTACCTGGTCAAACCGATCAGCTACGAGGGTATCGTCACAGCGGTTGAAAAATTCGAGCAATTAACAAAGCAGGAGTTGGTTTATGAAAAAACAGCTCAGCTCTATTACGATAAACTATGGAACCGTATGGTCAAGGGTGAACTGAGCGGGGCCGAGCTGCACGAGCTGGAAGACCTTGTCCCTAAGGGATGCTCAGGCCTATTATGTTTAATTGATAGGCAGCCTTCTCAGAACCAGGGTTCAAGCTCGGCTAGCGAGCATGCCGCTCGGCTTCGATCTGCCTTTACTGCAGAGCTTTGCGGCCTGGGGCAAGTAGTTTCATTTGCATCCAGCGGGGACGTGGAGCGCAACGTCCATTTGCTTTGGCTCGATAGGTGGAGAATCTCCACGATTTCTGACGTCAATTACAGGCTTATTAAATGGGCAGAGGACCTTCGCTCGGACTTCCCGGACCTACAAATCGGAATGAGTTCTTTAAAATCAATGAATACGGCCGAAACCTGTGAAGCTTATCAGGAAGCGAGTCTGGCGCTAGAGCATGCATTTTACTTGGAGAGAGAACATTTGGTTCGCTACGAAAGCATTATGCCATTCGCAGCGGGGAGAAGGCTTGAAAACCACAATCAGGCAGATCTTTTTGCCGATGGGATACGATCGCAGGAACGCAGCACTTTATCAAACTTGATTAGTCATTTGTTGGAACAGCAGTCTCCATATGTGCGGCCTAGTCAATTGAAGGAGCAAGCCGCAGAGTTCATGTTCGTCGTGTCGGAACGTTTGAAAAGAATGCTGGACGAGCCTGCATGGTCAGAACTGGTGGACCGCCATAGACAGCAGATCATGGCCAGCAATCGCTGGTCTGAGCTGCGTTATCGGCTCATGCAATGGTCGGAAGAATGGATCACCCATATGGAGGTCATGCAGCAGGACAAGAACAGCATCATCATTTCACGCTGCCAGAATTATTTGAAGCAGCATTATATGAAGGATGTTTCATTAGAGGAGGTTGCGCAGAAGTATCATTTCAATGCCTCCTATTTCAGCAACTTGTTTAAGAATAAAACCGGCATTAATTTCTCCGACTATTTGCTGGAGACGCGGATTCATCATGCCAAGCAATTGTTGATGAATACCGACGAGAAGATTACTCATATTTCGCAAAGCGTGGGATTTCGTAATACGGCTTACTTCATTAAAATGTTTAAACGGAAAACCGGCTTATCGCCAAACACCTTTCGGCAAATGGCAGGTAAAGAAAAAACATCATGAAGAAAATATTAAAGTCCATACAATTCGGCCGTTTACATACGAAAATACTCATTACGCTTATTATTTTACTTGTGATCCCCATGGCCAGCTTGGGATATAGCGACTACCAGCTCAGCAAAAAAACAATGCTGGAAATGACCCAAAATGATGTGCAGACGATCGTGAAGAAAAACAACCAAATTATCGACGCGCGGTTATCCCGGGTCAGAGAGATGATCTATGGATTTATGGGAGATAAGGATGCGTATGATATTTTTCTAACGATGGATAACGAGGATAAGGTGTCGATTCTAAACGCTGATATACAGCTCAAAGCCATTCTTGCGAAGTACTTTGCTCAATCCAAGGATATTTACTCCGTACAGCTCGTAACGTCATTTTTTACGTTTGGTACGGCATCCTCTGCGAACAGTGAGCATGCCAAAAATTTTATCCCCCATGAGGTATTTCCCGAAACGGAGCTGTTTCAAGCGGCTTGGCATGGCGATGGCAAAACTGAGTGGTATCCAACCTATCATTTTGCGGACATGTTTCAGCTGGAATATCTCAAGGACTATGATTACGAATATAAGTATTTATTCTCCTCCGTCACCTTGATGAACGGTTCTTATACGCAAAGCGTCGACTATCGAACGCTGGCAGAGAAGCCGGTGCTTGTTGTCAACTTTAAAGAAACGCTGTTTAATGACGTGTTCGTGGGCAGTTTGCCAGTCGCGGATACAGCCTATTTTGTTATTGATGAAGGAAGCAATGTTGTGTTCCACCAGGACGATGCTAAGGTAGCCAAGCAGATGGACACGACGATGTTTAGCAGCTCGTTTGAAGAGGAAAGCGGCGTAGAACTGATGAATCTTGACGGAGAAGAGCATGTGGTGGCTTATTCGCGCTCGGACATTACCGGGTGGCTATCCGTTGCAGTTATTCCGTCCCAAAAGCTGTTTGATCCTTTTCTTAAGCGATATTTAACCAATATGTTCATTTCGGCAATCTCTATTACGATCTTGTTCATCAGTCTCTCTTTTTTCTTGTCCCGGCTCATTACTGAGCCGTTTCGTACGATGATCCGGGCGATTGTCAGCACCGGCGAAGGCCGGTTTACAACCAAGCTTAAAGAGCATGGCAGCTATGAATTCGTCGTCGTTATGCGCAAGTTTAATGAAATGAATGAGAAAATACACAAGCTGATTCAGGAAAACTATCAAAGTGAAATCCGGGAGAAGGAAGCCCAAATCAAAGCTTTGAATTTGCAGCTTGACCCTCATTTCATGTATAACACCTTGAACATGGTGAGTTTAATGTCTCTGGAGAAAGGGGAGTATGAGATCAGTGATATCGTGGTCAGTCTGTCGAATATGCTGAAATATTTAGTCCGCGACGATTCGGCGCTGGTCACCTTCGAGAAGGACATGATGTATTTAAAAAGCTACATAATGATAATGTCTAAGCGTTTCGAAGGAGCCTTTGACATTGAATATGAGATTGACGATACATTATACGGAGAGGAAGTGCCGAAGTTTTTCCTGCAGCCGCTTGTAGAGAATGCCTTTGTGCATGGCTTTAAGCAGCTTAGCAAGCCAGGATGGCTCCGTATTCAGTGCAAGAAGGAAGGGAATTACTCCGTATTTACGGTAGAGGATAACGGCTGCGGCATAAGTGAGGAGAAGCTTAGGGCCATTCATTCAGGGGAGTGCAACGTCGGCTTAATGAATGTCAATGAAAGAATTAAAGCCTACTACGGGAATGAGTACGGGCTGAGTATTGAATCGGCGGCAGGCCAGGGCACGAAAATTGTCATTACACTGCCGAATAGCCAGGTGAAGGAGGCTGTCCAAAATGTCGCTACGTAGAAGTCTGGAAGCTTTGGCTGTTCTGATCTTCATTGGGATTATCGTAGGTGCCATCTGGCAGCTGCGGACGGGCTATGAAGAAGACGCCACCTCCGTTTCCAAGCACGACAAAATAAGGCTTCGCTTCACTTATTGGGGCTCTGTAGAGGAGAAGAAGGCGATCGAGAATGCTATGGCTAAATTTATGGAACGCTACCCATGGATCGTCGTGGACACGATCCAACTGCCCAATTCTGATTACAATACGAAGCTGACGGCGATGTCAGCGTCGAATGAAGAGCCGGATCTAGGCTATATGACGACGGAGCTAGGCGAGGTGTTCGCCAGCCAGGATAAATTTATGAACTTATATGATTTTTTGGAGCGGGATCCTGACCTGTCCAAGGAGGATTTTCTCGATTACTTATGGTACAAGCAAGCCGATGACTATGCCTGGGGCGTTAGCTCCGCTGCGGAATGCTTCGGATTGTTTTACCGGAGAGACTTGCTTGCGGCAGCGGGGGTGGCCCCGCCATCTCCAAGAGCGGAAGAAGCATGGACATGGGATGAATTCGTGAAAGCGGCTCAGAAATTGACGCTGGATCATGAGGGAAGAAATGCGCTGCATCCTGCTTTTGACAAAAATAATATTGCGCAATATGGCGTGATGTTCGAGACATGGAGCGAGCCGATCAGCAATTTCGTGTTCAGTAACGGGGGACAATGGATCGATCCAGAGGGAGCGACGTTTAAATTGAATGAGCCGGAGGCGGCCGAGGCCATTCAGAAGCTCGCTGATTTGGTCAACGTATATCATGTTGCGCCGTCTCCATTTGAGACGAAGTCGATGCCGGCCATGAATGTGTCTTTGCAGGCGGGCTTGACCGCGATGATTATAGACGGCCAATGGATCAATCTCGATCTGGGCAAGGCCGAGGTTGATTATGATATCGGCGTGCTGCCCAAGATGAAGCAGAGCGTGACAGTCGGGCTTGCTGGCGCGTCTGTTATTTTCAAATCGACGAAGCATCCGGAGGAAGCATGGCTATTGCTGAAATGGCTGGCTGATCCGAACGAGGCGATTGAATTGTACACGAGCGGGCTATGGATGCCCACGCTGAAGAAGTGGTATACGGAGCCGGAACTGATCAATACGTGGGTGAATGTTAATTCGGCGTCTCATCCTCCGGGCTTTAAAGACGCGATGCTCACTCAGCTTATGGACAACGGTGTGCAAAGCGTAGGCTACTATATGAAAAATCAGTCGGTTATTTATCCGATCGTGACAAGCGAGCTTGTTCCGGTCTGGCTGGGGAAAAAATCGGCCCAAGAAGCGCTTGACGAAATCAGTCGAAAGGTGGAGCCGTTGTTTCAACAATCAAAGTAATACTATCTCAATAAAGTATCATTTTTGACCTCCAATCCTGCTGTATATTGATGTTGCGGTTGATGGAAGCGCTTCAAAACGAAGCGCCCGCAGCGTAATCATACTTGAGATTGGAGGTTTTTATGTATGAAAAAAAGGTGGGGAATAATTTGGTCCAGCGTGCTGATCCTGTTACTGCTGCTCTCAGCCTGTGGCGGCAATTCAGGCGCAGGAAGTAAAGAAGGAGGCTCTGCAAATCGTACAGATCAAGGAGCAGGTGAAGACAAGACAGTTACCCTGAAATTTATGGGCTGGGAGGTAAGCCCGCTAGAGACGGAGAGCGTGAAAAAGGGCATCGAGCTGTTCATGGAGCAGAACCCGAATATCAAAGTAGATTATACGACGATTCCGAATGGGACGCAGTACGTCGCTAAAATGCAGGCGATGCAACTCGGAGGCGAGGCCCCGGACGTATTTTTCCTGCAAAGCGATTATTATCGCGATTTTGTGAAACGAGACTTTTTATTGAACCTGGACAGCTATGTAGCAAGCGATTTTAACCCGGATGATCTCATCGACTCCGCCGTCAGTTTAAGCACGGTGAACGGCAGTTTCTACGGTATCGAATCCTGTATCGTTGCGCCTGTTCTGTATTACAATAAAGAAATTTTCGACAAAGCAGGTCTACCTTATCCGCCAAGCGCTCCGAGCGAAGCATGGACTTGGGAAGAGTTCACCGAGGTCGCTAAGAAGCTGACGGTTAAAAAAGGCGACCAAGTCGAGCAATACGGCGTGTATGGTCTGGAGGACTATTATCAGACGATCGCTCTTATCATGAGCAACGGAGGCAACTGGTTCTCTGAAGATCTAAAGAGCTCCGCAGCGAATACGGCGGAAGTGAAGGAAGCGCTGCAGAAAATTTATGATTTGAGATCTATCGAAGGCGTAACTCCAGAATCGAAGCTGCTGCAGAACAGCGGGATGAGTTCATCGCAGATGCTGCAAACCGAAAAAATAGCTATGCTCGTCAACGGCTCCTGGGCGCTCCAGGAACTTGCAAATATGAACTTCGAAGTAGGCGTAGGCGTGCTGCCCAAGTTCAAAGAAGCGGTAACGCATGGCCAGGCTCATCTGCATGTCGCCTCCAAGAGCACGAAGCACCCGGAGGAAGCGTGGAAATTGATCAAATTCCTGTCTTCCGAGGATTACCAGCTGCAGAACGTGAAAGCGGGCTTATGGCTGCCGAACCGGAAATCCTTATACACCGAGGAAGGCATTCAAAAATGGCTTACGGAAGGCGTGCACCCGGAAGGCTTTGAGAGTATGATTCCTTATTTCCTGAACTCCAAAGTGTATCCTTATGCAATGCTGAGCAGCCAGAAAATCCAGGAGGATACGACGGCTCAATTGGATGCCTTCTTCTATGGAGCCCAGCCGCTGGATACAACGCTGCAGAATATTGAGAAGTCGGCGAATGACACGATATCCGGTATTGGCGGAAATTGAAGCTAAAAGCTGACGGCACAAATCCATTAAATATGAATAACCCGGATGGATCCAATGTCCGGGTTATGACTTCCGGGGTGAAATTCATGAAGCTGGCAAAACCCTTGCTCTACAGAGACGGCATATGGGCTTTTCTCATGCTGCTGCCGAATTTATTGGGATTTCTTATGTTTGTACTGCTTCCCGTGGTGGCTACATTCGTGATCAGTTTTGCATCATGGGATTTAACGAGCAATTTTAAGTTTGTTGGCGTCGATAACTACACACATTTGCTGGCCGATGAAACCTTTCATCAGGTGTTGTGGAATACGATTTATTTTACGGCGGTAAGTGTGCCAATCGGCATTGTTATTTCTTTGTTCTTGGCGAATGTACTGAATCAGAAGCTGCGTTTTATACGATTTTACCGGGCTGCATTCTTTATTCCGGTTATTTCCTCCATGGTGGCGGTAGCAGTGATTTGGCAGTGGATTTATAACCCGCAATACGGCCTACTCAATTATGCGCTCAGTTGGCTTGGCATCACGGGCCCAACCTGGCTGACAAGCACGAAATGGGCGATGATCGGTATCATGATTACGGCGATCTGGAAAAGTCTCGGATTTAATATGCTGATTTTCCTGGCGGGATTGCAGGGAATATCGGAGAGCTATTACGAGGCGGCTGAAATCGATGGGGCCAAATGGTATTCGAAATTTTGGAACATCACGGTGCCGCTGCTGTCTCCAACGACCTTTTTCGTGACGGTCATGGCGATTATCAACTCCTTTCAGGTGTTCGATACGGTGTATCTGATGACACAAGGCGGTCCGGCGAGAACGACCTCTGTGCTCGTTTATTATATTTATCAAAATGCGTTCCAGTATTTCCAAATGGGCTATGCCAGTGCGATTGCCTACGTGCTGTTCTTTATCGTATTAATGATCACCTTACTGCAATTTTGGAGACAAAATAGGTCGAATGTTTATTAAAAAGAGGAGGATGGAGCATGAAGCAACCGACTTGGGTGAAATTAGCGGCACATCTGTTTCTCATTGCAGGCTCTGCCGTGATGCTATTTCCGTTTATTTGGACGATCGCCACCTCCCTCAAAGACCTTAGTGAGGTGTTTACGTACCCGCCGCGTTTTGTGGGCGAAAGGCTAAAGTTTGAAAATTATTCGGCGATGATTGAACGGTTTCCGTTCTTTCGCTTCTCCTTTAATAGCTTGAAAATCACGGTCATCGTAACGATCGTGCAGCTGATAACCAGTTCCATGGCGGGTTATGTATTCGCCAGGCTGCGCTTTCGTTTTCGCGAAGGGTTGTTCGGGCTTTATCTGGCTACGCTGATGATTCCGCCGCAGGTCACGATGATTCCGAATTTCATTCTGATGAAGTTCTATGGATTAATGGACACGCATGCGGCCCTGATTTTACCGATGCTTGTCTCGGCATTCGGCACCTTTTTGCTGCGCCAGTTCTTTATCACGATTCCGGATTCACTGGAGGAAGCTGCCAAAATCGACGGCTGTACCCCGTTCGGCATCTACTGGCGAATATTTGTGCCGCTATCCAAGCCGGCTATGGCGACGCTGGGTATTTTCATTATCATGGGTACCTGGAATGATTTTATTAATCCGCTGATTTTCCTGAATTCCATGGATAAAATGACGTTAACGTTAGGGCTGGCCAATATGCAGGGCATGTATTCGACGGACTGGCCTTCGCTGATGGCCGCGACGGGATTAAGCGTTCTTCCGATCATTATTGTTTTTTTGTTCGCCCAGGATTTGTTTGTCCGCGGGGTGACACTATCAGGACTGAAGGGGGAATAGGAGTATTATGAACAAGGTGCATGTGAAGAAGATTGATTTTGCCGACAATTACTGGTATCCGCGAATGAAGCAAATGGCTGAGCAGGTTATTCCTTACCAATGGAGCGCATTAAATGATCAAATACCGGGAGCCGAGCCCAGCCATGCGATTGAAAATTTCCGTATCGCAGCGGGAGAAACGGATGGCAAATTCCACGGCATGGTGTTTCAGGATAGCGATGTGGCCAAATGGATAGAAGCAGCCAGCTTCAGCCTGCAGCACACGCCGAATGCTGAGCTGGAGCAGATTATCGATGCGGTCGTGGACTTGATGGAAAGAGCCCAGCAGGAGGACGGCTATTTAAATACCTATTTCACGGTCGCTGCTCCCGAGCAAAGGTGGAAGGATCAAAGCTTCGGCCATGAGCTATACTGTGCAGGCCATTTGATCGAGGCAGCTGTTGCTTATTTCGAAGCGACGAAGAAACGTAAATTTCTCGATATTATGTGCAGATATGTTGATCTCATCGATCGCGTGATCGGGCCGGAGGCAGATCAGCTGCAAATCTACGACGGGCATGAGGAAATTGAGCTCGCTTTAGTTAAATTGTACCGAGTGACAAAGGAGGATAAGCATTTAAAGCTCAGCCAATTTTTCGTTAATGAACGCGGCAAGCAACCTAGTTTTCTGGAGAGTGAACCTACTTTTGGGAACGATTTTAAAGACCGGTGGTTTGCCTTGGACTATCACCAAGCCCATGCTCCGGTCAGAGAGCAAGAAACCGCAGAAGGTCATGCCGTTCGGGCGATGTACTTATATTCTGCTATGGCTGATCTCGCCTTGCTGACTGGGGATACAGGCTTGAAGAATGCCCTTATTGAGTTATGGAAACATGTGACCACCAAAAGGATGTATGTGACGGGAGGTTTGGGTTCTCAAGGCCATGCGGAACGGTTTACGGTAGATTATGACCTGCCTAACGATACGGCGTATACCGAGACATGTGCTGCGATCGGACTGATCATGTGGGCAGTGCGCATGCTGCAGCTGGAGCCGAATCGTGAATATGCCGATGTGATGGAGCGAGCGCTATACAATGGAGCGCTGAGCGGAATTTCACTAGACGGGACAAAATATTTTTACGTCAATCCATTGGAGGTTCATCCCCAGGTAGCCAGATATCGTTACGATATGAAGCACGTCGAGCCGGAGCGGGTTCCGTGGTTTGGATGCGCCTGTTGTCCGCCCAATATCGCGCGGTTGATCTCTTCGCTGGATCGCTATATTTATACTACCGCTGGGGACAGTGTCTATGTTCATCTGTATGCTGCGCATGAATGCAAGCTGGAAGTCGACGGGCAGCAGGTTGGCTTGGTGATGGATACGCGCTATCCTTGGGAAGGACATATTGCTGTTCAAATCCATGCGGCTCAGCCTGTGGAATTTGACCTTTGTCTTCGACTGCCGGCATGGGCGCCGTCTGCCAAGCTGAGGGTAAACGATGAAGCCATCAATGTTCCATCCGTCATTGAGCGAGGTTATATAAAGCTTCGCCGTCAGTGGCGGGAAGGTGACCGGGTCACGCTGCAGTTGCCGATGTCCGTGCAGAGGATCGCCTCCCATCCAAAGGTTCATGAGAACGCAGGCAAGGTTGCCTTGCAAAGAGGCCCTGTCGTGTATTGCTTGGAGGAAGTAGACAATGGGGCAGATCTAACCGATATTCGTCTGAATCTGTCATCGTCATCGGACTTCAAAGCAGAGTATAGAGACGATCTGCTTGGAGGAGTTGTAATCATTCGTGCGGAAGGAGAACGCTCCGATCTTCGATACTGGGAGGGGAAGTTGTATGATGGGTTCCAGCCCGCTTATGTGACAGTCCCCGTCGTCGCCGTCCCTTACGCGCATTGGGGCAACCGCAAGCCTGGTGAAATGCTCGTATGGATGAGGCAGGGTTGAGATAAATAAGCGGAAATGCTCTTAATTTGAAGCAAGGCATGGCGGGAGAAATGAATTTTTTATAATTAATATCAACATTAAACTTTAACAGAGCCTAATCAAAAGCCATTAGTCCTACAAGTGCTGGACTAATGGCTTTTTGCGTTATTCGTATCGACTCAATCAGGTTTTGCGTATCAACTCAAGCAGGTTTGATGAATGTTAAATCGTGCTATTTGATGAATGATATAACTGGATGGGGATCATAGATGGAATTTTGGTGTCTAAAACCTAAAAGCGGGCATAGAGTGCGTAATTAACTGGATTTCGTGTCATTAAAGACGAAGTTTAGAGCCGGGAAAGGTGAATCAAGCGTTTTTAGATACATGAAATCCATCTATAATCTCGATACTGGCTGATTAGAACAGATTAAATACATGAAATCCAATTAAATTGGATAGCCAGGGAACCAGCTCATCCCGGCTTTTTTGCAATCAATAAATTCAAGCCATAGATCACGATCAAGGCTAACGTTCAGGCTCACGCCCAAGCTCACGCCCAAGCTCACGCTCCAGCTCGTGCTAACGCTCAAGGCTCACGCTCCAGCTCGTGATCAAGCATTTCATAGGTTTGTTCTTCTTCAAATTGGGTTTCTGCATCATCATCGGCAAGGGATTGGATTTCTTCGGCACTTATGGTGAGGACTGAATATCCATCCTCCGATTGCTTACGAAGGGCCCGCTGTTTAATAAACTTGGGGCTGCCCTCGCCCATTTCCTCGTCATAGACGAGAAGAATTCCGTCTGTCTTCCGCAGTAGTAAATCATCTCTGGCTATGAATTGCCACTTGCCTTGGTAGGGCTCTTTGCTGACGGCCGCATAATAATCGATGTTACGCAACAACTCTTCGTAATAACCTTTTTTCTCATCGCTCCACTTTTCTTCCGGATTGCTGAAGGCTGTAATGATGGAGCATTTCAACTGCGGGTATTGTGCTTTGAGCGAGATGGCGGCTTCACAGGCCCATAAATCAACGCCATATTGTCCAGGGGTAATTACCCACTCCAGTCCATCTTCAAGAAGTGGAATAAGTTTATTACGGATCGCCTTTTGTATATAAGGAATCCCTTGATGTTTGTTGTTGAATATGCCAAGCTCATGAGCGCGGTAGCCAGTAACGAATAAGTTCTTCATGACAGCTCCTTAGACTATAGAAAAATATAGCTGATATACTGCTTATTATGATAGATTAGCAGTCGTAATATAGCTAGAACATTGAGTATAAAGTTTCATTTTTATAGGTAATTTGGTGTGGTTCTGTGAGTTAATGGGTCTATGTACCCGGTTGACTAATGGAGTTATTTGGTTAATATGTTTAAGAGACTTATACCATATTTAGGAGGATAACATCTTGAAGAAACTGACGGCAGTATTATTGGGGGCAATTTTATTAGTAGGGCTTACCGCTTGCGGCAAAGACAAAGAAGCAGCGGGTGCCAATGCGAACGCCTCAGCGGCAACGAATGCGAACTCTGCAGAAACGAACGCGAACTCTAAAGAAGCACCAGAAACTCAGGCATTGCCTACTGTGGATGAGCTTATTACTAAAGCTACAGAGGCAAGTAAAGATTTGAAGAGCTTCTCTATGATAGCGGATGTTGAGCAGAAAGTGACGATGGAACAAGATGGAGAAGAGCTTCATGAGAATATCGACATCAGTATGACTATGGATATACAGCAGGATCCAATTGCGATGTATCAAGAGATGACGATGGATTTGGGTGCGCAAGGAAAAACGGAAATAAAACAGTATATTACAGACGAAGGAATCTACTCGCTGATTGACGGTACGTGGGTTAAGCTGCCGGCTGAAAGTTTGGGTGATTTAGTTGCGCAAATGGAAGCGTCCGCCAACCCTGAGGCTCAACTGGAGCAATTTAAATCTATTGCGGGTGACAGTAAGGTAACCGAAGAAGGCGATGAGTACATCTTATCAGCCGACTTGTCCGGAGAAGGTCTTAAAGAACTGGCGAAAGACTTGATGAGCCAAGCCGGAACCGGTAACGCAGAGCAATCTGAAGCTTTAATGGAAATGATGACAATCAAGAGTATTAAAATTACCAATGCGATCAATAAAGAAACTTATCTTTCATCAAGAGCTGATGTAACCATGGAAATGGAAATGGACATCGAAGGTCAAAAGATGACTATGGAAATGGTTATGAAGAGCACGATTTCGAATCACAATAAAGTGGAAGAAATCAAAGTTCCTCAAGACGTAATTGACAGTGCAATAGATGCCTAATAGGTAAAATAGGAAAAAAGGCGAAATAGGCAAACAGGGCACCGCTGAACCATTGGTTTGGCGGTGTTTTTGGTGTCTTAGAAGATAAATAGCCCCCTGTACGCAGGGAGGCTTAAAGGCTGTAACTGTTATATAATTTTATGACTCGGTTCATTCAGTGCCACCCAAATTGGAGCAGCAGCTCAATAAAACGTACTATCCATGAATGGCTAAGATCGTAAATACGGCATAGAAAACCGAGTAAAATGCTCCTAATCCAACAATCCAGGCAAATAAGTTGCTCTCATTTTTATACTCTGTTTTTGGGTTTTGCATGTGAATCAGCTCCTTATCGCTGAAATAAATATTTGTGAACAAATTGTGTCGTCCTTATTACATATTATTAAACATTTTGTGTCTAAATTCAAACACTTTTTTTAAAATCTTGACAAAAACAAAAAATAAAATAACCGCAGCGCCGATTTAGTGCAATCGGGTGCGGTTGAAATGTAAATTTACACCACTATCGTGATGTGCTTTGACGGGTAAAGCCTTCGTCATTCAAGTATTCTTCGGCTTCTTCCCGGGTTTCGAACACCATTTCCAAGCTGGAGCCGGCGTAAATATACCATAGATCATCCTCCTGTTTCAGCTGGAGAGACTGCTGATTGGCATCGAACCAGTCTTCAACATAGGAGTGAGCCTGATGCGTATCGTTAGTCGTTGATGGCGAATCAGGAGCCGGGCCTGAAAGAGACAGAATAGATTGCTCAATTAAACGGCGCAGTTGTTGATCTGAATAGTCGCGAATATTGACAAATCCTTTGTCGTTAATCTGAAATCTGTAATCCTCTATCAGCCCCGCGTAAACGAAGCCATTGCCGTTAGGATGCAGATGATAGCCAACTGTTTTTTTATCCAGAACGCTATCTTCATAATGAAAATTCACACGGCCGAGTGAAACATCTTTTCGCTGCAGCTGAGGGAACGATTCGAAAATAGAAAGCTTCTGTTGGAATGTGAGCATGTACTACAGCCTCCCTTAATGCGATAAAAATTTATTGTGCCGTGATTATATCATAATTTGATACAAAAGAATTTCAGCGAAAGCTCAGGGGGAAAACCGCCATGACTCGCCATGAAATCGCTATAAAACCGCCATGTAACTGCTATAAAACCACTATAAAACCGCTATAAAATGCTATCCGGGGGCTGTTTACAAAGCAACGGGTTAAAGGGTTTTGGTAGAGCACTGCAAAACCTTAATTCATAAAAGAGTGGGTCAGGGGATCAATCCCTCTGGCCCACTCTTTGTCAACAGTCCTGCCTGACGATTTTTCATCAATGGAGCTTAGTTTACAGGAGGAATGGTTTCTTCTTCAACATCCTGTTTCTTTCTATACAATAATCGCGAAGTGATAATCCCGGCCAAACCTAATGCAATGAACAGTATGGCACGAACCGCAACAGTTACCCATGGCAGGTCAAGTACGATGACTTTCAGTAATAGCAGGAACAAGAAGACGACTCCCGTCAGCCTGACGCTTGATTTGTTTGCGATAATACCGAAAATAATAATAACTACGGAGTACACGATCCAGACTGAAGACAAGGTAAGGTGCCGAATTTCAATATTTAACGATTCAGTCAGGATGTTTGTGATTTGGGTAAGGAATAATAGGCCGAACAAAGCTTCGCCCCAGTTAAACACCTTCCATAGAGAGAGTACCCATTTCGGCTCCTGCTGTCTTTTTACGACAAAATAAGGAATCGGGAAGCTAACCAAGAGTAAAATCCAAGCCAAAGTCTCCGCAGAGAAAATCTGGTCTATCCAATGAAACATAATAAGCAACGTACTATACAAATACAAAGTTAAACCGACAGATTGCTGCAAAACGCTTCTGAGTTTAATGCCGAACAAAAAGGATAATAATCCAATGATGAGCAGAACGGATGCTCTGAAATCTGCAGTAACATTTTCAATCAGGAATAATACCCAGCTGTATGTAGCGATTGAGGCAAACAAATCCGCCATCCCTTTTCGCTTAAAGGACGTGAGAGCAGTAATGCTATACAGTACAGCCAATAATGTAATAAGTATAGAATATGCTGGACTGTCATCTATTCCATACAGGCCTATAATCCAGAAAGATAACAGAATGAACCCGATCGGAAGCAGGATCATCTGGTCAAGCTTGTGACGGTAACGATGGGTTACGGTAATGGTATAAAGCACCAGGTGCTGCACAATTACCGCAATTAGAACTAGATACTTGCTCTTATCATAGTCTCCTTGCGCATAGAGCAGAAGAAGCGGGACATGCAGCACGGCAAAAGCGACAATGTACGCTCCGCGAAAATCAAAGCGGACGGATATTAGCATCATCGCGATTGAAAATAATGCTTCATACAGTATAAACATCCACGGATTGTCAGGAGACTTGATGAGAAACGGGATGAGAAACCCGGAAAGCATTGCAATGATGACTAGTGTCTGCGAACGGTGCTGTACTGCCGTAAATATGCCAAAAATGATGGACATTATGTATAGTACAAAAGCGATGCCGATTGGAAGTATGTCGTATAACATATGGGCAGCGAAAAAGGTTAACACCAATATGGCATTCGCTCCGCCCAAAAGCACCTGTCCTAACGCTTCCCGCTGCTGCTGAACTTGTTTGTTTCCAAACCAGTACATAGCTACGGCCAAGACGATGCCTAGAAGACAACGGACGGGCTCACTTAGGTATCCGGCGTTTACAGCGGCCATGAACCCCCACATTACCCCTAACAACAGCACTACGATGAATACACGAGGCAGCCAAACACGGGAAATAGTATATTCCCAGTCGTGGGACGGCGCTGGTTTGCCGGCGGGCAACTGTGCTGGCACTCCCTGCTGATGGTAGTGGTGAGACTGCTGTGGGTAGTTGGGTTGTCCGCCCGGCATTGGCACTTGTTGCATCTGCTGTGAGTAATGAGGCGGCCCCTGCTGTTGTGTATGGTGAGAGTGCTGTCCTCCCGTTGCAGGCCCTTGCTGCAACCCGCTCTGCTGTTGTTGCTGCAGCTGCTGCTGCTGCTGCTGATGTTGTTGTTGAAGCTGCTGTTGCTGGTCTGGCCTGTTCTGAGGGTCCCATATAGGCGGCCCCTGCTGCTGTGCGTGGTGAGAGTGCTGTCCTCCCGTTGCAGGCCCTTGCTGCAGCCCGCTCTGCTGTTGTTGCTGCTGCTGCTGATGTTGTTGTTGAAGCTGCTGTTGCTGGTCTGGCCTGTTCTGAGGGTCCCATATAGGCGGCCCCTGCTGCTGTGCGTGGTGAGGCGGCTGCCCCCCCGTTGCAGGCCCTTGCTGCAACCCGCTCTGCTGTTGTTGCTGCTGCTGCTGCTGATGATGATGATGATGATGATGATGATGATGATGTTGTTGTTGTTGAAGCTGCTGTTGCTGGTCTGGCCTGTTCTGAGGGTCCCATATAGGCGGCCCCTGCTGCTGCGCGTGGTGAGGCGGCTGCCCCCCTGTTGCAGGCCCTTGCTGCATCCCGCTCTGTTGTTGTTGCTGCAGCTGCTGCTGATGATGATGTTGTTGTTGTTGTTGCAAAGGTTCCTGACTGTACTGTTGATGCTCACGTGGAGAAGAGGATTCCTCGTTTTGTTTCAAATCAGATAATTGTTGTGTAAGTTTTCTTAACTGTTCCTCCAATTCGCTGATCTTTTTGTCTTTATCCAACTGTAAATCACCTCTGACTTTTCTGAATGGTAGTAATCATAGCGGCAACCACTTATCGGCTTAAGGTTTCGTAAGCTCTTACTAAGTGATCCCCATTATATGGAAGTGGAGCGCTTGGTTTTAAAGGGATTATATGCTATATATTACCGCGAGTAAATACATCTCATGGGGGAATTCCCTGATTTAGATAGTAAAAAAGGACATTCCTGAAGCTTTCAGGCGAAACGTCAGTATCTCGAAAACAGGCAAGAGCTCTCGGTGCGGATTCAGCGCCAACTCCAGCTACGCGAACGATTATGTATGATATTTCATTCATAATCCTGCGTTTGGCAGCTAAGTGGGTGATTATGTATGATAATTCATAAATATTTCCTATGTCTGGCTGCTACAAAATCGCTTGTGTATTATATTTCATCCATAATCCTGCGTATGGCGGCTAAGTGGGTGTTTATGTATGATAATTCATATATAATCCCTACGTCTGGTTACAGCTTTCAAGCTGACCGAAAATCGCGTTTCATCCTATTTAATGGAGTGTAATCCCGTTTATTAACATCTAAATTTTATAGTACAAATTGCCGCAAAAATATTCCGTGACCTTAATTGTGTGGTATTATATGTAGTTGAGTCTTAATAGAGGCTGAATTACTCAATGTAGAATCGGTATGCAGGTCAGGAAACGGTAATAGTTTTTTCTTACTTAATAGCATGAATGAACGAAAGAGTATAACTGTTCTGGCGCCTATAAGAGAAGAAGAACGAAGGAATTGAAAGAGGAGAACTGAACTTGGAAGAGTACAACAATTTACTTGAACAAATGAATATCCAGCATGCAATTATAGGAGATGTGACGACAAGCTTGCCTGACATACTTCATGATTTGACGAAGGTTCGTCTTGCCTCACTTGCTTCGGCCTGTAATTTGCCTGGGCGTTCAAAAATGAAAAAACAGGAGCTCATACAAGCGCTCATAGAACATCTGACAGATGCGGATCATCTGGAAGCTGCTTTGCTGATTACGAGTGCAATGGAATGGCAATTGTTCGAATCCCTTCTTCGCCAGTCCGTTCTGCACAATAATTTCATACAGTTTGAGCACTACAGCTACTTAATGGATCGCGGCCTCGTATTTACTTACTTTAGTAAGGGAGGGCTGTATGTCATTATTCCGGATGAAATCAAAAACGCCTTTACTAAGCTGGATGCCGCAAGTTTTAATCAGAAGCACGGAAGCATGCAGCTGATTTATGAGTATATACAATCCCTTTCAAACTTATATGGGGTAATTAAGCCGGCGAAGCTGCTGGAAATTTACAATGCACAGAATAATGTTGCTTTAAGCGAAGAAGAGTTCATGGAGCGTTTTGAGAAGCTGAAAAACAGGCAGCAGAGCTTTTTCATGCTGAAGGGATATATTGTGAACAGCTATTTGGCACCCGAGGAATCACCGGGAGAGCTGGAAGAACTTCTGATTCAAATAAAGGATAAGCCGCAATATGTTCCGGAACGTAACGAACTATTGAAATATGCGGATGAATTCTACTTTGAGATGACGCCGCAGCTCATGAAGCTGAGAGCTTATATTTTGAAGGAAATATGCCGGGATACAGAAATGGTGGACGACTTAATTGATGACATTCAATTGGCTTGCACGATGGAAGCGACCCCACAAGATCTGATCTTTGAATTTGAAAGAAGAGACTTGCAGTTTCAGAGCATGGAGCAGGCTGACATTATTGTTGCCTTAATGAATGATGTGTATAACCATACTAGATTATGGATTCATGGCGGGCATACCCCGTTCGAAATGAATCGGCTGAAGGGAAATATCCCGCTTAGATCAGCAAATCGTCCCTTGAGCGCACTTAACAAAAACCAGGTGTCTGTAACAAAGATTGGCCGCAACGAGCCTTGTCCTTGTGGCAGTGGATTCAAATATAAGAAATGCTGCGGGAAATAAGCATAGAAGTTTGACAACTCCTACAAAGACAGATACAGTTAATAATGAAAATGAATAGGAAGTCCACTAGGGGAGCCGTCAGCGGCTGAGATAAGAACGTTTCTTGGACCCTTTGAACCTGATCTAGTTCGTACTAGCGTAGGAAAGTGGAGTCGGACCAATGCATGAATGCCTGACACTTACTCGTTCTTGTTTTCGTGTTTAGGTGACGTTGATAAGGCCGCTCCATATCCGGGGCGGCTTTTTTTGTTGTATTGCGACCGAATCGCGGTATGCAATTTCAATTTGGGCCGGATATACTTCAACTAACAATGGGGTCATCCTCAACGGCTTCCAGATCATATTCTTACATTATTCGGAGGTGGGGAACAATGAGTTTTACGCAGGGACTCCGTCAGCAGGCGGACGGGATTTTTCAGGCCATTTTTGAACATCCTTTTGTAAAAGGAATTGCTAATGGCAATTTGCAGAAGGAGCAGCTGATTCATTATGTCAAGCAGGACCATGAGTATTTAACGGCATATATGCGGATTTATGGCATTGCCATATCCAAGTGCTCCAGCCGGGATGAAATTGAAATGTTTAATCAGCAAATTTCCTTCATTTTAAATAGCGAAGTAGGTCCGCACCATAACTTCTGCACAGCCGCTGGAGTAACGTATGACGAAATGCAGGGCTATGCGCTGGCTCCGGGGGCACACCATTATATTCGCCATATGCTGACCGTTGCCCACGAAGGAAGTTTAGCGGAAATTATGGCGGTGCTGCTGCCTTGCCCGTGGACGTACTTGGAAATCGGCGAGAAATTAATGAAGGAAGTGCAGCCGACTGAGAGTCATCCATTCTATGAGTGGATTCATTTCTATGCGACCCGCACGACAACTACTGCGAAATTTTGCGAATGGCTCGATAAGTGGGCGGAAACAACGACCGAACTGGAGCGAGAGAAGATGACTGAGCATTATTTGCTTAGCTGCCAGTTGGAATACATGTTTTGGGACATGGCATATAACGTGCAGGATTGGCCTGTACCGATGAAGACTGAGGTATACGCACTATAAGAGAAAGAATGGCTTGATCCTTGATCTACTCTGAATTTATAGATTGGTTAATTTTAATAAGAAGTGAGGCCGGATCACAATGAGTACACTTGAAAACAATATTTCAGCTCTTCTTACGAAGGTTCAAAGGAATAAACCGCTCATTCATAACATTACCAATGTGGTAGTTACTAACTTTACTGCGAACGGGCTGTATGCGCTAGGAGCTTCACCTGTAATGGCCTATGCTCCCGAGGAAGTGGCGGATATGGCTAAAATAGCTGGGGCGCTCGTTCTTAATATCGGGACCTTATCTACCGCGCATGTAGAGGCGATGATTCTCGCCGGATTATCGGCCAACGAACATGGCGTTCCTGTACTGTTGGACCCGGTCGGCGCAGGAGCTACGAAGTTTCGCACAGAATCCGCGCTGAAAATTCTCCGCGAGGTAAAAGTGTCGCTCGTGCGGGGGAATGCAGCAGAAATTGCGAATCTTGTCGGTGAAGCGCGTGAAATCAAAGGTGTTGATGCGGGAGATAGCGCTGATAACGAGAATGCACAGCTTGGGCTGCGGGCAGCTCGTCATTTGAATGCCGTAGTAGCAATCACTGGAAAAGAGGACGTTATTACGGATGGCCAGGTGTGCCGGGTAATCAGCGGTGGAGACGCCATGCTGACCCAGGTGACCGGAGCAGGCTGTTTGCTGACATCGGTGCTTGGCGCCTTTGCTGCAGTAGAGAAAGATCTGCTGTTGGCTGGTACCGCTGGACTGGCGTTCTACGGAGCGGCTGCAGCCCGGGCTGCAGAGCGCACGGCGAGCGTTGGGCCAGGCAGCTTCCAGATCGCTTTCCTTGATGAGCTGGCCAAACTGCATCCGCACTCGCTCAAAGGCTATTCGGCAGTTGCCGAATTTCCAGCTCCAGCCGCAGGGGGAACATTAAAATGAGTACACCTATACCGAGAGCCCTTACGATTGCCGGATCGGATAGCGGGGGAGGGGCAGGAATACAGGCTGATCTTAAAACATTCCAAGAGCTGGATGTGTTCGGAATGTCAGCCATTACGGCCATTACGGTGCAAAATACGTTAGGCGTTCAAGGGGTATATCCACTGCCGCCCGAAGCCGCTGCAGAGCAGATCGATGCCGTAAGCTCCGATCTTGGAGTCGATGCGTTGAAGACGGGGATGTTGTTTAGCGCTGATATTATTACGGCCGTATCCGAGCGGATCCGGGAACACGGCTGGCGCAATGTTGTGGTGGACCCGGTGATGATTGCCAAAGGGGGCGCAGAGCTGCTGCTGTCAGACGCCGTACAGGCTATCAAGGAGCGCCTGCTGCCGCTTGCTCTCATCGTTACACCGAATATCCCGGAAGCTGAAGTTTTATCGGGAATACGCATTCAGTCGATGGAGGATCGCCGGGAAGCCGCGAAGCGAATTTCCGCTTATGGTCCGGCAACGGTGGTGATCAAGGGCGGGCACGATGAAGGAAGCGAGCGGGTCACCGATTTGCTGTATGACGGGGCGGCTTTCACGGAGTTTTCCGGTCAGCGGATTGATACTCCGCACACCCATGGCACAGGCTGCACTTATTCCGCTGCGCTTGCCGCCGGGTTGGCGAAGGGATTATCCGTGCCGGAAGCGGTGGAGGCCGCGCGGGCATTCATTCAGGCGGCGATAGAGGACGGGTTGGGGCTGGGGCAAGGGCATGGCCCGACCAACCATTGGGCGTATCGCCGGAGAGGGGAGCGGCGCTAATGAGCGGAAGCGTCTCGCCAGAGCAAATGCGACAATACCTGCGGATGTACCTGGTTGTTGGCAGTGTAAACTGCCAAACAGAACCCATTCGCGTTGTGGAGGAAGCATTAAGCGGAGGGGCGACGATGATCCAGCTCCGCGAGAAGGGCCCGGGGGCGCTGGAAGGAGAGGCGAAGCTGGCGCTCGCCCTTCAGCTGCAAGCCGCCTGCCGCCGCGCCGGCGTGCCGTTCATCGTCAATGATGACGTGGAGCTGGCCGCCCGAATCGGCGCCGATGGCATCCACGTCGGACAGGACGATGAGCCGGCTGGCTCGATCCGCGCCCGGATGGGCAGCTGTATTCTCGGCGTATCCGCCCATACGGTGGAAGAGGCCCGGCTGGCGCTGGCCCAGGGAGCGGATTATATCGGCGTTGGCCCGATTTATCCTACTGCTTCAAAAGCTGACGCCCAACCAGTACAGGGCCCCCGGATGATCGAGAAGATGCGTAAGCAAGGGATACAATTGCCGTTGGTAGGAATTGGGGGAATCACGGCGGAACGGGCCTCCGAAGTGATTCGGGCTGGGGCAGACGGCGTGGCGGTCATTTCTGCGGTTACGCAGGCCGGCGATGTCCGCGAAGCGGTACAAACGTTCATAAAGCAGGTCGGAAATAAATACTTATCCTGAGCCGCTTATAAGCAAGTCGGTAGTAAACAACTTATCTTAAGGCGTCAATGAGCAGGTCGGTAGTAAACACTTATCCTAAGGAGCCTGTGAGGAGATCGATAGAATTAAACACTTATCATTAAGCGCCTATAAGCAGGCCGCAGATCCCATAAGGGCAATCTGCGGCCTGACTCATTATTTTAAAGTTTGCAGTGATGGCCTCTCTTTCTCAATCGATGTCATAAATCATCCAATTTACACAATTTTACGGACTCAACTGAGAGTTGAGAGACGGCTGGCAGATATAACTGTATTTTTAGTAACTAAAAAACGCTGTCTGTTGGGAACACGACAATTAACTGGATTTCGTGTCATTAATATAAGGTAAAGGGAGAGGGAAGGCGATTTTCTTGTTTTTAAATACACTAAATACTATTATTTTATCGCAACCATTCTAATCTGTTGAAATAGATACTTCAAATCCAATTAAAACCAAAAGGAGGTGCAGGATAAAAGCTGTTTCAGCGCGATCGGCAAGTTAAAGGTATATCAAGACCTACTAGGGCACACTTACTATTGAATGCTAGAATACCCGAACACCCGACTGCTCGATGTACGAACATTAGACTCCTGGATCCCCGTATACCCTGCTGCTCGATACTCGCACATTCGAATGCTAGACTCTCAAATGCTCGAATGTCCGAATGCCCTTGCGTAGAGATCGTTAGTTTACAGCGGTGGAGATAGGTTTAAAGGCCTGGAATCCGTTCATATTTCATGACTAGAGTCCGATATTAAAGTTAATTAATCATTCAAATCAAGCAGCAAATAAAAGGAGTCATGACATGAGGAAAAAGATAGGTTTCAAGCTAGTGTTGGTAATAGCGGTCGTACTTAGTTTTATTCCGGGAGAAATTTGGGCGGCCAGCTCTTCGGTGCATCCCAGCAACCAATGGTCGAGGCAATCCGTCTATAAATCACCAAAGCAGCCGATAATTAAATGGGCAGTGGATTTGGGGCAGGACACGGGGAATATGGTTATCGATTCCAACAATACTATCTATGCTGTCGGACAGTATAACTTTGCAACGAAATTAACGGCCGTTTCGCCAGACGGTAAAATTAAATGGAGCGTGCAATTGGAAGGGGAAACAAATGATCTGGCGCTATATAACGATAATACGATTGTGCTTTCTATTTTTGATGCCAAAAACGGCTCCATCATTGCCGCCTATTCGACAGACGGAGAGCTAATATGGGAGAACAAGTATGCAGATGCCACCTCTGCTTTTCAGCCGATCGCTCTATCTTCGAACGGAACGATTGTCGCGACAACCCGAAAGCAAACAAACGATTGGCAGGAGGAAGAGGCCAGAGTCATTGCGCTATCCGTCACCGGGGAACAATTGTTTGATATTTCGACCACATGGAAACATAAGTATTTAAAAGTCTCTTCTCCTATTATTGTGAAGGATCACATTTATTTCACGGTAGCCCAAGGAACGTATCGGCAATTGAGTAAATCCGGAGCGGGGACTGTTGATTATTTCAACGGCGGGAAGCTCATTAAAATGGATTTGAACGGTAAAATCAAATGGAGTGCTGCTTATAAAGCGGAATATAACGAGGTTTCTCCAGTTTATACGAATAACTTGATCTATGTTCAATCTCAAGGAGCTTTATTTATGTTTAGCCCAGAAGGAGCTCTCAAAAAAACAATTACTGACGAAAAGGGATACAATTTCTCTTATAGTCCATCGTTTAGCGAGAACGGTACCTTTATTTTCGGGCACAGATTATACAACTCAGCGGGAAAGCTGCTGTGGAGCTTTAACCCTCAAGATGACCTGAAAAGCAAAAAATATATCCAGAACACCGTCTTGATTGATCGGGATCAGAATGCGCTGTATACTTATCGGCTTTACGACGATGGAATTAAGAGTGGGGTCACCTCCGTGAATTTGAAAACGAAAAAAACAAATTGGAGTCTGCCGTTATACCAGCATATGAGTTCGCCTCCGGTTCTCGGATCTGATGGAACCTTGTACGTAGGCGGGGACAGGAAGCTGTTCGCAATTAGCGAAAAGTGAGCGCACAGGGAAGTTCAGTACACTACATAACATTACCTTACATAACGTTCACATTCGTCGCATTACATCAATTTACCTTACCCCAGCTCAAGCGCGAGCGGATAGCCGGGCATCGAAGTTCATGCTCAGCTCAAGCGCAAGCGGATAGCCGGGCATCGAAGTTCATGCTCAGCTCAAGCGCGAGCAGATAGCCGGGCATCGAAGTTCATGCTCAGCTCAAGCGCAAGCGGATAGCCGGGCATCGAAGTTCATGCTCAGCTCAAGCGCAAGCAGATTGCCCGGCATAGTAGTTCAAGCTCATGCGGGTACCCGAAAATAGTCATAATTTTGCCCACTTTCGAATAAGATGTATCAGAGACATTGCCCTTGTTTTCTGTACAACCTTAGGGAGTGGGGGATACTGTGAAATGCAGATGGACAAACAGGAAGCAACCCCCCAGGAGCGATGCTTGGCGTGGACGGCTTCCTGTTTTTTTCATGGCTTAGTGAAATCAACCGCAACATGGCGGTATTAGCTGCGTCAGAATTGCCTTTACAAGCTTTCTTCATTTAGTAACCGTCTCAGCCTGATCGGCAGCTTTGGGATGATCATTGTGGGCTTCCATGCTTTTAACTTGCTGGGTTAAGAGGTGTAGGGCGGCATCCATCTTGTCTATCTTTTCACCCATCGTTTGCAAAACATACTTGATTAAAATGAAGCTCAATGTGACGGGAAATCCGACATTTGTGATCAAGGAAATCATGTCTGTGACCTGCATCATTGCTCCCTCCTTTCTGTGAAATGTCCCTTCACTATATAGAGCAAATAAACAGGAGATTTTACAACTAAAGACTAGAAATAAATGTTATAATTTCAATAAATAAGTTAATTCTTCAGTTGTTAAATTTGTTTGAATTTTTCCCTACATGTAGAAGATGAATTTGAAAGGGGGAGGTCGCTTTGGAGGAACAACAAACCGTGTACGAGCATTACAGAAAAGAAGTGTATCGGATCGCCTGGCGGATTCAGTATAAAGCAAAAGTTGTACGGAAACGGGAATGTTCATTTGGTGGAGTAGAACCAGCCACATCCAATTTCACCTCATCTTCTGATAACAAAATCGTTGTGAGACAGCTGATTAATGCCCTCCCGTCGGACACAGGAAGAACGATTATTTTCAAAATTTATTTGCAGGACAAGACGGAAACCGAAGTTGCCCGCGAACTGAATATGAGTCAGCAAGGGGTGAACAAATGGAAGCGAAAGATGATCAAGGAATTGTCACGGATGGTGAGTTCTTAAAGCTGCTGTATAAAGCGAGGCAAAATGATGCGGAGTCCACCCTTAAGCTCATCGAGCTTTATAAGGGGGATATTCTCAGAGTTAGCAAGTTCATTCACACGTCGGAGGAAGATGCCGTTTCGGATATTATTTTAGAGTTTTTGGAGTTGATCAAGAAGCAAAAAGAATAGGCAGAGCCCTATGAAGGGGTCTGCCTGTTTTTCTTTTTTAAGCGCCAAAATTTTTCACTAAAATAGTTACAAAACGGTTGTTATTAGTGCAGCGGAATTACCCTTATTATTGGGAGCGTTTAAGACGTTATAGCGTTAAAGGCTTGATCCAGCAATTCCTGGAGCTTCTGCAAACAGACATAAGCCTGCTCTCGGGTCATATTACCGGACGGATCAAATTTGTTATCTCCAACCCCGCTAATGAGTCCTAAATGGACTGCTTTATATACGTTGTCTTTTGCCCAAGGGCTGATTTTGGCATCATCCAGGAAAGTGACACTCGAGCCCGGAACGGGAAGTGAGTCCGAGGATTGACCGGACATGACTTTATTGTAAATGTTCAAGAGCAGAGTGGCTGCTTCTTGCCTGGTGATGGTGCTTCCGGGAGAAAACGTATTTTCAGAAGTTCCTTTGATCAATCCCAAATGATAACTATAGGAGATGTCCCGGCTGTCAATATCTTTAAAAGGCGTGCTAATTTCTCCGCTTTGTTTGCCCAAAATATTCTCATATACTTTAAGCGCGGCTGTGGCAAATATACGCCTGTCGATCGGAATTTGGTAGTTATTATCATAGTTGATATCGATAATCCCGTTACTTTTGGCTTTATTGTAGTAGCTCTTTGCCCATGAGCTAACTTGCTCTGTCCCGTTGTCTTCACGGACGTGAATATGAACGAAACGATATGTGACGAAGTAGTTGGATAGACGAATGCTAACCGTTCCTGCCGACTTGGCCGTAACATTGCCGTTCGCGTCTACAGATGCTACAGCGGGGTTAGTGCTGCTAAATTCCGGCTTTAAAAACTCTGTCCCAGAACCGGGACTAAGCTTTCCCACGGAATGAAACAGCTGCAGCTGTTCTCCTATTGTAAGTTTAATGTTCTCTCCTCTTAGGGTGCTCTGGGGAATCATATTAAAAAAGACGGTTTCATAGCTAATAGACGTTTCTTGTCCACTCTTCGTATACAACCCGGTAATTTCGACCTTAAAGCGGTCATCTTCCGTAAAATTAGCAATCATGTCTGGTCTGAAAATAATGCAAAAAGGAATGCCAAAATTGGAGGTCTCCACATTGAAGTATTTTCCTTCTTTATCTTTGTCTTGCTTGTCAAAGTGCCAGGTCTGTCCGTCAGACGCTCTCACTAAAGAAACGCGAATATTGCTGGTTCGTTTATTATCGTACTTCTCCGTATTTAAAGATACCGACCATGGATGATTTGTCATGAAGACTTCACTGGGAAAATGCCCGGCAGAGGGCCAGCTGATATAGTCATAGGTTACTTCACTCGCGGCTCTGCTTCGATCAAAGGCGTACATCGAGCTGAACGGAAGGAGATTTTCCGTACCTCTGAACGTGAATCCGAACATCGTCGTTGTCATTTGCGGATTGATGATCCATCTCCGGTGACCCACGCGATCAATATTTCTGTTGTCCGAGTCGGGCATGTACATCTCCATTACGCTTGTATAAAGAGTGGGGGTCCCATATGCAATGTTGCTGCTTTTGGAACCGGCATAGCCTAATTGGTAAAGGGCCTGATTCATCCCTGCAGGCTGGGAGGGAGTATGGCTTAAGCTGTTGTTGAGCGCATTGATGAGTGCGGATGCCTGCTCCTGTCCTTCCAGGCTCCAATCGGGCAGGATATCATCCGGAACTCCGGCTAAATAACGTGCCCAGTTGACGGCAGCGATTCCGTCTAGTATGTATTCTTTTTTTAATTTTCCTGCCTCATAGGGAGCAGTATAGGCAGGGATTTTCTCGAAAACATCATTTGATTCCATGTATCTGTCATTTTTGTCTAGAGGAAGATATCGTTGGAACGTTTTGATGATTTCTTCTTTGCTTCTCTGTGCCACGTTTTGCTGCACGTTTTGACCATAGGCTGTATCGTGATAAACCAATGATAGAAATAAACCTAAGGCCATGACGGCCATTAACCTGGTAATGCTGTTTTTCATGAAAAGACTCCTTTACTGAGGATAATGATTCAAGATCTCAACACTATTAATATCGGAAAAGAAGGCAGCTCCATCAAGTAGATTCAAGGAGAATCTGGACAGCTGCAAAATCGCATTCGCCACGCCGGGATTAACTTTATAACTTTAATTTTATACTTTTAACTTTATGACTTTAGCTTTATAACTGTAGCTTTATAACTGTAGCTTTATAACCTTAGCTTTATGACTGTAGCTTTATAACTGTAGCTTTATAACCTTAGCTTTATGACTGTTCAGCTTCTTCACCTCTTTCACCTCTATCACCTTTTTCAGCGTTCTCAGCTTTTTCAGTCTTTGCAGCCTTGGTAGTCTTTTCAGTTTTTACAGCCTTTGCAGCTTGGAATTGCGATCCGTTCGCCTCTTTTCTCCACTGTGAAGGAGGCATGCCTTTATATTGCTTGAACAGTTTGGTGAAGTAATTCGGGTTGCCGCAGCCGATTTGTTCCGCGATTTCCGTCACGGTCAGATCGCTTTCGCGCAGCTGCCGCCCCGCTTCGTTGATGCGGATGAAGTTCACGTATTCAATGAGCGTGGAGCCAGTTGTCTTTTTGAAAATTTTGCAAAAATGATATGGATTAAGATTCATCATCGAAGCGGCCATGGATACGGTAATCGGCTCTGCATAATGCGTATCGATATAGAGCAATAGCTGTTTGAAGCGATCCGCATTACGCGAATGGGCCAGGCTAGCCCGTCCTTGCTGCTCGCTAGGCATGAAGCGGCGGGATAACAGGGTGAATAACATGTACAGATGGCTTTTGACCATTAACTCGTATCCGGGATATTTGCTTTCGAATTCACTGATGACCTCTTTCAGGACGTGTTTGAGCTGCAAATTTTCCGTATTTTGATGACTTAACTTTATAGGGAACAGCAGCTCCCCATCCAGGTAGGGCGCAATATAGAGCGCATGCTTGGGATCGGGAGTTTTGCCCTGCCGGAGCAGTGCCGCGTTAAACACGATAGCATAGTATTCCAGCGGGCCTTCGTCAGCCGCGTAACCCGCATGCAGGGCGCCGGAAGGAACGATGATAATATCGCCGGGCTGTGCTTCATAGGGGTTGCTGTCGATAAGGAAAATGGTTTTTCCCTCAATTACTACTAGAATCTCGAAATGGTCATGCCAGTGCAAATAGAACGAAGGGGTGCCTTTCTGCTGCTGTTCCCGGCGAATACGAAATATATTAAAAGGATAGGACGGATCGTTAAAATACGTATGCTCCCGCAATTCCTGGGGGTGGGTCATTTCAGGCTACACTCCTCTAACGCAATTTAGAACCTAAAAAACACAAGATTAGATAGAGAAATATTCATATTTCCGCTATACAATGGGTTTATGTTTCTCAATATACTCAATATAGGAGTGGTTGGCAAATGCAAAACGGCAATCATTTTTTACGTATAGGCACTTTGGTAGGCGGGCAGGATGCGGTACGGGTCATTCCGCAAATTTTGCCTCATGGCTTTGAATCCTTCAGCCTGACCTTCTGGCAAACGACAGGAGGCATCGATCTGGCTGAGCTTGCTAAACAGGTGCGCGAAATTGTGGATGAGCATGGCGCGGTCATTTCCAGCGTTGGTGTATTCGGCAACCCGCTGACAGGGGAAGGGGACAATGCGGATACGCTGGCCAGCTGGGAACGGGCGATTGACCATGCGCACTTGTTCGGGGCAGATATTGTGAGCGGCTTTACCGGCCGTCTGACGGATCGTCCGATCGACGAATCGCTGCCGCGCTTCAAGGAAGTGTTCGGGGAGCTGGCGAAGCGCGCGGCGGATCGCGGCGTACGGATCGCGTTCGAGAACTGCGACATGGGCGGCACGTGGTGGAAGGGGGACTGGAACATCGCTCACAATCCGCAGGCTTGGGAGATGATGTTCAATGAGGTTCCGGCCGACAACCTCGGCCTGGAATGGGAGCCCTGCCACCAAATGGTCAGCTTGATCGATCCGATTCCGCAGCTGCGGAAATGGGTGGACAAAGTATTCCATGTTCATGGCAAGGACGCGACGATCGCCTGGGACATCGTCAAGGAATACGGGATACATGGCCCGAAGGAATTCGTCTGGCACCGGACGCCGGGATTTGGCGACACGAACTGGACGGACATTATTACGATTTTACGTCAAGCCGGGTATAAGGGCACGATCGATATCGAGGGCTGGCATGACCCGGTCTATCAGGGCGAGCTGGAAATGACCGGCCAGGTGCATGCGCTGAATTATTTGAAGCAGTGCCGCGGCGGTGCGTTCGTGCCGAACCCGGTTTAAGGCAGGGTCTTATGGGTTATCCAAGTTGAACTTAGCAACCCGCAGCAAGCGGATGTTTGGCTAACGGAGCCAGCTCCATCTGCATTCATTAGTTCAGCTTCATATGTCTGTAAATGTTGAATTATAGGTGGTGAGAAGAATGAGCAAGCAGCATCGAATTGTGGTTGCCGGCTGCGGCGGGATGTCGAATGTGTGGATCAAAGACCTGCTGAAGCGGGACGACGCTCTCATTGTCGGGCTGGTCGATGTGTATATCGGCCAGGCTGAGAAGATCCGGGACGCTTATGGGCTGGATTGCGGCGTTTATACCGCGCTAGCGGAGGCGATTGCCGATGCCGAAGCAGATCTGGTCATCGACGTGACGATCCCGGACAGCCATTTCGAGATTAGCACGACCGCTATGCAGCATGGCTGCCATGTCTTTGGCGAGAAGCCAATGGCCTCCACGATGGAACAGGCCAGGAAGATGATTGAAACGGCGGATGCCACGGGCAAGTCGCTATCGGTGATGCAAAATCGCCGGTACGACGCCAATATCCGCGCACTACGCGAGCTGATTTCATCCGGTACGATCGGCAGGCCCGGCATGATCAATGCGGACTTCTTCCTTGGGCCGCATTTCGGCGGGTTTCGTGATGTGATGGAGAGTCCGCTGATTTTGGATATGGCGATTCATACTTTTGACCAAGCCCGGTTTATCATCGGTGCCGACCCGGTATCGGTCTACTGTCATGAGTTTAACCCGCCAGGCTCTTGGTACAAAGGAAACGCCTCGGCCGTCTGCATATATGAGATGTCTGACGGGTCGGTATTCAGCTACCGGGGGTCATGGTGCGCGGAAGGCGCTTCGACGTCCTGGGAGGCCGATTGGCGGATCATAGGCGAGAAGGGAACGGCCATTTGGGACGGAATTCAAGCGCCTTATGCGGAAGTGCTGGCTAGTGAGCTGGCGGCTGACGAAACTGCGGAGAAGAAGTTCATACGCGATACGGCGCGCGTGGAGGCGGCGATGGGCTGGAACGGTAAGCTGGGGCATGAGGGATGTCTGGATGAGATGTTCCTTGCTCTGAAGGAAGGTCGTCCAGCCGAGACTGATTGCCGCGACAATATCCACAGCATGGCCATGGTGCTTGGAGCGATCGAAAGCGCGAAGAGCGGGCGGAAGGTCATGCTGAGCTGATGCTGAGGTAACGCTGGGTAAGCACAGAGGTAGCTCTGTGCTGATGCTGAGGTAACGCTGGGTAAGCACAGAGGTAGCGCTGAGCTGATGCAGGGGAACGCGGGTGAGCGCTGAGATAACGCCGAGGTCATGCAGAGGTAGTGTAGTGAGCTATCTCAGTAAGCTACCGCAATGAGCAATAGGCAGGTTGCTGTAAGGAGAGGGCGATTTACCGATTGCTCTCTCCCCTTTATTTTTGTGAAAAAGTTGAAGTAGCAGGTCGGCTCCGCGTCAAGAAAAAAACCGCCGAAAATGGCGGTTAGTTCACAGGGATTTCAATCACTTGATTGTATTCCTTCATATAATGCATCCCTTTAATGTGCAGGTATTCCGGCATTACTGAAGTATCGAACAGCAAGGTGCGTTCCTTCATGATTGTTCCGTCTTCCAGTTTGCTATCCAATTGATTTACAGTCGTTCTTAGCGAGGTAACCTCATCCTGCGCCTCTATAGATACGCCATCTAGCAAGACATCGTCATCTGTGGCAATTGTTATTTCTACGCCTTGGGATGTGACAGCTGCTTTTTTCACCCATAAACCTTTGCCTTCCAGAGAAATAGGCTCATTTTCATTAATGGAAGCAAGAGACAGCTTTTGATCCAGCTTCTGATAGCCGACGAACTCTTTCATGACGAGTTCTAGTGAATCTAATTGTTTCGGCAGCAAACCATAGTGAATACTGAAATTTCTGCCTCTAATTGAAGATTGATGACCGGACCCTAACTCTTCTACAGGAGTTCCATTTGCAATTAACTCAATTCCGCTTAATCCAGAATGGATTCTATCAAAGTTCTCCACATTGAACGAACCTTCGATCAAGGTCATCGTTGGCGTAGCGGTTATCGAACGGAACGTAATCGTGCCTTTATCGACTTTAATCGTTTTCCTGATCGATTTTTTCACCTGTGTTTGCATGGCTTTATTCGGATCATAAGGAAACGAAATACTTCCGTCTTTCCCTTGGTTATTTTGCAGCTGCTCACGGTAATGCAATGTTAACTGCTTGGCGAAGGGACTTACCGGTTTAAATGTTCTCATGCCTTTTATCTCGGTATGATCTTCATTGATCAGTGACGTGCCGGAATGAACATTGGAATTCGTTAAAAAACCGGTTATTTGTTCAGGGTTAAAAATGCCGCCCATAGCATCTTCGATTCCCTTTGGATTTCTTAAGGTGTAGTACAGGATCAATTGATTGGCATCCGACATAATGCCGTCAATAGTAACCTCGGTCCCGTCTTCTAGTGTTACCCCTTTGTCTACGAGTTGTCCCATACCTTGCTCATTGAGCTCCTGCAGCAGCGTGCCGCTGATCAATTCATCGAATCCAAGCAGCTTTTTCCCATAGTAGGCGAAGGCATTATAATGATATCCGAAAATAACGATTAAAAATAAGGCGGCAGCCGCAGCCTTCCAGACTCGGGGAATCCGTCGTTTTGTTCTCTTGGGTGCTGCCTCGTTCAGTGCGTTTCTTAACCTTGTCTCCAACTCCTCGGGTGCCGTTATGGAGTTTATTCGCTTCTTCTCATCCCTTAATCGTTCCTCAACGTGATTCATCTATTTCACCCCCATAGAGTTCTCTGAGCTTCTTTAGTCCTTGAAAAATCCGGGATTTCACGGTTCCTACAGGTACATTCGTGATTTTCGCGATTGTCTGATACTCGAGATCGTGGAAATATTTAAGTTGGATGGCTTCTTTTTGTTGTTCATTTATTTGCTGCAACAGCTTCTGGATATCCATTTGCCGATCGCTGTTTGTATATGGATCGTCAATAGGAACCAGATCCGGGGCAGGAAAAGAACCAGCGTCAGCCGCCAGATTGCCGTTCATGCCCACCTCATCCAGAGGCACCAGCTTCTGCCGCTTGCGAAGCAACGCTTTGCAGCTATTGGCCAGAATAGTTTTGCTCCAGCTGTAGAAGGCTTCCTCTTTTTTGAGCTGACCGATGTTCTCGTATAATTTGACGATCATATCCTCCATGGCATCCATCGCATCATGCGAATTTCCCATATACGTGAGAGCGAGTCTGTAATAGTCGTCTTTCTCAGCCATGATCAATTGGAGGAGCGCTTCTTTGTTCCCCTTTTTTGCTTTTTTTACGTATCGAACCGCGTTCATTGCTTCACCTCACTCCCCTATAAGAGTCGCGACCCTATGGAAAAGTTCATTTAATCAGGAAAATATTTATTAGCTGCTTTATTGGCTTGGCTACTTCAAAGTATACATTGTTATATTTGGGAAAGGATTCTCCCTCATCCAAATTAAAATCTCCACAACCGCTCAGGCTGTGGAGATTGATTCTTCTATATTTGCTGCACGGGTGCAGTCGGGAGCTGAATCACAATTGTTTCAATTTTTTTATTCACCTTTAGTGGAATGGGCATGAATGATGGAAGCGATTTGCTCAAATGAATATTTATGATTGACCATATCTACTGTCAAATCTTCTGCGGCTTTTTGATCCATTTTGAAGTGATAGCCATTATATCTGAGAAAGATAACAAGCGAGGTGAAAGCTGTTCGCTTGCTGGCGTTATGGAAGGGATGATTTTGACCAAGGGATTCAAATAATGCTGCCGCTTTGTCCCAAATTGTAGGATAAGCGTCTTCTCCAAAAGCTGAAGACATGGGCCGAAGAACGGTTGACTCGAGCAAACTGGAGGTTTTGACACCGATTTGCTCTCCTGCTATCACAGGCATCAATCAGTCGATTGCCCATGAAATCGGGACTTATATCAGGGAAGTTCAGGAGCGGCTGGCGGATGGAGCCTTTTATCGCAAGCACTCCCAGGGTGACGAACATACGATGTGGGCGGATGATTTGTATATGAGCATCCCTTTTCTATGCCGTTATTATGAGTTAACCGGTGAAGAACGGTACATCGATGATGCTGCCCGGCAATTCCTGCTGTTTCGCGAGTATTTATATATTCCAGAAGAGAAGCTGTCAGCCATTATTACAAATATGATCTGCTTCCATTGCAAAACGATACGCATGGCATTGGCATTGTTATGCTGGCCGGTGTGGACTTGCTGCGGCTGACGGAATGGCTGGATAATTATAAGGATTGACAGTGTCTTGCTTGTCGTGTAAGATGTGTTTTGGTTGTTGCGCCGTGGTTTGCTGCAGCTGCCAAGCACGAGTGTGACAATCGCATTGCATATATTTATTCGTATAACCTCGCTAAACTAACATGACAGAACGGAGCGAGGGTTTCTACTGGAAGCCGTTACTTCCTAGCTACGATAATGAGAATGGCATTGCCGTTTCTTATTTCGCAGCTAGGATTTTTTGTGTTTTAGGGCTTATTTTGATATACATTAGGGAGGATTTGCTAGGGAATGAAAATGAAATACCTATTATCTGTATTAATTGGCGCGAGCAGTTATGGCATATTGTCGACTATCGTTGTGCTTGCTTATGGCCAAGGCTATCAGCTTGGTGAAGTGGTGGGCACGCAGCTTTTGACAGGGTGTATTTTGGCATGGCTATTGGCTTTATATACGGGATGGAAGGAACGGCGCAAAAAGGGAAATACTCGTGTAGAGTCAGCGTCAGAATCGATCATATCAGTGGAAACGAAGTCAGACAATTTATTAAAGTCACAGCAATCCGTAAAATCGTCGAATCGGTCACCACGGCTGACTTGGAAGCAAAGATTGCTGCTGATGTTAGCCGGGACACCGACTGCAATTACCGGATTACTCTACTATCATTCGCTGCGCTACATTCCAGCTTCACTGGCAATTGTGCTGCTGTTCCAATTTACTTGGATCAGTGTGCTGATTCAAGCAGTAAGCAAGCGGCAGCGGCCGAACGGGATCACAATGTTAACACTCGTACTGCTGCTCGGAGGCACATTGTTTGCAGCAGGGCTTATGGAACAAAAGACGGGGAGTTTTCCAATGATCGGCATTGCACTTGGACTGCTGTCGGCTGTAAGTTACACTTTATTCATTCTATTTAGCGGTAAAGCAATACCGTCGGTGCATCCCGCTTATCGCAGCGCTTGGATGATTACAGGCGGACTCGTTCTAGTATTCATTCTATTTCCACCGCAATTTTTATTTAATGGCATGCTGTGGAGCCAACTCTTATTATTTGGTTTCCTGCTGGGCTTGTTCGGGGCATTTATACCTCCGGTCTTGTTCGCGATTGGCGTCCCACATATCGGCGGGGGAATGGCCGGCATTTTGGGCGCGGCGGAACTTCCTGTTGCCGTGTTGCTCTCCTCATTTGTTCTTCATGAGCAGGTGACTCCGCTGCAATGGGGAGGCGTCATCATCGTTCTACTAGGAGTCATGCTCCCAGAGCTTTATAAGAGAAGGGCAAGAGTAGTAGAGTATTCGAATTAATCACGGGAAGTTTCTGGTGATGGTCAATGACTGTCTTTACAACTAGGCAAGCTCTATATATACTAAACAAGTAGGAGAAAGTTCTGCAATTACTATGGTGAGGCACACCTTATTAATCGGCTTGGGCCGATTTAAGAGGGTGTGCTTTTTTTGCTGCGAATATTCCTTAATTTATCAAATTATCCATTTGAAAGGAGGCCTTTAGTCCTGTAAGGGAGAATAAGGAGGGGGAGTAGAGATATAGAAGGGACACCTTTCCTTCAAAGGGGGTGATCGGAATTGGACACGCTAAACGTTGTTGTTGCTACGGTGGTGCTAATCGGGGATTCTTGGGGGCTGTTAAAGCAGCCTTGAAAGAGTGGTCTGAGATCCAGAAACTTTTGCGAGAATTGAAGAAATTACGCAAAAGAAAAAAGGATGGCTCCATCCGACGCAAACGTTAGGGGCAACATCCTTTTCCGGGAGGGGCGAATTCGCCTCGTCCTTTCCCTTCTTTATCTTTATTATAACCAATTTTTTTATTCATACAACTTGAAAGGTGGTGATGCCATGGCATTATTTTTTGGGATATTAATCTGTTCTGTAGCTGTTTTATGGTTAGTTGCTGGTCTTCTGATCATTATTCGAAAAAATTTACAACGAAAACTAAGGAGTGTGAAGTAAATGAAGAAGTTGATGACGGTATTGTTAGCTGGTGCCTTTGTATTTTCATCTGTCCCGTTTGTTGGGGTTGGAGCAGCTAGAGCTGATAATTCAGTAACGGAAAAAGAATCCAATGGGCATATAACTCTAAGCTTTCTTGATGTTAAGCCTAATCAATGGGCTAAACCAGACCAATTTATTAAACGTAATGAGTTTGTTTCGATGGTTGTTAATGCTTTGAATCTACCAATAGAACCAATTGAAGGCAAGGGGTATGAACCGGTTGTTCAGGCTGCTCATGATTATTCTCTATATACAGGTACTGAATTTAAAAATACAGAGCTGGAATGGAATAAAAATATAACTAGGAAAGAAGTGGCCCAAATTGCTGTGCGAGCTACCGGTCAAACGACCACTGAAAGTGATAAGTGGATGTACCTTGCGACTAAAGCAGGGCTAATCACGGGGCTCGGGAAAGGGGAGTTAGGGGAAACGCTGGAGACTACCCGCGCCCAGGCTGTCAAAATTATAGAGCGTATATTGACAGTTAAAAATGGAGGGACATTGCCTGTCGATAAGTATGCTGTATCAAGTGCTGAGATTGCCTGGCATGGAACTAACATTTTTACCGTCATGCCGGAAATTTTTGTTCATGATGAAAGCTTATTGAAAGGTAAAGAGGTTGCTGAGTTATGGAAAGAAGAGAAAATGACGATTGATTCCATTGATGGTAAATATCGCGGTAGGCTGAATGCGCTTATTGCTATTGATATGGAGGATCCGAATGATCCAAACTGGAAGCTCCTTCCTCCAGTAGATAAATTGAAGTGGAATAGCCATGATGTGGAGAAAATCAATAAAGTTACAGATTGGCCAAATAGCTATCTGCTTATTTTTGACGGAGAAGAAGTATACAACAAAGATACAAAGGCTTACGGGAAAAGAGGTTATGTTCCATTTATAATTCACGGGATTGATTCTCCTGATATGCGAAAGTTTTTTCAAGGAGAACTTAATAAAATTGCAGGAGTGCATTATGAACGATCTGGCGATTTACCTGTTGTGATTGTCCCCAAAAAGGGATGGACGACTGATGGAATTTCAATTTCATTACAAACCCCAAGTTACTCTAATTATGCTTTTAAAAGTCAATCTGTATTAGAGATAACTGGATCAAGAAAATAATAAAAGTGGTGAAGTCATTGATAAAAAAGAACTTCATTATTCTTTTGATTATCAGCTTATTATTCACATTTTTTCTAAATCACCCCCCATTTGAAGTGAATGCAGCAAGTGAATTGGTATTTCAAGAAAAGAATATTGAATTTGCTGATGACATATACACCATAACAGGTGGAGGATCCATTTATACAAAGTATCCTACACTAAGTACTAAGCCAATAAATGTAGATGTCGGATCAGGTCATATCATCACTAAAATAGAGTTTTTTAATAATGATGAAGTCGTAAAAACAATTCGCGTAAATGCACAAACCTTTTCAAGTGAAGTATCTCTAACAGGGGAAGGTGTGCCATTGTCATCGAAAGAAAATGAAGCTAATGGAGCATTCATTAGTTATCAACGTAGTAGTTCTGATGCTAAATGGACACTAGGTATATCAAACCATTATGGGTACATGCTGGAGGAACGATTACCCGAAAGCAGGATTGAAAAAGAAACGGTGGGGGGGATTGTTCGAGATAAATACCCAGGGAATTTCTTTCGGTACGAAATAACTTATCCACGAAGCGAGCCGTTTAAAGATGCCCAGGGCACTCCTTTCGATGGGCGAGTGGTCGATGACAACCGAAATCGCTTAAGAGGTTGGAATCAAGTGCCAGGACAAGTAGACGTGAATTGGGATCAGAAAGTACAGGTTCCTTACTATCCACAGATTGAAGATTATTCCGACCGCTCAACGGTAGTCGAACAATATACTGTTGTTGGTATTACTGACATAGTAATTCAAGTTGCTCAAACATATGATCATATGGGTCATAAAATTGATTTGCCAGCTACAGGAGCTGCAATGATGTATTACCTTAGTGCTTTTATATATGATATGTATTCATATACTTATAAATATCCAGGAAAGTATAAGGTCTACTATCAGGAAGGCCCTTGTACGGAGAATTGTGAACCTGATGAACCTGAACCTGGTGGTGTAGTTTGTACTCCTCCATCTCCGAAAGGATCTATGGCAGGAGAAGACTTTAATTCTAATGTTAGTGCAATGATTAAGGCAGATTCCAGAGGCAGTGAACGATTTGATGTCCTCGATGGAATACCAACTACGGAGAGTCTATACGGGAATGTCTGGACGAAGGATTATTTGCATAAGTACGGGTATCAGGAAATGGGCGGCACGTGTACCTTTACTGTAGATGTCAAAGTTATGCCACCACCGCCGCCGCCAGGTGAACAAGCCGGCGAACCATCAACGGTACAAGTTCAGGTCGATAAGGATTATTCTTTCTGGACGATAGCGCAGGTGGAGGTCTACCAGATCAAGGAAGCTGTGCTCTGGAATTATGCTTTCGATGGAAATGGCATTCGGATTCAACCAAACGGTTATAATGCTCCTTATTACGCTACAGCACAGACCCATCACTACGAACCATCAGACGTTCCAAGCGTCAGTGTTAGTCATAACGGGGATCCCGAAGCTGCAGCCAGGAATGCCGTGAGTGTAAGAGTCAGGAATGATACCTTTACCTTCTATAATCAAACTCTCATGAACGGAACGGAGACGACAGGAAGCGGACCGGCTCCCTCACCGATCCCTACGGCTCCCATGACCGGCGATAATGTCCTTTATAGTCCAGGGAACGTTGTTCCCATGTCTAAGACGAATAAGGCCAGTCAGCCGAGTACCGGCACAATTTATTATACCCAGGTGAGCGGTTCCGCTGCAAAAGACTATCCGATCTATGGCATTAATCCGGTAACAGTACATACCCCGGTTGTGATCTATCCGGATGTGTCTGACGACAAGGCGCATAATCAAAAGACGAATCCAGCTGCAGGGAGATCCGCAATTATTCTGGATCGGCCGTTTACAATTGATATGCCGAACTCCGGGCAGCATACGAGTTATCTTGGTTACGGCAACCGCAACTATTTAAAGTACATCGGTAGCAAACAGGTCAGGTTTCCGTTTGATGTTTATGACGGCTCTAAGACACAATTTTACCCGAAAAATACATGGATTGAAGTCGAGAAGTCCCAGGAATCTTTTACATTCTTCTTGCCGGTGTGGGTTGATGAAGGATTCTATGACGTCGAGTTCCGGACAATCGCGCATAATGCTTCTGCAGACGCGAGTCATCAGACGAATGCCAACTTAGATCTAACTCACCATATCGCTTATGACACCGTGTCTGTGGATGCGATTGGCCGCGTCTACGACTTGCGGATTACAGACATTGGCGATTACAATTGGGAGACGGTGTTCCGCACAGCGAAGGGCAGCAGCAGTCCTACCGGAACGGTCTACTGGGTGGGGCAGCAGGGCATTGACGGGGCGGAGAGGGGAATTACTCCCCGGTACACCCTGCCGATTCGTCCAGGCAGCCATCCGCTGTACAGCAATATTTCCATCAAGCAGGGGTATCACTTCAAATTTGATTTGAAGACAAAAGGAAATATGTTCGGGCTTCACGATCAAATTACGATCAAGCCAAGCTTTTATTTTATTAGCGCTGAGGACGGCTCGCGCACACCGGTCGATCTGTACTATCACAGGCGCGACAGGAGCTATGTCAAAGTCGGCTCGCCAAACGACGAGGTGGCTCGGTATGTGATCCTAAACGAGCGGCTGCGCAACGTGCCTATGGAGGAATTGCAGGATACGGCGCTCTATCAATACGATCACGATTACACGTTTGATCAGGTGGCGCATATCGGGCGGGAGCAATTCGTGAGCCGCTACGTGAACATCGCGGCGAAGAACAAAACGCCGATCGGCAGCTTAAGCCTGCTGCGGCTTCCGGAAGGAGTCCGTACGCTGATCGGGCCGAAAACCGGCCTGCCCGCAGGGGTAGACCCGGGCCGAGTGAACGCCGCCGTCCAGAAATGGTACGGGGAGTACAGCCTGCCGGCCGATCTGTATGCGGTGAAATCTGGGACGAATGTCGCCGAATATGGCCGGACCCACCAAGGCTTGACGGACAAATCGCCGATCTTTTTGAAAAAGGGTTATATCGTCGTCAATTTCAACATCGAAACGGTTCGAAATGGACAAATGGGCGCCCCGCATTTACAATACATTGACGGGCCGCTGATGAATCAGTGGTACCAGATGGAGGGCTTTAGTCGCAGCGTGCAGGATCCTTTTGGCGTAACTTACAGGCTGCAGGACGGGGACGTCGTATTGTACGATGCGGACCGTTCAAGCCGCGATGATTTCAGTCCGATGGTGACGCATTAAAGTTCGAATTTGATGTGAGGTGGAACAACATGATTCCGGTAGCGGCAGCAATTATTGAGAATATAAGACAGGTACTATTCTATTAGCCGATCATGATGAATACCGCTGGGTCGAAAAAAGTAAACTGGACTCATTTGATTTTGCCGAGGCGGATCAGGTGTTTATTAAGATGGGTTGGAACTAAAGTGTAAAGCTGCTGAATTAAAATAAGATACATTTTTAAAAATAATGAAGTACCCCTGCCCAGTTTTTAAACTTGGATAAGGGGTACTTTTTTTGTAGCAAATTCAGTTGCATATTTTGCAACGTAGGAATTGCAGCAGGGGGTCATCGCTTATCTCTCCCTGCTTATCATATAATTCAATAAATGTTTAAGAAAAACGTTGTTTCGCGGTATTTCGTTCAATGTTTCGATGGCCAGGCAATAGTGCTCCCACATCGCTCTTCGGGCGCCTTTATGACCGAGTAGGGTCACGAACGTCGAATTGTTGTTTTCAACGTCCTGACGAACGGGCTTTCCCAATAAGCTCATTTCACCTTCGGAGTCCAGTAAATCATCCTTAATTTGAAAAGCGATGCCTGCATGATAGGCATATTTCTTTAAAGACGTAATTTCCGTCTCCTTGGCCTGAGCAAGGATGGCAGGCATCACGAGACAAGCTTCAAAGGCTATTCCTGTTTTGTAAAAGCATATCGTATTCAGCTGTTCCAGCGTTAATGCCTTTCCACGGGATTCCAAGTCCATCGCCTGTCCCATGCAGATTTCACCTGCCTTTTGGGATGAATATCGGATCAAGGCAACAACGGCTGCGGCATCGAATCCGCTTAGGGACGACTGTTCTTCAACGGCTTTTTGAATCAAATACAGACCCGTCAACTCCGCGGTGGCACTATCATGCACCTGATGCAGCGTCGGGCGCCCCCGGCGGGTAGACGCGTTATCCTGTGAAGGCAGGTCATCGAAAATCAAGGAAGCGGTATGCATATATTCTAGTGATTTTAGCAGAGGCATGATCGCCGCAGCCTGCAGTCCATACTCATTTACACCCATGACCCAGGTTAAAATGGGCCGTAGGCGTTTGCCGTCGCCTTGAAGACTGTAGTTTGCCGCATCAATCAGCAATTCCGTGACGGGCGAAATCCCATCCAATTTAGAAATTTGCAATTGTTGATTGATTTTCTGGCGGACAGATCGGATCGTATTGATAAAGCTCTCCTGTTCCTTGCGGCTGTTTTTCAGCACGTTTACCACCTGATCCCGAAGCAGCTTGTCAAGAAAATCCACATCGTTTGCTTGGTGAACCATACGTTGGATAAGCCGATTGAACTCTGGATTTCCCGAGGCAAAAATGTCCAAGATCTCGTTGTACTTTTCTTCTCCAAGACGTTTTTTACAGCGTTTTAAGCCGTTGATGGCACGATCCAGGATGATTTTACGGGTCTTGGCATCGGAATGATACACGTTATGGATCAGGTAGGAAATAACCGTCCAATATAATTCATAGGGATTTATTAGGTCTGGACGTTGCCCGCGGTATTTTAAATAATACGTATAAGGTGTTACTGCTCCGGCCTTCATATCATCGAACATATCCGTAAAATCATCAGCGAGCTGGTTATAGATTCCATAATAAAACGTTCGCTGCTCAAAGCCTTCATCCTCCGGGGCACTTAACACAGAACGGACAATTAGCCGGGAAGAGGACGATTTCAAAATAATAGGCAAATACAGTTCCTCATTGGTGTAGTCCGAATGCGAGATCTCCTTAACACGATCCAGATCCTGAGCTTGAAAAAACACATACGATTGCTCGAAAAAAGTATTTATCGCTTCCGGCCGCTGGCAGTTCTTAATATACTCAAAAGCTTCCCGAAGCTCCGAATATACGTAATGCATGAAGTCTTTATGTTCACCGCTCCATTTCTCGGATTCCGGAACAGTACCGGTAAGCAGCGCCGTTTTTATCATAAGGGAGTATTGTTGTTTCTCTTCGGAATTTAAAATTTCGGAATCAAGAAGATCGTCGATAAAAGGATAAGTCAGACCATAGGAGTAGCCGAGCCGGATGGCTTCATCCAGCCGCTTAGAACGCATGTTAGGCAATAGGCTGCCGGCCTTCTGATCTAATTCGTCCAATACACCCAATACATCCAATCCGTCCAACTTGTTTATCACACTCATCTCACCCGTCTCACCTATCTCACCGATCACACTCATCTCACCCGTCTTACCTATCTCACCGATCTCACCCGTCTCATTCATCTCATCTATCTCGTCCATGACATGCAAAACTACCCCGAGGATGATCTTCATTAACTTTCGCTGGGCATGCTCCGCGTTCAATCCCTGAGGAAGATGGGAGGATACGCTATTCAGTTTATCGATTAGCCAGATTACGGCTTCTTCAATGTTTTCCTTCTGAGCCCAGCGATAGAGCCCGGCTAAATTCATAAAATCAGGCTGGTCTCCTTGAGCGGTACCAGATGAACGAAGTAAATAATTTTTAACATCTGCAGCCGTTCGCTCTATGCGCGCTTGGGTGTCCGGGGAATCCAGAGCTTTACCTAGATCACGCATGTAAATATAAGAGATGCTTCGATCTAAATAGTCGTCCAATCTTCCGGTACGATTCATCCAGCCGATATATTTGCTATAGCCGAGGGTATCTGCCGTCTTGCCGGCATGAGGAAGCCAAGCATACCAGGAGCGGCGAATCAGGTTCTTTTTCCACCATTGAAAATCAGCTGTCAGGGTTTGCAGATTCGTTTGATCCTTAACCCGCATTTGCAGATAGGCGAAATATTGAGCTGCCTTTTTCTCCGCCTTCCGGTACCATGTATCGGCTTGAGCCGTAAATTCCTTATTCATTGTTGGGTTCCCTCAATTTCTAGTTGTTGATCGACTGATAATGTTTACATGTTTATACGCAATAGAATTTTTGGGGTTACAACTGGCGAATGAGAATATAATGGAAATTTCCTATAATACTTAACTGATAAATTTTTATGCGTTCATTGGGAGGAGGGTTTGTGCGTTCGCTGTGGACAAATGTAATAGAATGTCCATTCAAAAGAGGACACTAAGGAAGTTGATCGCTAACTAATTAGAATTACTACATATTGTGTTTGGGATAAAATATAATGCTGCATATAGATGTTATCTGGACTGTGGAAATATGTCTCTCGCATAGAAAAGTGTCCACTATTTGAAAGACATTTCGTCAAAAAAGTCCACCCTAAGAGTACATGGGTTTGGAAGTTTAACTTTGACTAGAAGAATCTATATACAGCGACTTCAGCCTGTCGTATTATGGAGAAATAACTTATTTTATGGAGGTAATTAGAAGAAGTGGATAACAGATTCGGCTACAATCAATATTTGGTTAGAAGAAAGGTACTCTCCGTACTAGGCGCCAAGTTTCATATTTACAATGCCAATCAAGAGCTAATCATGTTCTCGCAAATGAAGGCCTTTAAGCTTAAGGAGGACATTCGACTGTACAGCGATGAGAGTATGAGCGAGGAATTGCTGACGATCCAGGCGCGTAATGTGATTGATTTTTCCGCTACCTATGATGTTAAAGATGCGCGTACAGGTGAGCATATTGGAAGCCTGCGGAGAAAAGGAATGAAATCTATTTTGAAGGATGAATGGATCATTCAAAATAGCGCCGAAGCTGAAATCGGACGGATTAAGGAGGACGGCAGATTGTTTGCGTTGCTGCGCCGGTTCCTTACGAGCTTGATTCCGCAATCTTACAACGTAGAGGTGAATGGCAGCAGAATTGCTACTTTTAAGCAAAATTTCAATCCGTTCGTAATGAAGATCAATGTGGATTTCTCCAGCGACCCTGCTTATACGCTTGACCGCCGTCTGGGGCTTGCCGCAAGCGTACTGTTATGTGCAGTCGAAGGGAAACAGTCGAACTAAGCATTGAAAAAGGAATTACTTCCATATTACCATATTAGAAGAGTGGGGAAGAGGTTGGAAATCAGAATCTGTACATAAGGTATAAATGAATGACATAATTGATCACATAGGCCTGCTGATTCTTCCTAATAATAATATTCGCATTGAGACAAGGGCCAGGATGTGCATAACAGCAGGACCAAGGATGAAAGTTGAAATCCATTTGACAATTGAAATCCAATTCAATATACTTTCTGTAAACTTATATGTGGTTACGATGATGGAACGAAGTAGCAGGCAGTCACTGTTCTCAGAAAGCCAGGGGTCGATGCGACCTGGCAGCATTACTGAACCCTTGCGAATTACACTCCGGAGTATCTTGGGTAATGCCAAGCGGGTTGGCTCACGATAATGAGCTAAGAGTGGTATGTTGACAAGCCGGCTGACGGCTGCTAAGTTCATCGTACAAATTGGGTGGTAACACGGTTAATTCAATCGTCCCTTTAGTCTGAAGCAGACTAGGGGACGTTTTTTATTTTATTTTATAGGGAGCTGAACAGGTTGAACATTATCGATGAATTGGAATGGCGCGAAGCGATTAATCAACAGACGGATGCGGAGGGGCTCCGCAAGCTGACCGAGGAGAAGGCAATTTCCTTGTACTGTGGAGTTGATCCGACGGGAGACAGCATGCATATCGGGCATTTGATTCCTTTTATCGTGCTGAAAAGATTTCAACTGGCAGGGCATAAGCCTGTCATTCTTATTGGCGGTGCGACTGGAACGATCGGCGATCCGAGCGGCCGTCAAACCGAGCGCAGTCTGCAGACGATGGAGCAGGTGCAGGCTAACGTTGAGGCGTTAACCGCGCAAATGAAGAAGCTGTTTATGACCGACGGGGACAATCAATTGCGGTTGGTGAACAACTACGATTGGACGCATCAGTTGAATGTGATTGATTTTCTGCGGGATTATGGGAAAAACTTCAGTATCAATGCGATGCTAGCCAAAGATGTCGTAGCAAGCCGCTTGGATAGCGGAATTTCGTTCACGGAGTTCTCGTATCAAATTCTGCAGTCGATGGACTACCTGCATTTATATCAGGAGGAGGATGTACAACTGCAAGTTGGCGGCTCCGACCAATGGGGGAACATTACGAGCGGGCTTGATCTCATCCGTAAAAAAGTAGGCCCGGAAGCCAATGCGTTCGGCCTAACGATTCCGCTCATGCTAAAGGCCGACGGGACAAAATTCGGTAAAACGGCTGGCGGCGCGATCTGGCTTGATCCGAAGAAAACGACGCCGTACGAGTTCTACCAATTTTGGGCGAATACTGACGACCGCGATGTCGTTAAATACTTGAAGTACTTTACTTTCTTGGATAAAGAGGCGATTGAGGCGCTGGCTGAGAAGGTACAGACCGAGCCGCATAAGCGCGAAGCGCAAATTACGCTGGCCGAGGAAATGACCCGGTTTGTGCACGGCGAGGATGCGCTGGCTCAAGCTAAGAGAATTACAGCCGCTCTGTTCAGCGGGGATATTAAGTCTTTGACCGCCGATGAAATCGAACAAGGCTTCAAAGAAATGCCTACCTTCGAAGCAGTCAAAGAATCGAAGAATATCATCGATTGGCTCGTTGATGTAGGCATTGAGCCTTCGAAGCGTCAAGCGCGCGAGGACATTACCAGCGGCGCGATTTCTTTGAACGGCGAACGTATCAATGAGCTGGAGTTCGAGATCACAGTGGATCTGGCAATCGAAGGCCGCTTCATCATCGTCCGCAAAGGGAAGAAGAAGTACCATTTGGTGAAATTGGTTTAGGAGTACGAAGAATAAGCATAGCATTGTCCTTTTGAGGGGGAGTGCTATGCTTGTTTTGTTTATTTTAACGCAAAAGACGCCGAGTTTTCATATCGTCACTGCGTACGTTATTAGATGAGCGTTTCGGAGGTGCCGCCGGTTTTCAAATCATTCCAAGCCACATATAAGCTGAGCGCCGCGGCGATTAGAAATAAAATGGCGGAAATCAGCGCGATTTCATTTCTTCGGGTCGTTGAAATCGAACTGCCACCGCCACCGCTGCTACCGCTGATACTTCGTATTTTTACGGGTTTAGCATGCCTTCTTGCCGACTGCTTTACATGCCTTTTTATAGGGTTCACACGCTTCACACGCAGTCACTCCTTTGGAACGCAATGACAGTAGTAAGTAAATATAAGTTAAAAGCATATTGTAGAATATGTTGGTGTTAGGATGACCGTTCCGAAAAGAGAATAAAATGGACGAAATAGTAGAATGCCAATTATCTGATTAACTCCGCTTGTCGGCATTTTTTACGAATGTGGGCTTTGAGTCATGCTACCTTCATAATGTGATGAAGAAGGAATTAATAAATATTATTGATTACCGTAATAAGCTAAGAACCTCATTATTATCGGATCGAAACTGTTTTGTGTGTAAAAAATGGATACTAAATATGGTTTTACTAAGGCTGTGAAATGATGATTGAGTGTAGGAATGGAAATCTGCTGAAAGCGGAAGCGGAGGCACTAGTGAACGCTGTGAACTGTGTCGGGGTTATGGGGAAGGGGATTGCTCTTCAATTTAAACAAGCCTTTCCCGATAATTTTAAAGAGTATTCAGAAGGCATGCAAGAAGAATTTAGTTATCCCCGGAAAAATGTTTACCCATTTTACAGATTCTATGTTTCCCCCAAAATACATTATCAACTTTCCAACAAAGCGTCATTGGAGAGAACAGTCAAATATTGAGGATATAAAGTTTTTGTTGAAACTATCCGAAAATATGATATTAAGTCAGTGGCAATCCCTCCTTTAGGTTGTGGTAACGGGGGATTAGCGGGTCTCACATCGAAAAAGGCGTTGAGACACTTAACAGGTATAAATAAATTACAGACACTCTAAATATGATCCCTGCCAGGTGATTAGTTGGCAGGGCGCTTTTTCTATTCAAGCTACCCCCCAAACCGATTCGCCGCATCAAACATCTTGCCGAACTCCACAGAAAGCAGGCTATTCGAGGTGATCCTATCTTTCCCGAGCGTCTCGTGATGGACTTATCCGATTTGTTATCCTCACTCATAGTACCAGTCCTCCCTTGACCCTGATATTCCCATTATAATACAGGCAGCATTTCTTATTGCTTTACAGACACTGGTGTAAAAGATATTTGACACCCAATGTGTCTTTATTTATAATGTGGGTGTAAAATATGTTTTACAACCATCAAGACCTGAAGGTGGAACTCGCATGAAAAATAAAATAAAAGAGTATCGGGAAAGGAAAAATTTTTCCCAAGGAAAGCTGGCGGAATTATGTAATGTAAGCAGGCAGACCATTAATGCAATTGAAAACAATAAATATGATCCCAGTTTGCAATTAGCTTTTGATATTGCCAAAACGTTAGGGGTGACGGTGGATCATTTATTTTCGGGTGATGGAGGGGAAGACCAATGAGTACACGTAAAATTGGCGCATTCCTATTTGGAGTGGCGACATTCATTGTAGTCGGGTTTACGATTTATAAAATGGTGACAGGTAAAGAGGTGGGCTTCAACGAGGTCGTAACTATCGGGGTGTTGTTGATGATGTTCTTCTCTACGATGACTTGGGGAAATAAAGGAGAGAAAGATGGGATCATGCCCGAGGAAGAACTGGGGCGGAGTATCGTGGAGAAAAGCTCGAAGATCAGTTACTATATTCTCACCTTTTTTATTTTGGTTGCCGTGGGTGCGGATCAAGTCGTGCATGGATCCATCAACGTGTTCTTATTAGCTGTTTTGGGATTAGCGATAATTATTTCCCCAATTGTGGAATTTTTAGTAGCCAGAAAGTATCAGTAGATGATAGATGAACTAGGTATCTGTAGAGTTACTAAAATTATAGCCCGGCGTTATGGACGCCGCCAAAATTATAAAATCCCGCTCACTGAGCAGGATTTGGATGAAGTAATTATTCGGACTCAGGTCTCTGTATTTGAAGCGGCGGAGGAATGAGCCATCCTTTTTCTTTGTTCATCTGCAAAATCTTAACTCCCAGAGCTGCCTTGGACAGATGGTATTTAGCGAACAAGGCGCCGACATCTTCTCGAATGGATTGGCCCATTACTTGGCTGCAAGCAACTAATCCAGCCGAAGTATCTATAGCAATTTTAGCAGCTATTTCAGGGTCAGTAAATCTTGCGCCTGCTGGAATGTCTTCTAGCTTGACGGGCGGTTTTTCGGGCATAATCGGAGCCGTTGGAATCCCATTATCACTGAGCAATGTATCGCACTCTTTAATTTCCTGCTTAGCTTGATCAATTAGATCATTAAGTACTTTTTTAAGCTCTTCGTCACCAGCGTGGTTTAAATATGTCTGGTAGCATGATACGGCCCCCCTGGCAGCCATTGAAGCAGCCCATATACCAAAAATTTCGCCGTAGTGTAGAGGCTCGTCTTTAGGATTTCCGCTTAAAATACCCATTGAATTCGCTCCTTTTTAATGATTTTACTTATATATCATGCCCAGAAACAAGATATTAACTCATTAAGCTCAAATTTGGCCTGATGCCGTTGTGGAGTATAATGAGAACGTTTGGAGTTATTGCGTTAAATTGATCAGCGGGGGGACCAGTCCCTGCTGAATTTTTTTGTTATTTGTACAACAAGTCATAACTGCTGTATAATGGAAGTACGGACAACGTGACATCTTAATCTGTAGGAGGACGCAATGGCGAATTCAGCGCAATATGAACTGGAGAAAAACAGTCCAATTCCCTTATACTTTCAACTAAAAGAAGATATGATCCAAAAAATCAGCGATAAAGTGTACAAAGTAAATGACAGCTTGCCTTCCGAAACTCAATTAATGACGATGTACGGAGTCAGCAGAACTACAGTGAGACAGGCGATCGATTTGCTTGTTAGCGAAGGTTATTTGGAGAAGCGGAGGGGGGTCGGAACCTTTGTAACCAAACCGAACCTTAATCTGTGGGATTTGGCCGAATTGCGCAGCTTTAATGAAGAAGCCAGCCGGCAAAACCTTGTGGCTAGAACGGAATTGCTAAGTATGAAGCGGATCAAGGCGAATGATGCTTTAAAGGGGATTTTCGGCGAGGGTCCCTCCTTGTATTACAAGCTGGAAAGACTCCGGTTTATTGAGAATGAGCCTTCCGTGCTGGTAACGACCTATGTTCCGGTTGATATTGCGCCCGACCTGGAACGGTTTAACTTTTCCGAAGTATCCTTGTTTTCAACGCTAAGAGAGTATTATGGTCTTAAAATCAGTTATGCGAACAAGACTTTCCGGGCAATTAATGCTAGCCCAGAGGATGCAAGGATGCTAAAGGTAGAGCCGGATGTCGCTATTCAACTGGTTGATACGGTTACCTATGATGACAAAGACAGAGTTATTGAATATTCCCTCTCCAGGGATAGAGGCGATCTTAATCGGTTTAAGGTGCGGTTGAGATACAAGGAATGAAGGACTATTAAAGAGTAAATGAATATAACAAGACAAAATAGGCCTGCCGCTAAATATTTTCCGTCGAGACGGTGATATTTAGGTGGCGGTTTTTTTTGTTCGTATTTTTTTGAAAGCGCTTGACAAAGATAAAAAGCAGTGCCATTATAATGATATGACATAAGGACGTCACGATGTCCTTAAAGTTTAAAGTCTGCATCATAAGGAGGCGGAATTTAGCTAATGACAGACGATTGGTTGAATATGAAAGGGAAGGTCGTCATCGTTACCGGGGGAAGCTCAGGCATTGGGGCTGAAATTGTACAAAGCCTAAGCAAAAATGGGGCGCAGGTTATTATTGCCGATATTTCGGGCAGCGCGTACGAAAACGTGGACTTTATCCAATGCGACATCACGAATCAGCTGCAGGTGGAAGAAATGATGGACAAGGTCGTAGCGAAATACACCCGGATTGACGGATTGATTAACAATGCCGGGGTCAACCGGCCTAAATTGCTGGTGGATTATTATCGCGGCGACAAGGCTCATGAGTTTGACGAGGCGGATTTTGATTTTCTGTTCAATGTTAATGTAAAAGGGGCTTTCTTCTGTGCCCAGGCGGCTGCCAGAGTGATGATCAGACAACAATGCGGTGTCGTTGTTAACATCAGCTCCGAAGCCGGCATGGAGGGATCTGTAGGCCAAAGTATTTATTCCGCCACCAAAGGCGCTCTAAATTCTTTTACCTTATCATGGGCGAAGGAACTCGGTCGCTTCAACATCCGGGTGATCGGCGTCGCTCCCGGGATCAATGAACCTACGCCAATGGGGAATCCCGAGCATGTAAAGGCATTGGCTTATACCCGAGGGATAGAGTCCGGCGACGTATCCGTTGATTATATGAAAATGATCCCTTTGGGCAGACAAGGTAAGCTGGAAGAAATTGCGGATCTGGTCACATATCTTTTGTCCGATCGTTCCAGCTATATTTCCGGCACGATCTTAAATATTACCGGTGGTAAATCTCGCGGTTAAGCAAAGAGGGTATTATATTGGTCTTTTAAGTAAGCGCTTTATCTATCAAGGGGCATCGTGCCATTGCATAAACAACCAGACTGGAAGGAGGCTGACAATGGACATTAAGCCTTGGATTATTATCATTACGCATGGAACTTTCGGCGAGGAGCTAAAAAGGAGCGCGGAGCTCATTATCGGAAAATTGGAGGATGTATACTGCTTTTCTTTATTGGAAGGGATGGAAAGTAAAGCGCTGATCGAAGAGATCGGAACCCTGCTAACCGATGCTCCGCGGGAATCTATTTTCCTGACTGATCTGTACGGTGGAACTCCATCGAATATCGGTGCTTATTTTGCGAAAAGGGACGGGTACTCCGTCATTTGCGGAGTCAATTTGCCAATGCTGATCGAGGCGGAAACGCGCAGATCGCTGGGGGAATGGGAAAGTATCGAAGACAATATTATCTCATTTGGAGCTGAAGGCATTCGGAACATCACCAAAATTATAAAAGAAAGGAGAGGATCAGCGTGATAAATGGAATCAAATTGGTTAGGGTCGACTTCAGACTCATTCATGGACAGGTCGTTACCAAATGGAGCAATACCATCACGGCCAAAACGATCATCGTTGTCAATGACGAGCTGTCCGAAGACGAGTTTATGGCGGACATTTATGTCATGGCAGCTCCTCCTGGCATCAAGGTGGAAGTGCTGTCCATCGATGCATTTGCCGAATATGCCCAGGCTGGTCAATTTGACCAGGGCAGCATTCTTGTCCTGTTTAAAAATATCGAAGATGTGCGCAGCGCGGTAGAACGAGGTGTCGCCTTTACCGTAGTGCAGATTGGCGGCCTTGGTGCAGCCGGGAATAAAACATCAGTGGTCAAAGGAATTTCCATCGACCGGTCCGATGCGGAAAATTTGATTTATCTGAAGGAGCAGGGAGTCGAGGTTTTTTTCCAGGTCACCCCGGAAGAAACCAAGCTTACGCTGGATAAAGCATTAAAAAAATTGGGGGGCTAAGCGATGGAAATGCTGGCTGTAAGTATATTTGCGGGGTTATGGTACTGGATTTGTAAAACAGATGTCGGTTACGCGATTACTCACGCGGTTCGGCAGCCTCTATTCGCCGCCCTTCCTATCGGGCTGATTATGGGCGATGTGAAGCAGGCGATGATTATCGGGGCGGCTGTTCAAATACTTTATATTGGTTTGGTTGCCGCAGGCTCCAACCTTCCAGCTGACGATTGTCTGGCTGGTCTGATCGCCATTCCGATTGCCATTCAATCGGGGCTGACGCCGGCGTTGGCGATTGCGATTGCCGTACCTGTGGGTGTCATGGGCGTGTTCGTCGATCAGCTGCGCAAGACGGTCAACGTCATGTTCGTCCATATGGCCGACAGGTATGCCGAAGAAGGGAATACCCGAAAGATTGTACTTGCTTCCGTCGTCTATCCTACTGCTTTAAGCTTTTTCTTCCGTTTTCCGATTCCGTTTTTCGCTATTATTTACGGCGCGGATGCCGTCAACTCTTTCATGAACAGCGTTCCAGAGTGGCTGATCCACGGCTTCAGTGTGGCTGGTGGTCTGCTGCCTGCTCTCGGTTTCGCACTAACCATGTTCGTCATCGGGAAAAAAGAGTTGTTTCCATGGTTTATCATTGGCTATTTCCTCGTTCAATTCAGCGGGATTCCCATTATCGGAGCGGCGATTTTCGGCTTGTGCGCAGTGCTCCTGATCACCTTTTACAACAATAAGAAAAACATGGAGGTGTAAAGAAATGACGGAAACTCACGAAATAGCAGAAACCGGCACGGAGACTGGCAAATTAATTACCGAAAAGGATGTCCGCCGAAATTGGCTCACCTATTATATGGTCGCGGAGATGGGGATTTCTTATGAGCGGCTGCAGGCGTTGGGATTTACTACGGCGATGATCCCGATTTTGAAAAAGCTGTATCCGGATCCGGAGGATCTGAAGGAAGCGTTGAAGCGGCACCTCGTCTTCTATAATACGGAGGCGGTATTCGGCTCGCCGGTTAACGGCATCGTGATCGCGATGGAAGAACAGAAGGCAAAAGGAGAACCGATCACCGATAAATCGATTACCGGCATGAAAACGGGTCTTATGGGGCCGCTTGCGGGCATCGGGGATTCCATCGACTGGGCGACGCTGAAACCGATCATTTTCGCACTCGCGGCAACGCTGTCCGCAACCGGCAGCGTCATTGGCCCATTCATTCTTTTGCTGCTGCCGCTGATTCAAATTATTGTCGGCCTCCGATTGTCAGTGTATGGGTATCGGACTGGGAAGGCATCCATCCGGGAGCTGTTGCACTCAGGACGGATCAAGGAGTTGATCGTTGGCGCGAGTACGCTTGGCCTGTTCATGATGGGGGCGCTCTCATCCACCTACGTTAAACTCAGCACTCCACTGACGATCGATTTTGGTAACGGCAACGAACCGTTCGTATTGCAGAACATTATTGACGGGATTGTTCCTGGCTTGCTGCCTCTTTTGGCTGTGTTGGGTCTGTACTGGTGGCTGAATAAGAAAAATCAGAATTTTACGGTCATTATGCTGGCCATCATTGCGACTAGTATCATCGGTGCGGTAACAGGCATTTTTTAAAAACAAGCCTTGTTATGGCCATGGACACCAACAACGAAAGAGCCACATGAAAAGAGGGGATTGGCTTTGAAAGCGGTGCATTTTGGAGCCGGAAGCATCGGAAGAGGTTTTATCGGCGATTTACTGCATGAGTCGGGATACGAAATCACATTTGTTGATGTCGATCCTGCAATCATCACACAGATCAATCAGGATAAAGCTTACGATCTGTACCTGATTGAACAAAATTATGCCAAGAAGACGATTGAGCGGGTTCGTGCCGTTTCTTCCCTTACTCAGGAACAAGAGACCGTGGCGGCGCTGGCAGATGCGGACATCATTACCACTTCGGTCTGGGCCGACAATCTGCCAAGAATAGCTCCGGTCCTCCTGAAAGGACTGCGAGCCAGACGGGATGCGGGCAAAGCTAAGGTGAATATTCTCGCGTGTGAGAACGCCATGTTTAACTCTGATATTTTACGGGAGAGCATACTGGAGCTGGAAGGCAGCCTTTCCGCGGCAGAGCTGGCGGAAGTCGCCGCCTTTCCGAATACGGCTGTTGACCGGCTGGTGCTGGAGGATGAGCGGGAAGGCAAGGCCGTCATTAACATTGGCCAAGATTATGAACTGGTCATCGAACAAAACAAGCTAGCACAGCCGGGAAGTATCCCGATTCGGAATGCGGTGTACACCGGCCATTTGCAAAAATATTTGGAGCGGAAATTATATATTATCAATTGCGGCCATGCCTGGGCGGGTTATATCGGCCATATATACGGCTATGAGATGATGCAGGATGTGTTCCATCATGATGCCTTGGTGCAGGAAGTGCGGGAGACAATGCTGGAGTCGGCGAGGCTGCTTGTGCGGAAGTACGGCTTTTCCATGCGGGAACTTACCGAATATGTCGACTTTGCGATCTCCCGCTTTCAAACGCCGGGGATTGCCGATACCATCAATCGGGTATGCCGGTCGCCGATCCGTAAGCTGCATACCGACGACCGGCTGGTGGGGCCCTGCCTGCAATGCGAGGAATACGGGCTGGAGAACGACCAGTTGCTGAAGGGCATCGCCGCAGCATTTCAATTTCGTAATGCGGAGGACAGCCAATGTGAACAATTGCGGCTGTTTATAGCCGAGCATGGCATCGGTACGGCGATAACGAATTTTACCGGGATTCCGGCGGAGACTCGTTTGTATGGGGCAATTTTGCAGCATTATGAAGAGCTGTCCCGGATAAAACAGCAGCATGAGAAGGGATGAGCGAATATGGAATTTACGAACCTAAAGGGCAGTGCAGTCGTAACGGCGATTATTGAGGCTGTCTGCGCCAATCGGGATTATTTGAGTCAAATAGATGCTGCATTAGGGGACGGCGATCATGGCATCAACATGAGCAAGGGCTTCTTCATCGCAGGCGAGGAGTTAAGCATGCGTGACGCTGATATGAGCGAAGGTTTTCTTACGATCGGCAAAGTGCTGGTCGGCAAAATCGGAGGTTCGATGGGCCCCTTGTATGGCAGCTTTTTTATAGGGTTGGCTGCGGCGTCCAAAGCGGAGACCGTTATTAACGCGACGGTCATGCTGAACATGCTGAAGAAAGCATATGAGCAGACCGCTCTTTTAACAAGCGCTTCGGTAGGGGACAAAACGTTGATCGATGTGCTGGATCCTGCGGTGAAGGCTTACGAGGAAGCCGCGGTCAGAGGCGGCAATTTGGAGGCTTGCCTCAGTCATATGCTGGCCGCGGCGAAGGAGGGGCTCGAAGGGACGAAGGCGATGGCGGCCAAAGTTGGCCGCGGCAGCCGTCTCGGAGACCGCGCAATCGGACATCAGGACGCGGGAGCGACTTCCTGTTATATCATTCTGGAGGCAATGGCCGAGGCTTCTCTCCGGCTGGCCAAAGCCGGTTAAGGAGGGTGTCAAATGCAGCGATTTGTGAACAATCCTGATTTTATTGTGGACGATATGCTAAAAGGGTATGTCAAAGCCCATGGTGATACGGTTACACTGTCAGACCGCAATGATCGTGTGGTGAAAAGGGTTCAAGCGCCGGTAGAGGGGAAGGTAGGCATTGTTGCGGGTGGCGGCAGCGGACATGAGCCGGCTTTTCTCGGTTATGTCGGGGAAGGGCTGGTGGATGCAGCCGCGATTGGCGAAGTTTTTGCTTCTCCGCCGGCCCAGTCGTTTTTGGATGCGATGGTCGAGGCCGATTCCGGCAAAGGGGTCGCCTGCTTGTTCGGCAATTATGCCGGTGACAACATGAACGTCAAGATGGCAGTGCAGCTCGCGGAAGACGAGGGGATTACCGTAAAGTATGTGACCGCAACGGATGATATGGCTTCATCGCCGCCGGAAACCCGGGAAAAACGACACGGCATAGCCGGAGGCCTGTTCATGTGGAAGGCTGGAGGGGCGCGGGCGGCGATGGGCGGATCGCTGGATGAAGTGATCGCTTCTGCGCAAAAAGCCGTCGACAACACTCGAAGTATTTGTGTAGGGCTTGGCTCCTGCACGATTCCGGCGGTTGGCTCGCCCAATTTCTCCATTGAGGAAGGGAAGATGGAGTTCGGAATCGGCCATCACGGCGAGCCGGGAATTCGGGTGGAGCAGTTGGGGACGGCAAATGAAATCGCCGCAGAAATGACCGAAGCCATCCTGCAAGATTTTGACTTCAGCGAATCGGAGAACTTGGCCGTTATGCTCTCCGGTTTGGGCGCGACGCCGCTAATGGAACTGTATGTGCTTTATGACAAAGTGGCAGAGATATTGGCAGGACAGGGCCACCGGATCGATCGCACGTATATCGGGAATTACGTTACGTCCTTGGATATGAATGGCGTGTCACTGACGATCGTGCGCCTAGACGAAGAATTGAAGGAGCTCTTGGACTATCCGGGACAATGCCCAGCCGTCAAATACTGACTTATGGAGAGGAGACAGGAAAGATGAAACTGCAACTGGCTTTGGATGAAATGAAACTGGAGGAAGCGTTGGAGTTTGCCGAAAAGGTGAAAGACTATGTTGATATTATAGAAATTGGCACCCCATTCGTGATCGCCGAAGGCATGAACGCGGTAAGAGCGTTCAAGGAGCGCTTTCCAGACAAGGAAATTTTGTCCGATGAAAAAATTATGGACGGTGGCTTCTTTGAATCCAAGCTGGCCTTTGATGCCGGGGCCGAATACGTGACGGCGCTTGGGGTCACCGACGCGCTGACGATCAAAGCCTGCCTGAAGGCGGCGCACGAGTTCGGCAAACAACTGGTGGTCGATATGATCTGCGTGGACAATTTGCCGGACAAGATCCGGGAGCTGGAGGAACTAGGTGTTCATGTCTTGGCCGTCCATACGGGCGCCGATCAGCAGGCGGCCGGCAGACAGCCGATTGACGATCTGAAGGTGATGAAGGCACATGCCAAGTCGGCCCAAATCGCTGTTGCCGGCGGCATTAACAGCAGCACGATCGACAAATATGTTGCGCTTGATCCCGACATCATTATCGTAGGAACGGGAATCACCCATGCAGAGGACCCGGTCAAAGAAGCACGGCTGATTAAAGAAGCGATGGAGCGGAGAGCTTGAAGGGGGAGAACAGTAATGAAACCTTGCAGTAACTTGCTGGCGATACTGGAAGAGCTTGCGGAGGACGCGAAGCTGGTCGACGGCGGAGAGGTTGAAGCGGTCAAGGACCTGATCGTCAAGGCCGAGCGGGTGTTCGTGGCGGGAGCGGGCCGTTCCGGCTTCGCCGCCAGGGGATTTGCCAATCGTCTAATGCATTTGGGATACAGCGCATATTTTGTTGGAGAACCGACAACACCGTCCATTCAGCAGGGCGATCTGCTGATCATCGGCTCGGGCTCCGGCGAGACGGGAAGCTTGAAGGTGATGGCGCAAAAGGCGCTCGATCAGGGGGCAATGCTGGCTACCTTAACGATTTTCCCAGCGAATACTATCGGTTCCATTGCTTCGGCCTACATCAAAATTCCCGGCGTCACCTCCAAGGTAGAGAAGGAAGCAGGCAAAGAGACGTCCATTCAGACCAAGGGTTCTTCCTTCGAGCAGCTAAGCTGGCTGATCTATGACAGCATCATTATTGATTTGAAGCGGGAGACCGGTCAAACCGATGCCGATATGTTCGCCCGGCATGCCAATCTGGAGTAATAGAGATTTAGCTTTAGGGTAGTGAATAAGCAGCTGCACATGCACCGTCAGGGATATTTCCCTGACGGTTTTTGAGCTTCATCTCCCCGTCGTTTGTTGCTGAAAGCCTTGTTGTTTCATAGTTGTAAAAAAACGGGCCATCCATCGCCATTTGTGCTTTAATGAAACTAGCGATTATGGAACGGGAGGTGACCTTATTGTCATTGAATCTGTTAGCCCATTCCTTGCCATTTGGTGATAAAAATAACGTCCATCCATTACAATTTAATATATACTTCAAAACGTGAGGTGAAGAAATCGTGAATGACAAAAAAATCATAGTACAATTTACAATGCTGACATTTTGCATAGCTTTTCTTATGTCAGGTGCTTTGATTGCCCTTGGCCAATTGGGATATTCGGTTCAATCTTCGGTTCAAGAATCGTTACGGAACTTAGGGATGAATATTCCTTTTGCAATCTATATTTTGTCGCCCGCTATTTCTTCATTTATCGTTCTGAAGAAAAATAATAAAATAGCAGATTTTAAGGAATGGTTGAAAACTGTTTTTTACGCCAAAAACAACATATGTCTTTATTTGTTCGTTGTTGCAGTTCTTGCGCTGTATTTTTTCATACATATTGCAGTTTCAGGCCGCACCGAAATGGTACTTCCATTATATATGTTCTTCCTTGCCTTGCCTGGCAATCTTATTATCGGTGGCTTGGAGGAAGCTGGCTGGACGTATATATTGCAGCCCGGGCTTAACAAAAAATATGGTTTTGTTTTATCTTCTATATATGTTGGAATCATTTGGCTTTTGTGGCACATCCCTCTCTTCTTTATTCCAGGGACAGGTCAATATGAGGGCCTTATTGGCTTTGGGATGTTTGCAGTTCAAATCATTGCGTTTCGGTTTTTATACGGAGCAATCTACAAAATATCAGGCAAAGGCCATGTGTTTATGTGCGTATTATGCCACACCATGTTCAATGCGGCAACCTACGCCTTTGGCATCCTGCCTACGACTTGGGCTAGAACCATTGCCGCAAATATTGTGATTGTTTTTGTTTCAATCGTAACCGTTGTGATATACGACAAAAAGGAAAGGGCATAAGGACACAAGATGTGTCACATCATGCATTACCTTACCAGGGACTTTTCAATATTTTTAACAATTCCATTTAAATAGTATGGATGAGTATAAAGGTTGATCCTAATAAAATAGATGAGTTATCTCGCAAACCAAACGTTCGGTGAATTCGTTGAAAGAGAGGAGTGGAATGTCTATCAATCCATATCCCAGCTTGTCCGCGAGACGTAGAGCCAATATCCTGAGTTGTATGGCAGGAATGAATTGAATGAGATAGAACGCCTGATTCGGGAAATTCAGAAGCAAGCAGAAGCCATTTCGGTGGGTCTTCGAGACAAAGCGAAGGTACTCACAGAGGCGGCGGCACGCTATCGAAAAGATGAGGAAACAGCAAAAGCCAGTACGAAAAAGCAAGAAATTGAAACTAACTAGGTAAATATAGGGGGATAAATGATTTTAAGAATTCGATATCTTGCAATAATATTATTCATTATCAGTATGTGTACTGGATGTTTTCGGAGTGAAATGAATACTTCCATGCCGAAAACGGAAGAGCGGAGTAAGGAAGTGGATAGTGAAGAGCTTAAAATAAAAGATACGAGTTCCAATATTAGCGTGGAGACTCAACAGAACTTTGACCAACAGGAATCGGTTGAAGACACTTTAAATAGAAATGATACTGATTTAAGTGATGAAGAACTAGATATACTGTATGGTGCTGCTAAAGATGATAGCTATTACCCAGAAATGCTTTTGGATGCTTATCAATCCGCAATAGAAGAAGCGATTAACGAGAGTGATTTCTCTATAGTGGCAAAATATCTCGTTAAGGACAGTGAGTTCTATCGTGAACAGCAGGAATATGTAGCAGATCAGTATACACGAGGGGCGGTACATACCTTTATTTCATGGGAGTTTGAAGATTTTGAAATGGTAGCCCCCGATTATATCGAGAACAAGCTGTATGTGAAAGAGAATTTTGCTGTGAAATATCCAGTACAGGACGAGATTATTGAAGAGCTAGGTTACTGGGTATACACCATTATTTATAACGAGGACGAGGAGCAGTGGCAGATTAGCCGTAGAGAAGCTTGGATAAATCATGCTGAAAGATGACTGACATGAGGTCATACGAAAGAATAAAAGGAGGCTCTCCTCTTTGTGAGTATATCTGAATCACCAAGTTCCGCGCCAGCAGAATAGCGCTGGCTGCTTGATGCTTCTCGAACGGTTAACCTGATCGGTTTGGTCATCGATTTTATATAAACAACTTACAATGCTGCAGTTGCAATCTGCAGAAAAAAAAATGAGCCAGCCCCCCAGTAAACGATGAAACGAAGCTGCTTTTGCCATTTAAGGTGTTTTTTGTTAGATTTAATTTGCGTCCGCTGGAAAAGGAATACAATCCTCATGACCTTGTTCTATTGGGGTTCTAATGAACTGTTCGAGCGGGCCGATTGGTTGACCGGAGAAGCCTGATTGGTTAGTGAATTATACATGGGTTGTAGCTGAGATTGAAGCATAGGTTCACCTAGAATGAACGGCAACTAATAAATGGATTTATAGTAGTTAATTTCTATTGAAAAAGAAGGAAAGTAAATTTAAATGGATTTCATGTCATTAAAAGAAGGGAAATGGCCAATCATGGCTTGGGTTCTTGATTTTAAGTACATCAAATCCGTCTAATCACCTGAAACATTCGTTTAGAGCATAATTAGATACATTGAATCCATTTAGTGAACGTCATTGTAAATGTATCTTAATGTACAGAAGCATAGTATACAACACTAGTAACATGTACAATCAACTAGCTAAATAAATAACGAGTTCACACGATAAATAGGGAGCTTGTTATTTATTTATTTATTTATTTATTTATTTATTTATTTATTTATTTATTTATTTAGCTGGTCAGATGCTAATGGACAATCCTTCAACATAATACAAACCAGATAGCGGTTCTACACCCCTTTTGAAAGCGCTTCAAAAAGTTCTTGTCAAAACAAAAAGGGCTTGCTATAATGGCCTTGAAAAGCTTTTCAAAAAAGGAAGTAGACGAAGATGAAACCTACAATTCGGGATGTTGCCAAGATAGCTGGTGTATCCATCAGCACGGTATCCCGTGTTATGAACACACCAGATACCGTGATTGAGAGTAAACGAAGGCGCGTATTGGATGCGATCGAGGAGCTGCGGTATCAGCCGAACTCTTTTGCACGGGGCCTGATTTACAAAAAGTCATTTACGCTGGGCCTGCTGATCCCTGATATCGAGAACATTTACTATTCCGGCATCATTCGGGGAGTGCAGGATGCTTGCATCAAGCTCGGCTACAGTCTCATGATTTGCAATACAGACCGCGACAAGGATCGCCTGCTGTCCTACATCGACGCGTTTCATGAGAAGCAGGTGGATGGCATCGTTTTTGCCAGTGACATTATTTTTCCGGAGTATTACGAGAAGCTGGCCGGAAGCCGGATCCCGTTTGTACTTGTCTCCTCCCACTCCTATGAATATGACATTCCGAGCGTGGAGATTGACGATAAGGCCGCGGCATATGATGCGGTCAAATACTTGATCGGGCTAGGCCACACGGACATCGGCATGATCGGCTTCAACCATGATAATTCCATATCTGGACCGCCCCGTTTCGAAGGTTTTGTGCAAGCGCTTACCGAATGCAGGCTGGAGCATAACATCGAGAAGGTCAAATATGCGAATCACCGTTTCGAGCATGCGTATGAGGCGGCCGACGAGTTGTTCACTGAGCACCCAAGTATCACCGCGCTCTTCTGCGTAGCTGACGAGTTCGCTATGGGGGCGATTTCTTATTTGAACGATCGGAACATCAGCGTTCCAGATCAAGTATCCGTTATAGGCTTCGATGACCTGCGGGTAGCAAGCATGTATATTCCGAAGCTGACAACGATTGCGCAGCCGATCTACGAGTTGGGCTATCGCGCGGCGGAGAAGGTGCATGAACTGGTTACGACGGGAAGCAACGACATTTTACGAGAAAAAATGACCCATCGGCTTATTGTACGAAATTCCTGCAGAGAAAAGTAAGTTTTACTTATTTTTCTCCCGATTTTGAAAAGCTTTTCAGAATTGGGCTCAGATCCAAGGATTTCGTAAAAATTTGAATGGGCAATCAGAGGAATGTAAACCTATGAACCCATGTAGATCATGATATGCTTAGCATAAGAAACGAAATTTGAAGCTCTTTAAGGGGGTGATCCTGGAATAGAATGATCCGTTTAGCGGGCATAAAGCGAGCAAGAAGCAAACAAGAAAAAACAAGAAAAAACAAGAAAAAACAAGAATCTAGCAAGAAGACCTGCAACCAGGGACGCAAGTTTTACTAAACTAAAGGGGATGTTCATAAAATGAAGAATGCTGTAGGACGCAAAATGTCATTGCTTCTCGTACTATTGCTGTCATTCACGATGGTGCTGAGCGCCTGTGGTGGAGGCGGCAATACGGCGAAAAATGAGCCGCCAGCGAATAATCAGACCGGAGGCAACAACCAGGGAGCGGCAAACGAAGGCAGCAGCAACGAGAATCTGTCTCCGCTGGAGCTTGCACTGAAGGGTGAGTACAAAGGGACGAAGGTATCGATGTTTGGTCCGTTCGTGGATGCTGACCAAGTGAAGTTCGAGAACAGCATTAAAGAGTTCGAGGAGAAAACCGGCATAGACATTCAATATGAAGGCTCCAAAGAATTCGAAGCGACGATCAACATCCGCGTAGACGGCGGAAATGCTCCGGATATCGCTGACTTCCCGCAGCCGGGTCTGCTGGCTTCTATCGCAAAAACGGGTAAAGTCATCGACTTAACAAACATTCTTGACCAGGACAAATTGAAAGCTAACTATAACCAAAGCTGGCTCGACATGGGGACGATGGACGGCAAAGACGGCAAAATTCTGGCCGGGATCTGGAACCGCAGCAACGTGAAGAGCTTGGTGTGGTATCCGAAGAAACAGTTTGAAGAAGCAGGTTATGAAATTCCTGAGACATGGGATGAGCTGATGGCCTTGACCGAGCAAATTGCCAAAGACGGCGACCCTGCTTGGAGCATCGGTATCGAGAGCGGTGCAGCCACAGGCTGGACGGCTACGGACTGGGTGGAGGACATCATGCTCCGCACTACAACTCCAGAGAATTACGACAAATGGGTAAACGGCGAGCTTCCGTTCACATCTCCTGAAGTGAAGCGTGCTGTAGAAATCATGTCTGACATTTGGATGAATAAAGATTATGTATACGGCGGTACGAAATCGATCGTAACTACGGCATTCGGTGACGCTCCGGGTCCAATGTTCACGGATCCTCCAAAAGCCTGGTTCCACCGTCAAGGCAACTTCATCACCAGCTTCTTCCCGGAAACGGCTAAGGTGGATGAAGACTACGACTGGTTCTACCTGCCATCCATTGATGAAGAATATGGCAAGCCAGTGCTTGTAGCGGGCGACATTTACGCGATGTTCAACGATCGTCCGGAAGTTCGCGCGGTCTTGGAATTCTTCACGACGGGCGAATCCATCAAAACTTGGGTTCAATCCGGCGGTGTAATCGCGCCAATGAACGACGCATCTCTCGACTGGTACAGTTCTGAATCCGACCGCCGCATGGCGCAGCTCGTACAAGATGCATCTACGCTCCGCTTCGACGGATCTGACCTGATGCCTGGTAAAGTTGGTGCAGGTACGTTCTGGAAAGGCATGACCGACTACGTGAGCGGTACGGCTTCCTTGGATGATGCATTGAAGCAAATTCAGTCCGGGTGGGATAACTAATCTGCAATTATCATCATTTTTCACACGTTGTTAACTGATAAAGAGGAGCACTGTGGTTCGTTTGCTAGCTGCTCCTCTTTTCTTGTCTAATCAACTTTTGATCACGAAGTAATTTAGGGTGCTAATCGGCATCGAATCTTGCACTCACCCTTGAAGAGCTTATGCTTCCGTAGTATGTTTCCTTTGGAAACATTGTAGGTGCTCATGTAGGCTTCCCCTACACTCCGCTCCTCTTAAAAGTTTTGCAAAGCAAAACTCACATCGGAAGCAAAGGCAACAGGGTTCGTGCAACCTAAAACGTTTTGAAAAAACGTGCATCGAAAGCTTAGGCTTCGGTGCTGAAAAGTTGACACTTTTGATCACGAAGTAATTCAAGGCTTACGAAGACAGTTTTGCTCCGCAAAACAAGCGTATGCTTACGAAGTTAGTTTTGCTTCGCAAAACTTATAGGGGGAGCTATTATGAGTGCTCAAGCAAAACCAAGAATTAGCATGAAAGCCGTGCTCTTTTCCTTGCTTGTACTATTGGCCAATATCGCCGTACACGGTTCCATATTTATGTTTTTCCGCGATTCGACGCTTAATCCGCTGCTGACGGCCGTATTTGCCGTGTTATGGGGAGTCTTCGGCGTCTATCTCATTTATTATACGTTTAACTGGGCAGTGGAGCAGTACCCGGAGCAAGTCCGGCGGAAAGTTCTGCCCTTTATCTTCGTCGGTCCGGCAACCCTCGTTCTGGGCTGGCTGCTTATTCTGCCTGCATTGCGGACGCTTTACCTAAGCTTCTTCAATGCTTCCTCGGATAAGTTCGTTGGTCTGGCCAACTATGCGGCTATTTTTACCGACCGCCTGCTTGCGACGGCGCTGCGCAACAACCTGCTGTGGGTGTTCGTCGGGACGCTGGCCTGCGTAAGCTTGGGTCTGCTGATTGCGATTCTGGCTGACCGCAGCAGCTACGAGAAGATCGCCAAGTCGATCATTTTCATGCCGATGGCGATATCCTTTGTGGCCGCCGGCGTCATTTGGAAGTTCGTTTACTATTATCAGCCTGGTGATGAACAAATTGGGATACTGAACGCAGTCGTTACATTTTTTGGCGGTGAGCCGCAGGCCTGGACAAGTATGCTCCAGCCATGGAATAACTTTTTCCTGATTATGATACTGATTTGGATGCAAACGGGATTTGCGATGGTTATTTTCTCCGCTGCGATCAAGGGCGTCCCTGAGGATATTTTGGAGGCGGCGCGCGTGGACGGCGCGGGTGAAGTAAAGATTTTCTTCGGCATTATGATTCCATATATCTCTACGACGATTTTGACGGTCACCACGACCATTATTGTATTCACTTTGAAAATATTTGACGTCGTCATGGTGATGACGGGAGGTCAATACGATACAGAGGTTGTTGCGACGCAGTTCTACCGGCAGTTTTTCATGTACCGCAACTTCGGTTACGGCTCCACGCTGGCTATCGTGCTGCTGATCGCGGTCTTGCCTGTAATCATTATCAATTTGCGCCAGTTCCGCAAGCAGGGGGGATTCTAAATGGTCGGCCGTAAAAAGAGAAAAGGAAACAAGACCGTAGTCAACGTCGTGCTCGGCATCATCTGCTTCATCTGGCTGCTCCCAACGCTGGGATTGTTTATCTCCTCATTCAGGCCTGCAGCGGATATTCTGCAGACCGGCTGGTGGAAGGTATTCCCGCACCAGGAATGGAAGGCCGGGGAAACGTTGCAGCTGTCCAAGGACGTCGATTTGCGCGAGCCGATCGAGGTCAATGGCAAAACCTACAGCGATGACCAGCTGAAGGCTGGGGTGAGCGAAGGCGACCACCGCTTGATATGGGAAAATCGCAGAGCCCGCACGATCAATGTGCAGGAGCGCGGCTGGGAAGTGAAGCCTAATTTTACGCTGGACAACTACAAAAACGTCCTATCCGGGAAGGAATATAAGCTGAAGCTCGGGGACGGCAGCGAAACGGTGCAAAAAGGAACCGGCTTGTCCCAGGCGTTCTGGAACACGCTGACCATCGCCGTTCCGGCGACGGTTATTCCGGTGCTGATCGCTTCGTTCGCGGCATACGCCTTTGCTTGGCTGCGATTCCCGGGCCGTAAAACGTTATTTGTCGTCATTATCGCCATGCTCGTTATTCCAATTCAGGTTGCGCTTATTCCGATCTTGAAGGATTACACGGCGCTTGGCCTAAATGGCAGCTACCTGGGTATTTGGCTAGCGCATACCGCGTTTGGTCTGCCGCTTGTGACGTACTTTATGTATAACTTCATCAGCCAGCTGCCTAAAGATTTGTTCGAGTCGGCGTTTATTGACGGCGCGAGTCATTTTACGATTTTCAGCCGGTTGATTTTGCCGCTGTCCGTGCCGGCATTGGCTTCGATTGCGATCTTCCAGTTCCTATGGGTTTGGAACGATTACCTTGTATCGCTCATTTTCATCGGTAATCAGCCGAACGTGCAGGTTATGTCCATGAAGATTGCCGATCTCGTTGGCTCACGGGGCAATGACTGGCATTTGCTGACCTCGGCCGCATTCATTTCGATGCTGATGCCGCTGACGATTTTCTTCCTGCTGCAGAAATACTTCGTCAAAGGACTCATGGGCGGATCGGTCAAGGGCTAGTCCCTGCTTGCAACAATCAACAAGAGAATGATTACGGAATTGGAGGGCCTGGCAGAGATGAAAATGAAGCCATATGAGCATCCGAAGGCACTGTACCCTTATGAGGAATGGTACGTTACTGAACAGTCCTATGATGAAGAGAACAATCAGAGAAATGAGAGCATATTTGCTCTAGGCAACGGATATATCGGCATGCGCGGCAATTTTGAGGAAGGATATTACGGCAAGACGGGAACATCGGTCGTCGGCAATTACTTAAACGGCTTCTACGATTCCGAGCCGATTATCTACCCGGAGGGGGCTTACGGGTACCCGTCGCGCAACCAGTCCATGCTCAATGTTCCGAACGCACAGTTGATCGAGCTGAGAGTCGAGGGGCATCCGTTTCATTTCCACTCGGGTAAGGTGCATAGCTCCAAACGGCAACTGAATATGCAGAAGGGGATCTTGCAACGCGAGGTAGAGTGGGAGTCGCCGGCGGGACATCGCGTGTTGATCCGGGTTCAGCGGATGGTCGCTTTGCAGCACAAGCATTTGGCGGCGATTCAATATGAGGTGACGGCGCTGAATTTTGAGGGCAGCGTCGCGCTGATTTCCGCGATGGACGGCAAAATCGCCGAGCCGGAAGCGACGGACGATCCCCGTCTTGGCGGAGCACGCACTGAGCCGAATTTGCTGCTCGAAGAGACCGGGCATGAGAAAGCGATGTTATGGATGAGGCATCGTACCCGTTATACGAAATTTGCCCTGCTCACCGCGATCAGCCATCGCATCGAAGCCCCTTGGGGATACGAAATGTCGGTGCAGCAGAACGAGCTGCGGATGTCGGCGAAATACAATCTGCAGCTCAAAGGCGGCGAGACCGCGCGGCTGACCAAATACATCTCGTATCATACGACCCGGGATTATGCCGAGGAGGAGCTGGTCCGCCGCAGCAGCGAAGTGCTGCGGCAGGCGAGCGACAGCGGCTTTGAGCTGCTGGCTGAAGAGCAGCGCGCTTATTTGGAGCGCTTCTGGCAGCGGGCCGACGTGGAGATCAACGGCGACGTGGCGCTGCAGCAGGGAATTCGCTTCAATGCCTTTGCCCTGCTGCAATCAGCAGGCCGCGATGGCGTCACGAACATCGGGGCCAAGGGCCTTACCGGCGAGGGCTATGAAGGTCACTATTTTTGGGATACGGAAATGTATATTTTACCGTTCTTCACGTATACACAGCCCGAAATCGGCAGGTCTTTGCTGGAGTTTCGCTATAACACGCTGGATAAGGCGCGGGATCGGGCAGCCGTTATGTCGCAAAAGGGAGCGCTCTACCCGTGGCGGACTATCGACGGCGCTGAGAACTCGGCATACTTCCCGGCGGGCACAGCCCAGGCGCATATCAATGCGGATATCGCTTACGGGATGAAGCAGTATGTACAGGCGACCGGGGATATCGAATTCCTTGTTGCCAAAGGGGCCGAAATTTTGTTTGAGACGTCCCGTTTCTGGGCGGACCTCGGCCATTACAACCCGGCGCGAGCGGGGGCCTTCTGCATCGATGCCGTAACCGGGCCGGACGAATACACGGCGATCGTCAACAACAATGCTTACACGAACCTGATGGTACAGGAGCAGCTGACCTATGCTTATGAGACGGCAGCGCTTTTGCGGGAGTCGTATCCGCAGGATTACGACCAGTTGTGCCGGAAGCTCGGGCTGACGGAGGAAGAAATTGAAGGATGGCTGAACGCAGCGGAGAAGATGTTTATTCCGTTCGATGAAGAACTGGGCATTTATGCGCAGGACGATACCTTTTTAACGAAGAAAAAATGGGATTTCGAAAATACACCGGCAGATAAATATCCGCTGCTGCTGCATTATCACCCGCTGGTGATTTACCGCCATCAGGTGCTGAAGCAGGCCGATCTAGTACTCGCGATGTTCCTGCTCGGAGACCGGTTCTCCCTGGCGGATAAAATCCGCAACTTCAATTATTACGAGCCGCTGACAACACACGACTCCTCGCTGTCCACATGCATTCACAGCATTATTTCCGCGGAAATCGGGGATTTGGCCAGCGCGTATTCCTATTTCGACCGCACGGTGCGCATGGATCTCGACGATGTGAACCGCAATGCGAAGGATGGCCTGCATACCGCGGCGATGGCGGGTTCCTGGATGTCGATCGTAAACGGCTTTGGCGGCATGCGCGCGTATGATGGAGTGCTCAGCTTTGATCCGAAGCTGCCGGCGCAGTGGGACAGTTATCGCTTTAAGGTAATGAACCGTGGCCAACGGGTTGATATTTTCGTTGATCGCGAGGCCGTTGTATATACACTGCTGGAAGGTAATGATCCGGGGAGCATAAGCAGCATGAATGGCAAAGATGGCAAAGATGGTATAGATGGTATAAATGCCATAGTTGGTATAGATGGCTTGAAGGGCTTGGAGATCAGGCATAAAGGACATACTGTGAACCTGCTGCCTGGAGAACCAGTGAGAATGCCATTTGTGAAAAAACTGGAGGCCGTCATCTTCGACCTTGACGGCGTGATTACCGATACGGCAGAATACCATTATCTAGCCTGGAAGGAGCTGGCTGAGGAGCTAGGCCTTCCGTTCGACCGCGCTAAAAACGAACGCCTGAAGGGCGTCAGCCGGATGGAGTCGCTGGAGATCGTGCTCGAGGACAGCGAGCGGAGCTATACTGCCGAAGAGAAGGCGGAACTGGCAAAGCGGAAGAACGACAGTTATAAGCGGATGATCGAGCATATCACGCCTGACGACTTGCTGCCGGGCATCCGCGAGCTGCTCGTTAGCCTGCAAGAGCAGGGAATCGCGGTCGGATTGGCGTCGGCCAGCCACAATGCGCCGTTTATCCTGGAGCGGCTAGGCGCCAGCTCCTGGTTCCAGGCGGTGGCTGACCCTGGCAGTGCCCGCAAAGGCAAGCCGGATCCGGAAATATTTCTGCTGGCCGCAGAAATGCTTGGTGCAGATCCGGCGAACTGCCTCGGCGTCGAGGATGCCGAGGTAGGCATTGCCGCCATCCGGGCCGCCGGCATGAAGGCCGTCGGCATCGGAAGCGCCGCCCAGCTCGGCGCTGCCGACCTGCTGCTCGCTTCGACGGCCGAGCTGAGCCTGGACAAGCTGCAGCAGCTGATGGCTTAGTCTGGCTGCTGCCGGGCTAGGGCTGTTCTGGCTCGGCAGCAGGCCCCGCTCCTCTCCCGCTTGCAGGGAGAAGGAGCGGGGCTTTTTTGCATTGTGCGCCTGCACGCTGTGCGAGCCTATACCTCGCATGACCCAATGCAGCAACCCCATCGCCACATGCCCCGCACCTACACTGCTTGTTCACACACGTTCACAAGTTACACAGGCAGCACGTCGCACACTCGGCACGTCGCACACTCGGTACATCGTACACTCGGCACGTCTCGCACGCCGGTACATCGCACGCGGCACGTAGCACACTCGGCATGTCTGCGCACGCGGTACATCGTACACTCGGCACGTCTCGCACGCCGGTACATCGCGCACACGGTACGTCGCATACTCGGTACATCACGCACGCGGTACGTCGCATAATCGGCATGTCTCGCACGCCGTACATGCACGCTAAGCACATCGCACGCTCGGCACGTCCCGCACGCGGCAAGTAGCACACTCGGCCACCTCTACGGCTTTAATCCACCGCCAACGGACCCTGTTTCCGCTATTTGTCCCAAATCAGCAAATTTCACAGTCTATCGGACCCTAGTTCCGCTATTCCACCATTACAGCAGCAAAAACGCGTGAAAATGTTCAAATAGCTGATCCTGTGTCCGTAAACACACGAATCTGCCTCTTTTTCTACAAATAAGGTCTCCCATGTCCGTAAAGACTGGTGAAAGCAGGAACTCACAATTCCCGGGGGCATGCTTAGTCTATCTTGTAAATAAGGACTGAGTTGTTTTTTGGATGGCAATAAGATAACTTAAATATTAACAAGCTAATCGGTACGAAAGCCACCAAACTGCAACCAAAGGAGTGAAGGGCAATGAGAGAGATGGATATTAAACAAGTATCCAGACGACCTTCAAATCTTGAGAGAATGCGTTTTATTCAAACAACGTCATCTAAGAAACCGCGGTCGGAAATAGAAAAGGTTCTTCTTATGCGTAGTATACGAAATCGCTTTTTGAAGAGTCTTGAAGAGGGAAAGATTCAAATCAAGAGTGAGAGAGAGTGGGTTTTATTTTGAATCGGCTGGAGGGATAAGTGTGTCTACTGTGTGGGATAGCGCGGAATTTCTGCAGACATTGGCTAAAGCAAGGAATCTCTTAAATGAGCTGGCAACCGATCCAAACCGTCAGTCGTGGAAAGAGCTCTATGCCATGGGGATAATAACTCCTTTACTTGATGAGGTTGGAGCCGATCCCGCGGTAATTGTAGGAGGGCATGCTGTTGAATTTTATACTTCGGGCAGTTACAAAACAGCAGATGTTGATTTGGTTATGATTCGTGATGATTTGGCGCGTAAATTGTTTGAACTACTTGGATTTGAGCGCACTGCTGGTCGCAGGCATTATTACATCAAAGAATTGGATATACCGATTGAAATCCCCAGCGATACCTTGGCCGGCTCTAAAGATAAGATTGTGAAACTGTCTACCCCCGAAGGCTATTGCTATGTAATAGGAATTGAAGATTTGGTACTTGATCGGTTGAAGGCAGCGCTCTATTGGGATGATAAACGGAGCGAAGAATGGGCTATTTTTTTAATATCCGCACAGATGAATCAAATCGATATGGACTATATACGTACTGCTGCCCAACAGGAAGACCCGGATTTGTTCACCAAGCTGGAAGAGGTTATTCAATGGATTAGCAGTCAAAGTGAATAGGGGTTATGGGTAGCAGTTTTATTGCATTTCTCGCAAATCTATTATATGTTGAAATTTAATACATACGATCATGAGGTGACAGAAATCCATGCCAACAATCTATGACTTCAACGTGCTTAAGACGAATGGAGAGCGGTTCCCATTGTATAAACTGGAGGGCCGGCCGATCCTGATCATGAATACGGCTAGCAAATGCAAATTTACGCCCCAGTTTGACGATGTGCAGAAGGTTTACGAGCAATTTCACGCCGAAGGGCTGGAGATCATCGGTTTTCCATGCAATCAGTTTGGGGAACAGGAGCCAGGTACGAATGAAGAAGCGGAGTCCTTCTGCCAGATCAATTATGGCGTGAAATTTCCGATTTTTGCAAAGGTGGAGGTTAATGGAGAGGAGGCGCATCCTTTGTTCGATTATTTGAAGAAGGCGGCCCCGTTCCAAGGTTTTGATGAAAGTGATATTAACGCGAAGCTGCTGAAGCTGATGGTGTCTGACAAAGCGCCGGAATGGCTGGTAGGCGATGCGATCAAATGGAACTTTACAAAATTTCTGGTCGATCAGCAGGGCCGGGTCGTGCGCCGTTTTGAGCCGACGGACTCTATCGATGTTGTCCAATCGAGCATCCAGGAATTGCTGCAATTGGCTTAATGCCAAATCCGGATCAAAATCGAAGTTGAATTCGAATCCAAATCCAAATCAAAGTTGAATTCAAAATCCAAATCGAAATCAAAATCAAAGATCGAAGCCAACCCGGATTTGAAGCCGTACTTGAGTCCCCATTTCGTGAAAACGATCCGGGGACTTTCTATTTCCCCAGCTTACTATCTCTAGGTAGCAATAAAAGGGGCCTTGTGAATGTACTTGGCCTCTGCCGCCTGGCGGACGATAAAGCTGGCGATGTCCTGATTGGAAATTTTGAGGCCGGGCATATCGGTGAGATTTACCTTGATGGCGCCGCTTTCTGCCCCCTCGACGACGAACGGCAGCCGGATCAGCGTCCATTCGATATTGCAGTATTGTTGGATGATGGCCGCTTCCTTCTGCTTGTCTTTGATCATCGCTGGGAAAAAGATTCTGAACAGCAGCGCACCGACTTTATTCGTGAATCGCTTCCGGTCTCCTTCCAAAGTAAGAGAGCCTCCTGTTACACCGATATAACGGCTGATTTCCAGCTCGTTCATTACTTTGAGAACTATGCTGGTTACGGAGCTATAAAGCGGCACATCTCCTGGCGGTTGGCCAAAAGCGTTCACCACAACATCACAATCCTGGAGCAGCTGTCGTATATGATCTCTATTTTCCACATTGCCCTGCAGAATTTCGATTCTGTCATCTTGGCCGTCCAGTTTCCGGGGATTTCTTACGAGCATGCGAACCTGATAACCTTTTCGCAGCGCAGCTGCGGCGATATGGCGTCCTACTTTTCCTGTCCCGCCGATAATGGCTATTTTGTAGTTATTTGTCATAAATACGCCCCTATTCAAGTTCTCATTCATCAATCCATCCAAACAATAGTTCTGTTATCCGATTATAATACAGCCATGTTTCATTCCGATGACAGGCTCTGTACAACTTGGGTATCGGTGTCGACGAAGGGAGGAATAGGCTCGCCCTCGGCTGCCCGCAGCAGATGCTTGATGAGCAGATGCCCCCAGTCCTGTTCATGCTGGGAAATGACGGAGGTGATCTGTCCGTTGCGGATTGCTTCTTTCATTTCCGGGGTCATGTTGAAAGAGAGTGCAAACCGGTTCAAGCCTTTGGCCTTCCAGACGAGCACAGAAGTTGAGCTGGAGATCAAATCGATCGACACTAACGAATCGAAATGCGGGTGATCGTCGATCATTTGTTCCAAATCGGATAAAGCTTTGTCGCTATTTCCTCCGTGGTAGCGGATTTCAAGCACTTGAATATTCGTGTGATCCTGCAAATACCGGAGCAAGCCTTCGAGACGCTCCTGATTCACTTTCATGCTCTTCACGCCGGATTCAATGAGAAGCATACCTTTGTTGTTGTGCAGCTGCTGGATGACTTGGCCCATTTGCTCCCCGGCCTTGACGTTATCCGTACCGATCAAAGAGAGCCGCCGGCTTCCCGGCGAGTCCGACTCGAAGCAAATGACTGGAATTCCGGCCTCAACCGCCCTGTCAATGACCGGAGCAAGGGCGGCCGCATCGATTGGAGCAATGGCGATGGCATCAACCTGCTGCTGGATCATTGTCTCCATCATATGGATCTGCTGGTCGGCACTGAAGCTTTCCGGCGCTTTCACGATAAGCCGAATGGAATGAGGAGCTGCCGCCTCCTCCGTCAAACGGGTAATCTCCTCATAAAACAGATGCGCAACCGGATATATGATGCCGAAGGTATAGCTTGGCCCTTCATCTTCGCTCGCAGCAGCAACTTTGATGGACGGTGATTTGGATTCCGTAGTCGCGGCAGATTGGCAGCCTGCAAAGACCAAGCAGCTAAACAGCATTATTGCGACTGGCAGGACCTGGCTATAAAGAAATTGTCTGGCTGCTCTCATCTGCTGCTCCTTCTGCCCGGTGCAACGCTGCAGGGAGCGTTCCCTTCCTGCGGAATTGCGTCGTGGTCATCCCGGTAGTTCGCTTAAATAGATTAGAAAAATAATGCGGATCGCTATAACCCACCCGAAAGGCGATTTCATACGTTTTGGCCTGCGTGGAGTGCAGCAGCTCCATCGCTTTGCGAATCCGGGTCTGGGTCAGGAATTCGATGAACGTCTGTCCCGTTTCCTGGCTGAATATTTTACTGAGATGGCTCGGGCTTACATTCACATAATCAGCCGCATCCTGTAGAGAAATATGGTCCTTGTCATAGTTGGCTTGAATGTACGCCTTGACCTGGACGAGCAGGTGGGCGTAGCGGTCGGAGGAGCGGGTGCGCCAGAGCCAGAACTGTTCTGCCAGCCGGGTCAGATAAGCGCACGCATCCTCCCAGTCTCGGATTGACTCAATGTCGCTCTGAAACGGCCGAAGGAAGCTGTCAGGAGACTCGGGCTGGCGGTACAGCTCCTCCGCCGTGCGAATGACTTCCAGTGTGATGTCGTTGAGAATGTAGTAACCGATCAATGAGGTGTTCCAGTCAATAGGCTGCAGCACCGCTGCAAAATCCCTGATGAAGCCTGGCGTTTCCGGGGGAGAGCCGACCTTTAGAAATCCGATGAAGGCCTGCCGGTCCAGAAAAATGTTTCTGTGCAAGGTACTGCGGGTGGCCTCCCATAAATTTCGGCGGTTCTGCCGGGACAGCCGCTGCCAGTGCATATCCTCCTCCGCTTCCAGACAAGACAGATGAACGCCCTGCAGCCGATCCTGAATCGAGCCGATACCGACCGCCATGACACAGCTGCGGGCATGTTCGGCCGCGTTCTCTTGCAGCCTTCGGAACGGCTCGATCCGCTCGTTCAGGGTATCGACCGTATCGCCTTTGACAATCCAGCCGGTCTTTGTCCGGCTCTGGCGGAAGGGGAGAGCTGTGTCCTCCTCCCAGGCACTGATTTGCTGCATTAGTTGCCTATTCACCGTGCTTAGCTCTGCAGCCTGCCCGAGCAGGAGCCTAGCATCAAGGAACAGTCCCTCCGGCGCATCCTCTTTGGTTCCTGTCTCAAGGCCTTCAGCGGCACGGGTCCTGGCACTGGTCATTTCACCGGCGGTCTGTTGCTCCGGCACGTGTGCGCCTGCCGGGTCATCGGCTTCGCGCAGATCCATCACCACGACCGCATAATAACGGGCGACCAGGGGCACCTCGAGCTGGGACGCGGCATGCAGCGCCTCCGGTGTTGTGAGGAAGCCGCTGCATAGATCGTCCAGCAGCTTTGCCCGGGATTGCACCCTGCCCATGCTCTCGTTCCGCCGGAGACGTTCAAGCTGCGCCTGCTCGCTGCGTTCCTTATCGATCTTTCGGCTGACACTCCGCAGCAGGCTGGTCAAATCCGCAGAGCTGATCGGCTTCAGGCAGTATTCCTCGATTCCGATGCTGAGGGCGCTCCGGGCGTACTCGAATTCGCCGTGTCCGCTCAGAATGATGATTTTGATATCCGGCATACGCTGGCGGACGAGAGTGCACAGCTCCAAGCCGTTCATGAAAGGCATCTTAATGTCGGTGATCAGAATGTCCGGATGAAGCTCCTCGATCAGCGGCAGCGCGACCTCGCCGTCCGAGGCATCGCCGCAGTAGAGGAAGCCTTCCTGCTCCCAATGGACGCAGTCCCGGATCGTCTCCCGGATCAGAATTTCGTCATCGACTAGAAATACCTTCTTCATTGCTTAATCACGTCCCCTCATCGGAATTCGCATCGTTACGGTCGTACCTTCTCCTTCACTGCTGTCGACCTGAACGCCGTACTGCTGTCCGTAATACAGCCGGATTCGCTGCTGTACGTTGTGCAGTCCGAAGCCGCCGGAGACCTCCTCGCCGGTTTCAGCCGGAAGCCGTTGATTCGCCAAATTGGCGCGCAGCTGTCCAAGCTTGTACGCGTTCATTCCGCAGCCGTTATCCTGAACTCGGAGCTCCATCTCCCCGCCGTCTGCGGCACGGGCGCTAATCTGAATAAGGCCCTTGCCCCGCTTGTTCTTGATTCCGTGGTAAAGCGCGTTTTCCACGATAGGCTGAAGCAGCATTTTCAAGGTCGGAGCGCTGAGAAGATGCGGCTCTGCCGCGATCTCGTATTCGAGAATATCGCGATAACGCATTTGTTGAATAATCAAGTAACTGTGCACATGCTCGATTTCCTTCTCCAGGCTGATCCAGTCCTTACCTTTGCTCAGACTGATCCGGAACAAACGGGAGAGTGACTCGACCAGGCGGATCACTTTATCGGTCTTGCCGGCCTCGGCCATCCAAAGAATCGAATCCAGCGTGTTATACAGAAAATGCGGATTGATTTGCGCCTGCAGCGCCCGGAGCTCGGCCTTTTTCATTTCTTCCTGCTCCCGGATATTCTGCTCGAGCAGTGTCTTGATTTTGCTTAGCATAATGTTGAAGCTTTGGCCGAGATCGGCGATTTCGTCATTGCCTGTAGGAGCGACCTTCGATTCCAGGAAGCCGGAAGCAGCCAGCCGCATTTTATTTTTCAACAATTGGAGAGGTCTAGTGAGTCTGGATGAGATGAAAAAATGAAGCGACACCGCAAACACGATGCTTAAGATGACGCTAATGATGATCAGCTGCCGGATGGAATTCGCCTCGGACACGATCTCCTGAAGCGGCACTTGCCCGATGATTTTCCAGCCGGTGGCCTTGGAAGCCGAGGTAAAGATAAATTTAGGGCTGCCCCGAGATGTATCTACGTAGCTCGTCATGGAGCCGGCCGCTAGGCTCGTTAAATTGTCCTGCGCGGGGAGCTGGATTTCCCGGCTTGAACGCGCGGGCGTAAAGATCGGCCTCCCGTTCTGATCAATGACGTAGAAGAATCCCGTCTCGCCGATGGTGACATTGTCGCAAAACTGCTTGACGACGGCATCGTCCAGATCGATCACAATGAAGCCGATGACTTCGTGCGTGATCCGCTGCTTCACGGCAGCCATGATGGAAATGGCATGCGGCTCGGCGAAGCCGTCCAGCCGGTCTAGCGGATTGGCATCCGGCGGCGGAACATAGAGCACGGTATCCGGATGATGCAGCAAAAAAGTAAAGTGGGGATTGCGCAGCGGATTTTTATCCAGCTGGAAGACACCGCGACGCTCGCTGATTCCCCGGCCGTACAAATTGATCATCGAGATGTTGAGAACGCTTTCATATTTATAGGTTTGCCGATATGAATCCATCAATTTAAGCACTTCTTTGGCATCTTCATAGGTGTCGTTCTGAGAGAAGAGGAAGTGCAGCACCCGCGGATGCTTGCCTAGCTCCAGCAGCTTGCCCGTATCCGTAAACAGCATCTCTAAATCCTGAGCCAGCTGCTCAGCAATTAACACGGCGCCAGCCTTACTGTTCTCGTACACTGTATTATACGATTTCTGGTAAGAGATCAGTCCGATGGCGATTAACGGTATGACGGTCAGGAGTACGAACATAGCAAGCAGCTTCGCCCGCAGGCTGGAGGAGAACGAGTGGATCAGCTTCATCGGAAGTCGGACCCTTTCCTTATAAATAATGTAAATTAAATTATGAATGATCCCCCATAAAAACGCAATCGATAATAAAAAATTGAACCATCTTGACAAGAAAACAAACAAAAGGCGAGCCGGCCGCCAATAATGCAAAAAAAATCGCATCAAGCCGCGATGAAACTCCATATCCTCCTGTTTTGGAAGCGTTTTATAATCGGGTCACGCCATTCAAATTGGTGATGAGCAAAAGGGGAGGATACACAATGAAGGTATTCAGGAAATCAGGAATTATAGTTGCGGCCGCGCTGATGCTGCTGATGTCCGCGGCTTGCGGCGGCGGAAGCGCTGGGGGAAATGGCAGCGGCAATGGCGGCGGGGATGCCCAGCAGCCAGCGGTAAGCCAGTCCGGCCAAGATCCGGCGGTGAACAAGGAGAATGCCAGCGACCGGAAAATTACACTGGGCTTCTCGCAGGTCGGGGCGGAGAGCGGATGGAGGACGGCCAATACGAAATCGATCCAGGATGCGGCGAAGGAGGCCGGAATCGAGCTCAAGTTCTCCGATGCGCAGCAGAAGCAGGAGAACCAGATTAAAGCGATCCGCAACTTCATTCAGCAAAAGGTGGATGTGATCGCCTTCTCCCCGGTCGTTGAGTCGGGCTGGGATACCGTTTTAAAGGAAGCGAAGGATGCTGGCATCCCGGTGATTCTGACGGACCGTGCGGTGGATTCCAAAGATACGTCTCTATATGAAACATTTATCGGTTCCGATTTCGTCGAGGAAGGGCGCAGCGCAGGCAAATGGCTGGTCGAACAATACAAGGATACCGAGGAAGAGATCAACATCGTAGAGTTGCAGGGTACAACGGGTTCAGCACCGGCCATCGACCGGCAGAAGGGCTTTGCCGAGGAGATCGCATTCAATCCGAAGCTGAAGGTGATCGCTTCCCAGACGGGCGATTTCACGCGGGCTAAAGGGAAGGAAGTCATGCAGGCGTTCCTGAAGGCGCATAAGAAGATCGACGTGCTGTACGCACACAACGACGATATGGGATTGGGCGCGATTCAGGCGATTGAGGCCGCAGGCCTGAAGCCCGGCGAGGACATCATCATCATTACCGTTGACGGCGTAAAGGACGGATTCGTCGCAGCGAGCGAAGGCAAAATCAACTTTATCGTCGAGTGCAATCCGCTGCTCGGCCCGCAATTGATGGATGCGGTACGCGACGTGGTAGACGGCAAGGATGTGGCTAAACGGATTGTTACGGTAGAAGGTGTGTTCACCTCGGAGGATGCGAAGCGGGAGCTGCCGAACCGCCAGTACTGACGGGGATGGCAAGGAAAAATGGGGCTCCGGACAATTGGCCTGGCCAAGCGTCCGGAGCTGCTTACTATGGAAGGGAGAGGACTGTGCAAATGATAGAGAACGAACCTATGTTACGAATGACTGGCATCCATAAGCAGTTCCCCGGCGTCAAGGCATTGTCCGGCGTAAACTTCCGGTTATTCCCGGGAGAAGTTCATGCGCTCATGGGCGAGAATGGCGCAGGCAAGTCGACGCTGATCAAGGTGCTCACGGGGGTGTACACCATCGATGCAGGCAGAGTTGATATGAACGGCCAGACGATTGCGGTTCACAACCCGCAGGAGGCCAAGCAAGCTGGGATTAGCACGGTGTACCAGGAAGTGAATTTATGTCCTAATCTGTCGGTTGCCGAGAACATATATATTGGTAATGAGCCCCGTAGCTTGGGGCGTATCCGCTGGAAGGAAATGAACCGGAATGCGGAGCGGCTCTTGCAGGACAGATTGCATTTGCATATTGATGTCACGCGAACACTTCAATCCTATTCGGTAGCGGTTCAACAATTAATAGCCATCGCTCGGGCCTTAAGCGTCTCGGCCCAGGTGCTTATACTGGATGAGCCGACCTCGAGCCTTGATCAAAGCGAGGTTGCCCAGCTGTTCAAGATCATGCGCAAATTGAAAAGCGAAGGGTTGGCGATTTTGTTCGTAACGCATTTTCTGGACCAGGTGTATGAAATTTCAGATCGAATAACCATTCTCCGTAATGGAGAATTTGTTGGGGAATACATGGCGCAGGATCTTCCCCGTATAGAGCTGGTAGCGAAAATGATCGGCAAGGAGCTTTCACTGCTCGAGCAGCTGCCCAAGCAGTCCGGCGAGGGGGCAGAGCGGTGCGCTGAGATCCTGCTGGAGGCGAGCCGCCTTGGCAAGCGGGGTTCGATTGAACCGTTTGATATTCGCATTCATAAAGGCGAGATTGTAGGCATTGCAGGACTGCTCGGCTCGGGACGCACGGAGCTCGCCAGGCTGCTGTTCGGTGCGGATCGCGCTGATGAAGGTCATGTCCAGCTAGGCGGGTACAGAGGAATGATGTCCAGCCCGCGGCAAGCCATAGACCTGGGGATCGCTTTTTGCTCGGAGAATCGAAAGACGGAGGGCATTATCGACGATTTGACTGTGAGGGAGAATATTATCCTCGCCCTTCAGGCGACAAAGGGCTGGTTCCGCGCAATTTCCCGCAAGCGTCAGGATGAGATCGCCGAAGAGTATATCCGCTTATTGAATATCAATCCTCCGGCACCCGAGCAGCTTATCCGCCACTTGAGCGGTGGCAATCAGCAGAAGGTGCTGCTGGCGCGCTGGCTGCTCACAGAGCCTGGCCTGTTGATTCTGGATGAACCGACAAGAGGCATCGACGTTGGGGCCAAAGCGGAAATCCAGAAGCTCGTGGTCACTTTGGCGGAGAAGGGAATGTCCGTCCTGTTCATATCCTCCGAGCTGGAGGAAGTGCTGCGGGTGAGCGATCGCGTGGCCATTATGCGGGATCGCCGCAAGGTGCAGGAAATACAAGGCGGAGCAGCAAGACAGTCGGAAGTTATGCAGGCGATAGCAGGGGGGGAGCAAAGATGATCAAGCATCGTTTGTTTTGGCCGTTATGCGTGTTGGCCGGTTTGCTGCTATTTAATCTCATTTATTCGCCGGATTTCTTCTCCATCAAAATGAGGGACGGCCATCTGTACGGCAGCCTTATCGATATTCTCAACTTCGGCTCGCCGCTGATCCTGGTAGCCATAGGAATGACACTAGTGATTGCGACGAGCGGCATTGACCTGTCGGTCGGCTCGGTCGTGGCCATTACGGGAGCCATGGCCTGCCTCAGCATTAGCCGCAGTGCCGACCAGAATGCACTTATGACCATACTGATAGCCGTCGCGAGCGCCCTTCTATTGTCTGCATTGCTCGGGCTGTGGAACGGCTTGCTAGTGGCGGGCTTCGGCATTCAGCCGATCATTGCGACGCTCATTCTGATGGTCGCCGGCCGGGGGATCGCCCAACTGATCACGAACGGGCAAATCATCACCGTGCTCAGTCCGAAATATCAATATATCGGTGCTGGTTCATTGTTCACCCTGCCCTTTTCGATCTTTATCGTGGCCGTCATGTTTGCGGCCGCTTCACTGCTGACGCGGAAAACGGCGCTGGGCCTGTTCATCGAATCGGTCGGCTGCAAGCCGACGGCGAGCCGTCTGGCGGGAATCCGCTCAAGGACGGTCATGCTTGCCGTCTATATGTTCTGCGGCCTATGCGCGGGGATGGCCGGGCTTATTCTAAGTTCCAATGTGTCCAGCGCCGACGGGAATAATGCCGGACTGTGGTATGAGCTGGATGCGATCCTGGCCGTCGTCATCGGCGGGACTTCGCTGAACGGCGGCCGGTTCTATTTAACGGGGACGCTGATTGGCGCGCTGATTATCCAGACCTTGACGACCACGATTTATATGGTGGGCGTTCCGCCGGAAATTACGCTTGTCGTCAAAGCGGTCGTCGTGCTTGCCGTCTGCCTGGTCCAATCGGATAAATTCCGGGGGCTGCTCCGCGGACGCGGTGGGCGCGGAAAAGCCGGCAATTATCCGGCGAACCGGGAGGTGAACCCTCATGCTTAAGCGCCAATATGTTCCGCTGCTTGTGACGGTTGGCCTGTTTATCCTGCTCTTTGCTGCCGGATCGTTCAGGTATACCGGATTTTTCTCCCTTCAGGTGCTGATGAATTTGCTTATCGACAATTCGTTCCTGCTGATTGCTGCTGTTGGGATGACCTTTGTTATCGTGTCAGGGGGGATCGACCTGTCCGTCGGCTCGATGATTGCGCTAACGACGATGATTTCGGCGAGTCTTCTGCAGCAGGGCTGGCCGCCGTATATAGTCATCCCGCTCGTGCTGTCGCTTGGCATCCTGTTCGGAACCACGCTGGGTGCGATGATCCATTATTTCAACATCCAGCCGTTCATCGCCACGCTGGCGGGAATGTTTTTGGCTAGAGGGTTGTGCTATGTGATCAGCATTAATACGATTACAATCGATAATGCCTTCTACACCACGATGGCTCAGACGAAAATCAGGCTGCCGGGGAACACCTTCGTTTCAATCAGCGTCATTATCGCATTGCTGGTCGTCGCGCTTGGCATTTACGTGGCCCACTACACGAGGTTCGGCCGCAATACGTATGCCGTCGGCGGCAATGAGCAATCAGCTCTGCTGATGGGTCTGCCGGTCGCCCGGACGAAAATCATGGTGTACGGCTTCAGCGGCTTGTGCTCTTCACTGGCCGGCGTCGTGTTCACCTTCTATATGCTCTCCGGGTACGGTCTGCATGCGAGCGGCATGGAGCTCGACGTCATCGCGGCGGTTGTCATTGGCGGCACGCTGCTCACTGGCGGAGTAGGTTTTGTCTTCGGCACTTTTTTTGGCGTGATGATTCAGGGTGTCATTCAGACGATCATCAGCTTTGAGGGAACGCTGAGCTCGTGGTGGACGAGAATCGTTATCGGCGTGCTCCTGCTGCTGTTCATTCTGCTGCAAAAGCTGCTCGGGGAGCGGCGTCTGGCGGAGCGCAGCTGAGGGGAGAGGCTGTTAATTTGAAGGATATTCAAGGGGAAGGCATCTTGTCCTTGGATATCCTCTTTTGCCTGTAAATGGACGAAAAACATGTTAGACTTGCAAAATAAGGAGATATAAAGGCGATAAGGGGGATTGAGCGGTGAAAAAGGATCGCAAGGATTCGAAGCCTCTCGCTATGCGGCTGCTGAAGCTCATCTTGGCAGTCTGCCTAGTGGTGCTTCCGTTGGGCTGCGGTGAGGTCCGCATGGGGAATGAGGATACGGCTGGTTCGCATAGGCATGAGAATAGGATCGGCGAAGCCGGAAGGTCTGCAGGAGGCATGACACCAGAGGACGTGGCGATTCCAAGAGGCGGCCCCGTGCCTGGAGAAGGCTTATCATTAGACGGAAGACTTTCGTCCGCCGAAATCATGCCGTCTCATAGAGAGGGTCAGTTTGGAGGCACCGTCATGCCATCCCGTCCGATCGTGCTTGGCTTCTCGCAGCTTGGCTCGGAGAGCGACTGGCGTAACGCCAACAGCCAGTCTGTGAAGGAGGCGGCGAAGGAAGCGGGCATTACGCTGATCTTCGACAATGCCGAGCAGTCGCAGAGCAAGCAATTTGAGGCGATCCGCAGCTTCATCCGGCAGAAGGTCGATGTCATCGCTATCGCTCCGGTCGTCCAATCTGGCTGGGAGGGCATTCTGGGGGAAATCCAAGAAGCGGGCATTCCAGTCATCATCCTTGACCGGGCAGTGGACACAGCCGACGCCTCGCAATACGTGACATTGATCGGGTCGGATCTATATGAGGAAGGGCAGAAGGCCGGGAAGTACGTGCTGGATAAAATGGCGGCCAACACCGGACCAATCGGGATCGTGGAGCTGAAGGGGACAGAGGGCTCGACGCCGACGATCGACAGGAGCAGGGGATTCCATGATACAATTACGGGTACCGATAAGTTTGTATTTCTAGGAAGTGAATATGCTGATTTCACCCACGAGCAGGGCAAGGAGAAGATGCGTTCACTGCTCCATCGACTGGGCGGCGATATCGACGTTTTATTTTCGCATAATGATGATATGGCTCTTGGAGCCATCGAGGCGATGGAGGAATACGGCCTGCAGCCGGGCAAGGATATCGTTATCGTCTCCGTGGATGGGACGCGCAAGGCGCTGGAGCAGCTAATCGAGGGCAAAATCAACTGTGTGGTCGAATGCAACCCGCTGCTCGGCCCAAATCTGATGCAGGCGGTGAATGAAATCATGGAAGGCCGTACCCTGCCCAAGCGGATCGTTACCCCGGAGAGCGTGTTTACGGAAGTGACGGCGGAGCGGGAGATCAGCAGCCGCAAGTATTAGCTTGCAAGCAAGCAAACAAGCAAGCGGAAAGCAAGCAAGCGTAAAGAAAGCATAAAGTAAGTAAGTAAGTAAGTAAGCTGGTGAAAGCAGGCCGCAAAAACGACGAAAGAGAACGAACAGGGGAGCCTGAGCACGAATAGAAGGCAATGGTGGGAATAGGGAGTAAACGCATGTATAGGAAGCAGGAGCACATCGTTGGACGTTGCTTGAAGGAGAGACTAGAAATGGGGAATCGCGAACTGTACAGAATACTCGTTGTGGATGATGAAATACTGGTGCGGCAGGGCATCAAGCATATACTGAACTGGGAGCAGGACGGCTTTCAGATCGTCGGCGAGGCATCGAACGGCAAGGAAGCGCTGGAGTTGATCGAGACGCTGCGCCCGCATATCGTATTGACAGATATCGTGATGCCGGTCATGGACGGTGAGGAGCTGACCCGGCTCATCAAACATAACTGGCCGGAGATCGAGGTCATTGTGCTGAGCAGCTTCAGCGAATTCGACTATGTGCGCTCGACCTTCCAGAGCGGGGTATCCGATTATATTCTGAAGCCGCATTTGGAGACGGGAATGCTGCTCGAGGTGCTGCGTAAAACAGCGGCGAAGCTGCCTGCTCCAAGCGGAGGCGTGCGTCAGTACGCAGATCCCGCATCGATTTCCATGCAGCAAACGTTGGAGAAGCTGCTTGCAGGATATGAATTAGAGCTGGATCGCGAACAGGTGGAGGAATGGTTCCCTTACCCTTATTTCTATGTACTGGGGAGCAGCGGGAATTCATCCGTTCTGGATGAATTGAAAGCGCTATTTCCGCGAATGGCTGCGGCAAAGCTGCCATGCGGTCCGATTGCCGGGCATCCCGGGCTTTGCGTGTACGTATTGAATGTCGACGAAGAGGGACGGGAGGCGCTGCCAACCAAGCTGAAGATGCTGTATCCTGCTTCCTTGTCAGAGGCAGGGGAGCTGTTATGGGTGCTCAGCGCCCCCTTTCCCCTATTGGATCAGCTCGGCGGGGTTTACCGGGACGTCTGGATAAAGCTGCTGCAGTATCGTTTCTTTTTGCCGCTGGATGCTGCGCTGATGCCAGGCGAACTACCGGAGCCGGAAGAGGTGAAAGAGTTTCCGCTTCAAGCCTTCATGGAGCAAATTCGCAGGCTGCAGCTGGAAGAGGGGTTCAATGAGCTGGATCGGTACATCGCGCAGCATACCAAGGCCTATACAGCGGAGGTGTTTGGTTTTAAGTCATTGATCGGAAACATTCTGTTTAACGTTATACATATGCTTGGCAGTCTGAATCTGGACGTTAGGGCGCTGGACGAAGCCAAATACGCGTACTTCAAAGCTATTGATGAGGCGGAGCATGTCAGCGGCATTACTTCGCTGCTAAAGGAGTTTCGCCGGCAGGCGGAGGACTGCGTGCTGGCCGCCCAGCAAGCACTGCAGGAGGGAAACCCCAGCATGAAGCTGCTGCTTGATTATATCGATGAGCATTACGCGGAGCCGATCAGCCTTACGGAGATGGCGAGGCATTTCCATTTTAACCCGTCTTATTTGTCCAGCTTCTTTGCGGCACATCATCATGAAGGCTTCAAGGAGCACCTGAACCGGGTGAGGATCGACAAGGCGGCCGATTTGCTTCGAAAGGGGGATATCCCGATCTCAGAAGTCAGCAGCAGGGTGGGATATGGCGATCACAGTTATTTTTGCAAAGTGTTCAAGAAGAGCATAGGGCTGTCCCCGACCCAATACCGGAGACAATATGCCGAACGAGTGGTGAAGAAGTTATGATGAGGGCACGATTTGAGCGGCTGAAATTTCATGGATTATTTATTAAATTGTTCGTCGTTATGGTCATTTGCATTGTGACGATTACGGTGTCCGTCGTGTGGACGAATCTGCGCATGACGGAGCAGCTGTTCCTGGAGACGTTCAGCATTTCGAATTCCAAAGTCATTGATCAGATTCATAACAATTTCGAGGCGTTCCACTACTCGATCGTGCTGGCGGCGAATCAAGCGCAGCAGAGCGGGACGCTCAAGACCTTTCTGACGGAGGCCGAAGCGCCCCAATCTATACGTGTGATGAATTCCTATTACAACATGACCCAGCAAATGAAACGGGTGCAGTCCATGGTGGATGCCTATTCCGTCGGGGTCGCAATTGTCGGGAAGAACGGGCGGAGCTACTCAGGCAACGTCAATTTAACCAAACCATCGGCTCTTGAACTGCAGCAGAGCGGACTTACGGCCAAGGCAAAGGCGTATCCGGACAAGCTGATGTATCAAATATACCGCGATGCGTCCGGAAGGCAGTTCATCGTGGCAACCAAGGTGCTGCTCGAACGGACGACGGGCCAAGAATACGGCATGCTCTATATCGTCATTGACGAGAATGACTTCAAACCCTTCTACACCAGCTTTACAAGCGAAGGAAATGATGTTGTCATTATGGACAAAAGCGGGATGGTGATGACGAGCAATTTGCCGGATCTGACCGGGCGAAGAAACTTCGCGCTGCTGTCTTATGCCGAGGAGATCGAAGATCAGGGACTAGATGTCAAAAAAGTGCAGCTCATGGGCAAAGACCAGCTCATGCTGGCCCAGTACTTGCCTTCCTACGACTTCTACCTGGTCAACATGATCGACCAGCAGATGGTGCTCGGCCAAATGGTCAATACGCGAAGCGTCGTCCTCATTTGTCTGGCGATCGTGCTGGTTGCCCTGGCCGTGGTTTTTCTGATCTCCCGCAAAATGACTCGCTCACTCACCCTGCTGGCCCGCCAAATGTCGAAGGTGACCCGGCGGAATTTCCATAACTATGTCAACGTCTCGGGCGGGTACGAAATACGCGAGCTGGGCCGGGCCTATAACTATATGCTCGACGAGATCCATGAATATGTCGACAAGCTCGTGGAGACACAAAAGGGGCAGCGGAAGGCGGAGCTTGCCGCTTTGCAGCAGCAGATCAACCCTCATTTTCTGTACAATACGTTAGCTTCGGTCAAATTTCTCGTTCAGCAGGACAGCAAGGACAAGGCGGTGGAGACGATCCATGCGCTTATTTCGCTGCTGCAAAATACGATCAGCAACGTCAGCGAGACGATTACCGTGGAGCAGGAGCTGGCGAATCTGAGAGCCTATGTATTCATTAACCATATCCGCTATGGGGAGCGGATCCGGGTGAACTATTACGTTGCGCCGGATTGCGCACATTACCAGGTGCCGAAGCTGATGATCCAGCCGTTTATGGAAAATGCCTTTTTCCATGCCTTCAATGTGAAGGGGGAAGGCGTGATCCATGTGCTGGTAGCAAAAGAGGGACCCAAATTGGTCTGCGAGGTGGCCGACAACGGCGATGGCATGGATATGGCGGCGTTTGAGCTGGAGTACTGGACGACGGGCAGAGCCGGGCGACCGGCTTGCGAGGCTGCTAAGACAGAGGCTGGCAAAACAGAGGCTGGCAAAACAGAGGCTGTTGGGGCAGATGCTGCTGGGATAGGGGCAACAGAGGCAATGGTTGTTGAGGCAGAGACTAGCAATACAGTGGCAACAGAGGTAGAGACTGGCGCAACAGAGGCAGAGACAGGCAAAACAGTGGCAACAGAGGTAGAGGCTGCTAAGATAGGGGCAGCTGATGCAAAGGTTGGCAATGCCCCGGCTGGTGCAGGGGCAGGCAGTACTCAGGCTGGTGCAAAATCCAGAGGCTCACGCAAGCTGTTCTCAGGCATCGGCGTGGCCAACGTCAACGACCGGATCCGGCTGCTTTATGGCGAGGAGTACGGTGTGACGATTACGAGCAAGCTCGGCGAGGGCACCCGTGTACACATCACGCTGCCGCTCATTGTAATTAATTAAATTCAATTACAAATTGCCTTATATTTTGGTCTTCATCGAATGTTAAAATGCCATACCCTAATGCCTATACCAAGCTGTTATTATTCTAAATGGAATTCATGTAACTAAAATCGCCCTAAGTGAATGTTTCAGAGGATTAAATGGATTTTACGCACCTAAAATCAAAAATCCAGCCATCATTGGCAATTTCCCCCCTTCTAATGACATGAAATCCATCTAAATCTATTTTTATCTCCTTGCCGCAGAAACTAACTACGATAAATCCATTTATTCTTGGAGCTGAACAATTTAAAACGGACGTGAGCCATTAAAAGAAGCCAAAGAAGCCAAAGAAGCCAAAAAAATTACCAAAATCCAAAGAATAAACATACTCCAATTGAAAGCGTATTCACCCAAACGATATAATCACAAATTCCACTAAAGGAATTGCTAACGCTGCTTTCTGGCCCGGTGCTACGATAAATTCAGACCCTGCGGTAAGCGTTTGCAAATCAAAGGCAAGCAGGGGAAAGAGAACTCATTTACGATCAAAGGGGCTGAAACGATGAAGAAGGTACTAGCTTTATTCCTAAGCTGCATGGTGCTGCTGGCAGGCTGTTCATCCGTCGGAGGCGGCAAAGAGCCGGCGGCAAGCGGAGGCAATAGCGGCAGCGGCGATTCCGGGAGCAAGGCGGAGGAGATTACCATTTGGGCCTGGGACCCGGCGTTTAACATTGCCGCGCTGAACATTGCGAAGGAAGCGTACAGCAAGAAGAATCCCGACGCCAAAATCAACATCGTAGAATTCGCGCAAGCGGATATCATTCAGAAGCTGAACACGGGGCTGAACTCCGGGACGACGAAAGGGCTGCCGAACATCGTACTGATTGAGGATTACCGGGCGCAGGGCTTCCTGCAATCCTACCCGGACGCATTCTATGATCTCAGCGGCAAGGTGCGTTCCGAGGATTTCGCGGATTACAAAATCGGGCCAACCAGCCTGAACGGCAAGCAATACGGCGTACCGTTCGATTCCGGGGTCACGGGCATGTACGTCCGCAAAGACTACATTGAGCAGGCAGGGTACACCCTGGACGATTTGAAAAATATCGATTGGAAGCAATATATCGAAATCGGCAAGGTTGTTAAGGAGAAAACCGGCAAGGACATCATTACGCTGGACCCGAACGACCTAGGTATCATCCGCATGATGATTCAATCTGGCGGATCATGGTATTTGGCGGAGGACGGCAAAACGCCTGACTTGGCGGACAATGCGGCGTTGAAGGAAGCGTTCGAGTTGTACAAGGAAATGATGGAAGCGAACGTTGTGAAGGTGAATGCGGACTGGAGCCAGTTCATCGCTAACATCAACAACGGAGATGTCGCTACGGTACCGACGGGCAACTGGATTACGCCGTCCGTCAAGGCGGAAGCCTCTCAAGCCGGGCAGTGGGCAATCCTGCCGATCCCTAAGCTCCCGCAAACGCCGAACTCCGTGCACGCGACGAACTTAGGGGGAAGCTCCTGGTACGTCATGAACATACCAGGTGCAGAGACGGCTGCGGATTTCCTGGACGAAACCTTCGGATCGGACGTGGAGATGTACCAGAACCTGCTGACGAACGTCGGCGCGATCGGCACGCTGAAGGCAGCCGCTTCCGGTGAAGCTTATGCCAAGCCGGACGATTTCTTCGGCGGCCAGCAGGTCGTCAATGATTTCGCAGCATGGACGGCCGAAATTCCGAAAGTGAACTACGGCATTTCCACTTATGCGATCGAGGATATCCTAATCGTCGAAATGCAAAATTACTTGAACGGCAAAGGCATCGATCAGGCGTTAAGCGATGCACAGGCACAGGCAGAAGCTCAGGTTAAATAAAGCGGCGTGATATCCGCCCGTTTCATAACAATTACCCAGAACCCCTGGGCGCTGAGCTGCATCCAGACATGTTGAGGCGAAGCGTCCCGGGGTTATTTTAAGATTATAGAAATGATAAATTTTCAGCGGAGCTGAACAATTCTATAATCGCGAGAAAAACTACCGCCAAACGCGGCCTATCATCCTTGGAGAGTACGTCGAAAGACGTTTTTCTTACGGGCAGAAAGGGGCTCTTGCTAACGATGAAAGCGGACAGAACAGGCCTTAGCATCCGCGCCAAAAGCAATTTAACCGGGTGGAGCTTCATCCTGATTGCCGTGGTTATGATCGCGACCTTCTACTTCTATCCGATGGTTCAGGCGCTGATCCTGTCCTTCAAGACCGGAACGGGGAGCAATTTGACTTATACGGGAGGGTCCAACTACGTAAGGCTTCTATCCGACAAAACATTTCTGACGGCCTTATCGAACACGTTCATTTATTTGATCATTCAGGTTCCGATCATGATTCTTCTCGCGTTGTTCATTTCGGTGCTGCTGAACGACAGCAAGCTGAAATTTCGCGGGTTTTTCCGGACGGCGATCTTCCTGCCATGCGTTACCTCGCTTGTCGCTTACTCCGTCGTGTTCAAATATTTGTTTGCGGCAGACGGGCTGGTGAATTCGCTGCTGATGAAGCTGTCCATCATTCAGGAGCCGATTCAGTGGATCACCGATCCGTTCTGGGCGAAGATTACGATCATTTTTGCGATTACCTGGCGCTGGACGGGATATAACATGATCTTTTACTTATCAGCGCTGCAAAATATCGACAGCTCTATCTATGAAGCCGCGCGGATCGATGGGGCCTCGTCATTCAAGCAATTTACGAAAATTACGGTTCCGATGCTGAAGCCGATCATTTTATTCACCTCCATCACCTCCACGATCGGTACGCTGCAGCTCTTCGATGAAGTCATGAACATTACGAAGGGCGGACCCGGCAATGCGACGCTCTCGATTTCGCAGTATATTTACAATCTGTCCTTCAAGTACACGGCGGACTTCGGATATGCGGCAACCGTATCGTACTCCATCGTGGTCATCATTGTTCTGTTGTCGATCCTTCAATTTAAAGTGGCAGGTGATAAAAAATGAGGAAGCTGAAGCGTGTATTCACCTACGCTTTTCTCGTCAGCGCGGCGTTCGTCTCGATCTTTCCCTTCCTGTGGATGATCGTGAGCGCTACAAACAAATCGGTTGAAGTCACGAAGGGCCGCCTGCTGCCCGGCAGTCATTTGCTGGACAATTTCCGGAAGCTGGCCGAATCGACCGATCTATGGACATCATTGTGGAATTCCGCAAAAATATCCGTGCTTACAACGATTTTGGCGATTGTCATTGCCTCACTGGCCGGGTACGGGTTTGAAATTTTCCGCAGCCGGGCGAAGGATATCGTCTTCAGCATCCTGCTGTTATCGATGATGATTCCATTTGCAGCGCTGATGATCCCGCTTTACCGGATGTTTGCCAACATTTCCGGCAACCTTCCGGCGATCGGAATCGATACGATGGCTTCGGTCATGCTGCCGACGATTACGACGGCGTTTCTGATTTTTTTCTTCCGGCAAAATTCGAAGATGTTTCCCAAGGATATGGTGGAGGCCGGGCGCATTGACGGGCTGAGCGAGCTGGGGATATTTTTAAAAATATTCATGCCTACGATGAAAACAACCTACGCTGCTGCGGGCATCATTACATTCATGTCGAGCTGGAACAATTATTTGTGGCCGCTCATCGTACTGCAATCGCCGGAGCAGAAGACCATCCCGCTGCTCATATCCAATCTGGGATCGGGTTATTCGCCGGATTACGGTCTGATCATGCTGGCGATTGTCATCGCAACGCTGCCGACGGCGCTGGTATTTTTCCTGATGCAGAAGCATTTTGTGGCAGGCATGATGGGTTCGGTGAAGTAAATCTATCTGCTATGTATGGTGGTGTAATTACAGTGAAGTCGATGAGTCATTATGAGTTAAAGCCTACTGAACGACAAAGATGAGATAGGAGTGATTGAGTTGACAGAACAGAGGATGGCATTCTGGATCAACAGCGATTGAGTTGACAGAACAGAGGATGGCATTCTGGATCAACAGCGATTGAGTTGACAGAATAGAGGATGGCATCCTGGATCAACAACGTGAGTTGGCAGGATAGAGGATGGCATCCTGGATCAACAACGATTGAGTTGGCAGTACAGAGGACACCAAGCTTGGTTTGGTTTAGTGATGCGAGTGTATTCGCGGTGAACCGGCTGTCGGCGTATTCGGATCACAGGTATTACAGGAGCAGGGCGCTGGCTGCAGGAGCAGGGCTGCCGGCTGCAGGAGCAGAGCTGTCGGCTACAGGAGCAGGGCTGCCGGCTGCAGGAGCAGAGCTGTCGGCTACAGGAGCAGAGCTGTCGGCTACAGGAGCAGGGCTGTCGGCTACAGGAGCAGGGCTGCCGGCTGCAGGAGCAGAGCTATCGGCTACAGGAGCAGGGCTGCCGGCTGCAGGAGCAGAGCTGTCGGCTACAGGAGCAGAGCTGTCGCTACAGGAGCAGGGCTGTCGGCTACAGGAGCAGAGCTGTCGGCTACAGGAGCAGGGCAGCCGACTACAGGAATAGGGCAGCCGGTTACAGGGCAGAGCGGCCGGTGGTGCGGCATCTCCCCGTACAGTTCGATAATAAACCGTCCGGTAATCCGGGCGGTTTATTTTGGCATATCCAACATAGGAGATAGACTTTCGTGCAGCGCTGCAGATGTACATAGTTTTACTGTATTTAGGGTACTTAAAAACGTTGCGCATCACTGGATATTTCTTTTAAATGGATATCTAGTATTTAAAAAAGAACTTTCGGACAAGAGAGAGTGAATAGGCATGACTAAATACATGAAGTCCATCTAATTCCCTGGAATCTCAGAATTAACAATAGATAAGTACATGAAATCCAGCTATTATGTTGTGGTCTGTTTTCAGGCACATATTAAGACGGATTGTATGAGTTCTGCGAAACCTAATTGCCCATAACTGCACGCACGCAGTTATTTGTATGACGATCAGGAAGATAGTCTAAATAAATGCGAAATAACATTACTAGAAAAATGCAAGAGCTGTAACTTTAGAATAAAATGCCGAAAAAAATCGAGTTTTAAGAAAAGTTTTTTACCCATATTAATCATCTTTCGTTTAGAAATTTAAACTTGAAACTAATAGAAGTAACTAATTTTACTCGTTGAATATACCCATTGAAAATAACGCAAAAATATCTCCAAAATGATACTTTATTTATCCATATCGTTCGACGAGGAGAATTGACGAAAAAAGGAAAAACGTTGTATGAATAGTCTCAAGTTATATGAATAGCCTCAAGTTGCATGAATGTCTCAATAAGTTTCAAAACATTTTATCTGAAGAGAGGATTGACGAACATGTCATACCGTAACCCTGTTATTACCGGTTTCCATCCAGATCCGAGCGTTTGCCGGGTTGAGGAAGATTATTATCTTGTGGCGAGCTCGTTTGAATATTTTCCTGGGGTACCGATTTTTCATAGCCGTGATCTGGTGCATTGGCGCAAACTGGGACATGTACTGAATACCCCAGAACAGCTGCAGCTAGAATATGCGCGAAGCTCCGGGGGGATATATGCCCCGACGATTCGATACCACCAAGGCAGGTTCTACATGGCTACAACAAACGTGTCGGGTGGCGGGCATTTGTTAGTGTGGAGCGATGATCCTGCAGGTCAATGGTCTGAGCCCGTCTGGATCGACCAGCCGGGGATTGATCCTGATTTGTTCTTTGATCAGGACGGAACGCTGTATTTTTCAACGTCTTCTGGAGAGGCAGAAACCGGAATATATCAGAGCATTGTTGACCCACAGACAGGACAACGGCTGACAGAACCACAGATTATTTGGAGCGGGACAGGCGGCAAGCACCCCGAGGCACCTCACTTGTATTACGTCAACGGCACCTATTATTTAATCCTTGCTGAAGGTGGAACTGAATACGGACATATGGTTACGATCGCTAGAGGTCCTAGCCCAGCCGGTCCGTTTATTGGTTGTCCGGACAATCCAATTTTGACGCATCGGAGTAAATCAAGCTCGATTCAGGCGACAGGACATGCTGATCTGATCCAGGCACATGACGGGAGCTGGTGGGCTGTATGCCTCGGCATCCGTCCGGTAGGTTACCCGAGTCGGCATCATTTGGGCCGGGAGACTTTTCTTGCGCCAGTTCACTGGAATGAAGCGGGTTGGCCGGAAATTGGCGAAGGCGGTATGATAGCGGAAATAGTGAATGCGGATACATTACCTTTACACCCTTGGCCGAGTGATAACGGAATACGTGACGATTTCAACGGAAAATCACTTGGAGTAGAGTGGAATTTTCTTAGAAATCCGAAACCGGACAGATGGTCATTGACCCAACGGCCGGGGTGGCTCACTTTACAAGGCTCGCAAGTTACTTTGAATGAGGAGGATTCTCCGGCGTTTCTGGGAAGAAGGCAGCAGCATTTTGACTGCAGTGTATCAACCCATCTTGAATTTACTCCACTACGTGAAGGGGATGAAGCCGGATTAACTGTACTAATGAATCATCGCTTTCACTACGAAATTGCGTTAACGATGTTGGATGGAGAACAGATTTTGATTTTCCGCCGCCGCTTAGGTTCTCTGTGGAAAGTGGAGAAGACCATTCCCTGGCTAGCAAGCAAGGTAATTTTGGGAGTTCAAGCTGACCGGGAGAAATACATATTTACTTATCGTTCCGCGGAAGAGGGAGCTGAATCCGCTATTGTTGGCGAAGGCGAGTGCAGTATGCTGGCGACTGAAGTTGCTGGAGGATTTACAGGCATTTATTTTGGACTTTACGCAGTGAATGGCTCCAATGAATCTGTCTCCCCTGCTTATTTTGATTGGTTTGATTATGCTCCAATGAATCAATGAGAAGGAGGAAGGAGATATGATCAAATTGATCATTGCCGATGACGAGCATATTACTCGTCTGGGTCTCCAATCGATGGATTGGGAAAATGAAGGATTTCGGCTGGAGGGAGCTGCCTCCACTGGGCCGGAAGCACTGGCTATGGTACGTTCCCTTGCCCCGGATTTGCTCGTTACGGACATTCGAATGCCTGGCATGGATGGATTAACGCTGATGCAAACGCTCAAGCAGGAATATCCGAAAATTAAAGTGGTATTTATTACAGCTTATCATCAGTTAGACTATGCCCTTTCGGCGATTGAGCTAGGTGCAGTCGGTTTTGTGTTAAAACCAACGGACCCGGATGAGATCCTAGAGGTTTGTAGAAAGGCGAAAGATCAGATTGAAGCCGAACGTGAACAGGCGGCAGCCGAAACGCATCTGCGACAGCAGCTGAAGGAGTATACGCTGACGCTTCAGGGAAAAGTGCTGCCAGAGGCGGACAGCGGAAATGCTATTGTTGCAACAATGACTGATTTTTTGGAGCACCATTACATGGAGGATGTCACGATAGGCAAAATTTCCGAGGAGCTGCATTTTCATCCAGATTATTTGAGCCGTTTGTTTAAAAAAGAGACGGGAGAAAATTTCAGTGACACTCTTACCCGTATCCGAATGCAAAAGGCTGTGGAGCATCTCGCTGATCCAGAGATAAGAGTGTATGAAATCGCAGCTAAAGTTGGGATTAAGGATGCCCGCTATTTTGGCCAAATGTTTAAGAAGCGGTTCGGTTTGACACCTAATGAATTCCGGCAGCAGCAGCTTGCTTTAATTGACGAGGATAACAGTGGGCGAGCGGAACCTTGATTCAATCCAAGCTCAAAATAGAAGGAGCATATGACCATGATATTTCGAAAATTAGGATTGAAAATGTTCCAGCGAGTCCGCGATTTCAAAATTCGCAGCAAGCTGCTGGCCTCTTTCTGCTGCTTATTCTCGTACCTATTGCGCTGATTGGCACACTGACCTATCAAAAATCCAGATCTCTGATTCAGGAGAAGACGAACGATTATACACTGGATTTGCTTAGTGAAGTTAGCAAAAACATCGAATTGCATCTACTGGAAATCGATCGGCTTTACCACACTGTTTTTACAAGTGCAGACGTCCGGAATGCTATGAGAGAAGCGAACAAAGGTTTTAAGACACAGGTAGATTATGTTGCATATGCCAAAAGGGTCAGTCATTTTCTAGACGGAACGATTATTGACCGCGATGATGTGCAATCCATTCAGCTGTATTCTTTAAGCAACTACCGTTTTCAGTCATCGGATTTGCCGATGACGGAGTTAAACGAGGAGGAGTGGAGCAGCCTTCAGGCCAATGAAGGGAATTTAATTTGGATGGATCCGGTTCCACTGGTGCCCGCTGTAACAGCGGGCAGCTCTATTTATGATACGGACACGCTGAAGAAGACAGGTTATTTTGTACTTCATATGCGTGAAAAAGCGCTCTACTCCAGTTACAGCCAAATTCATCTGAGCAAGCAAGGGGAACTGTATATTATCAACCAAAATGGCATGATCGTGTCGCATGGCAACAAGGAATTGATTAATACAAGACCGGCAGAAGCTTATATCGATGAGGTGCTGAACGGAGAGGGCCAATATCAGGGAAGCTTTGTGGAGAGTGTTGACAAGCGGAAAGTAGTTGTCAGCTATCGGACGATCGGCGACACCGGCTGGAGAATTGTTAGTGTCATTCCCGCGACAGAGTATGAGAACCTGTCCATCATTCTCAAAAATTGGATGTTTGTCATTTTCGCTATTTTTATCGTTGTTGCCGTTATTCTTTCTTTTATCGTCTCGAATAGCATTTCCAAGCCGATACGCAAGCTGTCCGCCGTGATGAAAAATGTAGAGGGGGACAATCTGAATGCGCGCTTCGTCTACAATTCCAGAGATGAAATCGGATTGCTTAGCCGAAACTTTAACCGCATGGTGGATCGGATTGATCATTTGGTCAAAAAGGTCTATCAGGAAGAATTGTTAAGCCAGCAATCCCAATTGAAATATTTGATGTTCCAGATTAATCCGCATTTTCTGTTCAATACACTGGAAACGATTAACTGGCTAGCCCGCATGCAGGGAGCGGAAGAGGTTGGCAAACTGTCCAAGGCATTAGGAGATTTGATGCGGGAAGGCATTAAAGGCAAGGACTTTATTCCACTCGTCAATGAGATGGAGAACATCGACAAGTATGTGTACATTCAGCAGCATCGGTTCGGCGACAAGTTCGAAGTGATTACCGGCATTGATCCGGAAGCATTATCCTTGTCCGTTCCAAGATTCATTCTTCAACCGCTTGTTGAGAATGCGATCGTTCATGGACTGGAGCTGGCGATGGAGAAGGGATTTATTGAGATTCGAGGAAGGTTTGAGGAAGGCCGCCTGATATTGACGGTAAATGATAATGGCTGCGGAATTGAACCTGTCAGGCTGAAAGAAATTCATCAAGTGCTCCGCTCAAGTCAAATGGAGATCCATACGGGCATTGGCTTAATGAATGTGCATCAGCGGATTCAGCTTTATTATGGCAAAGATTACGGCTTATGGGTCGAGAGCACGTATGGCGAAGGCACTTTAATTACGATTACCCTTCCGGCAAATTAGCTTTACTCCAGATTTCAAGGGGAGCTGGCGGCAACAGGTCGGGAAATTCCACCATAAGGTCGGTAACACCGCGTGGTGGAATTTTTGCTTGCTCTTTATGATTAAAGAGTAACAGTTAGCAGAAAAAAGGGAGGGTTCGGTTGATGAATAGAAAAAAATTAAAAGCAGCCGGTTTGGCGGTCATGCTCATCCTGACTGTCGCGTTGTCCGCTTGTGGCGGAGGGAATGGCAAGGCTTCAAACGGCTCAGCTGGCAATCAAACTGCTGCTGACGGCAGTGGCAGTAAAGTGAAAATGGTCATGTACGATTGGCAGACAAAAGACAATGTTGTTACGAACCTCGCGGATGAATTGGCTAAAGATTTTAGTGAACGGCCGGATTCCGGGGCAACGCTGGAAATTCAGCACATTCCGGGGGATCCTTATTATCCGAAATTGAATGCTGGACTAGCGGCCAATAAGGGGCCGGACGTATTTTCTGTTCATGCGGCTGGCAAAATGAAAACTTATGTCGATGCCGACCGCCTGCTTCCGCTAGATGACGCCCTTGCAGCGGACCCGGAATGGAAAGAGAAATTTACTTCAGGGGCATTTAACTTACTAACCTTCGACGGCAAGATTTATGGTATCCCTACTTCATTCTCAGCCGTCGCAATGTTCTATAACAAAAATACTTTTGAGCAATACAATCTCGAGGTGCCTACGACTTATGAGGAACTGAAGCAAGTAATTCAAGTTTTGACAGACAATAAAGTGATCCCGTTCGCATTTGGCGCCAAAGAGGCATGGACGAGTGCACTATTCAGTGAAATTGTGGCGAATCGGATCGGTGGAGATGAGCCGTTCAATGCGATTATGGACGGCGGCGGAACGTGGCTTGATCCTTCGTATATCGAAACAGGGCGAATTATGCAGGAACTGGAACAGCTTGGAGCTTTCCCTGATGGTTTCCTCGGTATTGATAATACCGGCATGATGAATATGTTCAAGAACGGCGAAGCGGCGATGATGGTCACTGGAAGCTGGGCGATTAATCAAATTACGGGCGAAGACTCCAAAGTGAAGGATGATCTTGGAATCGCTAAGTTCCCGACTTTTGAAGGTGGCAAAGGCGACCTGGATACTTGGCTTGGACAGCCGGCTTTTAACCTTGTTATAAATGCAAAGACGGTTAACAAGGACGCCGCGATCAAGTTTTTGAAAACCTGGTCTGAAGACAAGTACCAAAAGCGGATTGCGGAAGAAGCGGGGGATATCCCTGCAACTCAGGTTGAACTTGATTCGAACAAGGTCCCAGCTTTATCTCAGGAATTGAATCAACAGATGTCGACGATGAAGGGAATGTTCATCTTTTATGATGTAGGCCTTGGCGCGCAAATCGGTGATGAGTATAACAACACGATTCAAGCGATTTTGGCTGGTAAATCTCCAGAGGATGCCTTCAAAGATCTACAGACTTATACGGAACGATTCCGCTCCGAGAACTAATTCTACTATTGATAGGGGCAGTCATTCAGGCTGCCCGATCGATGAACTAGAAACGATTTCATTGCTCGGAATGGACGATGGGATCGTTTTTGCTTCTATACAAAGACAGAATGGAGTTGTCGGATATGGAAAAGGTGCTCAGGAGCAGAACAGCCATTTTGTTCTTCATTTTACCTGCATTGCTCGTTTACACGGCGATTGTATTTATTCCGATTGTGTCCTCTATATATTTCAGCTTTTTTAAATGGGATGTCGTCAGCCCGATGAAGTTCATCGGTATTGATAACTATATACGGATGTTTACGCAAGACAGCGTGTTTGGTACCAGTGTGCGTAATATGCTGCTGCTCCTCGCAGTTAGCTTGGTTCTGCAGTTGGGTATGGGATTTGTACTCGCTGTTGTGCTGAGTGGCAGGCTGCGGGGGAAGGAATGGTTTAAAAATGTATTCTTCATGCCTGCTGTTATTTCCAGTGTTGCGGTAGGGATGATGTGGACGTTCATTTATGATCCATCCATGGGTATTCTCAATGAGCTTCTTAGAGCTGTTGGCCTGGAATCCTGGACACGCCAGTGGCTTTCGGATCCAAAGACCGCGATGTGGGCGATTTCTATTGTGACGTCCTGGCAGTTCGTTGGATACACGATGATTTTATTTATTGCGGCAATCCAGAATATTTCTGCGGATATTTTTGAAGCAGCAAGGATTGACGGAGCTACCGGATGGAAAATTATTAAGCATATTACAATTCCGCTGGTCAAGCCGATTACCCAGGTCAATACGATTCTGATATCTATCGGGTCATTGAAGTTCTTCGACTTAATCTTCGTCATGACGGGCGGTGGGCCGGCGAATCGTACACAGGTTATTGCTTCCTATTTATATTACCGCTCTTTCAATTCGTTTGAGTATGGATACGGTGATGCTATGGCCGTTATTTTGCTTATGATGTGTTTAATTGTCACCTTAATTATTAATAAGCTGTTTAGTATAACGAATCGGGATTTCTGAGGAAAGGGGGGATGATCTAATGACGCAAAGCGATGTAGGCAGGCATCCTTTCAAAATGGTGCTGATTTACGTCATATTAGGTATAGGGACTTTATTTTATTTGTATCCTTTGCTATGGCTAATTCTTAACTCTTTAAAGCATACGCCGCAAATTTATGAGAATCCTTGGGGGCTTCCGAAGGAGTTTATCTGGAGCAACTATTCAGACGCCTGGACGACAGGAGGAACCGGAGAATTTTTATTCAACTCGATCCTCATTACAGCGATTACGCTATTGATTGTGGTTGGGATCAGTTCTATGGCAGCCTATGCTTTAGCGAAATTAAAATGGAAGGGTTCCAAAATAACGCTCGGCTATTTTCTGATCGGAATGATGGTACCGATTCATGCGACGCTTATCCCGCTGTTCGTTTATTTTTCCAAAATGGATTTAATAGATTCTCATATTGGACTTATTTTGATTTACGCCGCTTTTGCATTACCTGCTGCGATTTTGATTTTATGCGGGTTCCTCATGGCAATTCCGAATGAACTCATGGAGGCGGCTGTCATTGATGGATGCTCTATTTATGGCGTATTCTGGCGGATTATACTCCCTGTCGCCAAGTCAGCGCTAATGACCATCGTAATTTTCAGCTTCGTCAGCATCTGGAATGAGCTGCTCGTTGCCCTCGTATTTATTTCCGATCCATCGAAGATGACTTTGCCGGTGGGATTGTCGAATTTCAAGGATCAATACACGACGGACTATGCTCCGATGTTTGCCGCTATTTTGATGGCGACAATTCCGACGATTACGGTCTGTGCTATTTTTAGCAAACGCATTATGTCCGGTATGGCCGAAGGCGCCATCAAAGGGTAAATCAGGTAAACCATAGAAAGAAGATCTTTATGCCAATATAGCTCTGGTATTGCGAAGAACTTGTCTCATAAAGCTGGAATCGGCGGGAACATGATCTATCACTTTGAATTTTCGTTTATTCACGTCCAGACTTTTTAATTGATCTGTGAGCACGACACCTGATATTTGCAATCCCTCTGGAAGCGGGACTTCAAATGCATAGTTTTTAATTTGACTTGTAATGGGACAAAGAAACGCGAAACCAGTAATTTCATTAAACTCTGCCTCAGATAATACGATGGCAGGACGCCGTCCTGCCTGCTCTCTCCCCGCCTGTGGATCGAAATCCAGCCAAACGAGATCACCACGTTGAACTATATTCAAATCAACTCGTCTCCTTCGGTGCCAAGGTCAACTTCCTCATGGCGAGGTGATTCAGGCTTAATCATGGAGAGAAGAGCTTGTAAATGAGCACGTAAATCTTCGTTTGTCTCTTCGGGTTTTGATAAAGGGCGGAGTAAAATATCATTGTCTGCGGTCAGCATGATCTGAATTTCAGCTCCTTCCTCGAGGTTAAGCTGCTTAATAAGTTGATTAGGAATACGTATAGCATGGCTATTTCCCCATTTACTAAGCGACGCGGTTGTCATCGGAATTCGTCCCTTTCCTTCATGATGTTTCAATCATACCTCATCCTTTCAGTAATGTATATACATATGATATACATGTGAAGAGGATTTGATACGAAAGAAATCATAAGAGAATTATCGTAAAATAGTAAATGAAGCTATGATGATACTATGAAGAAGTAAGGGAAAGGGCGGATAATGTATGCAAATCGATCTGACAGGGAAGGTAGCGTTGATCACGGGGGCAACCGGGCAGCTTGGAAGAGTGATGACCCGAACGCTTACTGATTGCGGAGCCAAAGTTGCGATTCACTACAATAATAATGAAGTAAAGGCGAAGGAGCTGCAGCAGGAAATCAACTCCGCAGGCGGTTCAGCTATTATCGTACAAGGAGATGTCACGAAGGAGTCCTCCATATTGGAGATGAAGGAGCGGATTGGCGCGGAGCTGGGTGCCCCGGATATCGTCGTTGCGAACGCTGTTATCCAGTATAACTGGACATCCGTCCTGGAGCAGCCGCCGGAGGATTATATCAGTCAGTTTGAGTCTTGCGTGATGCAGAGTGTATTTTTGGCCAAAGCCTTCATTCCTGCCATGACCGCCAAGCGTGCGGGACGCTTCATCGGGATCAATACGGAGTGCGTGATGCAGAACTTTCCCGGCCAATCCGCTTATACTGCAGGGAAAAGAGGCATGGACGGGGTATACCGCGTCTTAGCTAAAGAGGTCGGGGAGCATCAAATTACCGTCAATCAGGTAGCTCCCGGCTGGACGATCAGCGAGAAGGATCGCAGCGCAGGCGATTTGCATGATGCGGCATATGTGGCCCAGGTCCCTTTGAAGCGCCGCGGGGAAGATCAGGATATTGCGAATGCGGTAGCGTTCCTGGCCTCGGACTTGGCGGGCTTCATTACGGGAGCGTATATTCCGGTCAGCGGCGGAAACGTGATGCCGTCCATTTAACCAGAGCGCTGGAAGGAAATTCATACGTTTGCCAGGAGGTATTCATTTCGCACCGCGCGAAGCTCCCAGCGCGCGGTGGCCGGCGTTACATGACGGTGGTCAACCACAATTTAACTGTAGGGAGGTGGGTTCGCATGCAGAGATTATATCAACTAAGCGAAATTAAACAGATGATTCAGGAGCACTCTTTGGTGCTGCTACTAATCAAGACGAGCCAATGTGGTGTATGCGATTCGATTCAAGCGAAGGCGGCCGTTTTACTGGAATCCCATGCCAAGGTAAAGGGAAGCTGCGTGTTCATGGAGGATGCCCCCGACACGGCATCGGAGTACTTGGCATTGTCCGCGCCGACATTGCTGCTTTTTTTTCAAGGAAAGGAAGTGTACCGGGAGTCCCGCTTTGTCCGCTTTGATGAGCTGGAGCAGGTGCTGCAAAGCTATGAAGGGGCTTTAGAGGAGATGTGATTTCGCTGGGTTGTGAGCGCTGGGATATCTGGAATGTGTTATAGGGTATTGCGTGGCTTATTACGACATGGCGTAATAGCCAGCCATACCATGACCGTGGTCGATCTCGAATTAACCTGAACCTTGGTGGGCATGAGCACTTCAAGGTTTTTTTATATCGGAGAGGATAAAATTCTGATCTATTAGAGTCATAAAGTTTTATCCACAGCACGTATACAGCAAATAAAGGTAAGCTTATACATCGAATGAATACTGCCTGCTGGATACGGATGGATACATATGCTAACTGTATTTGTTGTATAAAAATCATGCAGTCTATCGCTGGAAGTACAATTAGCTGGATTTCTTGTAATTAGAATGAAATATAAGGGTTAGTAAGGTGAAAAGGTATGTTTTAGATACACAAAAAGCAGCTATTTCGCGAAACCACCTCAATGAATTAAACGTTGATACATGAAATCCAGCTAAATCTAGGGTGAAGCTCCACAAAGTATGGGTTAGCACATCGCTTTTCGGACGGCGCTAGGCGTTTTTTCTAGGGTCTCTTTTAAGCACTATATGGCAACTTTATCACTTTATACGCGTCTAAGCTATCAATAGGTAGTTGGAAAAAGGAGGAAGAGTCCTTATGAATCTTCGCGGTTTCATGGTCATTTGCTCGGCTATTCTACTGATGCAGCTTTTGGCAGACGCGCCAATTTCAGCGAACGTGAAAGGCAGCAGCAATTCTCCGACGAAACAAATCTATGCTCAGAAAGCGAATGCCCCTATCCGAGCGGGGGATCGGCTTGCGCTCAAGCAGGAAGCACCCTATTTTGCCGACCCGCTGTCCGGAAAGGAACCCATCGATAGCTTCAGGGTGAATTATATTGGGCAGCCAGGGGAGTCGTTCTCCGTGCAAGCCGTATCGGGCGAAATGGTTTCGCTGCAGGACTCGTCTCGGGGGAAGTTGTGGGTACCGGTTTGGTATACGACGGAGGCTTCGAGCAGAATAGCGAATACCGCACCGACCTATGCAAGCCTCAGCGCAAAAGCGAAACTGGCGCTAACTCCAGGCAGTTCGATTCAGTGGAGTGCCAGCGCTTTGGGGGATCGAGGTGAACGCCCGATATCGGTTGCCAGGTGGGACGATTGGTACGGCATTATCGCAAGCCCGGCACATTGGCATGAAGACTCTATTATGAATCGCCCTATCTTGCTGTGGGTCCATGAGAGCCAAGTTGTGGAGCAAGAGGAGATTTCCACAGGTTTAATGGAGCAAAGCTCGGCTGTTCCCATTGCGGCGGTTCGAGATATCGCCGATCTGCTTCTCCATAAGGGAGTTTCAGCTGAGGAAGTCACAAGGCTCCTGGGTCAGCCTGCCGTAAGGGAGCATTCAGGAAATGTTGGGCTCGAAGGGCGCACGTTCCTGCTAGGCGATAGCTGGAGATTTGTACGTCCAGAGGGGCACTTCATCGTCTACTTCTCCCCAGCGGGCACACTTGAGACAGCCGAGTGGATATGGCCGACAGGCGATGAGCCGAGGACTTGGCTGTATACCGGCGCTGACTACCTTTTCACTCATGATTTCATGACAGTGCCGCTCCCAGCCACACTAGAAGTGCCCTCTGTATGGCGGAATCAGGGAGATTTACAGTTCGCCTACTTAACCGGGGCTAGCAGTGATGTCCTCGTGGTTCAGGGGGACGACGGGCGGATCAGCGGGATGCATGACGATTCTAACGTATACGGCGTACATCGGCTGACGGGGGAGAAGCTATGGCAAATTGATGCCGGACACGGCAGTCTGCTGACCATGATAGGGAATATGGATGATTCGGTCACCGTCTATACTTCGCTCAGCCCAGAGAAGAAAGCATATGAGGACAGGGTGCGCCACATTCGGCTTGCCGATGGGAAAGTACTGTGGGAAGCGAGGCCGGAGGGCGGTGAAGAAGGAAGAGTTATAGAAATTGGCGGGGCAAAGGATTCCGTTATTATTTACGATCGGCCGGACAGGTTTTGGAAAATAGGCCATTTAGCCGTGCTGGATAGGATGACAGGGAAGCAGAAATGGGAAATGGCCATCGAAGGGGATTACCGGGTGCTGAATACCGGTGTGGACGACCCGTATGTACTCATTCAGGCAGGACAGCTGCTGCAAGCGAGGGACACGGATACCGGTAAAATAGCCTGGACCCTGAAGGCGGATACTGTAACAGGTACAGACCCGCATTTGCATCCGTATTATGCCGGCGGCCCGAGAATCGACCCTTTTGTACCGGACAACAGTTTACGAAGATGGATTCTCCATGGCGATCAGTGGCTGCTGGTCGATCTGGAGACGGGAAGCGAGGCTGCCCGGTATCCGGCAAAGGCGGGAGAACGCTTTGAGGTGCTGAATGAGCGATACCTTCTTGTTCAGCGAGAGCTGCCGGCAAAGTCCAAGTCAGCAGAGTCCTCCCCTGAGCGCTATGAATCGGTATTATATGATGTGGCTGCCGGCAAGGAGCTTTGGACTTTACCGGGGAAAGCATCGAAAGGTATCCTCGAAGAGGAGCATATGTATTTGGTTCTGGACGGCGTTCCGGCAAAAATGGAGCTGCAGACAGGGCGCATCGTATGGAAGCTTCCTGTCACCGCCAGTCAGGACTTGTCCTTCATGGCGCCGGGCAGCTATGTGCTGCTGGATGATTATGCCCTGATCGCCTACGGCCACGATCTGCTTGCACTTGGCAAGAAGGATGGGCATATTGCAGGACGCATACAGAATATCCGGATGGGATACACCGAATTAAGGGAGCAAATATCGAGAAACGGCCTGCTGAACATGACGGGGGATGAAATATATGCAGGTTCCGACAACGGTGCGTTTACCCGGCTAAGCGTGAAGGAACTGGAATTTATATTAAAGAGCTCGAAAAAGTAGAGGCTATAACCCCAGCATATATACATGGTTTACAAGAAGCCGAGAAACAGCCACTTGTAACGTGGCTGTTTCCCGGCTTCAATTTGTTAGTTCATATTAGCTTCCTCATGACTTTGAATTATGTATTAAGCAACCAAACTAATCCTTAGAAGGATACTCTCCGTTGAGGCAAATGATAAAATTCAGGGCTAGAAATGGCTGCATATTATTATGAGGCTGACTTGAACCGGTTGGTGATAATGCCGTTGGATTCATATTTGTAGTGGAATCCGAATCATATAGTGGGAGTTGCGTCTGCTGTCCGGGCCGGCCTTCACGCGGTGATTGCGCCCAAATATTGCTGCCTGCTGTATTCGCACTCCCTGGTGCATTGACCGCCTGTGGGATATGAGTGTGGGCCGGTATTTGGCTTTCTGTAAGTGTTACGGTCTCTGAACCTACCCGCTGACCGACTTTGCGTGACGTCAAGCCTTGGCCTTGGCCCTGGTGCATGGGAACAGCTCCGGTTAAATTGGGCAGAGCGAAGGTCGTTTTACCGTCACCACCATACTGGACTCCAAGGACGGAATATAGTGCAGTGTTTTGGGCAATCGGTAATAATTGACCGTTACATAAAGCCCAGCCCCTCGGCGGAAAGTCACCTGCAAAAATGCGTATTTCTCCTGTATAAGCATCTGCCATTTTAAATTCCTCCTTATTAATTTCGCGAAGGGTAAATACCTTGCAGCGCGATACAGAAATTAAGCGTAAGAAAAGGCTGCATATTGGAATGGGACTCGGAGCTGCCGGAACTGGAAATAGCCCCGTCGTTCATTGGAATTAAAGAAGAAGCCGAGCCATAGTAATTGTCCTGTTTCGCCCATATATTATTTAACGGTGATGCTGAGCTTGCATCGTTCTTTGAAGCGTTAATTTGATGGGTGTGCTGAGGAAGTTCACTAGTAGTTAAAGTGTGAGAAGACTCTCCTGAAGATGTTCCTATTTGTATGGCCGATGAGACGTGGAGCGGGACACGTCCGCGAAGGTCCGGCAATGCGAAAGTCGTAACTCCATCCCCGCCATAGTAATTTCTGATTATGGAAAATAAGGCCTGATTGGTATTGATTTGCAAAATTTGTCCTTCGCACAGCGCCCAGCCCTGGGGGGCGTAGCCATTGGCAAATAAGCGGATTTCTCCAGTGAACGGTTCCATATTTCTTCCTCCTTTTTTTTAATTTTGTGGGGGGAACAACCCATCTAGAGCAATAATGAACGATATCGTCAATGAGGGCATCATGTTGTCGTGTGGTTGATTTCCTCCTACGGGGGAAAGGGCATAAGGCATCATGGAGATGGGAGCGCCGGATGCAGCATAGCTAGTTTTGGAGCCTGTGGCCCAAACCATATTTTCTGGTGTAGAAGAGGTTCCAGGTTCATTTGCAGCCAGGGGAATATGGGTGTGTGTAGGCATTTGATTATGTGTGATAGATACGGTTTCGGCACCGCCCTTCGTACCTAAAGAATAAGCAGGACTAGGGTGAACAGGTATGCGGCTCCGCAGATCCGGCAAGGCAAAGGTATTTTGCCCATCCCCCCCATAAGTTGTGCCAATCAAGGCGTAGAGCAGCTCGTTATCTGCTATGTTGAGAAGCTGACCGTTGCAAAGTGCCCAGCCTTGGGGCGCATAATTGCCGCCAAACATACGAATTTCACCGACATACGGTTCACTCATGATTCGTCACCTCTAAATAAAGAGTTTTGGTGGGTCCATTCGAGAAAATGATACAGATCATTGCCTCCGCTACATTTGAAACCAAGTCGCTGGTATAAATGATAAGCAGGATTCGTTTTCAAGACGGATAGTTGAAATGGAATGGATAAGCTGGAAGCTTTGTACTGCAGCTGCTGCAATAGCTGTGTGCCGATTTTTTGGTTGCGGTATTCTGGAAGGAGTGTAATATCCACTAAAGTCAAGCGCCTTGGGGTGTGCGAGATGATCATGTTGCCCGCACGATGCTGATGAGAATAAATGATAAGATGCTCGGCTTCCGGGTATCGGGAAGCATAATACTGCTGCTGAGCATTCCATTGCATTTCAAGGAAGGCGTTTATCATCTCTTCATTCCAGCCCCAAGCGTATACTTCATCGGCACGTGAACTCGCGTAAAGCTGAAGCAGAAAGGGCTTATCTTTAGTTTGAGCTGAGACGGTTTGCAGCATAATCCTCCTTGGTTATTAATGGATTTCAAGTTCATTAATACTATATCATACTAAATGTGATTTTTTTCATAGATTTATAATGTTTTTGTTAAAAAAGTCATATATAATAACAGATAAATAGGCAAAAAAAGGATAACGCTGTCTTTATATATCTTGCTTTTTTTGCATAAATTTTAAGAGAATTGAAGGAGGGTAGAAGGTGTTAAAAATGAGAAGAGCAAGCAGCTCCGCGTGTATGGTCATATTATGTATTTTGGTCGCCTTTTCTGGAATTCCGGGAATAGGGTTAGGGTTTGCAAAAGCAGCGCCCGTATGGGTAGAAGAGCAGTCTCCAGGCATTAAACATCTAAATAGTGCTGCATATGGGAACGGTCTTTGGGTCGCGATTGGAACAGACGGTGAGTTTCTTACTTCAACGGATGGACACCAATGGACGGCCAGCAAGCCTTGGCAATTGAAATCCATGTTCGATGTGATTTATGCAGGGAATAAGTGGGTCGTTGTAGGCAGCGGAGGGGAAATATACACCTCGCAGAATGGTGTGACATGGCAGCAGCAAACCTCTGGTGTAACGAGTGAGCTTAGCGCGATTACGTATCACGACGGACTTTATGTAGCCGTAGGAGAAGGCGGCACCATATTAACTTCGTCAAATGGGGAGAATTGGACAAAAAGCAATTCGATTGCCAGCAATGAATATTTGATTGGAATTACTTACGGCGGAGGGCAATTTGTAGTCGTCGGAGATCCGGATAATATTTATACGTCAACGAATGGCCGGGATTGGACAGCAAGAGCGCTGAATATAGGGACGACTGAATATTTGTTTGATGTTGTTTATGGTGCCGGGAAATTTATTGCTGCCGGAACAAATGGCACAGTGCTTACATCGGATACTGGAGCAGTATGGACAAAGGTTCAAGGACTGCCGACGGGGACGATAAATTTAAATTCAGTAGAATATAGTGGAGGCAAATTTCTTATAGTCGGGGGCGATGTGGACCAGGATGTTAATGGTCAAGGGACATCAGGGGTTATTTTATCTTCAACGGATGGAGTCAATTGGAGCGAAGAGTTACATATAGGCAATTTTTTTAATAAAGTGATTGCTCGGCCTGACGGCAATTTTATCGTTTCTGTTGGAGAGAAAGGCATGATTTATACATGGGAAATGGTGTTGTCGAACAACGCTTATCTTGACAGTCTTACGCTAAGTGCCGGCACGCTCAGCCCGGCCTTTGACAAAGATGTTCTTGACTACACGGCTTCAGTAAGTCACCCGGTCAGCGAGCTGGACGTGACGGCGAGTGTGGCGGACGCGGAGGCAACGGTTCAAATTAATGGAACCAAAGTAAGCAGTGGGGTAGCCCGAACGATCCCGTTGAGCGTCGGCTCGAATGCGATCACTATTGAAGTTACAGCCCAGGATGGAACGAAAAAGATGTACAGGATTACGGTGACCCGTGCGCTATCAGCGAATGCGGATTTAAACAGTCTTACGCTAAGTGCCGGCACGCTCAGCCCCTCCTTTGACAAAGATGTACTTAGCTACACGGCTACAGTAAATCACCCGGTCAGCGAGCTGGACGTGACGGCGATTGTGGCGGACGCGGGGGCAACGATCCGAATTAACGGTACGCTAGTAAGCAGTGGAACGCCTCAAACGATCCCGCTGAGCGTCGGCCCGAATCCGATATCGGTTGCGGTTACAGCCCAGGATGGCACAATAAAGACGTACACGATCGCGGTGGCCCGTGCTCTATCTGCAAATGCAGATTTAAACAGTCTTACGTTAAGTGAAGGCACGCTCGGTCCGGTCTTTGACAAAGATGTGCTTAGCTACACGGCTTCAGTAAGTCACCCGGTCAGCGGGCTGGAGGTGACGGCAAGTGTGGCGGAGGCGGAGGCAACGGTCCAAATTAATGATACCGAAGCAAGCAGTGGGGTAGCCCAAACGGTCCCGCTGAACGTTGGCCTGAATACGATCACTATTGTAGTTACAGCCCAGGATGGAACAACGAAGACGTACACGATTACGGTGGAACGCGCTCCCTCTGCGAATGCAGATTTAAACAGTCTTGAGCTGAGTGAAGGCACGCTCGATCCGGCCTTTGACAAAGATGTGCTTAGCTACACGGCCTTAGTAGGTCACCTTGTCAGCGGGCTGGATGTGACGGCGAATACGGTGGACACGGGGGCAACGGTCCGAATTAACGATACGTTAGTAAGCAGTGGAACGGCCCAATCGGTCCCGCTTAGTGTCGGCCCGAATACGATCACTGTTGCAGTTACAGCCCAGGATGGAACAACCAAGACGTACACGGTCACGGTGACTCGTGCTCTATCTGCAAATGCAGATTTAAACAGTCTTACGTTAAGTGAAGGCACGCTCGATCCGGTCTTTGACAAAGATGTGCTCAGCTACACATCTTCAGTAGGTCATCCGGTCAGCGGGCTGGCAGTGACGGCGAGTGTGGAGGACGCGGGGGCAACGGTTCAAATTAATGGTACCTCAGTAAGCAGTGGGGTAGCCCGAACGATCCCGCTGAACGTGGGCCCGAATACGATCGCTGTAAAAGTTACAGCCCAGGATGGCACAATAAAGACGTATACGATCGCGGTGACTCGTGCTTCGTCAGACAATGCGTTACTAAGTGATCTTTCTCTTAAAGGCTTGACACTGACACCTCAATTCCACACAGAAGATACGGACTATTCCGTTAATGTGGCTAATGTAGTGACTGCTGTGTATGTAACGCCTACACTGGAAGATCTTAATGCGACAGTGCGAGTAAATGGAATAGAAGTGCTTAGTGGCCAAGAAGCCGAGGTCGCGCTAGTAGTAGGCAGAAATTTAATTGAGATAGTTGTCACAGCACAGAGCGGAACCGTGAAGATTTACACCTTGACGGTTCATCGGGCAGATTTGCCAAGCGATGCCGATCTTAGCAGTCTGATTGTTAATAAGGGAACAGTGACTCCTGAATTTGATCCGGGTATTACGGATTACAGCGTTTTGGTGGCCTATTCTGTAGACGAAATAGATATTACTCCAACTTTGGCGGATCCATCGGCTTCGCTTGAAGTAGATGGACAGATAGTTGGCAGCGGCGGCCCAATTACCGTACAGTTGAATACAGGAGTGAACGTTGTCCAAATCCGTATTTACGCTCAGAACGGAGATTCAAAAACCTATGTACTTACAATAACAAAGGACCGAAAGCCGGATGATAACGGTAGTGGCGGCAACAACGGTGGCAACAACGGCGGCAACGACGACGATGGCGGCAATAACAATGGGAACAGCGGTGGCTGGCCAAGTGGAAACAGCAGTCGCTCAGGCGGGGGAACAGATTCAAAGGATGGCGGAAAGCCTGGAGATGCTGCAGTTGAGTTCCTGCCGATCTATGTAGGACGTGAACGAGTAGAAAAGTGGGCTGCCATTAAGACTATGGAGGAAGCCGGACAGAAGATAACGACTGTTTCCATAGCCGGGAGTGCGGTAATTGAGAGTTTACAGAAGGAAAATAACGGGTTCGTTCTCTCTATTCCAGTACTTCATTCCTCAGATTCCGTTGTCGCTGAATTGTCAGGGGATTTAATCTATCTCATGTATACGAAGCAGGCTATACTGGAAGTTAAAACAGATTACGGAGAGCTTAAACTTCCGATCCATTACACTACTATGCAAGAAATAATCGATCAAATGAGAAGCGGCAGCTCAGCACAAGACATCCAGGTGCGTGTAGAAATAAAAAAATCAGCTGAGCACCCGGCCATAACGAGTGGATCTGGGCCGTCTGTCAAGTGGATTGCGCCTGCCGTAGATTTTCTGATTAAAGTAACTAATGGGGAACGGACTGTTTCGGTTGATACGTTTAAACAGTATATCCAGCTAACGATTCCGGTCTTGGAAGGCGTTGCGAAGGATCAGATTACTACAGGGATCGTAATGACAAAGTCAGGAACTCTTGCTCATGTTCCAACGCGAGTTGTCCAGAAAGAGGGGCGGCTCTATACTGTAATTCATAGTCGGAGCAATAGCGTGTACTCGGTCATACATAATCAGAGTACCTTTAATGACATCGACGGACATTGGGCCAAGCAGCATATCGAGGAGCTGGCTTCCCGCTTAATTATTAACGGGGACGCAGATTCACTGTATCAACCTAGTCGCGATATAACTCGCGGAGAATTTATTTCGATCGTCGTACGTGCACTTGGTCTAACGACCGCGGGGAACAATTCCAATTTCGATTTCAATGATGTTCTCAATGACGACTGGTTCCGTGATGCAGTAAATACCGGGGTAGCTTATGGCTTGATTCAAGGCTATGACAGCGGGGAGTTCCGGCCGAATAACAATATTACCCGCCAGGAAGCGATGATGATTATCGCTAAAGCGATGAAGCTGACCGGATTGGACAGCAACTTGACGGCCAGTCAAATCACTGAAGCGCTATCCGTAGTTTCAGATCAGGATCATATTAGTCCTTGGGCTCAGGAGGGGGCTGCGATAAACCTCCTTCAGGGTATCATCAGCGGATATAAAGGAAAAATTTCACCTCACGAAAATATAACACGTGCTGAGACAGCTCTGATCGTAGAACGTTTATTGCGTCAATCGAACTTGATTTAATCCTGCCTAGTGCCACCCCTTCCTTGTACGGAAGCCGGGTGGCACTGCTTTTTGGTAAAAAAGTTAAATGGAATGATTTTTTAAATTAGTGACACAATGATGATACTGCGGGAAATTCCATATTCAGGAAGCGTGACACGGTAAAGGAAACGATTCTGCACACTGATTGGAAAGTTGGAGCAAACAATACGTGTAGGGCTTATAGGCCAATCGAAGGAAGCAGAGTGGTCTTTTTGTCGTGGTTGCATGGGCATCCCCTGATTTTTTCAAGGAATTGCCTGGAAATTGGGGACTTCGACACATTTAAGAAAAATGTAGAATAATGTATTATTATGTAGAAATAAATACATAGAATATTTATGGGAAGGAAGATGACTCTTGAAAATGAAATCCAAAAAGACGGTAATGATCGGGACGGCGCTTGTTCTACTGTTGACTTTTTCTGCAGGCGTATCTGCGGCTTCCGCATTGTAACGTATTCAGGCTAACTTGAACCACGGCATTTCGTTTTTGTTGAACGGACAGGCATGGACGGCTAAAGATGCGAACGGGGCGAAGGCTGTTCCAATCAGTTATAAAGGGACTACATACGTACCCCTTCGTGCTGTAGCTGAAGCCACTGGAGCAGATATTCGCTACGATGCGGCCAAACAGCAAATTTCGATCACGACGGGACCGATTGCCGAAACTCCGGGCAAGGGTGAAAGAGTTCCTTTTAGTGAGAATAATGTAAGTCATTTTAAGTGGAGTTACTATAAGAGCGGTATAACTCGTAATAAGGAAGATTTGAGGTTCGGAGAGACACAGTACGAAACTGCGTTCGTGGTTAGCGGTGTGAACAGTGCGGGTCAAGGCTTTGCTTTTAAAGTAAAAGAAGGTACAAAAAAAATTGGTGTATTAGTTGGTTTGAAGACACAAAAATCCGATAGGATTTACTCAGGAACGTACACTATTTCCGACAAAGAGGGACAAGCTCTCGCTACAGGAAAAGTTGAGAACGGCACCGTAGTTGAAAACGTTCTGGTGCTGCCTAACAACACAACCGAGTTGTACGTTAAGTTTACTGGACCGGCCGGAGAAGATGCGACAGGCTATGTCCTCTGGGACGAAAGCTGGTTGGAGAATTAATTTTAATTATTTCTATGTAAATAATTGCGCTTTGAAACCGAAAGATAACCGCTAGTTAGCGGCAGTCTTTCGGTTTTTTTGCGCAGTATTTGCTTTTTAATAGAATGATGTGTTTATTAAAATTAGTGACACAGTGACGTTAATCACGTATAATCATGAGAAGATCATGAGTATAACAGGTGTTAAATATTAGTGGTACAATTTTAGGGCGGTTAAAGGGGGAAGCCGGATGATATCCCTGCATGAGGTAAGCAAGAGCTATGGCCAGCAGCGAAATGATAGACTAGCTGCGGTTCAAGGAGTAACTCTAGCGGTTGAGGAAGGATCGATTCACGGAATCATCGGTCCAAGCGGTGCAGGGAAATCCACGCTGCTGCGGCTGATGAATATGCTGGAAGCTCCAGATGCAGGAAGGGTCATCGTGGCAGGCCAGGACTGGACCGGCATGAGCGAAACCGAGCTGCGCCAAGCGCGAAGATCAATCGGTATGATTTTTCAGCAGTTTAATCTGCTCCAGAATCGTACAGTCAGCGGCAATGTCTCCGTTCCCCTGGAACTGACCGGGCTGCCGAGAAGGCAGCGGGCCGAGCGGGTTAGCGAATGCCTGAAATTTGTCGGGTTATCGGATAAGGCGGAGGAGTATCCGGCGGCGCTCAGCGGAGGGCAGAAGCAGCGGGTAGCGATCGCCCGTGCCTTGGCGAATCAGCCTAAGGTGCTGCTCTGCGATGAACCGACCTCTTCCCTCGATCCGAAGACGACGCATGATATTCTTGGTGTCCTGCGGCATGTGAACGAGACGTTGGGAGTCACGATCGTTATCGTCACACACGAAATGGATGTGGTGGCGCAAATATGCCAACAGGTTTCCGTGATGGAGGACGGCCTGTTGACGGACAACTTTGCACTGCAGCCGCGGAATCAGACTGCCGCGATCCCGTCTCCGAAATCGTACAGGGAACAATTGCTGGGTACGGAGGGGCTAAGCGATGTTTGATATTTCTGTAATGCTGGACAGTATGATTCAATACGAGGCTGAGATCAGGAAGGCGATCGGCCAGACGTTCTTCATGGTGGGAATATCGGTTGCCGCCGCAATTCTCTGCGGCCTGCCTGTTGGCACGCTGCTGTTCCTGTGCCGAAAAGGCCAGATCTACGAGAACCATACCTGGTCATGGGTGCTTAACAGCCTCGTCAATATCATCCGCTCGTTCCCGTTCCTGCTGCTGGTCGTCTTCATGATTCCGCTCACCCGGATGATCGTTGGTACGGCGATCGGCACGCTGGCGGCCTCGATTCCTTTGGCGGTCGTGGCGATTGCTATCTATGCCCGGCAGGTGGAGCAGGCGCTGCTCGACGTGCCTCGCGGCGTGATCGAAGCGGCGCGTTCAATGGGTGCGTCCAAGCTGGAGATGATCGTCAAGTTTTTGTACGTGGAGGCCCGCTCTGGTCTGGTACTCGGGTTAACTACATCGACGATTAGCTTCATTTCCTACTCTACTGTTATGGGGATCGTCGGGGGCGGCGGGATTGGCGATTTTGCCATTCGCTACGGGTATCAGCGTTTTGAGACGGAGCTGATGACCGGAGTGATCCTATTGATGATCGTACTGGTACAGGGCATTCAATATGCAGGCACGACGATTTCCAGAATGCTGGATAAGCGTTCATAGCTAGATAAGGTTCATGGTTATCGCATCATACTTAGATTAGATATTCGGAGGGAAACATACGATGAAAAAATGGATGCTCACACTCTCATTACTGCTGGTCGTTTTGGCCGGCTGCGGCAAACAAGCGGACAGCGGCGCAGCGAATAAGGAAGCTGCGCCGGCAGAATCGCTGCAGCAGCAGGAGGAGGCAACGCTTAAAGTGGCAACGCTTATTCCGCCGATGACCGAAATCCTCGAGCTCGTTCAGCCGCTGCTGAAGGAGGAAGGCGTTAATCTGGAGATTGTTGTACTCTCGGACAATATACAGCCGAATGATGCGCTGGCGAATAAGGAAGTGGACGTCAACTTCTTTCAGCACGTCCCGTATATGGAGCAGTACAACCAGAACAAGAACGCTAATCTGGTAGCCGTGCAGCCGATCTACCACGCCATATATGGCGCGTATTCAAAGCGCTATAAATCAATGGAAGAGCTGCCGGAGGGCGCGGTGATTGCTATCGCCAACGACCCGTCCAACATTGGCCGGTCACTGGATATGCTGGATAAAGCCGGAGTAATCAAGCTGAAGGAAGGCGCAGGCATTAACGCGACCCAAGCCGATATTATTGAAAACGAGAAAAATTACAAATTCGAGGAAGTGGATCTGCTTATGCTGGCGCGGATGCTGGACGACGTGGATCTCGCGCTCATGACTCCGGCTTATGCAAGTCCGCTCGGCTTGACGCCGAAAAAGGATGCGCTGCTGACCGAGACGGCGGAATCCGACTTCGCCATTACGTTAGTAGCCCGTGAGGATAATCAGGATTCGGAAGCTGTGCAGAAGCTGGCTAAAGTGATGTCGGGACCCGAAGTGAAGCAATTCCTGCAGGAAAATTACGATGAAATCGCCATACCTGCCTTTGAATAACCATAAACGATGATTATAAAAATCCGGAGCCTGCTCTATACTGAGAGGCTCCGGATTTTAAGTTGAAAATTGGGCTGGACTATCTCTATCTTATATTTAATTTCTCTATCGCTTCCGTTTATTCCACTTGGCTTAATCCACTTGGCGAAGGAGTAAATCCTTCGTGAACCATTGCCGGTAGCTTAGCGTGCTAAGCAGGATGCTGGTGATGGCTGCAGAGCTTGTGAAGGCGAAAACGATAAGAATCTGATAACGAACCGCTTCAACAGGGTTGGCACCAGCAATGATCATCCCCGTCATCATGCCTGGAAGCTGAACGAGTCCTACAGTTTTCATCCCATCGATCGTCGGGATCATGCTGGATTTTACCGAGCGCTGCATGACGTTTTGCACAGCCCTACGTGCGGTAGCTCCAAGGGACAGCAATGTTTCAATTTCTCCCGAAGAGGCCTGAATATCGCGCTTGAACTGGTTCAGGAACAAGCCAGCGACAACCATCGCATTGCCGATCGTCATTCCGCTAATCGGAATTATATACTGGGGTGTAGGTTCAATAATGTTCAGTCCGAGCAGCAGCCCCATCATTAACAGCTCAGTGGCTGAAATGGCGACGGCCACTCTCCACCAAATGCCTGCGAGACCTTTACCGCGTTTGGCTGCATTTCTCGAAGCGATGATAATCATAAACACAATGATAGCTAGTATGAATAAAGGATGATTGCTGTTAAACACAAACTGGAGCACATACCCGACCAGCAGCAATTGTGCAGCGGCACGGACCGTTCCGATGGCGATATCTTTTTCCAGATCAAGCTTCTGCCAGACGGAGATGAGCATCGTTACCATAACAAAAATGATCGTAAAGCTGAGCGCTAGGAGAGACATAGTTCATCCCCCTTGACCAGCGGCTGCTGCAAATATTGCCGCGCCAGCTCTGTGGCCGGCTGTTCGAAAAATTGGCGGGTAGGCGACTTTTCGAGCAAAGTGCGATTTCCCATAAACCAGACGTAATCGCTAATGCGGGCGGCTTGCTCCAATTGATGCGTGACCCAGATCATGCCCGTGCCTTCCTGTTGGTGCCATTCCTCGAGCATGTCCTCTACCCGCATTGCGTTGCATTGATCCAGTGAAGCCGTAATTTCGTCCAGCAATAGCATTTGCGGCCGCAATAACAAGGCACGGATCAGGGAGATGCGCTGCTTCTCGCCGCCGGACAGCTCGGAAGCCTTTTTACTTAGGTCGAGCGATTCCAAACCCGATTGTGTTAATAGTTTTTTTACAAGCGTGACATTGTACGGGATGTGATGAAGCTCGTGGGTTATTTTTAAATTATCTTCAACACTGCCTGGCAGCATGACCGCTTGCTGGGCGACATAGCAAATTTTCATTCGCCATTGAATGGGATCGGCTTGTTTAGAGGAAAGGCCCGCAAAGCGGATCACTCCTTCATCGGCGATATCCAGCAAGGACAGAATTCGCAGCAGAGTACTCTTGCCCTGTCCTGAGCTTCCGAGCAGCGCAATGCGGTCATGCTGGGCCGCTGCCGCGTCTACATCGCGAAATAGAAGAATTTCGGGCGTATTGGCATGGCTCTTCTTCAATTGTTCAATTTCCAGCATTTGTGGCAAAATAGGGCACCTCTTTTTCACGGATTGGTTCTACTGACCATTGTAGCAAACCCCTGGAATGAAGAGAACGATCGATCAACAACGAAAGCAGTGTGTTGTGCAAATGCACAATCGGTATAAATTGGCAGTAGGCTTCACATATAATGAAAAAGTGTTATACTATATGAAAGTGAATTGAAACTTTATGAAACAAAGCAAAGTGTCGTTTCAAATGTGACTTCCTTCACAGGAATAAGCATAAATTTGTAGTATTCTAAATTCAAAGCAAAAGTACAGTTCAATGCATCAAAAATACATTTGAATATGGATCTTCGGGGTAAGGTGAAATTCCTGACCGGCGGTTATAGTTCGTTCCATGAACGTGCTTCAGCCCGCGACTCGTCACTTGAACAAGGTGGCGACTGACTTGGTGAAATTCCAAGGCCGACGGTAAAGTCCGGATGGGAGAAGATCAAGGGTAAGCATGCTGCGGTTTTTTGTGCCAAGGCAAGCTTATTTGATCAGCCCCCGTACAGGTCGACAACTAGTGTCGATGACGGGGGCTTTCTGTTCATAAAGACTCCGTATTCAAGATAGGAGAAAGCATCATGGAAAATGTAAGTCTAGGAGTCAAAGTTAATTCTTCGCTGCCGCTGAAAGCCGCCCGCTCCAAGAGCGGATTCTGGCTCGTCGTTCTCGGAGCCGCCTTATGGGGCGCCGATCCATTATTTCGCATCATTCTGCTGAAGTCGCTCACTTCAGCGCAAATCGTGCTGCTGGAGCATATCATTATCGCGCTAATAGCTGTTCCGGTAATGTGGAGGAATCGCCAGGAGCTTCGCGGACTAGGCTGGAAGCAAGCCGGTGCCCTTCTCTTTATTTCTTGGGGAGGTTCAGCGATCGCTACTATCCTGTTCACGATGGGACTCGTTAACGGCAATCCCAATGCCGTCCTGCTGCTGCAAAAGCTCCAGCCGTTGTTTGCGATTATTTTAGCGAGATTGCTGCTCAAAGAGCGTTTGCCAAGACATTTTTCCTGGCTCATTATGCTAGCTCTTGCAGGCACATACTTGCTGACTTTTGGCTTTACGCTGCCGATCGGGCATTGGAGTGAAATTGTGCAGATCGGAAGCCTGCTGTCGCTCGGCGCGGCTGCCTTGTGGGGCGGTTCTACCGTAATGGGGCGTCTGATGGTGGGGCAGATGAAGTATGAGACGGTAACTTCACTTCGTTTCTTATTGGCACTGCCTTTGTTGTTTGCGATCACGTGGAATGAAGGCGCCGCCTGGAATATACCTGCGGAGTCTGGCGCATTTGCCGCAGTTTCGCTGAATTTGCTAGGTCAGGCACTGCTGCCAGGTTTGCTCAGTTTGCTCGTTTACTATAAAGGGCTGACAACTACGAAGGCCTCCGTAGCCACTCTAGCTGAATTGAGCTTTCCGATGGTCGGGGTGCTCATTAACTGGATTGCTTTTCAGGAAGTAGTCACGGTGGCCCAGTTGTTTGGATTTATGCTGATATGGATTACCCTGTTTACGATTTCCCGTCAGTCTCAATCCTCATCAGAGGAGATCGCTGCGTCAGCTTGAGGGAGATAAACTGAATATAACTATATAAGATGAACTGAAAAATGAGATGCAGGCAAGGCAGGAAAATGATTCTGAAGAAACTGAAAGCTTTCTGAAAGAAAGCTGCTTCGAGAGCATAAGCTTGTGGTCGCCTTTGTGAGTGGATTTCTACCTCTTATGAATCTATATCATCCAAGAAATCTGGGAGCAACAGCGATCGTAGGAACATTTTACGTACTTGCCCCACATCCATTTTATTGTTCAACTTATATAGCAACAAGGATAACCTCCTGTATCGATTAATGGGGTTATCCTTGTTTGCATTTACTGCCTAAATTTGAGTTCGATATTGAAGTAATTTACATAAACCGGAAAAAGTGATGCCTTAGCGATAACATTTATTCTATATGATTGGGGCGATAATAATGTAGGGAGGTAGATTATGTTAGGAAAAAAGGGTTACAAGTCGCTTGCACTGCTTCTAATCGTACCGCTTATGACGGCTTGCTTATTTAGCGGAACAGCGCTTATGGCTGAGCAGCCGGAGTATACTGGGGCTCAGAAGGCAAGCGTATCCACTGACGTCTCTTCCTTTGGCATTGCGGAGCAGCTGCTTCCAAAAGCAACTGCAGGCACAGCATATTCAGTTACGATCGATGTGTATGGGGGACAACTGCCTTATACCTTTGCTGCACTTGAACTGCCTGAAGGACTGTACATAGAACCGGCAAGCGGAACGATATCGGGAATTCCCGGGGAAGCATCTGCTGGCGTCGTGCCGATAACGATACAGGTCACGGACAGCAGTTCACCAGCTCTTGTTGCGGAGGCCGTACTGGAGCTGGAAGTGCAGCCGCCTTCCCCGCATGCAGAAGAAACGTCTGGAAACTGGAAGCTGACCGTGATGCATACGAATGATACGCATGCACATCTGGCCGATGTGGCCAAGCGGACAACGCTTGTCCGGCAAATACGTGAGGAGGCTGCGGGCAACAGCCTGCTTTTGGACGCTGGGGATGTATTCTCAGGAGATCTTTATTTTACAAAATGGCAGGGGATGGCTGATCTCGCATTTATGAATTTAATGAAATATGATGCCATGACTTTCGGCAATCATGAGTTTGATAAAGGAACGGCTGTATTGGCTGATTTTGTGCGCCAAGCGCACTTTCCGCTCGTTAGCTCCAACATTGATTTCAGTCAGGATCAGCATATGAGTCCGCTGCTCAAGCTGCCGAAGACGATTGATGCCAGCGCTCCGAAATCTACCCTCGATGCTGGCGTATACCCCTATATTGTACTAGATGTAAACGGTCGGCGCGTTGGGGTGATGGGTTTAACAACGGAGGATACGAAGGAGACGTCTAGCCCGGGAAAGGATGTCGTCTTCCGTCAGGCGGCGGAGGCTGCAACTGAGGCGGTCAATGCTATGGAAGCGGAAGGACTGGACATTATTATTGCTTTATCTCATCTGGGGTACGCCAGGGATAAGGAATTGGCCCGACAAGTTGAAGGAATTGATCTAATCGTCGGCGGGCATACCCATACGAAGCTAGATGAGCCGGAAATCGTGAAGAATGGCACAAACAGTGCGCCTACGGTAATCGTCCAGTCTAATGAATGGGGGAAGTATTTGGGACGGGTGGATTTGTATTTTGACAATCAAGGTGTGGTGCTGACAGGAGAAGGTCTGACAAGCGGCCAACTGATTGCAGTAGACAGCATGATTGCGGAGGACAGCATGGCCCAAGCGATGCTTGCACCATTCAACGAGGAACTGGATGTGCTCAAGAAGCAGGTAATCGGCGTTGCTAAGGTCGTGCTGGACGGCGAGCGCGGTCACGCTCGTTCCCGGGAAACGAATTTGGGCAACCTGATAGCCGATGGCATGCTCTCTAAGGCAAAGCAGTTAAAAGATGCGGACATTGCGCTCATGAACGGCGGAGGTATTCGTGCTTCGATCGATGAAGGCGATATTACGATGGGCGAGCTGCGTACGGTAATGCCTTTCGGAAACACGCTATTTGTCCTAGATGTGACTGGAAAACAGTTGAGGGAGGGGCTAGAGAATGGAATCAGTGGGGCGAAGCTTGCGGATTTACCGGGGAAATTTCCGCAGGTAGCCGGTATGAAGTTTAAATGGGATCCGGATGGGCCTGCCAACAGCAAGGTTTATGATATTCAGATAAAAAAGGAAGACGTGTATGTCCCATTAAGTGAAACGGCGACGTATCGTTTGGCAACTAACAGTTTTGTAGCGAATGGCGGCGATGGATATGCGTCATTTGCCGAGGCTATCGCTAACGGAGCATACAACGAGGATTTGGGCTATCCGGATTATGAAATTTTCATGGAATATGTGGATCTGCTTGGCGGAAAAGTATCCCCTATCGTAGAGGGACGCATTATTGAGCTGGCGAAGCCGAACGGTAACGGTGGAGGGGACAGTGGTACGGGCGGTGGCGGCAATACGCCGGATTCTTCTTCGGGGTCATCTTCGGGATCAACCCCTGCGGGGCCGCAAACATCACCCGGTAACCCCGCTGCTAAGCCGGAAAATACTCCTCAGGCAAATCCGGAAGCTGGAGCTCAAGCATATGAACTGAGCGGAAAACAGCTGCAGATCGTAAAGGAACTGCAAGCTGACGGTACAGAACTGACCCGCATAACTGCGAGTGCGAAGCACATTCAGACTGCACTTGCCGCAGCTAAGCGCAGTGTCCGGCGTGAGCTCGTGGTCCGGGCGAATGAGCTGAACGGTGCTGTTAAAGTGTCCTTGCCTGCAGAGGTGCTTGCTCTGGCTTCGGGCAAAGACGACAAAATCATCCTTGTTATTCAGACTGCCCGCGCCAGCTATGGTCTTCCGCTGCACGTACTCGGCCTCGGGCCTTCGGGACAAGGGAATAGCATGAGCGATCCGATCGATTTCAGCCGGGCTATGGTTAATATCTCCCTAATTCCGCTAACGGGCAAGGCGCTTGAAAAAATGGAATACGAGGCGCAAGCACTTGGAGCCGCATTAGTGGCTAATACGGCGATGGATTTCAATGTCAGCATTTCGGTGGATGAAGAGGAACGTGGCTTGCATCAATTCGGCTTGACGTATGTCAGCCGGATGATTTATCTCCCTAAACCGGTTAATAGCCGTGTATTAACGGCGGTTCATTTCAATGAAGCTAACGGGGAATTGTCTTTCGTTCCCGCTGTGCTTGTAAATTCCGATAGAGGGCCTGCTTTGGAAATGAAGCGTCCGGGCAACAGCATTTATGCTGTACTGGAGTATACTAAAAATTATGCGGATGTTAAGGGACATTGGGCTGAGCCGTATATTGGGCCGCTGGCCTCCAAATTTATCGTCAAGGGCGTCGACGAGGAGAATTATGGACCCGGGGCAGCGATGACGAAGGCGGAATTTACAAAAGCGCTCGTCCGAAGCTTAGGAATGGCTCCAGTACACAGCGACAGCAAGTTTACAGATATTGGTCCAAATACGTCCTTTGCGGGAGAGATTGGAGCTGCTGCCAAGTATGGCCTTGTCAGCGGAGACGAGATGGGCCGCTTCCTGCCGAATGCCGAACTGACCCGTGCGGAAATGGCAGTGATGACAGCACATGCCGTTCGCTTCGTCACAAGGAATGAAGCTGGAACAGCTGCTGGAATGACCGCTGGAATAACAGCGATGGAAACGCCTTTGTCTACAGCATCGTCTCTAGCTGTGTTTAAGGACAAAGAGGCGATCCCGGCGTGGGCGGAATCAAGCGTGGCGCTGCTGGCCAACCGCGGAATTTTGAAAGGGGATGACGATGGAAAGTTTAACTCATCGAGTACAGTAACGCGTGCCCAAGCTGCTGTTATTTTACTGAAAATGCTGCAGCAGCTGAAGTTTATCGATTAGACGGACGGTAAATACAGTTCCAGTTAAAATCCCCGACAAAGCCCCCGGCAAAGATCCATGACAAAGAGCCCTTGGTTGCAAGGGCTCTTTGCTGTCCGACTGACAACGATGAGGTGAATGAGTACCTGAAAGGGTACCTATGTATAAATTTATTTTAAAAGGATAGCACATTGAACTTCGAAGGAACCGTACTTGAATAGACGAGCTGCAATGTGGTTAGATATTCTGCTATCCATTCGACGACATTTCCCGAGCACGTTCCCGCAGACGGGAACTGGAGGCGGAATGGCTGATATCGGCGGAAAAAATCCATTTGCGGACAATAAAGTATAACAGTTCTACTAAAACGATCGCCCCTACGATATCGAGAAGGACATGCTGCTTCACGAATACGGTAGAGAACGTAATGATCCACGAGGAAATCATAATCGTCCACTTGGATAGGTTTGACCAATTGCATTCGGATAATCCTTTAAGCATCAAGTAACTGGTTAGCACATGAATGCTGGGAAAGCAGTTGTAAGGGCCGTCCGTCATGTATATAAGGTTAACGAGCCAGTATGTCGGCCCGGTCTCTGTAATGATCGGGCGTTCTACCGTCGTTTGATAGAAATAAAACGTAATATAGCTGGCGATTAAGCCCAGGCACAGCGTAAGCAGCGTACGATAGTACGTTGCTTTATTTTTCAGAAAATAAGCAAAGAGCATGGCTATAATAAAAGGATACCAAAGCACATAGGGAATAATAAAAGCCGATATGAACGGAATGTGATGATCCCACGAGATCATCAGACTTCGTACGGTTGTATTTCCATGATTCAGCACGCCATAAAAAACATTAAGTATCGGAATGGCCAAAATCCATAGTAAAGGCTTATAGTCGGTAAACTTTCTTTTCAAGTGGTTCTACTCCCTTTTCATCATCAATTTCTGTAATATGCTACTCCATATGTATATCAGATGTGCGGGAATTTTGCCACCTAAAAAGTGTAAGAAATTTAAAAAACTGCTGGTGCGGTAATCTGCACGGCTGCATTTGAAGAGTCCAGAGCTGAAGTGATTTCATCAGTTTTTACTCATTGGTAATCTCTCCTCCATTTGAAAAAAATGCTGCTTCAGCAAAGTGAAACAGCCATTTTTAAATCAGCTGGTAACAATAATTATTAGCTAATGTTAACTCCACATACGGACTTTAATATACAAAAGATCAAGAAGGCACGCAGCTGGAGTTAAAGGATTACTATGACTTAGGCCATTTTTATCATTAACATAATGGTATCATTAGTTCATTTTGTTAGTTGTGATTTTCTTAATAAAATGACATTTTATCTCATTATATTTTTGGCGTAATATGAATCGTTTTAAGACTTCGTGGAGACTGTTACGCCGCGGAAAACCATTTCGGCCCCACGAAATACAGCACTTCGACGAGTCTCAGTTATCATTGTCTACACCTGTTGGTTCTAAAGAACTAAAAAGGTGTAATTTATTATTTATGGGTAAATTTCCCTCCTTGTTAAGCCGAAATAATGTAATACGGATTATGTTTAGAAAGGTAGTTGGGGGGAAGAAGGATGGATAATGTAGTTACATATAATCATATTGAAGTAATGCCTTATAACCTTATTCGATTACAAGATATTAAAATCGTAAAAAAAGTTAACGATCATGCACGATTAAGTTTTGCGGGAATTATAGAGGAAGATAGGAAGGATCATTATATCAAAGCTTCTGATGATGAAACACAAGTTAAGGTTTTTATTACTGATGATGCCGGTAATAGACAGCCTATATTCCGTGGTATTGCATTAGATGTTGAAGTAAAAATAGTGAATGGTGTTCATTACATCTTGGTAGAGGCTGTATCTCATACGTATCAACTCGATGTAAAACGTCGCAGCAGATCATTTCAAAATCCAAAATTAACTTATAAAGAACTTATTCAGTCCATCGTATCGCAATATGACAAGGCAGATACTATGGATATGGTAACCAGCGGAAAAGAGATCGGGACGTTTATTATGCAATATGACGAGACGGATTGGCAATTCCTCAAACGGTTGGCATCCCATTTCTACTCTCCTTTAATACCAGCCATTGGATATGGCGTCCCTAAATTTTATTTTGGCATGCCGATGGGGTTAAGCAAGGGGGAAATTCCAGCAAATAATTATAAGGTTACAAAGCGGGTTGCCGATTATCAGACCGCTTCAGATAACAGAATCCCTGGCATACAAGAATATGATTTTATCCAATATGAGGTGGAGTCAATTAAGGTACTAGAGCCTGGATATGAAGTTGACTTTAAAGGGAAAACCTTGCTTGTGGCTGAAGCGGTCACGGAAATGATAAACGGCGTATTAAGGAATTATTATAAGTTATCCCCACGAAGCGGCTTACGACCAATTAAAATGTATAATCATTCAATCATTGGTGCGTCTATTCATGGCAGAGTACTCAGTGTTTATAGAGATAAGGTTCGCGTTCAGCTTCAAATGGATGACCAGCAGGATCCTAACTCCGACTTCTGGTTCCCTTATTCAACGATTTACGCTTCGGAAGATAATACGGGCTGGTATTGTATGCCAGAGAAGAATGATAGTGTTCGAATTTACTTTCCAAGCTGCAAAGAGGAAGAAGGGTATGCGATGAGTTCGGTTAAGAGACAAGCCGCTCCATCTGGGGCAAGTAAATCGACAACACAATCATCCATAAGCAGTTCTTCAGCAACCGTTCCTTCAGCAACTAAAGAATCATCCAATTCTGAAGAAGATGTCATGTTCGATCCTGCGACGAAAACACTTTATACGAAATACGGAAAAAAAATCAAATTGGCGCCTGATCATATTGAGATTTCTTCACAGGATATGTCGATCATACTCCATGATCAGAGTGGTATCCATATTGTAAGCAGTAAAAATATTAATATTAATGCAGCAGATCAAATTTCGTTAACGTCAAATAAAGATATTAATCTCACTGCAGATAAAATTGAACTGTCTGGAAAGGGGAATAGCATAACATTGGATGATAAGACGATTTTCTCTGGGACGGAAATTAAAATGAATTGATTGGAGGATTCGTTTTGGATAAGCAAGAAGCCTTGTCTCATTTTTATAAGGAGTACTTCATCCCTGGATTGGCAGAATCTATCGAAGATGTGGAAACGAAATTTAACCAATATCGAACTGAACTTGCTCTGCATGTGGAAAATTCATTTCGGGAAATTTGTTTGCTTGTTAATACTATGCAATCTAAACAGGAGAAAGATCCGATTGCATATATCCATTACTCTTTAATGAGAACCTCCGTTTTGGAAGAAAGCTATCTGTATAGGGTAGAAGCATATTCGAATAAGTGGTATTTGGATGAGCAGGCATGCATGAGTGTATATGATGCCTCATGGGCATATCAATCTATTTCTATGATGAAAGAGAAATTGGTAGTAGAGCAAAGAAAGTACATGGGTCTTCTAAATCCTGCTGATATTGAGAATATGATTCAGAGTGCTTTGAAGTATTTTCACCAATTTATTGTTTCACTGATTAAATCTGTAGTGTCCCAACTTGTTCAATTGCAGGAATATCAGTCTATTCAAAAATCTGATCGGTTGTATATTAGGTCGGGTGAATATAAGGATATCAGCGAAACATTATACATCGATGATATTAGAACACACGATGAATCTAAATTTAAATTAGCATTAATTGATGAACAGGACATCCTTATTTATGAGAATTTTAGGGGAAACAAACTTTTAAGTATAGATGTAATAGCCAAAGACTTGCGTTACAGTGATTTTAGTTATAGCGATTTTAAGCGAAGTAAATTTGTGGATTGTGTGCTTATTGGCACTTGTTGGAGAGAGTCAGATTTAAGAGAAGCGGACTTTGACGGCTCTTGGCTAACGGACGCAGATTTTTCGGGAAGTGACCTGAGAGGAGCTTACTTTGGAACGGCAAGCGGTCAAGCAATTCGGGATGGTGCTGCCCGTTCACCAGGATTACTAGGTATCAATTTTAGCGAGGCTAATTTAAATGCTGCAAATTTAGCTCATGTGCGCTGTTTTGAAAATGTGCAATTTAAAGGTGCGTCCATGCAGGGAACAGCTATTTCCTTGCAGCAAAAAGGGAAGATGAATTTAAGTGATTCACAAATCAACTCCATCGATTGGATTGAATGAGCAAGGAGGATCATGGTGCAAAATTATTATCTCATACAGGATGATACTCGGGTAGCACATAAAATTTATCCAACTCATTTTACTAACCTGAAGCTGCCATTTGAGAAAATGCCTCCTGTTCAGATTTGTGAAGTGAATGCTGTTCCATCGTCTGAATACGTGGATTGGATGCTCCAGCCTGCCATGCTGGTATCTGATCGCCTAAAAAGAATATTGGAAAAATATAATCTGTACGCCCGATTTAAAAGTTTGTATCTAATTGATAAAACAAATGACCAGCAATCTTTATATTGGTTTTCGAAGATTCCGCGAATAGAAAGTCTTTCTGAATTGACAGAGTTTAATCCTCATGACCAATCCCTGAAAAAATTAGTTTTAGATAGAGCGAAAGTAAAAGGAAATCACATTTTTAAAATTAAAGGGATCAGAGAATCTTATTGCATTATTAGCGAAGACGTTGCTGAGAGTCTTCTTCGACGAGGAATAAATGGATTTGTATTGATAAAAATAGCTCTGAACGAGCTAGAGGTGTGCTGATGGCTGAATGGTGGGATGAGTTTTTCTTAGACCAACGTAATAATCAACTAATTCATAGAGAGATTGCAGAGGCAGCGGATGAAGAGTGGATGCTGTTCTCTGAAGAAGAATGTCTAGAGGGAATTTCGAAAGGAATCCTCCAACTAAAAGATGACAGGAATATGTTGTTTAAGCCAAGCCAAGTTTTTAATAATCAAATGACAATTTATATGCCGAATAGCTTTTTCGAGGAAATTAATTTAAGGGAAGGTAATGCTAAAAAGGGGAATCGACGGTTGTTTCAAGATAATGAGGCTGGAGTCACTTTTGGTTTGGATTGGATGGATCATGAAATGAATAGTGAGCAGGTGGAAGACTTTCTGCGAATGATATCGTTACAGGCAGCCCAATTGCGACCGGAGATGAAGATTGTTAATGAGGTAGCGATTGAGAGTAATGAGCAAATCTTAGCTTGTTATGAAGGTTTATTCTTAGTTGAGCCTACTCCCTACTATCAGGTTGTTTTTCTTACATCGTGGCATGGAAAAGCTCTATTGGGCAGTTATCAGTATAAACTGGAAGATGCCCCTTTATGGTATCCGTTAAGCTATGCTCTGCTGAGATCAATACGCTGGTAAAGTAAATGAATACTAGATTAGTTAAAGGGAGGGAGAATCTCTATGTTAATTCCAATGCTTCTTCGCTCGTTAGTGCTTAATTTAGCAGAGGGTGATTATTCTTATGTCGTAAGAGGTGCCGTTCTAAAATGCAGCCAAGGCAATCAACCCGGAGTTTTAAATTTGCCAACCTGTCATGGTGTTTATATTAAGGACCATCCCCTTTTAAACGTTGCCGATACAGTTTGTGGGGCAAATATTAGTGAAATTGGTGCATTTGGAATGTGTAAGTTAACGTGGGATATTTGCAAGCCGGAAATTGCTCCCGGATTGAAGTGGACAGATGGTAAAGAAGATGTCCTTATTGATGGTGAACCCGCTCTGCTTAGCAAGTCAAAGTTAGTTTGTTCATGTAAAGATCCCGGTGGAATAATAACCATTGAAGATGACGGCCAGGACTTGTAAAAGAAGGTGAGAATATATGACGGAAAAGTTGGCGGAGGTCATAGCCTTTCATAATATTAAGGTGATTTGGCCCTATGGGAATCTGCGTCTGCAGCATGTGGAAATGACACAGGAATTTGGAGAGCACGCAAAATTGCTAATCACAGGCTACATGAATGAGGAATACGAGGAGAAAATCATTAGCAGTAGTCAAAGTGGAGATTTCATTGAGTTATGGCGTGTACAAGATGACGGTCAGGAAATACCTTTATTCATGGGTCAATTATATCGTGTGGATGTTCAAAAGATACATAATAATTTATTTGCCACAATACATAGTATATCTCATAGCTTTAAACTGGATACTCAACTAAAAAGCCGTTCATTCCAACAGGTTAATTATAGTTATAATGATATTGTAAAGGGAATTCTTAATGAATATTCAAACTCAGACATGCTTGATGAAGCCTTCGGAAAACAGTTGACCGGGAAATTCATTATGCAATATCAAGAGAGTGATTGGACTTTTATTAAGCGATTAGCCTCCCATGTCGGAGCGATCGTAGTGCCTAACATTACTGCACATCGGATTCAATTTTGGATTGGAATTCCACAAGGAAGACGCCAGTTATCTTTAAAGAACGTTCCTCTTCAAATGCGTAGGAATATTGCTAATTATATGGATAGGGCGATTCATGGGGCAATAATGACTTCACCTGATGATTTCACGAGATATTCATTTGAATGGGATGAGGTTCTTGGGCTTGGTGACGAAGTTTACTGCGATGATAAAATTTATGTCATTATTTCTCGCAAGGGTTCGATGGTATCAGGAGTCATGAAATGGTCTTATGAATGCGCGCTGCCTGATGGTATGAGAGTAAATAAAATATATAATCCTACCATAATAGGAGCTGCGATCGAAGGCAGGATCCTTGAGATTAATCGAAATCAGGTTCGTATTCACTTAGATATGGATGAACAGCAGAATCCGGATGAAGCCCGCTGGCTTCCCTATTCCGCAGAGGGGAACCAAGTATGGTACCTTATGCCTGAGAAAGGGACGCAGATTAAACTATATTTTCCAAGTGCCGATGAAGATGACGCCATGGTGATTCAATCGGTACGAAAGCAGCCGAAGAGGCCCCCTTCTACGTCTTTTTCGGATGAATCAAAGGGAGAACGATATGATAGGAAAATGTCTGATCCAGGCGTAAAATCTATCTCTAATCCTCAATGCAAAGAATTAGTACTGGGCGACTCCGAGTTAAATATAAATGCGGATGAAGGTATGTTATATATATCCATGAACTCTGCAAACGGAGTTGCTTTAAATAGTACACAAACTATACAAATTCAGGCAAGGGGCGGGCTAAATCTTAAGGCTAGTCATATTTCTATCCATGGAGAAGAAGGCCTAGAAATCAGGAATCGTTATGCCAAACTTCGTTTAGATGAAGAAATTGACTGTTACAGCACTGAAATTGAATTATCCGGTACTATTCATAATAGCTACCCGAAACTGTTATCGCCGTTCGAACAAAAGATGGCTGAGAAGGGGACTGGCGGAGCGATTGTA
>NZ_KB907251.1 GCF_000381905.1 Paenibacillus fonticola DSM 21315 | reverse complement strand
ATTGTATTTCCATCCCACACATAACAGTGTACTACACCGTCAAAGTGCTTCTCAATTCGTCGTCCCAGGCTGTCATACGTGAAAATAACTTCCTTGCCGTCGGGGCGGACGACCTTGCTCATCATACCGTTGCCATAGTAGGCGTAACGCCAGCGGGTGCCGTCGGGATCGAGCTTCTCGATCAGGTTGCCTTCCTCGTCATAGCTATATTTCGTGCCCTCAAACTCCAGCAGACGCCCGCCGGGGCCGTATTTCCGATCGGTTCGGTGACCGGTGCTGTACAGGTTGCCGACGTCGTCGGACATGCGGAAGATTTTTCCGTATTGATCAGTTGCTCCGATCAGGGTGCCAAAGTCGTCATGGTTGAACAACGTCCGCTTCCCTGTCAACCCATTCGTGATCAACTTCAAGCGGTTGTTGACATCCCACTCGTATCTGATTTTGCGATGTTCTCGTCCGCCGGTCTTACTAATTAATTGTTTAACCATAAAACCTATAGAAGTAAAAAAAACCTTGATAGGCTAAAAGCCAATCAAGGTCTCATCAATGTTAATTTTTGAAGTCGTAGTGGCTTTAATTAATATTTATATCAGATATCCTTAGCCACATATTTATTTCATCGTAACCTAGGACTCTTCCCTTTACCCATTGGCCATAATTTAAATCACATTCACCACTATAAATACCAATCAAATCTTCTACTTTTAAAACCCATCCATGAGGATAATAATAGGCTACTTCAAAGCATACTACTTTTCCAATAGGGTATTTCATTTTTTGATTTCCCCACAATTTCCTTTTTTTCAGTGTGGCTTTATTCCAATTCTCCTCAAATTCATGTTTTGTAATTAATTTTATTGTTCCATCCATTTCATTTTCATCTATAGGTCCTTCAGCCAAACAATCTTCCAAACAAGAAACATGTACAGTTTTATCGCTATCAAAAATGATTTGTCTCAATGCATAACCATCGCTTCCTACTTCTATCCAGTACTCTTCTTCTTCATATTCAATCAATAAATATTTCATATGCTTATATCACCTTTCTACTTCCCGCCAACTTTCCCTGATCTAACTATTCTTCCTATTAAATCCAATGCTGTTTCATTCGGTATTACAAAAACACCATCTCGACCTTTTATCACTTCCAAACCACTCACATCTATTTCTACGTAGTGGGTATATTTATACTTATTGGGTACATTAATAAATTGTTTTGCTAGTTGTGCGGGAGTTTTTGTTTCCGGTGCTATGTCAGATAAATACTGACCATCACCATACCTGACATCTTTAGGGTTATTTGCTTTTAAAGATGGATTTAATTGATTTGAATCAAATATCCCATTTGCTCCCTTCTCATTTGTATAATGATATAAGGATTGTTTACCCGTATCCCCACCATCACTACAACGAGTTTGTTTCGCTTCCTTCTGTCGTTTATTCTTCTTAAGCCCAAACACGTCCACCCAAATAATCGGATCATCCACATACCCATACAGACGGATGCCTCCAGCCAACCCAATCGGATCCTGCTGCGTGTACATGCCTTCATGTGGCGAGTAATAGCGTAAACGGTTGTAATACAGCCCGGTCTCCACGTCCTCATATTGGCCCGGGTAGCGAAACGGACAGGCGTTGTGATCACCCTTAAGAATAAACTTTCTCACATTCCCGTAGATGTCGAGTTCACAAGACCATACCCGTTCCCCGTGCTCATCATACATTTCCACAGGGGTACCCAGGTGGTCAGTGACGATACTGTAATGACCCTCGGACGTAATTTTCGCTGCCGGATGGAAGGTGCCGTCTTCAAAGACCCAAGTGATGAGACTTGCTGGATCGGGTTCTTGCCCTGATTTATCAGAAATGGCCTGAGAATTGCGATAAAAGAAAAGGCACAAAGGCATTACCATGAGTATGTCCCGTAACGGAACGCCCGCTGATAATGCCCCCATTGAACCGTTTCATTCCACGCTAAAGTCTAGAAACATTCTATCTCAAAGGGGTTAACGTGGTACAGACCGTTCGAGACTACACTGCTTACTATTACTCAATTTGAATTCAAATGAACCAATCGCCGGTGACTGGCTGCTTAAACTTGCTAGGTGTTTTGATCCCTGTCTCACAAACGGGGGTCAGTCCCCCTGAAGCCAATCAAGGTTTTAATGATTCAATCTTGATATTTTTTCGGCAAATAGTCTTTATTAATGTTTTTTAGCAATTTCTTTAAATCATCCTGATAAGATGCTAGTTCCTCCCTATTTTCACATCCTGTTAATTCATATAGTTGTTCTTCAGAACAATTTTCCAGCACAAACTCGATGCAATTTTCATAAACCATCAATTCGCCTTCTGATAATCGCAGTTCAAACAAAGTGACACTAGCAATTTCTTCATATTTTAAAATTTCCATTTTACCACCTCACATAATCGGAGAATATCTCTTTAAATTGTTGAAGTTCAGCTTCTGAAGGTCTTATCCATCTTCCATCTTGAATTCTCATATTGGTGTTCTTACTTGGATTTTTAAATGACGTTATTACTTGGCTTCCATCAGCTTCAACAATATGAATTCTACTATTGTCTCCTTTGATAACCCACCTGCCATCTCCTTGGACAAGAACATTAGATTGTCTAGCTTTCTGAACATCATTAATTGCCGAACCGACTGGTCTCCCCTCTTTGCTCCTTAGTACAGCATGTTCGCTTCTTTCTAGTTTACCCGTTCCCCCACCACGACATTGCTCCGTTGAATCGCTGCCCTTACTGCCACCATTCTTCTTAAGCCCGAACACATCCACCCAAATAATCGGATCATCCACATACCCATACAGTCGGATGCCTCCAGCCAACCCAATCGGATCCTGCTGTGTGTACATACCTTCATGTGGCGAGTAGTAGCGGAAACGGTTATAGTATAACCCGGTCTCTACGTCCTCATATTGGCCCGGGTAGCGGAACGGACAGGCGTTGTGATCACCCTTAAGAATAAACTTTCTTACGTTCCCGTAGATGTCCAGCTCACAAGACCATACCTGCTCCCCGTGCTCATCATACATTTTCACAGGAGTACCCAGGTGGTCAGTGACGATACTGTAATGACCCTCGGACGTAATTTTCGCTGCCGGATGGAAGGTGCCGTCTTCAAAGACCCAAGTGATGAGACTTGCTGGGTCGGATTCTTGCCCTGATTTTCCAAAAATGGCCTGAGACTGTCCAATCTCAGAGTCGCCGTCCCCCAGTTCCTTACTCTCCCCAGCAAACCCGCTCTCGGCTTCCCACTCATGCAGGATTGTATTCCCATCCCATACATAACAGTGTACTACACCGTCAAAGTGCTTCTCAATGCGTCTTCCCAAGCTGTCATACGTGAAAATAACTTCCTTGCCATCGGGGCGGACGACCTTGCTCATCATGCCGTTGCCGTAATAGGCGTAACGCCAGCGGGTGCCGTCGGGATCGAGCTTCTCGATCAGGTTGCCTTCCTCGTCATAGCTGTATTTCGTGCCCTCAAACTCCAGCAGACGCCCGCCGAGGCCATACTTCCGGTCGGTTCGGTGCCCCGTGCTGTACAGGTTGCCGACGTCGTCGGACATGCGGAAGATTTTTCCGTATTGATCAGTTGCTCCGATCAGGGTGCCAAAATCGTCATGGTTGAACAACGTCCGCTTCCCTGTCAACCCATTCGTGATCAACTTCAAGCGGTTGTTGACATCCCACTCGTACTTGATTTTGTGATGTTCTCGTCCGCCGGTCTTCACGCTGTGTTGTTCAGGGCGACCTGCTACGTCATACTGCCACTGGCTAATGACGCCTCCCGGCAGCAAACGCTCAATTTCCTGGCCCAGCGCGTTGTACTTCATTTGCGCGGACCAAAGTGTGCCCGCGCCGTCCTCTGGGCTCGAAGCCGGGGATGATCCACCAAAATCACCCTTGGTTTGCTGGGTTTGCTGACCCTGCCTCTTGCCCTTCCGCTCCGCTTGCATTTGGGTAACTTGCCCGAGCAGATCCCGCTCAAAGGTCAAGTGCTCACCCAAGCTGCTGCTCACCTGAGTTCGGTTGCTGTTCTCGTCGTACTGGCTGGCAACCCAATAGCCATCCAGCCATTCTTTGGTGACGCGCCCAGCGGAGTCGTACTCCAGTTTAACTGTTGTAAACGGATTGAAGCTCTCCAGTAAATCGCCCACCCGGTTATAGTGATACGATTCTACCAGCCCATCGCTGTAAGCGGAATGAATGACGCGGCCCATCTCATCATATTCGAACGTGGTCCATCTGCCGCCGGGGCGTTCAACCTTGCGTAGCAAGCCGCTTGGGCTGCGTTCATACTGCTTGACCATGCCATCGAACCCGGTCTCCCGAATGATGCTGCCGTTCGCATCCCGTTCCAGCACATAGCGTTCGCCGTGCTCGTTGATGACTGCCGTCAGTTCCGTCTCGTGATTGTACACCAGCTCGACGCGCTTGCCCTTTTGCTCCCGCCAGGTCATTTCTCCCAGCGGAGTGTAGCCGAAGGCTACGCGATGCTGCTTGTCTTCCGCAAAAATAACATCGACGAAATGCTGCTTCGCCCCGAGCGGGTTGACCGCTTCCAGACATTCCCCCCGGTGATTGTAGCTCCATTTCCCGCTGCTGCCGTCCGGCAGCGTTTCCACCAGATTGTCCTGATCATCGTAGGCAAGCGTCGTCACCGCGCCCTGCGGATTGCGCACCTCGCAGACCCGGTGCGATTCATCGTATACCAGCATCGTCATCGATTGATCCGCCCCGACAATCCGGCTCACCCGCCCCTGTTCATCATACTGCCAGGTTTGACTTGCGCCTTCTGGATTGGTAGCCTGCAGCAATCGCTCATGCTCGTCATATGTGTACTGCCATATCCCGCCGTCCGGTTGGGTTTCTTGGACAAGCAGCCCAACCTCGTCATATTCGTACCAGGTCATCCGGCCTTCCTCGTCGGTTTCGCTCAGCAAATCCGCCGCGTCGCTATAGCTGTACTGCCATTCTCCGCCGAGCGGGTCAACAATCCGGGTGCAAAGATAGTCCGGCGTATACTCATACCTTGTCATATGCCCCTGGCTGTTCGCCACCTCATTGTAACCGTCCAGATAAGCGATTCGCCCTTCCAATAACCCGTCATCGCCCCATGTATGAACGCACCGCGCGCCCGTAGTCGGGCCGTCGTAACGCCAATGGAAGCTGTAGCCGTTGCGTCGGTCATCTTCACCATCAAGTGCTGATCATAATGGAAAAGAGTCGTTTGACCAAGCGCATCCGTCACGGCGCTGAGATCACCGGCTTCGTTGTAGCGATATTGAACCAGAACCTCACGATTCTCGCTATAATTAAAGCGCTACTCCATGGTGGTACAACCATCATGAGTTATGAATTTCAGAGAAAATATCGTTAATGTTGTCCCTTTCAAAAATTCTGTATTTCTTTTTTTGTTCATTTGCCTAATGTATTAGTTAAATTCCTTCTTAATCACTAGAGCTTTGTCATATCTAATTATTTATTAAGAAAAACCCTAAGAATAACTCTTAGGGCTTTGTCTTTATAGATTTACTTTATTTCATTTAATAACTCTTTAAATGCCTCATCATACATGTCTTGGCTTAAATTATAAACCTCAACAACCTTTTTTACAGCTACGTATATTTTATTTATAAACTCTACTTGTTGTTCTGAAAATTTAAGTTGAGAAAATTCATCCCAATTCAAAGAAGTCTCTACTTGAAGAATACCACCTTTAAGGTCTAAAATATTCACTTCATCAGCGTCAGTTAAGTCAGTATCAAAAAATAATTGTAATGTGTCAATCCCTCCTGTATCACATTCACTTCTTTCAATGAAGCTATTAAGTTTATCTTCTAGAGAATATAATAACCTAAACTTCTTAGAAACCATCCTAATTGATGTTTGAGGTCTTGATGAAATTTTCATATTTTATAACTCCTTTTAATGGTAACCTTTATTATAAGGTGGTTTATTTCCAAATACTTTTTCATAACTTCTAATATACCGTGTTTCTAAAGCCTTTGCTTGACGCTTACTTAATCCACCCTTTAACAATGTTGTTTCTACTTCAATACCTAGTTTAGAAAATCTTCTTGCATGTTGTTGTCCTCGCTTTTTAAAACCTTGTGTAGTTTCACCAAATCTGATTATCTCACCTGTTCTTCTTTCCCTGACAACATATAAATCAGTTGGTTTTGGAGAATCTAATGAATTTCCATGTATCTTTTTACCCGTACCATTAGGTATCTTACCCCGCAACCACTACTAAGCCCAAACACGTCCACCCAAATATACGGATCATCCACATAGCCATACAGACGCATGCCCCCAGCCAACCCGATCGGATCCTGCTGCGTGTACATACCTTCATTTGGCGAGTAGTAGCGGAAACGGTTGTAATACAGCCCGGTCTCCACGTCCTCATATTGGCCCGGGTAGCGGAACGGACAGGCGTTGTGATCACCCTTAAGAATAAACTTTCTCACATTCCCGTAGATGTCGAGTTCACAAGACCATACCCGTTCCCCGTGCTCATCATACATTTCCACAGGAGTACCCAGATGGTCGGTGACGATACTGTAATGACCCTCTGACGTAATTTTCGCTGCCAGATGGAAGGTGCCGTCTTCAAAGACCCAAGTGATGAGACTTGCTGGGTCGGGTTCTTGCCCTGATTTTCCAAAAGTGGCCTGAGACTCCCCAAACACAGAGTCGCCATCCCCCAGATCCTTACTTTCCCAGTCAATCCGCTCTCGGCTTCCCACTCATGCAGGATTGTATTTCCATCCCACACATAACAGTGTACTACACCGTCAAAATGCTTCCCAATCCGCCTTCCCAGACTGTCATACGTGAAAATAACTTCCTTGCCGTCGGGACGGACGACCTTGCTCATCATTACTTCAGTTTGGCGACATTTGCTTATCTGGCACGCTACACAAAAAAAGAAACCTTGAAGGCAAATTGCCAACCAAGGTTCCATTATTTATATTAATTGATTTTTGCTATTCAATTTCATCATATGCATCACCTAAAGAAATAAAATCACTTCTTAGCCAATACCAGTATTGACCCTTATTTTTTATAAGTCGCTCAAGTAAATCAGTAAACGAAGTGGCTATTATTTGAGATTCACCTGCAAGTCCATGGCGATCAAAAAAACTATCATAGCATCTACCGAGCCTATCTTCGCTAAGGTCAATTGTTAGGTATTCATCTTTTCCGTCATTACAAATGATATACCAGTTAGATGAAATATCTTCTTCGCATAATTCTCCTACAATTATTGGATTTGCCAAGACCAACTTATCAGGCGACACAACATAGATAGGATACTCCTCATTCTCAAATAAGACTAAGCCCCCACAAAGTCTATAAAACTCGTTTAAATCACTAGGTAAAATATGCCTTGCTTCATTAATAACGGGTAATCCAGTAGGTTCAAAGATACGACAATGCGGTATAGTTTTTATTTGTGTGAGTATCTGTTTTATCTTTTCCATTTACTTCACTCCCGATAATTATATTTATTAAAGGCATTATAATATTCTTGTCTAGCTGATTTAGGAACTTTCGCTGCATCAAACATTTTTTCAGCAAGTTTTTGTATCTCCCTAGGTGTAACTGCTTTCCAATCGATTTTCCCTCCAACTTTTTTACCCGTTTTTTGATATAGCCATTGTCTATAAACAGCTTTTGTAGCATCATGTAGTTCTTTAGTTAAGGCTACAGTTGGAGTATTAGCTCCCCTACTTACATAGTTTGGAACATTATGCTTAGCCCATACATCCATGACACCATGGTGATTTTCTAAAGGCGAATTACTTGGTCTATAAGGGACTACATCATTTGGTTTAACCGTTTTATCTAAACCCTTAGTTATTCTATCTCCACAACCGCCACTAAGCCCAAACGCATCCACCCAAATAATCGGGTCATTCACATACCCATACAACGTCGGATTATTCCCAGACAATCCAAGCGGTTGTGATCGCCCTTAAGAATAAACTTTCCCAGGTGGTCAGTAATGACCTTCGGCTGTAAATCATGACTGCTGGGCAGGTTTATATTTAAGTACTTTCAACTATCTCTGCAGCACTTAGTTCTTCTTCTGAATCTTCCGCATTATCGCCCAAAATGAAAATTATTAAATTCATCTGATGGAGTCCAGGAGATATAATTAGTTATTCGCTAAAAGCAATTGCAAACAAATAATGTGCTATAGGAATAATTTTTACTACTTCGGAGTAACAGGATGTGATCCCGCTGTACCCAGCACCTGTTGTCTTGGATTGTACTGCATGATGACATGTTCGTTCTTCTCTCCTTAATACCAAGAACAGTCGTTAAATATTTAAACTTATCTTATACGAGGATAACGCCGCTTCAACATCCTCAATAAGAGGATCATTTTCCGACATATATATCTTTTTCTCTAAAAAAAAGTTATCGCACGATTTATAAATTTGTTTAGCCAGTAATTTTTCATTCAACTCAGAAACTATTTTGTCATCCACTTTAATACATATTTCTGACCCCTTTTTTTTCATAAAAAATATCGCAAATGAAGAATCAGCACAAACAAGTTTATATTGTTTAATCTTCTTGTCTTTCAAAAACACTCTTAAACCATCTAACAAATCGACGATTGTTGGGAATATCATCATTGACTGATCTGGAACTCTATTACACGATGAGATCGTAATATTGTCTGATGTAATTATCATATGTCCTAAGTCAAATCCAGAAACCATTGTAGATGTATGTTTTATAGAAAATGCAATGTCAAATATCGTCTCCCCCTCCTCTCACTGGAAATAATGTTATAACTCTATTCGCCTGAATCAACAATTATCCGTACCCTGAGTTGTTAATCTACACTTGTAAAACAGTAAGATTTGAATAGATCATTCACCCGTTATTCTATATTGACAAAGGCCATAATGTAACTATTTACTCAACGGGTCGACAATAAAGTCATATTCATCAATACTTTTATTAAAATTAAAGTTCGGTAATTCCTCAATTCGTTGAAAATCAAGAATATAACCGAAATCAGCCTCTAATCCCTTTTTTAGGATCACAGTAAACAAACCACTAGATATTTTCAAAGGAAACGGTTCGGTTTTAAAGATCCTCCAATCCATAGGTACACTTGTTGAAGAATCATACTCTTTTTTTATAACAATTGTGTAATCTAAGTTAGGAATGGGGTAAATAGGAACTATTACTCCTTGCTTAATAGCATCCTCTCCCACCACTTCATATTGATTGAAATAGCTTATTAGATCAGTATTAATAATTTTTTTCTCTTGAATGAAACTAGAAAGTGTCATTGGATCAAAAACAACGATCCCTGGAAATTCGAGCGTTATTTTCTACTTATTTTCCACCGCATATTCTCCTGTCGTTATTCTTTATTTCTTATCCTGTTCTATAAACTTATTTAATTGTTCAATAAGTTCTTCAGATATTTCCTTAATTTCCCAGAGGGACATTTTTTCTGCAATAATAAATCGAAAGATAGGAGCGGCAAGGAAAGCATAAGGATAGGAATGGATAGTTTGTTATAGTTTTTATAATCCAAAATATCGCCTCTCTTTTATTTCAACAAGCATAAAGAGTATTTTGCATTATTTTACAGCTTAAGACTATAATTCTTCTCACAAAAATAAAAAATCCGGAGCCGATTTCATTTCCTATGCTCACGAACTACTTCCAGCTTCATCGCAATGGCAAGCAGCTTGAGTGCAGTGGATTTAATGCGCCGATACGTCCGGTCGCTAATGCCCATTTCGCCGCAGCTGATAAAGTCATATTCGCGCTCATCATCCAGGTAGCTGCGTTCAATTACCTCCCGTTGGATGCTGGTCAGCCCGTTCATCGCCTGATCCAACAGTTCCGACTTCCGCTGCAGCTCCGCTTCTTTATCGATGTTGCGAATCGCAACCCGCTCGGTCGGCTTATGGATGACCTGAGTTGCTCCGTGATATCTCGGAGAATAACCATGCGTTACATTCGCTAACTCACGGATATAGCCAATTTGCCGATACTGTCTCACTTCTTCGAGAAATCGGATTACCGCCGCTCGAGTCGCTGCCTCATCCACCGGCAAAGTATGAAAAACCGTAAAAGAATTGATATGTCTTCTTCCCATTTCATATCCCTCCATGAACAATAATTAAAAACAAATCAACATTGCCAATACGGCAATCAACCTCTTGGAATAGACAAGAAAATTTGCAAAACCGCCACTTTCCTTTTCATAATCACTGATGAAAATGTTGATTTACTACTGTGAACAAGGTAAAATAAAAGTATCAAGCCGCCAAAAGCCGTTTTTTGTTACCGTTTTGGTAATATAATTTGCATTATATATTACCTATTTGGTAATGTCAACATCTTACATTTCGTAATTATTATCACCCTGCCATACCAGTATGGTAATTGTGATGTGTTATATAGCTTATAAGTAAAGTCAAAAGAGGGAGTGTCTATGCATACACTAGGCGATCGGATCAAGTATCTTCGAGAACTGAAAAACATAACCCAAAAAGACCTCGCTTCCAGAGCAGGCTTAACGACTGTTCAATTGTCGAGATATGAGACAAATGATCGGAAGCCGGATCCCGATTCGCTAAGAAGAATTGTCGACGCGCTGGATACGAACGGAGATTACTTGCTGGGACGCACGTCCGATTCTTCGCCGACAGAGGAAATGCAGGCGAACATGTCTTTTTACGGCGGACCCGAAGCTTATACGGCGGACGAAATCGCCATGATGGAAGCGGCGCTGAAGGCTTACCGGGAACAAAAAAAGAAGCTGCTGGACAACCGATCCCATTAGTGAATATAATGAAGGCAGCACAGCGCCACTTTGGCTGCATAGTTTTAGGTCCTGAAGTTAAGGACCTTTATTTACACCCTCTGACCGAACACACATTCCCATAAGAGGTGATTTTATATGTTATTTTCCTATTATCAAGAGACAAGTCTGGAGCAATGGATTAACTCTAAATATCAAAACTGTGGCCTGCTTGATGTAGAGCAGCACGATATTGAGCGGATTGCCGAGGTTTTTGACATAGAACTGGTATACGCGGCGTGCCCATCCTTCTCGGATAACGAGGAACGGGTTATTTTCTTGAATAAGCATACCGATGATGTTATGGCCCGGGTCATCTTTTTTCATGAACTGTGCCATGTCCTAAGACATGCGGGAGACCAGCGCAGTATGCCCAGTCTGTTCAAGCATGCCCAGGAAGCAGAAGCTGATCAATTCGTACTGTACGCCGCTGTTCCTTTCTACATGTTTGTTAAGCTGCCCATACCGGATAGGCGGAACGAAGCCATACCCTATATCGCGGATACGTTCCGTATTCCGCTTGATCTGGCCGAGCAGCGGCTCGATCAAATTCAGCGCCGCGTTCTGCAAGGCAGTCTGATTGCCGCCGCTCAAGAGGCTGAAAGAAGGCAGTCGGAGCCTGAGGTGCAATGGTCGCTGGAAACGCAGCGGATTCTTTCCCAGTTGGAGAAGCAGCTATCATCGGACAAGGAGTGAAGCACTTTGCGAATTCGGGTCTATTGCGATTTTTATGACGAAGCCTTCCGGCCTCTTCAGCTTGTGATCAAGTGTAATCCGGGTGAGCTGGTTTGGTCCGAGACACTATACATATCTTTGCCCGCTCCCCTCGAGCCCTTGGAGGCCGAGGATTACGGCGATGAACAGGGCGTATCGGTTTTATTGGAGGATTTGGTGAGCCAGACGGACAAGGACAACTGCCTTGGAGTTCTCCTTCCGCAAATTTATGCCCGCCATGGCGAAGAATTTGAACTGCTTGTTGTCCAAATGGACGACGTAGAGGAGGTTTTACAGCTGGACAGGTATTACTGAATAGAAATAGGTGCTCTTGAGAAGAGTAGGTGCTGTTGAATAGCAAAAAGCTCCGGTTTCCCGGAGCTAGACTGCTCGCCTGAAAGCCCTGATACTATAACTGCTGGTTTCGTAAACGTAAAATCCTATGTTCCCTTATTTGGTATAATAACTTTCGACAGGACCCAGGTACTTTATCCACAATTTTGTGAACCCCGGGGTATGCCTCTTCTTCCGCGTAGAACATTGCGCGGTTATCACTGACGGAAGTATCCGCAGCGCTTCTTCCCAATACAAATCTCATTCCTTCTCCCCCCAAAGCTCTTTTTTCCCGCTGAGTCTTCCAGCTCTAATCTTTACTTTCAGGCTGTTCAGCCCTTTACGCCCCCGACGGTCATCCCTTGAACAATAAATTTCTGCAAGAACGGGTACACCACCAGAATCGGAACACTGGCGATAATCGTCATGGTTGCCCGGATAGACGTAGGAGTAACTATGGTGATGTTTCCGCTTTGCGCGTAAACATCACCTGCCGACTGAGTGGACGATGTGGTGGAAGTTTGCAGAATCTTCATCAGCTCGTACTGCAGGGTGCTCAGTTTCAGATTGGAGGAATTGTACAGGAATACATCAAACCAGGAGTTCCATTGCGCGACCGCTACGAATAGAGAGACAGTAGCCAAAGCCGGAATCGTGAGCGGCAGCACGATGCGGACAAAGGTCGTGAATTCCCCGGCGCCATCGATACGAGCCGACTCCAGAATCCCTTCAGGAAGTCCCTCGATAAAGGATCGTATGACGATCATGTTGAACACACCGATAACGCCGGGAATAATATAAACCCAAAAGGAATTGATCAAATCCAGATTTCTGATCAGCAAATAAACAGGAATCAGTCCGCCGCTAAAATACATCGTAAATACGAAGAACATGGTAACGAACTTGCGCAGCACGTAATCCTGGCGGCCAATGGTGTAGGCCAGCATAGCCGTGCATAGAACGGAAATCACTGTCCCAATGATGGTTCGCAGCGCTGATATCGCTGTGGAATGGTAAATAGAAGCTTCTCCAAAAATATACCTGTAGTTTTCCAGGGTCCACACTCGCGGCCAGATGTAAATGCCACCCCGGATGGCATCGTTTGCATCATTAAATGAAACGGCAATCATGTTAATGAACGGGTATAAGGTGACAATCATCAAACAAATCATCATGATGATGTTGCAAATATCAAACATTTTATCACTCCGACTGGAATAGCCTAAGCGGGTCGTTTTCATTTTTCCCACGATGGAAGTCCTCCTTTAGAATAATCTGCTTTCGCCCATTTTCTTAGCTATGAAGTTGGCGGAGAAAAGGAATATGAAACTAACCACGGTCTTAAACATCCCTGCTGCCGTCCCCAGCGAATAGTTGCCCATAGCCATCCCATACTTCAGCACAAATATATCCAGATTTTCGGAATAGTCCACGTTCATGCCATTTCCCAGCAGATATTGCGGCTCGAATCCCGATTCCAGAATGTTACCCATGCTCATGATAAGCAAAATGATGAAAACCGGCTTCAGTCCCGGGAGAGTAATATGGCGGATACGCTGAAAGCGGTTAGCACCGTCGATTTCAGCAGCCTCATATTGGCTCGGGTCAATCGTGGTAATGGCCGCCAAATAAATGATCGTATTCCAACCGACATCCTTCCACACTTCGGTAAGACCGAGGATGCCCCAGAAATACTCCCCTTTGGCCAGCCAAAGCACCGGTTGATCAATAATATGCAAATTCATGAGCAGCAAATTAACGATTCCATCGGGCGATAGTACGGTCAAAACGATACTTGACGCCACAACCCAGGAGATAAAGTGGGGCAAGTAGCTTACGGTTTGAACAATCCGCTTGAATAGAATATTCTTCAATTCATTCAGGAGAATAGCTAGCGAAATCGCAGTAACAAAGCCCAGCACCAGTTTGATCGAGCTCATTACAATGGTGTTCCTCAATACGCGGTAAAAGGTTTCGTCCTGAAACAGAAACTTGAAATATTTCCAGCCGACCCATTCCTGTTCAGAAAAGCTCCGTGCAGGCTTGTAATTTTGGAAAGCCATCGTCCAACCCCACAACGGGACATATTTAAATACAAAGGCCCAAAGCACGAAGGGAATGGACATGAAGACAAGGACTCGCTGTTGAAAAATCCTTTTCCAAAAAAGCGGCAGTTTTATTTGATGATCCGAAGTCGCCGTTTCTGACGAAATTACGGTCACTGTATGTTTCTCCATTAGGTTAAACTCCTCCCCTGCATCCTTAAAAAGCACAGAGGGCCAAAATTCCTTTCATATTCCAACCCTCTGTCGTCGGCCGGCCTCAATCTAAGAGCCTACCACTCTCCGGCCACCCTGTCTTTCACAGCCTGGGTAATGATATCTTCATACGTTTGCTTGTTATCCAGCGAGTTCAGCTTACCGAAATATTCGTTCCATGTAGATTCGAATGTATTCGGGGATTCCAGAATCATCTTCGGCAAATATTTCTTTTGCAGATCATCTGACCTGGTGATGAAGATTTGTTCGGGCGAGCCCTGCTCTAGACTGATCGACCAAGCGGGAGACCAAGGCCGCTCATCAGGGTTACTGTACAGCTCACTGAATGTCTTCACACCATATGCTTCAAGCAGTTTCTTGTCACCATCCGTGTATCCGAAGGTTGCCACCTCCGGTTGGTTGCCCGGACCATAGGCATTACCATCTGCCAGAACGGAATTGTTGCCATAGCGTGGCCAGGAGTAATTGAAATATGCGAACCCGAATGAATGACTCAATTCAACTTCCTCATGGTATCTCCGCTGCTCATCGTTCTGGTAGTAGAAGCGTCCGTTCTCATCCACACTGTACGTTTTGTCCTTAATGCCCCATTGAACCAATATCTGATTTTCCTCTTTTAACAGATTATCGAAGTACTTGATAATGCGAACTGGATCCTTAGCCTTAACCGAGATACCGACTCCGTAATTGTTGACAAATCCAGGCGGGTCAATATATTGATCCTTGATACTTTTGTCGAAAACGATAGGCATCGCAACATAGCGTTTCTCATCAATTCCGGCTTTCTTTAAGTTGTCGGTAGCCTCCCCAACCTGCCAGGAGTAGCTAAAATAACCCAGTACGCGTCCTGAGGTCAGCTTCGCTAAATATTGATCCCTGTTCATCGTGAAGGACTCAGGGTCAAACAAGCCTTGAGCATTTACCTCACTCAGCTTCTTAATCCATTGCTTCTGGTAATCGCTGCCGGCCACCAGCTTGGCCTCATGGGTTTCCATATCCACCATGACACTGCCATCATTAGGATAACCTGCCAAGTGCATGGCCGGGTTTTGCAAGGTAAAGAAGCTGCTCGGCTCACCAGCTAAGGTAGCGAAACCAATCGTATCCTTGCCGTCCACCTGTGGATATCTATCCTTGTACTGCTTAATTATGTCAAAATACTCATCTAGTGTGGTGATTTCCGGGTAATTGAACTCCTCCAGTACAGAACGCTGAATATAGAAGCCAGTCTGAAAATTAGGTTCCGAAAGATAGCCGATATTGGCCGTATAAGGAAAAAAGTAGATTTTCCCGTCTTTCTGTCTGAATTTATCCAAATAAGGACCGTACACACGCTTGATGTTGGGGCCATACTGCTCAATTAGATCATCCAGCTCAATAAATGCTCCTGCATCCATCAGCTTAGCCATTTGACCACTGGAATCGATAATATCCGGATAGTCGCCACTGGCAATCATGACTCCCACTTTGGTGTCACCATCACCAACAAGATATTCCATTCTCCAATCTACATTGGTTTGTTGCTGTAATTCCTTGCCAATATCTGTTTCGCTTGCCAAGATAGCCTTTTTGGGTGCGCCAAAACTGAAATAATTAAACGTTACCGGATCATTAGTCGCATCTGTCGATTCTACAGGTGATGATGAAGTGTTTTCCTTGTTATTGTTGCTGCATCCTGACAGTGCAACTGCAGCCATGATTATAGCTACTAACCCCAAAGCCAAAACTTTTTTTCCGAACATTTGACCGATTGCCCCTTTCCTATTTCCATTATGAATACGCTTTCATTATAGCAAGTGAATGAAGTAAGAAAGTTTAGTACGTAGTATGAAAAGTATAGTGATTCTAGTGCATCGTTTGATAGGCTGAAGCTAATCAACAGCTTATTTAAGAAATCATAGCAATGCACAAAAAAAGCAGTGCCCTATCCATTGGATAGGGCACTAATGTACTTAGTATAGAAGGTTATCGCTTATCCTGACTAACAGAATATCGTACCGGGTTGATGGCCGTTAAAATCATTTTTTCGAATAATGGAAATAATCGAAATCGGCATACCCACCTATTTGTTTGCTTGCATATTGATATAGGCCAATGCGATATCCCATAAAATGATCCAGAGTATACTGCATCCTCAAGGATTCGCCAATCTGCAACCAATCCCCTCCATCGGCGGAATAATAAAAGCTTGCCAGATCCACGCTTTCCTCGAATTGGAAAGCAATTTTTAAATAAACCACACTTCCGTTAAACCAAATCGTTTCCAGTTCCTTTTCCTCGCCATTTCCCCTATTAACACTCATGGTAATAAATCGATCTCCGTTGTCCGCCACTTTAACGCCAACTGTGCCGAAATGATTTTGAAGGGCAACCAAGCCAGCATGGTCACCAGGTTTCATGTGTGTCGTGTCAAGCATGGTCTCTCCTGTACAAGCTGCTCCTTCCGTGCGCTGCGTTAACGTATTACGCGCCCGAACCACACTGTCGGCTATGCTTCCGGTCCTTAACCTTAGGAACCCCGGCCGCTCTGTCACTGACCAGAGTCGGTTGTCCGGATTATGGTTCCACTGCCAATTCAAAGCGAGCCTATTGTCTTTGTATGTAAATTCGTCGCTGATGACAAGCGGTTTTTTCGATGAATACGGTAGATCGACCTCAATTTTTTTAGGTACCTTGCCATTGATTCCAAAGACGGGCCACCCGTCTTCCCAGGTCACAGGTACCAAGCAAGGGATTCTGCCAACAGCGTCGTGATCCTGGAACAACATCGCAAACCATTCGTTTGCTGGCGTATTGAAAATGCCTCCTTGGGCAACTCCTTTGTTGTGGTAGTCCATATCGTCATCTAATACAATCTTGCGTTCATATGGACCGAGCAGCTCTCGGGAACGATAGCATATTTGCCTGCGTCGCCCGTTTCCGACACCGGCCAACGGCCATTCGATAAACAGTAAATAATAATATTCGTTAATTTTATAGGCATGACATCCTTCGCATCGCAGCCCAATTCCCTCGCGCTCCGTTTCGAATAAGAGTTGGTTGATTCCTCCCGGTTTAATCGCCGATGCATCAGATGTCAATTCAGAAATGTAAATGTTTCCATTACCATAAAAGACAAACACACGATCCCCGTCAAACAATAATCCCGGATCATGCCTTAATCCTTCGATAACGCAACGCTTCCATGATCCACTCTCAATATTGTCTGTGCTGTACACATAAAAGCAAAGTGTATCGTTGCACGAAAAACAGACATAAAACCTGCCTTTATGATAGCGTAGGCTTGCGGCCCAGGATCCTTGGCCGTATATATTTTGTCCGTTTATCAGATTATGCTCGTCATTATCCTCTAGCGTATCGAATACATAACTTACGATTTCCCAATTCATCAAATCTTCCGATTTCATGATGGGGCATCCGGGCATTGAATGCATGCTGGTGCTAACCATATAGTAAGCATTACCTACTCTAATCGGATCGATGTCGGGAACGTCCGCCCACATAATCGGATTGGTAATAACCGTTTTATTCATCTTCATTCCCCCCATAAACCTAAGCCTTTGGCGTCAAAGCCAGCACTGCTACGGACATAGGCGGCAATTCCACCGTTAAAAGATTTTCTGTGAGTTGGAAGCCGTTGAACGGTTGAGGTACTACCGTATCCGGTACATCAAATGTATTGTGGGCATCAATTGTATCCCCCGTTAGCACCGTTCCTGCCACATCAAAGCTGCGTCCCTCTGATCCACGCAAATCAATTGGCATCACCGATTTCGCGATGCATCGTCCCAAATGCTCGGAAAAATGCCCGGAAATATTACGATTAATCTTACCTTTACGTAAATCAGTATTAAGTATTGCGCGGTTAACCATAAGAATAGCCGCCTCTCATTTATTAATGTATATATTAATTAATTAATATACTCATTAAGATTATATGCATATCTCCTATTGTTCGTCAACCAGTTAATATGCTAAAAAACCTCCCTATTATCTGTACTGGAATGAACTTAAAGTTAGGTTTAGTTTCCTTTAATTCGACTACTTAATTAATGATTTCATTAATCATTGTAGTTCACTTTGTTAATATTCCCATTAATAAAACATTGCTCTTTTAATTTTACTCTATGAGTAAAGGCAGCGTAATTTCAATGCGCGCGCCTTCCCCTTCCATGCTATGAATGGTGAAGGTAAAGCAATCTTGGTAATAAAGCTTCAGGCGATAGATTGTGTTTTTTATTCCGACCTGATCTCCCATAACACCCTCCTGAGCTAGATATTGGCGAATTTCTTCCATTCTAGGTGGAGAGATACCCATTCCATTATCCTCCAATGAAAACTTCAGTTCATTTCCCCCCACATGGATACAGATACGAATAATCCCCTTATCTGGATTGGATTCGATTCCGTGAATGCTCGCGTTCTCCACGAAGGGCAAAAATACCATATACGGAATTTTGCATCCTAACGCCTTTTCATCCACCTGAATGTCGTACTCAAACTCATCGTCGAAACGGTATTTCTGAATCTCCAGAAAGCAATGAATAACCTCCAATTCCTCGCCTACTGTAATCCAGTCACGGCTCCAGGAGATAGATTTACGAAACATTTGGGCCATATTACGAACAATTTTTGCCGTCTCTACTTCATCTTTGAGCAAACTTCTCATACGTATCGATTCTAGAGTGTTAAAAAGGAAATGGGGATTGATCTGGCTGCGCAAGGCATGTAGCTGGGCCTGCTGCTGCTTCAACTCCAGATCTTTCTTCTGGATATCCGCTTTGTAAACATCAGTAATCAAATTATTGATTCTCTCCGTCATCCGATTGAACTCGTTGGTGAGCTGCCCGATTTCGTCTCGCTCCTCCCCGAGCGGAATCGTCTGGAAGTTTTGGTTCTTCACCTTCTTCATATGAACGAGAAGCCTCACCAGACGGACATGAAGAGACCGGGACATGGCCGCTATGATAATCGATGGAACCACGAAATTAATACATGTCAGTATAACGACGAAGGAGCGTGAGTTTCGAACTTCATTCAAAACGATCTCATTATTTAATACGCCTTGCAAAGTCCAACCTTCCAAATAATTGATTCCAGTATAGGAGGTTTTGAATTCCATAGATTTATGTGAAAATGGGATATCTTGGAACGATACTATCTGCGCTTCCCAATCGACTTCTGAATCATTACTGAATCGAATTCGGCCAGGAGGATCGACGAGATACACCTTACCGTCAAAGCCGTTATTATAGAAGTGGTGGCTAATTGTATCCATGTCGAGATCGATCTTGAGAATCTGATTGAAACCGTTGGTATAGTAGTTGTCTAACCTCTGAATTACACTGAAAGACTGGTCCGAGTAGATGAAAGTGGGATAAGGGGCAGAAAAAGACTTAAACTGAATATACCAATCGGAGCTTTTCACCTCTTCGGTCAGAGGTTCAATATAGCCGGACAGGATCGTAGGATTGTCCGTATACACCCTATACGACATTGAATTTAGCCCATTTTTATCGGAATTGGAGAACGCTTCCTTTAGCGTAGAATTGTAAGCCTCGACATATTCGCTAGAGCTTGGAAAGCGTTGGGCAAGGATATTGTTGAATGTCCGGTCTACGTAAAATGAATAGGACAATCCCGCGGCTTGGTCAATTAACAGTTTCAGATTTCCTTTGATATTCTCCAAAGCCAGGTTGGAGTCATGGATTTTCTGGTTGCGAACATTCGTTGTGGTAACATTGTAGAAGACGACATTGGTCATCACAATGGGAATGAATACAGACAGCAAATACATAAGCAGCAATTTATCGCGCAGCTTCATATTATTCAGAAATTTTCTCATGGAGTACTCCTTGCCTATTCTTTCTTGACCAGCTTGTTCCGGTATTCTATTGGCGATAGCTTTTCCAACTTCTCAAACTGGCTCACAAAATAGTTTGCATTCCGAATCCCCACCCATGTCGCAATCTCATACATCCGCATATCCGTTTGGCGCAGTAGTCTTTTGGCTTCCTCCACCCGCAGTTTCAGGAGATATTCATTAAAATAGACACCGTAAGTCTTTCGGAACAGCTGTCCCAGATAAACAGAATTCATATAAAATTGGGCAGCAATGCTTTTAAGATTAATGTTTTCTTTGAAATGGGAATCGATATACTTCTTTATTTTCTCTATGTCGCCTTTCAATTGCTCCTTACGCAGCTTTGCTATATAATCCGCCGCTTCTGTTACAAATAGCGTAAAGCACTCCTTCAACCGATATAGACTCCAGCTGTTATACCTACCTTCAAGAAGCTTACACAACCTCTGCTGTTCTTCATCATTTCCGTGCATTTCCTTTACTACCTCCATAACCCCTGTAATGAAACGGGAAAGGGAGTTGTCAACGGCTTGCGGGGTAAATCGCTGATCACGAAAGTTCTGAAACATATGATCGATCATCTTGCCGTAGGCTTCTTTATTATTCTCCTCCACCGTCACCATTAAATGGTTGTAAATACTCTGGTTCATGTCGAAGCTATATAGAGGTTTGCCCTTTACTTGCTCGTAAAGAATGACACTTTGCCCATCCTCGGCATACTTGTGCCTAAGTACTTCGTTGGCGCTGAGATAGGACCACCGCACATGAGCCATGCTATCCGCGATGTCGCCAGCATAGATCGTTACAGTTGTGTTCAATTGTCTGGATATTTCAGTTCGGAGCACCTCAAGAGCCTGTGGAATTCCACTGCCCCAACTCCTTAGCCGCTCTGTACTCAGCAGCATCCCAAATTGACCCGGCTGTTGCTCAAGTACAGAAATATTAGCCCCTGATTCATCACAAGAACATAGAATTTTCTGAAACTCTTTCATACCGATTAAAGGTTCTCCCGGAGCAATGTGGATTTCAGCTAATGCGTATAAGAATCCGGATGCTCCATCCAGTCCCAGCACGTCGGCATACTTCACCGCATCCTCCTCCTGAAGGTTATTATGTATCAATGCCTCCAGAATAGAACCAACTGTCCCCCCCTTGTTTGTGAGCGCTGTCAAATGTTTCTGGCCTATAGTGATAGCCAGTTTCTGAAGAGTATCCGCCATTTCGTCTTCATCAATGGGTTTTAAGAGATAATCGTGAACCCCATAACGTATTGCCTGCTGGGCGTACTTGAAGTCATCATAACCACTGATAATGGCAAATACAGGATCTGCCTGCGCCGTTTCCTTCACGCTGCGAATTAGGCCAAGCCCATCCAACACCGGCATCAATATGTCCGTGATTACCAAATCCGGCTTCAGACGGTTGATCATATCCAGAGCTTCTCCACCGTTTTTTGCCTCGCCAACAACGGTAAACTTGTATTTCTCCCATTGAATCAGCTTTTGAAGTCCTTTACGAACAAAAACCTCATCATCGACTAACAACACATTGAACATGAACCTTGTCCCCTATCTATAGTCAGATTTTTGAATGGTCACTTAACTTTTTAGTATCATTATATAATTTTCAATCACGCTATCATTTAAATCGCTTACATTGTTAAGTTTCCATAGTATGAACTTTAATTTCTTTACTTTAATTCTTTTATCACAACAGAGAACTGAAGCATTGAACCTTCCCCCACCCTTGATTAAACAGCCATTGTATCGCCTGCTCCTGCCTAGAAAAAGAGGCTAGCTTGCCCTGTACAGGGATTAAGCTAGCCTCTTTATGCAAATCTCTCACATTCTCCAACGACTACTTACCGTTCGCTTCCCAGTAGTCACGGACCAAACCTTCGGTATGACAAAATCTCTCGGAACATCAGCCCTTTTTTATCGCTTTTGCCAGCTCCGTAAAAATAACCCCCAGCGCATAAGCCCCTGCATCTGGATAACCAATGCTGCGTTCGCCGACCGTACCGGCTCTTCCCATGCGGGCGACAATAGCCTCGGTTTGCTTTGCGCCCTGTACGGCAGCCTCTGCCGCATTCACCGCTGCCGTTTTCATATCTTCACCTTGTCCTGCGCTATATTCCCAGGACTCTGCATAAGGTACAAGGGCATCGATTAATGTTTTATCGCCGACAACCGCTCCTCTGCCGAATGTTCTTTCCCCGGTTTCCTGAATCCCTTTGACAACGGCGGCCATCATTCCGGCAACCTCATCTACGGAGAGCTGGTGCTTATTTTCTGCATACTTGCTGGCCGCCCGGAAGGCAGAGCCCCAAATCGGTCCCGATGCCCCGCCGCAATGCTCCATAATAATTAATGAGCAAGCGTCCAGGAAGCTGCCGATATCCGTTGTGCTCTGCGACAAAATGTCCTGCCATTCTGCCTTCAATCGCTTGAAGCCTTTAGCAATGCTCATGCCAAAATCTCCGTCTCCTGCATGCGAGTCCAATTCGCAGAAGGGAACCTCATTGTCGATGATGATTTCGCTCATCTGATCGATCAAATAGATGAGATTTTTAAGGGAAAGCTGGTTATGTTCGATTATCGCATCCGCTGGGTCCGTCTCATTCTTGTACGAAACAATTTGCTTCTCCCCATGATCGTCTTGATCATGAACAATCTCCGTAAAGACTACAGGCTCGAAAGGCTCTTGGATGACGAGCGCAGGTGTGTTGCAAGGCTCCGCCAGCCATTTTTTCAACACAGAGTCAAGCTTCATAATCGTAACCGACGCTCCCGCCATATCGATGCTCGTCATGTAATTTCCGACAAAGGCTTTGTAGATTTTTTTGTGTTTGGCCGCTAGTTCACGCGTCACCGAATGATTGAGCAAATACAGTTCCTGCAGCGGCGTGCCGCCGAACCCATTGATTAACACCGCTACCTCCTGCTCCCGGTCATCGTCCATCTGCAAATTGCTCAGCAAAGCCGTCACCATTCGCCGGGCCAATTCATCGGCTGATGCTACAGCTTCTCGCTGAATGCCGGGTTCGCCATGAATGCCGACGCCGTATTCCATTTCATGCTCTCCAAGCTGAAACGTAGGCGAGCCCTTGGCAGGAACGGTACACGAAGTAAGAGCAAAGCCGATGCTTCGAATATGGCCAATGGCATGCTCGGCTGCCTTTTTAACTTCGCCAAGCGATAAGCCTGCTTCCGCTGCGGCTCCTGCGATTTTATGGACGAGCACCGAACCCGCTACCCCTCTTTTGCCCACCGTATAGAGACTATCCTCCACGGCGATGTCGTCATCGACGATGACGTAGTCCACTTCAAGGCCGTCCTCGCTGGCGAGATAGGCTGCGTTTTTAAAATTCATTATATCTCCGCTGTAGTTTTTAATAATTAACAGCGTTCCTTTACTGCTGGCGGAATTACGGATCGCTTGATAGACCTGAATTTGGGAGGGGGAAGCAAATACGTCGCCGCATACCGCTACATCCAGCATCCCTTTTCCAACGAATCCGGCATGCGCGGGCTCGTGACCGCTTCCGCCGCCGCTAATCAGCGTTACTTTGTCCTGATCGATTACGCGCTTGGAGATGACTTTATATTTACTGTCAAATGTGAGGCTCGGATGGGCCAAAACTATGCCACTGCACATCTCCCGGACAAGGCTGTCCGTTCGGTTCATAATTTTCTTCATTATATGCCTCCTTGCTTTCCGATAATTATTCCGACTCCTGAATAAACTTATTCGGCTTATTTAAGCATACTGTACAATGAAAACGCAAACAATCAGCTTTTTCCAGAAATATCATCAAATTTTATCATTCAAATCATCGATTAGCTCCGAATTGAAACAAGGCCATAGACATTGGATATACGAAAAAAGCTCCGGTTTCCCGGAGCTCCATAGCGATATAGGACAAGGTTTGGAAAATCTCCTCCCCCTTATTTCACCTGTGCGAATTCAAACGTGTACGACCCGGAGCCAATAGTAACCCGAATTCCCTGCTCCACTGTTTCGACCTTCTCGATGCCTTCCGCTTGGTTCAACGGTTTTCCGCTTTCGGTAACCTGGCTCTCATCCGATGCCGCAGGCAGCAGAATTTCGGCCGTAGTGTTGACCGGCACTGTAACATCAAGGCGAAGCTTGCCATCATCCAGTTTATGCCATGCGCTGCGGATCATGCCGTACATACTCTCCAAGCGGCCGTCCGCCCAATGCAGGCCCTCACCCGGCTGCGGCTTAATAACAATCCGCTTGTAGGCCGGAACCGTCTCATCCAGGTCGATGCCCGCCACGACTCGGTACAGCCAATCGCCGATCGCTCCGTAAGCATAATGATTGAAGGAGTTCATATCATCGCTCCAGAAGGTACCATCCTCTTTGATGCCGTCCCAATGCTCCCAGATTGTCGTAGCGCCCTTCGTAACCTGGTATAGCCAGGAAGGATAGTCCTGCTGGAACAACAGCTTATATGCGATATCATTATAGCCGTTGTCGCTTAGTACGAAGTTCAAATACGGCGTGCCGACAAAGCCGGTCGTCAAATGATAGTCGCTCTCCTCCAGCAGCTCTATCAGCTTCCGGGTAGTACGTTCCTTCGCCGGGCCCTCTACCAGCCCGAACATTAGAGCCAGCACCTGCGCGGTCTGCGTACCTACGGCCAGCCTTCCCGACGGGGTGACGAATTCATCTTGGAACGCCTTCCGCACATTGCGATACAACTCCGCATATTTCTCAGCGTCGTCCACCTTGTTCAACACTTCCGCCGCCTTCAACACTAGGGATACCGAGTACGCATAGAATGCCGTGGCGATATAATCACGATCAGTTGCGCCAACATAGCTGTTTTCCTTTGCATCCAGCGCCAGCCAATCCCCGAAATGGAAGCCGGTATTCCACAAAAATTCGTTCTCGCCCTGGCTGCGGATATACTCCACCCAGGCTTTCATGCTGTCGTACTGCTCGGCCAAGAGACGTTTGTCTCCATAAACTAAATAGATCGTCCATGGGTTAATGACCGCTGCGTCTCCCCAAGCCGCCGAGCTGTGCTGATCTTTGAACTCCTCGCCGCCTTTCTTGCCGAGCACGTTCGGAATGACAAATGGGACGCCGCCGTTATAGAGTTGATCTGCAGCTAAATCGCGCAGCCATTTCGTAAAAAAGTCCACCGTACCGTGCAAATATGCCGCCGTACGGATGAACATCTGCGCATCCCCCGTCCAGCCGAGCCGTTCATCACGCTGCGGACAATCGGTTGGGACGTCCAGGAAATTGCCTTTGAGACCCCACTCGATGTTATGCTGCAGCTGATTTATGAGCGGGTCCGAACATTCGAAGTAACCCGTCCGCTCCATGTCGGAATGCAATACCATTCCCTTGAATTGCTCAAGCCGTACCTTGCTTTCGTCAAAACCGGTCAGCTTCACATAACGGAAGCCCTGGAATGTAAAATGGGGTTCGTAGGCTTCAACGCCCTTTCCTTTCAATGTATAACGTATCGTTTGCTTCGCTTTACGCAAATTGCCGATGTAGAAATTGCCCTCGCGGTCGAGCACCTCAGCATGCTCCAGCATAACTTCCTTCCCGGCATCGCCCTCTACCTCTAAGCGGACCCAGCCGACCATGTTCTGCCCCATATCGATGACAAGTTCGCCTTTAGGCGTCTTCATAAGTTCCACAGGCTTAAGCTCATTAACGATACGTACAGGATCGCTCTCCTGAGCAACGAGAATGTCTTTGGAGTGGGACAGAATTTCCACCGGGTGCCATCCATCCCGATCATTAAAGCCTGCTTCCGACCAGCCCGCCTGCTCCAGCCTGGCATCATAGTTTTCCCCGTGATAGATTTCCGACATCAGGATCGGGCTGCCCGCTGCCTTCCACTCGCCGTCGGATACGATCGTCAGCCGTTCTCCATTTTCCAGCTCAACATGCATTTGCAGCAGCAAAGCCAACTGGTCACCGTAAATGGAATGCAGTCCTTCCCAGGCGAGATGGCCTTTGTACCACCCTGTTCCTAAAAATGTTCCAATGACGTTCTCTCCGGTTTGCAGCAGGTTCGTAACGTCATAGGTTTGATATTGCAGCCGCTCATGGTAACTCGTCCAGCCCGGATTAAAGTAGCTGTCGCCCACTTTCCGGCCATTCAGCTTCAATTCATACAGACCCAGCGCCGTCGCATAAATCCGCGCCGATTTCACCTTGCCTTCGATCCGGAAGCTTCTGCGCAGCATCGGACACTGATCGGTTTCAAGCCCGGCAACGCCGGGAGCCTGAATCCACTCCCCCTCCCACTCCTGCGGAGACAACAGACCCATTTCCCAATAAGCCGTGTCCGACCAAGCGGTGCACTCCTCCTGCTCGTTCCAGGCCCGAACGCGGTAATAATATCGTTTGCCAGACTCGCACGTCATGCTGTCCAGTTCGATCTGGATCGATGCGTCCGACATGACTTTGCCGGAATCCCAGAGCACCTCGTCCCCCGGCTCATCTGCCGATACGACGATTTGATAAGCCAGCTGCCTTGTTCCCCGCTGATCCGATTCCAGCTTCCAGCTAATCCGTGGATGCGGTATACCCAGACCGATCGGATTGACCTTATATTCACACCTGACGTCCGTGATCTTAAACATTGCCATCCTCCTCATGGATAAGTTCGATTGCGTATATTTTTCGCCAATTTTCCCTTTGTTCAGGCATTTCTCTTTGTTCAGGGACTCCCCTTTGTTGAAGAATTACCCTTTCACCGCGCCAGCCGTCATTCCCGCTACGATCCGTTTATTGAAAATGAGAAATAGAAGCAGCGGCGGAATGGTCAACAGAACGACGTCGGCAAACAGCAGATTGTATGATGTGTTGTACAGGCTCATGAAGTTGTACAAAGTCAGCTGCGCTGTTGCGTTCTCTGCACCCGGCAGGAAATATAGCGGGTTGACGAAGTCATTGAACACGTTGACCGAGGTCAGCACGATAATCGTGGATGTGACCGGTTTAAGCAGCGGCAAAATCATACGGAAGAAAAAATTGAGGCTCCCTGCGCCGTCAACGAGTGCCGCTTCATCGATTTCCCGTGGAATGGTAGCCACAAAGCCGGAATACAAAATGATCGCAAACGGGATATTGATTGCAACCTCGATCAGAATGAGCCCGGCCATCGTTTTGAACATGCCGATCCCGTTCAAGACCCAAATCGTTGGCACAACCGCCGGCGGAATCATGAGTCCGGCCAGGAATAAAAAATGGACGATGGTCAGCGGCTTGCTCTTTCTGCGCTGTAAAATAAATCCCGCCATCGCGCAGACGAAAACCAAAATGACGATCGAAACGACCGTAATGAATGCACTGTTGAAAAAAGCGCGAATCAGCATGTAGTCCTGGGCCTGAATCACTTCGCGGTAATTGTCAAGGATTTGAAATACGTTCGGCCATTGCAGATTCATCTTGGAAGCTTCCCTGCTGTTCTTGAAGGAATTGATCAGAATGAAATAAAACGGAATAATGAACAAGATCACTGTTAGCAAAATAGCGAAAAGCTCCGCTATGATTTTTCCGGATTTGCGCATTACAGATCGACCTCCCTTTTCGTGAGAAATCTGTAGAGTGGGAAGGCCAGCACAGCGACGATCACGAATAGAATGACGTTGCCTGCCGTGGATAATCCGTAAAATCCGCCTTGATATTGCTTGTATATGATCGATGCGATCAGGTCAGAACTGAAGCCGGGTCCCCCCTTGGTCATGGTCCAGACCAAATCGAATGTCCGCAGTCCGCCGATAAACGATAAGATAATTACGGAATTCATCGCCGGCCGGATTAGCGGCAGCGTAATATGCCAAAATTTACGAAAGGCATTCCCGCCGTCGATATCGACCGCCTCGTAATAATCGGCCGGAATGGACATCATGCCCGCAATATAGATGACGGTAGCAAAACCGACGCCTTTCCAAATATCCACGAGTCCGACCGAATAAATCGCGAGCGCCGGGTCGCCAAGCCAGTTCGGCCCCTGAATGCCGAGCGCCGCCAATGCCGTATTAATCAAGCCGCGGGACGGATGCATCAAGTAGCTAAATGTAATCCCGACCGCAATCGTACTGATCAAAGTTGGAAAAAAAACGACCGATCTCAGAAAATCCTTCGATCTGATGCCAGAGGTCAGCAGCACCGCCAGCAGCAGGCCGAGCACTACCTTCGTTCCGCTAGTCATCACGGCGTAAATGAACGTATTGCGAAATCCGATGTTCAGCGAAGACTCCTTGAAGAACATGATAAAATTATCAAGGCCGATGAATTCCCAGTCCGTGAGCGTCCAGCGCGTCATACTGAAGAAGAAGGACACGATCGTCGGCAGCAGAAAAAAAATAAAGAAGATGATGCCCGCGGGAAGCAAAAATCCATAGCTGTACAAAGATTTCGTTGATTTCATTCAGGCTTCACTCCTTCCTCGGAATTGCCGGCCCCGCAGCCGCTGCCGCAGGGCCAATTGTTACCAAATAGCCGTTACCAGCCCTCAAGACCGAGTTGGAGCGCCTGCTTCTCGACATCACTGTCATATTTGGCCGCGCCTTCCGCCGCGGAGGATATTCCCGTTGCTACTTCAACGGTAATCTGCTCCAGGGAAGGGCCTTTGATGGGAGAATAGAATTCCAGCGCCGGAGCCGTTTTGCCGGATTCAAAATAAGGCAGCATCTCTTTTACGGCAGAGTAAGTATCATCAGGCAGCTCCACGCCCTTGATCGGCATCGGCCCTTCCGGTTTCATAGCCGTCAAGTATGCTTTAACGCCTTCTGGAGAGACGAAGAACTCCATCCACTTTTTGGCAGCGTCTATTTTAGAGCCCTCTTTATTTGCATAAATACCGCCCGGCATCCAAATCGTCAAGCCGTTGACATCGGCCGTATCACTCGGCTGGGCGAACGCGCCGATATCATCCATCATTTCAGGGTAATTCGCATTAATATTCGTCAAAACTAAAGTCAGGATTGGATAATGGGCCGCTTTCCCCTCGGCCAGCATGGCCAGCGCATCCTCCAGCTTCGTTGCCGTAGCGTCATCATTGAAATGCTTCTTGTCGCGTAGCGATTGCAGCTTCTCGAAGCTGCGCAGCGCTTCTGGCGTCGTGGCGTATTTTGCTTTGTTATAGGTATAATCCTCCGCAAAATTCGGAGCCAGGGAATGCACGTTATAATAATCAGCCAGTACGACAAGCTGGGAGGTCCAGGAATCGCTAAAGGAACCGATGACCGGGGTATATCCGGCTTCTTTAATTTTATCGTTGTTCGCCAACAGTTCATCCCACGTCTTTGGCACCGACAGCCCCAGCTCGCTATAAATTTTCTTGTTGTACAGCCAGGCTCCGCCCACTGTTGATCCGCCTGGAATGCCATATACCTTGCCATCTACCGAGACCGTATCTTTAAAGGAATCCAGCACATGGTCCATAAACGGTTCGTTCGTCAGATCCACGAAATACTCCTGCGGATTCAAGGCTTTGAACAGGGAACCCGAGTTGTAGAACATTAAATCCGCCATATCGCTTGTCGCCAGGCGCGTCTTTACGACGTTATCTCCCTCTGTACCGCCAGGGCGGAGTTCGATCTTGGTCTCAATGTTCAGTTCCCGCTTGATTTCATCTGCTACCGCCTGAATGCCGTCAATCGCGGTCTGGTTGTCGATAAGCAGCGTGAGCGTCGTTTTCTCGGTATCCGCAGCCTCCTTCGCAGATTTATTGCCGGAACTTCCGGCAATGTTCCCGCCTTTGCCACAAGCGGACAATACAATCAGCAGTAAAGCCAGTGTCAGACTTAACCAGGTTGCTCTTCTTCTGAACGTCATAAATGAATCCTCCTTTTGGACATGTGCCCCCATCTTATTTGCATTCCATTACCGCCAAAAGGGCCCGGGTTCCCTTAAGCGAAGCGTCCGTTAAACGCTTACATATATAGTTTAATTTTAAAATGAACGGAACACAGCGGGGGATTTTTCGTATTTAGGGGGAGAGATTTTCCTTTAAGCCAAAAGCCAGGCAAACAGATGCCCGGCTTTATTGAGCTTGCAGCTTCTTCTGATATTCTGTCGGCGTAATGCCCACAATTCGTTTAAACAGATGGCTGAAATATTTGACGTCCTCGTAACCGACCATCTGGCAGACATCCTGAATCCGCTCAATTCCGCCAGCCAAAAATTCCTTCGCTTTCTCCATCCGGTAGCTTGCCAAATATTCCGAGAAGGACTGCCCGGTCTGGGCTTTGAACAGCCGCGACAGATATCCCAGACTGACATGATGTTCGCTAGCGAACTGCTGCAAAAAAATGTTCTGGTGATAATTCTGATGGATCCATTTCAGGAGCACGGGGATCAACTCTTTAGGCAGCGTATCCGACGAGACCGTCTGGGCACAGATGCTTAATGCGAAATGCTCCAAATGACGCCCGAGCTCCTCGTATGTCGCTACTCCCTCGAAATTCCCTTGCACTTCGGAATCCGTCTGCCGCCAATCCACCGCCCCCTGCTGCAATTTATATCGAAGCGAGTAGGCCATGTCATTCAAGAAAATCATCAGCTGGTGCCGGGCCACCCGCTTGTTGGCAATCTTGGCGACCACCGTAGCGACGGTTTCTTTAATTTTGGTCATCTGGCCTTTCTTGATGAAGGCTTCCAGCACCCTGATATCGTCCCATAGATCGCTGAGATTCACCTCGGAGACCGCTTCATTCCGGCCAATCCAAGTAGATTGGGCAAATCTCCGGTTCGTTTCCACTCTTTCGTCCAATCCTCTGTAGACGGCATGTAGAGAGGCCTTCGCCTGCTTCAGGTCCCAGCCGACATGTATGGGCCCATCCTGCTTCGCTTCCAGGAACCATTCGTGCAAGTCATTTTCGTATCGTTTGATCTGCCCCTGGTCGTTGAAAGGGAGAAGCAATATCTTTCGCTGCGCGTCCAGCTCCACCATGTAGCTGCCGCCGGCCGCATGATTTACAAATTCACGAAACCCTTCTTCTGCAGCAGACGGCATATGGGCCAAACCTTGCTCTGCCATAGCCAGAACTATGAAATAGGACTGCTCGTAGATCTCATCAAAAAGCGGAGAATCGACAGGCTCCGAATGAAGCAGCATTTGCGACAGAAGCCATTTATTCTTGGCGCTCCTTAACTTCATATCGCTTTGAATGCGCTCGATGGCATGATCGATCGTGTCGTAAAGTGCCTCTTTTTTGACGGGCTTCAGCAAATAATCGATAACGCCAAGCTTCAAGCCTTGTTGGGCATAAGAGAACTGATCGTGTACGCTCAAAATGACCGCCCTGATTGTTGAATCCAATTCAGCAAGCCTCTCGACTAATTCCAAACCGCTAATGCCCGGCATTGTGATATCGGTGACGACCAGCTCCGGCCTGATTCTCACCGCCGCTTCAAGCGCGTCATCCCCATTGTCATAGCTGTAAACCCGGTGCCGCGGCTCATATGCCTTAAACAACTCCACTAGCTCTGCAAGCGCCCAGCGCTCATCCTCCACTAAAAAGATGTTCATTGCCTCGTCTCCTCTGCCAGCATTGGTGTAAAAACCTTGTAAGGAAAAATCAACGTCACCGTTGTTCCTGCTCCCTGTGAGCCCGCAATCTTAACGCCGTACCCTTTACCGTACAGCAATTGAATGCGCTGATGGATGTTGCTGAGTCCAATCCCTTCGCCATCCTCCTGAACATCATGCTTACTGCGTTTACTGTACTCGGCAAGGCGCTGCTCCAGCTTGTTGAGCGCCTGCTCCTCCATGCCCAATCCGTTGTCGCTGACTAAGATCAGCAGCAGCTCCCCTTCCGTGCATACCTTGATATTTATAAAAGCATCCGCTTTCTTCCGGCTGAAGCCATGGATGATTGCGTTCTCTACTAGCGGCTGTATCGTGAGCTTGAGGACGGAGGCGTTCATCAGTTGCTCAGGGACTTCCATTCTTAACGCAAACCGGTCGCCAAAGCGATGCTTCTGAATGTTCATATAATTAGCCACATGCTCCAGCTCCTGCCGAAGCGAAACGGGAAGCTGCAAATTCTTCATGGTGTATTTGAATAAGTCAGCCAGCGATTCGGACATTTCCGCGACCTCTTCAACGCCCTTTAAACGGCTGATGGACTTCATAATATTCAGTGTATTGTAAAGAAAATGCGGATTGATCTGCGCTTGCAGCGCGGATAGCCTGGCATCGTTCTCAGCAAGCTTGGATTCGTATACCTCCGTGATTAGGCGCGATATACTGTTGAGCATGTTGTTATACACACGGCTTAGCACCCCGAGCTCGCCCCTGTTTTTAATATCCATCCTTCCACTTAAATCGCCCCGTTCGACCCGGTTCATCTCGGTAATCAGCTCCCTTAAAGGCTTGGTCACATGACGGGCAATCAGGTAGGCGACTATGGATGCAAGTACGGCTGCAATAAGCCCGACAATGACAAGGATGATCTGTGCCTCCTGTTGTTTGGCGACCAGGAAATCGTTAGACAGCAGAATCAGAATGTTCCAGCCGGTGTAATCGGATTTCTCGGAAGTGTACAAATACTTCTTATCCAGCCAATCGATTTCCCCGGAATACTTCCTCTCGTCCGTGCTTAGCGCATGAGCGAAGGCTGCAACGCGCTGTCCCGTATAGGCATCCTCATTGTCGTATATGACAGCGCCTTCATCCGTGACGATGAATACACGCATTTGCTCGCCAAGCGGGTCGGAGCCAGAGTATACGAGCAATCGTCCCATTTCATGGGCGTTAATATCGATCCTGAGCGAGCCAATTTTATCCCTCCTGGGAATCCGGTAGATATGGCGCACAAGGGAAAGATTTTTCTCCCTGTAGCCTTCTTCATTGGAGGAGGACGGCGGGAGCAGCAAATAACCGCTTTTGGACATCGCATCCAGCCGGGTCTGCCAAAGCTCTTCCTGCAATACTTCGGCGTTTACGGTTGATCCTGCCTCGTAATGATAGGAAATATGATCCGTCGTATATAGGCGGATTCCGGCAATTTCCGGACGGGGATGGGCATAGTTGAAGAGCAAGGCAAAGAGCTCGTTCCTTACCTTCAAGCCTTCCTTAGGACCGATTTGGGCATGATTGGCCAGAATACCCTGTATGGCGGGGTCGCTGAAGATCGATAGAGAGATTTTCTCAATGTCATCCATAAAAAAATCGACGGTTCTGCTATACTGCCCGCTGAGCGTATTTAACATCGAGTAGGTATGCGTCTTCGTATCTCTCATATTCCCATAGTAGAAAATAAGGCAGGTTAAACCGATCACGACAAATAGAACGAGAATAAAAGCGATCAGAATTTTCGTTTGCAGCATCAGATTGCGCCAGGTTCTCAAGGGTATCATCTCTTTTCCTCGATGTCCGATAGAATACATGTCACTTTGCATCTAATTATAACCATGAGCACTTTTATAACAACCTGGTTTTCAAAACAGACGCGGGGAATTTGGCGGCTTACTTGGCGGAGCAGGGCTTCGGACATTTCCACAAACGGAACATTCATGAAAGCAGCAGTCACCTGATGCATGCTAGACAGTTTGATATAAAAGCGAAAATAGGCCGTTAGGCATCAAAAGCCTGACCCCGGTATTCTTCCGGGTTCAGGCCTTTAAATTTAGCCATGCCTATTATCCTTTTACCGCAGAGCCCATGGTCATCGCCCTTTCAACCTGTTCACTGAAGAACAGATAGATGATCACCATCGGAAGGCTGGCAATCGTCATCACTGCCCCCATTCCGCCCCAGTCGGTGCTATATTGACCCTGAAAGAACAATAGTCCCAGGGGTAGTGTTTTCATCGATTCATCGGAAATAAGTATGTTCGCCAGCATGAACTCATTCCAATTGTTCAAGAATTGAAATATGACCACCGTCGCGATTGCCGGAACAACTACGGGTACTATAATTTTAGTGAACAGACGATAGACACTCGCTCCGTCCATACATGCCGCTTCTTCAATCTCGGAAGGAATATCGCGCATAAACCCGTAGAAAATAAGCGATGAAAATGGCAATCCAATCACGATATAAGGAATAATGAGCGCTCCATACGTATTCGCCAAGTGAAAGTCTTTTACGAGAATAGCAAGAGGGATCATAATGACCTGCAATGGCATGAACATGCCCACCAGCATATAGAGCCGGACCGCTTCCCTAAACCTCCAGCGCAGCCGGGCGATAGCGAACGAGAACATTAACGCTAAAATGACGATAAATAACGTTGCCACCGTAGAAACGACCACACTGTTCATAAAATACTGCGGAAGATTAAATTGAGTCCAAGCGTTAATGTAGTTTTCATATCGAAATTGGGTCGGCAGCCCAAATGGATTGGTAACGAATATTTCATTGTTGTCCTTGAGCGAATAGGAAATCATCCAGAACAGCGGATAAACAGAAATAATGAAATAAAGCCATAAAGGAACCTGGATGAGGAATGATTTAACCCGTTGCATAACGATCTCTCCTTCTAAGATGCATGTTAATCATCTTTACGATCAAACACCTTGTTGATAATCATCGTCGCTACTAGTGAGATGGCGACCAATAATACAGATATGGCCGAGGCATAGCCATACTTATTCTCCAGGAAGGCATACCGGTAAATCATGAAGGTTAAAGTATAATTGCTCGTGCCTGGTCCGCCATTCGTCATAATAAGCATTTGTACAAAAGCGCCGATTCCTGATGTGATCGCAATGATAAAGCAGAACTTAAAGGTTTCTTTCATCAAAGGGAGCGTTACTTTACGGTGAGCCATCCATTTGCTGCAGCCGTCGATGGTTGCCGCTTCATAGTATTGCTCGGGGATCGATTTCACTCCTGCATACAGGAGGCTGAATTGATAGCCCATGAACTGCCAGGCGTTAACAAAAGCAATGGCAACAATCGATACTGTCGGCGAAGTCAGCCAGTTTTGCTGATAGGAGATTCCCATGATCTGAAAAAGCTTATTGATCAAACCATTCGTCGGATCGTACATTGCAATCCAAAGCTGGCAAACTACCGTCACAGACAAAATCACCGGCACAAAATAAGCCGTTTTCAGCAATTTTCTAAACTTGACTCGCGGATCGGCACAAGCCAGCGCTAGAATCGTTCCGAGGCCAATTTGAAAAACGACCAGAACAACTGCAAAAATCAAGCCATTTCGCAAAGCTGTCATTAACAGGGGGTCCTGGAACATTTCTTTATAATTATCAAGGCCGTTAAATACAGCCGTACCTAATCCATCCCATTCAAAAAAGCTGCGATACATCGTTTGCAGCACCGGTGAGATGAGAACGACAGTATAGGCTAGCAATGCCGGAAGCAGAAAAATCAGGATTGCCTTCTTGTTGCTTAAATATCTATCCATGGTGTAGCCCCACTCCTTTCCTGGAAGCAATCCCCCCTGATTGAACACATGCATCAAGGGGGACGGCCTGGGTCTCTATGTCTTACTTGTTCTCTTTAGCCAATACGGAATTTAGATTTTTAATGAACTGCTCCGTGGAGAAGCCGTCGATCAGCATACTTTGCGTATTGTCATCCAGCACATTCTTGATCGAAACATTGTTCAGGGCGACCGCATAATCGGTAGCATTTGGAAGTACTTCATCGGCAATGCGCTGCATCATCGGCGGGATTTCCGCCGTAATTTCTTTATCCACTTTTACGGATACGATCGGACTGCCAAGCTGAGCGTATTTATACTCGGCAGCCTTTTGAGCTAGGAAGCTGGCTACCTTCACCGTCAGCTCCGGATCTTTCGTCGATTGAGATACGGCAAAACCGCCAGGGGATGGAGAACCGTTGACTGCATATTTTGTTTTTTCATAGGTTTCTTCATCCTTTGCGGGCCAGTACATCCAGTCCACTTTATCGCCAAGCTTTTCTTGAGAGCTGTAAATTTCCCATTGTCCGTTTACGAACATTGCTGCCTTACCCGTGTAGAACAAGGAAGAAGCCTGATCATAGTTCGTATTTGTAGCGTTTACATCAAACAGCCCAGCTTCTTGCAATGTTCTTAGTTGATGAGCTGCAGTGATGAAGGACTCGGGCAGTTCAGTGACACCGGCTTCATCCAGCTTGCCGTAGCCCATGGCTTCCTCGCGCGTAACAAAGCCTTGATAAAGCGCTGTAGGGATCCACTTCTCTTTAGCAAAAATAGATAGCGGAACATACCCTTTTTCCTTCAGCTTTTTGGCCGCCTCTGCTAACTGATCCACGGTCTTGATCGGAACTTCAATACCCGCCTCTTCAAATATTTCTTTGTTGTAATAGAGGATCTGGAATTCGATGCCGGTAAATGGAAAAGCATAAACATGACCGTCTGGTGCAATTAACCTTCCTTCAACCCCAGGATTCAATTTATTCTTAAAAGCTGCCGTTTCTTCAAATTCATCTAATAAAAGAACGTTTTTAGATTTGGCAAACGTTTGCAAAGTTACCCAGTCTGTTTCGAATATATCCGGCATATTCCCGGTAGCGGCATAGGTTTTTAGCTTCTGGTATCCATCCTGTACCGCAGGATCCAGCACGATTTCAACATTCGGCATTTCCTTCTTCAGTTCTTCTACTGCATAGTCAAACGGTTTGGAGGTGTCGTCGTCAAAATGCTGAGCATACACCTTTAGCTTAACCTTCTCTTCTCCTGAATTACCGCTTGAGCCTGTCGAACCCTGACTCGAATCCCCTCCTGAACAAGCAGCTAGCAACAAAGATAACATGGCGACGGTGACTAGAGCTGTTAAAGACTTGAACCAAACTTTTTTCATGCTGTTACCCCTCTTTTCTGGATTAAACGTGCTGTTCACCTTCTGCTGGCAACGCTTTCAAGGTGTATGTTTATTATAAAATTGTTCATCATTTTGATTAATGCAATAATCGAGCATCATAAGGAATAAACAGGACAAAAAAGACGAATCTACTCAGGATTCGCCTTATTTGCATGGAGCTGCTCGAATTCGGAAGGGGTTAGACCGAATCTTTTTTTAAAGCATTTGGAGAAATAATTCGGGTCATTATATCCTACCTTTTCTGCCACAGCCGACAGCTTCATTGGTCTGGTTAGCAGAATGTCCTTCGCTTCCTTCATGCGAATGTAGGTGATATAATCTACGACTGAAACGCTAGCTTCCTTCCTAAACACTTTGCGCAAATAACTGGCATCGACATATAGGGCTTGTGCCACACCTTCTACAGTCAATTCTGAATCTGAATAGTTTTGCTGGATATATGCTTTGGCAGCCGTAAATAATTGATACGATTTCGAAGGCCTAAAAGATTCCCTATAGTTAACCGCTCTGCTGAACAGCTCGGCGATCCATCCCAGGGCCTCTTCCCAGGATGGCAGCGCTTGCCGCTGCTGCTCTAGCATGCTGTCCGTTCCCCACACTTCTTCCGGGCTCAGCTCGGACTCTTTGATATAAGCACGACAAAGGTGGATGATGGCCTCCAGATAGCTCTGTCCCCTAGCGCTCGAAATGGAAGTATCCATCTTGTGAATCACCTGCCAGATTCGGCTCAGCTCTTCGTGGACGGCATCCATCTCCCTCATCCTGAGGGTCAAAATCAGCGTCTCCTGCACATCAAATGGGAGAACTCCAAGGTTTGCCGCTTTCTGAGGGGGGATTTGCTCCTGAAAAGAAGGCCGGGAGCGTTCATCCAACGTACGTTTTACCCGCTGAAGCGTTGTCGAAAATTCAACCTTATTGAACGGTTTAAGCAAATAATCCTGTGCCCCGAGCCGAACCGCCTGCCTCGCATAATCAAATTCGCTGTGCCCTGTCACAAAGACGACAGAGATATCAGGCTGCGTCTGCTTCAATAATTCCGCCAATTGGAGCCCGTCGATAAACGGCATGGATATATCAATGAATGCGAGATCCGGGCGATTCTCCTTGGCTTCCTCCAGCGCTTCTCTTCCATTAGCCGCCTCGCAGCAAATATCAAATCCGTGGCTAGCCCAGTCCAGTTTGCTTCGCATATAGTCTCTGAATAATGGTTCATCATCAACAATCATAACTTTATACATTCTGCTCACCTTTGCTGTAGTTATTGGGAAGAATGAGTTTAACCGTTGTTCCTTGGCCCTCTCTGCTCTCAATATGAATACCATAGATGTCCCCGAAATACAGCTTCAGTCTTTCATGCACGCTAAATATGCCAATCGATGTTCTCTTAGCCGAATCCTCTTTGAAATCAGTAATACGGGATATAAGCTGGGGGGACATTCCTACGCCGTTATCCTCCACTTCAATGATCACATGCTCGCTGTCCGCATGCGCACGAATCCGAATAAAGCCGCTGCTGTCCTTCGTCTTCAGTCCATGATAAATCGCATTTTCGGCCAGGGGCTGCAGCGACAGCTTGGGAATATGGATTCCCTTGAGTTCGTCAGGAATAGCAATATCATATTGTAAAATATGAGGATAACGAACCTGCATAATCGTTAAATAGTCATTAACGATTTTCACCTCTTCTTCCAGCGTAATAATTTCATAGCCTTTGCTCAGAATGACGCGATAGAAGTCCGCAAGAGCTTTGGTTGTATCTCTGGCCTCTTCCGTTCGCTCCATGTCAGCAAGTACATAAATCGTATCTAAGGTGTTGTAGAGGAAATGCGGCTTTATCTGGGCATGCATCAGCGCCAGCTCGTATTCCCGCTTACGGAGCTGCTCATTCTCTACGGTGGCGATAAGCTGCTTTATGCGGTCGATCATGAGATTGAATACGGTAGCTAGCAGTCCGGTCTCATCCTGCGCGCGAATAGCCGCTGTAACGTTCAGATCGCCTTCCTTGACTCTGCGCATCGATTTAGCAAGCTGAAGCAGGGGATTTACTAGGATCTTGGATAATAGAGCTATCCCTAGGAATGCAAGCAATAAACAAACCATCCCGATCACGACAGTCATCCAGACATTGTGACTGATCATGCTTTTTAGCGCAGTCATCGGGTTCATATTTACCAGGCTCCAGTTCATCCTGTTGTAAGGATATACGCTGATGAATTCCTGCCCTTGGTCACGATCGATCATTTCTGAATAGGGTTCATTAAGAAGCGTCAAGGGCCGCTTCATCTTTAAGTGATCGAACGGTTCTAGAACATATTCCGGATTCGAACTGGAAATAATTCTCTGAACCGTATCCACCAGCAAATAGGTTTTGGAAATACTCTGATCATTCTCAGTGCCGAGAAATGAAGAGAACGTCGTCTCCTTCACATTGATAAATAAGGTGCCTAATTTATTGCCGCTATCTACATCGATCACGACCTTGCCGAGAGTAAGAACGGGAACCGCCGGGTCACTGACCAGAAAATTACGCTGCTCCATTGAAAACCAGCGATTCCTTCCATAGCTCCCCACCCGAGTCACCTGTTCGATCATTCCGCTATCAAATATCAGATGCTCATCCTCGTTTATGCGAGAGTATGAAGTATGAATATGGTCGTTCCTATCGATAAAAATGGCAGAATCGACATCGGGAAACAGAATAAGATCCGTGGATAGTTTGCTTTGAATCTGCCGTCTGAACTTCAGCTCTTGTACCGAATCACGCTGCTCAGGGGAGCTGGCAATGATGCGATTAATATCAGTAGCAATAAAATTAGCGCTGTTCTCTGCATTGCTAATAATAGAATCGATTTGAGATACTATTAATTTTGACTCATCCAGGGCACTTTGCTCCATATTTTGGATGGTAGATTGGCTGAAATTGTAGCTAGAGAGATAGCCCGAAATAAAGAGTGGAATAAAAATCAATGGAAGGAATATAAGAATAATCTTGTGCATGATTTGTAATCGTCCAAACCATGAGAACATGGTCCTCCATCTACTCACAACATAACCTCCAGTGATTTCATAGCTGCTATTATTTATCCATTCTAAAATTCAAATCCTAATTTGTATAGGATGTTTTAAAAACATCTGTCTTTATAAAAGATAAACACCCGTTCTTTTATTTTACTAATTATGTATACTTTGGAACAAACTTATATTTTGTGATTCCAATCACTCAGTCGCCTTTTCTGCTGCGTTATGCTTCTGATGGATTGGTAATGTGCACAATTGCACAAACCGTTTTTAACAATTGAAAATTAGGAGGTAAAATAGATGGATCAAGCTACATTAAATAAGCCAGAGAGGGAAATGCCCATGTTTTGTTTTCAATGCCAAGAGGCATCTAAAGGCGTCGGCTGCACCATCGTAGGCGTTTGCGGGAAGACGCCTGATGTCGCCAACCTTCAGGATTTGCTCATTTTTATTTTAAAAGGCATATCTTTCTTCAGCGTGGATACAAAGCTGCCTGAAGCGCTGGAACGCCGGACATCCATCTTTATTATGGATTCGTTGTTCTCTACAATTACAAACGCCAATTTTGACCGGGACGTGTTCGTCGCGAAAGTACGGGAAGCGCTCGATCTTCGCGATGAAGTACGTCAACATTGGGAGCAGCAGCAGCTAGTCAGCCAGACGTTATTGCCGGATGCGGCGGTTTGGCATGGCAGCGATGAAGATGCTTTGGATGCCAAAGCGCAGGAGGTTGGCGTGCTCGCTACGGAAGATGCCGATATCCGCTCCTTGCGAGAGCTGCTCACCTATGGGCTTAAAGGAATGGCCGCATATCAGTATCATGCCTATCAACTGAATTATACGAACCGCGAAGTGGAGCAATTTATGCAGCGAGCGCTTGCCGCTACATTAGATGATACATTAACCGTGGATCAAATGGTCGCACTCGTGATGGAGACGGGCAAATTCGGCGTGGATGCCATGGCCTTGCTTGACCAAGCAAATACAAGCGCTTATGGCCATCCCGAGGTTACCAAAGTGAATATCGGAGTGCGCAACCGGCCTGGCATTCTTATCAGCGGACATGACCTTAAGGACCTGGAGGAGCTGCTGCAGCAAACCGAAGGAACTGGCGTTGATGTGTATACCCATAGTGAAATGCTGCCGGCCCACTATTATCCTGCCTTTAAGAAATACGATCACTTTGTCGGGAATTACGGAAATGCTTGGTGGAAGCAAGCTAGTGAGTTCGAAGACTTTAACGGGCCGATCCTGATGACGACCAACTGCATCGTGCCGCCAAAGCCAGGTTATGTGAATCGCATCTTTACGACGGGTAACACCGGCTATCCTGGCTTACAGCATATTCCGGAGAGCGTTGACGGCCAGCCTAAGGATTTCTCTGAATTGATCGCCCTCGCGAAACAGTGTCCGCCCCCTACTGAGCTGGAGACCGGAGAAATCATCGGCGGCTTTGCCCATAACACTGTGACAAGCATCGCCGATCAAGTGGTGGATGCCGTTAAAGCAGGAGATATTCAACGATTTTTCGTCATGGCCGGCTGTGATGGACGTATGAAATCCCGTCAGTATTACACTGAGTTTGCCCAGCAGCTCCCTCGTGACACGGTCATCCTGACCGCAGGCTGCGCAAAATACAAATACAACAAGCTCGATCTCGGCGAGATCGGCGGCATTCCGCGCGTCCTGGATGCGGGCCAATGCAACGACTCTTACTCCCTCGCCGTCATTGCGCTGAAGCTGAAAGAGATCTTGGCACTTGATGACATCAACGAGCTGCCCATCTCGTATAATATTGCCTGGTATGAGCAAAAAGCGGTCATCGTGCTGCTGGCCCTGCTCTATCTCGGGGTTAAAAACATCCACCTTGGCCCGACATTGCCTGCCTTCCTCTCACCTAACGTGGCCAATGTGCTGGTGGAACAGTTCGGTATCGGCGGGATCACGAACGTCGAGGATGACATGGAGATGTTCCTTGGGACTTATGCTTAACAGAAGCCGGCTGCACTCTTCACTAGATTAATGGAAGAGTGCAGCCGGCTTCTTTAGATTTAGTTTTGGTTACTTCACTTCACTCTCCCGCACAGTGCCTGCTTGACTTAATACTTTATGTAACACTCCCTTGGGCTGCTGCTCCGTATCAAACAACAACGGCCAGTTTTTCCGCCCTTGAACCGGAAAATGATCCAGCCATGTATAGTCATCCGCCGCTCCCCAAAACGTAACAGCTGTCAGCACATCACGATATTCACAAAACAATCGGAAAAATTGTTCGTACCTCTCCTCTTGAAGCCGGATCATTTCGAGAGTAGGAGATGTCAAATCGGTACGTCTGTCATTAAAAGCAAATACCGATACGTCCATCTCTGTAATTTGCAGCTTCAAGCCAAGCGAAGCATAGCGTTCGATGGCATCGCGAATTTCGTTCAGGGACGGGTCGAAGATGTTCCAATGGGCCTGAAGGCCGATCCCGTGGACTGGCGCCCCCTGATCAAGCAGTGACTTGATTAGCCGGTATATTTTCTCCCTCTTCACAGGATGGCATTCATTATAATCGTTATAGAACAGCAGTGCTTCAGGGGATGATTGATGTGCGAACCTGAACGCTTCCGCTATAAAATCCTCACCAATCGTTTGCAGCCATTTCGAGGGACGCAGCCACTCCCCGTCTTCATCGGAAATCGCTTCATTAACAACATCCCAACAATAAATGTCATTGCGGTATCGGGTTACCACTTCCTCAATATGCGACTTCATACGCGCGAGAACGGTCTCCCTGTCTGCCGCCCCGCCATTAGCGTCCTCAAAAACCCAGTCCGGCGTCTGATTGTGCCACACTAACGTATGCCCTCTCAGCTTCTTCCCGTTCTCACGAGCAAAAGCAGCAATTTGATCTGCTTCCTCGAACGTATACAGATGCTCAGTTGGATGGAGCCTTTCAAATTTCATCTCATTTTCCGCCGTGAGACTGTTATAATGTTCTTTTAACAACTTGCGCTGGGTATTAATCGTTCTCGTATTTACTGCTGCGCCGATCAAAAAGTCCTGTTTGAACCCTTCCGCCAAAGTTACCATCGTAATTACACCTCCATTAATGTACAAACCGTTCCTTCGGAGCCCCAACTAAGTTCTCATGCGCTAACCTTACATAGCTATTAATCCAAAGCTGCTTTCCCAAATTTTAGCCTGAGTACGAATTAGAAACAACCTGTCAATGTTTAGTAAATTTTCCATGAATTATAGAATTCAGACACTTTTTCTTCCTTAATCTACAACCCGCGAGGCATCGACGACCGCCCAGAATGCCGGTTTTGCCTGCAGCTGCTGGTCAAATAGAAGCGGTGCATCCGTGCGTTTCACCGGAAAAGAACTCAACCAGGTATGATCATCCGCAATCCCCCAAAAGACAACACCGCCAATCATGCTTCTATTCGCCTTAAGCGCCTCGAACAGTTCCTGATAGCGCTCCGCTTGCTTTTGCAGCAGATCCTCCGGTATATCTGAGCCTAAATCGCGATGATCGTTCCAGGCGTAGATGCTCATATCCAGCTCTGTCACCAGATTATCCAGCCCAAGCCCGCTAAACATCTGCATGGATTCGATAATCGAATCGATGGAGGGGGAATGGATGCTTATATGCGTTTGATGGCCGATCCCGTCAATTGGAACCCCTTTATCTAACATCTCCTGCACCAGCTCATAGATTCGATCGCGTTTTGCAGGATGATCCGTCCCGTAATCGTTGAGGTATAGTTTAATGTCCGGGCCGCCCGCATCCCGCGCAGCACGAAAAGCCGTTTCAATATAGTCGGTTCCTGTGATTTTGTACCAATCACTGGCCCGCATGCCATCTGGGTCCCCAGGTTCGACGACTTCATTTACCACATCCCAGGATTTTATTTTGTTTTTATAGCGTCCAACAATCGCTCGGACATGCTGATCGAGACGCTGCAGAAGCAGCTTCTTGTTCGCTGCACGCTTCTTTGGATCTGTTTCGTCGACCATCGATTTGCCTTCCGCATCCTTAAAGAACCAATCTCCAATCTGGGTATGCCATACCAGCGTATGAAAGCGCACCTCCATGCCGTTCTCCTCCGCAAATTCGACAAGTCGGTCCGTATTGTCCCAGTTGAAGCGTTCCTCGGCAGGATGAATCGCGTCCGGCTTCATGGCGTTTTCCGCAACCAGCCAATTCAGATGCTTTTTGAGCATTTCCGCCTTTACCCCCACCGTCTGAAACGGCTCAATGGCGGCTCCAATCGGAAAATCATCCGAATACGCCTCCGACAGAGACGGGATATTCATTTCAACGGAACGCTCCAGAGGCTGTTCCGCTTTCGCGTTTTCTGCTCTTCCAGTCTCATCGTTAGTAGCCCCCTGATTGATCAGCCTGGTGTCTCGCGCACGATCCGCCTGCTGATGAATCGATTCCGATCGATTCATCAAAAGTAACATAGCGATAAGCAGGATCAGTACGGCTATTGCGCCAAAAATCATATATGTTCGTTTATCCTTTGCCTGAAACATAGATAGGACCGCCTTTCCAGCCAGCTTAAATTTATCGCCGAAAAATCGAAGACCGCCTTGCGAAAGCCGGCAACGTAACCAGTTCTGCAAGGCGGAGTAATGTGCTGCGTTCGCGATGGAGCTATCCGACAATTCCGGTGCGTTCGATACTTTCGACGAAATACCGCTGTACGAATAAATAGAGAATGGTCAGCGGCAAAATAGCGAGCAAAATTCCGGTATCCTGCACCATGCTCATATAGAATGGATCCTTGTTCGTCGTAATTCCGCCTTCGAGCATGATCGATAAGTTATATGGCAGAGATGATAGCTGGGTAGACATCACTTTGCTGGACGTCAAATAAGTTGTCGTAAAGAAGCTGTCATTCCATTGCCATACGAAAGAGAACAGCAGAACGGTAACGATGGCGGGTACAGCGTTCGGGAGCATAATCCGCGAAAACGTCGAGCCAATTCCCGCTCCATCTATATACGCCGCTTCCTCGACCTCTTTAGGGATACCTCTAAAAAATTGCCTGAAAATAAATATATACAGCCCTGCTTTCAGGGAGTTCGCTGTAAGGGAGGTTAAAATAAACGGCCAATAAGAATCGAGCAAATTTACCGTTTTCCCGGTTATAAGCGGGATGAACCCCATCAGGCTAAATTCCTTCAAATTCATATATATCGGAATAATAATCGTTGTAGGCGGAACAAGGATGGTCAGAATAACACCTGCAAACAGGAATTTGCTGCCTTTGAATTTAAGCCGTGCGAAGGCATAGCCGGCAAGCGCGCAGGAAATAGCGGTCAGTACCGTTGTCGCTCCAGACAGCGCAAAGGTATTCAGCAATGTTTTCCAGTAATCCATAATGGTAATAGCCTGCTTAAAATTATCTAGCGAGAAATGCTGCGGAATAAAGACAACGATCGGTGAATAAAGATCTGCTTTATCTTTAATCGCCGTCGACAGCTTCTGTATGATCGGATAAAGTATGACGAACGACAGTCCGGCAATCAGTACGAATCTTACTAATGACCATAGCCATCGCTGCCAATTTTCCAAGGATAACAAACGTCTCATTATCATAATGCTCCCCTCCTTCTATTCCTGGTAGAAGATCCGTTTAGAAATAAAGTACGTACTGACCAGCAGTACAATCATGATCGCCAGGAAATAAATCCACGCCATCGCTGAGCTAAGCCCGAAATTAAAATTCGTGAAGCCCGTCTCCTTAATTAAGGCGGTCATCTCATTGCTGGAGAAAGAATCTATAATCGTGTAAATTACGTTGACTAGAATTAACGGACTGACCATCGGAAACGTAATTTTCCAAAATGTTTCATAACCCGTCGCCCCTTCAATTTTGGACGCTTCGTACAGTTGCGGAGAAATCGTCTGAATACCTGCCAAAAAGATTAAAATTTGAACGCCAGATTGGCTTACGATTTGGTGGATCCGATCGACTGCCCCGGTCAAATAACTGACGATCGTTTCATTTACTCCCGATCGCAGCATCATCCGTGCCAGTTCGTCTGAGCCTAGCGCATTTATGAAGCTGCCTGAACTGGCATTCTGTTCATTGAGCATTTGAATCAGACTGGAAATCTCCAGGTTCGCAATAACGCCGGAGGCCAATATGACAGGCAAAAAGAAAATCGATCTGGCAGCAGCTCTGCCAAAAAACTTTTGATTCAAAATTACCGAAAGAAACAAGCTGAAAATGACGATTAACGGAACATTGATGACCATATTTACGATAGATTCCACCAAGGTGCGGTTAAAATTCAGATTAACCGTCAAAGCTTCTACATAATTCGCAAGACCGGTAAACTCGATGCTCATCCCGCTTGCATTCGCCTTGATGGAGCTGAAGCTATACCTTAAGGAATATATCAATGGAATGAAAAAGAAAAAGAGAAATCCAAAAAGCCAAGGCGAAACATAGAGCATGCCCCATAAAGCTTTCTGCTGCGTATATGATAGCTGCTTCACACTAAATTTGCTGATTTTACTCAACCTGCTCACCGCCAATCATATAACTTTCGGCTTTGATCGTCTTGCCGTCAATCGTCACTTGCGTCCGGTTATAATTCACGATGACGAACGTACCATTCTCGTATACTGTCTTGAATACGCCTTCCGCAAGCTTTTCATGCCCAATGATCCGCTCGTTCTGAACGCCCCTCAAAACATGATTTACTGTGTAATAAATTTCGGCGGCCTGATCCATCCATAAGTCATAATTGACGGAATAAAGATTGTTGTGTTCTGTATCTTTCACTTTGTAATTCGGCTCATAAATCCATTCGAAATACACTCCAGCCCCATACTCCAAGCATTTAAGGAGGTATCGTTGAACATTCGTGTAGGTGGATAAATTATAAGGAGCGCCCGTGTAGTCGATATATCCGCGAATGACCATCTGATAGAAGGGGATTTCTTCATCTTCCAGCTTAAACTGACTGCTGAATAGAGGCGCATTCGTAATATCCGACACATAAGGAAGCGCGTAAGCATTGCCGCCGTCAGCCAAAATCTGCAAGGCTCCGTTACGAATGCCGCTCAGCGCCTGAACCGACAACTCTTCCGATTCAGTTCGATCGATCTGTCTATTTTTTCGAAAATCACTATTCAATTGGTCAGCCAGGTCACGCAAGGAAATTCCATCCGCCCCGTAGGATTGCAATTCCTCCAGCATCGTTGCTGAATACCGGTCGATCAGCCGCGGCGATACGGCATAAGATGGCGTTTTGTTCCTATCGCGCCGGTTTAACGCCATATCTAGCGGATAAAACCTTGCCGGGACACCCTGCAGCGTACGTGAGGCTTCATCTGCCTCATCAAACCCTTTGCCAGAATGCGCTGTTAGAAAGGCGACATCTGGATAAAAAGATATCCCCTGCTCCTTAGTAAACATGATAAAATCTCCGAATTCTTTACTGCCCCCGACGGCAGAGTCTACCTTCACGTGAGCGGGAACTTGATGATCCATCCCGCCATTAAACCAGCCGGTATATTTCAGCTTAATGTTGGCTATGTCACGTTCCTCCATATCCTGGATCAAGCTTCGTGCGTGTTCTAAAGTCGTAAGTGATTCGACTGTAGTATAGGGTATACCAGCAAAGTGCTTCCTCTTGGAAATTCCTCCGACCAATTGCAAGTAGAAAGGCATAGACGCTGGTGTGTTCTCCTTCCTCCGCTCGGGAAGTCCGCCGCTGCGCTCCAAATATTGCTGATAATAGCGGGCCATTCCTTGATATGAAGCTTCATTCCCATGTAGAAAAGCATAGCGAATCGTAAAGTCGCTCTGCATCGGCTTTTCTTGAAACTTAGGCAATGTCCGCTCCTGCCCGTTCGCTTGCAGCGTGACCTGTCCCTTGTTCAGCACGGTAAAGGTCGGATAAACGTAGTTGTAGCTGTTTAGTCTGCCGCTAACATCCGCATTGATCACTGCTTCCGCCGCACCTTCTTCAATAATGCCCAGAAACGCAGAGCCTTCCCGAATCATACCGAACACCGGCAGCCGGACCGTCTGCTCTTTTACGGCATTCTCAACGACCTCCATCGCCATATCTGCTCCATACACGGATTGCTGGTAGGGCGGGTACTTAATTTTCCCATTGTTATAATGAATGAGCGCTCCAGAACCGTCCGGCACAAAAATCGATCCTTCCTCCTTTGACCCTCCGGCACCAAAAAAGCTGATCACTGAAATATTACCGACAGGATAAGCCTTAGGATATTGGATACTCGATACTGGAACTTTAACTACAAGGCTGTCGGCATCCAGCATATACTCGATTGCTGCCCTGAAAATTCTTGCCACAGGCTTCTCCTGGGTAAATTGGAGCTCCTCCATATCCTGCTGCAGCTGCTCCTCGGTATAACCTGCATCCTCAAAGGCTTTAAAGGCCCGATCCAATTGGAGCCCATTCAAGGCGTTGTCATTTCGCACGTAAGCTGATTTTTCATCATCAAACGTATAAGCGATGGTCAAGGCACGCTGGCCCGTTTTGTCTAACTTGCTCGCTAACTCCTCAATGCGTGATTTACTTAACATTAGAGGCAGGTCCGCAGCGCTTTTTTGGGCCGTGCCGAATTGATAAGTCACCCTGAGACCGTTTGGAATAGCCTCAATATTCATCTGCCTGTGGGCAACACTATCCGAGAATGTATTGATGGAATTCAGCTGTCCAAAGCTATTATAATAATCGAGCTTCAATTGGGCTGACAGCAAATCTTTGTTAACCCCCGCAGCTATGGAATCTGCTTCGCGATCAGGTGGGTTGCTGTACCAGATATCCCCGGTTGGCTTATGAAGTACGGCTATCTCACCCGAAGCCTCATCGATGAACAAGCGAAGCAGCTCATTCTCGGCCACCCCTTTCATCCCGGTAAGGCGAAAATCCATGAAGGAGGCATTCAGAGCCTTGCCTTCTGCAAAGGCTGTTTCTAACTGAACGCCCTCATCCTCTTGACCAACTGAATTATAACCAGAACAACCAGAAATCAAGAGTAGCGCGGCGAGCTTCAACAACAGCAATTGTTTAAACCTGGCAGTTCGCATCTTCGGTCCTCCTTCCTTAGTTCCTCATGACGATTTCTTGATAAATAACGGAGATAAAAGAAACGATCTGTTGGATCAGGCTAAAGAATAATAAGCATAAGAAGGCCATGAATCCCATTGCCACAAGGCTTAATAGTATCGTTCCGATCGTCTTCGAAGGGGTAAACTGATGGACTGTCATATTTCCTACAAATAACAAGTACAGGGACCAGAGGATCGCGAAGCTGCTCGAATAATAATAAAAAGTCGTCTCTTGCATAGAAATGACGTTGCTTAACCAGATCCACGGAAAGTTAATGATCACCATCGGAAATAACGCAAAGCAGGTTGATGTGAATATCTCTACAAACTTTCCTTCTCCGTCCATTAACGTCGTTAGCGACCAATTGGCAACCGACCAGAACAGAACAGGAACAATGACATACAATATTTCCATTAAACTGTTGAACTCATTTGGATTGTAAAAATTAACGAGAAATCCGCTATATTGACTGCTCAGAACTTTAGTAACAACCATCAGACCTAATATGACAAGGGAAAGCTTCAGATTCGTCTTCCTGCTGTGTTCATATTTTAAGTCCCAATAACCGTTATAGGGATGCATGATGAGATAAAACGGATATTTAAGCAGTTCACGATTCAATCGATATCCCCCTCTTTCTCCTCACTCTCTTCCGATATTTTTTAAATAGAAGGGCACAGGCCATCAGCACAATTATTACGGTCATCATCGTATCGAAATGCTCTCTAAACAACTGCTTGCGATACAGCAAGAACGCCTTCGAATAATTTTCATGGTCCATGCTTTGTTTGAAATACTGCATCGACTGTTTGTAGTCCCCCTGTCTAAGCAGCGCTTTTCCGATCCCGGAATAAGCAAACTCCAGATTGGCGTTCATATTAATCGCTTGGCTGTATAACTGAAAGGCTTGATCTTCCTCACCACGATAATAGCTTCTTATCGCTTCATTTAAGACCCGGCCATACTCGGTCGTTTGAAATGCCGTAATTTCGCCCGTCCCTTTATCGAGAACCAGGATATCATCTCCGATTCGGTCTATCGCAACAGGTGTATCAAACTCTCCTAACTGATTGCCCAAGCCTCCGAAGATGTAAATTAAATGTCCATCGCCGTTATAAGTAAATATCCGGCCTCGCTTCGAATCAAGCACAGAATAGATCTCGCTGTCTGTAACATCGATATCAACCAGCCTGGAGGGTCCGATATCGCGCGAATATCGAATGTCCCCCTGTGGACTGTAGTAGCCCGTTCTTCTTAAAATATCGCTACCCTGGGCATTTAGCTTCTTTATGTTGTCTCCCCAAGTGTCCCCGTTCGTAGCATAAATAAAGCCTTCCTCGTCGATATCCATATTGGTGAATTCTGTCGGGGTAAACATGATCATTTGGCTTCGCTGCGCCTTTGTTGACAACCTTTTCCAAATCAGCTCGATCGGATCAGCTTTAACGCGATTCGCACCAATAAAGGAGGTGAATGCGCCGTCCGTATTAAATTCCATCAAACCGTCGAATACGCCGAGTGACCTCGCATAAATTCGCTGCGCCTTATCCACGACAACCCGGACAGGCTGAAATTCAAAATTGGCTTGCAGCAGATCGGATTCTGGGGCATCGATCATTTTCACTAGTTGATTGTTCTGATCGATATGAACGATCCGTTTGTTACCCGTATCTGCGACCAGCACATGATTGGAATCCGTTACAAAAATCCCCTGGGGATTCAGAAATGTATCCTTGCGTCCATCCCGTTCAAACGAGTCAATGATCGAAAGCGGTTCGAAACGCTCATCTAGAACAACGATCCGATTGTTGCCAGTATCCAGTACATATATTTTCCGATCAGAAGCAACATGCAGGTCGCTTGGATGATCGAAAGCTCCCACGCCTAGACTAGCTCCATCGATCAAAGCTGTCGCTTCATAGGAGGCCGGGGATGCAACAGTATCTCCCCAAGAGGAATAATTATAGGACCCTGCAGCACCGTCCGCCTGGACAGGCCCCCCTCCCATACTAATGCCGAGCAGACAGCAAAGCGCCAAAAGGAAATGCTTCCTTCTAATTAGTTTGCTCTTCAACATCGTGCAAGGCCTCCTTCTACTCTTTCAGTCCTGATGTCGCCATCGTCTGCATAACGCTGCTTTGCGAGATAATAAAAAGTGCAATCGGAACGACCATCAAAAGGAGTGCGACTGCTGCTCCAACGCCAGCACGGGCAATCCCGCCAGCTGTGATTTGACCTAAGGCATAGTGGAGCGTTTTCAGCTTTTCGCTGTAAATAAAGTTGCCTCCATCGGTTCCCCACAACGCGGGGAACTGTAATATCATGAGCGTTAACCAGGCCGGCTTCACGTTAGGCATAACAATATTCCAAAAAATCCGATATTCATTCGCTCCATCAATTTTGGCTGCTTCAAGCAAAGCATTCGGAATCTGCTCCATAAATTGCTTCATCAGAAATAACCCTAACGAGAAAGCAAGCGACGGTACGATAATGGATGCGTGGGTATTGATCCAGCCGAGCCATGACATCACCATATAGTTTGGAATGGCGGTGACATGACCTGAAAACATGAGCGACAGCACCACAATAGAGAAGAGGGCCTTCGATCCGGGAAATTGATATTTGGCCAGCGGGTAAGCCGCTGCTGAAGCTAACAGAATATGTCCCGCAGTGCCAATTACGGTTATTAACAAGGTGTTCCCAATGTACCGGGAGAGAGGGACCCAAGAGTTGCCCATTAAAGCGACAAGATCATAAAAATTGTCCATTGTCGGATTGTTCACGAAAAACCGTGGAGGGAAAATAAACAGTTCATCTAACGGCTTGAATGCATTGTTCACGGCATAGAGTAAGGGCAAGGCCATAAAGGCTCCAAATAAGGCAAGGAGCAAAAACAGCAAAAAGCTGACGGAAAAGGAACGATTTAACTTATGAGGCACGCGGAGCACGGCTATTTTTTTTATGACCATCCGTTACTCACCTACCTTTCTCAACAATTTTTGCGTCAGTTTATTCGTCCCGATCATGATTCCAAAGAGAATCGTTGCAATCGCCGATGCGTAACCCATCTCAAAACGGATTGTGCCATAATCCATCAGATGCGTTACAATGGTATGCGCCGCATAATTGACGCTCGGGAACCCCGCAAGAGCGATTGAAATATCAGCAACCGCCAGTGCCCCCGTAATTTGAATTACAGCCCCGAACATCAATTGAGGTCTCATCGAAGGTAATATAATAAACCACAGCTCCTGCCAACGGTTTTTGATCCCGTCCACCGCTCCAGCTTCAATCATAGATTTGTCAACGTTTTGCAAACCGGCGATAAAAGCCAGAAAGCTAGTGCCCAGACTGAGCCAGAGCTGCACGATGATAACGATGGCAAGAATATATTTTTCATCCGTCAGCCATTGAATCGGCTCCAGCATAAACCCGAATTTAATTAAGAAGCCGTTCAAATAACCATATCTGTCTCCAGAGAAGACAATCAGCCAAATAAAGAATACATTGCCTGATAACGAAGGCGCATAAAAAATTAAGGTCATTAACGCCCTGACTTTCGGGGACAATTCATTGATAATCCATGCAAAAATAAAACAAGCAATATAACTGACGGGGCCTGTAATGACCGCAAACATAAACGTATTTTGTAGCGCCATCATAAATATGTCATCATTCAAAAACAACCTTGCATAATTTTGCCATCCGACAAATCGCGGAAATTCAAGCATATTGAAATAAAAGAAGCTCAGCGCCATCGAAAAAACGACCGGAATGACTGTAAAGGTAAAAAATATTAGCATATACGGGCTCATTAATATGTAGTAGTGTTTGTTCTTAGTCACTTCTCTACGTAAAGTAGCCCATCTCGATTTTTTTTCCGGACGAATGAGGTTCGGCATAGCTTGACGGGTTGTCTCGGCTTGCAATGGATTCCCCCCTAGTTCGGCAAATTGAATTCTTTGCGTTTGATATCAATTTCGTCGTTAATGTACAAGATGTAATCTGATAAAGCCTCGCGAGGATTTTGATTTGCGTTTACAACTTTCCGGAAGGCATTGTCCAAATGTCTGCCGGTAAAGTAGCCTCCCGGCACCTGAGGAATCCCTTTTACCCATCGCCACTGGCTCTCCAAATTGTTGAAATCTTTTACTGGCCATGGCAATTCTTCAAGTGCTTCGATATTTGCTGTCGGGTATCGCGCCGCCTCGCCCATTATGCCTTCCATCTCGCGTCCGTAGGAAATCTGCGTTTCCTTGCCGATCCACCATTTCATAAATTCCCATACCGCTTCTTTGTCCTCGGCATTCTCAAGCATCATAACGCCTGTCGTATGGCTGGCAACTTCATGATTGATTGTACCGTCATCTTTCCTTGTTCCAGGCACGATAGTAAAGTCCCACAACCCTTTTATTTCGGGGGCCAATACCGTAAGCATGTTATACGTCGTATAATCTGCAATGCCGATTGGCATCTCACCCGTACGGAAACGGTTCGGAAAATCTGCCTGAAGGGGAAATTTATAGCTGGTATAAAATTGCGTCCATTTCTTAAAAGCATCCATAGCGATTTCGGAATCCAGCGCGCTCTTGTTGTCGCCAGCGCGATAAAATTTGCCTTCATTTTGAAAAAGTAGCATGGAAAATGTTGCGTTCGGTACTAAACTGGCATTGGCCGCCTCAATCGGCAAATAAAATTCCATATTGTGCTTCTGCAAGACAGAGATCATGTTATAAATATCCTGCCAGGTCTGTGGCGGCTCCAAGTTCAATTGCTCGAGAACGTCTTTACGGTAAAACAGCATTGGAAACGATTGCTGCTCCGGCAGCGCATAGGTTCCCCCCTTATATCTGTAAGGTACGAGTCCGCTCTCATGAAACCGTGAAGCAATGGCATCAAAATCGTCAAAAACTGACAAATCTGCCGCAGCGCCCCTCATGGCATAATTGACAGGCACATCTTCGCCGATTTGCATCGCTGCGTCTGGTCCCTCTCCAGCGAGCGTAGCCGGCAATAGTATGTTGCCTGGTACAAGCTTTAGCTCTACTGAAATGTTGGTTTCTGGCGTAAAGGATTCATCGATCAAGCTTTTCAATACTTGCGCTTGGTCTCGCCCTGTAGTTACCCAGACCGTTATCGATCGGTTTCCCCCCTGATTCGTGCTGCCGATGCTGTCATAATCCTCCGTATAAGAGGCTATAAAAGCGCCAAGCTCGTGCTTGATCTTGTCAAAAAACGTTGCCTTAGCTTTCGGAAGCTGGCTATCGGGAGAAGAGACAACCAGATAATCAAGCGCAAGCGGCTGCTCTCGAACTGTAAGGATCCACGTTCCAAGACCGCCGACATTTATTTTAAATGCATTCAAACGCCTAGAGACTGTCTCTGGCTTTTCTGCCATCTCTTCCAATTGATCGACCATCGTATGAAGCGGGGCTACCTTATCACTTTTTTCTCCAGTGGATTGTTCCAGATAATGAGCCACGTTCCGAATGATCCCCGCCTGCTCCTGCAGCGTCTCGATCATATCCGGAATCCGCTTCTCAAGCTGATAATCACGGTACGGATCTGGTGTGTTCGACGTTATCATCAGTATTTTCCGGTACAGTTCGTTCAACTGCAGTACACTTGATTCGATTGTCCGGATTAATGGAGCATATTCACCGAGAGAAACCATCATTCGGATGCGATGTTTCCCTTTCGTTAAATGAAATAAGTAGGGCTCATCCGCTTCTCCGAGCACATCCATTTTCCAGTCCATACTGAAATCAAACTTCATTCGCCTGGTTTCCGCAAAAGGGTGCTTTCCGTCAATCATTAAGCTTCGCGTAGCATAAAGACCTCGGAGTTGATCCTGCTTTTGCTTTAAGGCAATCTGATACAAACCATCCTCTTCCACCTCAAATTCCCATTCAATCCACTGTCCTGGCAGCTTCCAATTGATTCCTCCGATCGTATTGATTCTAATTTTTGAAACATCGTATGGAATTACGGTCGGACTAGAACGATCTGATACCGGATATAAGGTGGGCGAGGATTTATAAATCGCATCCTCTGCTTGAATAACGATGTATTGATTCTGGACAGGACGAATCCCGCTTGCTTCATATTCGTTTTTCAAGTCCTGATAGTTGTTTAGAGCCTGATCTTGATATAACTCAATGTAATCTATGGCCATGGGTTCCCGAAGGGCCGTCAAAGAAAGGATATGATCTCCGCGCTCGAAATAAAAAGAATAGGGCTCATCATAGTACCCGTTTCGGTCTGATATTGCTTTGGTTTGCCATACCAGCTTCTCTACTTGTCTCGGCCGCAAATCATTTCCCCGGTCATCTCGCTCAATTTCTGCATAGCGATTTCCCCAGACCCGATCAAACAAAATAATTTCTGCTTCCTTGAAAGGAACTTCGTAGTTAATCGCTAGCTTCCTCTCAATCGCAGAGCTTTTCCCTTTAATAGGCAAATAATGAATGCGGATATGATAGAGGCCAGCCTCTTTAATTTGAACCTTCCAGTCCATCGTGCCTGTCTCCGGTGTCATTACCGCTGTTCCGTCCAGCCCGTCCAGCTCACTCACTATTTCAAAGCCTTCTCCGGTTGCTGCAAAATAATCCTCTCCCTGTATCCGAATCGCTTCAGCAGGGCGCACTGCGTTCGAATGCTTCTCTAAGTAAGCATCGTAGCTGTCTTCTCCGGACGATTCCGCAATGGCAACGAAATCAGGCATCGCCTTAACACGCCTGGAATCGGATCGATCGGAAGGGTAGAAAGCCCATATGGACGAGAAAAATAAAACAAGAACAATGAGGACAATGGCGTATTTCTTCTTCCCAAAGCTCAACGGTTCTCCCTCCTATTGTGAGTTATAAATAGAGTACAGCCCCGAATATAAAAAATTTAAAATGGGGCTGTATCAAGGCGATCCCGCTATTTCGAGCCGTAAACCTCATCAATGGCGGCCTGGAACGTCGCTTTATATTTCTCAACGACAGTGGAGACAGAAACGCCGTTGTTGATCTCCCCTACAAAATCATAAAATTTCAAATTCGGGAAGGTATGATGGTCAAGCACGATCATTCCTGCTCCTACCATCTTGGCATTGTTAATATCGTCTTCATTAGTAAATAAAGTTTCAAACGAGCTTTGGTCGGGATAATCGTATACAGATTCGATGTCATTAATCTTCTCCCAGATATATAGCAACTGCTCTGGATTCGGAACAGATTTGGGAATGGTTAGCGATTGAAACAGCGCCTCGGCTGAATGATATTCGTCAGCGCTAGGTCCTTTTGGGAATGGAACAAACCCGAATTCATAATCCGGCATATCCGTTTTGATTCCATTAAGCTCATGTAACGCCCCCGCATACATCAAAGTGTTGCCTTGCCGGAAAAACTGGCCCGGTTCTCTCCAATCTCCCCCCTCCGTTGGTCTAGCCAATTGTTCAGTCGCCAACTTGGACATAAAGTTTAATGCTTCAAGCGTTGCCGGGTCATCCAGATTATGCTTATTTCCTTTGGTAAGCTCCGTATTGTTAGAGTACAGCGCCTGGTCAATAAGCGATGAATTCGCCAAGCCCCACATATCCAATTTGCCATCGTTATTTGTATCTTTGTTAGCTTCCTTGATAACTTTAATAAATGTATCCCAATTCCAGTTGTCTTCATTCACATATTCTTGAAGCGGTTTAATCCCCATCTTGCTCATAAGTGTACGGTTATAGAAAATCCCCTGTACCAAATTCGCTTTATTTTCCGTAAAGCCGTAGCCTCTTCCTTCATACTGCATATATTCATTCGTCACCTTTTGATTGAAAACGTTGTCATTTTTCGTGTACTCATCTACCGGCCATAACAAATCCTGCTTCACTAGCGCCGGAATGGTATAGGCTTTGCCCAATCTGACAATATCTCCAATCGGTTCGCCGGCAAGCAAGGATGCGGTCACTTTTTGTTGATATTCGCCGTAATCAATCGCCACGTATTCAACCTTGAAATTGTGCTTTTTCATTAGCTCTTCCAGGTTTTTTTTACGCTGAATGTTGTCCGGGTTGTCCTCAGGGATCGTCATGTCCCACCACGATACAATTTTGATTGTTTTTCCATTCAAATCGAACTCCATTTCAGGCGTACTATTCGTTTCCTTGAGGCTATTTTCGGCAGCATCTTTCGTCTCGTTAGCCGTACTATTGTTCGTACCGTTATGGGTCGCATCATTAGTACCGCTTTGCTTTGATCCATTGCTGCAGGCCGCCAGCACCATAACTAGCGCACATAATAAAATCATCACTTTGCGATTTCGCATATCCAATCCCCCTTGTCGAATTTACTACACCGAAAGTGTAGCGCTTTCATATCAGGATCAACAACCTGTCACAACTTAGTTGTTCACCCGTCAAAGTATAGATCGCATTTTCTCCGCTCGATGATTTACATCAACAAGTAAAAAGCTGCTAGCAATATAAAAAAAAGCACGTTGTATTGAGCCTGGCCAATTCACATAATGAAAGCGTAATCATTTTTTCGAAGCTCAATATTCGGGATCTGTGAATGCAAGGGGAGGGAGCCAATATGTATAAAGTGCTGATTATTGATTCGAATCAACGATGGAGGGATAAGCTGCACGCCATGATAGAGTGGAGCCAAATTGGATTTTCATTGGAAAGCTCTATCGTGAATACGGAGGAAGCTGGCGCTATTTTCCGCATGCAACAATTCTCACTCGTAATAATAAGCATGAATGAACATACGAACGGATTGAACCTTTGTGATCAAATTCGTAGACATAGCCGCATACCGATTATACTTATCGGCGGCAGCAATGATTTTCAACTGGCCCGGAGGGCACTTGGCTATCATGTAAGCGACTACTTGCCTGATCCTGTGGCACCTGATGAATTAATAACGAGTTTACAAACTATCAGACGGGAGCTTGATCAGGCGTCTGGCAAAGGCCAATCGCTGCTCTACCCGATTTCCGATGAAAAGCCTCAAGCAGTTGATAACATTATCGATAAGGTGAAAGAGTATGTAGAAGATGCGCTCCATCAAAATATTACGTTAAAAGAAATATCGAACGTTCTGCATTATAACTGCTCGTACTTAGGGCAGAAATTTAAAGATCATGAAAAAATGACCTTTAATGAGTACTTACTGCAGCAGCGAATGGAAAAAGCAAAAACTCTTTTAGAAAATACGGATATGAAAGTTTATGAAATCGCCAACAAAGTCGGCTATTCGGAAATGGACTGGTTCTATAAAAAATTCAAGTCATATACCGGTAGAAGCGCGAATCAATATCGGAAAGCGACAACGAAGCTTTATTTGCTGAACTGCCAATAACCGGATTGATAAAATACAAACTATGAATGCCTTCAGCGCTCGATACCGATGCCGTAAATGAAACAGCCTAATGTAAAAAAAACGGCAGCAAAAGACTTGATCCGAGTCTTCTGTCTGCCGTTGCCGTTGTTCTCCATGTGCTATTTTTCCAGAAGAGCCTCCCTGTATTCTTGTGGGGTCAGGCCCGTCATTTTCTTAAAAAAGCGGGTAAAGGAATGAGATGCCTCATACCCGACCGATGCCGCCACCTCACGCACTTTCAAATCACCGCCGATCAGCAGTTCCTTTGCTTTTCTTATCCGGCATTTGTCAATATACTCGGATAAATTGATGCCGCATTCCTGCTTAAAGAAGCGGGATAAATACGACGGATTGAAATAATGCACTTCGGCCAACCGAACGAGAGACAAATCTTCGCTAATATGCTCTTCAATAAATTGACAGATGCGCGAAATGACTTGGGTTGTACGGTCCCGTTCATCTAATTGTTTATAACGAAATACCGATTCGGCTATTTGGAGCAAATATCTGAATCCTTCTCTTATTGTAGAGTGGTCATCCAATCGCATGAGCTTGCTATAATCGTCAACTTGTCCATGGATTCCAGTGCGGTTTATATAGGAAAGCAAAACAAGCCCAATGGAATAATACGCTTCGATCGATCTTTGGACGCTCCCTTTGTCATACATTACGGAATCGGATATTTCTCCAAGTTCGGCAAAAAACTCTGCGGCTCTTCCTGCTTCCAAGTGAGACTCGAGCATTGCGGCTTTATGAGCCATCATGCCCCCTTCTTTGTCGGTCGACAAATCAAGCATTTCAGTATGATCCTTCAAAATCATCGAGATGCCGTCGCCAAATTTCAACTGTTGCAACTGGCGAAGCCTCTCATATTGCTGTGTCACGTGTCTCCACTCGCAGCTGGCACCACTGATCGTAAAAGCAATGGACAAGCCCAGCGAAGAGAGCATAGCTTCCTGGATAAGTTCAAGGGTACCCTCCACATAACGCAGCAATGGACTACCCGGCTTCTCCTTCGAGGCAAGAGAGGACGGCTGTATGAACCACAGCATATCTCCTTGCTTATCCACTATTCCGACGCTTCGCGTATGCTCGGACAAAAACGAATTCCAGATGAATCGTGCAGCAGCCGATGCTTCGCTTCTTTCGGTGTACGTCGTACCGGAGTTAAATGCAATACGGCCAAGTACAAGCAGGACTTTGTGTTTCGGTTCCAAATCGATGTGCAATTTTCCGAACTCCTTGCCTAGCAGCTCCGGTTCGTCGAACAAAATGCTGCCATCCTGCAGCAAATAACGGATATAGTCTCCTTGGGTCATCATTTTCAGTGCGGCATACTGCTCGTTAGACTGCTGCAATAAATCAAGCATTTTATTCCCCTGCTGAATTTCGCCAACCACTTCGCTTACTGTATCTGTTACCTTGTCATAACCTTCTGTCTTTAATATATAGCGAACATTCGGAATTTGAATCGCTTTATAAGCGTAATCAAATTCGCCGTAGCCCGTCAGGAATATAATTCTGCATCTTGGCCAATGCAGTCTGATATATTCTGATAATTCCAAACCGCCAATGCCAGGCATCCGGATATCGGTTAGAACGATATCGATTCGCGTTCGGGATAACCAGTCGAGTGCTTCCTTGCCAGAGTAAGCTTTACAAATGTCGAGCTGATTTGACATCAACTGGTGAAACACCTCATATAGACTATCCGTAATAATCTCCTCGTCATCCACTATCAACAGTCTATACATTTCCCATCTGCTCCTTCAGTTGGATTCGAATAACGACTTTTAGACCGTTCCATTCGCTTCTTGACAGAAACACGCCGCTTCCTTCTCCATAAATAAGCACAATGCGGCGATGAATGTTCATCATGCCTGTCATCTCGACAGATTCCCCGACATTGTTCAATTGTTCCTTCAATGCCTCTAGTTCAGAATCTTCAAGGCGATCTCCGTTATCTTCTATCATAATTAGTGCTTCCCCGGAGTTTATCTCAAAAGTTATACGCAGCAGGCCCTCATCCATCATTTTCTCCAAACTATGTTCATAGGCATTTTCGATAATAGGCTGAATCACGAGCCTAGGTACTTGTATTCGTTCCATTTCCGTTGGCAACTCATCAAACTGCACTCGAATGCGTCTTGAAAACCGCAGTGTCTGTATGTCGGTATACATGCGCGAATGCCGGATTTCCTCAGACAAATATACATTGTCATTTCCATTACGAGTTATGAATCTAAAATATTCACCCAGCATATTCGTAAACTGTTCAATCCGTCCCGTATCTCTGGTCTTTGCCAACGAATGGAGTATAAAAAAGCTGTTGTATAAAAAGTGTGGATTAATCTGTGACTGCAACTGCTTCAATTCCGCTTTTTGCATCATCATCTTTTGCTTGTAATCCTGGTCGATAAAGTTTTGCAGCTTCGTAAGCATCAAATTAAAACGTTCATACAGATATCCAAACTCATCCTTTCGCCGATGTACAATATGGATGTTCAGCGTGCCTTCCTCCATTCTTCTAAAGCTCTGAACGAGAAACAGCACGGGTTTGTGAACAAGCTTATAGGTAGAATAAGAATATATAAAAATAGCTAACAATGACGTTGCTGCAAAAATCCAGACCCAAGCCTTGAACTTTGTGAGCGGCCGTTTGACCGCTGCTTCCGGCAAATAGGCGACTGCGGATAGTCCAAGCTGTTCGGAGCAGGCCTGGACAATTAAATACTTTCTGCTGCCGAAGAGTAACAACGTATTCGCTTCGGTATCATTCTGCCTGATGAAGTAACTTTTAATTAACTCGGCAAATTCATCACTGCCTAAAGAAAATCCACTTTGATCGGAATATAGAAATAAACCGCCTTCAGGATATATCCTCAGTTGCTCCAAGGAGGTTTTCAGCTTATTCGTGTCCACCTCGATCTGAACAATGTATAAAGGCTCGGCGCCCTTAATTCCTCCAAATTTAGGAGCACTTAAATACAGGTATTTGTCCTGTGTATACAATCGCTCTTTATTCTGCTCCATAGTAGACAACATTTCGTTATACTTGTCGGTCTCAAATTCATGAACCGCATTAACAGATGAAACTGACTTATCGAGATTTCGAATATGCACATAAATATCCTTTATATAGTTGCTGCTATTTTTAATAGAATTCAATCGAGTTAATAAATAATTCATGCTCGCTTTTCGCTCAACGCTATCCATCATCTCCCAGGTAACTACAAGCTTATTAAGCTCATTATCTTGTAAAATATCAAATTGCTGAATTTCCAGCCATTCAATCTCACGGTTTAAGTCAGCTAAATAGGACGTTAACTGAGCCTTTGTATTTCTGGATATTTCTTCGCTCGCATTTTTATAGCTCCAGTTATACAAATACAACCCTAGAAACAAAATGGGAACGATGATGACAAGATAAGTAATCACAAGTCGTACAAAAATGGAGTTCCCTATTTTAGCCGGCATATTAAGCAATGTACCGCCTCCGTTGCTGCTCTTTTCTAAATAATTCATTCCTGCTTGTTTTGTTTTGCAGCATACCACTCATTTACTTCGGCAGTTATCTTTTCCCCGCCTAGTTTATTCCAACCTTCCACAAAACGATCAAACTCGTTGATCGAACTGCCTAGTATAATATTGACATAGGTATCATGCATCAAATTAGTTAAAATCGTCTGCTTCTCGACCATCGTTGCCGTAGGAGCCCCAACAAACTTTTCATACATTAACTGATTGTTCGCTTCGTATCGTTCAAGTACCGCGAAAGCGCCCTCAGGACCATACGTCCGTTCCCATCCCCATCCTGATTCGCTATTGGCATTTCCTGATAAATAAATGTCGATTTTCTTTTGTATGCTTTTCGCTTCGTTCTTTAACTGAGTTGGATTGCCTGTCCGTCGGGCTTTATCGATTTGTTGAAAGGCCTCCTGGTTTTTCTTAATGGGATATGGCGTTACAGGGGAAATCTTCCATACGGGATACGGATTACTGTAATAGGTATCGTATTCCGCAGTTTCGCCCCAATTTTTCTCCAGGTGCAAATTAAACAGCTGCACGAGCGCTTCAGGATGCTTATAGTTTTTATTCACGGCTAAAAACTGGCTGGTGCTGAACCGGAGCGGAACCTTCGGGTTGGTTCCCGTAGCGGAAACAATCGGAAAGGCTTGCCACTGCGCTTCGGGATCGTTAGTACGGCTTGCTTGTACAGTAAATGATCCCCACTGCTCCCCGTACATCATGCCGACTTTACCGTCAGCAATCTGTTTGCCCACTTTTATCCCGTTTTTGAATCCGAATTCACTATCGATCTGTCCTTTTCGATACATCTCCTGAAGCGCTTTCAAAGCATTTTTTACTTCCGGCTGTATGCCTCCATACACGAGTTTGCCTGTATGATCCTCAAGCCAGAGATTCGGAAACGCATCGTATCCAGCCATAAATCCCGTTACTCCCATTACCGGATCCCATAAATGATTCGTCACCGCGAGCCCAAACGTATCCTTCTCGCCGTTCAAATCGGGGTCGCGTTCTGTAAACGCTTCCGAAATAAACAACAAATCATCCATCGTTTGCGGCGGCTGCAATTGAAGGCGATCCAGCCAATCGGTACGGATCCATAAATAAGTAGCTCCTTCAATCGATGAATTGGTCTCCGGTATTCCCATCAGCTTCCCATCCAACGTAGCTCTTTCAAAAGGACCTGTCCCTTCTTGACTCAACACCTTTTTCGTAAGCGGAGAGGCATATAGCTCGTATACCTCCGATAAATCCTGAATCAGGCCTGCATTGCTAAGCTGCCTCAACTGCTGCGCATCGACCCGGACTACATCTGGTATTTCGCCGGAGGCAAGTGCAGCGCCCAGCTTCTTGTAATACTGATCGCTTCCCGCTACCCAATCATATTTAATTTCAATTCCCAAAGCTTGTTTGTAAAGACGGCTCCACCTATTATCTTCCAAAGACTCCCCTGGCAATAGTTTGAATAAATCCTCCATATTTTCCGTATATTCCCTGACAAAAGTAAGCTCAATCGGCGGGTTGTATTTCCAGAACACGGAATAGGGGGCTGCGCTGGGGCTTGGGCTTTCTGCCTGTTCCAAGACCGTTTGAGCACTACGATTGTGCTGATCGCAAGCTGCCAACAAAGACAAGGCTGCTATCCCAACTATTACGATCTTTTTGCTAAACGGTAAAAGCATATACGATATAACCCCTTTCTCAAGAAAATAATATCGTCAGTGCACCAGTTATTATCAGTAATTCCTTCAAATAAAACAACGTCCATTTTTTTATTTCCTTACCCGAACTTTACTTCTTTTTGCTTTACGACTTTGGGATTATTTAGAGGAGGGAAAAATAAAGTTAGACGGAAAACACAGTGTTTTTCCGTCTAACTTTTTTACTCATACTTTGTCTGGTATGAGATAGTTAATTGCCGTCTGTTTAGCTTGGGTGGTTAAGGCAACTAGATATTTGCAATCCTAAATCATTTCTGTACAGTTAGGTAACAGAATTCCACGCACGTTGCCATCTCCGCGCCAATATCCTTCCCCAATTTTACAGAATGGTTTCAAAAAGCCACTTCGCCGGATTCAAGACATTGAGCCATATTCAAACCAATCAAAATCTGCGACATTGTCAGAGAGTGTACCGTTGCTAGTACAATACATCCCGATGCAGCAGCCGACGAAACCACCCGCTATCTCGGTACTTAAACTGCTCGCATCGACATGCCCCGCAACCAAATGAAATTGGTCCCCATCCGTACTGTAGTAGAAGCTTAATTGCTGCTCCAGTGCAGCTATTTTTAAATACAAACGCTGCCCTGTAACAACTGCCTCTGCAACGTTGGATTCCCGGCCATTTATACAGGTTACAACGCGCAGTACCTGCTGGTCGTCCCTTATCGCGCGCTCAAATCGAATATGATACTTATCATTTTGAATCACGACCATGCCTGCCGACTCATGGCTGTTCCGCGGCGTAAATTCCATCGCCGTCGCGGCCACATAACTGAAATGCTGCTGCCGTAAGCAAACAAAGCTCGGATTATCCTGATCCTTCATCGTTTGCGGCTTCAGCTTCAGCCGCAAATATCCTCTTCGCTCTGTCAATGAATACAAATCAGCTTGCGGATTTCTTAAAAACATCCATTTCAGAGCCAGCTTGCCGCTGTCAAAATGATCGCAGCGCAGCTGCGGTTCGACTGGCACCGGCGTCAATCGCATAACGTCCTGCTCCGCAATTATGCCTTTGCCCTCATTCACTACCGGCCAGCCATCCTCCCAAATGACGGAAGCCAGGAACGTCTCCCGCCCCAAATTGCTGTAGCCGCCTCCATAAGGCCGCGATGCAAGCATGACTAAAAACCATTGATCGTCTGCGGATTGCACCAAATCGGCATGTCCAACATTAATAATCGGATAACGCTTGCCGAGATGACGATGCGTAATGATCGGATTTTTCGGATTCCCGACGTAGCCTTCTGTCAACTTTCTGCTTCGTGCAATTGTAACAGCGTGGTCCGGACCCGTGCCTCCCTCGGCGATCAGTAAATAATAGTAACCGTCTTTTTTGTACAAATGGGGTCCTTCAGGCCAAATCACATCCACCATGGCGCCTCTCCAAAGCACATAAGATTCTCCGATAAGCTCCATCGTCTCCGTGTTCAATTCCTGCAGCCACACCTCCCAATTGCCATCATAACGCACGCCTTCGGAGTTCGGCCGCGTCCCCAAATAATAAGCTTTCCTGTCATCATCAAAGAAAATCGTCGGATCAATGCCCGCCGCCCCTTGAATGAAATATGGATCAGACCATGGCCCGGCTGGATCTGTTGCTGTAACGACGAAATTACCACCATGTGTTACATTTGTTGTGATCATATAAAAAGTACCTTCATGATAGCGGATCGTCGGAGCAAAAATCCCCTGCGAATGCCCTGCTCCCTGCAAGTTCAGCTGCGACGGACGATCAAGCACGTTGCCGATTTGCTTCCAGTTCACTAAATCCCGACTGTGGAAAATCGGAACACCAGGAAAATAAGCAAAAGTAGAGGTAACGAGGTAATAGTCTTCCCCGACCCGGCATACCGATGGGTCTGGATAAAATCCCGGCATTATCGGATTGTTGTACATAACAGCGTTGTTATTTAACATTTTCATCCTTTCTTCACTCCTCCAAAACTATAGTTGATGAATAGTCGTTATCAATAGACATTATAATGGGATATTCTGTATATCACCACCTTAGAAACTATGGTTTGTTCGCCAGAAACTATGGTTTTGGCACCCCCTTGCAAATCATGCAAAATTCCTGACCACTTAACTACAAAAAGCTATCCGCAGGTATGACAACCGTTGGATAGCTCTCTAAATGCTTCGTTTAATTTATGTTTTTGCCGATTAACTCAAATGCTGCTCCAGCCAATCATAGGATTCGGCGCCGCTGATTTCATGTCCCCCATCGAAGAAATGATAGGCCAGCTTATCCTTCGCCCCGACGGTCCGGTAAACTTCCTCCAGCCTTTGATGGGCCTGCAAGACAGGTTCGAATGGAAATACGGTATCTTCTTTGCCAGCCTCAATAAAGAGCGAACGAGGACAAATAAGGCTGATCAAATCAGGCATTTCAACCGTTTGCAGGATGCCTGGGACATAGTTGTCAAAGCAATGCAGTCTCGTCAAAATGCTCCCTTTAAACGTATTAGTATAACCGCTAATCACCGTGGAGTGAATCCGTTCGTCAACCGCGGCCGTAAAGCCCGCTACCAGACCGCCTCCCGATATCCCCATGCAGCCGATCCGGCTCAGGTCCACATCTGGCCTTTCAGCCAAATAATCGATCGCCCGCATAGTCTCATAAACCCGGTAACCGGCGATTGTTTGCCCCTGCATGAGCAGGCGGGCGGAAATAAAATTGCACGAGCTTTCTTCAGGCGGCTTATGCTGGTCTGCTAGCAGCCGTCTGTCGCCGAAGCCGAGCAATTCGGGGACAAGGACCAGAAAACCGCGCTCAGCGAGCTGAATGGCAAAATCTTTATAACGCCCTGGCTCTCCCTGCCGCTCCTTCCCATCCGGTTCAAGCCCGACGATTTCCTTGCTCCCGTACCCATGCCCGTGGAGTGCGACTACCGGGGCGAACGGCCCTTTCTTATTGCGGGGAATAAGAACGTACATCGGCATCCGAAGCCCGGTATATGTAGTAATTTCCACCCGTTCCCGCACATAGCCTTCCAGCTCTTTGCGTTCCAGCAGGACCGGGGATAAATCCGCCCGCTGCTTCGGAAAGCCCCCGAGCTGTTCGATAAAGCGGGTCTTCAGCTGTTCCCTCCACGCTGGCCACTCCTCTGCCTGCCCCTCGAAAGAAAAAGCCGGCTTCAACTGCTCCTCAAGTGAATTAAAGTATGTATCTGGATTCCACATTTCTATTGCCTCCTGTTTATCAATGTATGTCATACAGCAAATACAGCAGCAGACATCCCCCTAATTTCGGATGTTGTCCCAGAAATGCCCCGTATAGGCGGTTAACGGAGCAGGATCGAGCTTAGCCATTCTATGGAACAGCTCCCGAATCCATAACGTCTGCGTCCCGGCGTTCATGTCCCCCTCCGCCAGCCCTTGCCCGATCCGCACTGCCTTAGGCATGTTAGAGTAATCTTCACCCGCCTTCACCTGGGCAACGTTCGGAGCGGGCGGCGAATGATCAATTTCGCGGGAGAAGCCGCCATCCGGTTTCAAAAAGTGACTCATGTTGGCGTAAGTAATCTCCATGATCTCTAATAATTCTTCATCCGGAATAGCCATCATTCCGTAGAAGCAGCCCAGCAAATCGACCGGATTGCGTACCCAGCACATATCCACTGCTTTTTCGCTCCGCAAACAATACAGCATCGTTTCATAGATGCGGTCCATGCGAGGCATCGGGATCCCAAACGTAAGATAGAAGCCTCTAAGCTTAAACGTACCTGAAATACGGATATACAAGCTACCTTCACCCCAAAGACCAGTTTCCGGATCTTGAATGGAATTGAAATAGCTGAGCGCCGCCTCCACGAATGGTTTCCGTTCTCCCTCGCTCATACGCCTTAAATAATGATTCGCACTTCCCATTAAATCGCAGCCCCGCCAGCTGTTTCGCAAATCCACACGCTGAAGCCAAGCCACATAGTCAGCGGGCGATTTTAAATACTCCGGCTTCGTTGTAGAAGAACAAGGCAAAGGATACCGCGGTTCCCCTCCAAGCTTCGCTAGCGATCCGCTGCAATAGGCGAGCGCCCGGGCCACCATGACCTCGTCATTCGGCATATGCTCGTCCTGATCATAAAAATATCCCGTACCCTGGTCCTGCTTGCTTTGAAAAAAACGGATCATTTTCAACCGGATATCATCGGGCATCCCTTCCAGCAAACCCGACCGCTGCAAAATGTTCAGCGCCATAGCGGTCGATTCAATATCGGGAGAGAACCCCTCCATATCAAAAGAACTTCGCGCATAATAAAAGCCTCCGGACTTGTGATCATACTGCCCGGCCAACCAATGAAAAAACCGTTCAAACAACCGATCATTTTTTTCAATTACTGCAGCGAATGATGTTGATAAGGACATAGGTACCTCCTTTTTCCGCCATACATTTAATTATATAGCAACAGCAAACTATAATTTTTAGATTTTATGCTCATTGCTGGTTCATTTTTTGCTTTTTATGCTCTTTTGCACCGTTCTATTTCGTTGCACAGTTGTTCTACTTGTGCGCTTGTACCAATGGATATGCGAAGCTTATCACTAAGGCGGGGCTGGTCATAGTACCGCACATAAATGTGCTTTTCGAGCAAACGCTCGTAAAGCTCCTTAGCATGTATCCGTTCGGGGGGAGTGCATAGAACAAAATTAGTCTGTGATGGAAAAACCGAAAAGCCCATAGCTTGGAGCTTTACCGTTAAAAACTCCCGTGTTCTTCTAATGGCGGACGTATTTTTTGCCAAATCGTTTTGAGCGGACAATGCAGCTAAGGCCAGTTGTTGACTAAGCCAGTTCACATTATATACCGTCTTTACCTTCAGCAAAGCCCCAATCATTTTTTCATCAGCAAAACAATAGCCGACCCGTGCTCCGCACAGCGAATAAGACTTGGAAAATGTCCTTACAACAATGACATTCTTGCAGCTTGAAATCAACGATACCGCGGAAGCCTGCTCATCGGCAAAATCAATGTAAGCTTCATCAATAATAACGAGTCCGGAAAAACTGCGTACCAGCCTTTCAACCTCTGCATACGCCAGACAACGTCCTGTAGGCGCATTGGGGTTAACGAGCACCACGGCGTCAGCCCCGCTATTTATCAATAAATCAATGTCGATCGAGAAGTCGTCCCTCGTTGGAATGTTAACGATCTGCGCTTGCCTTATAACAGCAGCCGTATGATAAAAAGCGAATGAAGGATCAGGAATGGCAATTTTAGAGTTGGCGCCGATACAAGCTTGAAAAATAAGCGTGATAATTTCGCTTGAACCGTTGCCGCACAATATTTGCTCCGGTTTGACCTGATATTTTTCCGCCAGTGCGTTCCGCAGTTCTTCACAAAGGGCATCGGGATAAACGCGTATATCTTCTTTGGCGATCCTGCTGAAAACTTTTCTTACTTCCTTTGAAGGCGGGTACGGATTTTCATTTAAATTCAGTCTGATCGCACCGTCCATTTCGGAAGGCTGTTTAGCAGAAACATACGTCTTCATTTGTTCAATATGATCCAAAATCATCGACATTTTCCCACTCCTCATTTTCGATAAAAGCTATAACTATGTACATCACTTTTAAGAGAGATTATGATAACAATATATGGATACGGAACCAGGTTAAATAGTCAGATCCTGTTATTTTTAGATGTCAGTTTAATGTAAAAGGAGTCAGCCCTGTGATTCAATTGATGCCTATATTGGAGGAAAATTCGAAAGAACCTCTATACATCCAGCTATATCAATATATACGCGATGAAATTGTATCTGGACGAATTCAAGAGGGCACAAGGCTGCCATCGGTTAGACAGCTGTCTGCTTCTTTAGAAATAAGCAGAACGCCTGTTGCTGATTGCTACGAACTGCTGCTTGCAGAAGGGTATATCACGAGCAAGCCCCGAAGCGGCTTTTACGTCATTCCATTTCAAGAACATTTGACCTTAACACCTAGAACAGAATTATCCTTTTTAAAAAATGCACCCCAAACCAACGTTTTGGATTTTCATTATGACAAGGTAGACCTCATTCATTTTCCTTATAAAAAATGGAACAGATTAAACAGCTCGTGCGTAACACCTGAAAATCTTCAGTTGCTTCAATATGGAGATTTACAGGGAGAACCTGGGTTAAGAAGCGAAATTGCCTCGTATTTGCATCAATTGCGCGGCGTTCGTTGTACGCCGGATCAAATTATTGTCGGTGCCGGCACCTATCATTCACTAGGTCTATTATTTCAACTGCTGAAGGATGAAGTAGCCATTGTAGGCACAGAGGAAGCGGTTAATGTAGGCGTACAGGACATTTTTAATCAATTTCCATCCATCTCTTTTTGCCCGCTTACGCTTGAGAAGGACGGCATCAGCATTGACGATTTATATGCAAGCCGTGCACAGGCGGTTTATGTCACCCCGTCGCATCAGTTTCCTTTCGGGATGACTTTGTCCAAGGAAAAACGAATGGAATTGCTTCAATGGAGCAAGAAACAGGATGGTTATATTATAGAAAACGATTATGACGGAGAATTTCGTTATAACAACCGGCCCCTTCCGTCACTACAAAGTCTCGATGAGCATGAGAAGGTCATTTACCTAGGGACTTTTTCGAGAGTTCTGACGCCTCATTTCAGAATCAGCTACCTGGTCCTGCCGCACCATTTGATGCAGCATTTTAGGCAAAAAAAGCATAGCTATAACCAGCTCTCATCTCCTATCCTGCAAATGACACTGCAGTTGTTCATGGAATCACAAGATTTTGCAAGCCACATTCGCAAAATGCGTTCTGTATATCAAAGGAAGTATGAGATTTTATTACATTGTATCCACTCAACCTTTGGACAAGGCGCTGAGATTATCGGACAAGGCTCAGGCCTCCATCTATTGTTAAAAGTGAGGAATGAAATGAGCGAAAGCCAACTAATTTCAGCCGCTCGCCGAGAAGGGGTTAATGTTTATCCGACCTCGGTTTATTGGCTAAATGCAAAGGATGCGATGACTTCTACCGTCTTGGTCGGGTTTGGCGGCTTGTCGGAGGAAGATATTCAGGCAGGATTCGCAAAATTGGGAAAAGCTTGGGGTATACAAGCACGATAAAGAGGCTGTTCCATTTTTGGAACAGCCTCTTTTACACCAACCAGCATACGATTTGGGTACCAGCACGCCGCTGTCCATAAGCGTCACCGGATTGTCGTTCTCGCCGAAAAATTAAATGAGAGCGTTGTCCGGCTCCGTAACGATCAATGTGGCGTTTTCATGATCATCGCCTATCGCATATTCGACCTTCAAAAACTCCAACCAAAACTCATGGTACAGCTTCATCAACACTAGCTTCTCTATCCGCGAGACATAGTAGCGGCTTTGCCAAGATCATTGGTTGCTTAGGCGAGAATTCTTTTTGGGCAATGTAATAGTAAAACAGGTTCCTTCCCCGATCTTACTTGAAACATGAATGCTTCCACCGTGTAATTCGACGATTTGTTTGACGATGGTCAATCCAAGTCCTGTACCTTCCTTGCTTCTGGAGGAATCTTCCCGGTAGAAACGTTCGAACAAATGGTTAAGCTCACTTTCCTGTATCCCTATCCCGGTGTCCTTGAACTGAATGGTAACAGAGTGATCGGAGTCCTTCATCTCAATTTGAATGGAACCATGAGGTTTATTGTACTTCAGGGCATTGGTTAATAAGTTATCCCATACCGTCTCCAATAGGCTCTTATCTCCGTAGAAATAGACAGGTGTCGTTTTATAATAAAGCTCGATGCCCATTTCCTCGATGCGCCATAAATATTTTTGCGACATGCTTTTGAGCTGTTGGTCTAACGAGAAGAATGAACGTTCCAATATATAGTTCGACTGATCTAATGAGGTAAGAAGCAATAGCTGTTTCGTCAAAATCGACAGGCGTTTCGCTTCCGCCTCAATAATAGATGTGAACGTTACTCTCTCTTCCTCGGTTGTGGACTGGGATTTCAATAGATCCGCGTAGCCTTGAATATTAAGAAGCGGCGATTGAAAATCATGCGACACATTGCTAATGAATTCTTTCCTGGACTGATCATTCACCTGCAGTTGCTTCGTCATTTGATTGAAGCTCTCGGCAAGCTGTCCGATCTCATCTTTTCGATTAACCGTTAGCAAATGATCGTACTTCTCCAGCGAAATCTGTTTAGTGGCTTCCGTAAGCTGCGCGATAGGCCGAATAATCTGTTTGGCAGTAACAAGCATGGCTAGAAGACTAATCAATGCCATGGATATAATTATTATCGCGAAAATAATGTGAAGTTCATCAACAAGAATATCAATATGCGGCCGTAAAAATAATCCATAATGTTCACCTTGATAGCGAAATGGCACGCCCACTGTATTTTGCAGTTCATTGGCAAACCTTCCGCTCATGAAGGTCTGATTCGGAAAGCTTTCCATTCCGTTATAAATCTTCCCGCTAAATACAGATGATTTCACAGCTTCCGGCAACGTTTTGACTTTAAACTCACTCCCAATAAACCTAGAATACCCCGAATCGCTAGTCACATATAACTGATACCCCACCTGACCAAGCGTTTTTAAATAATGATCCAAATCTACATTTGGGGTAGATTCAATGTACTGTGTAATTTGCTGCGCTATCTGGATATTTTCCCTATCGCTTAATTCTTTAGTGGCCAAGAGATAGTACGTATTTGTCAAAAAGAAAGAGACAACTGTACTAAATAACATAATGAGCACAGTGATCAGGGTAAATTGCCGATACAGGGTCTTCACGAATGCTGAACCTCTAATCGATAGCCAACGCCGCGGGTCGTACTAATTTCAACGTTTGCACCCAATTGCGTTAAACGCTCGCGAAGTCGCTTGATATGGGTATTTAAGGTATAATCATCCCCCTCATAATCATGTCCCCATATTTTCTCCATGATCATGCTCCGTTCCATGATGTGATTCGGACGGCTAGCCAGCAAGGCTAACAGCTCAAATTCTTTCAACGGCATCACAAGAGTACGCTCACCTGTCGATACTTCATAGGTTTGACGACTAATGGTCACATTACCTACCTGAATAACCGACTGATACTCTTTTTCAAATCTCCTTAGGATAACAGCGATGCGGAACAGCAGCTCCTTCGGCTCGAACGGCTTCACCACATAATCTTCCGATCCCGCCAGGAATCCTTTTGTCTTGTCCTCCAATTCGCCTTTCGCGGTTAGAAGTAGAACTGGAATGCCGTAGTCTTTGCTTAAGATTTTCGTTAATTCAATTCCGTCCATTCCGGGCATCATCACGTCAACCACCGCTAGGTCAGGCACTTCATTCTCCAGCATATCCAAGGCTTCTGATGCGTTGCTCGCGTTTAACACTCGGTATCCTTCACGTGTGAGATGAATACTAACAAGCTGTAAAATGTTTTTATCGTCATCAACCACAATGATCTTCATCCGGAGTTCCTCCTTAGCCAAAAAATGCAGAGACCGTAAAAATAGTCTCTGCATTTTTCAAATTACTTACCCTTATCCTTCTCAAAGAATAAGATAACAGCTGGCAATAGTATTCCGCGGACTAAGAATGTATCCATCAGAATACCGATCGCAACAATGAATCCAAAAACAAACAAATCAGCAATAGGCATCGTCATTAGCGCTGCGAACGTGGCTGCTAGTATTATACCGGCCGAAGAGATGACACCACCCGTGTTGCGAATGGCAATCTCTAACGCTTCCTTCACCTTGCGGGATTTACGTTCCTCTAAGAATCGGGAGACCAGAATAATGTTATAATCAATGCCTAGCGCTACCAGGAAAATAAAGGAATACACAGGGACACGCGTACTTATCGCATCATAACCAAAGAAGGCATCAACAAGGAAGAGACCAAGTCCTAATGCAGATACGAATGAAACCAGAATCGTAGCCATCATGTAAGTAGACATTCGGATCGATTTGGTCAAAACGAACAGCAAGCCAAGAATGAGTACCGTCTCAAGGACAACAATCAGCCATATATCGCGGTTATTTACCTCACGCTCATCCACCAGCTTCGGTGTGATACCGCCATAATGAATCTCTCCAGTTCCCCCTGCATCGACCAGCATCTCCTCACTGCGATTGCGGAGATCTTTGAGCATATCTATGGCTTCTACCGAATAAGGATTAAGGTCAAGCGTCATGCTGTATTTTAGTGCTGTCTTATCCTCCGATACACTGGTTAACCTAACCGACGCAACATTGTCTTCGTCAAGCAATCTCGTACGAAGCGCCTCGATTTGTTCTTCCGACAGAGCCTGATCACTTTCAACCAAGATCGAAGTAGGTGCTAGCTCCCCCTTATTAAACCTGGTTTCCACAATCTCATATCCTTCGCGAGAAGGTAAATCTTTCGGAAAGGATTTGACCATATCGAACTCATAATTCAAGTTAAACACATTAAGTGCAGTAACGACCATCATAATCGCAACTAGTCCACCCGATAATCCTGGCTTATTCACAACAAATTTAGCTACTGCACCCCAGAAACCATGTTTGATTTCTCCGGTTTTGCCGAACTTAGGCACTCTAGGCCAAAATGCTTTACGCCCAAACAGTGTAAACAAGGCAGGTACCAGCGTGATCGATGCTATCATAATGATAAGCATGGTGGTACCGAAAATAGGTGCGAAATTCTGGTAATCCCGGAAGCTTGCGAAGAATAGAACAAGCATTGCCGCAAATATTGTACCGCCAGCAAGGAATACCGGCATGCCTGTAGCACGCATGGCATGCTTCATGGCATCGTACTTGCTTTCGTAATGATTCAGCTCCTCCCGGAAGCGCGAGAAGACGAACAAGGAGTAATCAATAACTGCCGCGAACAGAAGGATACTCATAATCGAGGTTGTCGAGTTATTAATTTCCAACCCGCCTGCGCCCATCAAGGCAATGATCTGATTTGTAACTTGGTAGACAATCGCTGTCGCCAATAAGGGAATGAGGGCCAACAATGGGGATCGGTAAATCACGATTAGAAGCAATAAAATAATCCCGATTGTCGCCAGCAGCAACACGATGTCCGCCCGTTCAAATAGCTTTAACGTATCCCCAGCAATACCTGCAGGACCCGTTATTCGAAATGTGGTGTCTGTAAATCCTTGCGCGGCTTCGTTTCCGATCTTTGCGACAGCATCGATCGTTTCGCCAATCTGACGGCTGTCGGCAGCCGGGTCTAGGGTCATAGGAATAATCATCGTAGATTTATCCTCAGACATGAATGCAGCGGTCGCTTGAGGCGGCAATTTGGCAATATCTACGATTTGGTCAACGCCTGCCACATCTGCCGATATAATCGCATTCATAATTTCGGTTACTGCCGTAAGATTTACTTCGCCATCTTCATTATGAAACACGAGAATGCCAGGTGTCCCTTGATCATTCGGAAAGTACTGCTCCAGCTTTTCATTCGCAATGATGGATGGCGCATTGTTTGGCAATGATTGGAAATTCGTCACCTTATAGTTGCTTAATTGGGGTCCGGCACTTAAACCAATCATGAGAACAAGCCAAACCACAAGTGTAATCCACATACCTCTTTTTGTCGTAACCCCATCTGTAATTGATGTCAAAAGTGACTTCATTTTTTCCTCCTTGGTTTTCTATTATCGATACATAAGTCTCGTTTCTACGGCTTTCATCATATTCTACTAATCTAAACTCAAAATAAACTTTTAGAGGATTGCTAAATAATGCAGGATACATGTAAAAAGGCACCCGATTGGGCGCCTTTGCATTGCTTGAGGTTATGAACGATACTATGGGTTTTCCGTGCAGCTCATTCAGCACCTGCTCCAACACCTGCGATTCCTTAACCGCAAGCATTGAATTTTTGCCACAGCCTCGACCATCATCTTTTGTGCTACCAAAGCAGGGAATTAGTAATTTATTCCACACTTTTTAACGATTCAATCATATTGATTCGGGACACCTTTCGCCTAAGCAGCAAGTTAGAGAGCGTGGTAAGCAGGAAGGCAAGAATGACGGATATGAGCATAACGAACATATTGATTTGATCTGGGATTTGCTGATGGGTACTCGACAACGCCTTTATAATAATGGAATACATGTAGCCGCTAATTGGCAGTGCTATAATGACGGCAAAGGTGGTGAGTATCATGTTCTCAAAGAAGATCAGCCGATTTATTTTGCTTTTTTGATAACCCAACACCTTAAGCGTAGCCAGCTCGCGATTCCTTTCATAAATATTGATGGAGGATATCGTGTAGATGGCACCAAACGAAAGAATGACGGCACTAATGATAAACATGATGAAGATAAAACTGTTTTGCTTCAGAATATATTGTGCGGATTCTTTCAAATCATCCTTGTCCGCGATGGTATCTACCTGATTTTCTTGTTCGAAGAACTGGCGGACGTTAGTAAGGTCTGCTGCACTGCTGGCTTTCACTAGAAGCGAGGTTGGGTTGTAGTCGATGCCAAAGCTATGGAGATACGCTGCCGTGCAATAGAATGCCGGATTCGAATACTGATTGGATATTTGCGCAACCTTCATTTCGGCCGCTTTATTCGCAAACGACGGATCGGTGAATTGGATTCGGATCGTATCCCCTACCGCAATCTTATAGTGATCCGCATACGATTTGGGCACCAGCACGCCGCTGTCCATAAGTGTCATCGGCTTGTCGTTCTCATCGAAAAATTGAATGAGCGTGTTGTCCTTCTCCGTAACGATCAACGTGGCGTTCTCATGGTCATCACCTCTCACGAATTCCACGGGAAAGGCCGATAGATGATAGCTGCTTTCAATCCCGGCGGGCAACTGCTGCTGTACCTTCTGAAGCTCTGCTTCCCTCGCATATTCGACCTTCAGATCATAGGTATTTACCTCTTCGATCTGGTCAGCCACCCTTTGCAAGGACGTTTGAGTCCCGAAAGCCGTAATCAATAACACCGTGCTCACCACAACGCCAACGGAGCTCGCTAGCGCCTTGTGCTTATTAAGAAAGATGTTTCTCAAAATAAGCTTATAGCTATAGGAAATGCTTCCCCAGATTCCCGGAAACCGTTCAATGAGCAGACTCTTCATCTTCTTCGGCGGTTTAGGCCTCATGGCCTGCGCTGCGCGTTCTCGCAAAATGCCTGCGCCGCTCAGGTAACAAGCCAGCATGCCGAATGCGCTCGAGAACAGGATAGGCGGAATGACCGAGAAGGAGGATAGGGTGAAGGTAATGCCCGGCAGCGAGTAGGATCTGGCATTCGACGCCTCAATCATGGGAACGAATAGGATCGCCGAAACGACGCCGCCAAGAATGGAGCCTATGATGCCGACAAGCACCGGAAATCCCATGTAATGGAGCATGATGCTGCTGTTCTTCACTCCTAACGCCTTCATAATACCTACTTGATTCCTTTGCGAATCGATGATCCGAGCCATCGTAAGGAAGAGAATGATCGCTTCGATCATAAAAAGAACCAACGGAATAACCTTGCTCATCAATTTATTGTTATGGACCGTTTGCTGAAGCTGCGAATAACTGAACGTCCGCTCTTTGCTGATTTGGCTTACATAGGAAAGATTCTTGGATTGTGTTTCAATGTTTTGGCTTAACTGGTTTACATCGTACCCTTCTTCCGCATCGACCAACAATTCATTATAGAAAAGGCTGCCGGCGATTCGAGGAACTCCCGCTTCAGCCACATATGCGAATCCAGACGTCTTATGGTTCTGGATTTCGTTCTTCTTCGCATATTCCACATTCTCGCCCAAACCGCTAATGGTGAATGCCACATTCTGATCATTGACGTTTAACCGTATTTGATCCCCGACTTTGTACTGATGTTCCGTAGCGTAATGGGAATCCAGCAAGATTTGATCCTGGCGGGATGGAATGCTGCCCTCGATGATCGCAGGCGTATTAATGCTATTGTTGGCAGGGATCGAATGGATCTTTAAGGCCGCTTTCGCATTGTCAAAAGATTGCGTCGCATCAAAGGTGTATCGTCCTTCAATTTTGTTTATCCCTTCGATGCTGCCTAACTCCGCCGTATCCTGCTTGGAAATTCGGTCGTAGTAGACGTTCAAATCGCTTAAATTATGCGCTTGAAAGTAGTCCTTCGAATAAGCGCTAAGATTATCGCTTAACGTAACTAGCCCCGTGTAGAAAAATGCGCCTACAGCAATAACCAGCACAAAGGCAAGAAATTGGCCGATTGATTGCTTAATATCCCTCAACAACTTTTTGAATAATTTCATCACCACTCAATCCCTTCAACGCTTTGTTTGTGCTCATTGACCGTTACGCTTTCGATTTTTCCGCTTTTCACGCGAATGATTTTATCCGCCATCGGGGCAATCGCCGAGTTATGCGTGACCAGAACAACGCACTTTTTCGTTTCTCGGTTCAAATCCTGAAGAAGCTTCAATACGGACTTGCCGGTCACATAATCCAACGCACCGGTTGGTTCATCGCAGAGCAGCAGCGAAGGGTTCTTGGCAACGGCTCGAGCTATGGCGACCCGCTGCTGTTCTCCTCCGGAGAGCTGGGACGGAAAGTTCTTCATACGGTTCTTTAACCCGACTTTATTTAATATTTCTTGTGCATCCAGATGGTTTTTACATACTTCAGCGGCGAATTCAACGTTTTCTAAAGCGTTCAAATTGGGGATTAAGTTATAAAATTGAAAGACAAAGCCTACCTTCTCGGCGCGATATCCCGTAAGCCTCTTCTCGTTGAAGCTAGTTATATCCTCACAGCCGACAGTCACATTACCCGAGGATGCCGTATCCATGCCGCCAAGTATGTTCAGAATCGTGCTTTTGCCAGCGCCGCTTGCGCCCAGAATAACAACGAATTCGCCCTCGTTAATGGAAAAGTCAATCCCGTTCAGCGCTTTGATCGGCACTTCGCCTATTTTGTATTCTTTCGATACGTTTTTGAATTCGATTAATGTTTTCATAAATCATATCTCCCCGTAATATATTTTGATGCTTCCAAAACCCTTGGCCTTGTATATTTCAATGTATGCTGGTATACTACTCATGTAGCATACTATAATACAAAAATGTTATTGTCAATAACTGGATCACGTGTGAAACGCTTCTCTTTTCCTCAGGCGATTCGCTATTGACATCTGTTTGCGCGTAAGTTATGGTTTGCTGCTAGATAGGTAACAAACTACGATGCTGAGTGGTGAGGCAATGAACGTAACTTTTGACGATAAACAGCCAATTTTTCAACAAGTAGCTCATATCATTGAGGACGATATCCTGAACGGAACTTACCGGGAGGACGAACAGATTCTTTCTGTAGCTCAGTTTTCTCAGCTGTTTCAAATCAATCCGGCTACCGTAGTGAAGGGGATCGGCTTGCTCGTAAATGAAGGTATTTTGTATAAAAAAAGAGGGCTTGGCATGTATGTCTCGACGGATGCCAAACAAAAGATTCAAAATCAGCGAAGAGACCGTTTCTACAAGGAGCTGCTGTCCAATCTGCTTTGCGAAGCCGACAAACTCGAGCTGACGACCGAAGATATCATTAACATGATCAAACAATTACGGAAGGAATGAATCTATTGTGAGCATCGTATTGAGCTGCGATAAGTTAAACAAAAAATACGGCCCTACCTACGCATTGCGGGATCTGGATATGCAGCTGGAGGACAACGTGATTTACGGCTTGCTCGGGCGAAACGGTGCCGGCAAAACGACCTTGCTTAACATCATCGCAGGCGGAATCTTGGCGGACGATGGCTCCATTGAGATCAGAGGGAAGAAGCTTGGAAAAGGAGAACTTCCTGAGGATTTCTGTTTCGTTCGGGAGAATAACAAGCACTTCGGAGGAGCACGAGTGATCGAGGCTTTGCAGCTTGCTGCAAATTTTCATTCCCATTGGGACTGGACGTTTGCTCATAAGCTGCTTCAGACGTTCGGGCTCGATCCAAACCAAAAAATCAAACAGCTCTCAAGAGGCACGGAATCGCTCGTAGGAATTATCATCGGTCTGGCCAGCCGGGCAGCGTTGACTTTATTCGATGAACCCGTGCTTGGGCTTGATGTCTTAATGCGAGAGAAGTTTTATAAAGAGCTGTTAGAAGATTACGCTAATCACCCCCGAACGATTTTGCTTTCTACGCATTTGATTGACGAAATCGTCCCAGTCGCAGAGCGGGTTTATATTATGGATCAGGGTTCCCTCCTGCTTCATGAAGAAATTCATCAGTTACGCATGGCAGCTTATTTGATTCGTGGAAATTCGGACGCCGTGGCTTCATTTACGGAAGGGAAGCGAGTATTACATACGGAGTCTTACGGCCACGGAAAGCTTGCTGCCATTTACGAAATGTTGAACGATAGGGACAGGCAGCAGGCCCGCCAACTAGACATTACAATTGAACATTTGACGCTTCAAAAGTTTTTCTCGTATTTGATCGAAGGGGGTCACTAAATTGAGTGCATTGGCCGTTCATTTAAAGGCGACCTATTTGCAATTGAAGATTTACATATGGATGGTCATTATTTTCATTCTCCTTGGCAGGTTGGCGGAATTCATTGTTGGTCTCTTTATAGACATCAAGCAAAGCAAAGTACTTGCGGATGGCAACCTGCTGCTTCTCATTTTGCTCCTTATCGCAATTATGCTTCCGCTTAGTTATTACCAACGCATCATACATTTAGGCGCAAGCCGAAAACAATATTTTTTGGGGCTTCATTTCGTCTATGCCGTGTGGGCAGCAGCCGTCGCTTTATTCAATTGCTTATGGCCTATGGTTGAAGTAAATGTGCTCCATAAGAACACTGTTAATCTTGTCGAAGCGTTTCGTTGGAGCGAATTTGGCTTGGCAGGTTCTTTTCTCTACCAAACTTTTTTTTATTTGATGGTTATGGCGCTCCTAAGCATGCTGGTCTCCGGTTACCACCACTTTACCGGTTGGCTGGTGTGGGCGGTGTTCATTGTAGCAATCCCGACTGGAACGGCCATTCCTTCGCTACGTGCTCATGTTGCTTCTTTTTTCGAAGCATTGTTATTCAACGGCTCGCTGCTCGCAGGCGTCGGATTTAATCTTGTGCTTTTCCTCCTATTCGTAGCCGGCGGTTGGTTTTTTACCAGGAGAAGATCACACTAAATATACGCGAAGGGTCCCTCTAAAATAGATTTAGAGAGACCCGCCTAACCGGTTTTCTGTTACAACTTTTCCCCTAACAAGATTTAACGCCTATCGATTACCGCAGTACGTTCATCTTTACCCTGCTAACGCTGAACCCTGTATGAGCGGAGCTTGCTGCCAGCTAATCGATCGTTGTGTCATGGCGTATAAGCCGTATCGGACCAATCAAGCCTGAAGGCAAGGATTTGTTGTCATAACGGTTCGCCAGACTGTTCGCAACAGTCACGCGCAGTACATTCTCACCCTGCAACAGCTCATCTCCGATCTCAAACACGTAAGGCGCCCACATTCTAACGCCAACCTCCCGCCCATTCACCGACAAGCGAACGATCTCATGAGCTTCGCCAAGATCAAGCTCCAGCCGCTCTGCCTTAACCAGGCTGCCGAGCTCGAATCGTTTCTCATAGGTGACCGTTCCCGAATAATGCTCCATTCCCGGCCATTCCGTCCACGAAGCAAGCGGCGATACTTTTCCCTTCCACGGTCCTTCCACCACGTGCCACCCCGCGGATAGGTCCTTAATCGCCTTAACTGTGCCAGCTTGCTTGCTGAGTTCCGTCCTGTCATGAACCTCCTGATTCAATTGACTCGGGTCAACGGCAACAATCAGGCATTCCCGGCGGGCAAGACTGAGCGCGATAAGCTGTCCTTCTTCGGTACTCACAGCGTCCGCCGCCGAAGACTCCCCCGTCCATGGACGCCAAAGCTCCGCGTAACCTCTTTGCCCAATCCGAAGCAATCCATCATATCTATCCTCGCCTTCATTCACAATCACATAGAAGATCATGCCGTCTTTCGTTATACGGCTTAATCGAAGCGTTGCTGCCGCGGGTTCAAGCACGGCGTCTCGGCCGATCGCGCGTGCCAATTCATCCGGGATGTCCTCCGCTCGGCCATACCGAAGCTGGCCAATGTTCACTGAATTCCAGCCAGATTCCGTTAGCTCCACAACCAAACCGCCTTGCTGCACAAACGCCTCCAGCATGGCCCAAGTGGATTCCGCCAATCGCCGGCCATCCTCGATCACGACGACCCTATACTGATACCCGGCGATCTCGAGCGTTCCATCCTTGCATGCGCATGAAGGCAGCAGTTCTTCTTCCAGGTAATTAAATTCGATTTGCTGCTCATACAGCGGCTTGACGACCGTCCATGGCAAGTAAGCGGCTCCCGCAAGTACGGCGACTTGCGCTCCGTTCATACTATCGGTCATAAGCCAGCTCATCCGCTTGATGTACCGCGAGAACTGGGCGTATTCCGGCCACCATATATTGTTCGGCCCGACATCCGGCGGCCGCTCGTCCCTGCGCTCCCCGCGGATCGAGTAATAGAAGGCATGAGGGCTAATCAGGTTAACGCCTCGGACGAACAGCCAGTCCAGGTACCACTTCATATCGCCCGCGCTGAGCGACCAGCCGCCCTCGACTCCGCACACCCCGAAGCATTCGTTCAAATTCCTGCGTCTTCCGCGATGGCGCGCGGCATCGGAGGAACATTTCCCCATGGTGCTGTGCACACCCGACAACGATTTATCGTCCTCCGGCGCTATATATCTCCAGACCACATCCTGCCCGGGGATATGGAAATGCTCGAGCAGCCCGATATCGTCGCTCGCTGCCGGGTGTCCCGTCAGCCCGATGCCGTGGGCTTCGCACCAATCGGCTAACGGTTTATAATAGGTTCTTCCAAGTCGATGGCGAACCGCAGCCTCATATGTATCTCGAATCCGTGTAGTCGCCTCGCCGGCATCCAGCCACAGCGCGGGCAAATCCCGTTCCCGTCCTCCATTCCGCAGGTACTCCTCCATGAAGTCCCGCGTCCATGGCTTTAAGCCTTCCCGATGTCCCCGGCCAAGCAAGTCCGGCTCGTCGGTAAACATCGCGATAATTGTCGTGCCGAAATAGGGGCTGAGCCGCTTATAGTACGCTTCATGCGTCAGCGAAATAAAGGCTTGCATGGCGTCCGGGTTCAGCAAATCCGCAGCCAATGGCGCGTCGGTCTCACCGTCATCCTGCCCGGGATGTACCCCGCGGATCGTTCCTTCTGTATACGTGTCCACGAATAGCAGAATGGACCAGGCCCCGGCATCCGGCGGAGTGAATTCGACGGTGTCTTGCCCCCGTTCGAGGACGACCACGCTGTCCGGCGCGAACGCTTTTGTCGACTGCTTGCGGACCGCTTGCGCCGACACAAGCGCTTCACCAGGCAGCAGTCTCACTGGAATCCGCAAGGGCACGCCAGGCTCACACGGATATTCCCGGACCTCCAATCCGCGGCTTGCGTAGTCCGCATTCTGCCTCACGACCAAACCGCAAGCGGAGCCGGAAGGATACATGCCTTCGTCGTAGAGGATGACCTTCATCCCTAAAGCCTCTGCCTCCGCCACTGCCGCTTCGACGAGATCCATGTAGGCCTCGGACAAATAAGGCATCTCGGCCGGCAAGCCCATCCGAGGGTGAATGACAACGCCATCCACTTCTTTCGAATGGAAGTCGCGCATTTGCCGGATCAGCTCTTCCTGCGTTAATTCGTCATTCCAAAACCAGAACGGTATGGGACTAAACTCCGATGGGGGATTGGCAAACTGCTGTTTCATATCATCCAGGCTGCCGACTATGCGCTCCCTGCCTTTAATTGCTACAAAATCGTTCATGTCTTAACCCCTCCCTTTTCCATAAAGCCAAAATCTGTTCTTATTCAAACAGCCCTACTAGAAAAACGTTATTCAATCTGCTCTTACTGCCATGCTAGGAAGGAAGCAATTTTAATGCAATAATACTTTTTTGATAGAGGTTCACAAGGGAATAAGACTTATTTAACGATGTAGCACTTTTTTTAATTTTTTCGATTCATTTCCCTGAACTCGCTAGGCGTAATGCCTTCTTCCTTCTTGAAAATACGGTTGAAATAACTATGCTGGTTATACCCGACGCCTTCGGCAACATCTTTAATTTTGGCGTCCGTCTCGATCAACAATTCTTTCGCCTTCGACAACCGAATATGCGTTAAATAATCGATGAAGTTCCATCCGGAAACATCCCTGAAAATTTTGCTTAAAAACGATGGATTCAAGTTTACATCGCTCGCGCAAGCTTCCAGTGATATATCCTCCGTATAATTCGCTTCCAACGTATGCATCACTTTTTGAACGACCATTTGCAATCTCTGATCCTGCTTCAGGGAAAGCTCTTCAATAATCGGGATAATGACCTTTCTTTCAAACCAATGGCTGATTTCCTCAGGCTCCTTCAATTTGTAGAGCTTTTCGTACAGATGCGCGCTCCCGTTAATGAAATCCTCGATCATCCCTGATTGAAGCACGATATGGAAAATAGCACCGAGCAGCTTAAAAGCTCTTTGCCTGATTACTGCTTCGCTGACGGTACGAGTCCGGTCATTGGAAATCGCAAAAAAATCATGAACTAAGCGAATGGCTTCCTCTTGCTGCCTTTGGCGCATCGCATGGATAATTTCTTTTTCCAGCTCAAACGGATATTCCCCCTGATCCTGGCTGCTCAGCAGGCTGTCCATTTTTTTCATCTCAATGATTTGATTATCTTCCTGCAGGTTCCGGAAACTCAAAGAAATTTTTATTTCTTCGAATATGCTGTGAACGGATTTTAACGACTCAGCCATCCTGCTTATGCCAACCGAAACGTTCATCTTGCAAATGGTGTTGATATAACTAATGAGCTCCTCGCAAAAATTCAGCACGTTCTTCTCGATCTCGTGTACATGTTTATCCCCGTTAAATGAAAATAAAATGCCAAACGACAAATCGTGGAAATTGAGTACGTCGGTCTCCGGTTCAGAGAATAAAAGCAGTTCTTCGGCGATATTGACGGCCAGAAACGTGACTAGTCCCTTATCTTCTTCCGCAAACCGCTCCTTCAACTTATTGAATCCAAGCATTTGAACAAATACGATAACGTACTTTTTTTCAGAACCGCCCGAGCCAAATTGTTGCATTCGAGCTTGCAGCTCCTCTTCCTGATAAGCATAAAGGTATCCTTGCATTAATTGTAAAATGAACCCTTCGCGCAGATGCGGCATTTGCCGGTTTAAGCGGTTCTGGAGATTTTCGCTCTCAGCCGACAGTTCATTCATATGCGATTCGATCATATTAAACTCATTGGCAGGGTGAAGGTGGGTGCCGCCAATTTGGCGAGTAAGCTTTTCTATAGGCGCATATAGCTTCTTCGAGACGAGCAAAGTAAGAGTAATCGCCGACATAAAAATAAACAAATTTAAATATATGAAAATTTTGAAAATTAGGACGACAGGTGCCGTAATATTCGTCATCGGTGCAATCGAAACGTAGCACCACTGTTCGCCCAGTCTGGAGAACGAATCGTACGTAATCGTATATTTGATGTTGTCGTAATGGAACACGAACGGCTCGGCATCATCCCCCCGACTTTGAATTTCAGCCATAATTTCCATTTGCAGCTTTGATGGCTCGGTCTGTTCCGGCTTGCCGAATAGCCAACGATTGTCATTTTGCTGCATAAATACCGATCCGTCCTCATAGGGGGACTGCAGCATATTGTGAAGCTTCTCCCGCTCCAAAAAAACGATTAAAGAACCGAACGGTTCAAATAAGTTCCCATCCAAATTATGAACCATCGCCAGAGGGGCATAACGATCTTTGTAAACGCTCTCAATACTAGTCAGCGAATGGTCCCAGAACATCTTCTGCTTGCTGGTTAATAGACGGGTATACTCATCCAGCACCTGAGCATCCTCCAGAAATTTGTATCCATTTTCAGTATAAACGATCGGACTCGGCTGATTCAGAAACAGTTCTACCCGGCCAATCAGCGGGTTGTAGCCCCCCATCAGGTTAAGTGTATTATACAGGTTCTTAATTTGGACATAATCGCTAACAACATCCAGGTCGCTGTATCCTTGCATATTGGAATTCGTGGACCAATTCGCCATCAGCAGCTCTAGGTCCGAAAACTCGTCTTTAATGGTTTGGATCATGTAAGTCATATGGTTTTGGTGAACCGTCTGCAGCTCCCTCTCCATTTGGGATTTACTCAGGAAAAACAACAAAAAGCTAAAAATAATGCCCGGAAAACTCGCAAGCAATAAAAAAATGACTAAGTTTTTTTGATAGTTGCCCCTAATGCGCAACCATCTTGGCATTTTTTTGCGCCATTCTTTTTCCAAATAGACCACTCCATGTTCATTAACAGCATTATTTTCAGTGTACTCTAATTCTCAAATGATAGCACTGATAAGATGCCAAGAACACCCTCTAAATTTAGAGAGTGCTTGGGCTTGTTCATTACAAAGCTAGATTTTTATACGCTGCCTTCATTTCTTCCATCACTTGTTGCATTTTAGCATCGTTTTTCAAGGTCTCGATATATTCATCCCAAGCTGTGATCGGTCTGTGGCCAAGGATAATCTTAATCTTCAAATCCGTCATATCTTTTCTGATCTCTGGCAAGTAAGTACGGCCTATTTCGGAAACGAGTCCCGTATCGATGGAAGCGACACTTGTTTTTGCACGCTCGTCCTGGATCTGCATATACAATTCTTGCGCTTCTTTAGGGAAATTCAATTTCGATGTACTTGCATACGGATCAGCCACATATACGATTTGATTATATTCGCCTACGCCGTCTTTTTGCTGCTGGTCCGCGTCATAGACCTTTTCGCCGTTCTCGATTTTATAATGAGTTCCCTCGAGTCCTTTATGCAATTCAAAGACGTCGTCTTCCATCCAACGATCGATCATGCCTAATATCTGTTTCATTTTTTCTTCAGGGACGGTTTTAGGAATAGCGTTCCCTCCGCTGAAACCAGGGCCTTTCGGGTTATAACCGTTAATATTCGTTACCGGGTACAGGTTGGTAAACGGAAAGTCGGGATGATTCTCCGACAAAACCGTATAATATTCTTGGAATGCTCCCGATTTCTCCACCCTCATCCCTGCTTTGCTAGCTGAGAAGATTTCTTTGCTTTGACTTAACTGCAAGGAAGCAAAGTCCTGCGCAATGAGGCCTTCTTCATAAGCCTTTGTAATAAAAGCAATCGATTCCCGCATTTCCGGAAGAAAAGCGGAAAATACAAGCTCGCCGTCTCTTACGCCCCATTCGCCGTTGATGCCGGTAAAGATGGATTCAAAGTGTACAAAGTCGCCCATGCCGTCTTCCAATACAATCCCGACAAAACCAATCGTATCTTTTTTCCCGTTCTGATCCGGGTCATTTTCAGAAAAAGGCCTTCATGACGGCATACAGTTCTTCAGCTGTCGTCGGCATCTCTAGTCCAACATTGTCCAGCCAATCCTTCCGCAGAACGAAGAATGTCTCACCCTCGGACGGACGCGGACGCGGAATCACGTAATTTCCGCCATTGATTTTCGTTAAGTCCCATGCGGTTTGCGTAATTTTGCCTTTCAGGTTCGGATATTCGTCAATGTATGGAGACACATCCCAGAATGCTCCCTGTTCCGCCGCACGAGCAAAAACTGCATTCTGTATAGGATTTACTGCGGGGATCAAGATGAGATCCGGAAAGTCTCCTGAAGCCAGCACAACGTTTAATTTATCCTGATAATTCTGCGCGGCGTTCCATTCAATATTTAATTTTGCGTTGGTGGCTTTTTCAATCTCTAATTCGACTGGATTATCTTTGCTTGGCGGAGTTGCGCCGAAGAAATGGCTCATGACTCTTACTTCGACCGGTTGCGATTCTTTATTTCCGGAGTCATCGCCCGTGGACGATGCCCCGGCCGATTTCCCTGCATTTGAACCTCCATTGCCGCCGCAGCCTCCAACGATGACGGATAAAGCCAGCGCCGCGATTAACCATACTTTTTTCATTTTGTAATCCTCCCCTTGAATGTTTTAAGTGAATGAATACTATGTTTCTTGCGGTTATCTCTAGGCTCATACCTTATCCTTTGACCGATCCGATCATCACCCCCTTAGCAAAGTGCTTTTGAACAAGCGGGTAGACGCACACGATCGGCGCAATGGCGATTACGACGGCCGCCATTTTTAATTGCGTGCTTGGAGGCGGCTTAATAAGCGGATCTGCATCGCCTAAGCTGCTGGCGGATGAATCGATTAACATGTTCTGCAGCAGCACTTGAATGGGCCACTTGCCCGCATCGTTCAGATAAAGCAGCGCGTTAAAAAATTGGTTCCAGTTCGAGACGGCGAAAAACAAACCAAACGCAGCGATCGACGGCAGAGACAAAGGCAGCACAATTTTGACCCATGCGGAAATGTCATTGCACCCGTCAATGGCTGCCGCTTCGACCAATGCGTCCGGAATGCTCTCGTAAAACCCTTTCATCAGAATGACATACCAGCCGCTGGTCAGCGATACTAGAATGACGGCCCATAAGCTATTGATCAAGCCGAGTTCTTTCACGAGAAGATAGTTCGGGATAATACCCGGACTAAACAAAATCGTAAACAGAACGAACATCAAGATCGTTTTTCTGCCCTTGAATTTATTTCGCGACAAGGAATACGCAAACGACGAGGAAATAAGCAAGCTGCATATCGTTCCAACTACGGCCAAAAACGAGCTGACCCCAATCGCCCGCATAAAAGGCGGCGCGGACAATAAATAGCGGTAGGAAACGAGCGACCAGGTTTCTGGCCACAACACGATTGTTTTTCGCACGAATTCTGCTGGCGCAGTAAAGGAGACAATCACAACATAATAGATGGGAAACAAGGCAGCTATAGCAGTCAGCCCCAGAATGACCACATTCGCTACATTAAATATTTTTTCTCCGACACTAATCTTCAAGACGCTCCGCTCCTTTCCTAATATAATCCTTCTTCGCCGAACCGCTTCGACAGCTTATTCGACACGACTACAAGCACGAGGCCTACAACAGACTTAAATAATCCAACCGCCGTGCTATAGCTGAATTGTCCCTGCTGAATGCCGACGCGGTATACATACGTATCGAATATTTCCGCTACGTCGGACACAGCACCGTTATACATAAGGAATACCTGCTCGAAACCGACCTCCAGGACAACCCCGAGGCGCAAAATTAAAAGAATGACGATCACGTTTCGGATGGCCGGCAAGGTAACATGCCACACTTGTTTGAACCGATTAGCACCATCAATTTTGACTGCTTCGTACAGCTCCGTGTTGACACCGGCGATAGCTGCCAGGAAGATGATGGTTCCCCATCCGACCTCTTTCCATATCGACTGTCCGGTTAGAAGGAACCAAAAGGCCTTGGGATTCGTCAGCACATCAATCGATTCGAACCCGAGCAGGTTCAGAAAGTAGTTGACGACTCCGTCCGTTTTGCCGAACAGCATTAAAGTAAGGCTCGCGATAATGACCCATGAAAGAAAGTGAGGTAAATAAACCAATGATTGAATCGTTCTTTTGTAAAACTGGTTTTTTAATTCATTCAATAAGAGCGACAGAACGATGGGTAACGGAAAAAACAATAAAAGATTCAATGAGCTGATCGCCAGCGTATTGCGGAGCAGCACCCAAAAAGCATCCTCTGTAAACAGACGGCTGAAGTGCTCAAATCCAACCCATGGACTTGCCGAAAACCCTAAATACGGTGAAAAGTCTTGAAAAGCAATCAAAATACCGTACATCGGCACGTATTTAAAAAGAATAAAATAAAGGATCCCGGGTATCGCAAGCAGATAGAGGTACTTGTCCCGCATCATTTCTCTGAGGACTTTCTGGACTCCGCCTCTTTTTTTGTGCAGTTTCCCGCTTACGTTCCCACTGTCTTGAACGCTTATCTCATGTTCCAGCATCGTACTAACCACATCCTCCAATATCGTTTTTTCGATTGAATCCGCTTTCATAACTTCACGTTATTGGAACTCAAGCTTCCCGACAATAACACTCTTTTAAATTATCGGATTTGACGTGTTTGCATTATTTTTTTGAACTAGTATTTTTTTAATCAAAGCCTTGATACGACTTATTTTTATAGGGTATATAAGCCGAGTATAAGGCATAGTACGCCGAGCGCCCGGATCATAGTTTGAATTGTGCCTACAGCAAAAAAGAGCCGGCATCGCCGGCTCTTAATAAATCAGGGTGTTCACTTACAGCGCCATTCCCGAAACAATTTCTATTTCCAAAATATCAGTTCAGACGGAATACCTAATTTAACTGTTTTCTGAACTCGCGAGAAGTCTGCCCGGTTACCTTTTTAAATACACGGCTAAAATACTTTTCATCCTGAAATCCGACAAGCTCAGCGACTTGAGTAATACGCAGGTCCGAATCTGCTAACAACATTTTGGCTTTATCAATTCGTAATCGGGTAAGATAGTCTATTAAATTCTCATTTGTGACCTGCTTGAATTTCCTCGAAACATTTTCTCGACTGATAAAAAAGCAATCCGCAATATGCTGCAGCGTAATTTCTTTGTGATAGTTTTGATCAATATAGCGTTTGATGTCTTGTACCAATCGACTGTCCTGATCATGCATGGAGTTATACTCCTCAGAAAAGGCAAGCAGCTTGGCTGCAACTTGCTCCTTCCAAACCGCAAGCGAAAAGTTCCCGTTGGTATCGAAAGGCAGGTCTACATCAAACGTTTCAGCCGAATCGGAGCACTTGTCCCATCCGATTTCAGCCTTCCAGTTTAACAAAGCAGCCTTGAAATTCTTCTGCCATTTTTCAAGTTGAATCTGAGATAGGTAAAGTTGCTGCTCCATAAGATCAGCCCATCTATCCACCCATTCCAAAATGCGATCGCGCTGTCCGGATAATACCGCAAACTTAAAGGGTTCATAAAAGCGAAGAAATGGACAACTCTCTTCACTAAACTGATCTGAATCGTGATACATATGAATCCATTCATCTGAACAAAACAAATTGCGTTGTTGTAGTGCTATCTTGGCTTGATGGAATGAACGGGGCACGTCTTCTGCAATGAGGCATACTTCACCGAGGCCAAAGTGAACTTGAATTTGATAGGTTTCCAGCATGGATTGATTGATGCTCCGAAGGGCCCCTTCTATATCCTTGACTTCATTCCAATAAAAAATCGCAATATTCACTCCCTCAATCCCGCAACGAAAGGCGTATCCGTAACTGCCGTTTCTCCCCACAAGCACATCATTACATATATTCATGATGGCATAATACATTAATGACGCATCTCCACTGAACCGGGTTAATAACCTTTGATCCATCATTTCCAAAGATAAGACGGCAACCTGGCAGCGGGTAAATCCCGAGGTTAGTCCGAAGTGATCACTCAGGGCAGCAGCTAGTTCCTCATATCGTCGATAGCCGGACATCAAATCCGTAAACATTCGATCCCAGTATAGCGGCTGAAGTTCATTGATCTGAATATTCCGGTGAAGGGCCCGGTCACTTTCTTCCTTTTCCTGCTGCCATTTGCGAACCGCGCGTTCTGTCGCTTCCACGATTTTGTTGCCATTCAACGGTTTAAGCAGATAATCCATGCTCCCATATACAATGGCAGGTTGAAGGTATTTGTAATCTTGATATCCGCTGATGATAATTACTTTCGTGCAGGGAATATGCCGGTGAATCCATTCCAGAAGCTGGGCTCCATCCATCAGGGGCATTCGCATATCCGTGAAAATGATCTCCGGTCGCTCCGCCAAGATCAGGTTGACTGCTTCTTGTCCATTCATTGCTTCAAACACAGATTCGATTCCATATTCATTCCAGGGCACAAAATAGCGAATGGCCTCCCTTACATGCTTTTCATCATCCACAATCAGTGCTTTCACTCTTGTCCGCCTCCATAATTCCGCAATTTCCAGTCGGTATCCACAAAGCTACCGTTAAGCCGCCGTTATCATGTCCCCTCATCGTCAGGCTGGCTTCCTTGCCAAAATACAATCGGAGTCTGGCTAATACGTTTCGAAGCCCGATCTGTTCCATTTCATTCCTTGTCTCGACATTGATCGCTAACTCCATCTCCCGGACTTTTTCCGGCGGCAGCTTCTTTCCGTTATCAGAGACGGCAATCATCAGATTTCCTGCCTCGTCCAAGTGGCTGACAATACGGACACGTATCGGCCCATTCACGATTCCATCATCAAAAGCATGCTTAAAAACATTTTCTACGAGAGGCTGTAAAATCATTTTGGGAACAGCTTGAATTCTAGTTTCTTCCGCGATATCAAAATCGATCTCAAGATATTCATTGCCAAATCGCTCCTCTTGCAGCATAAGGTAATGTTCCACATGCTCCAACTCCTCTTGAAGCGTGACCGTATTTACCCCCGTAGCCATTGTATAGCGCATCATGCTGCCAAGTGCACAGATCCGTTCATAAACCTCCAAGGCCTTGTACCTAAGGGACAATGTAGCTATCGACTGCAATGCATTATACAAAAAATGCGGATTGATCTGAGCCTGGAGCGCCTTTAACTGGTTGCTCTTATTGGCGATTTCGAGCTTGTATTCCTTTAAAATCAAATTATTGATGGTCTGTGTCATATTATTAATTTTTCTCGTTAAAATTCCGAATTCATCCTCGGTCGCAACCTCCACCTGGGCATCCATATCTCCGATTTCCACCTTTTGCGTGAAGGAGATAATCCGTTTAATCGGATTAGTAAAACGAATAGAGATAAAAATTGCAGCGATCATCCCAACAATCAGAAATAGCATACCGATTCCTGTAGTGATTCGGGTAATTGCTCTGGCATCTCCGTATAAATTATCATAGGGAACCAGCTTAAGAAGATAACCCTTAAATAAAGGATTCTGGATTGCCTTGTAAAATACAATACCTTCGAAATTTTCGTCCTTCCATGAAAAATGACCGTAATCTTCTTTGGACGAGACCTCACTCCATCCCGCTTTAATCGTTTTTCCTATCAGATCCGGATCAGAGGAATAAAGGGCTCCTCCTTGCTCATTCAGCAAGAAAATCTGTTCCGAATTGAGGTGATACATGGCCTTCGCTATTTCCTCAAACTCACTTAAACGAAAGTCTATGGAAAGATAACCCATGACCTCATCACTTGGTGTACGGTAAATCGGATAGTGGGCACTAAAAACCTCGATAGAGCCCAGCTTAAGATTTGGAATTCCAGATTTCATTCCATATCTGTGATCCGGATGCGTTATTTCTATAAAAGGCTCCATCTTTCCTGATGGGGATACTGACGGACGGTACGAATCGTTATATTCTCTACGAAAAAAACCCTTTAACAAGGTATTGGATTGTTTATTCGCATTCACGAACAGATGAATCTGATAGATATCTTTATTGGATTGAAACATATTAAGCAATTGACTCGAAAAAACATTATGATTGATGTCTTCCTTCGAATCAGCATCCTGCAAATGATGAGGCTTAGCCGATAATATCGATGTGTACAGGGAGTTGGGGATATTAATTCCGCTATAAACGGATAAAGCTAATTCATGAATTCCCTTGAAATAGCTTTGAAGATTGGAGGCCCCAAGGTTAAGATAATTCGTATTTTCACGAATCGATTTTTCCGTCACTGACGCTTTTGTATAAAAGTAAGAGACAGTGATTGATACTCCTGTCGGCAGTATTACCGCGAACAGAAGAAGTGCTATCAACTTGAAACGGATACTTTTTCGAAACAAACATATCCCCCCCCCCATTTTCACAACATCTTAGCAAAGGGCGGCAAAATATTCCACTATTATTATCATAAAAATGAGTGTTGCCTCCCCCCTATCCTTTCTATACTGAGTTTGATTAACCTCACAGATCTGAAAGGAGATAAACCTATGAACAGAGTTTTGCGGTCGAAAAAAGGCTGGGCACAACAGATTATTTTTCTCGGTCCGTGCCTTGTTTTTTTTGTCACCATTGTGCTCGTCCCGTTCGCCCTAGGATTCTATTTTTCATTCACTGACTGGAACGGTCTCGACTTGGATAAAGCCGTCTGGACGGGGGCGGATAATTGGAGAAAAATTTTTATGAACGACGACAAATTCTGGGAGTCCCTTATCTTCACACTGAAGTTTACAGTGATTTCGGTGTGCATATCCAATATTCTCGCATTATGTCTCGCCCTGATTTTGACCAGTTCCATAAAGACCCGGAAAATTTTGCGAACTGTCTTCTTTATGCCTAATGTAATAGGCGGAATACTGCTCGGTTATATTTGGCAGTTTATTTTTACGAAGGGATTCGGCACCATCGGAGAATTGACCGGCCTGTCTTTCTTCCAACTTCCATGGCTCGGAACGCCTTCCACTGGATTTTGGGGACTCATTATCGTCTTTGTCTGGCAAACCGCAGGGTATATGATGGTGATTTATATCGCCGCCCTGTCTGGAACCCCCAAGGATCTGATTGAAGCAGCGCAAATGGACGGAGCACGTCCATATCAAATTCTAAGAAAAATATACATTCCTTTGATTATGCCAGCGATTACAATTTGTCTTTTCCTTACAACTTCCAACGCCTTCAAAATGTTTGATCTCAACCTTTCCTTGACGAAAGGCGGTCCTGGCACTTCAACCCAATCTTTGGCTTATAACATCTACGCCGAAGCTCTAATAAACAACCGTTATGGGTTGGGCACAGCAAAAGCTCTGCTGTTCTTTCTTGCCGTGTCAGCGATTACCCTTGCACAGGTTTGGGTGACGAAGCGCAAGGAGGTGTCCGCCTAATGTCTTCTCACAATCAAACCTATCAAGCAAGACTGTTGACTTTAGAAATCGCCGCTATATTACTCGGATTGCTCTTTTTGTCTCCCTTCTACTTGGTTCTGACCAACTCGGTAAAATCGCTAAAGGAGATTCTGATCGACGCAGCTTCTTTCCCACAAATCTTTCATTGGGATAATTACTCGAGCGTCTGGAGTGCCATAAATTTTCCTCAAGCATTCTCGAATTCCTTTTTAATTACTTTATTTAGCGTAGTTCTTATCGTCCTGTTCAGTTCCATGGCTGCGTACCAAATTGTCCGGAAACCAACCCGCTTCAATGCGCTGGTGTTCCTGCTGCTGATTTCGGCCATGATCATACCATTTCAATCCATTATGCTGCAATTGGTTCGCGTCACAAGTTTACTGGAATTGCGCGGAGAATTTTACGGCATTGTGGCTTGTTATCTCGGTTTTGGGATGCCGTTGTCCGTTTTTCTGTTCCATGGATTTATCAAGACGGTTCCTATCGAATTGGAAGAGGCAGCTAAAGTGGATGGTTCAAATCCTTACAGTGTTTTTTTCCGAATCGTTTTTCCTCTACTGATGCCTATTGCAGTTACTGTCATTATTCTGAACACATTATGGATCTGGAATGACTATCTGCTGCCGGTACTCGTCATTGGAGGCAATAAAGATCTAACAACATTACCCTTGGCTGTCACGAAATTTTTTGGTCAGTATACGAAAAAATGGGATCTTGCGCTCGCTGGTCTTGTTATGGCAATTACACCAATAATCATCTTCTTCCTTTCACTTCAAAAATATATCGTCGAAGGTGTAACGGCAGGTTCTGTAAAAGGTTAGCAAACAAAATTGTCCACTTTTTTCAGCATTATAATTAGTGTCTATCGTAAAGCGTATTCATTTAAAATGACCTTATAGGCAAAATATAAAGGGAGGTTATCGAAATGAAAAATTGGAAGCTTGCCCTCATTGTAGCAACCATCTTCACTTTAGTAATTGCTGGTTGCGGCAAAGATGGGAATCAAGGCACACAGAATAACGGGGAACAAAACCAACAGGGAGCCAAAAAAGATTTCAGCATTAAAATGTTTAACTTCAAAGTTGAAATTGCCGAAGCCCTCAATAAACTGGTCGAAGAATATGAGAAAGAAACTGGTGTCAAAGTAGAAGTAGAAACCCATGGCGGCGGGGAAGACTACGGTGCTTTATTAAAGGCCGAGTTGGCTTCAGGTTCCGAACCGGAAATCTTTAATAACGGCGGCTATATCGGCTTGATTCCCTATATGGATCGTGCGACAGATCTTACCGATGAGGCTTGGAGCAAAGATCTGATTGAATCTTCAAAGAATCCCATGATGGTAGACGGAAAGCTTTACGGTATGCCAATGAACGTGGAGGGATACGGTATTATTTATAATAAATCCTTGTTTGAGCAAGCTGGAATTACCGAGGAACCTAAGACCCTTTCACAATTAAAAGAGGCCGTGGAAAAATTGAATGCCGAAGGTATTACACCGTTCATGGCAACGAATGAATGGTGGTCACTCGGCATGCATCTGGTTAATGTCGGGCTCGCCAATCAGCCCGATCCACAAAAGTTCATCGAAGACGTCAAGGCAGGAAACGCAACCTTCCAAGACAATGAAATTTTCAACCAATGGCTGGATCTAGTCGACTTGATATTTAACAATGCGCAAAAGGAAAAAATGACCAGTGATTACGCCTCGCAAATCGCCAACTTCTCTGCAGGCAAAGCCGCGATGATGCTTCAGGGCAATTGGACGCAGGCCGACATCGATAAAGTCGATCCCAGTTTGCAGTTGGGAGTGCTTCCGGCTCCAATCAACGATAACGAAGGCAGTGTACTGATCGGGGTACCTAGCAACTATATTGTGAACAGCAAGTCAGAACATCCTGAAGAGGCAAAAAACTTCCTGAACTGGCTGGTCACATCCGAAACCGGAAAGACTTTTGTAAGTAAAGAGTTTAATTTTATTCCTGCCCTTACAAGCATTGAAGCCACTGAAAATGATATCGGACAAATAGCTGTGGCTATCCAAGGAAAATCCTCTACTGCTGTCGGCTGGTATTGGGACCTGTTCCCAGACGGTGTTACGCAAGGCTTTGGAGCCGCGATGCAGGAATACTTGGGTGCCCAAATCTCCAGAGAACAACTTCTGGAGAAGTTGGACAAGGCGGTTCAAGATATACTGAAACAGTAGTAAACCTTTTCAATTTTAAAGTTTAACAAGCAAGCTAGCTTGGCAGTCCTTTTTGCCAGCTGGCTTGCTTGTTATTATATAGCTGCTTATTGTTTAAGTTGTTGTTGAATTGAGAGCCGTTCAACGGATTGATATCGTACATAATTGCAACAAATGAATTCTATCGTAATAATGCAGGGTCCGATCTATAATGCCTGTAATCCGAACAATATCTTTAACCGCTAATAATCGTTTCTTCATCCCAAAATCCCTTTACCTCGTCTAGTATTTGATTAGCAGGTGTGATCGTTGCCTCAAAGATCGTTCTTCCTGTTTTTCTTAAATAATACTGGATTAAATAATATCCGCAAGCGTAGCCAGCGCTATAAGGCATATTGACCGGTTTAAAGTTTTGAAGTTTTGCGATCTCGTCACCGTAAAGATACGGAGCAAATTGATCAAATCCAGTTAATTGCAATTGCTCTCTAAGCACAGGCTTTATGCGCCTGTTCAGTGTTTCTGCGTTTGTTTTATATTCATATCTCTCACTCCTCGTCGTTTATAGTGAGAATTATGCACTATGACCTTACGTCATAGTCAAGCGCTTCGAATCAAATACTCAAATTGCATCAACTTATTTGATCCAGGCTTGTCCAACAATATATTTTGGAGTTATGTCCCCGTTCTTTAGCTTTCAGTAATGACTAAACCAACCGGAACTTTACGGCAGCCCCGGCTGGTTTACCGTTAAGCACTTACTTCTTCTTATAAAACTCATGATAAAGCTTCATCAGCGCCCTTTTCTCAATCCGAGACACATAGCTGCGTGAGATGCCCAGTTCCTTCGCAATCTCCCGCTGCGTTCGCTCTTCCCCCCCGTGCTCCAGTCCAAAGCGCCCTTTGATGACTTCCTGCTCTCTGGCCTCGAGAATATCGAGGTTCTGATATATTTTGCTCTTCTCCAATTTAAGCTGTACCCGCTCGACCACGTCATCCGCTTCCGTTCCCAAAATATCGATAAGCGTGATCTCATTTCCCTCTTTGTCCGTTCCGATGGGATCATGAAGGGATACATCCTTGCGCGTTTTTTTGAGCGATCTTAAATGCATCAGTATCTCGTTCTCGATACAACGGGCCGCAAACGTTGCCAGCTTTGTCCCTTTGTTGGGACGGAAGCTTTCAATCGCTTTGATCAAGCCAATCGTGCCAATAGAGATCAGATCCTCCAAGTCCTCGCCGGTGTTATCGAATTTCTTGACGATATGCGCCACGAGCCGCAAATTATGCTCAATCAGCATATTTCGGGATACCGCATCCCCTTCAGCCATGCGCTGAAGATGCCGTGCTTCCTCCTCCTCCGTCAATGGCTGGGGAAAAGCATTGTTTTTCACATACGACACAAGCAAAGTCAGCTGTTTAATGAACAAGGCAACCGCAGAAAACAATTCCATGAACAAAGCACCCCCACGTCGATTGGCCGAAGGGGATCGCCGCGCCCCGCTTCAGCATACAATGAAGTTCAGTTCTACATTGTATGTGGGCAGGGGCCTAGATGTGCATGTACGGGGGAAGTAAGTCTTCTTCCCGAGAATTCTGCTTTATTATTAAGCAGACTTGGAAACACTATTCTCTTTCTTTTCTCTTAACTGAGGGGCTAATTGTACATATCCGATCGATATCAACAATAGAACCAGAGCAACCATTTGCAGCCAACTTAATCGTTCACCTAAAATAAATACATCAAGCACGGCAACCTGAAGCAAAACAATTGAATCTTTTTCATTTTTTCTCTCCGACTCAAACTTATCCTATACTATAGCTTCATCTACTTTGTCAGCATGCGCGGCTTTTCTCTCCTTTAACAACACTTTAGTCGTAATAGCAATGGCAATAGTAACGACCGCTACAATTAACAAAAGTGCATAAACATTCGTAGTAAAGCTGTCCATCAAGGTACCAAACAGAATTTGGCCAATAGGTACTGCACACGTTGATACAGCGGTTAAGATGGCCATCACTTTACCGAGAAGTAAATTGGGGGTCTGCTGCTGCAGTATTGTCATAACAAAAATATTGATAATCGTAATGGAGAACATGATAAGCATGGCACACAATGAAAACATGATATAGGAAATAATCGTGCTATAAGGGGCGCTTAAAAACAGAGGATAAACGGACAATGCCATTGGAATAAATAATATGCCGCTGCCAATAAACCATTTATACAAGTTACTGACTTTGATACGACTTGACAGCAATCCAATTGCGACCGCCGCAAAGATCATGCTTAATGAAATTCCACCTTGCGTATAGCCAAAAAAACTGCCATCTAAACCCATAATAATCTTAATAATGTAAGGTATTCCCACTAAAAATATTGGCGTAATAAAAATATTCATGACTGCTGCAATAAGGATGACTTTAAGCAGAAAGGAATTTTTCTTCACAATATAACTGATTCCATCTTTAAGATCGTTCAAAATCGTTCTGATTGCCCCATACGTCTGCTGCATTTTTTCGGATGGAATGTACATGAAGGTTTCTACAATAGCGCAGAGGAAAAAACTAACTGAAGTCATCACTACAATCCATTCGATACCTTGAAAACTGTACAACAGTCCTCCCAACACAGGACCTGCAAAATTAGTAAGAGCAGATACTCCTGATACTGCCCCGTTAGCCTTCAACAAATGGTCGTTTTCAATCAATACCGGAATGCTTGCCTGTACGGTTGGCTGATAAAATGTACTCACTATTGACAACAAGGTCATTACAATTCCAATCAGCAAAATCGAATGTACCCCGCTGAACAAAAAGAAAGCAAGACCCGCTACAATTAATCCGCTAATTAAATCAAGAATAACAAGCAAATTTCTGCGGTTAACCCGGTCCGCTATCGCCCCGCCGATTGGCGATAAGAAAATAGTGGGGATGGTAGATACCGCCAGTATGAAAGCGAACGTCCCTGCTGAACCTGTTATATCCAAGATAAATAGCGATAATGCGAATCTAAGAATGGAGCTTCCAAAAAGCGTAATAATTTGGCCGATTATCAATAGGTTAAAATTTCTATTCAAAGTGAATATTTTCAAAATGCACCTCCGTAACCGACTTGATAGTATAGACTGCCTATTTATAACCGGCGTTAATAAACGCACTTACTAAAGCACATACCCCGAACAGTATCAGCCATATTGACCATTTGTTTCTGGTTCGTCTCTGTTTACTGACGAGCATTCCGATAATTCCCACCAATAGTACTAAAACGGACAAGCTTGTTCCAACAATCCAGCCTGCTGTCTCCAATTCAACTCCTCCTCCCATCACTTTTCCTTTTGTAAAGAAAATTTTCCTCCTCTTACCTCGGCACTGTAATTTTCCCCTCCTCCTTTGTAAGTAAAGCTGTTATCCTTTGAAGTAAGAGCAAAATCCGTTTTGAAGTGGCCTGACACCTTTTTGAATTTAAAATTAAAACCTTCATTATCAGGGATAGTTACTGTTAAATTCGCTCCTGTGGATAAGGATTGAATATGCTTTGGCACCACTTTGGAGGAAATGGCTGCAGATCGGCCTATGACATTGACATCGATATTCGAAATTTTGCCGTCAATATCCGCTTTGGATGAAGTGGCAAGCAATTTAAGCTTTCCGATATCTGCATCTTCACCTACGATAGTTGTTCCTACTGCGGATAATTCAAGTTCATCATAATTTCCGGATATGGTTGCTCGACTAGAAGTTAGCTTGATTTTAGCGGTTGCCGTATGCAGTGTTTGAATAAATAAATGGCTGCCTGTTCCATTGATCGTAAACGATTGTATTTTTTTCTTTGGAAGGTAAATTTCGAGGAGTGTTTGTTGAAAATTAAAACCTAGAAAATTGCCTTTCTTCCTCCCGTCGACAATGCTGAGAACCCCTGAACTGACGTGAGTATGTGCAAGTTTTTTTTCAGGAAAATTGTTATTCCCGTATTGAATTATGTGGACATTGTCCGTTTCGCTAGCCAAGATTTTTACTTCTCCAGAGAACCAATCCAAGGATATGCTGGACACGCTCTCTTCGATATTCACTTTTTTACGAAGGCTCAATCCGTTGTTAACAACCACCCTAATCCTCTCCTATTCAATTTCCATCTCATTGATTTTATTTGAAAGTTCCAACGCAACAATAACACCAGCGGCTGTGATAACAAGTAATAACCCCACTAACAACATGTTGTTTCCGTAGCTGCCTATAACCGCATTTCCAACAAGTGCGCATAAAATAAAGGCAGTGACAATCGTGGTTGATATTGACTTCTTTATAAAACCTATTCTCATCGCTATAATACTGATTCCGTTCACGGCAATCGCTAATACAATAATTGTTTTAAATATGGAAAGTAGTAACTCTAAGGAGAGAGTGTCATCGACAATAGGTGAGATCGATTCCGTAATGGTAAATATTACAAACGGGGGAATGTTGCTGGCAATCGTCGCGAATGTTGTGAACCCTGCTACGAGTGTAATTTTAGCAAACAATACTTTTTTCCGGTTTACAGGATATGAGAACATGAGAAGCAGTCGTTTGCCGCTATATTCTTCAATAATAAAACGAGAGTACATGACAGCAGATAGCACACAATAAATAATCATGCTCACGATACTGACAAACAAAAAAATATTCGTGTAATTTTTAAAATCCAGTTCATTTTCCACTTGGGCCACATAAGAAACGAAATAAATAAATCCGACAAGAATAACAGTAGCAATTACACTGGCTAATATATAAGTTCCAATCTTGATTCTTCTTATTTCTAATTTTATTAAGTTAAGCAATACCATGCCCCCCGCTCATTACTCCGAAGAAGTACTCTTCAAGACCATTTGGATGCCTCGATTTTATTTCAGTTAAAGATAATTCTCGTTCAATTACTCCGGCGGAAATAATGCCTACTGTATCAGCAATTTGTTCTATCTCCGAAATAATATGACTGGATAGCAAAATGGTCATTCCGTAATTTTGAACTAAATCGATAAATAATGTTCTCATTTCACGTATGGCTATAGGGTCTAGCCCGTTAATCGGTTCATCCAGTATAAGCAGCTTAGGCCTGTGAATAATCGCCCTGGCTATGCCTAGCCGCTGACGCATTCCCAATGAAAATTTAGAGACAGGCTGCTCGTTTGTATGTTCCAGGCCTACCATTTTTAACACTTTAGAGATGTCTTCCTGTTCAGTTGAATTGCTGATTCCCATATAAGCCAAATGCAGACTCAAGTTTTCCCTAGCTGACAAATCTTCGAAAAAGACTGGAACCTCAATCAGGCTGCCTATATTCCGCAATATTTTATCACGGTAAAGTGTGACGTGGAGCCCGAGCACTTCTGCCCTCCCAGCGGTAGGAGTGAGCAATCCGGTCAATATCTTCATGACGGTAGACTTGCCGGCTCCATTTGCCCCTAAAAATCCATAAATGCTGCCTCGCTTCACAGACATATTGCATCTTTTAATGACTTCTATCCCAGCAAAAGTCTTGACCAGCCCCTCTGTTCTGACTACAAATTCACTCATTCACTTTGTATCCTCCAATATCAGAATGACGTGCTGTTATTGTCCGAATAAGTTCATCACTCACAATATCTGCGCCGAGCAGCTTCATCATGTGCTGCAGAAACTTCAAGCGCTGAAGTGTCTCATTGCTGCCGCGTTCAAATAAAACAGGATTAATCCAAATGTTTACAAGCAGCATGAACACTTCCGAACACTCGATGGGATAGTCCGTCGTAATTGATCCATCCTGCTTTCCTTCCATCATGAGCTGGGCAATTACTGGGGCATCATGATTTACGCCGATCTTGATTCCCCTCATGACAAATTGCGGATTTTTAATTTGTGTGCTTAAAATATCGTCAATGGAGTGCGCATCAGGATCGGAAACAATAGCCTCCAAAATGAGAATCAGCTTCTCCCTGGCATTGGATGCCCGTGTATTGTGAATAAGTTCTTCCAGCATTTGCGCGACATAGGTAAATTGCCGTTCCATTACCGCATCCAAAATATCTTCTTTTGACTTGAAATGATGATAAATAGCCCCTTTCGACATTCCCAATTCATCAATAATGTCTTGAATACTCGTCTTTTCAAACCCTTTTTCAGTAAACAGCTTTGCTGATACCGACAGGATGTGTTCCAATGTTTGCTCTGGATATTTGTTTCTAGCCATAAGTTTAGCACCTCTACTTATATACATACCGCTGGTTGGTATTTATATTAATGCATAAAACACAGGATGTCAATATAAGGAAAATGATGCTTCTCGATTTTTTTTATTCTTTTAATTGTTCATTATTTAACCTGATAGTTACGGGATCTCTCCAGGAGTCAAAGAAACTTCACTGCAAAATCGAGTTAAATCCGATATAATAATCAATTCAGCCTGCATTCCGTTATCGGAGGAATAGGGCAATATATCATCTAGTGGAGGCTTTTACGGAACCATGCAAAATACAAATCGGACTCATGTAGCAATAATGACAGCTGATCCGAGCGGCATCGGCTTATTTGGACTGGCGATCGTCACCTTGGTCGCTTCTTCGCAGAAGCTGGGGCTGACCGACGGATTAAGCTATGTCCTTCCCTGGGCAATTTTTTTGGGCGCGTTCGCTCAACTGTTCGCGTGCATTCAAGATGCTAAGCTGAACAACACTTTCGGGATGACCGCCTTCGGCGCATATGCTTTTTTCTGGTTCGCCATGGGCGTCAGCTGGCTGATTAAACTCGGCACATTCGGCCCGCATTTGGCGAACGGTATAGACGGAAAACAGCTTGGCTTTGCGTTTGCCGGATACCTTGTCTTCACCCTTTTTATGACGATAGGCGCAATGGAGACTCATAAAGTGCTGTTCTTTATATTCGTTCTGATTGATGCTCTATTTCTTGGCCTTGCTTTGGATGCGTTTGGCATTGCACCAGAAATATTTCATCCTCTGGCTGCTTACGCGGAATTGGGCATTGCTCTTCTCTCGCTGTACGGCGCCGGGGCTGCTGTGCTTAATGTTCATTTTGGCCGGATATTTTTGCCGGTAGGCCGGCCCTTCGGCATTTTCAAGCCCCGGACTTAAGCCCGAAATCAACAATAACAAAATAGCAAAATAGCAAAATAACATAATAGCAAAGCCGCCCATCGCGCTCCGATACGCAATAGGCGGCTTTATCATTTCAAGCAAGTTCTTCTCACAGACGGCTCAACCACGCCGGCGGGAAATGACTTCAGTAACAAGGAACAGCATTCCTCCGATGAAGGAAACGATGGCGGCAAACAAATACATGCTCGCTCCGCCAAACAAGTCGGACAGTCTCCCGCCCACAATGCCGCCGGTCATGCCGGACAAGCCAAGGTACACCATGCTTAGCAACGAGAAGCCGGTAGCTCCGAGCTGCGGAGGAAGAATCCGGGCGACGTAATGCATGGCAACGATCCAGAACACGGCAAATGTAATGGCAGCCCCCGCTTGCAGCGCCAGCAGCACCCACGGATCGTCCGCCACATAATACATGGACCAGCGAAGCGAATACAAGATGCCTACAATGCCAATCAGCACATATTCATGAATCCGATGGAGATGCTTCCCCAGCAAAGCGAAAGCGGGAATTTCAAGAGCAGCGGCCAGAGCCCAGGCCCAACCGACCATCGCGTCGGAGGCGCCCAAGTCCTTCATGTATAAACCAAGCATCACGTCATTCATGCGGTGGGGCACCGAGATGATGAACACTAAAAACAGAAACCACAGGAATGATTTATTCGTGAACAGCTCTTTTATCGACTGAAGCGTCATTCCTTCCCCTTCGGCCGGTTCGTCACGCAGAAATATCAGCAGTAAGAATGGAACAATCCAGGCGGCCCATAGCAGATAGGGCAATTTGGTAATCCCGCCCAAAACGGCTAGCAGCACGCCTCCCGACAGGGAAACTACAGTGTAGCCTAAAGAGCCGAATAGCCGCACAGATCCGTAGGAGCTTCCTCTGCGTGCCGCTGACTGGACAGATATGCTATCCAGCAATGGCATAGAGGGCTGATAGAAAAAGTATAGCGCTAATACGAAGCATAACGTAAGCGCATAGCTGCCCCCGGCGTTAAATAACGCTACACTGCTAATAATCGCCAAAATCCATAACAAAAAAATAAGTTTCTTCACCGTCTGGAGCCGATCGCTCAAATACCCCCAGAACGGCTGGATCATGCTTGCCACAAACGGGCCAATCATCATAAGAAACCCGATTTGTGAAGAAGAATATCCTAAGTTTGCAAAATATAACGGTAAAAATGGCGCAAGCACAGCTAAAATAGCATACTGCCAAAAGTTCATTCCACGCAGGACTAACATTTGTCTGTCTTTTCGTGCTGCCGTTCTTTTTTTCATAGTCAAAATTGCTCTCTCCGCTTCATGACGCTATACATAAGTTAGCTGTACTTTCACTACTTTCTTTATTTCATATATCCATATTGTCTGAGCCACTCCATACTGGTAGCGATGCTTTCCAGCGGGGGATTCGGACATTCGTCCTGTTCAACAACCAGCCACTCGACATTGCTGCTGACGGCGGCATCGGCAATTTTCCTTAAATTGACCTCACCCTGTCCCAGCTCAACTGTAGTCACATTGCCTTCAGCATCCCGTCTCATGTCCTTCAGGTGAAGCAGGGGAAGACGTCCCTCGTACTTTCTGATATATTCAGCTGCATTAAACCCGGCGTAATGAACCCAACAGCTGTCGAGCTCCAGCTGCAAGATTTTCTCATCAATGCTGCTGTATAACGCATCAAGCACCGGCTCTCCATCTACTTCTATCAATAACTCAAACTCGTGATTATGATATAACAGCTGCATACCTGCTTCAAGACATCTTTGTCCAATTTCCGCTAAATTTGTGACAAATTGAGCACGTTGCTCCGGATCTTTCAATTTATTGTCTTCATACCACGGGATAATTAAATTGCGATTGCCCAGTACTTTATTATAAGCGATTTCTTCAGGCAGCGCCTTCAGCAATCTATCCATGCCGATATGACTTCCGACAGCTTGCAGGCCAAGTTCATCCAGAACTGCTTTCAAGGCCGATGCTTCTAAACCGCCATACCCAGCAAACTCCACACCTTGATAACCAAGCTTGGAAACCTCTCTCAGCGTACCGATAAAATCTTTATCCGTCAAATCCCGCAAAGTATAGAGCTGAACTCCGATTTTTACCGTCACAGCAATCCCTCCCAAATATGGAATTCATTTTTATAAATACTGATCCTGGAGTACTGACCTAATTTACTAACCTAATTTGTTGACCTAATTAAAAGAAACCGCACACAACCTGCAGTTTCTTTTAAGTTTGGCCATTCTCGCTTGCTTATTACAGCTTGCCTAATTACAGCCTGTCTTATTTATAAAGATCAAAATTTTTAATGGTTTCCCCGGTCCGGCCAGCCTGAAAAATAACCTCCATCAAGTTCAGCACCCGCAGCACTTCATCGTTTTTGATGATCGGCTCAGCCGTTCCCTCCAGCACCGCAGCAAAATTATCAAAGAAGCTGCTGGGCAGACGGTAAGGTTCCGGCAATGCTCCCGTAATGGTCGCCGTTTCCGATGGAGGGGCCATCGTCTTGGTCAGCCCAGCTCCCGCACGGATCGGTTTAGGTTCCACGTGTTCTGCCTCCAGGTTGCGGGTGACGATTCGGCCGGTCATCGACCAATCCTCAATGACTCCTGTGCCCTCCGTTCCCTTGACATACCAGCGCGGCAGCGTAATGAAATTGGTAGTGCCTACCTCGACCAACGCCGACACGCCGTTTTCGAATTGCAGCAAAGCTTCGAAGCCATCATCCACCTCATTGCCCAAAATGAAGCTCAAACGGCTGCTCAGGCTGGTGATTTTACTGTCGATCATAAAAATCAGCTGATCCAGCAGATGAACGCCCCAATCCAGCAGCATTCCACCGCCGTGCACTTCCAGATGGCGCCAGTCGCCCGGGATCCCGTTCGCGCCATGAACTCTCGACTCGATCCGGAAAATTTCGCCGATCGTTCTTTGCTCATACATTTGTTTTATAATGAGGAAATCTTCATCCCAGCGCCGATTCTGATGCACCATCAGCACTCGTTTGGCCTGCTCGGCGGCAGCTGTCATTTCCTTGAAATCGTCCACGGACATCGTCACCGGCTTTTCGCAAATGACATGCTTGCCCGCGGCAAAGGCGCGTACAGCCAAATCCTTGTGGACATCATTCGGCGTCGCAATCAGAACGATATCCGCCGCCGGATCATTCAGCACCTCCTCATAACTTCCATACGCCGGATAACCGTCCTCTTCAGAAGCTTTCCCGCGTGCCGAGTCAATGTCATAAGTGCCGACGACTTTCAGCCGCCCGTTGTCCTTGATCAGTTTGGCATGGTAGCTGCCCATGCCGCCGTAGCCAACAATAACTACGGCATGATTGTTAACATACTTCATCGTTGTTCTCCTCCACATTCCTTGCTTCAACTGCAAGGATCAGTTCAAATATACAGCCTTGCCGGTACGTGCCGATTCATAGATCGCCTCCAAAATTTCCGAGACGACGCAAGCCTGTTCAGGCGTAACCACAGGCTCCAAATCTTGATCAACCGCTTCAATCCATTTTCTCATTTCCACATCTGCTGCGTTCTCGGCGTTACCGTCATAAAAAGCTACCCCGCCCGCGCTGAGGTCGATCTCCTTCGTATACAAGCGGCTGAATTCCTCGCCGTTAATACGAAGCCCGTTCTTCATATCCGCTCCCGCTTCAGTCCCGCTAAGGCTGCATTTTGCTTCATCCACTTCAAGTGAATTGAGCGCCCAACTGGATTCTAGCATAATCGTTGCGCCATTCTCCATGACAATCATCCCAAACGCCGAATCCTCCACCGTAAACTGCTTCGGATCCCACGGCCCCCAGGCGTTTGCCGCATTTTCCCTTTGCGATAGCTCATGATACTTCGTCCCCAAAACGACTTTTGGTTTGTAATTATCCAGCATCCAGAGCGTCAAATCAAGCGCATGCGTTCCGATATCGATAAGCGGCCCGCCGCCCTGCTTCTCTTCATCCAAAAATACGCCCCAGGTCGGAACAGCTCTCCTGCGGATAGCGTGGGCTTTAGCATAGTAAATGTGGCCCAGCTTTCCTTCCTGGCACATCTTCTTCAAGTACATGCTGTCCTCGCGGAAACGATTGTTGTAGCCGATCGTCAGCTTTTTGCCCGTACGTTTCGCCGCTTCTACCATCCTTCTGGCATCGGCCGCCGTCTTGGCCATCGGCTTCTCACACATGACATGCTTGCCGGCTTCCAGCGCAGCGATAGAAATATCGGCATGCGAGTCATTTGGCGTAAGCACATGTACGATATCAAGAGACCCATCCTTCAAAAGCTCCTTATAATCCGTATAAACCTTGGCTCCCTCTATGCCGTACTTGGCTGCGGCTTCTTCGGCACGTTCAGGGATAATGTCACAAAATGCGACAAGTTGCACATCATTTATTTTGCCCAGGCTGGGTAAATGCTTTCCGTTGGCGATTCCGCCACAACCAATAATTCCGATGCGATAAACTTTTTTCATTTTTGTTCACCTCAATTGTTTATTTGGATCCTTCGCTTTTCGATAGTCCGAAGGAGTCATCCCGAAGCGTTTGCGGAACACTTGATGTAAATATGTCGCATTTGAAAATCCTTCAGATTCGGCAATTCGCTCAATGGACCAGGAGCTTTCCTCGAGCCGGCGGCAAACGGCCTGTAATCTGATACTTTCCAGCACCTTGCTGAAGGGCATTTCGGCATTGATATTTCTAAAAATTCTTTGCAGCTGCCGGGGGCTGATATTCAGCTTTTCGGCGACATTTTCCAGCGTGAGGCTCGCCGGGGAATTGGCCTCCATGTACTGGACAGCGTATTGATAACGGGAGACGAGCATATCCCTGATCGGCGCTTCGGCGCTCATTTCACCGGAATCGTAAGCCCTCACCACTTTTAACAAAATGCTGATGACCTGCTGTTTAATCGAAGTATAGTATCCCCGATACTTTCCTTCGCAAGCTTCATACGCCTCAAGAAAGCAGTTCATCGCCCGGTGGCTGTCCACCGCTGGCTTTATCGGCAGCTCGCGCAGCTTTTCCATGCACTCCTCAGCTTCCGCTGCTTCCCAGGGGTCGGCATCAGGATTGTGTTTACGGGTGATATCGACATGCAGACATAGCTCATCCATCGCCTCCTCAGGAGAAGCTTCCTGATAATGCATGACGCCGGGGCCTGTCAAATAGAACATGCCCGCAGATAACGAATACGTACGCTCCCCAAGAATGACTTTGCCTTTCCCGCGCGGAATAAAATGAAATTCAAATTCGGCATGATTATGAAAATCGACGATTCTTCCCGGCTCAAATGAAATCAAATGAAATCGGAGTACGGATATTTCGTAATGCCCCCAAGAAATTACAATATCCAGCCGCTCGAGCATATCGTGCTTCTCAAACATGACCTCGAAGGGATAAGCATTATTCAAATTCATACTGCCATCCATAGATTAGCGGCTTAGCTCTTCCGGCCGGACCATGCGTCTTTCCCGGGCCGAGAGGTTTGCCGCTTCCATTAAGCGCGTGAGCTCCATAGCTATCTGAACATTTTCAGTGGCCAAAGTATCGTTCTGAATATGCCCCACCCACTGCTCAAAGGCGCTTTCACGTCTGTCAGGGCACGGCTGCTCGGTCCACTCCTTCCCGGAGTCAGCCGCTCGATTTGATCTTAGCAGCAATTTGCCTTCCGGCATGCCGTACAATATTGTTCCTTCCGTACCATGAACCTCTACTGTAAACGGTGAGTAGCTGTTTACAAATCCCGCCTCAACTACACCAATTGCCCCGGATTCCGTATGTAACGTCACCATGGCGTTATCTTCAACTTCTTTTCCTGTAATATAGCCAAAGTTCGCGCTCACTCCCGTCACTTCCTGTCCCAGGAACAAACGGGTCAAATACATCGGATGGCAGCCAAGATCGATCAGCGCTCCTCCGCCGCATTGCTCCAGATTGTAGAAGTGCTCCGGAAGCCAATTGGCAATCGCGCCGTTATGGGACAAGCGCACCCTGACGTAAGTAATTTCGCCCAGCAGCCCCTGGTCCAAAATATGTTGAATAGCCAGCGTGTAACCGTCATTTAACCGCGGTAAAGAAACGGTTAATTTTACGCCGTTTTGGGCGACTTCACCGATAATTTCATGAACTTCCTTAAGCGTCGGGGCAACCACTTTTTCCGTAAAAATATGTTTGCCTGCTCTGGCCGCGGCAATCATAACCTCCTTATGTTGATTCGTTGGCGCGTCCACTATAATCGCGTCCAAATCGTCCTGGGCAAGCATGTCTGCCAAGGTAACATAATAGGGCACACCCAGTTCCTCGGCCGCTTTCTTTCCGCGTTCGGGATTTTCATCCCATACCGCCGCAATTTCGGTATTCTGATGCGCTTGGGCTTCCCTGGTATAATCCCAGGCGTGAACATGCCAAAAGCTGGCCTTGCCAATACGAATGCTCAATTTCGCAACCTCCCGATTTTTATATAATTTCCTGACATCTATGTACTAAGGTACCACAATAGAATGCATTTTTTTAGTAGAACTATACGACAAAAATATATAAAATTACGACATATAGAGACGGAGTCACAACCGCTACAGAGCAATAAAAAGCGCCAGACCTTGTGGTCCAGCGCATAATTTGTGAATTGTGCATTATACTTTTAAAAAGCGAGGAATAAAAAATAAAGGATACAGCATCAAGGCCAAATTCGGTATCCACCACACGGGATCTAATTCCAAGCGAATTCCCCAGTAGGAAATCGCCATTAATCCGGAACAAAATGTAAGAACAAGTGAAATTAATGCGATGGATTTCCACTCCTTACATCTCTTTCGATGCAAATAAATTGCACTCAAGCCTGTAAGCGAGATGGCCATGTCTAGAGGAAAAAAGGACCAATTCCAGGCAACCAATATTGGATTGGTATAATCTGAATAAGCATATTCTGCCGGAATGAGCCCCATTGCCGTGGCGCTGAAGTACATTATAAAAGCCAAGTCTACAACGAGAAAAAACCACTTCAACACACGCATCGACGGCTCTTTTTGAATAGCTTCCATGCAACCCCCCCACCCTGATTCGTATTTTTAATTGAGCCTGCCGCCCATTGTCATTTTAATCCTTTTTGTATAGTTAGTTCAACCACATTATGGAATCGTTATCCATAGTGTCGTTTCCGATAGAATCGTTTTCCGTCCGTTTAACTGTTTCTCCAGCTGCCTTAATTCGCTTGTGTATCCTCCAAGAACGGAAACAGCAGCTTTTGATGCTCAGGAACAAACATATTCTCCTTCGTGATGACGACAGACCCGGTGTTGATCACGTCATTAACATCGCGCCCCTTGATGACATCAATCGCAGTTTTTACAGCCAAGTACCCCATATTAAAAGGTTTCTGCACAACCGTTGCCTGCAGCACGCCCTCCTCCAAGTAGACGACCTCCCGCATCGAACTGTCGAAGCCAATCAGCTTCACCTGACGCACAGCCTGCAGCTCGGCCACTGCCTGCGCCGCCCCAACAGCCGTCGGTTCGTTCAGGGCCACGATGCCGCACAGTTCGGGCTCCAGTTCCAGCAATTTCCGCGCAAGTTCATACGCCCGCGTCCGGATTGCGCCGCTATAACTGCTCTCCAGCACGGTAATCCGAGGATAGAGCCGCAGCGTATCCCTGACTCCCTGTTCCCGCTGCAGTGCGGCTTCCGAGCCATAAACGGTGTTTATAATCCCGACGAGCCCTTCACCGCGAATGGCCTCGGCCATCATGATTCCCGCTTTTTGCCCAGCCTCATAGTTATCCGTGCCTATAAAGCTCGCCGTCTGGCCGCCCTCAAGTCCCGAATCGACGGTGAGCAGCTTGATTCCCGCCGCTGTCAGCTCTTCCGCCACGGGCAGAAGCAGCCGCTGGTCGGTGGCTGCCAGGATAACGGCATCCGGCTTCTCGACAAGCGCCTGGCGAAGGAGCGTAATTTGCCCGCTGCTGTCACTTTCGGTCTCCGTCCCCTTCACAATAATTTGAGCGCCGTATTCTTCGGCTGCGGCCGTTACGCCTTGATGCAGCGTAACCCAAAATTCCACGCTGGAATCAAGTGCCTTCGGCACATACCAAATGACAGGCGTTGCAGGAGTCATATGCCGGTTAACAAAGAGGAATGACCCGATTAGCAAAGCCATAAGCACAACGCAATTAATTAAAATCAGTATCCGCCCCCGCACCGGACTGCCCCCTTTCGTTCAATTCAGGAATGCGCAGCAAAACCGTCGTCCCTTCCTCCAGCTCGCTTGTGACGGTAACCCCATACTTCCGTCCAAAATGCAGCTGAACGCGATGATTTACATTATACAGTCCCACACCACCGGAGCTGCGGCCATGCGCTTCCGCTTCCGTCCACTTATATCGGTCCAGCGCCAACTCAAGCAAGGAGGAGTTGGAATATCCAGACTGACTCAGTGCAGCTATAAGACGCTCTTTCTGCTCTGGGGTCATACCTAGGCCGTCATCACTGACGCCGAGCTTGATTCCTCCAGCCGTTCGACGGCCGTGAACGGTAATATGCCCAGCCTCAACCTTGTTGCGAATCCCGTGATAAATCGCATTTTCCACCAGCGGCTGGAGAACGAGCTTAATCGTCTTGCAATCGAGAATAGCCGGTTCGACATCCAACGTATAAGTGAACTTGTCCCGGTAACGGATCATCTGAATCGTCAAATAACTCTGAACGTGCTCCAGCTCTGCCCGAATCGAGACAAGCTCCTCCCCGCTGCTGATGCTGGAGCGGAGCAGCTTGGATAACGCTGAGGTCATCGTTACGACCTCCGCCGATTTGTCCATCTCAGCCATCCAAATGATAGAGTCGAGCGTATTATACAAAAAATGCGGCTGGATTTGCGCCTGAAGCGCTTTGAGCTCACTGACCCGCTTCTGTTCCTGCTCCAGTACGAGCTGATTGACGAGCTGCTTGATTTTCCCGGCCATCAAATTAAACGTCCTCGCCAGTCTGCCGATTTCATTTACACCAGTAATATCAACCCTGACGTCGAAATTGCCGGTTTCGAGTTTTTTCATTTGCCGCCCCAAATTTTTAACCGGTTCGGTCAATTTCAATGACAATAGAAGAGATAGGCCCAAGGCGAGCACGAGGGAAATACCGCCCCACAAAAAAGAGGTGCTCTGCATTTGCCGTTTATTTCCCGCCAGCTCTTCCGGGTCAATCACCCCAACGATTTTCCAGCCGAATACAGAATTCCGCACCATGTACGTTTTGGGAGTACCGTCGTTCTCCATCTCAAAAGCAGCATCCTCTGCGTCCAGAATCGCTCCGATTGGCTCTGATTTCAGCCCGGAATAGACAAGCTGCTGCTGCGGATGATAGACAAAGCTCCCATCCGGCGCAACAATAAATACATACCCGCGGCTGCCCATTTGCAGCGACTGCCCCAAATCATTAATGACGTTATAGTTTAAATCGACCAGCAGCACACCATCAGCGGTCCCCCCCGAACTCGAACTCGAACTCGAACTCGAACTCGAGCCCAAGTCCGAGCCTGAGCTGCCCGGGCCTAGGCCTGGACCTGCCGCTTCCGCTCCGATTTGCCTGCAGATCGAAACGACCCAGCGGTATTCTCCATGAAACAGGTGCTGCACCCGGGAGGAGGAAATGACCTCACGGCCATCCGCCGCCTTGGCCGTCTCATACCATTCCTGACGTGTCAGCTCCCCGTAATCTTTCAGCCCTTGCCGATTTCTGTCGGATACGATCGCCCCATTTCCCCCTATAAACAATATTGCGGCGATATCCTCCCTCGACTCCGCGACCGCCCGAAAAAAATCAGCGGTCCGCCTCGTGTACTCCTGCCCTTCCTCCCCCTGTGGATCCTTTAACCGCATTAGCGCCTGCAGATCGGCATGCTGCATCGCCATGTCGGAAATGCTGGTCATATTTCCCACGTAAGTCGCGAGATTAGTGTTGACTTGTTCAATCAGTTTGGCTGTGTAGCGGCTGGAGTTTTTCTTCACCGCATCGGAGGACAGCAAAAAGGTATTCAGCGTAAGGACAACTGTCGTACAAACGATCAGACAGGAAAAAGCGACGGCGATTTCCGTACGTATACTTCTGAACTGAAGTCTGCTCCATTTCGCCATGCTACAGACTCTCCTTTAGAGATGCGCGGTATTCCTTCGGAGTGAATCCGGTCATTCTTTTGAATATGACACTGAAATACTGCGGGTCAGCGTACCCGACTCTGCTGGCGATGTGATACGATTTCAAGCAGGTCAGCGCCAGCAGCTCCTTAGCCTTGCCGATGCGCAGGCGGGTTACATATTCCACAAATGTACTGCCGGTATGCTGCTTGAACAAAGCGCTGAAATAACTTGCGCTAAGGTATACATGCTGACAAACCTGGCCTAAAGCAAGCTCCGGGTCGCTGAAGTGCTGTTCAATGTAGGCGGTCGCCTGCTGTACCTGCCATGCGCTAAGGCCGGCACGCTGTTCAGACAGAAATGCAATAACCCTGCGGCAGTTGAAATCCAGCCAGTTTTGCAAATCATCAATCGTCTGAATCGGCGGTATTTGGGAGAAGGGGTCTTCCCCGAACAATTCCTCATCATCGAAGCCCGCATCTGTGACCATGTTCATAAGCACCACAAGCAGACGATGTGCTGAGGCATAGCAGCGCCGGGGAGGCGAGGCAGCCCGCCTTAGCTGGTTGAACCCTTCCTCCAGCTCCTCGGATACAAGGTCGGCTTTACCTGTCTTCAGAGCCGCTATCAGCTTTTTCTCAAAAACGTTGTATCCCGCACGTTCTCCCTGCTTACCATACTCAACATCCTGATTCGACAGCACCCGCCCCCGTCCATACAAAAAACGATATTCCAGCGCCGAGCAAGCTTCCTGGTACGATTGCCTCAGCTCGCTCCGCAGCTGGCACATTCGTCCGACTCCGATCGAGACGGAGCTCCGCAAATATTTCTCTACCGCATACCTGGCCTGCTCGGCTGCAGTTTGTGCCGCCGACTCCAGCTCCCGGTTTTGACCGGACAGCAGAAGCCCAATTTTGTCATCGCGCGTCCGGAATGCGGCTCCTCCTCTCTCCTTCACAAAGATCTCCTCAAAAATGTTAAACACGGCAAAACGGTGCAGTTCCGTATAGTCTGCAGCTTGAGCGGCATTCGTTTCAGCCTCGCGATAGCCGTTTTCATCGAGATCGGCTACAAGAGCAACATAAGCCGGACCGGCCAAATCCAGCTGAAAATAACGAAACTTGCGTTCGATCTCCGCTTCTCGCACCGGGGTAGTCACGATTTTTTCCAAAAACCGTTCACGCAGCAAGGGCAGGCTTTCGTTCAGCCGAAGGCGCAGCAGACTCAAATCCTCCCGCCTCAATCGCTCTTCGTCCAGTTCCTGCTTCATTTTCTGCAAAAAGCAAGTAATTTCCCTCAGGTTCACCGGCTTCAGTAAATAATCATGCACCTTCAACTTAATCGCCTGCTGAGCATACTCAAAATGCTCATGGCCTGTAACGATTACGATGCGAATGTCGCGGTAAAGAAGCGCAACGTTTTGCGCCAGCTCCAGTCCATCCATAAATGGCATGCAAATGTCGGTAATAATGACATCGGGGCGCAGCTGCTCCACGGCCTCGAGAGCATCCCGGCCGTTGCTGTAATCCCCGGCCAGTTCAAAGCCACAGGCGTTCCAATCCGTCTTCAGCCTGATTCCTTCTCTTACTTCATCCTCGTCATCGACAACTATCAGCTTATACAAGTCGCTCCCCCTCCTCGTTCAGGTATGCGGAAGTTGTGCGGCAGATTCATTCACTGATATTCGACAGCGCTTACATTTGTACCTTGTTCATAGGCCGACGGATACGGCTGCAGCCTTAAACAAAGGCCGTATTCCGTATCCGTCTGTCAAATCAACTTTATTCGTATAGATATTATTGAAAGACTTTATTCGTATCGGCTTTATTCGTATAAAAGAGGTTTAATATCTTCAGCATCAATATTGGACTGGTCGTACCAGTGAAATCCAGTATCGATGCTTTGCTCTACCGCTTCGCCGCGAACGGCCATGACCGCTGCTTTCACGGTCCAGTAGCCGATACCGATCGGGTCTTGGGTTACCGCTCCGGCCATCGTGCCGTGGCGGATCGCGTCCGTTTGCAGTTTGCCGGAGTCAAAGCCGATGATCGTAACTTTACCGATTTTCCCCAGCTCGTTCACCGCGTTGACAACACCGATTGCAGAGCCTTCATTCGAGCCAAAAATCCCCTTCAAGTCTGGATGAGCCTGCATCACGGCCTTGGCCAGGTCGGTCGATTTCAGCTGATCCCCGCCGCCATACTGCACGTCGACGATTTGGATGTCCGGATATTTCTCCTTGATTTGCTCCATAAATCCATCGCGTCGATCTACGCCCGTGCGACTCGTCTGATCATGGACAATAAGCGCGATTTCTCCTTCTCCGCCGATATATTCAGCCATCTTGTCGGCGGCCAGCGCGGCGGCAGCTTTATTGTCGGTAGCGGCTGTGGCGATCGGAATATCACTGTCTACACCGGAATCGAAGCCGATCACCGGAATGCCCGCTGCCTTGGCCTTCTCCAACAGCTGTACTGCTGCTTGGCTGTCGAGTGCCGCAAGACCAAGTGCATCGGGCTTTTTGTCCAGAGCCGCCTGCAGCATTTCAATCTGCTTATCGACCTGGGACTCGGTCTCCGGCCCCTCGAACGTTATTTGCACGTCGTATTCCTCCGCCGCTTTCTCGGCTCCCTGCTTCACCGCCTGCCAGAATTGGTGCTGGAAACCCTTGGAGATTAGAGGAATATACAGCTTCTCTTGCCCTTTGCCCTTGTTTTCCGAACCGGAGGTGCCGCTATTATTGCTCGTGCTCTTGGCACCGCCTCCGTTTGTCCCATTGTTTTTACCGACCTCGCCACAAGCGCTGAGCATGATTGCCGTCAGTAATAACATCACGACCGCCATCATCCGTTTGTTTACCCGCATATTGATCTCCCCTTTTTAGTTATTAATTAAATGGACTATTACTTACGGCGCCGCAGTATATCAGCATAAACCGCCAAAATAACAACTCCGCCAACGATAACAGTCTGCCATTCCTGCGGGACCGACAATATTCGCAGCCCGTTTGTTAGTACGCTCATGATCAGCGCGCCGATGACAGTGCCAAGAATAGAGCCGCGCCCGCCGCTTAACGAGGTTCCGCCAATGACCACCGCTGCGATTGCTTCCAGCTCGTAGCCCGTGCCAAGCGATGGCTGGGCCGAGTTCAGCCGCGACGCCATCATGATGCCGGCGATACCGGCGAAAATGCCAGTGATGATATAAATGATGATTTTCCAAAAGGTCACATTGACCCCGGACAGCCGGGTAGCCTCTTCGTTGCTGCCTAGCGCAAAATTATACCTGCCGATGATCGTCTTCGAGAGCACGATGCTGGCCAGCACCGCCAAACCGAAAAAAATGAACACAGCGGAAGGGATGCCGAATAACGTTGCCATCGAGATTTTGGAGAAGCCGGGGGTTTCATTGAAATAGATTGGCTTTGTGCCGGATACAACAAGCGACAACCCCTTTGTCACCATCATCATGCCGAGCGTGGCGATAAACGGCGGGATACTCATCTTCGTTACGAGCCAGCCGCTAATGAAGCCGCAGGCCGCCCCCGTCAGCACTCCGCCAAGGATGCCGAGCGGGATCGGCAATTGCCAGAAAGTAACGATCACGCCGACCATGACCGAACAAAACGTCATAACCGTGCCGACGGAAAGGTCAATTCCCCCGGTAATGATGACGAATGTAGAGCCCAGCGCAAGCACGCCGATAACGGCTGTGGATAACATAATTCCGATCAGATTGTCAAAGCGGAAAAAATTTTCCGACGATAATGAAAATACGACGATGAGCATAATGAGACTGGCGAATGCCAGTACTTTTTGCGTGGCCCCGGCTTTGAGCACCGCTGCCGGTCTTGCGGCTGCGGCATTTGCGGCCGGTTTGCCAAGTTCAGCCATTGGTTTGACCTCCTAAAAGTTTTGTGAAGCATTACTGCTATGGAACTGCTTCGCAACAAAACTTGCTTCGTAAGCATGGGCTTAGTTTTGTGAAGCATTACTGCTATGGAACTGCTTCGCAACAAAACTTGCTTCGCAAGCATACGCCTAGTTTTGTGGAGACTCAGCCCGTATCCTGTTTATGGGCTCAGCCCTGGCCCGCCACAACCCTGGCATCCCCGCGCATGGTGGCGTATTTCATAATCGCCTCCTGGGTCGCTTCCTCGCGGGAAAGCTCTCCGGTAATCCGCCCCTCGCACATAACCAGCACACGGTGGCTCATCCGCAGCACCTCAGGCAGCTCTGAGGAAATCATAATGATCGATTTGCCTTGGCTCACCAAATCATCCAGCAGCTTGTAAATCTCTGCTTTCGCCCCAACGTCAATACCGCGGGTAGGCTCGTCGATCATCAGAATGTCGCTGTCGCGCGTCAGCCATTTTCCAATAACGACTTTTTGCTGGTTGCCCCCTGACAGAAACTTCACAATCTGATTTACCCCGGGCGTTTTAATGTTCAGCTCGGCAACCCGTTCCTCCGCCTCTTTGCGTATCGCCTCCCGCTTCATCCAGCCAAAGGCTTTCCGGTATTTCCGCAGCGTGGCGATGGAGATGTTGCTTTTCACATCCATATCGACCATCAATCCATAACGCTTGCGGTCTTCTGACAAGTAGCCGATTCCATGCTTTACGGCGTCGGCCGGAGTTTTTATTCGCACCCTTTTTCCATGAACGTAGATTTCCCCCTCATCAGGAGATTCCGCTGCAAAAATAGCCCGGGCCACTTCGGTTCTTCCCGCCCCCATTAACCCTGCAAAACCGAGAATTTCCCCTTTTTTCAAATGAAAGCTGACATTTTTTACGGCAGTCCCGCGTGAGAGATTGTTCACTTCCAATACCTTTTCCTCACTCACCTCCGTAATATCCGGCCTGGAGACGGCGTAAATTTGCCTGCCTACCATCATCGTAATGATGTCATCGACATCTACTCCGGACGTTTCCACCGTATCTACATAACAGCCATCGCGCATGACAGTGATCCGGTCGGTAATCCGTTTCAATTCATCCATCCGGTGTGAAATATAGACAATACCTACACCCTTCTCGCGCAGCTGTTCGATTACCCGGAACAAATCATCGATTTCCCCGTCTGTCAAAGCCGCAGTAGGTTCATCCATAATCAACACTTCAGACCGAAAGGAAAGCGCTTTCGAAATTTCGACCATCTGCTGCATCGCTACAGTAAGACCGGCGACCTTAGCTTTGGGATCCAGTCTGGCGTTCAGCTCTGCGAACAGGGCGCTCGCCTGCTCGTTCAGCTTTTTCTCATCCGTTAGCAAACCTCTGTATTTTTTGGGCTCCCGGCCGATATAAATGTTTTGCGCTACCGTTAAATCAGGCATGAGCTGCAGTTCCTGATGAATGATACTAATGCCCAGCTCGCGAGCCGTCCTCGTATCCGGTATGTCCACACTATTTCCTTTATAGAAAATCGTGCCGCCATCTTTCCGGTATACGCCCGTCAAAATTTTCATCAGCGTGGATTTGCCTGCCCCGTTCTCACCGACAAGCGCATGAACCTCACCCGCTTTCAGCTCGAAATTACACTTGTTCAAAGCTCTAACGCCTGGAAACTGTTTATCGATCCCTTTCATGGAGACCAGAATGTCGTTCATCATTTCACCTCGGTTCCTTCATACTCACAAATAGTTTATAGGGACGGCACTTTAATTAGAGTGGAATAATCTACTGAAAAACGTTTAAAATTTTATGATTTTAAAAATGGGGATTTGCCGCAAAAGTGCTGTTTGCAGTATGATGACTTTATTCACGGATATATGAAATTTTTTCAGAATAAGATGATTTTAAATCAATGAAACGGGGGATCTGGTATGGGAGATTTTCGGCATCTGGACGCATTGCTGGACGGCTTTACGAAGAAGAATCTTGCTGGCTGTGCCTGCGCTGTAGCAAGACATGGGGAGATTTTGTATGAAGGCTATCACGGTTACGCCAATGTAAGTAAAGAAATCCCGATATCTGACGAAACGGTGTTCCGGTTGTTCTCCATGACAAAAGTTGTCGTATGTACCGCAGCCATGATGCTCTTCGAAAGAGGACATTTTCTCCTGAATGAGCCGCTGCATGAATACATTCCCGAATTTAAAAATCCGCAGGTCGTCAAGACCAAACCGAACGGCGAAATCTATATGGAAGCCGCCAAAAACCCGATTCTTATCAAAGACGCGTTCTGCATGACCGCAGGAATTCCTTACCCCTTTGGGGAATCCGAATCGGCCCGGCAGCTAAGGGCTCTGCAGCAGAAACTAAAGGACGAGCATGGAAAATACAGCCTGCTCACAGAAGCCAAAGCAGCAGCTCAGGTTCCGCTGGCCTTTGAACCGGGCACGCAGTGGCTTTACGGGTACGGGCACGACTTGGTCGGCGCTTTGATCGAGGTCGTTTCCGGCAAAACGCTAGGCCAGTTTTTGCAGGAGGAGCTGTTCAGCCCGCTGGGAATGACCAGCACAGGATACCGTTATCGCGATAATATCGAGGAGCGGATGGCTTCCTGTTATAGCCCTGCCGCAGATGGATCTCTGCAGGAGGTTCCCGGCTGGCTTGATGAGCATCATCAGGTGGACTCAATATATGAAGGCGGTGGTGTCGGACTCTATTCCACCTTGAAAGATTATCTGGCCTTCACGCAAATGCTGGCCAACGGCGGGGTTTGGAACGGGGAGAGAATTATCGGCCGGAAGACGATAGACTTGATGCGAACCAATCACTTGAACGACAAACAGCTAGCTGACTTCCACAATTCCTACCTTGCTGGTTACGGCTACGGGCTTGGCGTCAGAACGATGATGGATCCGGCGGCCGGCCATTCCAACAGCTCCATTGGTGAATTCGGCTGGACCGGCGCCGCAGGCACCTGGGCTTCCATCGATCCAAGCGAAGGCTTCTCGGTAGTGTACATGCATCAATTATTCCCTAACATGGAGGAGTATCATCACCTGCGTATCCGCGCAGCGGCTTATGGGAGCTTGTAATTTAAGCCGACGGGCACCGCAAAAATTCAAAAAGCCAATTGCCCTAATTATCACGCGGGTAGGTTGGCTTTTTATTTATGTTTCTTACACTTTTACCACAGAGCGTCAATTGGACTGCTAATGTTAAGCGCTAGTTGTACCTTTATCCAATTTTTTGAAAATTGTAACGGCATCGTCATTCAGGGCGGGATTTTTTACTTGAACATCTTGTTTCTTCTATTAATATAGGAGTATGTCATAACCTATAGTTGAAAAAAAGGAAGTTATACAACATGCTGCACATCATAAATCGCTGGCTGAACCGAATGATGCCTTTAATTACCCCGGCGAGCATTCTCATTGGCATCATTTGCGGCAGCCGACTCGCTTCATTTACTTATCTTTCCCCGTGGCTGTTCGCCTTCATGACGTTCGCCGGGAGCATCAGCCTAGGTTTCAAAGACTTCATGAATGTGCTTAAAAGGCCGCTGCCTTTAATCGTATGTCTGTTCATTTTACATCTGGCGATGCCTATGATTGCGTTGGGTTTCGGTTATGCTTTCTATTCCGGGGACATTCACATGATCACTGGTCTTGTACTTGCTGCCAGCATTCCGACCGGGGTTACCAGTTTTGTCTGGGTCAGCATATACAAAGGAAATATTGCCTTGACCTTGTCGATTATCCTCATCGATACGCTGCTGGCTCCGTTTATCGTTCCCGGCGTTCTATCCTTGCTCATCGGCGCAGACGTGCAGCTGGACGCGGCCGCAATGATGATCAGCCTTTTCTGGATGATTGTCGTTCCTTCGCTCATTGGCATGATTTTAAATGAATGGACCAAAGGAGCAATCGCTCCCGTATGGGGACCCAGGCTGAACCCGGTCTCCAAACTTACGATGGCCACAATTGTTGCCATTAACGGCTCGGTCGTTGCCCCTTATCTTATGGATATTAGCCTTCGGTTGGCGGGGCTGGCGGTCATAATCGTCATCATTGCCTCCATCGGTTATTTACTCGGCTATGGCTTCTGCAGACTGATGGGCTGGAATTATGCGGACAAAGTTGCCCTCATCTTCAATGGCGGTATGCGCAACATTAGCGCCGGAGCCGTGCTGGCCGTAACCTACTTCCCCGCTCCGGTTGCCGTTCCGGTCGTGCTGGGCATGGTTTTTCAGCAAATGCTGGCTTCACTGGCCGGATTTTTATTAGGCAAATACAATCGAACGCAGGACCCGCAAGCCAATACAGCTTCCGTCTCCTGACGTCCCACCAACTTTTTTCAATTTCCTGCTGTAATACGGCCAGCTTAAACTGGCCGTCAGCCTGTGGAGTCTGTGTTCAAAGGATAACTGCTTGTAGCTGTAAGCTTGCTTGCCTGATCCCTAAGTCGACTTTGCTGCGATCAAGGCTGCCCTGGCTGCGGTCGATTGGCTGCGCCGCGCAATCCTGTACCGCATTGCCATCATGCCGCACTGGTCAATTTGCGAACCACTTCCTGGCTGTATTTGCGCTTGGTCATGAGGCAGAAGCTGAGCTGGAAGGCAAAATAAATTGCCACCACAATCGTTGCGTTGAGCATAAACTCGCCGATAATATCAGAGCCGCTCATGACATGGGTCATCAGATAGATGAAGCAGTAGCCGAGTACGCTGCCCAGCAGCAGCGGAACAAAGAAGGTGATCAGCAGTTCTGCAGTCACAGCGCTGCGAATCTCCTTGTCACTGATGCCGATCTTGTACAACTTACGGAAAAAGACGCTGGCATTGTCCATCTCGGTATATTGCTTGAAGTACAGCACCATACCGCCGGCAACGAAGAAAAGTACACCGATCAACATGGTTACAAAAACAAACAGCGAGTAATTTTTTTTCAATTCCTTGAAGGCATCTACTTTGGATACGACCTGGAACAACTGGCCGCTTCCGTCTTTATCCATGGCCTTCAGTGTATCCTTTAGCTTCAACACCACAGCTTCCGTGCCTTTCCATGATTCGAAATCAATTCCGTAGTGAGTGCCAACCGCCGCGGGATTCACCTTGGCCTGCATATCCGCATAGTCCTCGTTGCTTATAACAATGCCGGAACTAGTCGGATACGAGCCGGCGCTGGTAATCCAGTCGCCGTGGTAGGAGGATGAAATTTTGAAATTGAAAGTCTGCTTCCCGTCGGTAAACTGAATGTCCGCGCCTTGTTCAATACCGTGCGAGCCCGGCTCCCACGCCGTAATGATGTTCAGTGCTTCGCCCGCGCCGACCTGTACGTTCTCTCCGGTCAGCGCGTTATACATATTTTGCGAGACAATCGGCTTGGTCCTCAGCACATCGTACTTGTCGCCTTCCAGATTCATTCTCAGGTATAGGAATGGCGTTTCTTTAATATTCTTGAGCGGGTTGGAAGCCTGGTTCAGCAGTCCCTCTAACTCGTTTGCCGGAATGGCGTGCACGCCCGCCACCGATACGAACTCAATGTCGTGCTTGTTGCGTTCGGCGATACTTTCCGACAATTGCAGCAGCGAGAACGGTGAAGCTACCAGAAAGATGGTCATGCCGCTGAGGATGCTCAGGATGAACATGATGCGTTTGTTTTGGTTGAATTTATGGTTGATTTCAGTAATCGGCAGGATGTGGTCGTAGTAGAACTGCTTGTTCTTCAGAAATCCAATCAACGCGTTGCCGAGATGCGAAATGACCATATAAATACCGATGAAGCTTATTAAAATGTAGGTGATGATCATAAACGGATTCGTATTCAGTTTCTCATGATTCGAAATGACCACCAGCAGGACAATCGAGGCCAATACAAGTCCCACGCCCACAAGGCCCGGCCATCCTCCATGATGCTTCGCTTTGTTGTCGTTCTTGCGGGAGTCCTTCATTAAATCGGCAATATCCAGCTTACCAACCTTCACGCTGGAGATCATGTGGGAGATGACGAAGATGATTGTAAAGACAAGCGCGGTAACGATGAAGCTCGCCGCGCTCAGGGAGTAGGAGACCCCCTCCAGATCAAGTAAATCAATGGCCACATGCTGAAACAGCCTGGAAAAAATCGATCCGGTCAAAATGCCTATAATCATTGAAGACACGCTGATAATCAGATTCTCCAGCAGAATGATCTTCTGGAGATCGTTCTTGTGCATCCCAAGTGACATAAAGATGGCGAATTCCTTGCTTCTGGACTTGATGAACGAAGAGTGCGCATAATTGATGAAGAATACCGAGAACAGCGTCAATGCGGCCAAACTCAGCATCAGTACGATCATGATCACATCTTCCGTCGCCGCTTCGCGTACGCTGGTATTGAACAGTAGAGCCGCATACAGGAAAAAGATCGTAATCGCAAAGGTACTGCAAATAAAATAGGAGAAAAAGTTGCGGATATTGCGCTTAAAGTTTTTGATCGTAACGTCTCTAAACGTCATTGCGTTCCCCTCCGATGACAGCCAGGCAGTCAAGGATTTGATCGAAAAATTCCTTGCGCACCCCATTGCTCAAAATCTCCATACAGATCGCACCGTCTTTGATGAAAATGATTTTCTTGCAGAAGCTGGCGGCGAAGGCATCATGGGTAACCATCAGAATGGTACTGTTGCGCTCCCGGTTCATTTTCTCGATACATTTCATGACGGCATTAGAGGACTTGGAATCGAGGTTTCCCGTCGGCTCATCGGCAAAAATAATGTCCGGATCATTGACCAGCGCCCGGCTGACCGCCACCCGCTGCTGCTGGCCGCCCGATACATTGAAAGGATATTTGTTTCCGATATGGCTGATATCCAGAAGACGCATCAATTCCTCGCTTTTTGCTTCCATTTCTTCCTTATCCCGCTTGTCGAGGATCATTGGCAGCATAACGTTTTCCTTGAGGGTCAGGCTGTCCATCAAATTGAATTCCTGGAACACGAAGCCCAGATGCTTCCTGCGGAAGAGCGCCATTTCATTTTTATCAAGGGAGGTGATGTTTTTGCCCGCAATATACACCTCACCATAGCTCGGCTTGCCGATGCCGCTCAATATATTGAGCAGGGTGGTCTTTCCGCTGCCGGATGGACCCATGATGCCGATGAAATCCCCCTCTTCGACATTAAAGCTGATTGAATCCAGTGCGACTGTCGTGTTGTCCCCGTTCTGTACGCCGTATACCTTTTTAACTTCCCTAGCTTCCAATACGCTCACGGTTTCATCTCCCTCATGACGGGACGGGCGCACCAGGCGTTTCCAAATGCCCAAGCCCCGGTTATGTTCTGGTCAGCTCTATTTTATTTATTGCTGCAGCTGGCTTCCATTCATTTACGTGACGCTTTCTTTCATTTTTGAAAGGTACGAAATCTTCACCTCGGTGCCGACGTTGACTGTGGATGTGATCTTCAAGCCATGACCTAGTTTTCTGGCGATTTCCGAGGTGACATAAAGACCGATGCCTGTAGCCTGGCGGTGGGTTCTTCCGTTCTTCCCCGTGAAAAAAGGCTGAAACACGCGCTGCAAATCCGTTTTATCAATGCCGATGCCCTCATCCCGAATGGACAGCATCACCTGGTCGCCGTTTTGTTCAATCCGGAAATGGATGTATTTCGTCTCTTCCTTGGAAGCGGAATATTTAACCGCGTTGGTAATGATTTGCTCTAGCATGACCGCATTCCATTTGCTGTCCGTCATGACTATGATGTTCTCATCTCCTGTTTCCACCATGGGGTAAACGTTATTGTAGATGTATTGGTTCCGTTTGCTGTTGATGACGCTGCGCAGCGACTCCAGCAGGTTCACTGGCTCGGGCGTATAATCGCGGGTGAAGTGCTCTAGCCGGAAAAATTTGAGCATCTGACTGAGCATGTTCAAGATCAGATCCTTCTCCCCCTCGATACGCTGTAGCGCCTGGCCGCTTGGCGTGCCGTTCATTTTATGGTTTTGCAAAATAAGGTCGATGACGGACAGCGGCGTCTTTAAATTATGTATCCACTGGGAAATGATTTTATGGTTGTTGTCCGTCCGTGCCTTGATTTCATAGATTTGATCCTGATACGTCCGATGAATCTGGTAGATCAGCGCTATGGCCGCCTGCTGCCCACAGGTGAAGCCTTTTTCCTCCACTTCCACGTTATCCCCCAGACGCTGGATTTCCCGGTGGGTCGACACGTAGCGCACCAGCCGGAAGCCCATGAAGATGACGAACAAATAGAAGTAGATGCTGAACATATACAGTAGCTGGATGCTATTGCTGATATAGAATTTGCAGTAGATACTAATCAGAATATGGCTGAGAAAATAAACCGCCGTAATGGACAGATGATCGCGCAGAAATCCCCGGAACAGCTTCATGCTCATGAACGTCTCCCTTCCGCCTGACCCAGTTCAAAAATATAGCCGACGCCTCGCTTCACTTTAATAACATCCCGAAAGCCGAGATTCGCCAGCTTGCCTTTCACCCGTGTCACATTGACAGTCAGCGTATTGTCCACCACGAAATGCACGTCATCCCACAGTTCTTCCAGCAGTTCCTCCCGGGTTACGATCGTATCCTTCTTCTCCATCAGCTTTTTTAGCAGCTTGTATTCATTTTTGCTCAGTTCTTCCACCATTCCGTTATGGGAAATGCTGAAATTGCGGTCGTCCAGATAGATGGGGAGCGCCTCCTTCTCCGGCTCCGGCTTGCCGGAATATTCCCCGTAAGCCCTCCGCAAGGTCGCCATGATTTTGGCCAGCAGCACCTGGATGTTCAAGGGCTTGACGATATAGTCATCCGCGCCAAGCTCCATGCTCAGCACCTGGCTGGACTCCTCATCCCGGCCGGAAATGATCATGATCGGCACCATCGTCTTCCGCCGGAATACCCGGCAATAGTAGAAGCCGTCGTAATAGGGTAAATTGAGATCGAGCAGCACCAGTTGGGGCGCTTCTTGCTCGAAGATTTTCTCCACCTGGAGGAAATCCACCACCTCGACCACCTCATAGCCGTATTTTTGCAAAATGTCCGTCATCAAGGTACGGATTTTGATATCATCTTCCACAATCATGATCTTGAACAATGAACTCACCTCATAAGCCCGGGTGAAAACAGAAGGCGATCCCCTTTAAACTGTCTCCGCCAGCTTGCCGTCGGCAAGGCCATTAATCGTCCGGATGCTTGCGAAGTTCTCGGGAATCAGTTCCTCGGGCAATTTTAAAAGTTGTCAACACTAGGCTAAATAATATAATTAAATTCCATATTTAAACTGGAGCTCAGCAACCTCCGAGAAGGTCAGCAGTCTGGGTCTGGATTCAAAGATATCGGCCTCGGACGATATCTCTATCGCCGGAATGCGGGTCAGCCCCGCTACGATCATTGTAACTTGTTCTCGCGGGCTCATATATACTGTTTTCTCCAATTTTGGTGGATTTGTAGTGAACGTTAGAGCAATGGCAATCGTTTGGATATAATGTTTATTTGCCCCTGTTGCCCTTGTTTGTCCCCTGTCAGTAACCGTAATGAAGAGCGTGTCCGCACCTATCAACAGCTCATCCTTCTGCACCTTGAGTTCATAGATTTGATCCTGATTACGTCCGATGGATTCTGCTCATGCCCTTTGCAGCAATATAACATAGAAGAACCTGTGCAACTGCACAAGCAACTGCACAGGTTCTTCTATGTTTAGCTTAATAAATACGGCAGACGGTTTGCTAGACCTTGAGTCCCCAGCGACCGGTAAAATCGCTAATTCAAATATTAAAATTAGACTAATATATCCGATATATAAAGGTAGTAAACATTTCTACATCTGAAGAGAGAGGGATAACATCATGAACAAACAAAACTTCAAACAAAAACTCGCTATCTTTAGTACAGGCTTCGTGGCTGCTGCCGTACTGACAACAACTACCTCTGCATGGGCGGCCCCGCTCCAAAAACAAATTACCGCCTTCTTTAACGGCACGAAAATTTACGTCGACGGCAAGCTCGTCCAATCAACCGATGCCAAGGGTAACAGAATCGAACCGCTCGTCTATGAAGGAACCACGTATCTTCCCGTCCGGGCAGTAGGAGAAGCCTTCAACAGCAAAGTAACATGGGACGCTCCAGGAAACAGCATTTATATAGGCAAAGTCAATGCAACCGATTACGATGTTTCCCTATCTTCACTCGACTTCCTTAGCGAAAGTCAAAGCATCAAATGGGGACATTTGGATTGGAAGAGCTACAGCGGCAACAAAGTAATAGTTTGGAGCCCGGAAGACGATAAGGATAACGCCGGGACGAATTATAGTGACGGCCTGAAATTCGAGCTTGTCGGCTCCGGCACAGGTGCCACGCATGGTCTCGCTATTGAGAGAGAATACCTGCTGAACCAGAAGTACAAATCCTTTAGCGGCAACTTCGTCCTCCACTACGACAGCCGTTCATCGGAAGAGGCCCACGCTACGCTTAAAGTTTACGGAGACGATCAACTCCTCTATACATCTGACAAACTGGAGAAGGGCGTGCTTCCGATTGATTTCGTTGTTAACGTAACAAATATCAGCAAACTAAGAATAGTCATTACCAACACCGACTCCGACATGGATTACAAAGATAAGCTCTACTTCGGAATCGTTAATGCCGGGTTCAAGAAGTAGTCCTCTTCATCCAAAAGAGCCTTGCCGTGAATGCGGCAAGGCACCTTTTCTTTATTTCCCTTTTCAAATATCTCCACACTAGCGATATGCAGGCACTACCATACCGATGTCGGCACAGGTTACAAATGTATCCCCTGTCCATGTCTTACGTTCATTCCCTTTAATGTCAAACGTGTAAACCCGGCCTTCGAGCTCTACCTCGCCTTGTACCGGCGCATACGTCATCCCGACCATTTCCCGAAGTTGTCCATAGCGGTCCGTTACTGCCCTGGTGCCGTAAGGAAAACGCATATAAACCTCGCCATTCCGGTATACCGTGGCACCCGCTCGGGTATTCATCAATTCATACTGCACGCCGTCGACAAAGCGGGAATACGCTGTTTCTCCGGCCACCTCTTCTCCGTGATCCATCGGATACGGCAGCAGCCCTGTAAACCACAGCTCTCCCCCAGGCGTAGGCATAATCCCGCACATGCGCTCCACGAAATCAAGCACGCATAAAATCGACGGAGAGTAAGTATCTGTATAGCCCTCCGCGCCCGTCCATGGGCTTAACGTTTGCGGGAACCGGGTCATTCTTGCCATCGCCGACATAATCGGCTGCATCAGCCAAGTCAATTCCACATATCGCTCGTGGTATTCGAACGCATGCGGCGTACGAATCAGCGTCAGGAAATTTGTCGTTCCGGCCCAGCTGTTATAAGCGGAGGACGGATCAAACCGGGGATCATCCATCGCCACCGAGGTCAAAGGATATTTAGCGAAAAACTTGCTCGTATTCAACAAGTAACGTCTCAGCGCCTTGTCGAAAAGTACACGGTCTCCTGTCTCGCAGGCCAATACCCTCAGCAATACATCTGACTGCACGCGGACGAACTCCCCGTTCCGATCCACATCATAGAAAAATTCATCTACTTCGTCGAAGCAGTGCTTGAACAGGCTCTGTTCGCTCTGTTTGGCCTTCGCCTCCCATGCCGCCGCCTCTGCGTCAGCCCCTAATTCCCGAGCCATCCTGGCTAAATATTTGCGCTGACAATATACGTTAGCCGTCAAATCAGGCGCGAGGAACGGAAGTATAGGCGAAGCCGGATCGTACTGCCGGGCATCGTCCAAGTGGGCGGAATCGGGTACATGCCAGAAGCGCGGCGACAGATCATGCCCGGTATCAAACGTGCAGAACGCTTCTACGCAGCCCGTACCTCTGGTGTTTCGGTACAGCGATAACCATTCGTCAAACCGGGCCATTGCGGTGTACATTGTCCGTAGGAATGCTTTATCGCCTGTATCGCTTCCGTTCAGCATACAATGATTCCACACGCTTCGGGCAAGCGGCGTCACCATCTGGATTTGCCTGTAGGCCGGTCCCTGCTCCGTCACTTTATACGGCATCTGGCCGTTGTCCCTTTGATGCTCGGCGAACAAACGGAACGTAGCTTCAGCCACGCCAGGCACGAACCGCGACAGCAGTTCGGCATTAATCGTTCCCGTACTCTCCAGCCAAGTGCCCGGATAGGCTCCGCCTTCATACAAGACGGGAGCACCCCCGCGGGACGCGAAGATGCAGTCTAGCAGCTTGCGGGCCGCGGAGTAATAGACGCCCTCGAAGCGTTCCGAGGAGGACACGAACTTGACGCCTGAGCGCTGCCATTCCTCAAGCACTGACCCGTGCGAATTTTGTTTCTCCTTCCCAATCAGCGTCGCCGCGTCCACATCCAGCAATCTTGTCAATAAGCTCTCTTTCAATCTCATCAGCCTCTTTATAATGTAGTCATCGAATCAAGCATGCAGGCTGGACACCATCTGCTTACTTGCCCACGCGCTCACATTTTCCTTTACCTAATTACTCACGTGGGCCGTCATACTCATAGCGGAAGTTTTGAAAGTCGGCGCTGCCGCCTGCCTCTCTGGTCGTATAACTAAACAGTCCAACTCTCGCTCCCTTCCAGAACCCTGCACTCATACGGCACTCGCCGCCTAACGGCATAAACGTGATCCCATCCAGGCTGAAGTAGAAACTGGTCTCGCCCGATAAATCGATATGACTCTTCAGCCAAACTGTTTCCCCTGCAAGCTTCGGGCCATGGTATACCGTGCCGGCCGTAACGGCCCGGAGGAAGCTGCCCCCGTCCTCCGTCACGACGCCGATCCAGTTCTCCTCCCTGGCGCAAAGGAACGCCAATCCCGCCCTTTGCCCCAGCTTCATTTGCGAGATGCTGAGTTCGGTACATACGCTGCCTTTGCTTCCGATCAGCTTTTGAGTCAAAGTATTCCTCGCTTGCAGCAGTTCCAGCGCCCGCATCGCCTTCAGCCGCAAATATCCCGGCCTTTCACGCAAGGACCAGCCGTCATTGACCGGATTATGGTTCCATTGCCACTGCAGTCCGAGCTCCGGCCCCGCAAATGCATCGGAGGTTTGCGGCAGCCGCACCGGATGATGCCCGGCGACCGATGGCTTCGCGTATACGGCTACGGGTTCTCCAGCCGCACCGATGACAGGCCAATCGTCCACCCACTCTACTGGCTGCAGGTGGCATACCCTCCCGATTGCCCCAGCACTTTGGAAGTGCATGAACCACGACTCCCCGCTATCCAGCTCCACTAGTGCTCCCTGGTGCGGACCGTTGATGTCGGTTGCTCCCTTCTGGAGGACAACCCGGCGTTCATACGGTCCGTAGATATTCCTCGAACGAAGCACGGTTTGCCAGCCCGTCTCAACGCCACCCTCGGGAATAACCAAATAAGAATACCCGTTTCGCTTATATATTTTCGTGCCTTCGGCAATTTTGCCTACGTAGACGATCACGCCGTCATCGAGCAGCGTTCTGCCGTCTGCGCTCATGCGGTGAATGATGATCGGGCCAGCGCCAACGGTGCTGTGACCCAGATAGGCGTTGCCGTCGTCGTCCCAGAATGGGCAGGGATCTTCCCAGCCAGCGACGCGCTTCACTTCATGAAGCGGACTCCAGGGACCGGCCGGATCCTGAGCTGTGCTCATGTACAGCCCTTCATCCGGCGTGCAGAAGTATACATAGAACAGCCCGTCATGATAGCGGAGCGCAGGCGCCCAGCTCCCTTTGGCATAAGCCTGCATCTCGTCATACGCCGGATCGATATCCAGCCGTTCGTATACTTTGCCGATGATCGACCAGTTGACCAGATCCTTCGAATGCAGCACCGGCATGCCCATGAAATGAAAATCCGAGCACACCATATAGAAATCATCGCCCACGCGGATGACGTCCGGGTCGGAGAAATCCGCATTCAGCACAGGATTGCGATAATAGCCGTTGCCAAGATCTCCCCATGCAGGCATTGTCATCGTTCGGTTCATATCCACTTAATCTCCACTCCTTAAATATGATCCTTTCAGTAACTACAATCATCTCAACGGTAAGATTATGTTATCTCAGCAAAATGATCATCTCAGCATTTACCCCTTCACGCTTCCAAACACGAGCCCCTTCATGAAATATTTCTGCAGGAACGGATAAATGATCAGGACCGGGAAGGCGGCCAAAAATACCTGAGCCGATTTAAACGTCCGGTTCGAAATTGCCGACATATCGAGCAGTTCGTTCGAGCTGACGATGCTCGGATCCGCCTCGATGATGATTGTTTGCAAATAACTCTGCAGCGGGTAATTGGCAGGCGAGTTCATATAGATCAAGCCATCAAACCAGGAGTTCCAGTGCCCTACGAGAACAAACAGCGAAATCGTCGCCAAAGCCGGCTTCGAGAGCGGGCAATAGATGCTCCACAATACGCGCCAATGTCCGGCTCCGTCGATATAAGCCGCTTCCTCGATTTCTTTGGGCAGGTTGCGGAAGAAATTCATCAGCAGGATAACATTGAATACAGGTACTGCCCCCGGCAGTACAAGCGCCCAGATCGTATCCAGCAGCCCCAAGGACTTGATCGTCATATAGGTCGGAATCAGCCCGCCGTGGAACAGCATCGTAATGATGAAGAACCAGGCATATACGTTCCGCATGCCGAGCGCCTTTTTCTCCTTAGAGAGCGGATAGGCGATCGAAATGGTAATGAGCATGTTGACGATGTAGCCAAGCAGCACTCGTTTGCCTGAAACGAAAAAACCGGTTAGAAATTCACTTTTGGTCAGCGCATATTTATATGAGGCGACCGTAAAATCGACGGGCCACAGTTTAACGTATCCGGCAGCGGCGGCACTGCTGGAACTGAAAGAAATGGCGAGCACGTTGATTAACGGCAGGATGCATACAATGGCCGTAACGGTTAGCAGAATATAGTTGAACGTCAGAAACATTTTTCGGCTGATTGATGATTTGTGCATGCCTTCTCCCTCCTAGAAAACCCTGTATCCGGCGTACTTGTTCGCCAGTTTGTTAGACAGGACGATCAAAACGAAGGAGATAAGCGATTTGAACAAGCCAACCGCTGTCGCCACGCCGTATTGCGCGTCCACGAGACCGATCCGGTACACTAGCGTATCGATGATGTCCCCCGTGCTGTAGACCATAGGGCTGTACAGGTTGAACACCTGCTCGAAGCCCGCATTAAGCACATTCCCCAAGCTGAGCACGGTCATCAGCGTAATGATCGGCAGCATGCCGGGCAGCGTGATGTGGATCGTCTGCTTCCAGCGGTTCGCGCCGTCCATAGTAGCCGCTTCATACAGGCTCTGATCGATCCCTGTCAAGGCGGCCAAATATACGATCGTGCCGTAGCCGAAGGTTTTCCAGGTATCCGTCAGGACGAGCGTATAAGGGAACCACTTATCATCCCCCAGGAAAAAGATCGGCTTGACGCCAAACACGCCCAGGAATTCATTCACGATCCCGCTCGAAGGAGACAATATATCGATCAGAATCCCGCCCAGGATAACCCAGGACAAGAAGTAAGGAAAATAAATAATCGTTTGGATCGTACGTTTGAAAAAAGCTCCCGCCAGCTCATTGAGCAGCAGCGCAAATATAATCGGAACAATCAGTCCCGCAATAATTTTCAAAATGGCGATAAATATAGTATTCCACAGTACGCTCGTAAAGTTCGGCATGTCCAGCATGTAACGGAAGTTGTCCAAGCCAATCCATTTCGAGTTAAAGATCCCTTTAGAGGGAACGAACTTCTGAAAAGCGATCACCGTCCCCATAATCGGGACATAGCTAAAAATTACAGTTAAAATAATACCGGGTAATATCATCAGATGCAGGGGAATTTCCTGCAGTTTCTTCTTTATTCCCATCGCGGCTCCTCCATTCATAGCCATGCTGACAATAAAAAGGGAAAATAGAGTTGCCCCTTTCTTCCCTTTTCATCGTCCTCTTATCCAATCCGTGCCTGACTTCTATTTGTTTTTCTCAGCCCATTCGTTGATTTCCTTCGAAATCTGCTCTCCGCCAAGCTTCTTCCAGTCCTCCACGAACTTGTCGAAGTTGTCGAGCGACTGCCCCATGATGATCTTGGTGAATACTTCTTCCTCCATCTTCTCCAGTGTGGCAAGCTTCTCGACCATCGTTGGCGTTGGCGCCCCGTAGAAGGCATCGAAAATATAGTTGTCCTCCTGCACGTAATGATCGATCACATCGAAGCTGCTTGGTGAACCGAATACGCGCTCCGTCCCCCAGTTGGCTTTGTTGCCGCCCCGGTAGTCGACGATTCTATCGTAATAGCCCTTTTCCTCCACAGACAGCTGGGACGGGTCATTCGTTTCCAGAGCATTCATCGTATTCAAATGTGCGTTCAGGTTTTTCTTGGCCGGGTCGGCGCTGATTAAGCTGTATAGATAGACCGGAATGTTCGTCTCGGTAATCCCGAATTTGCTGTTCTCTTGCGCAACTTCCGGATCATAGCCCTGCATGCTGAAGTTCAGCAGCTTGATGATCGCTTCCGGATGCTTGCTGTCCTTGCTCACCCCATAGTATCTCGTAATCGGTATTTTACCAATTGGGGTAGCCTTCTTATCGTCCACGGATACAAGCGGTACAGCTTTCCACTCGGCGTTCGGGTCATTGTCGATATTTTGCTGGATGATAGACAGCGGCGCGGACATAGAGCCGTAGAACATGCCTACCTTGCCGCCTGCCACCGATTCGGTCACCTTGGCGCGGTCCTTCACGCCAAACTCCCGGTCCAGTATGCCTTTGGCGTACAAATTCTGAAGCTGCTGGAGCGCGTCCTTCACACCGGGCTGAATGCTGCCGTACACGAGCTGACCGGAATCATCCTTCACCCATTTGCCCGGATTCACGTGGTAACCGGAGAAGTATCCCGACGTACCGAAATGAGCATCCGTCAAAAATGTTTTGGTAAAGGCCAGCCCGAATGTATCATCCTTGCCGTTGCCATCCGGGTCATTTTTCGTAAACGCTTCCGCAATAGCGAGCACATCCTGCATCGTCTGCGGCTCAGGCAGTCCGAGCTTCTCCAGCCAGTCGGTACGGACATACAATATCGGCAGTCCGTCTACCGCGGAAGAAGTATGCGGAATAGCCATCAGCCTTCCGCCGATCTTCGCCGTATTGAAGCTGGCTTCGTCCTGCAGCATGATTTCCTTCGTGATCGGCGAGGCATACTTTTCGAACAGATCCGTTAAATCGTACAGCATGTCGTTCTCCGCCAAATCGGTCAACTGCTTGTTCTTCAGCCACATAATATCGGGCAAGTCCCCGGAGGCGATCGACACGTTCATCTTCTGATCGAACTGCTCGACAGGAACTGTCCAGACATACTTCAAATTGACGCCGAGATCGCTTAAATAAGTGCGGGTATAAATGTTATCCTCGATCGTATCGTTGTTTTCGTATTTGTACGTTGATTCCGTATAGCGCCATGCCGTAATGTCCACGGGCGGATCATATTTTGCCATCAAATCTACATCCGTCTTGGCCGGATCTGGAGCGGCTGCGGGCGAGTTCGCTTCCTTTGCGCCTCCGCAAGCTGTGAGCAGCATGAAGCCTGCCAAGCATACAATTGCCGATTTCTTCATTGTTCTTCTTTTTTTCATATGAACCTCCCTGATAAGCTTTAAGTTGTTAGGGCCCTTGTATCTATAATGTTAAAATTGAAACCGTTCTCATTCAATATTCATCTCTTGACATTTGAATCAGCTGTTTACCTGTTGAATATGGTGGCTCGATATTCCTGGGGCGTCATATGCGTCGCCTTGCGGAAAGAACGTGTAAAATTAGTAGCCGTCCCGTATCCGACAAGCTCAGCCACGTCCTGGATCTTTACGTCGGGGTTTTCCAGCAGCCGCTTAGCCCTCGTCATTCGGCAGGCCGAGATGTATTCCGATAAATTCGTGCCGGTCACCTGCTTGAACAGCCGGGAAAGATAGGACGGGTTAAAGTAGACCAGCTCCGCCAATCTGATCAGCGAAATCTCGTCCGGATCGTGCAAATGATCCTGAACATGCTTCTGAATGACGGTAATGACATTCCTTGCCCTTCTCTCCTCCTCCTGGCTCTGAAGGTTAAACAGCATATCCCCGACATGGAGAAAATAATCAAAAGCGATCTGCCAGGATTCATGCTCTCCCGGCTGCATTAGTTTGTGGAGGCCAATCTGAGTCGCTACCGTCTCTACCAAGTGCCAGCGGTTCATATAGGACAGAAATACAAGCCCGATGGAATAGTACAGCTCCTGAGCAGGAACATGGTGCATACTATCGACATCAGCAAGCGTCGCCGCGCAATCGAGTAGTGTTGTTCGGAATTCCGTCCGCTGCCCGTGTTCCAATTGATCAGCAAGCAGGCCCAGCTTGGCATGGCGAACGAGCGACTTCTCGCGGTGTCCCTCGCCTGACGCCTGGAGCTCCTGCTCGATCATGTGCTTATCGAGAAGCAGCATGCCGCAGCCTTGGCCGATCCGGTAATTCATCAGCATATTCAGTGTGGAGAAGCGCTCCGCCGCAGCCGCCCACATTACCGGGCTATCATCGAGCACAAACGACAGCACTTCGCCGAGAGATTCGCGGCAGGCCGACTGGATCAGCTCCAGATTGCCCTTCATGAACGTCAATGTTCTCCCCCAGGCATCCTCTTCAGAGCTATTTTGGAAAGGCTGAATCAGCCAGACCGGGTCCTTGCTCTCATTGACGACGTCAACGAAGGCGACGCGGGCGGACAAATATTGATTGGCAATGAGCCTGATTCTATAGAGCTGCCTGGACTTCGTTGCATAGGTGAGCCCGCTGGCGAAGCTGTTGACTCTGCCCAGCATAATGAGAACCGGGCTATCCGCGCGCAGCGGAATCGCGAGTTCATCGAATTGCTTCTGATGAATCTCCTCCACACCGAGCTGCTCGTTCAAAATGCCTTTAATATAATCTTTTTGCAGCAATTCCCTAGTCGTGTGCAGCTGCTCCTTCGCCTTTTGGAGCAACGCCTCCGCCCTCAGCTCCGTTTCGATATCCATGACCGCCTGCTCGACCATCTGGATCACTTTTTCGTAGCCTTCGGTTTTCAATAAATAGCTGACACTCTCGTACTGAAATGCCGAGTAAATATAAGAGAATTCATTATGTCCTGTCAGGAAAATCACTCTGCAGCTCGGCCATCTCTCCCTGATTTTATCGAGCAGCTGCAGGCCGTCCAGGCCGGGCATCCGGATATCCGTCAACACGATATCGAAGCGTGTCCGATCGAACAGCCGCACCGCCTCGTCTCCGGAATAAGCTTTGTATACATCCAGCTCCAGCTGAGGCAGATTCGACAGCACCTCATATAATCCATCCGCGATAATCATTTCGTCATCGACGACTAAAAGTCTGTACATACTACATGCCTCCATCCGTAATCATGATGCGAATCGTCGCCTTCAAGCCGCCCAATTCACTTCGCTCCAAATATAATCCGCTGTCCTGCCCGAATTTCAAACGGATTCTCTGGTGTATATTCAATAGGCCCGTCGTCTCCGCCTCATCCGGACAGGACAAGCACTCGTTCAGGGAGCGGATCCGCCTATCATCCAGTTCCTCGCCGTTATCCTCTACGATCAAATGCAAATAGTTATGAACACGGACAATTTGTACTCTTAAAATGCCGTTCGCACTTCTATTCTCCAGCGCATATTTAAATGCGTTCTCTATGATCGGCTGTACAATAAGCCTTGGCACCATAATATGTCCGACCTGATCCGGCAAATCGCCGAACTCGACCCTGTTGCGATTGGCAAAGCGCATCGCCTGGATTTCGGAGTACACCTTCGCATGATTGACTTCTTTCCCCAGCAGCACCTCATCGGAATCGCCCCGCGTAATAAATTGGAAATATTCCCCGAGCTGATTCGTGAATCGCTCCAAATTATCGTAATCGCCCAAGCGCGTCATCGTGTTGAGAATGAATAAGCTGTTGTACAGGAAATGCGGATTAATCTGGGATTGAAGCTGCTTCAGCTCGGCCTTATGCGTTAATAACTGCTGCTTGTACACCTGATCAATCAAGGATTTCAAATTATCCAGCATCGCGTTAAATCGGGTATAAATATACTGAAACTCATCGTTAAAATCATGCTCGATCTGTTCGTTGAAATCGCCATGTTCCACTTTGCGGAATGCCTTGACCAGCTTGTACAGCGGCTTGTGGATGTACTTATAGACATAAAGGGAATATACGACGATAATGGCAAAGGACACGAGCAGCAGCAGAACAAACCAGCTGCGGTACTTTTCGAGCGGCTGGAACACCGCTTTAACTGGAACATATTTGCTGAGCACCGCCCCGAAAAAATGCGAATAGCTGTAGACGGCCAAGTATTGCTTATCCTTTATAGCGACGGTCTGTGCCGTATTGGTGTCGATGCCGCTTAACATTTGCGAAGCGGTCCCCAAATCGAAGTAAGCGTCATGACTCGTCGTGATTTCAAACTGCGAGCTTTTAAATATCAATCCCTCATCCGGAGAATTGACCATCATTTTCAAATTTTCCTTCAGCTTTTCTTGGGAAATTTCGATAACGACGATAAAAAGCGGCCATTTCTTACTCTCCGGCGTAACGAAAGGATACGAGGCGGTCAAGTAGGTTTTGCCGTTGATATTAATGAGCTTCGCATCCAGGGACAATGGTATGTTCTTGAGTTCACTGAACTCCTCCTGATCGAATGTAGATATCGTTAATGCCGATACGTTTTTTTGGATCGCCGGAATATGGGCATACACATCGACGATATAGGCGCTGCTGTTCCGTATAGCGTTAAGCCGCTGCTGCAAGCGCAGAATGCTCTGCATTTTCTCGATATCATTCAACGATTCCGGAATGGCGCCAAGCGCGTTCAGATTATCATCGCTCAAGACATCATACTGCAGCGTTTGAATTCTTTTGAACTCCTCCTCCAGGCCGCTGTAATACTGCGATACTTGTGAAATCATCGACTTGGAGATTTCGTCCTTCAAGGTGCGGACTCCCCAGTTGTAAATGATCATGCTAAGAATATAAAGCGGGAGCAAAATGCATATAAACGAGAGGATCAATCTTTTGAGCACATTTTTTTTCCATGGATGATTCAGGTTCACCACTCCCTCCCCCAAATATAGAAAAGAGCCTTCTCTAAAGGCTTAAAGCTTGTCCTCTATCGAAGGCCGATTACTTTTGCCGCCGCTGCAGACGCTCGCACTCGTAGTTGCTCTTGCATACACTAGCTCATTTGTAATTGCTTTTGTATCTGCAGTACAGAGCACTTGTACATCTTTGCATTTGTACTTTCACTGTACTTACACATGCATTTGCACGTATGCATTTGTACTTTCACTGTACTTGTACTTGCATTTGCACGTATGCATTTGTACTTTCACTGTACTTGTACTTGTCCGTCTGCGGCTTAATGTTCGCCCTATTTCTCTGCTGCGTTCTCCTCCAGCCACAATATAGCCGTTACGCCCCGCGGATAATATTTACTGCCGATAATTTGCCCCGAGAGAATTTGATCGCTCCAGCTCCAGATAGAGAGTTCTGGATGCGTCAGCCACTCCACATGGGCTCTGTCGGCTTTGCGGCCCTGCTCATCCCAACTGAGGCCTAATATTTGCCGGGCGATGAATTGACAGAGATAAATTTTGCTCAGCCAGCTGTTGTTGCTCGTCGAGGACAGCTTCCAGCCTCCGTCTTCAAACAGGCAGATGCCGACCTGCAGCACGCTGCGCAGATGTTGATCCAGGACCTTAATATATTTTTCAAAACGTCCGCTGCGTTCCAGTGCATCCCGGCAGCCCGTCACGTAAGGAAAGATGAGGCCTTCAATGGCCGGAATAATTTTGGAATCATTGCCTTCCCCGATGACGGCCGGAATATATCCTTGATCGGTGACGCTGGCCACGAGCGTTGCTGCGCATTTTTCAGCCTGCTCCCCTGCGGTCTGAGCTCTTTCTGCCTTCCCAAACTCGGCAAACAGCTTCTCCATCGCCACATAAGCCGCCCAGCATTTGCCCGCCAAATAAATATTGCTGCGCGCTTGGCCCAAGGAGACATCCAGACTATCATACGTGGTAATCTCCGCGCCGCCTTTCGTGCGGGTGCTGTCGAGACCCATAATGCCGTTTCGCTGCGCCGGATCGGGATGATCCCGGTTCAACATGCTGTCCAAACAGCGCTCCATTATGCCGATATTTTTCGTTATCCACGCGGAGTCCTTCGTCTTGTCGTAATACGCCGCCGCGCAAAGTATCCAGTTTACCAGTTGCTCATGGGTCATATGCGAAAAGCAGCCGTCCAGTCCGTAGATCTCATAAGAGGAATGACCTGGGCGGGATATGGAGTTGTTGACGCCCATGTCATGCGTAAAGCTGATTCCCCCAGGATACTCGGTACGATCGCCCGGGAAGGTTACGGTATCCTCATAGCTGTAGCGCTCCACGAACATGTCCAGCTCATTGCGCACTGTCCACGGGTTCATCCGCAGCTCATAGTACAGCTGATCCACCGTCAAATCGAAGGTGTTCATCATCCGGTATTCGCCCTCATTGACAATCCAGAAGGGATCGCCGTTATAGTCCAGCAGCTGCGTAGAGCCGTAATAGCTGCGAATAGCATGGGCCAGCATGAAGGCCTGATTCTCGTTAAGAGAAGCTTTGTCAAGCCAAGCGTTCGCCCGCTCCGCCTCCGCCTTAATGGCATCAAACCTGGACAAGGCATATTCAGCGACCGACTCGATATTCGGGAAAAAGCGGTTATAGTAATAGCCCGCATCTATACCAGTCGTTACATATCCGGCCCTGTGGAAGCATACGGCAAAACGATAGGTTTGCTTCGTTCCCGCCGGAACGTCCATTAGCATGGCCCCGGACGAGCCAAGCCCGAAACCCCAGTTCTCTTCGTGCACCGGTCTAACTATCTCTTCTATATTGAAAAAAAGGCCGGATTGCGCCGTGCCCCGCTCGGCCGCGATCGCGATAAATCGCCCCTGTCCGATTCCAGCCAGCCGATCCGACACATCGTCCAGTCTGCGCATAGAGCCGGCCGGATCGACTTTTCGAAAGCCAAAGAAGGCTCGTCTTGACCGGTGACATGCCGTATTATCCACTTCAATTTCTACCAGAACAGCCGGAACGAGCACATCCTTCAATTCCTCTTCCGCTGCGATCTTTGGATCGGGAACAGGCCGCACCTGCGAGATAATGCGGAAAGTCAGGTCACCTGCACTCCAGCTGTCGGTCGTCAGCCGGAAATCCCGCTTGATCACTTCCCGGGGGAAATGATGGATGATTCTCCGCTTCTTTTTTACGGCTGGGTCGTCTTCCTTCTCCACGTCATAACGCTTGCGGTCATCTTCCCCTGTCATTTCATGAAATGGAAAGGAATCATAACCGCTGCCATCCTCTCGTTCGAGCCCGATATAAACGTTCTGCTTAGGTGATTGGCCAAGCTCTAAATCAAATCCGCCTCCCGCCTCGGGAAAACCTAAAGTAAAGCTGGAAAAAGCCCCAATCGGCGAGTGATGGGCATTAAAAAACTGATTGTCCGGCGTCATGCTTCGACACTCCTTTTATCATAATATCTCCTTAAAGCATTCGTTCAAAATCTATGTTAAGGCTTTCATTCCGGGAGGAACAGGGTCAAATCATACGACAAAATGGGCAAAACGGACGTCCGCCGCCCGGATTGCCCTATGATATAATATGGCTATTACTTTCATGCAGAAGAGGTTCCGATCGTGATGGATTATACAGGTTTATCTAACACCATGGACAGTATTATGTCACCGGATATTCAAGCAGCATTCCAAATTTATGCCACCCATTGGCGTAAAGTAAACGCGGAATGGCGCTATCCCGCACATCAGCATCGAGCGTTTGAAATCAACATCGTGCTGGAGGGTGAGCAGCATATGACCGTCGCCGGCCATCCCTTCCTTCAGCTAGCCGGAGACATCCTGTTCATCCGCCCTGGCGTAGAGCATTCCAGCCAAGGTTCAGGGGGACCGGAAGGGATGACGTATTACGCCCTTAATTTCGATATCGATGATTCTTCCCTTCGCCGCTCCCTGATGATGGTGGATTCAGTCATTATTACCGGAGAGACAACGGAAGTATTAGCAATTCGGGAGGCGCTGGACGATTTCATCCGCTCCACGATTTCCGGTGAACCGGACACGCATCGCCAGCGCTTAAATGCGCTTCGTGCTTCGCTCCGGCTGCTCACCGCTCTCAGCGGCTGGGTCTTATCGGAAATGAACGTTGCCCCGTCTTCGTATGAGCCAAGCCCACCCGAGAACGCGGTTCTACTCGCTAATGTCATTGAGGGGCACCTCGCCCGGTTAGTATCAGCGTCGACAGCTGCCAGTGAACGGAGACCCGGCATCGAGGACATAGCTGCCGAATTAGGATATAGTCCCGCTCACTGCAACCGCGTATTTCGGCAGGTGTACGGCAAATCTCCGCGGCAGTATCTGTCGGGGCTGATTATCCGCCAGGCCAAGCTGCTGCTGCTAAATTATAGCCTGTCCGTAGAGAAAATCGCCCTACGGCTCGGCTACCGGGACGCCTCCCATTTCAGTAAGCAGTTTAAACGCTGGACAGGCCTTTCCCCACAGGGCTATCGCAAGCTCAATCACCCCGACCGCCGGGTGGTCGATGCCGAGCGGCATTATCGCGACAATCCGTTTATATAGAATAAGTGTTCAAAAAGTAAGTCTTTCAGCACCGAGAAGGTTGGATGAAGCTAGAGGCTGAGGAGCGGAGCGTAGGAGAAACCTACGTGAGCACTGGAAGTCTCAGCTGAATTCAAGATTCGATGTCGAGTACACTCCCTGTTTTACTTCGTGATCAAAAATTGACTTTTTGACAACCTCTTAATGAGGGGAAAATAATAACGATCTACGGGCCGCTGTTATCCGCCATTTGTTATGGATTAGACTTTGATGTGATAAATGGCTCCCAAAGGCGGACGTTAACTCCTGCGATTCGTTATTCTTTTCCTGGGCAGGAAGAAATAAATCCTTCAGCACCAAGGATGCTTCCGATATCGTTTTTTCAAAATGAGTGGAAAAGAATTACGATCTGCGGGCCGCTGTTGTCCGCCATTTGTTATGGATTAGACTTTGATGTGACAAATGGCTTCCAAAGGCGGACGTGAACTCCTGCGATTCGTTATTCTTTTCCAGGGAGGCAGGAAGGAAGTAAGGGGCTGTCCCGAAAGTGATCATAGATGGCTGAGGCCCCCTTCTTTCAAAAAGCTTTCTGTTTCTTCGGAATCCATTTTCCCCTTTACCTGCATCCTATTCTTTAAATCCCCTTATATAAACTGTTGGATATACTAACCTGTCGTACAGGTCATACAATAAACATTCCTGTAGATGCTAAGAATTAGCGTTCGACAAAAAAAGGGACGCCTCGTATGATGGGGGTGTCACGGGTCAATGCCCTAAAAACCCATCAAGGAGGCGCTTACCATGAAGTTTACTAGAAATCACGTAACGAATCAACGTATTGAACGAATTACTAATCACCATGCGGTGGTGGGGATCGACATTGCAAAAGATACCCACGCTGCACAAATGACCGATTTCCGTGGACGCGTACTCACTTATCGCCATCTTTCCTTTCCGAATATCGTCGAAGGTTTCGAACGTCTTTTGCGCTGGATTCAAGACGCTCAGGTAAACACCAATTACCGTCTCTCATCATTGGTCTGGAACCGACCGGGCACTACTGGTTTAACTTGGCGAATTGGCTACTTCATCAGGGGATCGAGGTCGTACTTGTGAATCCGGTCACCACGCATCGCAACAAGGAAAATCGCGACAATAGTCCGTCCAAGAACGATCCGAAAGCCGCGCTGACGATTGCTGATGTCGTCAGCCGTGGCTTCTACACCGATTACGCGCCGCAAGAGGCTATCTTCGAACGAATTAAGACAACGATGAGCGATCGAGAATACTGGGTCAAATTATCCACCAGCCTAGGAAATCGCATTATCCGCTGGGTTGATCTGTACTTCCCCGAATTCAGACAGGTATTCCCGAATTGGACGGTTTTACGCTCACTGGCGTCACTTCGCGCGTTCCCTCTGCCATCCGACCTGTGGAATTTGAGTGCCGATGACGTCATTGAGTGTTGGCGCAAGCAAGGCATGAAGCGTCCAGGCGGAGTCAGCGGAAAAGCGACAGCCGTTCAACTACTTCAGGCAGCCACGCGCAGTATCGGCGAAACGCGAGTGCTAGAAGAAGCCCGCCGTGACTTACAACGGTTGCTGGATGCCTACGAACAGACGATACGTCTGCTGGGTGAGATACAGCAGGAAGTGGAGGCTCTGCTTAACAGTATCCCATTGGCAAAGCAACTACGGAGTATGGAAGGGCTCGGAACTATCACCATTGCGGCTTTACTGGGCTGCGCCGGGGATCTTCGATATTATGACCATGGACGCCAGCTCCTGCTGGACGCCAGCTCCTGCGACGTGCTGGCCTCAACCTGGCTGAGTGTACCTCCGGCAAGTTTAAGGGACAGATCAAGCTCTCCAAACGCAGAGACGGCATGTTGCGAAAATACTTTTTCTTAGGCGTACTTACTCTTGTACGGCAAAATCCAGACTTCAAGCGATGGCATGAGGATAACCAGAAAAAGGGGATGAAGAAGTATGCATCCATCTTCAAGCTGATCGGTAAGCTGTCCCGTATATTGATCGGTATGGCTCAACGCGGAGAAACGTACCGATCCGAAGCCCATAGTCTCATGGCCGCATAGGGTTTGCCGAGTATTACAGTCATGAACCGAACACTACCCGATTTTACGAGGGTTGATTCATTTGCAGGATTTTCAAAGCAAAGAACGTACAGAGAACCGAGTGTGAAATCCAAAAGGGCCTAGACCCGTCACCTAAACGCAATCGGTCTCCACACCTTGGTCAGGTAAAACGAAGGAATGTAAGGGCGCAGACCCGTTGAGACATGGGAGGGTGAACCTCCAAGGTTAATGTGGAGCGTGCAGTAGAGCACTCATACGAAGGTCGTTTGGTGCGACTTCTGTTCCCGCATGCCCGAAAATGTCGCTGACGGACGTCTGTCCCAACCTAACTCGCTTTGCCTGACTTTTGAAAGTTAAAATCCTGCGAATGATTGAGCATTCGTGAGATAATCCCTAAAATACGAGGGAATGGATTTCATGTATCTAATTATGCTCAAAACGAATACTTAAGGGGATTAGATGGATTTAATGTAGCTATATTAAGAATCCATTCCATGATTGGCAATTTTCCTTATTTTAACGACATGAAATCCATTTAAACTTACATTTCCTTCTTGACCGCAGAAACTAACTACTATAAATCCATTTAGACAAGGGTTGAACTATTAAAAGCGTTAAAAGGCAGTAAGTAGTAAGTAGTAAGCAGTAAGAAGTAAGCATAAGCGAATACGATGTAAAGAGCTTCGCCATTATAAAGTTATAAATCGAGGATTTCGGCGCTTCCTGCTATGCGGCCTGCCCAAAGTAAACCTAGAGGTCGGGAGGCTTTCACTTGCAAATCGATAATATGCTCAAATGGGCCACCATGAAGCAAAAAGCGCAAATTCCGGGCCTGATATAGCCCGAGAACTTGCGCTTTTATCGTAATAGTGAAATCGTGTTGCCCGTTTCATCTGTTCCTGCTTTGGTCGACCGACCGCCGTCATGCAGCGAAGCACCGCCTGGTGGAAAAAACTACCTTCGGGACAACCCCTTACATCTACCTTACTAAATTAATCGATTTTGATAACGATTTTTACGACGTCGTTTTTCCGGTTGATATTGACGTCAAACGCCTCGGCAATTTCATCGAAGCTGTACTCGTGGGTCACAATGCCGGACACGTCGATAATCCCTTCGGCCATGGCCTTGATCGCCTGCGGATAGATGTTCCGGTAGCGGAACACGGTTTTGATCTCAGCCTCTTTACCCAGCAGCTTGGCGAAGTTGTATTCAATAATATCCTGCGGCGCCATGCCGACCAGGACGACTGTCCCGCCCCGCTTGACCATGTATGCCGTCTGCTGTACTGTTTTTACCGCTCCTGCAGTCTCCATCACAATATCCACGCCGACGCCGTCCGTCAACTCGTAAATCAGCTTGACCGCATCTATCTCGGCCGCATTGATGACTCGCGTTGCTCCAAGCTCCATCGCTTTATCCAGCCGCTTCTGAATGACGTCCACAACAGTAATGTCGATAGCGCCAAAAGCTTTGGAAGCCAGCAATGTCGTCAGGCCGATGCAGCCTGCGCCAAGAATGACCACGGAGCTGCCGAGCGTGACGCCGCCCTGCTTGGCAGCGTGCATGCCAACTGAAAGGGGCTCGACGAGCGCACCCTCTCTAGTCGTAATAGGACTAGGAAGCTTAAACGCCATGTTCTCCGGAAATGCAATGTAGTTTTCAAAGCAGCCATGAAAGGGCGGCGTAGCGAGAAATTCAACGTCGGGGCAAAGATTGTAGCGCCCGCTTTTGCAAAATTCGCATTGCCCGCAGGTCACGCCCGGCTCCAGAGCTACGCGGTCTCCTACCTGCAGCTGCTTGACGCCCTTACCGATAGCGACGACCGTGCCCGCGCACTCGTGCCCGAGGATAAAATCGCCGTTAACAATGAAGTCGCCGATTTTGCCATGTTCGTAATAATGCACGTCCGATCCGCAAATGCCGACGTATTCAAGCTTGACGAGCACCTCCTTCTCTTTCGGCTCGGGCACCGGAATTTCACGGATTTCCATTTGCTTCAGGCCGGTCATAAATGCTGCACGATTATTCAACAGAAACGCCTCCATCTTGCGTTATTATTACAATTCATCAGTCCTCAATGTGAGGAATCCGGTCAATACGGGGATCGGCAAAAATGTCATATTCGTCAAGGCTCCTGGTGCTGAATTCAGATACGACCGCACCTGCCGGGCCTGCCTGGAACCAGTGCTTCGTATTCGGATAAATCGTATATTGCTCGCCCTCTTTCAGCACGATTTCATGGAATACGGAGTAATGCTCTTTGCCGCTCTCCGGCAGAACACCGCGAATATGCGAGCTGGGCTCTCCCTCCACATACAGGTACACCGTGCCGTAGCGGCAGCGGAAGGTCTCTTCTTTGCCCGGATAATTCAGCTCGGGAATCGCCGGGTGTCTATGCTCGGGACAGGTCTGTCTAGGCAAAAGCACCATCTCCTTCGCACAGCAGCGGTCGGTATTGATCAAGGTGACGATGGAAAGCCCCACCTGCGCGAATTGATCCAGCCCGAAGTCGGCGATCTCCAAATTGTCCTTTTCCTGTTCGGTCAGCACGATATGGGCCTTGTCGTAATAATCCAGAATCATGGGCTTAAAATGCTGATAGACTGATTTTTTCATAGCGGCCGCACCCTCCTCGTTTCCTATTTATCTGACCGAAGCAAATTTAAGTGATTCGCTGCCCGCAGAATAGACAGTAATCGTCTTGACCTCACCCGGCAGCAGATCGAAGTAGAGGTCGGAGCAGTCATAACCGCCCGCAACGTATACGCCGTGTGCATAGCCCTTGCTGGTCAGCGTAATTTTGCGATCCGTTCCGACTTGCTCATCGCTGACGATTTCAAGCGGAGACGAGTCGAATACCATCGTTTTCATATCGCCTGTCCGCAGGGATATCGAGCTCACCGTATCGGAATCAGGAATCAGCATCATGCTGCCTTTGGTGTAGTCCTGATCCGGCAGCTTCTCCGTAAGCAGGTAAACCCTGCTGTGCGGCTCAAGAGAAATCTCCAGCGTTCTCGTCTGCCGAACCGTTCCGTCGAACGAAATATAACCGTATTCCGCCTGGAAACTCACCTTTTCTGCCGTATCGTTCATCCCCTGAACAACGACGTTTCCGTCCACCACGCGCATCGACAGCTTCGTATGGGCCAAAGCGCGTTTTACGCCATAATACGGGATTTTGCGGCTCAGATAATAATCAATGATCGTCCAACCGACCTCGCCCCAGGCATCATTGTACATCCAGAACAACGCGCCGCCGCAATCCTCCTTGAATCGGATCGCTTCCAGCGAATACTCAAGCATGAGCGAGTGCACCATACCGCCGTATAATAGATAGTCCTCGATGGACAAATTGTCGGTGCGGTCAAGGTAGTTTTTAGCGATGCCCGTGACGACTGTGCCTTTTTCAAACACATTGCAGTGCATTTGCCATACTTCGCTGTCGAAATCGATCTCTTCCCCGCCCAAATATTTCTTCGTGCTCTCCAGAGAACAAGGGCCGACGAAGCCGTACTCACTCACGAATTTGGAGTTCACCGTATCGAAGTCCATCGGCTCGATCCGCTCGTCCATATTGAGGCTCATGAAGGCGTTATGCCAGCGATGGACATCGCCGACCGAATCGTCGTTCGGAAGCGCCCCGCCGTATGGCGAGCTGTTCCAGTAAGGAATATGAGAGCAATTGTTGTACATGATCTCTTTGGCGAGAATGTTCGCGATATACATGCCATACTGCTTCTCATGCTTGAACTCAATCTGCCATCTCGGGTTGTCAAATTTGTTAAAGATCCAGTGCACCTCGTTGGTTCCGCAGAACAAGGCAATGGACGCCCGGTTGCGCAAGCGCTTGGTCTGATAATCCATCTCGGCTCGCATCTCGTCGCGGAACTCCCGTTTGTGATCAGGATATGTGGAGCATGCCATCATGAAATCCTGCCAGACCAACAGGCCGTTCCGGTCGCAAAGATCGTAGAATATATCCCGCTCAAACAGTCCGCCGCCCCAAACGCGCAGCATGTTGAAATTCGCTTCCACCGCCTCGCGGATCAAGGTCTCGTACTTCTCATCGGTAACACGCGCGTGGATGAAGTCGGCTGGAACCCAGTTGCCCCCCTTGCTGAAAATAGGAACGCCATTGACGATCAGCCGGAAATTGCGCTCTTCGCCGCGCAGGATTGACGTATCCAGCTCAACCGTCCGGATGCCGAATTGGAATGCCGGATATTCAGTTTTTGCGTTCGCGCTCACCGCAGATACCTTCACATCGTACAGTGGGTGATCGCCATGCCCCGCAGGCCACCACAGCCGGGCATTCTCCACCTCGAGATCCACGTCAAAATAGTTCGTGCCAGAGGTCAGAAGCACATTCTCTAGCTTTTTCGTCACACAGGATTGCCCGTCATAAGAAATGTCGATCTGCAGATCGCAGTTAATCGTCCCGATGATGTCCAGGTTTTCGATGTTAACGGTCGCTTTAAGCTTGGCTGTCTGGGCAGCGCTAACGGTAACAAGCTTCACCTCACGAACCGCGATCTCTTTCTCGCAGCGCAGGTATGCATTTCCGCCAAGTCCGCAGGTAACGACGCGCGGTCCCCAGTCCCAGCCCACTGTATATTGCGGACGTCTTACGTAGGAACGGCGATAGTCGCCGCGGTCTTTGCCGCCGTTATCGTATTCCCGGCAGGTCGCCCAGTTGAGCTCCGACAGATCATTGTCAGTAACGTCCTCCAGCCCGGTAGTGACGCGCACCGTAAGCGTGTTTTTCCCGGTGGTCAGAATGTCCTTTATATTGCGAACGAAAGGATAATGCACGTTGCGATGGCTTCCGACATATTGATCGTTTACGAAAATATCGCTGTTCGTGTCAATCGTTTCGATGACGAGCTCGATAATGTCACTGTCAAAGTCAATACCCGCCCCGTCGAATTCCTTGGTGTACCACCAGGAACGCTGTTCGATCCATTCGCTGGCGAGCGCATGATCGGACTCAAGCGGCTCCTGAATAATGCCATGCTCGATGAGAGGAATACGAACATCCGTCGGAAGCGAGCAGGAATACCAGCCTTCCTTGAAAGCCTTCACAGCCGCCAGGCTGTCTCTGCCCCAGTGTAGTGGTGCCTCATGAAGAAGCCATGCGTCGTTTAAGTCAAATCTTTTCATAAGTCTCCCCATCCTTGATGTGTAATTGTTGTATTTCCTATTTCATTGATGTGAATCAACCCTTGACCGAACCGGCGACCATGCCCTTGATGATCTGCTTGGAAAACGCGAAATATAAAGCCATAGCGGGAAAAATAGCGATCAGCATCGAGGCCATCATTTTCGGATAATCGGTAACGAACTGTCCTTTAAACAGCGTAATGCCGACAGGCACGGTCATCAGGGTCTCCTTGCTGATCAAGATCAGCGCAAACGTAAATTCATTCCATACGATAAAAAATTGAATGATGCCGACGGTAACGAGAATCGGCTGGCACATCGGAAGCACGATGCTGAACAGAGTGCGATGGAAGCTGCAGCCATCAATGTTGGCGGCTTCCTCCACTTCAATAGGAATGCTTCGCACATAGCTCTCTACCAGGAAAATCGCAATCGGCAAACCGAAGGCCGCATACGGCAAAATCAGCGTGTACCATTGATCGCCCATCCCGGTTTTCGTAAACAGCACGTACATCGGAACCATTAGAGCATGAATCGGAACAAGCATCCCGAGCAGGTAGTAATTGTAAAGCGCATTTTTCCCTTTAAACCGGAAGCGGGAAAGAAAGTATCCGATAATAAAGCCAAGAATCAGGATAATCGCCAGCGACAGCACACTATTCCGGATGGTGTTGCCCATCCACAGCAAAATTTTGCTTTTGGTTAGAATCGCAATGTACTGCTGAAAGTTCGGGCTGTGCGGCAAAGATATCGGGTTGGCGTAAAACTCGGCCTTCCCTTTAAGCGATGAATAGAATAGCCATATCGCTGGAAATATGCAGGTAATGGAGAAAACGGCCAAAACCAGATTTGAGACTAGCCCGGATAAAAAACGGCGTTTACTGCTCTCCCCCATCACTCACACCTCCTTGTCCTTCGTAAAGCTCAGCAGCAGCCATCTCGTTCCGGCGATAAATACCAGGCTCAGAATCAGAATGCCGATCGACATCGCGCTGCCGTAACCCATCTTATAGCTAAGGAAGGACGTCTTATAAGCGTTTAGCGCCATCACATTGCTTGAGGTTCCCGGCCCTCCGCCGGTCATCACATAGATGTGGTCAAAGACCTTCATCGTCCCCGCGATACAGAGCGTTACGCAGACGATCAGCGTGTTCTTTACGAGCGGTAGCGTGATATGGATCGCCTTCTTCCAGCCGTTCGCCCCGTCGATTTCCGCCATTTCAAGTACCTGCGGGTCAATGGAAGCTAGAGCGGAGAGGATGATGATCATGTAATAGCCGATATATTGCCAAATCAGGGGAATCGCAACCAGTGTCAACGCAAGGCTCTCGTTGTTCAACCAGGGCTGAATCCAGTCTGCCTTTCCGATTTGCTTGAGAAAAATATTGATCAGACCGTAGTTGTAGTCATAGAGCATCGTCCAAATAAAGCCGATCACGACCGCCGATAATACCGACGGAAAGTAAGACATCGTTCTGTGAAAGGCCTTGAATCTGACGCCTCTTGTATTCAGCAGTATAGCGAACAAGAAGGCGAAGCCGATCTGTCCGACAATGCACAGCACCGTAAGATAGATGTTGTTGACAAAAGATTGGATGAAAATGTCGTCCTTAGCCAGTGCTATAAAATTATCCAAACCGATGTAAGTCATCTTCGTCCCGCCCGACCAGTTAAAGAACCCGTAATAAAAGGCCAGAACGATCGGAACAAATACGATAAAGGTGTATAGGATAAAGCCCGGCAGCATGTACAATATGAAAGCCTTCCTTGAAGGACGAATTGCTTGGTTCATATAGCTGCTTCCTCCTTAATTAGCGCATGGATGCAAGCTGCCAGCACGCCAGTGATGCCAGCAGCTTGATCCATCGCTGCGGTTACAGGCTGTCCTGCCCGGACTGAAGCTGCGCGGCCAGCTCTTGGCCCTTTTTCGTACCGTTCAGCACTTCCTGCAGACCTGTATTCATGCTTTCGATAATTGCGCCTTCCATCAGCATGTCGTAGATCGGCGTAAACGTCAGGGAGCCGGTCAATGCGGCAAAATCCTGCGTCAACTGCGGGAACTCCGTCAAATCGGTGCCATCAATTAGGCTTGGACCGGTCATGCCGTATTTTTCGGCATAAACTCTGGAAAAGTCATAACCCGCCGTGCTGAACAAAAAGTCCATAGCTGCATCAAGCTTCGCGCCCTCCAGATTTTTGTTGAGGGCAACATACCAGCCCGCACCGCCGGAAATCGTATTATTATCGCCCTTTCCACCATCAACTGGCGGCAGGATCGCAACCTTGGTCTGGCTTAGCACTTCCTCCGAGGCATTGGACAGCAGGTAGCTAAGCGCCCAATGGCCGTCAATGGTAGCAGCCGCCTTGCCCTGTGCGTAATATTCCTCGGCTTGTGCATTGGAGATGATATTGAAGTCAGGGTTAAATACTTTGTTGGTGGCAATATTCTGCATCTGATCAAGTGCGCTTACAAACTCAGGGTCGGTAAACTTCGCGCTGCCGTCGCGTGCTATAATCGAATTCGTCCAATCGGTGCCTGTGAAACGGTCGCCCATAGTCGAAAGGATGCTGGATTCGGCCGGCCATTTGTCCTTGTTGCCAAGTGCGATAGCGGAGATTCCCTTTTCATTAAATTTCTCAGCGGCCTTATAAATGTCTTCCCAATTGTCTGGAAAACGGTCATAGCCGATTTCTTTCCACATTTGTTCGTTATAAAAAACAACCGAGGTGATCGATAGCTGATTCGGAATACCGTAAATCTTGCCATCCCGCGTAGCCGCATCAAACACGCCTTTGCGGAACTTGTCCTTGTGTTCATATTTGTCCAAGTAGTCGTTGATCGGCATCAGCATGTCGTTGTTTGCAAAGTTGCTTACCCAAGAACCTTTTAAGAAGAAGATGTCCGGGATTTCGTTAACGGCGGCCTGCGCCTGGATTTTTGTCGAATAATCCGCCTGCGACATCACCGACTGAACCAAATTGACATTCGGATTATTCGCTTCCCACTCTTCAACCAGTGTCATATAGCTGTCCATTTCTGCGCTTGTGGGACGTTCCTCCTCCAAATAATAGTGCGAGAAGGTCAATTGAATCTGTTCTCCCTTTGCCCCGCCTGCGCTAGAATTTCCGGGGGTCGAGCCATTGCCGCTTCCACCGCTGCCGCAGGCAGAAAGGATCAGCGAGAGAACTGCCAGAAATGAGATGATTTGAATGATCTTTTTCTTTTTCATATTGCCCCTCCAAATGTTATTTGATTTCATAACCTAACTATAGAAGACGTGAGATTCATTTTGTATCCGCTTTCTTGTCTTCATTATCCTCGTATTTTGTCTTCATCGAAAGAAAAATCGAATCAACCTTTCCCTTGTTGCGAACAATATCCTTAAAATTTGATATTTATCGTAAAAAATGACCATCTCATTAAATTAGCATAGGACAATTGACACCTGTCCATTGCAATGACAGAATAAATTCATAACATCAAGGGGGGAGTGTGCGCCCTGTGACCATGCGTAAAAAGCTTATGCTGTTCTTCATCTGCCTCGTGATGATCCCGATTCTTACGATTTATTCCGTAGCCATCAACATCTTTTATGAGAGCACAAAAAAAGATTTGCAAGCGCTTTTTTCGAACCATATCCATGGAATCGGGAAAAGCGCGGATCAATTTTTTACCGATGCGATGGATCTTACAACCTATCCATTAATGGAAACGAATCTGAAAGCCTTCTTAAGTAAGCCGAAGGATGATGAGAACTATTTCACGCTGACCAGCAATGCCAATAGCATTTTGCTCTCCATGCCCTACGGTTTTTCCAACGGCATTCGTGGCATTTCTCTCCTTTCGCGAGATCAAGCCTCCATTAATGTAGGCATTACTTTAAAAATATCGAAGGAAGAGCTGGAAGCTGCGCGTACTGGAGAATCAAGGCCTTATTGGGATTACCGCGACGTTTCCAGTCTGAAGGATTCACCGAAGGAATCTTACAGCCATATTACTTTAACACGTTTGCTGAGAAATCCGAGCAATTTATCTGAGGAGATTGGCTTTATCAAAATCGCTATGAGCCGGAAGCAGCTTATCGATACCCTGATGTCGGATCGGATCAACCACGATGTTTCCTATTTTATAATTGATGAAAATAACAAACTCCTTGTGGATACAAGTTCCGGTCAAAGCTACGCCAATCTGAAAGAGGTTATTTCCTACCAGCATCTTCTCAAGCTGGCCTCCAGCTCGGCTAATACGCAGATCAACGGGCAATACTTCATTTCCGCCCATAAAATAGAACGAACCCCATTCGTTTTATACAGCATTGTAAAACCGAATATTCTAACCATTATTAAGGAAACGCTTCTTAAGGGCTTGTCGCTTACGGTGGTGCTAGTGCTCCTGTTTACGCTGCTATTGTCCTTCACTTTTTCCCAGATTATTACGGCCCCGCTCGTCAAGCTAGGCAAGCGCATGAAGTCGATCTCCAATGAGGATTTCTCCGTGCGCATCGACGTGAAGAGAAATGATGAAATCGCGGTGCTAGCCAACAATTTCAACCGTATGGCACAGCGGCTGGACTTTCTGTATAAGGAAGTCTACATGGGGAATTTGAAATTACAGCAAGCGCAGCTAAGCGCCCTGCAAACGCAGATCAACCCCCATTTTTTATATAACACGCTCGACACGATCTACTGGATGTCTGAGATGGGCGACACCAAAAATGTCAGCTCCATGGTTTCGAATATGTCAAAAATGATGCGCATGACGCTCTCCCCCAACAACGGTGACATGGTGACACTGGCGGAAGAACTAGAGCATCTAAGCTGCTACATCCATATCCAACGGATTCGTTACGGCGACCAGTTCGTGTTCGAAATCGATTGTCCGGAGCACTTAAAGTCTTATTACGTCCTGCGCCTTTTACTGCAGCCGCTGGTCGAAAATGCACTGCTCCACGGTCTGAAGAACAGCACCCATGGCATCGTAAAGGTTCGAATTTACCAAAACGATAATACGCTCGTATACGAGGTCATGAATAATGGCACTCCAGTGGACGTCGCCGAAATTAACCGCCTGCTGGAGGAAGAGGGCAGCGGCATGCGAGGATTTGCTTTACGAAACATTAAGGAGCGAATCGCTCTGAAGAACGGAAGGGGCTTTCATCTTGATTGTTTTTTGCGTAACGGATTCAGCGTCTTCCAAATTACGCAAAAGCTGAGGGATGAAGATGCCGATGCCCATGAAATTACGCTTTCGGACTACAACAATGAAAAACAAAGGGGCTGAAGACATGATAAAAATCCTGCTCGTTGACGACGAGGCATTTATCCGTCAGGGAATTCGCTATACGATTCCGTGGGAGGAGCATGGGATGGAAATTGTCGGAGAAGCGGCTAACGGAGAAGACGGCTTGAAGCTGGCTATTCAGCTCTCCCCCGATATCGTTTTTGCAGACATCCAGATGCCGATCATGAGCGGAATTGAGCTGGCCAGAAAATTAAATGAGTATTTGCCGCGCACGAAGGTGATTATCCTCTCTGCGTATGGCAATACGGAGAATTTTACCCGGGCGATTGAAGTGAAGGTAAGCTCCTTCGTCTTGAAAAATGCCGATTCCGGCAAAATATTGGAGGCTGCACTCCGGGCAAAGGATGCAATTTCGGAAGAAAATGCAGCGTTTGGACGCCAGGCGCTGATGCAGACGATTTATAAGGAAAATCAGCATTTGATTAAGTCCGCCTTGTTTGCGAAATTTTTAAAAAACGAAACCCCGCTGAACACTTTTCAGAAAAAGGCCGAAAAACTGGATCTGCCGCTGTCAGGCCCCTGCTATTCCATATTGCTCGCCCGCTGCGTTGCTAACGACGACTGGCTGGTGTGCAACCATTTTGTGCAGGCCTTTCAGGAGCTCGAACCCTTCGTATTCTTCATGGACGATGACAAGCTTGTGACGGTGCTGAATGTCGATGCACAGGGTGTTTCGGAGGAAGTTATGGACAAGGCGCTCGCCAATCTCAAGCCTTATATTTTCGGCAACAGTATGGTGTTAATGAACCGCATCAAGTCGCTGGACAAGCTCTCTGGCTCCTATGCGCTGCTAGACAGTGCACTGGATGCTTGCTTCTGGAACACGGAGCAGGAATATATGGAGGTTGCGCCAAAAGATGTATTTCCGAATGTTGGGCTAAGTGAAGTGCGTAATAGCGAGTCCAAGGTCATCGCTGCGGTATTGTCCAAAAATGCTGCCCATATTGAAAGCGCTATCCAAGAATACGCCGAGTTTATGCGCCAAAATACCGTTTCGAGGTCGCGTTTTCTGGAATCGGTAAACCGGATTATCGTATTGATGGAGGCGGTAATGGAAAGGCAAAATGACGCCCGCAAAACGGCAGAAATTGTTGCTGAAACAGAAACACCGGAGGAAATTATTGAGCTGATGCTGAGCCTGGCCAAGCCAAACATCGAGACGGATTATAAAAATGTGCAGTTTGCGGCCGCACTGGATTATATCAGCCAGAATTATAACAAGGATCTCAAACTAACCGATGTCGCCAAGGCCGTTTACATTTCCACCGGCTACTTAAGCAGAATCTTCAAAAGCGAAACCGGCTATTCCTTCAAAGAATGGGTGAACCGTATTCGCATCGAAAAAGCGAAGGAACTTATTCTAGACAGCGATCTGAAATATTATGAAATCGCCGAACTCGTAGGGTACAAGGATTACAAGTATTTCTCCGCCTATTTCAGCAAATTATGCGGAGTCAGCGCCAAGGAATATAAAGTGCTGAACAGCCCGATGCTTCATCGTTGAGCGAGTGTACACGAATTTTAGGTCCATATACTCTTGGTCCAAGCTGAGCCGTTACAACAAAGAGGGCTTTCTCTCCGCCGATTCCGATGGTTGAGAAAGCCCTTTTCTTTTCATATCGCTATCACGCTCTAATATTGAACATAAATATAATTGCTTAAGCTGCCCATTATAGCATTCTCTAATTTATCCTGTGGTAAATCTTTTAGAGCATTTACAGCTTCATCCATAAGGGTGTCCTCATCCACTCGCCCCGCTAGCCGAAGCGCGATAAATGATTCGCCTCCCTTTACCGCCTCCGACAATTTGGTTCCGAATTCACTGGCAGACGTTACCTCTAAACCATTTGCTTTATAGTAATCTTTAGAGTCATCCTTCGCCACGAATTGTGAAATTTCACTATCGAGCCAAAAGTCCTTATTTACCGTAAACTGCAGCGATCTTGCCGTCTCATCGCTGGTGTTGAACAGGAGATAAGGTATGCCGCTGTTCGTCTCATTATTTGTAGCGTCTACGTGTACCCAGCCGTTATCAAGCTTCACTTTGTTCCAGGCATGCGGTATGCCTCTCATGTCCCCCGTAACGACTACGCTTTCCATTCCTGCCATGTCGCTCAGCAGCTTGTAGACGGAAGCATAGGAGGCGCATACGCCTACCTTCTTGACCATGATGCCGTAAGTGGTGAAAGAGTCGTAATACTTGGGATCCACTTCCTTGAATTCATTCGCTTCGGCATTCGCTAAGGCGTCATCGTCGTATTTCGTATGATCATTTAAATAATCATAAATGGCCTTATGCTTCTGTTCGACCGACATATCCGCCTGAATCGTAGAAGAAACGATCTTCTTGGCTTCAGCAATAATCTCTTCTTGCTTTTTCTTAATAGATTCGGCGCTATCCTCATAACGAACTTTCAAGGTAAGTGTGCTGTAATCATAACCAAAGCTGTCTACCCCCAGCACAAGAGGATTTTGGTACATGGCTTTTTTCAATACATCGGATAACACCTCAAAGTTCTGCACTTCAGGAAAAGCCATTAAAGAGATTTCCTCTTCCGCATTCATCATGCTCAAAGCCAAATATTCCTCAACGGCAGAATCGGCGTTGATCTCCACATCTTTAACCAATTCCGGAGCATTTACTGTCTTCTTGTTGCCTTCTTCCACCTTTTTCTCGGTATTATTGATTTGATTATCCGTTATACTGCCGGGCTCTGCTTGCTTGGTCTCTGGGTCCGCTTCCTCGATAATTGTCGGTACATCAGGGGATGGGACATAATCCGTTGTATTTTTAGGTTCGATGAAACCCGAGCTCGCTTCTGCCCCTTTGCCTTCATTTAACTTGGCAATATCCGCTTCCGTCATATTGCGAACAAATACGTATCCTCTGAAAATCGTTCCTTCTATTGAAAAGCCGACCCTGGTCCCATACTCGGAAATCTCGATATCACTGTCATAAATAATGTTTCGCATGCCTGTTGACCCGTCGATATATGTTACCTCTGTTGTGATCGGCAATTCTGAAATATCGTTAAAATCTTCAAAGGAAAAATTCCCCGTCCATTTTGAAGGCAGCCTGGAACTGAATTCATAAGTGGTTGCAACGTTGCTAAAATTTGATTCCTTATCCCCGCTTACTGCAGTTACATAATATTCTCCGTTTACTCCTGAGTTTTGTACGGTTTGATACTCCGGATCAGGTTTATCTGGTTCAAGATAGGTCATAAAATACGTCAGTTCGGTCTCTTCGACCTCTCTCGTAAGGTTCGGGTAACCTCCCGCATATCCCTCTTCCGGTCCGTTCACAGGTAAATTTTCGATGGTCAATAGATCTCCTATCGTGTTCCGGTTATAAATGCGATAAGAGGTTGCCCCTTCTACCTCATCCCATACAAGCTTGAAATCACCGTTAGTCATAAGCTCGGATCGTAAAGTAGGAACTGGAAGCTCGGATTTAATCGTGAATGGAACAATAATCGGCTTCTCCAATTTAGTTGGCGTAGATGCGTCCAAATCATAGTTAATTCTAATATAATAAATCGGCGCATTTCCCCATCCCGCACGCAACCCTCCCGCTGTATCATAGGAGGTTAGAATGCTGTCCAAGGACTTTACCTCAAGCGTATCCGCTTCAGAAAAGCTCGTAAAATTAATCGATGCTAAAATTTTGCTTTGTTCAAGCGCTTTGACATCCGTATGTACTGAAATAATTTCCGACGGGAGCTGATCTTCAAACTTGCTCTTGAATTTGAATGTAAAAACCTCGTCCCTCTCCACGTTGTACATTGGCATTAAGGACTTGTCCGTTTCTGCTCCATATTTCTTCTTAATATCGAGAACGGTCAAGCTGGCTGCATTAACCAGCTTCGGGCTATTTTGAGCTGCTCCATCCGTTTTCGATGTCGCATCGGTTCCAGCACCTCCGAAGCACCCTGTTAATACTAACATCATTGCAAAGAAAACTATCAACAAGCGTCGCACAAACTACACCTCTTCCAAAAAATTTACAAAAAAATACCCATAAATACACATGGGTATATTTTACTGCACAACTATATTACTACACGGAAGGGATTTGTTCCATAGATAACTTGACCCATAATAAGGTCCCAGGATAACGGCCCAGCCTATACCATTCAAGAGATTAGTCCTAATTAAAGCAAAAATTACCGAATATTTCATCTGCAGTTACAAGCTCTTATTCTTGCTTAGTCAGCTTAGTAAAATAAAGAAGCCAGGCTCATCAAGCCTGGCTGGTACCTCAAGATGCTTTTAACCGTATAATCATCATTGGCCATATTGATCAACGATCATTTTTCGTATGACTGCCGCCTCTATTGTTTTCTCGTCTGCTAGCCTTCCAAATCCAAACAGATGGCCCCTTGCTCCCGGACATTGATAATAAATGTCGAGGTGCCGATCGTGTCCTTGATGAACTCGGCGTACTTGGCCGCCTCTTCATTTGGAAGAATCGCCAGGATTACCCCGGCGAACCCGCCGCCATGGACCCGGCAGGCTCCTTTGCCGATCGACTTCAAATAGGATTCCGTCAGCGCCAGCGTCACCGTAATGCCTTGATGGCGGACGTCTGTCTCCTGGTAGCAGTTCTGCAGCCATTTCCATGAGGAGTTTCCGGAATCCGTGATCAGCTCCAGAAATCTGTCCAATTGTCCGGCCTGCAAGGCTTCAACCTGGGCATCTACCCGGTCATTCTCCGCAAAAAAGTGCAGCGCCCGCAGCACCGCCCGATCCCCGCATTGTTCGCGGAGGGAGTTTAGATTGCGGTAAATGTCCTCCGGTGTCAAATCACGGCAGACCTCGGCGCCAAGCGCCTTGGCTACGGCCCGCATCTCATTTGGCACCGCGGCGTAATCCTCCGTCAAATCGGCATGGTTGCCGCCAGTGTTGACGATAACCAGAGAGTAGCCGCTGTGTTGGAAATCATAGTTTACAGGCTGAACGACAGGCTGCTCTGGATCGGCGAAATCGATCGTAATGAGTCCGCCGTAAGCGCAAGCCATTTGATCGAGCAATCCAGAAGGCTTGTTCCAGTACTTGTTCTCGGCGTATTTGCCGATTTTGGACAGAGCTACGGCATCCAATTTAGATTCGTTATAGAACGTATTCAGAATACTGCCGATCAGCATTTCGAACGAGGCCGAGGAACTGAGCCCGGATGCGGGAATGACCGTTGTTGAAATATAGGCTTTAAAGCCGCCGACCTCACAGCCCATCTCCTTGAAGCCTGCTACCATACCACGAACCAATGACAAGGTTGAGGCCTCGTCCGCAACTGGTTCCTGTTGCGTCAAATCAACTTCGAACTTCCCATCATAACCTTCCGAAATGAACGTAATAACCGGCTCGTCCACCTTTACGGCCGCGGCAATCGTGTCGAGATTAATGCTGCCCGCCAGCACCTTTCCATGATTATGATCTGTATGATTCCCGCCGATTTCGCAACGGCCAGGCGCGCTGAACAAGGCCAGCTCGCCGTCTCCGAAATTCTTCTTATAGGATTGTACCAAACCGCTGTAACGGGCAATCTGATCCGCCAACTGTCCTTCACCGTACATTTTAGTTAGTAATGCTTTGCCCTTGCTGGTCTGCAATTTTTTCATCGTCTGCTCAACATTGTGCATATTGAATTCCTCCTGTCTCTTACAACTCTTACAACTCTTTCATCCGACTCTCTACCTCAATCTCTACCTCATTCGCTGAATGCCTACAACTCATTCACCCGACTCACTACAACTCATCCATGCTGATCCTAACCGCGACGCGATACACCGGCTCGGCTGTTACCTGGTGAAATTCCGCCGTCTGCTCACCCTCGAACAACTGCTCGACCGCCATGGCCGCGCCTTGTGCTACATTGATGACGCCTTTGCGCAGCGGCGTCGTTTCCAATACGATTTCCCCGCCTCGAATAGCTTCATTGAATCGTGACAAGCCAATCTCCCACGGGGTGCCATTATAGAAATGGTCGTGGAACAGCCTGCCCTCCGAAAAGGCATAGCCGACATTTCCCGTATAATCGATCTTAAGAAGAACATCCTGGGCATCCACCAGGATACGTTGGTCCAGGGAAATCAGTAGCTTATGATCATGAATGCGCTTCACTTCCATTGTAATGGGTTTGGCCGGGATCTGTATATGACAGTTTTCAAACCAGCCATCCCGTTCGGCCGCAATCCGGCAGCCCTCTCCATCGGCCAGCCATTCCTGCTTGTTCCTTTCATCCGTATATTCCCGGAATGAAAATTCATTCGCACCATAACTGAAAAACTCTAATCCGTACGCGGTTCCGGCAAGCGGGGTATCCGAGAACAGTATGCGTCTTCTGCCTCTACCTGCTGTCGAGGCCACGGCTGTGACCGATTCATCTTCGACTCCTCCCGTACCCGTTTCCACTTCCCACAGCATAGAAGCCTCCTTGGATGACATCGCATAAATGCGGGTCTCGCTGCCGTCCGTACGATAAATGCGAATCATAGCCGATACATGATGAGGCACGACGATACAATAGCTTCCGTCTTCTTCCCGCCGAACCGTTCCCGCATCGGTCTCGGCACTCGTTATCCCGTCCGCCGCCAGCATGAATTCTCCATCTACCCCTTCGGGCATGGCGAAGAAATAAGTGTTTAGCTTCCCGGTACTCATCACCGTTACAGGCTGTGCTGTAGCATAACGGAGAAGCAGGCCGGATAAGTCGAACTGGAACGGCAGTATGAACGAAGCGTTTTTGTGAATCGTCAACGTATTAATCTGCGGCAAGCGAATACTTCCCTCCCGCAGCTGAATGTCAAATTGAACGTCTCGATGCTCCTTCATTTCGACATGGTCCTGGTAATTGTTCACAAAAACGAATCCCGAGCTTCCATCGGTACGCACGGCATACCGAAGCGTCTCCGTATTGTCCGGCGCAATCCCTGCCGCCCCTTCCGGCAGAACTGTCGAAGTTGGAGCCAATCGCTCCCCGAAGGCTCTCAAGAAATAATGCAGCAGACGAAGCCGATGGTTCGATTCCCGGATTTGGCCGAATTCCCCAATCGGGGCCTGGAAATCATAAGTAATCCGCGGAGTCGTGCTCTCGTTCAAATAACCGTTCTGTCCTACAGGATTTGTTCCGCCATGAAACATGTAATACCCGATAAAGTTGCAGCCCCCCGCAATTTTCATCAGGCTCATGGCCGATACGCTCTCCGGCTCCACCTGAAAGCGGGACAAATACCAGGTCTGCATGCCCCCGCCCATTTCACAGCAGGCAAACGGATATTTCTCCTTCGGGTACGGCGGCGCAAATTCTCCGGCTACCCCGTCGTCATGATAGCTGTCGTATATATACTCGCGCGTCGGCTGCTGCAGCGGATTTTGCGCGCTAATGCTCCAGGGCGTATAGGCATAACCTCCATAAAGCGGCAGCACCTCATCCTCCAGCACCGGGGCCCCGCCCCAGCCCGTGCTCGTATAAATCGGCGCTTCAAGCCCGGCCCCGATCGCCAGCTCCTTCAGGTGCCGCATATGCTTCACCCCTTCACTGCCCCGGCTGCCTCCGCTTAAATACTCGTCTCCCTGCTTTGCCGTCATCTCCCATAACGCCGCGGCGGCGTTAAGCTCGTTCTCTAATTGAATGCCAACAACGGGTCCGCCGTCCTTAAACATAAGCCCGGACGCCTCACGGCCGATCTCCGCGTATAAGCGCCGGACATAATGCAGATAACCCTCATCATTCGAGCGCACATCGAACGTTCGGCCAAACAGCCAGTCCGGCAATCCGCCGTTGCGTACCTCCCCATGACAGAACGGCCCGATGCGCAAAATGACGTAAAGACCGCTGCGCTGGCACAGCTCGATGAACTTCCGCAAGTTGCGGTTCCCCCGCCAGTCGTACAGCCCTTCGATTTCCTCGTGGTGATTCCAGAAAATATAAGTCGCGAGAATGTTTATGCCCGATGCTTTCATCTTGTTGATTTCTGCTTCCCAATTCGCTTCCGGGTAGCGAGAGTAGTGAAATTCACCGCAGATGGCAAAATATGGCCTTCCATTGAGCTCCATATAGTAGTTCGTAAAGCCGATTTCGTCTCCAGCCGGATTTCGTCCACCCAACCTCAAGGTTGAAGGGGTTATTTTTTTAGGCATAATATTGGCTTGAATGGAATATTGCATCGTCAAACTCCTCTCAATGGGCAATTTGGGCAAATTAATTTACAAGAAGACAAGCCGGGCATTCGCTCCGGCTTGTTGTTAGGCTAACATGCAAATTTCAAGTATTATTGGCAGACTTGCGGCTTAAGCCGGACGTTTCAGTACGACTACTTCATGAACAGGCAGGGTGAGTTCTCCGCTCAACGCTTCGCCCGTTTCCATACTCACATATTGACGATCATCCAGTTTTACGCGCTGCTCCTGTCCGCTGAAGTTCATCACGAACACATAATCGGATTCTCCATCGGTCCGAACCTGAGCGGTTACGCCGGCAGGCAGTTCTGTGTGAATAACCCGTTCAACGCCTGCGACATCAACGATCTGTTTGTAGAACTCGCCCAGGAAATCGTCCTTCAGGCGCGTCGCCATATGGTAAGCGCGGCCTTGTCCGAAGCGGTTCACCGTCAGTGCCGGTCGGCCCGCATAGAAGCTGTCCGTATAGGTTCCCAGTACCTCAGCGCCCTCTGTATGAATCAGCTCGCAAATTTCATGGGACTCGAAGCTGCCCGTGAAGCCCAGTTCATTGCCCTCGGCCATCGCTACGCCATTCCGGTCATGATCGTACAATCCTTCAATTTCCTCCGCCCAGATGCCAAGTGTCTTGCGCAGCGGCCCCGGGAAGCCGCCAAGATGGCACAGATCATGCTCATCAACGATACCGGACCAATAGGTCGTAACCAGAGTTCCGCCATTCTCGACGAATTTCTCCAGCTTGCGGCCCGTCTCCTCACGGCACAGGTACAGCATCGGAGCAACGATCAGCTTATATCCGCTAAATTCATCCTCCGAGCCGATGATATCCGTCGGTACGCCCTGCTCCCAAATCGCCCGGTGATGCGCGATAACCGTCTCCTCGTAACGGATGCCTGAATTGCGCGGTCCTTGCGCATCCTGTACAGCCCAGCGATTATCCCAATCGAAGAGAATCGCTGTCTTCGCCGGAGTCGGCGTGCCGGCAATCTCCGAAATATCGGCGAGCGTACGTCCCAAATCGGCGACATCCTTGAACACTCTTGTATGCTCATGCCCAACGTGATCCACGACCGCCCCGTGGAATTTCTCGCTGGAGCCCCTGCTCTTGCGCCACTGAAAATATTGCACAGAATCCGAGCCGTGAGCGACCGCCTGCAGGGAGGACAGCTTATGCATGCCCGGCTGCTTCAGCTTGCTGATCGGCTGCCAGTTTGTCAGGCTCGGCGTACTCTCCATCAGCAGGAATGGCTTCTGCTGCAGCGAACGATACAGATCATGCCAGAACGAGACCGAGGCACCCAGCTCGATGTCATTTTTATAATCATGCCAGGTCGGATATACATCCCAGGAAATGACGTCAAGAATTTTGGCCAGTTTCCGGTAGTCCAGCCCTTCCGTCATATGCATATTCGTCGTTGCCGGCAAGGCTGGATTCGCCTTCTTCACGGACTTGATTTCGTGGTCGCAGAAATCCGTCATTTGATCGGTCACGAAACGGCGCCAATCCAGGTTCTGTCCGTGAACCATATTTTCCCCGTGAGGAGCAGGGGACTCGATCTGACTCCAATCGGTATACGTATGGGCCCAGAAGGATGTCCACCAGGCAAAATTAAGCTTCTCCAGCGTGCCGTATTTCTCCTTCAGCCATGTCCGGAACGCATCCTGGCAATAGTCGCAATGGCAGTCCCCGCCCAGCTCGTTCGAAATGTGCCAACCGATGACGGCAGGATGGTTTCCGTAGCGCTCCGCCAGCTTGCCGTTAATGATCGCTGTCTTCTCCCGGTAAACCGGGGATGTATAGCAGTGATTATGTCTCATGCCATGCAAATTCCGGACGCGGTTCTTCTCTACCCGCAGCACTTCGGTATATTTCGCCGACATCCAGGCCGGGCGCGCACCGCTTGGCGTGGACAGCCAGGCATAAATACCGTTCTGCGCAAACGATTCGAGTACCCGATCCAGCCATTCAAACGTAAATACCCCTTCCTCAGGCTCAAGGGCAGCCCAGGAGAAGATGCCAAGCGACATCGCGTTGCATTTGGCCAGCTTCATCATGCGGATGTCTTCCTCTAGCACTTTAGGATCATGCAGCCATTGATCCGGGTTATAGTCCGCTCCGTGCATCAATACGGGAAGCCTGTCACTGATCGGGGGAAATTTCTTCGCCATTGTTGTATCTCTCCTTGTAAAATCGTCATATTCACTTATATACCTTTGATAATAGACCAAAAACCGTTTATACTCATAGAACATACACATCTAAAAATCGTCCAATCTTAACATTGAGTCATTTCCTCTGCATTAACCTGATGAGCATTATGCCTATTTTCTGATTATGGAGGTCGCATTCACGATGATGCCTTTCCTGCTTGCGGAGTTCACCAATTTGGAGAAAATCCTCCCGCTCTACGTTTACTGCGTCGGAAGCCATGAACAAAAACATCTCGAGCGGCCCGAAGGCTACCCAGCTCATCAGCTGTTCCTGTCCCGCAGCGGTCAAGGGATTTTCCGCATCCCAGGCCATGACGATCTTTTGTTGACTCCCGGTACGGCGCTGCTCCTGCCGGCTAATCTCCCGCACGCCTATTCCCCACTGGAATCTACAGACAATTGGGATCTAGGCTTCGTTGCCTTCGACGGCCATGCAGCCAATCCGCTGCTGAATCAGATGCACGAATTGATGCTGACCGCCCTGCAGGTGCCCAACTTCGAGCTGCTTTGGAGTCAACTGGAATCGCTATGGCATCTCATCAGCCTGAACGGGGAGCAATCATACTGGGAAGCCTCCAAGCGTATTTATGGCATGGCCATCTCCTTGCTTGAAGGGCAGACTAGCGACAAGAAGTCCTTGAAGGGCGTTGCCGCTTCAAGCAGCCCACAGCCTGCTCTACAAGCTGCAGTAAAGCTCATCCACGACCACTACAACGAAAGGCTGCTTCTGACGAACGTAGCCAGGGCCGCTGGCTATTCCCCCCAACACTTTCACCGTTTATTTGTGACCAGCTACGGCATGACGCCCCAGCAGTACATTTTGCAGCTGCGGATGCGCCGGGCGACCCAGCTCCTTCAAGAGAATCCCGACATAACGGTGGAGAGCGTGGCGGAGAAGCTCGGCATGGAGACGAGCTATTTTATCCGCATGTTCAAACGCACTTACGGCCTGACACCAAAAAAATACAAAGACCAATCCTAATTTCATTTAAAAAGCTGCCCCAAACAGAGCGTTAGGGACAGCTCGAACCTTTGTTTTATTACTGCGCTGCCAAGAATGCATCAACTTGACTTTGCATCTCGGCGCCTACTTTATCAATGCCTGCCGCTTGCAGCTGCTTGATCAAATCTGCCTGGCCCTTTTCGATATCCTGAATCAAGCCGTATTCCAATGGAATCGCATAGCGCAGCATAACATTCCCTAGGTTCGATACTTCGTTTTTCACCTTACTGTCGTCAAAAACGTAGGTCTCGAGAGAGTAATGGTATACATGCTCCTGCCACTGATTGAGCATTTCGTCGGCTTCCTCCGGATACGTCGTATCTGTACGGTTCAGCAGGGAGTTCCATCCCCAGTTCGAGAAGCCAGTGTAGTTCGTAGAGCTCGGACCAGGCGTAAATTGGTCTTCGCCCACCGACTCATAATGCTTGCCAACGATGCCATACATCGTTAGATCGTGAATTTCTTTGTCATTTTGCAGCAGATCGATCAACATCAGCGCACGCTCTGGATTTTTGGAGGTGGCATGAATCGCCATTCCGTTTTGAGTGGAAACCGCAGCGGACTTCATTTTATCCGGCGTCAAGTCGACAACCGCCATATTATATTCCGGTTTATCCCGGCGCTGTTCTGCCACGTTGAATGCAAGCGTGCCCAGGTTCTGTGCACGGGATGCGAATTTGCCAGCTTTCATGTCCTGCCATACGTCATTTTTATAGCTGATGACGTTTTTCGACCATACCCCATTATCCACGAGATCTTTATAATATTTCAGCAATTCCGTAAATTCAGGCGTATCATAGACGTTAAACACTTTTCCGGACGGATCGTCCATTTTGAACGCAAACGGCACGTTCGGATCAACGACCTTCCAGTTGTTTTGCTGCTCCAGCAACACCTCGTCAAGCTCATGCCATTTCCAGCCGTCGCCCGGTTTGGCTCCGAACGCATTCATTCCTTTCTCGTTGGCTGCAATCGTTTTAAGATAGGCTGCATACGTCTCCGGGCTGTTTACCGGCTCAAGATTGTATTTCTCGCGCAAATCCTCGCGGATCAGTACCACTTTATCTACCACTTCATTACTGTTTTGCGGTACCATGTATACTTTGCCGGATACTTTTGCCTGCTCCCACGCCGCTGCTGGCAGCGCCTCCCACGTTTTCGGCGTGTATTTCGCAAGCATATCCTCCGTCAGCTCCAGAAAGCCGCCGCGGATCGCCTGATCATTGTAAAATGCCCAGTTTGCCGTATAGGCGATGTCGAAGTCCTCGTTCGCCGCGAACTTCAGCGGATATTTCTGCGTCCAGTCGGACCAGTCGAGGAATTCCGCTTCCACCGTAGCGTTGATTTTCTCCTTCAACAGCTTGTTCAGCTCGCCAAAAACCTCTTCGTAGTCCACCGGCTTGCCGCCGACCAGAAGCATTTTCAGTTTAACTTCCTTTGATATATCGATCGTATCCGTAGATTCCGTGCTGTTTGCTCCGTTGTTTCCTTGTCCTGCGTTCGCGGCGTCTTCATTTTCGGCCGCATTTTTCCCTCCGCCGCAAGCGCTCAGCAGCGTTGCCAGCATCAGAAAAACAGTCAGCAGAAGCGTTACAATTTTTTTAGTCTGTATCATGGCATGTTTTCCCCCAATCAATTAATGTAATCAAGAGTACAGCTATTTATTGATAACCAGGTTTCCCTGAGGTCATCCTTTGACGGCACCGATCGTCAGCCCTTGCACGAAGAAGCGCTGAATGAACGGGTAAGCGATCAGAATTGGCCCGGTCGCCACGATGGTCATTGCCATCTTCAAGCTCTCTGTCGGGATTTCAAGATTGATTGCCGCCCCGGATTCCATCATCGCCTTCCGCATGCCGTCCATATTGCCTAACAGCCTGTAGAGATAGTACTGAAGCGGCATCAGATCGGATTTCGAAATAAAGAGCAGGGCATGATACCAGTCGTTCCAATAGGCCAGAGCGATGAATAGGCCGATCGTCGCCAGCGCTGGCTTCGAAAGCGGAATGATCAGCTTCAGGAAAATCAAGAAATCGCTGGCCCCGTCGATTTTTGCCGATTCCGTGATCGCTTCCGGAATGCTGCTCATGAATGACTTCATGACGATGATATAGAACACGTTCATCAGCATCGGCACGATCAGCACGACCAATGTGTCCTTCAACTGCAGATAGTTGACGATCATCAAGTACCACGGAACGAGCCCGCCGCTGAACAAGGTCGTAAAGAAGAAGAAGAAGGAAAATTGGTTGCGCCACTTGAAGTCCTTTCTGGACAGCACATAAGCCGTCATCGAGGTCAGAAATAGTCCGGCCGCCGTACCGATCAACGTCACACTGATCGTCACCCCATAAGCTTTCAGCATATCCGCGGGATATTTGAATAAAATGCTGTAGGCTTCCAGCGAAAATTGGGTCGGGATGATTTGGAAGCCATGCTCAATAATTTGGCTCTCCTCGGTCAGCGAGGATGAAATAACCAGTATGAATGGAAAGATGCAAAATAGCGCTAAAATCGTTAGCAATGTATACCCGATAATCGCGAGCAGAAGACGGTCCGAAGATTTCCCCTTGCTTCGCCGAGTCTGGAATTCCGGGCCGAAACGGCCGGGATTTGCTGTTGTCGCACTCATAACCTCAAGCCTCCCTTTCTAGAACAAGGCGCGATCCTTGTCGTATTTGCGCACCGCATAGTTGGCTAACAGAATCGTCGCGAATCCTAGGATGGATTGATAGAACCCTGCCGCTGCAGACATGCCGATCTCATTGGAGGCCGTTAACGAACGGAACACATAAGTATCAATGACGTCCGTGGACGAGAAGAGAAGTCCGTTATTGCCCACCATGTTATAGAACATGCCGAAGTCTCCGCGGAAGATATTGCCAATCGCTAGCAGGAACAAAATGATGACGGTAGGCATAAGATTCGGTATCGTAATTTTAATGATTCGCTGAAAAATGTTCGCGCCGTCGATTTCCGCCGCTTCATACATTTCCGTGTCGATGCTTGTGATCGCTGCCAGATACATGATTGAGCCGTATCCCAGCGCTTTCCACGCCGATACCACAATGAGGATCAGCGGCCAGTAGGCAGCCGTGTTATAGATATCGATAGGACCAAGACCGATCGATTTCAACATGACGTTCAGGGTACCGACGTCGTAGTTGAACAGGTTATAAGCGATCGCCCCGACGACAACCCAGGAAATAAAGTACGGCAGGAACAATACCGTCTGAGTCACCTTGCGGAACCATTTGCCCGCTACCTCGAACAGTAGGATCGCCGTAACGATCTGCAGCAGATTGTTAATAATGATGAACGCGATATTATATAGTGCCGTATTGCGGGTTACGCGCCAGGCGTCTCCCGATTCCAGGAAAAAGCGAAAGTTCTCCAAGCCGTTCCACGGGCTTCCAAATATGCCCCCTTGATAATTGAACTGCTTGAAAGCAAGCACGATGCCGGCCATAGGTATATAGGCAAACAGCAGGAAAAACAATACAGCGGGGGTGAGCATCAGCAGCAATGCTCTATATTTCTTTAGATCGCTGAAAAAGCCCTGATTTTTCATTTCTACTCCCCTCTCGAAATCTCTTTATTCTCTTTAGTGTCCTTAACTTCCATTATAGAGAAGCACTTCCCGTGTGAGGATTCAGGCAAACAACAAAAACTAATACTAATTCACCGATTCAACGGAAATTAGGTAATTCTGTCATCATAAAAAAACCCCCGGCCAATTGCCGAGGGCAGCTTGCATTCCTCTATTCAGCTTTCTTTCCGGAACAGCTTTCTTCTTAAAGATCAGCTTCCTTCTTAAGATCATGCTTTCGCTTTCTTCCCAAGCTAGATCTTGTTCTTTTTTCTGTATTCCCCAGGCGTCATTCCCATGCTCGCTTTAAATTGCCGGTTGAAATAAATAATGTTTTTGTAGCCCATAAATTCGGCCACTTCGTACACCTTGAGGGTCGGATCGCGCAAAAGCTGGCAGACGCGGTTCATCTTGCATTCGTTCAAATATTCGCTAAACAGCATCCCCGTCTCTTCCTTAAACAAATGACCAAGGTAGTTCGGCGTGAAATCAAATTGCGCCGCTACTTCCTTCAAAGTGATTTTCTTCTCCAAATGTTCCTCGACGTAGCCCATGATTTCATCGATCAGCTTGCGCTTCTGCCGCTGCCGCTTTACATACAGCTTCTCCGATAGTTCGAAGAACCTCCGTCTCAGCCAGGATACAACGTCATGCACCGTCTCGAACTGAAACAGCACATCGGGCTGATGCGTTTCCCACTCTAAGAGCTCGTACAAATTTTCGCTGCGCTGCAGCAACTCTGCATGCAGGCTCGACGTGATGCGGATAATGAGCTCATATACATCCTTCTTGCTGGCCAGCGGCATGTCCTTGTAGAGCAAATCAAGCAAGCAGTCATCGATGACAACCAGATCGTAGTCCATGATGGCATTCAGCATGACGGAAATGGTGCCGTCAATCGGCGTGCCGGGAGCTCCCTGCCTCGCCGGTTCCATCGTATCGCGCAGGAGACGGTTTTTGCCGAGCAGCCATTTCGCGCTTAGCGCAGCTTGCGCCTGCTGAAAAGACTCATGCAAAGCCTGGGCATCGTTCGCATATTTCCCTACGCCAACCGTAATTGTGTAAGCGGTCGTCTGAGCGACTTCATAAATAAGCTCGTTCAGCCGTTTTATAAACAGTTCCTCGGGTACTGCCGCCAAAACAATCAGCCTGGTCTGCCGAGCTATAATTAGGCTGCCAAGCTCTGTACCCATCGCCAGCGACTTTATCGATTGGACAATTGCCCGCGTTTCCACCCGGCGGACATCCTCGGATAAATCCCGCAGCTTCCACTCCAAATCATCGATCTCAATAGACGCGGCGGCGCAGCCGGACGACAATAACGGATGAAGTATGCTCTGCAGATGCGGCTCGGGAAAACCGGGATCGTCGTGTTCCAGCCACCGGAGCAGCAGTTCCTCGCTAACTAGAGACAGCGTCTCAGAGAAAAAGCGCGCCTGTTCCTTCTCTTCCTCCACTTCCTTGCAAAGCTTGTTCAGCAGATCGTACAGCTCTTTGTCTTCTACCGGCTTCAGCAAATAATCGCAGGCATTGATTTCTATTGCTTCCCGGGCGTAATTGAAATCCTCGTGGCCGCTAATAAACACCACCTTGACCTCAGGATTGATCACTTTGGCTTTACGCGCAAACTCCGTTCCCGACATAATCGGCATCCTGATGTCCGACAGGATCAGGTCGATCCGCTGCTCCTCCATTACTTTAAGAGCCAGAAAACCGCTGTTGGCCGTGCCCGCTACACGGATGTCCTGACCGCTCGCCAGCACTCTGCGCCGCAGCCACTCCAGATCGACGGCTTCATCGTCTACGAGCAATACATTTACGCTCATCTTCCGCGACTCCTCTCTATGAAGCAATCTTTTACAACGATATTCCACGTTAACTGCACTCCATGTTCTGATTATAAATACGGTGCCTCCGGCAATTCAGGCTTATCGCCATTCTTCTTGCGATCGACCGGCAGGAGAAGCCGCACCGTTGTGCCTCCGCCATAAATACTGGCAATATGGACGCCATAAGCTTCACCATACCTGAGCTTGATTCGTTCATCCACATTTCTTACCCCATATCCCCCGGCTTGACTGGGCTCCGTCATAAGCCGGCTGACCTGCTCAGGACGCATGCCCACGCCGTTGTCGATGATTTTCAGCTCGATGTCATTGTTCATGCGCCGGCCCGTAATCCGAATCGCGATCGTTTCCCCGAACCAGGCATGCTTGAATACGTTCTCAACGAAGGGCTGCAAAATCAACTTAATGACCTGATAGTCCACTATCTCAGCTTCGACGTCGACATGCACAGTAAATGCGTCGGCGTACTTTACGCGCTGAATTTCCAGGTACGTCTCGACCTGCTCCAGCTCTCTTCCCAAATGGATATGTACATTTCCTTGATTTAGCGTTAACCGGTAAAAGCGGGAGAGGCCCTGAACCATCTCCGTAACTTTGCCGATTTCCCCAAGGTTCGCCAAACTGTTGATCGTCGACAAAGTGTTGTAGAGAAAGTGGGGGTTGATCTGCGCCTGCAGCGCTTCCAGTTCGGCCTGCTTTTTCTGAATCCCTTGCAAATACACGCTGTCGATCAGTTCCTGGATGTTCATCGCCATCATGTTGAAAGCTTCGGCAATCCGCACGAACTCGTCATTTCCGGAGAAGCGGATGCGTTTCTGGAAATTCCCTTCCTGAAAAGAACGGACAAGCATGACGATCCGGGTCATTTTTCGGCCGTTGAGCCTAGCTACCATAAACCCGATAAAGGTCATCCCGATAAAACTGATCGCGCACACCCCGAGAATTACCTGCTGCAGCTTTCCAGCGTCTTTCGTCAAATAAGCCTTCGGAACAAGCGTTTCAATGGCAAAGTCCGCCCCGGGGATAGGCTCGTGAAAACGTAGAAAAGCATCACGGCCACCTGTCTGTTCCCCCGGTTCAGCTTGTTCGGCCAATCCCGCTGGGCCGCGCTGATACACTCGTTCGCCCGTCGACTGATGGATTAACCGGACAGTAATCCCTTCTTCCACTGGAAAGGTGGCTAAATTGCCGAACAGGGCGTCGAGAGGAACCGTAATTCGCACAAAGCCGATGATCGCCCCGTAATCGCTATATGACACGAGCTTGCGGATATGCGAAATATGATCCAATTTTTTATCCGTATCGATCTGCACCCAAAGATTGTTGCTCTCCGAATTTTTGTGCAGCTGATACCAGTCAGTTGATTCGATGTCCCGCAAAGGAAGGATATAATAGTCGCTTTGCTTGATCGGTTCTTCCAAATTATCGCCGTTAATAATGATCATATCGCTGTTGGGCGTGTACAGCATAAAGCGGATGTTGTTGCCAAACAGCTGCAGCGGCGATACGATTTGGGGAATGACCTCGTCCATCATCGTCAAATAGATGTCCAGCGGCTCGCCTTTTTTCTGCAGTGCTCTTTGAAAAGCCACGCTGCCGAACAGCGTATCCGACATACGCTGGATTTCATCCATTTGGTACTGTATGTTGTTTCTGGCCTGCTCCATGCCGGTGCGGATATTCGTCTCCGCCATCTCCGTCCGCGACTCCGTCAGCATCGTATAGGAAATATAACCGATAAGTACGTCGGTCAGCAGCACCAGGAGCAGATAAGGGATCATCATTTTATACGTAAACGGCATGTAACGCTTCTTCAAGTTAGGCATCACTATGACTTCCCCTTTTAATCTATTAACTAGACATTTTTTCATATAGAATCATGTTCCCGTCAAAAAATCAAGTAAAAAAGCAGCAAGGACAGAGCTTTTGCCACTGTCTTGCTGCTTTTTTACTCTTATTTTGAGCTAGGGGTGCTAGGTCAGATCTGGCACGTCCTCTCACTGCCTCATCTCTACCCATACCGCCTCGGGCCCAGTTTGTACTCTGCTCCCGCCTTTCGGCTCTAGGCTAATGACAAGCCGTTCTGCTTCGCCGAATCCATAGCCATGGTAATAACTCTTCCCTTCGGGATGCCGTACCGGGAGAATCCCCGGACTGCTCGCCTCGTCATCCATCTGCAGCCAAATTTGATAATCTTTCTCCACCACAGAACGCAGCCCGTCTACGACGATCAGCATTTCACCCGATTCACGCTTCAGCCATACTATGCCTTCCCCATAATAAGGCGGGTGTGGAGTAATCGTGTACTGCTCCGTATCGGCGCTTTGGATCAGATGGATTTGATGTGAAATATCACGTTCAAGACGGCTTTGCTCTCCTCCCGGCCAGCCGTGAGAGCGAAGAGCAAAGAGACTGCATACAAGCATAATTACGGTTATCCCGCCAAGGGCTCCGTACATATAACGGCTCCGATTGGCCGCCAGCTTATTGCGCAGCGAACGCAGTTTAAACGATACCATCAGCCGAAGGCGCAGGCGCCGTGGCGGTTGCGGCAGGGATGGTGCCTTTGGATGAGCTTCCTGCTGAGGGTGGCTTGCGCTCATGCTCGCTGTATCGACGAGCCCCGTCCCGATCGCGGCCTGTCCCAGTAATTCGGACCAATCGCAAATCATCGCGTCGCACGCCGGACACTGGCTTCGATGCTGCTGAACGCGCGCCTGATCTTCAGGGGCCATCTGCCCCATGGCAAAATCCACAAGCTGCTCCTCCGTGATTAAGCCGCACGGCTCTGTGCCTGCTTTAAGCCCTTCCGAGAAATTGCCTCTACTTCTGAAGTTCATCTCGTCCATGCGACTCGATTCCCCCTTCCAGCTTGCCCATGTTCACTTCCTCCAGCCTGCGGCGCAAATTGCGAATGCCATAGCGGATTAACGACTTGACCGTTCCTACAGGCCTCTTCATAAGCTCGGCAATCTCGCGATGTGACAGCTCCTCGGCGTAGCTTCCGTGCAGCGCCATCCGCTGCAGCGGAGGAATAGCAAGCATCGCCTGCTTTAGCTGCTCTTTCTCCCATTTACGCAGCGCTTCAAGCTCTGCGGACTCCATTCCCCGGCTCCAAAGAATATCTGTTTCTTGATCCAGCTCCCATTCCTCCGCAACTGACAGCCGCTGATGCTTGCGCAGGCGATCCATCGCCCGGCTGCGCGTGCGCACCGCCAGCCATGCCTCTACGCTGCCCCGCGCGGGGTCGTAGCTGCCCGCCTTTTCCATAATCTCCATGAATACGTCATGGCACACGTCCTCCGCCTCATTAGCATCCTGCATGCAATGTTCGGCCAATCTGTACACCATCGGCGCATATGCGTCGTAGAAACGGCCAAAAGCAGCGGCCGAGCCTTCCGCAATCTCCGCCAGCCATAATGCAGGGCTTTCCTTCATAGCCCCGTCCCTCCTTGATCCAGCCATTATTTGAAAGAATGTGTTAATGCCTGATTAGGCTCCGTCTCTTTACGCATATTGTAGCAAACATCCTAGTTTTTTTTGCTTTGCTATTAACTTTTTAGCTGATTTTAAGCAAAAATTTAACTATTTTTAAGCTTTCGGTAAATCCAAAACGGCCCATCCTTTCGTACTCTTAATGAACGAATTTCAAGAGGAGGGTTCAAACGATGCAATCATGGGGAAGGAAAAAGAAATTTATGAGCATGCTGCTCCTGCTCGTGCTAGGAGCCAGCCTGTTCGGCGGAATTCCAGCATCTGCTGCCGGAGGAGTCACGCTGTATTCGGCGTACACCACGATTTCCGTCCCGCCTGGCGAAGCCTTGAATTACAACGTGGAAGTCATCAATAACACATCCGATGTCGTTACGGTTCCCCTGGAGCTTAAAGATTTGCCCAAGAACTGGACGGCCGAGCTGAACAGCGGCGGCTGGCGCGTGAAGGAAGTGTCCGTTAAGCCCGGTGAATCCAGCTCCGTTACGTTGAATGTGACAGTGCCACTGCAAATAGACAAAGGAACCTATCGCTTTGAGCTGACAGCGGGCACGGCACGCTTGCCGTTTACGGTGGAAATTACGGAGAAAGGGATCTACCAGACGGAGCTGAAGACGGATCAGGCCAATTTGCAAGGTCCTTCTGATTCCAGCTTCACTTATTCGCTCAAGCTGCAAAACCGCACTGCGGACAAACAAAACTATGCTTTGCATGCCCAGGCGGAACCGGGCTGGAACGTGACGTTTACGTCAGGGGACAATCAAGTCTCCTCCGTAGAGGTAGAGCCTGGTGCCAGCCAGTCGATTTCCGTCAAAGTTCAGCCGCCGGAGAAGGTCAAGGAGGGAAGTTACAGCATTCCCGTCAGCGCCTCCAACCAGGCGACCTCCTCCGAGCTGAAGCTGGAGGCGGTCATTACCGGCACCTACGGGCTGGAGCTGACAACGTCAAGCGGATTGCTGAGCACCGATGTTACTGCTGGCGGCAGTAAGACAATCGACCTGCTGGTCAAAAATACGGGAACTGCCGATCTCTCCGATATTAGCCTCAGTTCGAATGCGCCGGTGGATTGGGAGGTCAGCTTTAACCCAAAAACGATCGACAAGCTGGCCGCAGGGCAATCCACGAGCGTGGAAGCCAAAATTACCGCCAGCAAAAAAGCGATTGCCGGAGACTACGCCACCGATATGATGGCGTCATCCCCTGAGTCCAGCTCCTCGGCGCAATTCCGTGTCGCTGTGAAAGGCTCCATGCTCTGGGGCTGGATCGGAGTGCTGGTTATCGCGGGTATTCTTGGAGGCATTTATTATCTGATTCGTAAATATGGGAGGAGATAGCCGTGGCAGAGACGGTCATCGACATTCAGGAGTTGACGAAAAGCTATAATGGCGTGAAAGCCGTGGACCAGTTGTCCCTGCAAATCAAGCGCGGCGAAATCTTCGGCCTGCTCGGGCCAAACGGGGCCGGCAAATCGACGACGATTCTTATGCTGCTCGGACTAAGCGAGCCTGACGGAGGCACCATCAACGTGCTCGGAATCGATCCGACGAGAGAGCCGATTCCCGTCAAACGCAAGGTCGGATATTTGCCGGATGACGTCGGCTTCTATGAGGATCGCACCGGACTGGAAAATCTGGTGCTGACGGCGCGGCTAAACCGAGTGCCGGAAGCGGAGGCCAAGGAACGCGCCTATCAACTGCTGGAGAGCGTAGGACTGCAGCATGCAGCTCACAAAAAAACGGGGGCTTATTCCCGCGGCATGCGGCAGCGTCTCGGATTGGCCGATGTCCTCATCAAAGCGCCGGAAATCATCATCCTGGATGAACCAACGCTCGGAATCGATCCTAAAGGAATGGATGAACTGCTCACTTTGATTCGCAGTTTAAGCGAGAAGCAAGGCTTGACCGTGCTGCTGTCTTCTCATCAGCTGCATCAAGTGCAGCAAATCTGCGACCGGGTCGGATTGTTCGTCCACGGCCGCCTGCTTGCCGAAGGCGATGTAGCTAGCTTGTCCCGGACGCTGTTCGCCGACGATCCGCTGCAAATTTCAGTGGAGTGCGGGCCGCTTAATGACGGGCTGCTGGAACGGATTCGCGCCATCCCCGGCGTAAGGCATGCCGCACCAGCGGCCTGCGGGAATGAACCAGACCGCTTAGCCGGGCAAGCTGGCGCCGAGTTCAACGGCCGCACAAAAATCGCCGTCAAATCGGATACCGATTGCAGCGATACGATCGCCCGGACGCTCGTCGAGGCCGGTGTATCCTTGTTCAGCCTGGAGCGGAAGCAGTATGGACTCGACGAAATCTATCATCGCTATTTTGAAGGAGGTGAAGGACGTGAGCAACGAAACAGCCGGTTTGAAAAACAACAGGTCTGACCTGAAAAACGCCTTGCAGCGAACGCTGCAAAGCTGGCGGGATTGGCCCCGCAGCCTGACAGCGTTTGGGAAGAGCAGTGACGGGGGAAAGGGTTCTTCTATATCCGGGCAGGGCAAGGAAACTGCCCGCAGGGGAGCTTCTCCCTTTGGCGTATTAGTACGCAAAGAAATCTCCGACCATATCCGCAGCTGGCGCTTCATGCTGCTGCTCGGCATCATTTTGCTTACTTGCATCGCCTCCTTATATACAGCCATGAACAGTATACAGGAAGCTATTCAGACGGACAGTTCGGCCAACGATTTCATCATTCTCAAGCTGTTCACGCTATCGGATGGAACATTGCCGTCGTTCATCAGCTTTATCGGATTTCTAGGTCCGCTGCTCGGAATCGGACTTGGCTTTGACGCGATCAACAGCGAGCGGAATAAGGGCACCTTAAGCCGAATCATGGCCCAGCCGCTGCACCGTGACGCCGTGCTTAACGCCAAGTTCGCCGCCTCGCTTAGCGTCATCAGCATGATGTTCCTGACGCTCGGCTTTCTGATCATGGCGCTGGGAACGATTATTATAGGCATTCCTCCGACCCTGGAGGAATTCTTGAGAATGATCAGCTTCCTGCTTATTACTATTTTCTATATCGGATTCTGGCTTAATTTGTCCATCGTATTCTCGGTGCGTTTCCGTCAGCCAGCCACCTCGGCGCTTTCGGGAATCTCCGTATGGCTATTCTTCAGCTTCTTCTACGATATGATTCTGAGCCTCATAGCCAAAGGCATTGCGCCAAACGCCGGAACGGCCACGGTCGACGACCTCGTCGGCTTCCAGAACCAAATGCTGTGGCTGAGCCGAATATCGCCTTACACACTCTATAACGAGGCAACGACGACCTTGCTCATGCCATCGGTCCGGAACCTGGGGCCGCTGACGACCGAACAGGTTTATGGCGCCATTGCCAGCCCTCTGCCTTTTGGGCAAAGCCTGCTGCTCGTCTGGCCACAGGTGACGGGGCTTATTGCGCTGACTTTGATCTGCTTCGCCGTCTCCTACGTTCTGTTTCTCCGCCAGGAAATTCGCGGACGCTCCTAATGGACGATCTGGACAAAGCAAGTCTGCCGCTGCTCCGCAATTACAAAACGGCTATCCGCGTAATCAAGGGATAGCCGTTTTGTTTGAGTGGGAACCAGACGGAAATAAGGCTTCACGGGCGGGACAAGGCTCCCGGTCCAGAAAATCCTTCAATGCTGCCGGCATATCTGTATAGATATCTCGCAGCGAGGTGCCCTTGTAAATATTGCCGATAATGACGGGATGGCAAAGCTCCGAAATGAGAATATCGCCGTTGCCATGCAGGTGAAGCTGCTTTTTCCCTTCGATGCAGTGCGGGAAATATACGCCAGGCTGTTCCTTGAAGCCAAGCTCCGTCATAAACCGGTCCATGCAGGTGAAATACAGCGTCATGTCTTCTTTTTTATGCGCAATAAGCTCGTTGACCGCCTGCTTTAACGCATCCCGGGCTGCAATGGCTTTCCACCCGCTGTGATTCATGATAATGCTGTTCTGGATTTCATGCGTAAGGACTCCCATCTCGTAGACGTGGTCATGAATTTCCTTCATATGGTGCTCATTTTCGCTGAATAGAAGCGTCTCTAATACAGTATCCACCTGGGTCGAAACGAACATGGCGATGTTGTCTCTTATTTTGTGATATATGCTGGGATGAATATGATAATACTGGGAAAACGACTCCGCCGTCGTAAAATTGAAAGAGATATGGATCGTCGTCAACCCCGCAGCGGCCAGCCGCCAAATCCGCTCTTCATTCAGCAGGCTGCCATTGGAATTCAGCTGAGTCTGAATTCCGCGGGCCGCACAATAGCTTACGACCTCGACGCAATCTTCATACTTTAAAGTCACTTCCCCGCCGGACAGTCTGACTCTTTTCAAAGACGGCAGCTGCTCCAGCAAGGGAATGATTTTCTTCGCATCGATGCTGTTTCCGTCGTTCCTCTGGTAAGCGCAGCAATAATCGCAGCGGAAGTTGCAGCTGGAGGTAACACCGATTTCCAACCCTTCCAGTTGGTAGACTATGGGCTTTTCCAGCTCTAACGATTTATACTTCATGTCACACGACTCCTTCAATGCTAAACTAGGCCATCCTTGTAACATAAACCATTTACTGCAAACTGTCTGTGACGCTTTTTATACACGAAGGCCGCTTTCCTCAGACTACGGAATGACCATATCCGAGTATAAAATCCGAGCATAAAAAATAGGCCGCTCCAAAGTGGGGAAACAGCCTATTCCATGACTTTAACGATCTGATCGGGTTAAATCGCAGCCCCGCTTACCGAATTAAGCTGCTCCGTAAAAAGATGCGTTGTCTGAATGTAGCTAATCGTTCTGTTCTCGGAATGCATGATCACTGAATGCGTCTCGGCTTTATGCTTCGGCAAATACCGCACACCCTGAAGGAATTCTCCGGACGTTACGCCGGTAGCCACGAACAGCACGTTGTCATGGCCGATCATATCCTCCATCCGCAGCAGTTGATCCGGCTTGGAGAGTCCCATGCGGATGCAGCGGTTGTACTCTTCGAGTCCGTCAGGTAGCAGTCTCCCCTGCATTTCGCCGCCCAGGCATTTTAGCGCAGCAGCAGCAAGTACTCCCTCTGGTGCCCCACCCGAACCGACATACAGATCGACTTCCTTCTCCATTGCCGCTTCAATGGCCCCCATCACATCTCCATGGCTCAGCAGCTTGATCCGGACGCCGGATTTGCGCAGTGCATCAATCAACGCCGAATGCCGTTCCCGGTCCAGAATCGATACCGTCATATCCGCCAGCGGCTTATCCAGTATGCGGGAGGCTTTGGCGAGCGTCGTCTCGATCGGATCATCAAGGGATAGCTGTCCGGCCAGTGCGGGACCTACCGCCAGCTTCTGCATATAAATATCCGGGGCGTGAAGCAGGGTGCCTTGTGGAGCAGCGGCTATTACAGAAATCGCATTGTTCAGCCCGTTGGCTACCGTTTCCGTTCCTTCCAAAGGGTCGACGGCTATATCCACTTTTGGACCGCGGCGGTTGCCGATTTTTTCTCCGATATACAGCATGGGGGCTTCATCCATCTCCCCTTCACCAATGACTACAGTACCGTCAATAGCAACGGAATTAAATTTACTGCGAATAGCTAATGTAGCCGCCTCATCTGCGCTATTCTTATCCCCCCGACCTGTCCAGCGGGCTGCCTCAAGGGCTGCTGCTTCCGTAATGCGTGCTAATTCCAGTGCTATGTGACGTTCCATTTTTACTCCCTCCACCCAGTTATTTTTTAAGGTTGTTAAGAAAAGCTCTTATAGGTGTCTACTCAATGATGTTGTCGAATCCTTCATTTATGGTTGCTTTTCTTGCGATATAAGGATGCTAAGTCTCTGTCGCCTAAACGTTCTTATATCTACAAAAACTCCACTTTTGATCACGATGTTTTTCAAGTTGTTTCTCGGCTTCGAATCTTGCACTCACCCTCGAAATCCGGTGCTCATGTAGGCTTTTCCTACACTCCGCTCCTCCTTCTTCAGGTTCGCACAACCTTCTCGGTGCTGAAAAGTTGACTTTTTGAACTTGTTTTTATAAAGGTTGTTAAGAAAAGCTCTTATAGGTGTCTACTCAATGATGTTGTCGAATCCTTCATTTATGGTTGCTTTTCTTGCGATATAAGGATGCAAGTCTCTGTCGTCTAAACATTCTTATATCTACAAAAACTCCACTTTTGATCACGATGTTTTTACTATCTTTGTTTAAGTAATTTATAATTGCTTCATAATAAGCCCTGCGGTTTCTTCGATCGCCTTGTCAGTAACGTCAATCACCGAGCAGCCTAAATTGTTGAATAGTTCCTGGGCATATTTCAGCTCATATTCGACCCGCTCCAGTGAAGCGTATTCCGCATCATTCGGCAGTCCCATCGCTTTCAGGCGCTCCGAGCGAATTTTAACTAAATGCTCCGCATTGATCGTTAATCCGACTATTTTTTTACTGCTGACTTCTTTCAATTGGCTAGGCGGCGTAAGCTCCGGCACGACCGGATAGTTGACCACTTTCTTCCCTTTATGCGCCAAAAACATGGACAGCGGCGTCTTGGAAATACGCGAAACTCCGAGAATTATAATATCAGCCTTAAGTATGGCGCCTACGTCTTTCCCATCGTCATTGTTGACGGCGAATTCCACAGCATCCACGCGCTGGAAATAATCCTCATCGAGCTTATGGCCTGGCGTACGCCTTGGCGTATCATTGAAGGTGTCGACAAAAGCCTGCATCATCGGCCCCATAATATCTACTGCGCGAACGTTCAGCCGTACGGCTTCTTCCCGCATCGCTTCCCTTAGTTCTGGCTGTACCAATGTATATACGACAAAGCCGCCGCGTTCGGAAACCTCTTCCATTAAACGCGTTAACCCTTCTTCATCGCGAACGTTCATAAATCTCTTGATCTCCGTGTTAGACAACTCGAACTGCTCCAGAGTGGCACGGACGACCGCCTCTGCGGTCTCTCCGATGGAGTCTGAACAGATGGCTATAAATTGAGCTGGATCCTGATTCATCCCATTCCTCCCGCTATTCCTCAGCTATCGTATCTAGCAGCATTTTAATTATGTTCGTTTTAGAAATTCGCCCCACCACTTTGACTTCCCCTTCCTCTCCGGATTCAGCCGGTACGACAACAGGCAGGCTGTCGATTTGATGAGCGATGATTTTTCTGGCCGCCTCAAGCACGGAATCCTCCGGCGAGACGGTAATAATATTAGGTCGCCGAGTCATAATAAAACTTACGGGCATCGAGGATGCAGTGGCGTTTCCGAGCGTGACTTTGAGCAGATCCTTGCGGGAAACGATCCCGGCTAATCTCCCTTGCTCATCCGTAACGATCAGATGACCAACATTTTCCAAAAACAGCGAGACGACCGCCTCTTGTATCGTTGTTGTTTCCCGGACAATAACCGGTACGCCGTGAACATCTCCGACTTTCATATCAAGCAGCCGAATCTTGCTCCCGTCTTCCGGCGTTCTTCGCTTGCCCAAAAAATATCCTACCTTCGGTTTAGCATCGATATAGTTGAGCATAACGAGAATAGACAAATCTGAACGGATCGTTGGGCGAGTTAAATTGAGCATTTCAGCTATGAGATCTCCGGTAATCGGAGCGTGCCTTTTTACAATGTCAATAATTTCTAATTGACGGGATGTCAGTTTGATAATAAATCCCTCCGCTTCAGATAGGTTCGCTCATAGTATAACATTCCTGCACTGATCATTAGAATGTCATATTAGCGAAATTTGATTCCTCCTTCCCTTCAGAAAAGTTTTATTGTGTATATAATACGTCATAATTAAATATTATTCAATATATAATACGCACTAAATGCTAATTCGAAACGATTAATGCGTAAATTAATATATTTTAATCAATATAAAAAGCTCAATCATGTAATTGACCGTCATCAGGCAGCATCATACCGCATACTGGGAGCTTCATACGAAAAAGAACGAGCTGACACCCGTATAAGGTGACAACTCGTTCCGATCTGCTGTCCTACAACCTTTTAACTTGCTGCAAGCTTTAAACATACAATTGCTGGACTGGTTGGTGAACCAGCAATCTGTTCAAGTAACCGACAACCTGTTCAGGATATTCGTGCAGAAAAAAATGCCCTCCCGGGAATTGCTGCTGCCACAGCTTCCCCACACAATAGTTTCTCCACTCGTTCATCTGCCCTATTTCAATGAAAGTGTCATCCGTACCATTCAGCACGCAGATGCTGGTATGTAGCTTTGGCTGATTGTCCTTCAGCCGATACGTCTCTACGAGCTTGAAATCTGAACGCGCGATCGGCATGAAATATTCAGCAAACGACTCGTCTTGCAACAGCTCAGGAGGCGTCCCGCCCATGGAGACAATCTCCTCCCGAAACTCTTTCTCCGGCAGCGTATGACGATGGGTTCGTCCACGCATATGGGGCGGGTTTTTACCCGATACAATTAATAAAGTTGGACTTGGTAAACTCAATTGTTGAAGTGCGCTGGCCAGCTCATAAGCGACGAGCGCTCCAAGACTATGCCCATATAACGCGTATGGTGTCTCATCTGCGATATGAGGTTCCAGCACTCCTATAAGATCCGCTACAGCTTCGTCCATATTTTCATACAAAGCTGCATCCGTCCTAATCCCTCGTCCAGCATATTCAAGCGGAATAAGTCTAATATTAGAATCGAGGAGCCTGTTCCAACGCAAATAGGACGATGCACTTCCGCCAGCATGAGCAATGCACATTAGTTTACCGATACGCATTGGAAACTCCCCCCTAATCAACAATCAGATCTAACGTATATCCGCGAGGCGACGACGACCGACAAATGCCAAGACAAACAACACAATCGTCAATCCAAAGTAGCCAACGACGGACAGCCAGAAGCCTGGATCAACCGAGCCCAGCGAACCCGCCTCCAAATCTGTCCCAAGAAAATCAAGGACGGGAACTTTATTAATCGGTCCGACATACCAGAGCAGCATGTACAGCACTTCGAATGTTTTTTTGCTATGAGTAAGTACGCCGAGCCCCAGCGCCATAGTGGTGATAAACAAGCTGCCGATTAGCCAATGCAGGACATGGAGCATATCCCCTTCCAAAAGAAGACGAATCAGCATTCCAATTCCCGTTACAACTGTAATTAAATAACCAGCGATCCATACTGCCGGCAGCTGCCGGGCAATCATTCGCGGACTGGACGCGAGGAACATATGGGTGCTATGCGTCGCTTCCCGGCTGCCCATATTCGACCACATAAGCAGCGGCCAAATCCAGGCCAGCGGCCAGAAGTAGCGAACAGACGCCGCCATTGGAAGCAGAAGACATAAAATAGCAAGTACAGCAGCGATAGCATACCATATCCACGGAACGCCCTTCAGCATAAGCCCGAGCTCCGCTTGTACAAGCTTCATAAAACGAAAGCGGGGAACAATCGGCGTTAGCTGTGCGGACGAGAACGACGGTGAGACAGCAGGGACTGCTTCCATGACTTGTTCATCTGCTTCAATAAGCAGCGACTTGTCTTCCGTTGTAGTAAACTCTTCCTTCAGCTCCTCCTGTTGATCCAATTCCTGATTTTTCTTCTGCTTCTTATGTTTCTTCTTATTCTGCCCATCCTGCTCACTCTTGCTGCGCCCCATTCCCTTTTGAGCAATCGGCATTTCAGCAAACCCCCGAAACAGCAAGGTTGCAAATAAGCAGAGCACAAAGGCAGCGACGAAGAACAACAACTGCATAGTTATTACACTACCGCTCCATTGCATGCCGTCCCATTGAAATGTTTTGAGCGGATTATCAAGAAACAGCACGCCTTGTCCGTAGGTGCCATCATAAGCGGAATCTACCAGTTTAAGATCGCTTCTCATCTGTCCGGAAATAATATCCGTCGAAATATTGCTGTACAGTGTAGTAGAAGTAAATGCAATGAATAGCACCAAAAAAATAATATTGCCCGTTACTCCACGCAGAGCCGACCAGCTCTCGAACACTATCGCCAGCGCAGCTACTACGGCCATTTGCGGAATGACGATAATTAGAAATGGCGAGACAAGAGCCCACAGATTAATGGTCTGTTCTTCTCCACGTACGAGCTGCATTAACAAGGCGACTAGCATAGTCAAAAATACAATTACAGTCAAAACTGCAAAGTTGCTTATCGCCTTGCCAAGTAAGTAGTGAAACTTTTTTAGGGAAGTACCTGCGATAATATAACCCACTCTTGTATGCGCGTCTCGATCGATACTATTCTTGACCAGGTAGAAACCAAACAAAGATAGAAACATTGTCGTCGATATCGCCACAATTCCACCGATCCACGCAGAGTTATAAATCCCTCGGTAATCCCCTAAATAGAAAGTCACATAATTCGCATCAACCGGAGGAACAAACAAGTATGCCGCAAACATCGTCAAGGCAATTGTAATAAGAAACGAATACCGTCTTGTTCGCTCCAGGAAATCAGCACGAGCGATGTGATAAATCGTATAAGCCTTATTCACCCTATGCACCTCTCTGACCTGAACGAAGATACAAATAAGCGTCTTCGAGACCCGGGTAAGCTTCGATCGATAAAGACGACGGAGCTTCTTCCGAAACGACGCGAACCTGAAGTCCGCCCTCACTGCGAATTGACCCGCTGATTAACCATTTTGAACGTACTTCCTGCAAATGTTGTTCTGGGATGACCGTCGTCCACACCTTACCTTCAACCTGCTTCAGTAATTGAGACGGAGCAGCGTCAGCAAGCAGCCGGGACTTGGACAAAATAACAATGCGATCCGCCGTCGCTTCAATATCGGAAACAATATGGGTGGAAAAAATAATGATTCGCTCCCCGGACAAGTCTGCGAGCAGATTGCGGAAACGCATCCGTTCTTCAGGATCAAGTCCTACGGTTGGCTCATCTATAATCAACACTTTCGGATCATTAAGAAGCGCTTGAGCAATTCCAATTCTCTGCTTCATCCCGCCGGAATAACCGCCGATTTTACGCTTGCGAGCATCGGTCAAATTCAGCAGCTCCAGCAGCTCGTCGATTCTCTTGTTTACCTGATTACCACTCAGCCCCTTAACCGCTGCCATATACTGCAGGAACTCCACAGCATTCAAGTTAGGATATACACCGAAATCTTGCGGCAAATAACCAAGAACATTTCTCAGCTCATCCGGATGTTTGGCCAAGTCCTGACCTTTCCAAGTAACACGGCCTTCCGTCGGCTGCGTAATAGTTGCTAATATACGCATGAGGGTGGATTTGCCAGCCCCGTTTGGCCCGAGCAATCCGATAATGCCGGGCGAAAGCTCCAGACTAATTTCTTTAACTCCCCAAAAGTCGTTCTTGTACTTCTTACCGATGCCTTCCAAGTTAAGCACAAAGTTTCCTCCTAACGGATTCTAGTGATCGACCGCTCCGCTGGCTACTTCTGCCTTCGCCGCCTGAATCGAGGGAGCTTCCTCCTGCACATTATCCGCTATGTCAAAGCTGCGAATCGATTGGTTGGCAAAGAGAAGTATGCCTGAGGCGACAACGATCGCCGAGCTAATGTAGAATATGCTGTCTGAAGCGAGATAAGAAGCCATCAGGCCTCCTACAAGCATGCCTACCGGCAATGCGGCATTGGAGAAGGATGACATGAATGCAGATACTCTGCCCAATATTGCTGGAGGCGTAATAATTTGTACGAATGATATTTGCATAACGTTGATTACACCGATGCATATACCGAGAGCAATTGTTACAACCAGCTTCAGCCAAAGAGATGGCACTAGTGCGAACAATGACAAACAAGCGCCCAGACCGACCCAGAAAAATGCGATCGTCACCCCTTTTTTCTTCAATATATTCACCAGGATCGAACCGATGAAGAACCCGGAGAAAAATCCGATGTAGATCAAGCTGTAATAAAACGGGGAGCCATATTCAACGGCAAGCGAAGGAACAATAATCATGATGAGTGCCATGGCGAAATTCGTCAAAGCATAAAAAGGAAGCATGAACCGTAAATAAGTACTGCGGCGAATAAAGGCGAATCCTTCAGACAATTCCGAGAAATATTTCCCCTTATTCGTCTCATCAGATGGTATCTTTGCAGATGATTTGCTTGTTCGCGGTAGTCGGAATAAGACAACACTCGCCAGAAGGAACATACCCACCGACAAGAAAAATGTGTTGTGCATACCAAGAAACACAATGACAACAGCCCCAAATAAGTAGCCAAGCACATTCACAATCTGATCTGTAACCGAGATAATCGAATTCGCCTTGATCAAATTGTCCGAATCGCGAATTAGCATTGGCAGCAGCTTGCTGTCTGCAGGATAGAACAGCATCGAGAAACAGGAAGCTATAAATACGAGCACAAGAACAGTTGTAATCGAAGTCATGTCGTTCTTAAGCAAAAACGGCAGGGAAAAAATAATCGCTCCTTGTGCAAACAACGAAATAGCAAGCAGTTTAACTGGTGAATATCTATCTACGATCGGCCCCATCAAAAAGCTGAAAGCAGACGCAACACTTATAAGCGCAAACGTAAAGCTTGTATATGCGACAGAAGACGTCATCAATTGTACGAAGTAGACTAGAGCCATTGTGTAGATACTATCTGATACGTTGGCCAGCGTCCTGGATACATAGAAAAAAACAAACTTACCATTTTTGAATATACTCAATTCAAAATCCCCCTTCTATGGTCCCTGATTGTCACGATGAGACACCGCTTCCCTGCACCGACATTAAAGTCAACTCGTCCAGCATGGCTGGAACAAATTGTTCGATCCGACGCCGGATTTCTCCCTCGTCCTCCCTGTATGGCAAGTAAACGGACAACAACAGCTCCCGTTCCGTATTCCTGACCGAAAATAACAGCATGTCGGGCTCAGGATTAATTACAGCTTCGCGCTCCAAATGCTCAAGCTCATTATGATCTTCACTTAACTGCCCCAGATAATTTATAACGATCGGCAGTTGAGTGAAGCTCGACTGTAAATAGGCGGACGATCGAGGGTATCGCTGATGCATATCATCGTTGTATATCAGATTCATAAAATGAAGATTGTATTGAGACACTTCCTGAAGACGCGGCAGCAAGCGTGAGCTCGCTTCCATAATAGTCTCGGCTCGCCTCAAATTGAACGGTATATGATCTATGAATTCTCCAACCGTATCGTAGTAGTGTTCTTGCTCATAGCTTCTACCAAAACGCGTAAGCCAGATCGGGACATTGTCCAGTTCAAAATGGCTGCAAAGATACCGCGAAATAAGCGTCATCGCGAAGCTCCATCGCATATCACTGTTTAGCTGTAAGCTGCCTGCAAGCGGAATGTTCACCAGCAGAGATGTACCTGATGCCCTGTCTTTATCCCGTACTAACGAGGCAACAGTACTGCTTGCAGCATTTAATTCCTCAAGCTCATAACCTTGAAATAGTTGATCATCCCCCAGTCCAACAGGTCCCTTGGATATTTGACGATGATATTGCCAATAGTCCGACATCCGCACTGCTGGCTTCTCTGCTTCGCCTGCATAGAATAAATAATGCTCGATTAAATCTCTACGAATAATTTCACCGCTCATATAATCGAAGATGATATGAGAAAATGGTAATAGAAGAGTGAACGATTCCTCGCTCTCTTTAATCAGCGCCATTCTATACAGCAAACGATCAAACTGATGTTCCTCGTAAAAATAATCCCTTAAAACCTCATTCCATATTTTTCTTTTAATAGATTTATTATACTCTACGATGTTAATTATTGACAGGTCAATTTCCGACGGTACCTCATACTCAACCCAGGCCGTCTTTTCCGTTCCTGCACACAGTACACTTCTCATTAATCGCTGGGTATGAACAATAGCTAACAGCGCTTGCTTGAGCGCAGAAATATTGACATCGAAGTCCAGACGAATCATCGTGCCGGAGCATTCTGGATGATGAAGATGAAATTGCTGGGATGGCGATAACGGGTGAACTCCTATAACATCCCCATCCATAACGCGCTGGCAATATTTCTTATGATCCTTACTTAACTGATCCACTATGTCATTGCGAATCATTAACCACTCTTCGTTATCATCATCAATCTGTTCGCTATACTCCGCAGCAGACTCCGCAATAAGCTCCAGATTGGATACCTGTTCCGAGCGTTGCTGCTCTACCGCTAAATTCGCTCCCCCTAGTAACCGCCCCGCCATTCCTGCAATCGTCTGCTCCTCGAATAAATGACTGATATTAGCGCGTAACCCTGCTCGCTGCAGAGCCGCAACCAGCTCCATTGCCTTGAGTGACTGACCACCGATTGCAAAAAAGTTGTCATAAATGCCTATCGGCTTGACGTCTAGCACACGTTCCCATTCCCGTGCGATCAAAATTTCAATTTGATTCGTAGGGGCCGCATAATGGGAGCCGCTGCGCTCCATTGTTTCCGGCTCGGGCAAAGAGCGTTTATTAACCTTCCCATTTGCGGTCAGCGGCAGTTGTTCCAATATAACGATTTGCGATGGGATCATATAGTCAGGCAGCTCCGCACCGAGGTAACGCAGCAGCCCTGCCTTATCTACGCTCTGATCATTATTTGGTACGACGTAAGCACATAAATATTTACCATGATCTTTACCGCCAACAACAACTATTGCCTCTTTGACAGAGTGATGCTTACCCAACCGCTGCTCGATTTCCCCGGTTTCAATCCGATAACCGCGAATTTTAACCTGCTGATCGATTCGGCCGCTATATTCAATCGTTCCATCTGGTAACCAGCGCGCCAAATCGCCTGTCCGATACATTTTCATACCCGGTGCGAATGGATTGTCCACGAATTTCAGCGCGGTCTCGTCTTCCTTATTAACATACCCTCGGCCAACTCCATCTCCACCAACACACAGCTCCCCAGGCACCCCGATCGGCTGCAGCATACCGCTCTTCGACACAATATAAGCTGCCGAGTTCGCAATCGGCCGCCCGATAGGAATATTGCTGTCATAGTTATGCATAACAGGGAAGCTCGTCGAGAAGGTTGTATTTTCCGTTGGGCCATAGCCGTTGACAATCAGAAGCTCCGGACAAGCTTCACGTGCACTCTGTATATGTTTGGGAGACAGCGCCTCACCACCTACAATCAGATAGCTAATACCAGTGAACGTGTTTGGCTTGGCTTGCACCAATTGATTGAACAAGGAGGAAGTCAACCACATCATATTAATTCCATTCCTAGCGATAACGCCTGATAACGCCTCCGCATCCAGAATGACAGTCTTATCAACAAGGTAAAGGCATCCGCCATTTAGCAAAGCTCCGAATATCTCAAATGCAATCGCATCAAAGCCGATGGCCCCAGTCTGTAAAATACGTACGTTTTCGTTCAATGGCACATAGTTCGTATTTTTAACCAAACGGACAACATTCCGCTGCTCAACCATGACGCCTTTAGGCTGACCCGTAGAGCCCGAGGTGTACATAATATAGGCGAGATCCGTCGCAACGCTAGCATAATTAAGCTCTTGACCGTGAGACAGCTCCTGCTCATCTCCCCTATCAACGGAAATATTCACAGCTTCGATACCTTGGTCTGCAAAATCATACCCGCCAGCGCCATCCGTCAGTACGATACGGGCTCCACTGTCCTCCAGCATATAGCGAATGCGGTCGGACGGAAGCGATTTGTCCAAGGTGAGGAATGCGCCTCCCGCTCTTAGTACAGCCATAATTCCGACAATGAGTTCTAATGATTTATCAGCATAAATACCTACAACAGAATCGGCTCGAACGCCTCTCTTTTGCAGCACAACAGCTAGCTTGCCCGCGTGCTCTTGCAGTTCACGATACGTCAACGACTGTCCATCGTACACAACAGCAGGCCGATCGGAATTACGCAGCGCTTGCTCATCAAACAATTCCGCAATTGTGCGATCTCGTGGATATTCACGCTGCGTATCGTTGAAGGTTTGCAGCAAAATCTGCTGTTCGGCTTTATCTAGCAGCTCGATCGCTTCTAAAGATACATCTGTATTTTCTGATATATGGCGAAGCACATTAATATAATGCCGCGCCATCCGTTCTGCCGTATCACGATGATAAAGATCCTTACTGAATTCTACGGATAAATGAAACGTATCGCCATTATCAACAATCGTGAAGGTTAGATCGAATTTAGCAATGTCCATTTCATAGTCAACAACCTCAATCCCTGTCTCGTCAGTCGACGATCCACTATCCACTCCATTTTGGAACACAAACATAGTATCAAACAACGGATTCCGGTTGGCCTGCCGTGGTAATTGCAATTGCTCCAACAGTTCTTCCAAAGGATATTGCTCGTTGTCGAGCGCCCCCAGCGTACATGTCTTTACTTCAGATAAAAATTCACGGAATGATTTGCTGCCAATCGGAAAATGTCTCATCGCAAGCGTATTAACAAACATCCCCACAGATCGTTCCAGACCGTCTGCTATTCGTCCTGCAACCGGTGATCCGACAATGACATCCTCCTGTCCCGTGTAGCGATGAAGCAATGCGCTGTATGCCGCAATACAAATCATATACATCGTTGTTCCTGTGCCTGCGGCCAACTGACGCAAGCGATGCGACAAGTCTGGTTCTAATGTCGCAGATACACTGCTTCCTTTATAACTATGGTAATGCGGTCTTGGATAATCCGTTGGCAGCTGCAGCACAGGCAGTTCTCCCGCAAATGTCTGCAGCCAATACTGTTTCTGTTGCTCAAGCCGCTCCCGCTGCCGGGGCTCATTTTGCCATATTGCATAATCTAAGTAATCAAGCTGAAGCGGCGGAAGCTCTTGCTCCTTATAGAGCAATACCAGTTCTTCCATAAGCACGTTTACAGATGCGCCATCGACGATAATATGGTGCATGTCCAGCGCCAAATAATGCTCGTTCTCAGAAACGCTCGCCAGGCCGGCACGGAATAAAGGCGCACAGCTCAAATCGAATGGTCGCACGAACGCATTTAACACCGTATCCAGTTCAAACTGATCAGCCCTCGAAGATGTACCGCCAAGCATTTCAAGCTGGAACTGGATCGGATCATTTCTTCGCTGTACGAGCTTCCCGTCGACGACATGGAAGGACACCCTAAGCGATTCATGCCGCTCGACCAACGCTTGCAGCACTTGCTCTACGTGCCGCTTATTCAAATTCCCGTTAATCCGCAGTACGTATGGAATATGATAGGCTACTCCAACTGAATCGAACTGGCTAATGAGATAAATCCTTTGCTGGGCATGTGTAAGCGGATAATCATATGCATCTGTTCGTTTCATCGGAACGATGACCTGCTTATCTTGCGCCCCCTCTTTATCTAACACGCCGCATAAGTCCTGAATCGTCGGATTTTCAAGCAGCATCCGAATCGATACCTGCCTATTGAGTGCCCGGTTAATCCGCGAAACAAGGCTCATTGCTTTTAGCGAATGACCACCTAATGAGAAGAAATTGTCCGTTGTTCCAATCGGCGATGTTCCCAGCACGCTTTCCCACAACTCCACCATCTGCCGTTCCGTTTCATTATTCGGAGCAACATAAACAGCCTTCCTGCCTTCCTCACGAACAGGCTGGGGAAGAGCTTTCCTGTCCACTTTGCCGTTAGGCGTTAACGGAAGCTGATCTAACAACACAAAATGCGAAGGGATCATATAATCCGGCAATTCTTCGGCAAGGTGACGACTCAGCTCGGCCTCTTCAACATGTCCCCCGTCTGCCAGGACGACATAGGCACACAAATATTTCATGTCTTTGTCTCCGATAGCCGTTACGATCGCTTCCTTGACGCAGGAATGCTTGCTAAGCCGGAATTCGATCTCACTAATCTCAATTCGGAATCCGCGAATTTTGACCTGATCATCCATACGGCCAAGATATTCCATTGTACCGTCTGCATGCCACTGAGCGAGATCCCCGGTTCGATACAGCCTTGTCCCCGACGCAAACGGATTATCAATGAAACGTTCGGCTGTTGCCTCTGGTTTATTTACGTAACCGCGCCCGACGCCATCTCCGCCGACACACAGCTCTCCCGGTACACCTATAGGCTGAAGCTGCCCATCTCTAGAAACAATATACACGCTCGAATTCGACACAGGCCTTCCGATCGGAATGTTCCCAGCATAGTCCCGGTCAACCCAGTGATAGGTCGAAAAAACCGTATTCTCAGTGGGACCGTATGCATTAATAATAGTTAATTGGGGACATGCTGCCCGTACAATCTGAATCGGCTTCGGAGCCAGCGCCTCACCGCCTACAATCAAATAATCGATCCCCGATAATATTACGGGATCCTCTATGGCCAGTTGATTGAACAACTGTGTAGTTAGAAACATCGTATTAATGCTATATTGGCGAAGCGTTGTTGCCAACAAGCCGGCATCTAATAGGACGTCTTTATCTATCAAATGCAGACGGCCTCCATTAAGCAGCACTCCAAATATTTCAAACGTAATGGCATCAAAGCCGAATGCCCCAGTTTGCAGCAGCCGCACTTCTTCATGAAGAGGCACCGTAGAGGCGTTTTTCACAAGCCTTGCGATATTTCGATGCTCGATCATAACCCCCTTGGGCGCACCGGTCGAGCCCGATGTATACATAATGTTAGCCAAGTCTTCAGGCGTTTGCCCCATTGATGATTGCTCATCCTCAGCCCATTCATAATCACTCCATGATTCTAAACGAATACGATCTCCGCCAAACTCGGCTAACTCCGTATTCCTGCCAAATGTAAGCAGGCACTCTGCTCCCGCATCTTCCAGCATATACAGCTTACGCTGTTTCGGAAGCTCAGGATCGATAGTCATATAAGCACCACCGGCTTTCAATATGGCGAATATTCCAACGATGCGCTCGATCGATTGCTCTGCCATTAAGCCAACTATCGAACCCCGACTAACCCCTCTGCTGCTTAGCAAGCCTGCCAGGCGGGACGACCTTTGTACAAGCTTGGCATAAGTCAATTGACTATCCTTATATACAACAGCGATGTTATCCGGATGTAAATTCGCCTGCTCCTCCAACAGTTCATTAACCGTCTTTTCCTTTGGATAAGGGGATTCGGTTTGATTGAAGTCGATTATGATCTGGCGTTTCTCTACATCCGTCATCAAGTCGATGCTCTCTATGGACATATCCCATGACTCGGAAATTTGCCCGACAATGGTTCGCAAATGTCCTTCCATACGTCTCATGCCATCATCGTTATACACGGCTGCATTATAATTTATTTCAAATACGAGATAATCACTCTGCGCTGCCGTCAGATGAAAATCATAATTTGTATGCTCGAACACCTCCGTCTGCCGAATCGTGAACGATGTACCGCCTTGATCCAGACTGGACACCGGCTCCTCATCCCGAATCGGATAATTCTCGAACGCGAACAAATGGCCAATCAAGCTTGGCTGGGCAGCCGCAGTTTGAATATCCGCCAAAGATACATACCCATAGCGGTTAGCGTCGATCATCGACTGCTGTACGTCTACTATCAGTTCAGCGAACGTCTGCCCTGAACGTTTGCGCACACGCAGCGGCACTGTGTTCACGAACAATCCGACCATTTCCTCTACATCCATAACCTCTGGCGGCCGACCCGATATAACAGAGCCAAACACAACGTCGTCAATGTTGTTGTAGCGCTGAAGAAGTATACCCCATACTGTCTGCGCGACAGTTCCCATCGTTACCTTGTGTTGTCTGCACAAGCGCTCCAATCTATCGCTTATATCCCTATCAATCTCGATGCGAATGGACTCTAATTGATAAGGGGCTTTCTTATTGCTGCCTGATTTACCGGGCAATTCGATTTGCTGTCCGTAACCTTCCAAATATTCCTTCCAGTAATCCATCGCTTTCGCCTGATCTTGCCGTCTTAACCATGTCAAATAAGAACCAAATGAAGGAGCCGGGGGCAGCATCACTGCCTCCCCAGCCGCAATCGAACGATAAATGCGATAGAACGCGTCAGAGACAATGCCTAGACTCCAGCCATCTATTACGATATGCGGTATGCTCCATATCATTTTGTATTGCTTATCGGCAAATCGGACGACCGTTATCCGCATTAATACGTCTTTATCTAATTGGAAAGGTGTTAACTTGTCCTGCTCCGTAATCCGCTCGAGGCAAGCTTCCAGCTCTTCCGTACACAAGGCAGTCAGATCATGATAGATCACCTTAGCTTCCCGCTTCTTAAGGACGACTTGCAAAGCACGCTCGGTCTCTTTATGCATAAACACCGTCCGAAACACATCGAACCGTTCAAGTAATCGATTCATGGTAAGCTCCAGAGCGCTGATATCAAGCTCTCCTTCAACCGTCATTACATTTTGCAAAAAATACGCGTCCGATTCGGGATGCATCACAGCGTGATAGAGCATTCCGTCTTGCATCGGCGTTAGCGGATATATGTTTTGAATATGTGCAGAACTCAAAGCCAGCACCTCCTATCCGGATATTTTCTGATCCAGCAATTGCGCCAATTGTTCGAATTCATCAATCGACATGTCGTCGTATACAAAATCGCTCGGACTGGATTCTGTCGTTTGCTTATTCACGCAATGATCTATAAGAGTCAATAACCAACGCTGATAGCCATCAGCTAGCATCTGGACATGCTCTGCAGAATAACTCTCCACATCGTAGTCGAAGTGGAACGTAAGCTGGCCTTCAGCAATCATCCCATTTAAATCCAGTAGAAAAGATGATGGCATTTGCCGGCTGATTTCCTCCCCCTTAGGCATAGAGGAAAATTGAAACAATCCCCCCCTTTGCTCCTCGTCGAATTGTCCAAGATAATTGAAGCCAATTTCCGGATAAAGGGTCATTTCATTCTGCTGTTCGTCTGGCGTTGTCATTTCTTTCAAAATACCGTAACCGATCCCCTTGTTTGGAATGCGACGAAGCGAGTCTTTAATAAACCGGATCGTATAAGACAGATCCTCCGGTCGCTCGGAATGCAGCGCGATCGGATATGTGCTCGTGAACCAACCGACCGTTCGAGAGATGTTCAGGCCAAGCACATCCTCCCTCCCATGCCCTTCAGCTTGCAACAGCAGCTTGTCCATACCGCACCATTCGCGTATAGCCAAATATAGCGCGGTAAGCAGAATATCGTTTGTCTCCGTGTTATACGCTTGATTAGCCTGTTGAAGCAGTGAAGCAGTATGCTCTGCATCAAGCGTCATCACAACAGACTCAGACTCTCGCTCCAACTCCACCGCCAACGCGGCTGATTCGGTTCTCATTTTCGGCAGCTTTGAAACACCGCCGCTCTGCAAGCTGCTCCAATATGTCCTCTCTTCATTCCATCGTCCCTGCTCTGCTTCCGATAGCATTGCAGTTGCCCATTGCATTAGCGAAATTGTCTTCCCGGGCAATACAACCGGTTTGCCTTCTATGCGCTGCTGGTATGCCAATGTAAAGTCTTCTAGCAAAATACGCCAGGACACACCGTCAACGACAAGATGATGGACAGCGATAAACAAATGATCGCCAGCATCTCCGCGGAATAGGCACAGCTTAACCAATGGACCTTCTTCCAGATTCATACTGCGTTGCAGATTTTCGGTCTTGTTCGCAATTACCGCTTCGGCCTCCTGCTCTATAGCGAATTCGCCAAGCTCAACCAATTCCCAGTCAAAATACGGTGTCTCCACCTCACGGTTATAGGCGCCGATCCTCCCATCTTCGTCTTGCCTGAAAGTCATGCGCAGCGCATCATGATGCTCAACGATGGCGTGGAATACTTCCTGCACGACGCTCTCATCAAAATGCTCTTTCCGGTACAACATCACCGATTGATTAAAATGATGCTTCTCGGCAAACGGCAATGACCAGAACCATCGCTGAATCGGCGTCAGAATAACATTGCCAGAGACGGCTCCTTGCTCGATCAGTTCCTCGTCCTTAACGACAAATCGGCTTAAAGTGCTTATAGTCGGATGCTGAAATAACTGCTTCATATCCAAGGCGTACCCATATTGGCGTACACGCGCGGCAACTTGAATCGCCTTTATTGAATCACCGCCTGCGCTAAAGAAATTGTCTTGCAAGCCAATCGAATCAAGACCGAGAACATCACGCCAAACCGATAGCAGCAGCGCCTCGCGTTCATTGCCCGGCATAACGGCCTCGCCAAGCTCCGTCATAATAGGCTTAGGCAGAGCTCCTCGATTCAATTTGCCCGTTGAAGTTAACGGCATTCGCTCCAGAATTACGATAGCGGATGGAATCATATAGTGCGGCAGCTTTCGCTCTAGCTGTACTTTTATATGTTCCGGCTGTGGTGCATGACCGATTTCCGGTACTACATAGGCGCATAATCTCCTTTGCTGGGAAGCATCCGTAAATACGGTAACAACCGCTTCCTTCACAACGGGGTCCGCCAGCAACACCGCTTCGATCTCACCTGGTTCAATACGGTAGCCTCTTATTTTCAACTGATGGTCTACGCGGCCTATATATTCGATATTTCCATCCGGCAACCATTTCCCGCAATCGCCTGTTTTGTACATTATTTTGCCAGGCTCATACGGATTCGACACAAATTTATCGGCAGTCAACTCAGGTCGATTCACATAGCCTGAAGACAGCCCGATGCCAGACAATACAATTTCCCCCGGAATTCCTACAGGCTGTATTTGACCATCACGATTAGTCACATAAACGTTCGTATTCCAAATCGGCCTGCCGATCGTTACCTCTTCATCCACCTGCAAACCGAAATGAAACGTAGAAGCGATGCTATTCTCTGATGGTCCGTACTCGTTGACCAATTCAACATGAGAGCTTTTCTCCTTGCTTATTCGCACCAATTCGGAAGTCGTCTGATCGCCAGCCAACGTTACCGATTTTATACTCAGCATATCTTCGGGAGACAAGTACTCCAGCAGTGCCTGATACAACGGCGGGATTATAATAAGATGCGTTATGTCATACCTGAGCAACGCTTGTCTTATCGCTGCGGGATCTTTAGCTTGGCCCTGCTCCAGCATTACAACCTTGCTGCCCGTAACAAGCGGTGTAAAGAATGAGGCGACAAAACCGTCAAACGTATAATGGAACAGCTGCAGCGCCGCATCACTAGTATTTAATCCATAAGTCGAGCTGCGCCATTGGATCGTATTAGAAATACCCTCATGGGCGATAACCACGCCCTTGGCTTTGCCTGTCGTACCAGAAGTATAGATAACATAGGCTGAGTCTGATCCTTGAACCGGCAAATCAGGGTTGACGGAATTCGCGGTCACAACCTGACTTACATCCTCCAGCCGCAAATAAGGAACAGATACAACATCAGTAATGTTATGCTGTTCGTTCGTCACCAGCAGCTTTATCCCGCTGTCATCAATAACATCAACAAGCCGCTCCATCGGGTGCTCCGGGTCAAAGGGAACATATGCAGCCCCTGCCTTCAATACGCCTAATAGTGCTGCGACTGCCTCCAATGACGAATGTAATAATAAGCCGACTCTGTCCCCTCGAACGATGCCTATTTTCATAAAAATGCTGGCGTAATGATTGGCATAATCGTTAAGCTGCCGATAAGTCCATTGTCGTTCTCCCAACACAACCGATATATGTTCTGGAGTTCGCTCAACCTGCTGCTCGACAAGTTTATGCAAAACCTTCTCAGCAATCGGCACTGGCTGACCGTATACAAACGTATTTAGCACATGTTCCGCTTGTTCAGGACTCATTAAATCCAGCTCTGCAATTCGCGCCTCTGCATTGCGGCATACTTGTTTAACAAGACGGATGTATCGTTCTAGCAGCGATTTTACGGATTCTTCCTTGAATAACGCCGTACTATAGTCGACTCTCAGATGGATAAGCGCCCCTTCTTCTTCCGCATGTAGCGTGAGGTCAAACTTGGCGACCCGCGATGCAGTCTCAATCGGTCGAATGCGAATACCCTCCAGCTCAAGTAAGTCATTTCCAGTGTTCTGGTATACAAATACCGTTTCGAACAGCGGATTCCGACTTAAATCCCGCTCAATTCCAAGATGCTCCAGCATATCCTCTAACCCGCAGGCCTGGTGATCATGCGCCGCAATAAATGATTCCTGCACCTGTTCAAGAAATTCACGAAAGGTTAAATTGCCTGCTATCCGGTTCCTGATCGGAAGCATATTCACAAACATTCCGACAACAGATTGCAGCTCTGCCAAAGGCCTGCCGGCAATCGGTGTACCGACGATCATATCGGTCTGGCCGGAATATTTGTATAGAAGAACGTAATAAACAGCGAGCAAAACATTGTACGCCGTCGTCCCCGTCTCTTTTGCCAAGCGGCGAACTTCATCCGCAACCTGCTCGTCCAACAGTTCGCTTATGCCTTCTCCCTGCATATTTTTAACGGGTGGACGCGGGTAGTCTTCCGGAAGTCTGAGCTCTTCTGGCTCACTCAATGCTTGTATCCAATAGTTTCGATGCTCCTCCAGTTCTCCGCTATTCGCCAGTTGTTCCTGCCATACAGCGTAATCCTTATAATGAACCGTTAGCTCGGGCAACTGTTTGCCGCTATACAAAGAGTTAAATTCACTTACAAGCACTTCAATTGAAGTACCATCCGAAATAAGATGATGCATATCCAGAACAAGAAACTGACTGCGATCGGTATACCGAACGAGCGCTGCACGAATCAGCGGTGCCGCTGTCAGATCGAACGGCCGCACAAAGCTGCTCATAATTTTGTTAAAGCCAGATTGTTCAGACGTGTCCCCCTCCTCTGGCAATTCCAGACGCTCCAGTGCGAATGGTACCTCTGCATGAACGCGTTGAGTAGCGATACCGTCTAAATAGTGAAAAGAAGTTCTCAGCGATTCATGACGTGCAATCAAACCTCGCAGAGCAGCCTCAATTCGGTCGGCATCAATATTACCAATGAGTGACAAAGCTGCGGTCATATGATACGCAGTACTCTCTTTATCAAACTCATGGATGACGAGCAAACGCTTTTGCGCCGAGGACACGGGATAACTGTCCGCATATGGTGCCGCCGTGATCGATTGATAACCCGCCTTATCGGCAGCTCGAACCCTTCTCGCCAATTGCTCAATTGTAGGGTGCCGAAAAACTTCACGAATGGAGAGCGAAGACCCAAACAGTTGATTGATTCTGGAAATAAGCACAGTCGCCTTTAATGAATGCCCGCCAAGCTCGAAGAACGATTCGCCTCTCCCGATTTCCGCAACTTCAAGCACCTGCTCCCATAGCTCTGCGATTTGCCGTTCAACCTTCCCGATCGGCGGTTCAAAGGCTCGCTCCCGCGTCAAGCTGTCTAACGGATTAGGCAACGACTTGCGGTCCACTTTCCCATTTACATTCGTAGGGAACTGGTTCAGCTTCACGAAATATGCAGGAATCATATAGTCTGGCAGCAGACGCGCGAGATACGATCTCAGCTCGGACACCGATACTGGCAAGGCTGCCGAATAGTAGGCGCTCAATGCAAGCTCTCCTGTTGATACTTGAACAGCAAGCACTAACGCATCTTCCACATTGTCATGCTCCGTGAGCAGCCTTTCGATTTCCCCTGTCTCTATGCGATAACCCCTAATTTTGACCTGGTGATCCATCCGCCCCAAAAATTCAATATTGCCATCTGGCAGCCAGACCCCACGGTCACCTGATCGATACAGCTTCTCATCATTGTCATAGGGATGATCGACAAATTTCTCACCCGTCAGCTTGGGCAGGTTCATATATCCCGCACCCGTACCTGCTCCCGAAATGCATATTTCGCCCGGAACGCCGATCGGCTGCAATTGACCCCGATGGTTCATAATGAGCACTTGCTTATGCGGGATCGGCTTTCCAATCGGGATATGCTCCACTTCCTCATTTCCACTGCAACGATAATAAGTCGCGCATACAGTCGTCTCCGTAGGGCCATAGGTATTGTAAATCTCACTGAAACCAATCAGGTTGTTATAGTAAGACTTCTTCAATACATCCCCGCCAGAAATGTACAGTCTGGCATAATAGTCTGATGGCGGTATCCGATTCAACTCTTGCAGCAATAACGGAGAACACGACACAATCGTGACGCCCTTCTCCTGCAGTTCTTCTATTAAAGACTTCGGCTCGAGCAAATCATATTTCCCCATCATGACAACAGCTCCGCCGACAAGCAGTGCCGGAAACATCTCTTCAACCGATGTGTCGAATGAAATGGACGAATGGTGAAGCACTCGATCATGTTCACTTACCCGAAAATATTCGATAAACGTATCAACATAGTCGGCGAGATTCCGCTGTTCGATCATGATGCCTTTTGGCTTCCCGGTCGTTCCTGATGTATAAATCATATACGCCAGCTTCTTACTGTCAGTAATCAACGGAAGATCGCTATCATCATAAGCGCCTAGAGCCAGTAATGTTTCATGAATTGTATTAATACGCAGGGCAGTCGTCACCGAATCCGGTGAATACGGCTTATCAGTCAATAGCATCGCCGCGCGGCAGTCGCTTAGCATATAGGCGATCCGTTCCTCCGGGTATTCAGGATCAATAGGCAAATAAGCAGCCCCCGCCTTCCAAGCAGCCAGCATCGCTACAGGCAGCGGGAAAGAACGCTCGCAGCAAATAGCGACGACGCTGCCCTCGCCAATACCTTGCGCAAGCAACCATCTGGCCAACCTGTTCGAATTTCGCCGAAGTTCATCATAAGTCATTGTTTCAGCACCGCACATCAATGCTGTACGTTCCGGTGTTTGCCTAGCCTGGCGCTCGAAAATACAAACTATCGGCTCCAGTTCCCTACTTTCAAGCGGAGTATTGAATTCATTCAGCAATAAGTGCTGCTCTTCCTCCGTTACAATGGACAAGGCATTCACCGTCACTTGCGGCAATTCAACCGCCTGCTGCAGCAGGTGTACGTAATGCTCGCTTATGCGGCTAATCCATTGCTCATCGAACTTATCAGCATTATATGTGAGTTGAATGCAGCATTCAGTTCCCGGTATAATATCGATCGTAAAATCGTAATTCGTCTGCTCGAAGCCGTCGACACCTGTGATCGGCATAAGCCCGATCTCGCCCTTCGCCCCTACGACCTGTTCAGAAATCGGGTAGTTCTCAAATACGAATAAGTGCTGAACGAGCTGATTATGCAGCGGCGTTTGCTGCTGAATATCAGCCAGCGATACGTAATGATAGCTTTCAGCGGCACCGATCCCATCCTGAACATTTTTCATAACTTCAGATAGCAATTGCTCGCCCGTGGCCTTTACACGAACAGGTACTGTATTGATGAATAGTCCGACCATCTGCTCGATTCCTGGAACCTCTGCCGGACGACCGGACACAACTGTTCCAAAGACGACATCATCAGCACAATTGTAATGCTGAAGCAATATTCCCCAGACAGTTTGATATAAAGTACTCAACGTGACTTGGTGGCGCGCAGCCAATTGACTCAGCATGAGCGTAAGCTCTGTGTTTAGCGTAACAGTCCATTTAGCGGGAACGGATGACATTGTCTCGGAATGTGTCTTCATTCCCGGCAGTGTCGTCACTTCTTCAATACCGTCTAAATACGTCCGCCAATAGTCGATGGCAATAGACTCATCCTGCTGAAGAAGCCACTCCGCATAACTACTAAATGGTCTAGCCGGGGTATCAAGAGGAAGCCCGCGATACAGTTGAAACAGTTCTTTCGCAATCGTACCTACACACCAGCCGTCCATAATCAAATGAGAGAAGCTGAGCAGCAGCTTGCACTTTTGATTTGCACACGGAAAGACAGCAATTCTTAGCAGCGCATCGGCATCAAGTGCAAATGGCTGCTGTAAGTCTCGTTTCGCATAGTCTGCTACGAATTGTTCCTGTTCGTCTTCTAGCAGGTGCTGAATATTAACTTCATTAATACGCAGCTCCCGTTCTGTTAAGACAACCTGCAGCGGCTCGTCCACTTCTTTATACAAAAAAACTGTTCTGAGCATATCATGCCTTCGCACGAGCGTATTAAGGCTCGCTTCCAGCCTGTCGATATCAAGCTTCTCCCCAATCGTCAGCAGCGTCTGTTGAAAGTAAACAGGGGTATCCGGATCGGCCAATGTATGAAAGAGCATTCCTTTCTGCATTGGCGTAAGCGGATATACGTTTTGGATTTGAGTATCATTCACATTTACCCACTTCTTTCCAATTATTGTTTTATTTTCTGTTTCAACAGTCCTGCAATTCGATCAAGCTGGTCGATCGACATGGATTTGTACGTCAAATCGTCAGGGGTCAGTGTTGTTGATTGTTGCGAGCAGCAGTGGTCGACGACTTGTTTCAGCGATTGTGTATATATTTGTGCCAATCGTTCTATCGCGGAAGGCTCGAACCTGTCAGCATCGTAAGCCAGATGAATTGTCAATTGCCCTCCTGAGACCATTCCGCTTATTTCTAATGGATATAGCCGTTTCAAATGATCGGCCATCTCTGATCCTGCTGGACGATCACTAATAACGAATCCTTGCAATGGCTGATTAGTATCAACTTGACCTAAATAATTGAATAAAATTTCAGGAACCTTATCGAAACGGGGCGGTGATTCATTCTCCATTTCACATAAATATTTCAAAATGCCATAAGCTGCACCCTTGTTCGGAATTCGTCTAAGGCCTTCCTTCACATGTCTAATCACATCCGACCAATTATCTCCGCTGTTCATATCGAGAATGACAGGAAAAACAGAAGTGAACCATCCGACTGTCCGTGATACATCCATATCCGGTACGAGTTGTTCCCGCCCATGACCCTCCAGATCAATAGCGAATTTATTCGTTCCCGTCCATTGCTTCAAAGCACTGCCTAAAGCAACGAGCAGCAGATCATTAATTTCTGTACGGTAAGCTCGGTTTGCCGCGCCAAGCAAACGACTTGTCTCTTCGTGATCCAATGTTAGGGCAACGATTCCACTCCTTGGCACCCCGCCTCTATCACAGTGAACCTCTCTGCCAGGAAGCCTAGTGATCTCCTGTTGGCTAATTTGTGCCCAATAAGAAATCTCTTCCTTCCAGTTTCCAGTGGCGGCATAGTGTACCAGTGCTTGCGCCCAATCCCGATAGGAATCACTTTTCAGCGGCGGTGTCCACTGCTTTCCGCTTGAGATTGCCTCATAAGCGGCAATAAAATCCTCAATAATAATTCGCCATGAAACACCGTCCACCAGAAGATGATGCATAATAATAAGCAAATAGGAGCCCGCTGACGAATCAAAAATACCTAATGAAATCAACGGCCCTTTTTCAATGTCTAAGCCGCTCTGCAGCCGCTCCGTCTCCGCTTCCCACGTCTGCTGTTCAAGATCAGCGGGTAATGTTACTTGGATCAACTTAAAGAAACCATTATCAAGTCCGGCATTCCATTGAACGTACTTCTCGCCGTTCTTAGTAAAACGAATCCGCAAAGCATCATGATGGTGAGTTAATTGTTGAAAGGCTTCTACTGTCGCTGCAGCATCGATCCCCTCGGAACGGAACAGTACGACAGATTGGTTGTAGTGATGCGGTGGCAGCGCAGCAGTGTTCTCAAAAAAGCGCTGTTGTATCGGTGTGAGTGGGATTTCCCCCTCAACGGCCTGTTGAGGGATTTCGTGTTTATTCTTAACAACTTGTCCGCTTAATGATCTTACGGTTGGGTGGCGGAACAATTGGCGAATCTCCATGGTATAGCCTGCGCCGCTTAATTGAGCCGCAATTTGAATGGCTTTAATTGAATCTCCGCCTAGCTCAAAGAAGTTATGTTCCACCCCGATTGGAGATATTCCGAGTACTTCTTCCCAAATCTCAACGAGTACCCGCTCCATTTCAATAGCTGGCGCCTCATACTTGTCTAGTGATCGGGTATGAATATCTGGATCCGGCAGCGCACGGCGATCAATTTTGCCGTTGGATGTCATCGGCAGCTCCGACATAAAGACGAAGTAAGCCGGAATCATATAATCAGGCAAATGGTTCGCCAGATGGCTGCGGAACGCTTCCGTCCCCATAGCCGCATGATGCTTCGCAGCAACATAAGCGCATAACTGCTTCGTATCGCCATAACCGTCAACAGCCAAGACAATGCATGATTCCACCTCAGCGTGAGTGAGCAGCGCGCTTTCGATCTCGCCGGTTTCAATCCGGTAGCCTCTGATTTTGATCTGGTGATCATTTCGCCCTAGAAATTCAATCGTTCCGTCCGGAAGCCAGCGCGCTCTGTCGCCCGTTTTATACATGCGCTCTCCCGGCACATACGGGTTCGGCACAAATGATTCATTCGTTAACTCCTCACGGTTAAAATAACCTCTGGCTACACCCGCTCCGCCGATGTATAGGAAGCCTATCGCCCCTCTTGGCAGTATTTCCAACGACGAGCCCAACACGTAGACACGCACGTTTGGCAGCGGAGTACCAATTGGAACTGTGGCACCTTGTCCCTCAATAGCGGTGTCGATTGTATAGGACGTCGCATCCACAGTACACTCGGTTGGACCATACACATTCGTAATAACAGGCTTATGCGGAGAGCAGCGCTCAATCCATTGTCGCGCCGTCTCAAAGTGGAGCGTCTCGCCACCGATCAAATAATGGCGGACGGCCACCCGTGAATTGTCCGGCAATGCGTTCAGCATACGGATATGGGTCGGCGTTCCATCCGATAAGTCAATTTCATGACGGCTATAAAATTCGCTCAACGCTTTGGCGTCGGATCGTACATCCCTCGGCGCAATATGCAGGGTATGCCCTAGAAGCAGCGCGGCAAAAATCTGCTTCACCGAAGCGTCAAACACGAACGGCGCGATCAACGCTACATTCAGCGGTGCTTCGTAGCGGCTGTATACCAATTTATGCAAACCGTCAATGAGATTTATGACGCTGCGCTGCTCGATCATGACCCCTTTGCCTGCTCCTGTCGTTCCCGAAGTGTAAATGACATATGCGAGATCAGAAGGAACATTTACAGGTGTCAATGGACGGTCATCATCATTCTCTTCTAAAGGATTATCCAGACAAAAGCGCTCCGTATTTTCAGCGAATGGGAATGGCAGCTGGCTTTCCGACATCACGATGTTAAAACCAGCTTCTTGTTGAATATAGCCAATTCGCTCGGCTGGATAATATGGATCAAGCGGTAAATATGCTCCGCCTGCCTTCAACACGCTTATAATGCCGACAATCATTTCGATGCCCGGCTCGGCCATGACGGCGACGATTGTATCCCTCTTCACCCCATACTCCCGCAGCTTGTGCGCCCATTGATTTGTTGTTCGATCCAACTCGCTGTAGGTAAGCGACTTCTTAATATCGCACACAGCAATTCGGTCAGGATGAAGCTCCGTCTGAACTGCAAACCTGGCGGCAAGAGTCGTATCCAGATCAGGTCGTAATTCCATACTATTGGAAAGCTGCAATTGTTCATGTCGTTCCGACTCTGACAACAGCTCGATTTCAAACAAGCAGACATCACTCTTCGCTGCTACCGTCTCTAAAATACGATAGAGATGTTCCGCCAATCGCTCTATCGTCCCCTTCTCGAATAGTGCCGTCGCATATGAAAGCTCCAGGCGCAAGCGACCGTCCTGTTCTGCTACGCTAAGCACAAGATCGAATTTACTATTTCCTGAATCGAAATCAACCGTTCGCAGCCGCAGCCCGTCAAGCCTCAATTCCTTGGCGTCGGTGTTCTGCAACACAAGCATAGTATCGAATAGCGGATTGCGGCTCATATCGCGTTGAACGCCTAACTTGCTAATAAGCTCTTCAAACGGATACTCCTGATGTTCAAATACCTGAAGCGAGCGTTCCGTCACTTCCTGTAAAAATGCCTCAAACGTCATCTCACTGCGAGGATAATTGCGCATCGCCAGCGTATTAACGAACATCCCGACCACCCGTTGTAAATCAGCATGACCTCTGCCAGCCGAAGGCGAACCGACAATGACATCCTCCTGACCGGTATATTTATGCAACAGCACATTATATGCAGCCAGCAGCACCATATAGAGTGTCGTTCGTGTACGTGATACAAGCTGTTGGAGCGAGTCGACCAGTCGCTCGTCCCACTCTACTACTACCTGCGCACCTGCATAACTTTTAACCGCCGGACGAGCATAATCCGTTGTCATAGCTAGGACAGGAATTTCACCTTGGAACGAATCCAGCCAAAATTTCTCCTGACTGTTTCGTTTCTCATCATTCAGCAGCTTCTGCTGCCAACACGCGTAATCCTTATATTGATGTGAAAGCGATGGCAGGGAATCCCCATTGTATAGCTGAGCAAATTCTTCAATAATGACTTCTACAGAAGTTCCATCCGTTACAATATGATGAAGATCAATAAGCAGTATGGCTTTATTCTGCTCAAGTCGGATAAGCGCGGCCCGAATCAGCGGCAGCTTGCCGGGATCGAATGGCTGAACAAATCGCTCCATTGCAATTGCAATTGCAGCTTGTTCATCTATAACAGATGATTCGATCTCCCAACTGTCCAGCTTGAACATGAAGCTCTCGTGCACGATTTGTACAGGATTGCCTTCCCGCATCTCAAATGTCGTTCTTAGCGACTCATGTCGATCAACCAATGACTGAAATACCGATTCCAGTTTTTCGTGATCAATTACTCCCTCCATGACGATCGCTGTATTCATGTTGTAGGCCGTACTCTTCGCTTCAAATTGATTAAGTACGAGCAATCTTTTTTGTGCCGAAGACACAGGGTAAAACGGCTGAGATGCCACACGCTCAATCACTGCCTGCTGACCGCGCTCCGATTGCTCAATAAGCTGCGCCATAGCGGCAATCGTATGATGTTGAAATATTTGCTTCAACGATATTTGAACCTGGAATACTTTATCGATCTTTGAAATTAAAATAATGGCCTTTAAGGAGTGCCCTCCCTTTTCAAAGAAAGAGTCAAATATCCCAATATTCCGTGTTGATAATACGTCTTGCCATATAAGCTGCAATTTCTGCTCTGTCTCGCTCCGCGGTGCCTCAAAAGGAGAGTCATCCCGTTCCATGTTGGGAAGCGGCAGCGCCTTGCGATCAATTTTGCCATTCGGAGTAAGCGGGAGCTGTTCGATCCGAATTAGCCAGGTAGGCACCATATAGGAGGGTAACTGCAGCCCCAACGCCTCTTTTACCTGCTCTGGCTCCCATTCATCCCGCTCCGCTACGACATAGGCGCACAAATGTGGTTCCCCATCTATATCAACTACCGAAACAAGCGCCTCATTCACCATTTCCATCTGCAGCAAGCGGCCCTCGATTTCTCCCAATTCAATCCGGTAGCCCCGAATTTTCACCTGATGATCCGATCTTCCTATAAACTCAACGTTGCCGTCCGGGCGCCATCTCGCTAAATCACCTGTTCGGTACATCTTCTCGCCGGGCTGGTATGGATTCGGAATGAATCTTTCCGCTGTTAGCTCAGTACGATTCCAGTAGCCTCTGGCAACCCCTTTTCCACCAATATACAGCTCCCCTATCAAACCCTTGGCAACCAGGTTCAGGGATGGATCCAAAATATAATACTGCATATTGTGCATAGGCTTACCGATAGGCGCGTTGCCCGATTCCGCTATGCTATGAGCCGCTTCTTCGTAGAAGCTAGAATCTATGCTTGCCTCAGTAACTCCATAACTGTTAACAATTCGCAACGTAGATCCATACCGTCCCACTAACGCCTTAAAGTCCTTGTTCGAGCAAGCGTCGGCCCCCACAATGAACAGCCTCAAACTGGATACATCCAACTTCTGCTCATGTACATACTCCATAAATGGAACGAGCAATGCGGGCGTTGACTCCAATATTGAAATCTGATTGTGCAAAATATAACGATGCAGCCGCGCAAACTCAAACCGATCAGCCTCAGTCGCTATCACCATACAGCCTTTATTCAACAGAGCACGGCATATGTCGCCGACAAAAACGTCGAACGAGAAGCTCGCTAACTGCAGCAGTCGAACAGGGAATGAGTCTAATTTATAGGCGAGTCGCCAGCTCTCGGCCACATTGACCAGATTATGATGCTCAATCATGACACCCTTTGGGTTACCGGTAGTACCTGAGGTGTACATTATGTAAGCAAGGTCATCCCCAACTGTAGCAGACACCGGATTTATATCCTGCATTTCATTCAAGCTTGCATCTCCGGGAACATGGCGTAAATCGATCAAACGATATGAACGAAACAGTTCCTCCCCGGCATCAACATTGATTAAGACAATTTGCGCCTGGCTATCCCCCAGCATGTATTGGATACGATCCTGTGGATATTCCGGATCAATCGGCACGTAGGCCGCTCCCGCCTTCCATACCCCCAGCACGGAACTGATCATGTCAACCGAGCGTTCGACCATAATAGCTACCGATGATTGGGAGCTGACCTTTTGCTCCCGCAGCAATTGAGCCACGTAGTTAGCTCGGCGGTTCAACTGCCTATACGTAACCTCTTCGTTGCCGCAAACGACCGCTACTAGGTCGGGATGTATAGCTGCTTGCGATTCAAACCATTGAAGAATAGTCGTAAATGGAGGAAGTGCTGTCTCTTCCCCATTGAAATCAATAAGCAGCTCCCGGATCTCCCGGTCGGTTAACAATGGGATGTCTTTTACGGCAATGTCAGGATTACTCACAATAGCTTCAAAGGCACGACGCATGTGTGAGGCGACGGATTCAATCCATTCCCGGTCATACATTAGGTGATTGTATTCGAATCGAACCACTAATTCAGTCCCCGGCGTCAGCTCGATATTAAAATGATAGTGAGTCTGATCAAACAGTTCCGCCCCATTAATTTGCAGTTGTTCGCTTGCCAGCGCCGTACTTTCATCGAGCGGATAATTCTCGCAGACGAAAATATGATCAAATAAAGGCTCCCTCATTGACGCCTCCGCTTGAATGTCAGCCAGCGAACAATAATCGTAAGCCATGCTCTCGATCGCACGCCTCTGAACTGCCACAGCAAGCTCGGACATTCGGGACATCGGCTCCAGCTGGACACGAACGGGGATCGTATTAATGAATAACCCCACCATTCGCTCAACATCATTGAGCTCCGGCGGTCTTCCCGATACAACGGCCCCGAATACAACATCATTCGTCCCGTTATATCGGGCCAGCATCATCCCCCATACCGCTTGAAATAATACGTTCAGTGTCACCTTCATGCGAGCCGCTGCCGCTTGAATAAGAGCCGTGTCTTGAGCCGTCCAGCGGAGCTGTACAACTTCCAGCTCATAACTGCCGTCCTGCGGATGAATCAGCGAGCCAGGCAGAGACAACGGAGTATCGTATCCTGCAAGCAGTGATTTCCAATACGCTCTTGCCTCATCCTTATCCCGCTGCTCCAGCCAATCGATATAGCTTCCAAATGAGGCGACCGGGCGCAACGCAAGCGATTGCCCCGTCACTTGCGCATCATAGATTTGAAGCAGCTCCTCCATTACAATTCCGAAGCACCAGCCGTCCATAATAATATGATGGAATGTTAGGGCAAGCGTATATCGACGTTCATCAGTACGAATAATGGCAAAGCGGATCAACGCCTCCTTTTCCATGTCGAAGCCTTGCCGCCGTTCCTCCGCCAGCAATCGCTCAGCATATTCGGTCACATTGGATGCACACTGCTCATAACAATCATGATAAGCAACTACCGCTTCCCGTTTCGCAAAAACAATTTGGCGTGGCCTCTCCAGCTTGCGGTAAAAAAAGTTCATACGAAATGATTCATAACGGTCAACAAGTTCCTGAATGCTGGCTCTCATACAATCAAAGTCAACTTTCCCCTCGATCGTAAGCCTCAATTGCTGTACATATGCATTAGAACCTTCATCCATAAGTGCGTGATACAACATCCCTTCCTGTAAGGGCGTCATCGCATATGCACGTTGAATTTCAAGCTTGGCTGCCATCTCTATGCACCACCTTCGCAAATGTTATATCCCGTTATAAAATTGATTAAGCTCGTTCCACTCTTCGGAAGACATTCCATCTCCGCCGGCTCCAGAATCATTTGCGGCTGCAGTCTCCGATGCGGAATTCGCAGCTGCAACATACGGACTTAACTGCTCAATCGTAGTGTAATTTAGCAGTGATGAGATCTCCGTCTTATAGTGGTTATCTTTCAGTAAAGACACCACCTTCAACGCTTTGATTGAATCTCCTCCGAGCACGAAGAAATCATCGCGAATACCGATCCGTTCAACGCCGAGCCCTATTTCCCAGGCTCGCGCTATCGCCGCTTCCTTCTCGTTGCGCGGCGGGATATTTGCGTCACCAAAGTCGCCGTGCAGTTCAGGATCGGGCAGCACCTTACGATCGATTTTTCCGTTCGGTGTCTGCGGCATTTTATCCAGGAAAACAAAGTAAGATGGCAGCATGTAGGAAGGGAGCTGTTCACTCAAATATTCCCGCAGCTCCGCGACCGTCAAGGTGTAAGACGAATCGGTCGACACGTACGCACATAAACTCGAAGTCTGCTGGCCTTCTATTTGCTTAGCGACGACGACAGCTTCGACAATCCGTTCATGCTGCAGCAAGAGGCTCTCGATCTCTCCAGTTTCAATTCGGTACCCGCGGATTTTCACCTGAGTATCCTTCCGTCCTATGAAAAAGATCGTTCCATCCGGACGCCATTTGGCGAGATCACCCGTCCGGTACATCCGTGTTCCGGAACGATATGGATTCGAAATGAATTTACTCGCCGTCATTTCCGGTTGACCATGATACATTCGAGCCAGACCATCGCCAGCAATACACAGCTCTCCGGCAATACCGATTGGCTGCGGCTGATCTGCTGAATCCAAAATGTAAATTTGCGTATTCGCTATCGGTGTGCCGATATCAATAACCCGATCACTTTTTGGCTGTCCAATAGTTGACCATACAGTCGTCTCAGTTGGGCCATAAACGTTGAACAACTGGAGATTTTTATACCGCTCAAGCTCTATAACAATTTCCCTGTTAAGCGCTTCTCCGCCAACAATCAAGCTATCTAGCCCTCTGAGTCCAGTCTTGCTGGACGAATCATTTAGCAGTAGAAGCAGACGGGATGGAGTTGCCTGCAGCATCCCAATTTTATGCCGCTTCACTAGATGCCAGATCGCCTGCGGATCTTGCTGGGCTTGACGAGGTGCGAATACAACCTCCATACCGACAGTCAGTGGCAGCAGCGCTTCAAGCACAAATATATCGAAAGAAATTGTGGTTAGAGCAAGTATGCGTTGCCCTTCATGAAACGGTATACGCTGACGCATCCCAACAAAAAAATTGTGCACAGACTGGTGCTCCAGCATGACTCCCTTCGGATTGCCAGTAGAGCCAGACGTATAAATAACATAGGCGAGATGATGCGCTTCATTAATCGGCGGCAAGTTATGACCGTCTCCGTCATAATGACTTTCGTCATCGATACAAATGACCTTGCCTTCAAACGGAATAGACTCCATCATCGACTTCTCCGTCAATAGCCACTGTGAACCGCTGTCCTCCATCATGTAATGAATCCGAGCTGACGGATAATCGGGATCGATAGGCAAGTAAGCGCCCCCCGCTTTAAGTACCGCCCATATGCCAACCATCATCTCCACAGTACGGTCAAGCATCAGGCCGACGATACTGTCCGCGCCAATACCCTGCTGCCGCAATTTAGCCGCTAACTGATTTGCCCTCGTATTCAGCTCCGCATACGTGAGGCTTCTATCGTCTGCCACTACTGCAGTCGCATCAGGTGAACGTTCAACCTGCTCCTCAAACAACTGCTGAAGCGTCAGTAATCGGTCATAGTTCATGTCTGTATCATTGAAAATATGAAGCAGTTTATTACGCTCCTCATCCCCCATGATGCTAAGCTCTGACAGGCGCTGATCGGCATTTTGCCCGACATTGTTAATGATGTTCGCCAAATGATCAGCCATGCGGACGATCGTCTCTTCATCAAACAGTGCGGTACTGTATTCAAACTGCAGTGTAATTTCATCGGACATTAACATCGCATTGACGGTCAAATCGAACTTGGACGTTCCCGCATTGTATTCGATTGGAGTCCAGCTCATTCCCTGATGAACAAAAGGTTCAATACCAGCCTCCAGCCAAGCAAATGACGTATCAAACAACGGGTTTCGACTCATGTCCCGCACAAGCTGCAGTTCTCCAAGTAATTGCTCGAATGGGTAATCCTGATGTTCGTATGCAGCTAACGCCGTCTCCTTCACTTCTTGAAGCAGCTCACGGAACGTTAGATTGCTGTCAATACGCTGTTTCAACGGCAGGGTATTGACGAACATACCTACCATTTTTTCGCAATCAGCATGATTTCTTCCCAACACTGGCGTTCCGACTACAATAACCTCTTGTCCGGTATACTTGTGAAGCAGAGTTTGATATGCCGCTAGCAGTATCATAAAAAGTGTCGTTCCGGTTTGTGACGATAGGGCCTGTACTTCCTGTGTAGCCTCCTTACTGAGCGATATTTCAATCGTATGCCCATCGAATGATTGGTGCATCGGTCTAGGACGATCCGTCGGCAGCTCTAGTGTCGGCGCCTCTTCGGCAAACTGCTGCAGCCAGTAAGCCTTTCCTTCCTCAAGTTTCTTCTGCACCTCAGCCTTCGACAGCCAACTAACATAGTCTTTATAATGAACACGCAATTCCGGCAAAGACTGCCCGTTATACAGACTGAATAGTTCCTCCAATATAATGGCAAGCGATAGACCGTCCGCCACAATATGAGGGATATCCACTAGCAGTACATGCTTGTCAGCCGACATATGCAGCAGTTCGGCACGAATTAAAGGCGCTGTCTCTAGGGAGAAGGGCTGTACAAATTGGTGAGCAATCTCATCAAGCTCTTGTTCCACTACCGTTCTTTGTAACACGGGAAGCTGTATATTAGGATGTACAATCTGATATAGCTCTCCGTTATCTAAGATGAACGAAGTCCGTAAAGCTTCATGCCGTTGAACGATGCTCTGCAAGCATTCGATAAGCCGATTTCCATCTAGCGCACCGTCCAATCGAAGCATGCCAGAAATGTTGTACGCTGTACTGTGGCTAACCTGATCCATAATAAACATCCGTTTCTGGGCGGATGAGACCGGGTACATCGCCTGCTGCGCTATCGGCTCAAGCCTGCTCGATGCTGACATGCTGCTCCCCGTTAATGAATCCGCTGTGACAAACGGGAGCAATTGACGAATGGTGCGGCAGTTAAACAGATCATTAATCCGAATATGAGTGTTAAATTCCTGATTCAGCTTAGCTATCATCAGCATCGCTTTCATCGAGGTTCCGCCGATGTCGAAGAAGGAGTCGTCAAGTCCTATTTCTTTCTCCCCGAGTACTGTCTGCCAGATCGCCTTCACTCTCTCGTCTGCCATTAGCTCGCTTTTAACGACTGGCTTGCCATTGTTGTTTGGCGAAGAAATTGGTGTCTCTGAGAAATGCGGCTCTTCAATAACGTCTCCAAGCTCAAACGGCGCATCGGGATGTTCCAAACATATTTCCAGGAGTCCTGTAAGCTCATTGCTCAATCGCTGAATAACTTCCCGCTCCAGCGCGTCCATGTTGTAATCAAAATCAAGCCTTAACCTGCCCTCGATTTCCGTTACATTCAAGAACAGTTCGTATTTGGCGTACTGCACGCCACCTGCCTGCAGTTCGCTCTCCATTCCGGCGAAGCGCAGTGATCCCGGTACCCTGTCCATGTTGAATACTACATTGAGCGGAGGCAACTCAATTCCTGACTGGTACAATTCCTGAGCAAGCTCTGTTAATGGATAGCTCTGATATTGTTCGATCGCAGCCCACCATTGTTTCACCTGCTGCAGCATCGATACGAAGGAAGGCTGCCCGCCAGCATCCGTGCAAACCGGGAACATATGAACGCAATTACCGATCATGCACAAGGCTTCCATACTGGCCTGCCCGGCGAACGGAACGCCGACAGCAAGTGCTCGCTGACCAGTGTGACGATGCAGCACGATTTGAAAACACGTTAGCAGCGTTGTAAACAGACTGCTTCCGTGAGTAATACTGAGCTGCTTCCACTTATCCACAACATGACGTTCTAAGAGTACTGTCTCGCGGCTGCCGCGAATAGATAAGCTATCTCCACCCGCCGACAATCGGGGTGACGACCACTTTTCCCCAAGCCGCTCCTGCCACATCCGAATCGCCTCGGCCCGCTGAGGGTTACCGTTCGATTCCGTTTGCCTTCTGACATATTCTCCGAACTGTACTTGCTGCATGAGTACAGCAGGCTTATCGCTTATTAATGAGGAATAAATGCTGGCCAGCTCTTGGAAAAACAAGCCGATAGACCAACCGTCAGCAATCAAATGATGGAATGTAAATACAGCCGTATATTTGTCCTGCTCATATCTCAATAGCTGAACGCGGAACAATGGATCCGGTGTCGTTAAGTCGAACGGAACATTAATCGCTGTATCAATCCATTGCTGCTGCGCTTCTGTCGGTTTTATGTCCTGCCTTCCACTCCAGTCTGTCATCGGCATCGCTACAATAATTCCAGGCTGCACGTATTGCTTCTCCCCATCATCAGCGACTCGAATACGTAATGCTTCATGCCGCTCTGCCACCTGCTGAATCGCTTCAACAAAACTATCAACATGCAGGGAACCTGTAAGTCTTAACACGACTGACTCTTGGAACGCCAATGAAGTAGCTGGAGATAATTTGGATGCTAACCATAATTGCTGCTGATCGCGAGTCATGACAATAGCTGTTTCTTCCTTATCCGGTACAGCCAGTCCCGATCCGCCATCCGGCGGCTCCGGTATAAATCCGCCGCGCTTCAGCTCGCTCACACTCTGTTGAACTGCACTCACAATTGCCTCGATATCATCATCTGTATGCACCGTTGACAGGAAGCAGTTTCGTCCTTCCCATATATACACGCCATTGTTTAACATGTGATAAAAGAACAGCTCCAGATCGCCTTTGAGTACGAAGCGGAATAGTGATCCGCAATGAACGACCTTCATCGGCACACGCTCCTGTGCGAACCATTCATTCAATCGTCCTGCCATGCGAGCTGTACGATTGTTCAAATTATGCTGCAGCGCCTCTCCTTCTTCGGTGAGCTTGTCCACCACGGTGAGCGCAGCGGCCATCGCTAGCGGGTGATGACAGAAAGTTCCCGCCACGAACGTTCTTCTTGCTTCATTCTGAGGATAGGAGTTATCACCAAACTGCCACATCCCCCCATCAATACCGTCCATAAATCGGGCATTTCCAGCAACAATCCCTATCGGCATACCGCCGCCAACAACCTTGCCGTAAGTAACCAGATCGGCTTGAATGCCGAACATCGCTTGCGCTCCACCCGGATGCATGCGGAAGCCCGTAATCACTTCATCAAATATAAGCGCTGTCCCCGCTTCTTGCGTCAGCTGCCTTAACTTGCGCAAAAAGGCTTGCGGCCGATAGTCCGGTCGCCGGCTTTGAACTGGTTCAACCAGAACAGCGGCCAATTGATCGGCGTGCCCAGAAATATATTCAAGCGCCTCGTCGGTACCATAATTCAGAACAACGACGTCATCAACCATGTGCTGAAGAATACCTGGAGCCAGTGGAGTAGAATGATCAGATATGCCGCCAAGCGCAAGCACACCATCAAATGTCCCGTGATACGAGCCGCTAAAAAGTACGATCTTATCGCGTCCCGTCGCCGCTCTGGCAAGACGAAGCGCCACCATTACTGCCTCAGTGCCAGAATTGTAGTAAGCAACCCTTTCAACCCCGGTCAATTGCCGAATGCGTTCAGCGAGCAGTCCCGCTTTATCCGACATCGGGCCCAGTGGCATACCGTTGGCAAGCTCCCGCTCGATCGACTCACGTATAAAATCCGGATTATGTCCAAAGAAATTAACTCCGAAGCCCATCGTCAGATCGACGTATTCATTTCCATCTACATCCCAAAGCTTGGAACCATCAGCCTTAACCGCAATGGTCTGATACACCATTTCCTTCAAATGCGGTCTGAAGCCCGCTACGTTCCGATTGTTGGCGTATACGTGACGGTATTGCTGCGTCAGTTCCTTTGTCCCTTGAGTACGTGTTGCATAGCTCTCGATCAACTGTTTCAAATGCTGCTCTTGTTTGTCGCTCATCACTTGACGTAATTGCACTTGATTTTGCTTGTACGGAACAAAAGGGGTTTCTCCTTCATCCGAACCCCCTGACTTTCGCAGCGGCCGCTCAATCGTATCTACTGCGGGGGCTGCCTCTTCAATCGCTCTGGCAATAACTTCAGATTCAGATCTGCTAACACTTCCAACTTGAGCTTGGGTCGCACGAGGAGATTCCGATACCTTTACAGCTGCTTGCGGAGATCGGTAGTGCCGCATGAACTCCAGCTGTTGAGACATAAGTTGTAATTGCTGTTCTACAATCCGTTCTGCGGTCAAGCTCGAACCAACCACTTCTCCCCCCCTACCGCTGTCTTGTACGTAAGTGCCAGTGTTCGATGCTTCCGGAACAGGGATTAAATTTTGTTCTATTAGAGGCAAGCTGGCTTCCTTGACAACAGGGGAGACAGATATCGGTTCTATATTGTCAATCCGGCGGGGAACGACTTGAGCAAGATAGTCCCCAAGCGCCTCCACTGTGTTTATCGAATCGAACAGCTCTTGAACGGGTAGTTCGACAGCCATACTGTCCTTGATGGCGTTTTTAAGTTGCATGAGAACGATAGAATCAAAACCAAGCTCAAGAAAGTGTGTGCGAGGGTCAATTTCATCCGGCTCGTAATGCGTTATTTTCCCAATAAGGCCTTTCAACGTTTGAATAAGCTCCTGCTTATGATCATAGTTATGGTTAGCGCTCTGCACATCTGCCAACTCCGTTGCCGTGACTTCCATATTCCGTCCACCCTTCTCTTGATTTAGATCAGTTGCCGTTATCCCCGGAAGCCAGCACCGTTTTCGCTCAAACGGATAAACTGGCAACGGAAGCCTGTTATGCTTATGCCGACTATACAAAATACCCCAATCAATATCAGCTCCGCTCACATAGTTGTTAGCCAGCTCGTAAGCACAGGTCAGGTCACTGCAGCCACTTGCTTCAAATTGTTGCAGCAGATTACCATTTCCCGCATTCAATACATCACTAGCATTTGCCGAAACTGCGATTGTCTTCCTGTTATCAACCAAGCTGTAGAATACGCCCGGAGCCTGGCTCATTTCTGTGGAGAAAACGAGCCTAAGCTTGCGCATAGCATCCTGACGATCACTCGCTACAATGGCAATGCGATAGCGATGATGAGCTCTGCCAATATTCGCCGTATAACAGACCGATTGCAGATGATCTTCAACAGTATTGTTCAGCAGCGCAATATAACTCTCTGTAAGCCGCCGCAGAGCAGCCTCGCTCTTGGCTGACAGCGTCAAAATATGAACCTGATGGTATTGCACTATATTAGATAAAGCGCTATATTCTTCCATTACAATGTGGCAGTTAGTACCGCTGAATCCAAATGAGCTGACACCGCAGCGTCTAGGTGTGTCACCTTGTTCCCAGTCAATGACTCTTCGATTTACGTATACCGGAGAGTCCTCAAAGGAAATATTGCGGTTTGGCGTTTGAAAATGCAGCAATGGCGGTATCTGTTTATGCTGTAATGCCAATACAGACTTCACTAAACCTGCGATACCCGCAGCCTCATACAAATGTCCGATATTAGCCTTTACAGAGCCGACAGCGCAAAATTGCTTTCGAGATGTAACGGTGGCGAAGGCCTGTTTTATGCCTTCTATCTCTATCGGATCACCCAGCTTTGTACCGGTACCATGCGACTCCAAATAGGTTATTGTTGTCGGATCTATTCCGGCATCGTTCCATGCATCAAGGAGAAGCTCTGTCTGTGCTGCGGCGCTTGGCGCGGATATACCCGCTGTAGAGCCGTCCTGGTTAACCGCACTTCCTTTAATGACTGCCATAATATGATCGCCGTCCGCGACAGCCTGCTCCAACGGCTTAAGCAATACAGCGGCAACACCTTCCCCCCAGCCCGTTCCATCCGACGCATCGTCGAACACTTTCGCTTTACCGTCTGAAGACTCCATTCCAATACCGGTTCGCACCGGCAGCAAAATTGTCTTAACACCGCCCGCCAGAGCCATTTCGCATTCTCCATTACGAATCGCTTTGCAAGCCATATGGACCGCAACGAGCGATGAAGAGCAAGCGGTGTCCACGGTAACAGCAGGGCCTCGCAGATCAAGCAAATAAGAAATTCGACTCGCAATAATCGACGGCAAATTACCTAACGCATAATTTGGCAGTTCTTCCGGCATAAACTCCGACAGCAGGCGGTCGTACTCATAACCCGATTTGGAGTAGCCTACATACACCCCGACTTTGCGACCTTTCATTTGCTCACCGTTATAACCTGCATGCTCAATCGTATGCCATGCCGTCTGAAGAAACAGTCTTTGGTTCGGATCCATCAGGCTAGCTTCCTTTGGTGTCAGCTTAAAAAAGGAGTAATCAAATTTGTCCACCTCATCCAAATAGCCACCCTCTACGAACCGCTTATCTCTTCCCGACATATTAAGCGCTTGAACAAAATACTCTGCGTCAGCCACCCGTTCCTGAGCATACGCTCCGACACAGTCTTGACCTGTTATTAATCGCTCCCAGAATTCCTCAGGATTATCAGCCTGCGGGAACACACCGTGCATACCGATAATAGCAATATCTCGAATAACATCCCTTTGCCGTTGCTTAACTTCCTTTCTCATAGTCGACTGTTCAGCCGGTTTTAAGAGATGTTCCGCAAGCTTCGATACGGTCGGATAAGAAAACAGATCTGCCACGTTAATTTTCTTAGCCAGCTCAGTCTCAATTCTTCCCGCTATTTGCTCCATCTGCAGTGAATTGAGGCCAACTTCCATGAATCGATCATGAGCGTCGAACAGATCCGACTGAAGAACTTCCTTACAGATACCCAAAATCCGTTGCTCCATCTCACTGTGCGGCATACCTTTTTTACTCTGAATAATGTACTCCTTCGACAACTCAGCCAGTGTAGAGGATAGCTCTGCGTACTCCCCTCTTTCGTATTGCTCGCTCAACACATAGCGCTGCACTTTACCGCTTGTCGTTTTCGGTATTTTTTTCACTGGCAGCACGTCAGAGATTTCCCAGCCCCCGCGTTCACTTAAGTGTTTTTTGATGCCTACTGCTAGCGGAACAAATTGCTCTGCAGTTTGTCTTGAAGCTATAAACACGATGATCTTTTCCGTGCCGGTGTCCACGCACCTTACGCCGCTTGCGGCTACTTTACCGAGTTCCACTCCTTCAAGCTCCTCGGCCACTCGCTCGATATCATGCGGATACACGTTCTGTCCGTTAATAAAAATAATATCCTTGAACCTGCCTGTAATGATTAGCTGGCCATCTCTTATAAAGCCCAAATCGCCTGTCTGAATCCATCCATCCGCGGTCAGCGCTTTATTCGTCGCTTCGGGATTGTTATAGTAGCCGGCAGTAACGTTTGTGCCTCTGATTTGAATGAAGCCTACCGTACGATCGGATACAATTTGATCCTGTTCATCACATATCCGCAGCTCGCAGCCCGGGATCGCGGTTCCAACCTCGACGAATGAGCAGCTGTCAGGATGTGTTGATTCCACCTCGACAATTTTCTCACCAATCCCCAAATGTCTCCGATTTACATTCAATGATGTATATAGTTTCTCTGCTGGTGGAAAAGCCACGGCAACCGAAGCTTCTGCCAAACCGTAGACAGTGAACATAGCGGTTCTTCTAAGACCGTATTTCGACATACGATCCAAAAACATTTCACATATTTCTGTAGAGATTGGTTCAGCGCCGTTAAAAATAAGGCGCACAGAAGACAAATCCCAATCATCCGTATTCTTCGCTTTATGATAGGTTAGTAGAAATTTGTAGCCGAAATTAGGAGATGCGATAATCGTGGCACGATGTTCCGATGTTTTTTTAATCCATAATGAGGGGCGGCGAATAAATAAAGCTGTAGGCATTAGAAATTGGTTCATATTACACGCAACTGAAGTCAGATGGTAAGCGATCAGTCCCATATCATGGGTCAACGGCATCCAGCTCAAGTAGCGATCCTCATCTGTCAACTGACCGCCCGCAATGATTCCGTATGTATTCGTTACTAGATTTTCGTGCGTCAGCATCACGCCTTTAGGGCTGCCTGTCGATCCTGATGAAAACTGGATTAGAGCCAAATCCTTATATCCGGCTTCAAAAATATCCCCGCTCTCCCCGGTCAGCTTGATCTCGTCCGCCACCCAGCATCTGTCGATCATTTCTTCCATTACCAGATCGAGTTCCTTGTTGGCAGCGTATTTTACCAAATGGTCAATGACCGCCTTGTTTGCAATCAGATAAGGGTGGTTCAACGTCTTCCAAATCGTAAATAGCTTCATTCGATGCTCTTCATTGTTGCCGACTGTAATCGGAACCGGAATAAATCCACCCATGATGCATGCCCAGAATACGAATATAAACGTTCTGTTATCGTCAAGTTGAAATATTAGTTCATCGCCCGGTTTCATACCGCCAGCCTGGAAATAATGCAAATATTTTAAAGCTTCCTCAAAAATGTCTCGATAGCTGCAATAAATTTCATTGTCATCCCCCTCGATGTATGTAATCCCTCTATTATTCAGCTCACTATTTCTTCTTAACAAATCGATAAGTGTTTGCGAGCAAATCATATCCTATCCCTCCTAGAATGATTTTAAATAGTAGATATTGTCTAGCAAGGTATGTTATAATATAAATGGCTCTTTTTAGGCATATCAAAAAGAGTTCCAACTAAGCCGTTATCATGATGCCCCGCCAAAAGCTCTATGATAACGGCTTGTATTATGCTCGTAATCCATCTCTCATACCTAAAGATACACAAATTATAATCAATTAAAATTACTTCAAGCAAATAAAGCTGCTTGCTTGGACATTCTCCTGACATTGTCTATTACAATCTGTTGTTCGGCTTGGGACACTTCCTTACCTAATAAGACAGACTCCAACAAAGCGATCGCCTCCGCAACCTCCTGGTCATGAGATATAAAATTTTGTCTTTCCATTTCATACACCATTTGCTTTAATTTCCTAATCGGTGTTACGACCTGGTTCTCATACTGCTCCATGTTCCAATTCTGGTTTCTGAGACTGACGGCTTCCGCCAAACAGTTTATTATTACCTCCCTTGAATGCTGCATAGTCGTATTATCTATCTCATTACCCTTTAACTTTTCTCTCAATTGTTCATTATGTTCTGGATTAAAGAAGTGGATGTCTGGGCAATTAGTCAACTGCTCGAACATTTTAGAAAGGATGGGTCTTGCTCCGAGCTCAATCACGCATTGAGTACCATGACTAAGGATATAATGCATTGAATCAAGCCATCTGACTGGCTTCACAATTTGTGCGGTGAGTTGTTCGATGATGTCCCGTTCATTTTCGTAGGGTAGGGCAGTAACATTGGAAATGACTTTCGACTTAGGACGTTGAATATCCGCTAAGCGTAGATCAGTTGCAAACCGATCCGCCGCATTCTGCATCAATTTGCTGTGAAATGCTCCGTTAACCTTCAATATAGAATATTTTACCGACATTCTGTCTAAATGATCCAACATTCTAGTCATCGAAGCAGCAGCGCCTGATATTACATATTGATGAGGGGTGTTGTAGCAAGCGATCTCCACGATATGTCCGCTTTGGGCCAATTGCCCGCACAGTGATTCGAGATCTCCTCTGTTCATCTGATGTATTGCGGTCATCATGCTCGGGGTTTGTTCAGCGCATTGCTCCATATACTCCGCTCTTCTCTGTACAAGTTGTAACCCGTCCTGAAAAGACAACGCTGCTCCACAAGTTAGTGCCGCATATTCTCCCAAACTATGACCGAGCAAAAAGTCTGCATAACGCTCGTGTTCTTCCACGAAAGCATGGTAGGCAGCCATATTGACTGTATACACAGCGGGCTGTAGATAGATTGTTCTGGATAATTTCTCTGTAGGACCATCCAAGCATAGGCTTTGAATATCTAGTCCTAATACTTCATTAGCCTGTTTGAATAACTTGCCGGCAATATCATATCGATTACAAAGCGTCTTTCCCATGCCGACATATTGTGATCCCTGGCCTGGAAATACGAATGCCAACATCCTATAACCTACTTTCTTGACTCTATCATTTCGACAAGGTCAACCATAAAAGCTAACTTATCCTTTTTTATCAGCATTTTCCAGTTCATTATAACCTCACTTCCTTTACCTTGTCCACTTCTCTGCACCTTTTTTTCACTCACTCCACAAAACTTCTTAACAATCGACATAGACAGACAAAAAAAGAGCATATTAAATACGCTCTTTCTACAATTTTTTTTATTCTGTTCATCCCGATTAATTCGTCATATCCAAGCGCGCTTTCACCGACAATGTTGTCCCATTAACATGCACAGAATTCGCCGACACCGCAAGCTTTGTCCCGCTCGGAGCAATAATTCGCACCTCTGCATTATCCAAATAACTTTCGTATCGGGCATGATCTCGATATTTATCAAACTGGTATAAAGGAATCCAGCTGCGAATTTGATAGAAAAACGGTTTGCGCTCACTCCGAGTCTTTGAGACATCCATATGAATAACGCTGCCATCCGCATTCGCCTGTGGACCAATGTCGGAGTCAAACCGTCCGCGAAGAACATGTACTTCAATCTGATCCTCGCTACCATCAGCCTCTTCCACAATTACATCTATTTGTTCAAAACGAAGTTCTATCGTTCGAGAGTGATCTGTCGGAAAGAAGTATCGATCGTATTCGTCTTGGGGCAGCGGAACAAGCGCCATTACGATACAGCCCACTACCAAAAGTACAACTGCACTGTATAGTGTGCGTCGGTTCATTTCCTTGCCTCCCGATTTCTAAAGAGAAGCCAGGCGCAGCCTTGTAGGACTATAGTTATGAGTGACAATTTGCCTAATAAGATAAGTACTGATGACTCCGCAATAATAAAATACAGGCACTGGATAATTATTTTTCTGCCGACCGATGAACCTAGCAGCAGACCACAGCCAAGAGCAACCAATATGCTCTGCTTAATAGGCAGCACGCACACATTGCTAATAAGGAAAACAATCGATGCAATGAATACGATATAACCTAACGAAATCGCAAAACCAACCAACAAATTATACAGCGATACGGAATTGACGATGACAGATGCTGGGGACAGCCAATAGACGATTCGGCCTAAGATCTGCTCAAACACCATAGCTAGGCTAGTAAGCAACAATAGGGTGGCTGAACTGATAATTATAAAAATAAAGTTACCCACAGCATAGACCGGCCGGTTAATAGGAAATCCGAGATAGAAATTTCTTTCTCTGGGAGAAACCGATCGGGCAGACAGGAATGCTACGATTAATCCACTCACTATCGTTCCGATAGTTAAGGCACCTACATTCACGACTTCGCCATTGTTGCGGTGCTCAAGCCATGAGAGTCCAAAATTATTTAGAAGAAGGTATGCAGGCAACAGATAGAGCATGTACTGAAATAATTTAGCATGCCTCATCCACTTAACGCGAAGCACATTTCGAACAGCGTGGCTGAACGCTTTGTCAAAAATCAGCATCGTTGTATCCCTCTTCCTGTCCCGCAAGACGGGTGACGTAAATATACAAATCCTGGATGTCTACTTTTCCAATGCTTATCCCCATCTGCTCCAATTGTTGACGCTCTCTCGATGTCAAATAGTTCCTGATTGCAATTGTGCAGTTATTCCCAAAGCCTTCGCACTCATAGATGCTTTTCTCCTCTATATGTGAGAGCAGTAACTCCTTAGGCCCGGTCAGTCTGATGGCATAGTGCTGGAGTACAGACAACGGCTTGTGCAATATCAATCTGCCCTTATACATAAAAATAATTTCTTCTAAAATATGCTCCATCTCTTTCATATTATGCGTGGAAATCACCATCGTACGAGGTTCATTCATATATTCTTCTAGCAATAGTGAGCACATTTCTTTACTAGAGTAATAGTCTAGTCCGGACAACGGCTCGTCCAAGAGCAGTACAGGCATCCTACTGCCAAGCGCCGCTCGAATTTGCAATTGCCTCTGCATCCCCTTGGATAACTCTTTATATTTAATATTGTCTTTCAAATCGCTGCGCTGCAGCCAATCATATACTGCCTCTCCATTCCATCTTGGATAGAACGCTGCATAATGACGTATAATGTCGGCAATCTTCATGGAAGGAATAATCATCTCATCGTCGCCAGCATATTTAATCGTGGACAAGACATCGAGATTGTCGAACACGTTCTTCCCATTGAGCGATACGCTGCCCGAAGTTGGCTGCAAATAGCCGGCAATCATTTTTAATAATGTCGTCTTGCCAGCTCCGCTGCCACCGATAATTCCAACCATTTTATTACTGTCGATTGACATCGTAACCCGGTCGATTGCCGGCTTATTACAAAATGTTCTACTCAGTTGATTGCAAGTTATCATGTAAGATGTCAACCTCCGCAATCTGATCCATCATATCTTTAATTTCTGCTATGCTGAATCCAAGCTTCTTGCCTTCTCGAATGACGTCGACCAGTAAGTTATGGATAAAATGCTCCTTGCGTTTAGAACGAATTCTAACTTTAGCGCCTGGTGCCACATACATGCTTGCGCCTCGTTTTTTAAGCAGGATCCCCTCTGCAACCAGCATTTGAATTCCTTTCGCCGCGGTAGCCGGGTTAATCTTGTAGTACTTCGCTATTTGATATTGAGAATACGCTGGTGCTTCTTCCTCAAGTATGCCGTTCAAAATATCATCTGCTATCCCATCAGCAATTTGAATATAAATGGGTATCACGCTATTTAAATCAATATTCATCCCGTCATCCTCGCAGCAATAAAATAAACAGTTATACGCACCGCTACTTTACTACACCACTTATATAATGTAGTATAACAGAACAATAAATATGTGTAAATAAAATACATTAAAGGGGTTTTGTTCTTTCGATGCATCAATTATGTATATATGCCAATAAAAATAATATAAATGTAAAAAAATTATTATATTGTAATTTATTATGTCGTCATCTACTATATATTAATGATTGACAATTTCGTGATAGGAGATGATAGGCATGAACAGCTCGTCCAAATCCAGTATCGGTCGTTCGATATTAATTTGGGGTGGAATAGGTATTTGCATCGCTATTATTGCCGTGGTTCTAAACCTTATCGGCGTCAGCATCCCTGTAACAATTGGCTCAACAGAATATGCGGGTTGGCAATCCGTAGGTATACTAGCTATTGGCAGTCCTATTTTACTTATAATTATAGGGTTAATAATTGCTGCATTCAGTAAATCCAAATAACTTAAATTACAAAAAAACACTCCGAATAATTGACATAATAAACACCCCAAGTAGGCGATTAGATACTACAAGGGGTGTTCTTCGTGAATAGACAATAATTGTACTTCTCGCTATGATGAGAATGTGATGTTCAAGTCGCGAGGAGTGAGGATTATGAAATCTTTTTATCAAAATTGGAAGCTCGATATTGAACTGCCCATGGCGATCCACCATGGTGATGACCTTACCTTTTATGCGCATTATCACTCTGAGATCGAATTTATTTATGTGGAATCCGGAAGTATCCTCGTCGGCGTAAATGAGGAAAAGCGTTTGCTCGAACAAGGAGATATGGTCATTTGTTGCAGTAATGATATTCATTACTTCGAGAGCAAAGAGCTGTCCTCGAAAGTAATCATCTTGATTTTCAAACCCGAGATGATTAGCTTGTCGATGAGCTGGCCAAATGATTTTCGCTTTACATCACCTTTCATTACCGGAAAACGCCCGGAATTCAAACATATAAGAGGACTGCTGTACGACATTATGGAAGAAAAAAACAACGGCAAACCTGGTTATCAAATGTTCATTAAGGCAAGTCTGCTGGAATTGTGCGGAACGCTGCAGAGAAACCTGCCGAGCGAAAGGATAAGCCGCAGCTCAAGCAATAAGCTGGAGTCAAAAAGAGCCCGAATCCAGCAAATATTATCTTTTATAGAAGAAAACTACCAGGAGGATTTATCAGTAGAAATGATGGCGACACAATTTCAGATGGATCCCTCTTATTTTTGCCGGACGTTCAAGAGCGCGGTTGGCGTGAATTTCAAAACTTATCTTAACACGATCCGCGTGCTCACTGCGGAAAGGCTGCTGATCAGCAGCGATGCTAGCATTACCGACATTGCCCTTGAATGCGGCTTTAACAGCATTCGTACATTCAACCGTGTGTACAAAGAATTCAAAGGATATGTCCCATCCAGTACCCGTCAAGGAGCGCTATAGAAGGGGAATTTTCATTTCTGTCTATACCATCTGCCTGTTCCACCAGTCTTCCTCCCTCGAAAAAAACTCCGTAATCCAACGTTAATAATATTATTACGAATTATACTGCAGCGTGCTTTTTATAAATGCACTTTTTAAAAAGTGCATTTTTTGTCTATGAAAAAACATAAACTGGCGAGAGTTTTATTTAAGCGCTTTCTATAATAATATCGATAGCCATTTTAATATGTGATGGAGGGATGAAATGAAGCAGTTGCGGGTCGGTATGGTAGGTTATAAATTTATGGGAAAAGCCCACAGCAATGCGTATCGGGCTCTGCCCATGTTTTTTCCGGAAGCCTTGAAGCCCGAGATGTCCGTTTTGTGCGGGAGGAATCAAGAGGCCGTTGCCGAGGCAGCCGCACAATTTGGCTGGTCTGAGACCGTAACGGACTGGAAGGAACTCATCGCGCGGGACGATATTGACTTAATCGACATTAACGCTCCCAGTGATGCACATAAAGAAATTGCGCTTGCTGCCGTAAAGGCAGGGAAACATATTTTTTGTGAAAAACCGTTAGCCTTAACACTAAGCGATGCCCGAGAAATGCTGCAAGCTGCGGAGGAGGCCAAGGTTGCCCATATGGTGGGCTTTAATTACCGTTTCTCTCCTGCAGTGAAACTGGTCAAGAAGCTAGTGGAAAGCGGCAGACTAGGGAAGATTTATCATTTCAGAGCCTGGTTTCTGCAGGACTGGATTATCGATCCGGATTTCCCGCTCGTCTGGAGACTGCAGAAGGAAATTGCCGGCTCGGGTTCGCATGGCGATCTCGGCGCCCATTTGATCGATCTGGCCCACTATCTCGTCGGCGACATTCATGAAGTCATCGGGATGAGCGAGACCTTTATTAAAGAACGGCCGATTGCCGAGCAAATGACCGGTTTAAGCGCTAAAGGCAGCAAAGATGCTCCTAAAGGTCCGGTCACCGTCGACGATGCGACACTCTTTCTGGCGCGGTTCGCAAATGGCGCACTCGGCAGCTTCGAAGCGACTCGCTTTGCGGCAGGACACCGGTCAACCAATTCCTTTGAAATTAACGGCAGCCTGGGCAGCGTAAAATTTGATTTCGAGCGGATGAACGAGCTTGAGGTCTACTTCACTTCCGATGATGAGGATGTTCAAGGGTTCCGGAGAGTGCTCGCTACAGATCCGGCGCACGAATATGCAGAAGCCTGGTGGCCTCCGGGGCATACGATCGGCTTTGAGCATACCTTTATCCACGAAATGCTGGAGCTCACAAACGCGATTCGGGAAGGCAGACAGCCCCAGCCCAATTTCAACGACGGCGTGAAATGCCAAGCTGTACTCGAAGCGGTGGATCGATCCATCGATGAGCGCCGCTGGGTCGAAATCTCGGAAATGTAAAGGAGATAAACAGATATGAAAAAGGCATTAATCGTCTGGGGCGGCTGGGACGGACACGAGCCGGAGCAGGTCGCGGGCATCTTTGCAGACATATTGAAGGGTCATCAATTTGACGTGGAAGTCGCCGATACTTTGGAGGCATATGCAGATGCGGAAAAGCTGATGAATCTCGATCTCATCGTACCGGTATGGACGATGGGAGACATCCCGCAGGCATTCGTCAACAACGTATCGGCCGCGGTACAGAACGGAACCGGACTAGCCGGCTGCCACGGAGGCATGTGCGATTCGTTCCGTCATAACGTAGACTGGCAATTCATGACCGGCGGCCAATGGGTGGCTCATCCAGGCAATGACGGAGTGGAGTACACGGTGGAAATCAAGCAGTCCTCGAGCCCGCTGGTCGCCGGAATGGAGGACTTCAAGGTGGCCAGCGAGCAATATTACCTGCATGTGGATCCGGCTGTTGAAGTTCTTGCCACAACACGCTTTCCGGTAGCCGATGGCCCACACCGCTTGAATAAGGCTGTTGATATGCCTGTCGTCTGGACGAAGCGCTGGGGAGTCGGCAGGGTGTATTACAATTCGCTTGGTCATCATGCCGATATCGTTGCGCTTCCTCAGGTGACAGAGCTTATGACACGGGGCTTGCTCTGGGCAGCTGAAGGAAAGCAGCTGTTCGGAAAATCGCCTGAAGGCAAGGCATTGAATACTGAGAGCTTGTATACCGGCATGGGCGATAGCCAGTAATACTGGTTATTTTCCTCCCGCATTAAAGAGGAGTGTCGTATGATGGACAAAATGAAGGTTGGCATTATCGGCTGCGGAAAAATCAGCAGCATTTATATGGAAAACTGCAACAAATTCGGTGTTCTTGAGCTGGCAGCCTGCGCTGATCTTGACCTGAGCCGGGCTCGGGAGCAAGCGGAGAAATATAACATCCCCCGCGCCTGTACTACGGATGAGCTGCTCAACGACCCTGAGATCAGCATCGTCATTAATTTGACCATTCCTGCCGTGCACGCCGAGGTTAGCCTCAAGGCACTGGAAGCCGGAAAGCATGTCTATGTGGAGAAGCCGCTCACCGCTACCCTTGAAGAAGGCCGCCTCGTGCTGGAAACGGCGAAAAGAAAAGGACTATTGGTGGGCAGCGCTCCAGAGACTTTTTTTGGCTCCGGCATTCAGACAGCTCTTAAATTAATCGGCGACGGTGTTATCGGCCGCCCGGTATCGGCGACGGCTTTCATGATGAGCCGCGGCCACGAATTTTGGCATCCCGATCCTGAGTTTTACTATGCGCAAGGCGGGGGACCTATGTTCGATATGGGGCCTTACTATTTGACCGCCCTGGTGCAATTGCTCGGACCGATTCAAACGATTGCCGGAATAACGGGCAAAGCGCACGAACAGCGGATTATCACAAGCGAGAAAAAATACGGCAAAGCGATCCCCGTCGACATCCCGACTCATGTCGCTGGCACGTTGCAATTTGAGAACGGAGCCATCGCTACCTTGATCACGAGTTTTGATATTTTTGGAGGCAGCACTCTTCCTCCTATTGAAATACATGGTACGGAAGGAACATTACTTGTCCCAGATCCGAACACCTTTGGCGGGCCGGTGAAATACCGAAAGATCGGGGAAAGCGAATGGACGGAACAGCCTCTTTTACCGGGCTATGCTGAAAATAGCCGCGGAATCGGCCCTGCGGATATGGCCTCTGCTCTGCTTCACGGGCGTCCGCACCGGGCTAGTGGAGAGCTGGCTTACCACGTATTAGAAGCAATGTGGGCATTCCACTACTCTTCCGATTCCGGCCGTTACTACGAAATGAAAAGCCGATGCGACCAGCCTGCGGCGCTGCCAGTTGACCTGGAGCCATATACGCTGGATTAAAGCAAGCTGGCATTCATCTCTGCAGAGGCTGCTTATATCTCAAAAAAGATCGGCAAGGGGAATAACACGCCCCTTGGCCGATCCTTTTTAATGTTTTTATATGCTTACATACTTGCATAGAGTTAATCCTACTTGCTGCTGATCTCCCGGAATTTGCTTACATATTTTGCCGCCAGCTCGGTAATGAGATCATAACGCCCTTCCTTGGCCGGCGCCGTCAAGTTGCCGCCGATCCCTACGGCCACGCATCCGCTGCGAATCCACTGCTCCATATTGTCCAGATCCACACCGCCGGTTGGCATAATGTTCACATGCGGCATAGGACCTTTAACAGCCTTAATGAAGCCTGGATCAAAGTTGTTGCCCGGGAACAGCTTCAGCACATCTACGCCCAGCTTCAAAGCTTCCTTCATTTCGTTAAGCGTCATGCAGCCAGGCATGTAAGGAATACCGTACAAATTACACAGCTTGCCTGTCTCTTCGTCGAAAGATGGGCTCACCACGAATTCAGCTCCCGCCAATATAGCGATTCTTGCCGTAATCGGATCAAGTACGGTGCCGGCGCCAACAACAGCCTGATTCCCATATTCCTGGATCAGCCGCTTAATGACTACATCCGCATCAGGCGTCGTAAAAGTGACCTCAATATTGCTCAAGCCGCCTTCAATGCAAGCTTTGGACATCTGGTAAGCCGACTCGGCATCATCTCCGCGTATAACCGCTACAACGCCCAGCGCCGTAATATTTTGCAGTACTTTGATTTTTTTCATCTTTTATCTTCCTCCCTATCAAAATAAATTAAAGCCAACGGTTCAATGGATGTGTACTAAACTTTTTTATCAAATTTACTCCATTAATTTATTGATATTCTAATATTATTAAACAACAAATCTAATGTAAATGCACTATCTTATTTAAAAATAGCAAAAAAGGCTATTTTTCCGTATTTATTATGGAAATTATGTGTCAAATCAGGAATTAATCATTCCTTTATTGTACAAAACCGATTTATGTGTTAATTTCAAGTTAAACGATAAATTCAGGATTGTTGCCTTAATTTTATTTTATTACGATCATTTTCAAAAGCTTAGGAGGAAGCACAAATGAACAAAAAGCTGGACGTAGTCACTTTCGGAGAACCGATGGCGATGTTTTATGCCAATGAGCCTGTAGAATTGCATAAAGCGCTTTCTTTTTCCAAGGCGCTGGCCGGAGCGGAATGTAACGTATCCGTTGGTCTATCCCGTCTGGGACATTCCGTCGGGCTTGTAACCAAGCTCGGGGAAGATAACTTCGGACATTTTATTACCGAAACTTTAAATCGAGAAAACATCGACACTTCGAATGTAAAATTTACGAATGAGCATAGAACAGGCATGCTGGTCAAATCCAAAGTGCTTACGGGAGATCCCGTCGTTGAATATTTCCGCAAAAATTCGGCTGCATCTACGCTGAGTCTGGCCGATTTTGACAGCGATTACTTCGCTTCAGCCAAGCATATGCATGTAACGGGCATTTTCCCGGCCGTATCGAAATCCTGTCATGAATTTGCCCTTCATGCTATCGATTTTATGAGAGCCAAAGGGAAAACGGTATCTTTCGACCCGAATCTGCGTCCTTCTCTATGGCCGGATACCGATACGATGGTTAAAGCCATTAACGATCTTGCCACCCGCTCCAATTGGGTGTTTCCGGGCATTAGCGAAGGCAAGCTGCTTACCGGCCGTGATAAGCCGGAGGATATCGCCGATTTCTACCTCGAGCGCGGCGTTTCGCTCGTCGTGATTAAGCTGGGGCCGGAGGGGGCTTATTTCAAGTCTGCCGACCAAGAAGGATATGCCGACGGATTCAAGGTCGAGGAAGTCGTGGATACCGTTGGAGCCGGAGACGGTTTTGCCGTCGGAGTCATCAGCGGATTGCTGGAGCAGCTTCCGCTGCAGGAGGCTGTTCGCCGCGGCAACGCGATCGGTGCAATTAATATTATGTCCCCAGGGGACATGGACGGTCTTCCAGACCGGGAGAAGCTGCAAAAATTCATGGAGCAATAAGCGAAGAAAAAAAAGAACATATTGCTTAAGCGATGTGGTGTGATATGATGCCCTCATCGTTAACAGTGAGACAAGGGGCTGTCCGAAAAGTCAGTAAAAACCGACTTTTTGGACAGCCCCTTGATCTTCAGAGGGTGGTTTGGGGGTTAGTGGGGTTAGTGGGGTTAGTCGGATTGGTGAGACTGATGGATTTGGCTGAACTCGTGAGACTGTTCACCCGCCAACGGACAGGAGATCCGCTATTTGTTGAAATAGGCCCTCTTTCGCTATGCTTGCGGACACTGGTTCCGTTATTCGACTAAATTGACTGCAATAAACAGGTTCTTGGGGGCAATAGCGGAACGTAGGTCCGTTAGCTCTCAAGATACCTGGTTATTTCACAAATAGCGTCACCTGTGTCCGTCCCTCGGGGGCACTACCAACGCGATGTTCTCCTACCTACTTTTATTTTCGGGACTTATTTGGACAGCCCCTTCGTCCTTATCAATTGATCATGATCAACTGCCACTGCTGATTCAGATCTCTGCGATCCAGGCTCTGCCCAGCTTTACTCCACTTACTGCTGATTCTTTTGCTTAGTTCGTCAACAAATACTAAGCCTGTGTCAACCAAGGTCATGATCGCAGTTTTCGAACGGACTGTCCCGGCTGCAAAACAGGCGGAAAACGGTACGTAATCGGCAGCTCTTTCCCCTGCTGTTCAATAGAAGATAGTAAAATTCGCGCCGCCTGTGTTCCCATATCGTAAGCAGGCTGGGAAATCGTTGTGATCACCGGATTATAAATATGAGCAAATTCGGCATCATCGATTCCAATCACAGACAGTTCATCTGGAATCCGGATGCTGCGCTTGTTGGCGTACTTTAAAATCTCCCCCAGTACGATATCATTGCCTGCCAGCAGTGCTGTAGGCGAATGCGGCATAGCGAGCAGCCGCTCCAACATGACTGCGATCTCAGCTTTCGGCGCGCTGCAGATCAAAGATTCATCGATGGGGAATTCTAGCTCTTCCATCGCTTTTTTATATCCGCTGATTCGTTCCTTGCGAGGCGTAATGGCATACTCACCCAGGGGGAGCGACAATAGGGCGATTCGTTCATGACCGTGGCGGGCCAATTCCTGAATGGCCATTTTTACTGCCGCTTCGTTGTCCAATAACAGACTTTGCGTTGTAACTCCGTCAACCAGCCGATCAAGAAATACAAGCGGTAGCTTCATCTCCATAATTCGGTTATAGGAGCTTTTCTCATCACCGGTAGGAAATACAATCAATCCGTCGACCTGGCGTGCCGCCAGCATTTCGATATATTCCCGCTCCTTGTCCGGATTTTCATCGGCGTTACAAATAATGACCTGCATTTTGTTGCGCTGCAGCTCGTTCTCAATGGCGCGTATACATTTTATCGAAAGTGAGTAATCGATATTTGCCACAATAATGCCCACCATAAAAGTTCGATTATGCTTCAAGCTTCTGGCCAACCCGCTGGGCTGATATTTCAAGTCCTCGATGACCTCGCTGATCCGCTTTCTCGTTTGCTCGCTCATATATTGATAGCGTTCATTCAAATATTGCGATACGGTGCTTTTGGAAACCCCCGCTCGTTTGGCAACATCTTCGATTGTCGGTTTCTTCACCAGCCTTTTCCACTCCTTAACAATCCAGCTGAGGAACATGACTAACCGGATATCTTTACTCCAACATAATGTTACTAAAAAAGTATACCTATCTTTTACTAAATAATCTATAGGCAGGGGCTGCATCAAAGTGAATTATTTAAATCGCATGATCCCGCTTTTACTAAATCGCCACAGCAAAAGCCAACCTGACTCGGTTGGCTTCATTGGATAAATTAAACTTGATGTTTCATCATTATAACAAATGCCAGCTGCCGTCGTAATCATAAATAAGAGCAGCCCTTATCTATGGCTGCCCCCGGCTCTCTTACTATTTATGAGTTGGATTTTTTTAATTATTCACAATATGAGCTATTATCAAATAATTAAAAAGACATCTAACCTTTTACAGTAATAGCGGGTTGCAAACCGCCATTTCCACAAAGGTGATGTCTTCTTAATACGCTGGCCCCAAGCTAAGGGATGCTTCTTTTGTTTAAGTTCAAAGTTTACTTAGTTAGACCGCCTATGGCAATCCAGGTCACGAATCCATAATTTTTAGAGCCGCCCTTCAGTCTTGAAATTTCAAGGATTGCGGACTCAGGCGATTGTGACTTTAATGTAGCATAATATCCGGGATTATTGGACATCGCAACAATTACATAATGGGCATGGGAGAATGGCTCATCGAACAATATTATCATTTCAGTCGACTCTTCATGATCCTGGAGAAGAAAAGCTGCCATGCCAAACTGCTGTATCGTTGGCTGGCCATGGATAGACAACATAGGGGTCACTGCCAAATGCTCCAATTGAACTGCGCCATGCTGAATATGCTCCCCTTGAACTGATTCCGCCGTAAGATGGTGGCTTTGTATCGATTCATCCGCCAAATGATAGCTCTTCACCGCTCCGGCTTCGATATGGGATGAACCGACCGATTCACTCTGCAATACGGCGCCATCCACGATACCCGCCTGCAAATGAGTGCGCCCGATCG
>NZ_KB907250.1:91487-238492 GCF_000381905.1 Paenibacillus fonticola DSM 21315 | reverse complement strand
GCCGCCGAATGTGGAATGCTCCCGTAATAGCGAGGGGCTTCCCCGGTTGAATCCGCAATGGCCACCGAAATTTTTTCTTTGGATACATCTAAACCGACGAATTTTGTGATAGACTGCATAGTATCAGCTCTCCTTTGCTATGTAGCTCTGAAATGGTTGGTCTTTCCACTTTCCATTTTAACCTACGAGATGTAGCAATGTGGAGGGCTGTCTTTTGTTTACGTTCATCATAGCTAGAATCAAACAACAGTCGCTGATAGCGAAATCTAATCTTTGTAAGATCCCTCCACCCGCATAATGAACTGCACCCCTAATGTTAGACACCATCTAACATCTTGGGGGTGCAGTTCAATAGCGGGTGGTTTTTTATTTCCCGCGTTTCACGCACTCAACTGGCTAAAAGCCTGAATAAAAACACCTCGCCCGCGGCCCGCGGCGAGGTTTGTTTTTGCTGCGACGTCCTCCATTTTTTTGGGAAAATAAGCCTGTACATCTTGCGCATAGGGAGCAGTGCGTCGGTGCGGATCCGGGGCATGCTGGGGTGTCTGTAGGCGAGGATGGCAGCTAGGGAATAGCGCGGCGCAGCATAGCTTACAGCCGCGGCCCAGCATTGCTTGCAGCCGCAGTCCAGCATAATTTCTAGCCGCGCTTGTGTCCACTTATTCCCGTGGCTTTGAAGCGGAATGACGGTACAAAAGCTCAGCGGATATGAGCCATTTTTCCACCGCTCTATTCGAATCGGCCAGCCGGTCCAGCAGCTTGGTTACCGCCCGCCTTCCCAACTGCTCCTTGGCCACATTCACCGTGGTGATCTGCGGCTCGGCCCGTGCGGCATCATCGATATTGTCAAACCCGGTAACCGAGACCTCTTCCGGCACGCGAAGGCCTAATTTTTGCAAAATTCTAACCGTATGAATCGCGATCAAATCATTGGCGCACACTAATGCAGTCGGCAATGACTTTGTTTGCTTTCTCGTCAGAAGCCAATTCTCCAACGCCTCGTCGAACCCCCCGGTTTCAATGCTGTCCAGAAGCAGCATCCCGTCCTTGTGCGGCTGTACGCCGAGATCGTTTTCTTCCAAAGCACTTCTGAAGCCTAGCCACCTGTCTTGAAAACTGCGGGAAAAATTTACGTTGCCCAAAAAATAAAGTTCCCTATGACCTAGTCCAATCAAGTAATTAACCATCCGGTACATCCCATCGACATTGTTGGCAAAAATCGTATCGGAAGGGATTAATGGATCCTCATGATCAACGAGCACCATCGGCAAACCGCTTCGATGAACTTCCAGCAACAGGCTGCTTGCGATTTGCCCGACTCCGATCATTCCCAGAATTCCCTCAGGATTAATGATGTTCATCATCACGTCGGTTCGCGGTTCCGACACGATAATCATGCCGAGATTCTGGTCTTCCAGCTCGTCAGATATCCCTTCAAGTACTTTGCCCCAATAAAGGGACTCTTTGTTCTGCGAACGTATATTCGGCATAAGAACAAGCACGGATTGCTTCCCAGCGGGAATCGCCACCGTGCTTGCGGCCGATCTTATATTTTTGACGTAGCCGTTTTTCTGATTGAAATAACCAAGCTGAGATGCTGCCTGAATAACTCGCTCCTTCGTCATTTCATTCACTCCGCCTTTACCGGAAAGCGCCCTGGAAACGACAAACTTGGAAACGCCAAGATGATCAGCAATTTGCTGCATCGTTACTTTCTTCAATGATTATTACCTCCGGACATCCACATAAAGTTTACTTGTATAAATCGGTCACTTGAATTCCTTCGATCATAACAAATATAACTTTATTATAACAAATTAATCCCGATCCATAAAACTTCATTTTTTTGCATCAGAACCAGGCTAGCCGCATGCACCTTGGCTATTCATCCGAAGTAAAAAGCGAGGCGATCCAATAGATGCCGCGTTTGGATACCTGCTGCAGCAAGTTGGCCGTTTTGTCAGCAATACGATCAACAGAGGCCTGCTCCGGGACGGGCAGCAGCAAGCGATCGGGTGTCAGCAGCTGCTCGGGAGCGGGCGGCTGAAATGACGTCCACCCCGACAGCTCATCATAGGCAGGACTGCTGACCGGCGAGGACAGCGCCCCTTCCTGAGTAGCGGGCATCGGCCTTGCCGCATCCCCCCGCTGCGCTCCATTCCATGAAGCGTCAGTATCTCCCTCGTAAACCTGATTCGCCGGCTGCTGTATCCCTCCCCCTCCGGAAACAGGCCCGCTAATCCGGCTTGCTCCAGTTTCGGCCAACTGCATGCCGAGCGTCACTCCGGCTATAAGGATAATTCCATAAAATAATGATTTTCTCATCGCTTTTGCCAACCTTCGCTCCCCCTTCCAATTTGCTTCAGCCGGAATGATTGCCCGCTGCAGCCTGCTGCTGTCCTCCACCCTGTTTCATCTGGCCTTTTGTAAGAGATCCCGCCTTTTCCGCCTGTTGGCCTTCCCAATAAATATCCGCGATAATTCCCGCTAATACTCCCGCTGTACGCTCCAGTTCTTCCTTGGTGTTATCGATTCCGCCGATTTCAATCAGAACACTCCGAGGCGAGAGGGATTGGTTATATTCGCCGTTGCCTTGTGATGCAGTTTTGCCCCAAATCCCGCGTGATATTCCGGGATGAGACTTCTCTAACCGCTCATGAATGGAGCTGGCAAAAGCCTCATTTTCCCGCCAACTTTCATTTCCATGCCCTATGATGAAATAGACCTGCGCATAGGAAACGCCGTCAATGCTAGTCGTGGTCTTGTCATGCCGCTGAGAATCCCGGTGAATATCTATGAAATATTCCAGTTTACCGTTTTGGGACATCGCTTCCTTTACAGTTTGCCTTGAATACTTGTAGGAGTAATTGTAGCTGTAGTTTTGTACCGTGGCTGCGTAATTTTCATAGGCGTGCAATGCAGCAACACCTCTATGTTCAAGCTCCTTGGCCAAAGCGTCCCCAACCAGTCCTACGCTTAACGTCTTCTGAGCAGAGCTAGGGTTTGAAATATCTGTACCGAGGAGCGGATTAAACGATTCCTGGGGATGCGAGTGATAGACCATAACGATATTTTTGTATCCCGGGGCGATCGGGTGCGTATCTGGTTTGTTGGCGGAATCGGGCGCTGTCGGTGTTGCCGGTGTAATCGGGACTTGATCGGGCTCACCGCCGTCCCCCGGCTCGGGATGATCGGGGCTGCTTCCGTCTGCGCCAGCTCCAGGGCGATAATCCTCTGGAGCCTGAACGGTTGTATTTCCCGAACCCGTACGAAGCAGTATCGGACTGTCCGCCCCAAGGCCCGGTACTTCCCGGGCAACGAGACTTTTAGGATCAGACGGATTCACATCCGTAAGCAGCTGAAATACAAAATTCGTCATTTGCTTTCCGGAAAAAGCGCTCATCTCCTTTTCCGGCACCATATGAGGCAATTCCATTCCAAGCATGCTGATAAAAAATCGGCTGGATAACGAGGAGGCCAATCCTTTCATGGAGGATACGGGGGAAGTGTTCAGTTGCTTTTCCGCAATGCCGGCCACCCCGAGCAATATAAAAAATACGATAGACAAAAACAACAACAGCAAAAAAGTTTGTCCCATTGCGAGCACGCGTATCAGATTCCGTCTCCATTGAGCCACATTCCAAGTTCTGAATCCTTTCATTTCTGCAAAGCCCTCCTTCAGCCGAAGTAAGTGAAGTTCGTCTTAAAGATTTATTCAAATCTATGAACCTATTCGGCAAAGTAGAACTCTCATTCTCACAAAAAAATAAAATTCGCTAGATTTACCAGCTTCATAGGCTTTTAACGAAAGAAAACCGTGTGTAAATCACAAGAAGCCCGCTGCCTGAAAACAGGAGCGGGCCATTGTGTTTACGTTAGTGGGTGTGGGCGGCAACGTTATCTTTGTCTACCGCTTGATGCAGAGAGATATTCAGTCCGCTGGCGATAACATTGGCAATGTCCTCAATAAACTCGTCAATCTCCTTCGGAGTCACGATGAGATCATGCCCTAGCGGCTCCAGCACTTCTCTAACCAGTCCTAATCTTTCCCCTTCATTCAAATCTGTCAGCAATCCCATGATGCGCTTCGTAGTTCCCTCGCCTACACTGCCCTCTCCATTAAAATGCGAGATCATCATATCGAACACATTATTCACAATGGTTGACGCATAGCACACGGTCGGAACGCCTATAGCAATGCACGGAATGCCCATAATTTCTTTCGTCAATCCTTTACGCTTATTCCCTATGCCTGAACCCGGGTGAATGCCGATATCCGCAATTTGGATCGTCGTATTGATCCGTTCTAACGATCTGGAAGCCAGGGCGTCGATCGCAACAATGACATCCGGCTTGGTCCGGTCTACGATGCCCTGTACAATTTCGCTGGACTCGATACCGGTGATGCCGAGAACCCCGGGAGCGATGGCGCTGACTTCCCGGTACCCCGGCGCTACTTGATCAGGCGTAAGTTCAAAATAATGCCGGGTCACGATCGCATTTTCTACAACAAGCGGCCCTAGTGCATCGGGGGTTACGTTCCAATTGCCCAAGCCGACAATTAATATGGTGGCGTTTGCGGGGATCCCTATTTTCTGCAGAAAATGATCGAACTCTTTGGAAAACGCTGCGGATACCCTCTCCTGAAGCTCACTGTCATGGCTGCGCAGGCCCGGCACCTCCAGAGTGACGTAATGCCCCTTTAGCCGGCCTAATTGCCGTGCAGCCTGTTCATTGTTCACATCCAGCCGTGTAATTTTAATGCCATCCTGTTCCGTAACTTCTTCATCCACACCAGATACCGGTCCGCCGTGAATCGTTTCCGCAAGCTCTTTAGACTCCACTGCCAAATCGGTACGTACGGAATACTGCCGTAAATCCAAATTCATGTCAGAAAGACCTCCCTTTCCATTGTCTCCTTATATTGTGCGGGAGGATGCTAGACATTATGCAAGCGTCTTTTCTTTATGATGAATTTATTGCATTTTACTTTGCTGCGTGATAAAATATTTTAAGTTGTGAATCATCTGGGATGATATTTGCTTTACAGGAGGTGAATGCAATGCCAAACATTAAATCCGCTATTAAACGTGTGAAAACTAACGACAAACGCCGTGCGTTGAACGCTTCGCAAAAGTCCGCTCTGCGTACTGCTGTTAAAGCTGCCGACACCGCTCTGGCAAACAATGAAGTAGAAGCAGCTAAAACTGCTTTTGCTGCAGCTGCTAAAAAATTGGACAAAGCCGTTACTAAAGGTCTGGTCCACAAAAACGCTGCTGCCCGTAAGAAATCCCGCTTGGCTAAAAAATTAAACGCCCTTACCGCTCAAGCGTAAGCGCCGTTATTTATAAACTTAAGCTCAAAGAAACCTGAACAAATGATGTTCAGGTTTTTTTGGCGCAATGGCGGGCTTTTCCCGGCGGATTGATGAGCAGAGCTATGCGCCCAGCTTCAGCAAAAAAAGCTCCAGGCCGAGCACTTTGTCAATGCCGCCGCTCTTCATTTTATAATCCAGCTGGGCCAGCTCGGACAGCACTTCACGCAGCTTGGCTGTGTCAAATCGCCGAGCCTGGTCCCCGGCAATCTTCACCGCATACGGATGAAGCCCAAGCTGTGAAGCCATTTGCTGCTGCGAGTAGCTTTGCCGGCCCAATTCCTTTACTTGCAGCATAATCCGGAATTGGCGCGCGATCAGCGCGGCAATTTTAATCGGCTCTTCACGCTGTTTCAGCAGCTCATAAAAAATATTCAGCGCCTGCTCCAGCTTAAGCCCGGCAATGAACTCCACCATGGCAAAAACATTTTGCTCCGTGCTTCGCACCACTAGCTGATCAACGGCCCCCTGATCAATTACTCCGCCAGATCCGGCATACAGACACAGCTTGTCCAGCTCGATAGCCAGCACAGACATCTGGACACCGCTGGCGGCAATTAACGATTCCGCTACCTCACCGCTGATGCGGCAGCCTCTTTTCTCCGCTTGTTTGACAACCCACTGCACGAGTTCCCCCGCGCCAAGCGGCATAAACGAGAGCACTGTCCCTGAAGCTTTAATGGCCTTTACGATCTTCTTCCGCTCGTCAAGCTTCTCTCCCTGAACGACGAATACAATGACACTGTATTCGGCTGGATTGGCCATATAAGCGGTTAACGATTCCAGCTTATGCTCTATTTTTCCGCCGTCCCTCCCCGCCGTAAACAACGCCGCATCCTTGACCACGATCAGCTTGCGCGGCACGAGAAACGGCAAAGTCTCTGCTTCTTCGACCACCGCCTCAATTGGCGTTTCGGCCAAATCGAAGGCAGCGAAGGCAAAGTCGCGCTGCTCCTCGTCGACGACATGCTTCTCAAGTAAAGCGATGAATTCGTTGATTTGGTATTTTTCCGTCCCGTAACATACATATAAAGGGGATATACGCCCCTGCTTGATTTCCTTGACCGCCGTTTTAATATCCACTCGGCTTCCCCTCTCATCTCACCAGTAATCCTCGGCAGCGGCGATGCTTGATTCGTCGTGCCATTCAAGTTCATTACATAATACTATGATACTTTGAAATACGGGTTTCGTCCAAATGCAGTTCCCTGCCCCAAGATCAAGCTGACTTATACCGTAGCACAAACAAAAGGACCTCAGCCGTCAGGCCGTCAGGTCCCTTTGTCCCGGAGCATCTATATAAACGCGGGCTGAAAAGCTCTAGAAACTTTCCCGCCGGCGGTCATACGACGATCAGGGTCTTTCATTTCTCTATATTTCTCTTATATATATATAACCTATTCCATATCTCTTGAAATTGTGCTTGATTACTGATTTTGAGACGAATTTTCCGCGTCTGTGGATGATTTGGCCTCTAAAGAATGCTTCGTTATAGAGCCGGCATCCTCTGCCTCATAGGTGAATTTGGTGCCGTCGCTCGACCATTCTCCTTTAACCCATGCGCCCTTCACCTGTTGATCAGCAATAAGCTGCTGTTCCCCGCCGTTCACTTTATAAATATACAAATGATCGCCCTGCAGTATCGCAAGATGCATGCCGTCGGGGGAATTCCATTCCTCGTAAGCTGTCATATTTGTAATGCCATATTGCTGGGCAGGTGCCAGGGATTGCGATTCTGGCTGCATCATTTCCATGTTGTTGCCTCTAGCTTCCCCATCGTTTGTTGAATCACTTCGCCGCGGCTCGTCTTGAACCGGACTGTTTTGTGCGGGCTCGTTCACCTGCCTGTCAGTCTCCGTATCGTTCATAGAACCTGCTGGCCCCGAATCTGCCGTATCCTCAGCCGGTGCAGCCTCGCGGGCATCGGATGAAGAACCCTCCTTGTTCACATCCTGGCCGGCAGCCGCCTTCTCTCTATTAATATTATTATCGGCAGCAGAAGATGACTTATCCTTTCCGGTCGTACCTTCTCCAGCTTCTGCATCCCTTAATTTTGAACCTGCATTCGCATCTGCCTCATCCCCAACCTGAGAGGAATTCTCCGCCTCCCCATTGAAACTTCTCATTATAAGCCCGCTCTCTGTCGACTCTACATCCGTGTCCGCGCTGTTATTAGACATTGATATATCGGCATTAGGAACCGTTCGTGGTTCATATTGCGTAATAAAAATCCCCAATATGACAGCTGCCGCTACCGTGCCGAGCACACCTGTACGAATGTTGCGGTGGCGCTTCGTCGCCTGCTTCTCGCGCCGGCTGCGAATACTCCGGGAATTCGCTGCGGCAGACGGTGCTATCATCTCAATAAGGCTATCCTGCTCCGCTGCGCTTCCTCCTTCCAAACGCGCCCGGTCGATCTCATCGAGCTGAGGGATAATCTGGTCCACAAGGCTATAGCGGGGTGTGACATCCGGAAGCTCGCTCAGTTTAAGCGAAAGCTCGTTCAGCAATTCAAATTTATAGGCGCAGTCGCTGCAGCTGCTAATATGCTCCAGCAATAGCGGAGTTTCTTCATCATTCAAATCATGGTCTATATATCGATGCATCCATTCCACCGCCTCCGGGCAATTCATCCTGACACACCACCTTTCTGATAATCTTGGAGTAAGTGCTGAAGCTGCTGCCTCGCCCTGAATAAATAGGATTTCACCGTATTGAGCGGCAAATTCAAGCTCTCAGCAATTTCGTTATATGAAAAATCCTGCAAATATCTTAAAACAACGACAGAACGATGATGCTCGGGAAGCTGATCAATCGCCTCACGGATATCCTGCGCGATATAGCCCGACATCACTTCACGCTCAACATTATCTTTCCCTTCAAACACGATCTCGTGCTCCTCAATGGATACCGTCGGCTTATTCCTTCTGAACTTATCAATACAAATATTCGTTACAATTCGCTGTACCCAGGTTTTAAATTGGGCCTTCTCCTCATAAGAATTAATCTTAGTATAAATTCGTATCAGTGCTTCCTGTGCAGCATCATGCGCATCCTGTTCATTATTCAAAATATAATAGGCTGTACGATACACTTGATTTTCAATTTCACGCAATAGGGTGATTAGAGCGTCGCGATCGCCCGTTTGAGCGGCTCTGATGAGTTCCTGCTCCACCACAAAGGCTCCCCCTTCCTTGCAACCTTACAGACGATATCGACTGGCGATATGTTGCAATGTTGTTACTATTATTTATTGGAAAATTTAGTAGCAAGGTCTTGATGATACCCGGCTCATGTCAAATCTCACCTAAGAATACCAAAAAAATTAGGACCCGTCATCCAGAAGTAGACAACATGAACCGGGCGCGAAGGTTACCGTCTAGCACCTCTATCTGCACTTCCCCCTGCTGATCCGTCCGAAAAATATGACTTCCGGAGGATTCCAATCGCTCTACGACTGTCGGGTGAGGGTGACCGTAAATGTTCGATGCTCCCGCCGAAATAACAACTGACGCAGGTTGCCAATATTCCAGCCACTCCAATGAGGTTGAGGTTTTACTTCCGTGATGCGCAACTTTCATAACATCGACCGTCTGCTGCCGCTGTAAATCAACCCCTTCCAGCACCTGCTGCTCGGCTGCTTCATCCATGTCCCCTGTAAATAAAAAGGTTGCTCCAGCCATAGACAGAGTGAACACGACCGATTCATGATTTTGCTCCTGAATATAGGGAATTTCACGGTGACCGGACTCCTGAAACTCCGGAGACAGAAATTGCATGACCGTCGATGAATCTATCTTTAGACGCATTCCTTGCCCTGCTGCATATATCGGAATTTGTTTGCTTACAGCTGTTGACATTAGCTTGTCTATCGTTGCGGAGCCGCTCAATGTTCCATTCATAAGCAGAGCACCGATCGGAAACTGCTCGAGCACGGCCTGTAGTCCTCCGGCATGATCCTGATCACCATGCGTAACAATTACTGCATCCAAGCGATTGATTCCGCGCTTCTTCAATAACGGGACGACGATCTTCGCCCCAACCTCAAACGGGTCTCTCCTATTTCTCCAAGTGTCCTCTTGTTTACGAAATGATACGGTGCCCCCTCCGTCCACAAGAATATTTTTCCCTTCCGGTGTCGTAATAAGCGTGCAATCTCCCTGACCTACGTCGATAAATTGCACATGTCCCCTCCCTCTCACATTTAAAGGCTGATATCCTAAATATAATTGCACAAGCAGCAACCCTGCAAGCGCTGCGGACAAAAGCTGTTGCGGGCGAACAGGAGCAGCACTCGCAGATGCCTGCAGCCCGTCAAGCGGCATCGTATCATCATTGGCCGAAAGGGCGGCTTGCCGCATAATTCTGCTGCGGTGCCTCAGGGAGAGCAACAAATAAAAAGCACAGTAAAATACGATAATCCATAAAATTGACGGAGATTTCCAGTAGGTCATAAATCCACTGCGGCCGTTTAGCCATTCCGTCACGATAAAGGTAGCTTCGTTCAAGAGGCGTACAGGATAAGCCAGCCATGTTCCTAACCGCAAGGAGAGAGCGCTAAGGAGCAATGCAGCTGTACCCGCAGGAAGAGTAATCATGCCGATCAGCGGGACAAGCAGCATGTTAGCCGCTAAGGACAGCAGCGAAAATTGATTGAAATAATAAATCGTCAAAGGAAAGGAGACGATTTGTGCGGCGATCGTAATCGCAGCAGCACCGGACAGTTTTGCAGGCAGCCAGCTGAGATAAGGCAGCAGCAGCGGGACGAACAAGATCAAGCCTGCCGTTACAATAAAAGAAAGCTGAAAGCTGACATTCAGCAAATAATAAGGCTCCCATAACAGCATGAGCAGCGCCACGGCACAAAGGACGTTTAATCCATCTTTAAGCAAGCCCCGGCTAACTAAATATATACCGATCATCGTCATGAATCCTGACCGGATGACAGATGGTGAAAATCCTGTAATTAGCACATACAGCGGAACAAAGCAAAACACAATGCGCAGCGAGGTTTCCCGGGTTACCCGGCATAAGCGCAATAGGCTAAAAATTAAGCTGACATTAATCGCAACATGACTGCCGGAAATAGCCAAAATATGCGTTAAACCGAGTTGGGAGAACTGAGCGTATTTGTCAGGCTCCAGTTCGCTGGCGTAGCCGATCAGTAATCCTTTCATGTAACCCGCCTGCCATTCGGGGAACAGCTGCTCTATACGATTTCCCAGCATCCCTCGAGCGGCATCCACCTTGCCGAGCCATAAGGCCGGACTAAATTCATGGCTGGCCGCAACCTCTACAGAGGAGGCGCCTGCCGCTTTCAATATCCAGTGAATCCGTTGATTTCGCAAATAGTTGCGGTAATCAAATCCGCCGAAGTTCCGGGCGATCCCCGGACGTTCCAGACTCCCTCTTGCCTCGATCTGCCAGCCTCTCTGCCATGTCTTAGCGATCTGTATCTCCTCTATTGAAGCGAGCCGCACCTGAACAGCCAGCCTTTCGCCGCGGACTTCATCAAACACCCGTTCAGCCGTTTCAATACCATCCGTTACGCCTTCTTCGCTAGCAACCGACACATCATCCAGACCATCCAGACGAAGCGTGAAATCTGCCCGGTCCCCATCTATTTCAACCGCGGAAATTAAAGTCCCTTTAACCAGTACCTGCACGTCTTCAGAGAGGGGGCCATTTCCGGAGCGGCTGCTGTCCACAGCCAAAATTTCGGCCAGCCTGCTCTCATTTCTAGCATCAGTCAAAGACCAATAAACGGCTCCGCAAGTAAATATAAGCCAAAATATAAGCAGCTTCTTCCATGGACAGCGGATAAGCAATCCCAGCAAGGGGATCATCAGCGACACTCCTGTCCACAGCAGCCAAAAAACAGTTCCTTTGTATAGGCAGGACAAGCTGCTGCCGGCAATCCAGCAGCAAACAGCATGAACCAACGGCCTGCGGGTCATAAAGGCTCTCCTTTTCTATGGAAATTTAAATCCATCTATGCGCTGCAAAAAAAGAACCTCCTCTGCAGCAGCAGACGAGGTTCTTCCTTCATCTCTTTACCTATAACTATTTGCTTGCTTCATAGAGCCAGCATTTTCCGCTTTACCCGCTCTAATCTTCCACCCGTCCATCCGTCTCTTTCGGAGGCTGGTATGATTCCAAACGCCGAAAGGCAATTCCCTTCTGACTCATCATTGCGGCAACTTTATCCGTATCCTTTGGATAGGGGCGATGATAAATAATTTCGGTAATCCCGCTGTTTGCGAGCATGTTAGCGCAAGTCCAGCATGGTTCGTCCGTTACATATACGCTGGACCCTTCACGGTCGATTCTGTCGGTAAACAATAACAGGTTCTGCTCAGCATGAATCGTTCGAACACAGCGCTGTTTTTTGACCATCGTTTCCTGTCCATCAACGGCCACAACCTCATATTCCTCGGCAATCATGCATCCCGCCTCCGAGCAGTCCGATACTCCGGATGGTGCACCGTTATAGGCCGTCCCCAGCAGCTTCTTGCCTTGCACAAGCACGGCGCCCACATGCCGGCGGTTGCAGCGCGACCTTGTCGACACCATATAAGCGATATCCATGAAATACGTATCCCAATCTTTGCGAGTATCTGGACTCATTCCTTAGTCTCCTCTTACAGTTTGATATAAGGCTTCATTTTCTGGAACACTTTATCACCGATTCCCTTCACCTTCTTCAAATCGCTTAGAGATATAAAGGAACCCTGCTTGTTCCGATAATCAACAATCGCCTGCGCCTTCTTCTCGCCGATGCCTGGAATCTTTTGAAGCTGGACGTAATCAGCTGTATTTATACTAATCAGGCCATCCTGTTCCGATGGAACGGAAGAAGGCTGCGCAAATGCCGCAGCTCCACTGCCGTTGCTGGACGCAGCATCAGGGTTCACCGTCCCTGACGCCATTTCAGCAGTTCGTTCCCCCGAGCCTGCTTCGCTTCCGGGAGCAGCCTCTGCCTCAGTCATTGCGGCAGTATTCTCTGTTTCAGCAGTGTTTACAGCGGTAGTCTCTGCTTCAGTATTTTTTGCTTCAGCGCTCTTTACTGAAGCAGTTCCTTCTGCTGACGCAAGTCCCTCGTCCTTCATCCCTTTACTGTCCAAAGCGGCCATCATCTCGCCGTTGACCGGAACCCAGCCTTCGATACCGGCAGATCGGCTTCCGCCTATAGTCAAGAGCATCAAAGCTGCTCCGATGACCGCAGACACCACTGAAACCATCACATATTCCCGCTTCATGCCAGCTACCACTCCAATCTCAAAAGAATCTGTCCAAAAAGTCATGAAGATCCATTCAAGATGCATACATATTTAAACGACGAATATTTTAGTGCGTAAGCACGCCAAAGGGGGAAATGGGATGAGAGTCGCTTTCATCGGAACGGGTTCAATGGGCAGCCTGCTAATCGGAGCATTCCTGCGCTCCGGTGCACTGCACCCGCAAAATCTGTATGTCAGCAACCGCAGTAAACAAAAGGCGGAGCTGCTGGCCGTACGATATCCCGGCATTGTCCTCACATCGAGCAATGTTGAAGCCGTTCAAGGGAGCGACATGATCTTCATATGCGTAAAGCCAAATCATTTCCCTGAGGTCATTAACGAAATTCGCAGTGTTGTTCATATATCGCAATTGGTTATTTCCATTTCCAGCCCTGTACTCATCTCCATGCTGGAGAAGCAAATTCCGGCGAAAGTCGCCAAGATCATCCCAAGCATTACGAATTCCGTACATTGCGGAGCTTCATTATGCATTTACGGCCACCGGGTTCCGCCAGAGGACCGGTTGCTGCTGGAACAGCTGATGTCCTCCATCAGCAGGCCGACTTTCATAAGAGAGTCAGAGACGAGAATCGCCTCTGACATCGCAAGCTGCGGTCCTGCTTTTATGGCATATATCATCCAGGAATGGGCCCGGGCGGCTGCGGAAATGACCGGGATCGGCATGCCGGAAGCTCTCGGGATCGGAGCCGAGATGCTGCTCGGTACCGGCAGGCTGTTAACGGAAGGCGGCTTTTCACCGGAACAGCTGCAGCGGCGGGTCGCCGTGCCCGGCGGTGTTACCGCTGAAGGGCTGGCCATCCTGGAAGAGCGCCTTGCAGGGGTCTTTCCCAGTTTGATCGAAGCAACTCAGCGGAAGCACCAGACCGACCTCGTCCGGCTGGCCGTGATGTTTGACTCCGCCAACCAGCCCGCGGGCAGCCCCGCCCATGACCAAGCAAATATGGAGGCCGCCAGCAGCCCGGCTGAACATTCGCCCAGTCCACAAGATGATGAAATTTAGCCTGCAACGATATTTACGAGCTTGGCAGGCACCGCGATAACTTTACGAACGGTTTTGCCTTCGAGAGCCTGCTTCACACTTGGCAGTGCCAAGCTATGCTCCTGCATCCCCGCTTGATCCAGATCTTTTGGCACTTTCGTGCGCTCAACAATTTTGCCGTTTACCTGAACGACGATTTCCACTTCGGAGTCCACGATCCAGACCTCGTCATAAACAGGCCATGGTTCATAGGTGATGCTCTCTGTATGCCCGAGACGCTCCCACAGCTCCTCAGCCAAGTGAGGAGCAAGCGGTGACAGCAATTGCACAAAATTGGCTGCCGCTGCTTTAGGCACGACATCCGTTTTGTAAGCATCATTAACGAAGATCATCAACTGGCTGATCGCAGTATTGAAGCGCAGCGCTTCAAAGTCCTCCGTCACTTTTTTGATCGTTTTATGCCATGTCCGCTTGAACTCGTCGGTGCCTTGGCCATCGTTAATTTTAGTGTTCAAGCTGCCGTCTTCGGCGACGAACAAGCGCCAAATCCGGGACAGGAAGCGATGAGTTCCTTCCACACCGTTCGCATTCCATGGCTTGGTTGCTTCCAGCGGCCCCATGAACATCTCATATACGCGCAGCGTATCTGCTCCATGCTCATTTACGATAACGTCCGGGTTGATCACGTTGCCGCGGGATTTACTCATCTTCTCGTTGTTCGTCCCCAGAATCATCCCTTGGTTGACAAGCTTCTGGAATGGCTCCTTCGTAGAAACAACGCCAAGATCATACAGCACTTTGTGCCAGAAGCGGGCGTAGAGCAAGTGAAGCACCGCGTGTTCTGCTCCGCCGATGTATAAATCTACAGGCATCCACGCCTGTTCCTTGTCTTTAGAGCACAGCTCCTTATCATTATGAGGATCGATGAATCGCAAGTAGTACCAGCAGCTTCCCGCCCATTGCGGCATCGTATTCGTTTCACGGCGTGCTGGAAGACCCGTCTCCGGATCCGTCGTATTCACCCATTCAGTCACATTGGCCAGCGGGGACTCTCCTGTACCTGACGGCTCAATATGATCGACCTCCGGCAGAAGCAGCGGCAGCTGATCTTCCGGAACCGGCTTCATCGTTCCGTCCTCGAGATGGAGAATCGGAATCGGCTCGCCCCAATACCGTTGGCGGCTGAACAGCCAGTCGCGCAGACGATAGGTCACCTTGCCGCGTCCCTTGTTGTTCTCCTCCAGCCAAGCGATCATTTTCTTGATCGCTTCTTCATTACGCAGACCATTCAGGAAATCAGAATTAATATGAGCGCCATCTCCCGAATACGCTCCTTCTTCGATATTCCCGCCTTCGACTACTTCAATGATAGACAAACCGAATTGTTTCGCGAATTCATAGTCACGTTCATCGTGTCCCGGAACCGCCATAATTGCCCCTGTTCCATATCCTGCAAGCACATAGTCGGCAATCCAAATCGGCAGTTTCTCGCCATTCACTGGATTGATCGCATAGGCTCCCGTAAAGACACCGGATTTCTCTTTTGCAAGATCTGTACGCTCTAAGTCACTCTTGTGGGCTGCCTGCTCCTGATACGCAAGTACAGCAGCGCGCTGAGCTTCAGTCGTGATTTTCTCAACCAATTCATGCTCTGGCGCAAGCACAGCATAACTGGCTCCAAACAAGGTGTCTGGACGAGTTGTGAACACGGTTACCGTCTCAGCGCTTCCTTCGATCTGGAAGACGACCTCCGCACCCTCCGACTTGCCGATCCAGTTGCGCTGCATGTCCTTGATGCTCTCTGACCAGTCAAGCTCCTCCAAATCCTCGAGCAGCCGCTCGGCATACTCGGTAATTTTCAATACCCACTGGCGCATCGGCTTGCGGATAACAGGATGGCCCCCCCGCTCGCTCTTGCCGTCGATGACTTCTTCGTTCGCAAGGACAGTGCCGAGCGCAGGACACCAGTTGACAGGCACCTCTGCAACGTAGGCGAGTCCCTTCTTATAAAGCTGGATGAATATCCACTGCGTCCATTTATAATATTCCGGATCCGTTGTGCTGATTTCCCGATCCCAATCGTACGAGAAGCCTAGCGACTTGATTTGACGCCGGAAGTTGTTAATATTTTTGACCGTAATATCGCGCGGATGCTCGCCTGTATCGAGCGCGTGCTGTTCCGCTGGCAAACCAAAGGCATCCCAGCCCATCGGATGGAGTACATTGTAGCCGCGCATCCGTTTGTACCTAGCGACGATATCCGTCGCTGTATATCCTTCCGGATGGCCGACGTGAAGACCTGCACCAGACGGATACGGGAACATATCCAGCGCGTAAAATTTCGGTTTGCCCGGCTCCTCGCGGGTTTTAAATGTTTGATGCTGATCCCAGTACGCCTGCCATTTCGGCTCAATGGACTGGGCACGATATACATCGTGTGAATTGTTGTTATTGCTCATGATCCTAAACTCCCTTCAGGTATAAAGAAAAACGTCTATTGACGCACTTCCAAATAGACAGGCCGCGGATAGCGGCAATTTATGCTGCGATATCAGGATGCGTTTGCTCCAAAGTTATATACTTGCTGATATCTAAAAAGAAAAAAACCTCCCGATCCATAGCGTATGATCGCTAGGGACGAGAGGAGAGTTTCCCGTGGTACCACCCTAGTTAGCTTCCGACATGCTTTGTCATCCGCTCCCTTTACACCCTTAACGCAGGCAAGACGATGATGTTCTCGGAACAGCCGCTAAATTCAGCGTTCAGCTCCATTGCATCATAACTCCAAGGCGAGTTCATTTGTATTCTCCAACCGGCTTACACCACAGCACCGGCTCTCTGGATGGCAGAATTCAAACTATTATTCCTCTTCAAAGTAGTCAATTTCCAATTTTGGTTACCAACCATTATATAAAACTGAAGCGTCATCGTCAATGGGGGCCAAGCTTAATTCCCTGCGCTTTCGTACCGCCGAAGACCGATCCGAAGCAGGAGCAGCGCAACACCGCAGCAGTACACAGCAACAAGTGGACTGAACCAGCCAAGGTAACTCCAGGACTCCTTCCCAAACATCGCTGCCGCCGGCACAAAACTGACAAAGGCAAATGGAACAACAATCGAAATAAAGAGCTGCAGTCCCAGAGAAAAAATAGTAATCGGATATTTGGCGAATTCACCCAAGTTGTGAATCATAATAGGAAACGCATTTCCGCTATTGCGAATCCAGAAAGCCGAGCAGTTAGCTGCAAGATTAATAGCTACCCTGATGATCATGGCAGACACAAACAAAATGATCGCCATACCCACCGTTTGCAGGCTCCATACAATGTGGATATGGGACAAAGACATTATAATGATTGTTCCCCCAATGATAATATTACCCAATCCATTCATACCGATTCCAGTGCAGAAAATTTGCAGCACAACCGGAACCGGTCGTACCAAATAGCGATCAAGTTCACCCAAATTTACCAGCCGCAGCATCCGCCACGTCCCTTCAAAGAATAAAGATCCTACCCCTTCAGAAACATAGATCGCTGCATACATAAAGGCAACCTCCCAAAATTGCCAGCCCTGAATGTCTGGAATACGGGAAAAAATGACCCACAAAAATAGAAACCCGGTAACCTGGGTCATGACTGCGGCTCCGATCATAATGTAAAAATCCGCAGAGTACTCCATCATCGCCTTCAATTGCTGGCTGAACAATCGCCAATATAAATACAATATTCGTCGCGGTGATATTTTCATCGCATCTATCCTCCATGGATCGTAATTTGCCGCACGGCCCACGACCACATCCACTTTCCGAGCAACCATAAAATTATAATCCATATCCACTGGATGGCGATTAACTGAAGTGCCTGTATCATCTCGGTCATGCCCAAACCGATCGTTACAGGTGTGTTCACGATGCCTTGAAATGGAAGCAGCATGGCGATAGACTTCAACCAGGGCGGGAAAAAGGCTAGTGGCACCAAAGCTCCCGACAATAAGTTGGTAACCGCCATTCTGGCCCAAATCAGCCCGATCCCGCTCATCGTCCAAAAGCAAAGCAGCGCTGTAATATAAACGATGCCAAATTTAACTAGAATCGATGACAGCAGACTGATTAGGAACAAAAAACTGGTCAAGCCATCTTGCAAAAGCGAGGCCCCTACCGTAAACACGGCCAGAACCCCAATCAAAACGCAGCTTAATATCCCCTCCAGCACGCAGGAGCCAAGGGTCTCCGCAAGACGAGCTTTTTGAAAATGAAGAGGTTTGAGTAAATCCATCATGACGCTTCCGTCAATAATCTTATTCGTAATCCCCGACTCAGAGTAATAAGACAGCATCGAGTTCACAAGGAACGTGATCAGCAGATACGACTGCATCTGCGGCCAGGTGAAGCCGGATAATTGCGCCCGTCCATCATATACCGCTTGCCAGAGACAATACATCGCAATCAGACCGATAAAATTGGCGGCGAAATTCAGAATAAAAGAAAGTCTGTACGCCAGTGTGTTCTGCATGGAACAGAGCGCAAGAGAATAATATTTTTTAATGCCCATTTCAAGCACTCCCTCTACTTGCGCTGGATAATACAGACGAATCCATCTTTCCTTCATAGACACGGCGAATAATATGTTCGATGCTAGGCTCGTCGATGCGAAAATCGATCACTTCCGTACGATTCATTACACGTTTCACAATTTCGCTGGCCGTGCAGTTGAATCGGTCAAAGCGAATCGAGAGCGAAAGAGGGTTCAATTGAGACGCTTCATCTTTTTCCAAATGAACATCAGATAAATCTAAGAACGAGCTATAAATGTCAGTCACTGGCGAGCTCAATTGCATATGTATTGTTCTTTCCCGAGCGAACATATCTTTAACGTCCTGCAATTTCCCATCATAAATAATCCGTCCATGGTCAATAATGACCAAGCGTTCGCACAAATCCTCAATATCACCCAGGTCATGCGTTGTGAGCAGCATAGTCGTTCCCTGGGTTCGGTTCATTTCCTTGATAAAATCGCGGATTCTTTGTTTTACAGCAATATCCAGGCCGATTGTTGGTTCATCCAAGTAAACGATTTTGGGGTTATGCAGCAGAGCAGCCGCCAGATCAGCACGCATTCTCTGACCGAGCGACAGCTTGCGCGCAGATAAATGAAGAAATGATTCCATTTCCAATATTTCCGTGAACACATCCATATTCCGTTTGAATGTATACGCTGGAACCTGATATATATCTTTTAATAATGCTAATGATTCGCGAACCGGAATATCCCACCAAAGCTGAGTACGCTGCCCGAATACAGCTCCGATCTGCGCCGCATTCTCCATCCTTTGTTTGTAAGGAATCAAGCCGTCCACCCGGATTTCTCCTCCGGAAGGAACAAGAACGCCGCTAAGCATTTTGATCGTCGTCGATTTGCCTGCTCCATTAGGACCTACATAAGCAACGGTTTCCCCCTCCTCAATCGTAAGATCAATCCCCTCTACCGCATATTTATCCTTGTAGCGCTGCGTAAAAAGATGCTTCACCGCTCCAGCAAGACCAGGGTCTTTAACTGCCTGCCGAAACACCTTTTGCAGACCTCTTGCTTCGATTAGGCTCAAAGAGTCACAACCTTCCCCCGATAAACATTTCTCGTTAAATCCAAGCTATACCTGTTCTCCCCCATAGGACTCCTGATGAAAAACTGCCTGCAGCGGCTCGCTCTTCTTTGGTTCTGGTGCAGCCGCCGGGTAGCCTAATCCGATAACCGCTACAACGCGCATGTCCTCGGGAATATGCAGTAAAGAGCGAACATGGCTTTCCCGCTGGACTGATTCCGCCATATCCTCTGAATGATACACAGCTCCCCAGGCGGCACCCAAACCGTATGACACGGCAGTTAGCCATAGAAATCCTCCAGCGATTGAAGCGTCCTGCAGCCAATACTTACTTAGTCCCGGGTTTCCGGTAATGACAACTCCAGCACCAGCCCCTGCCAGCCATTTCATATACGGAGTCGTTGTGCTTAGTTGCTCCAGCATGCCCCGCTTCGTTACAAGAATAAATTCACGGGAAGGCAGATTATTTCCGCTCGGAGCTAAATAAAGAGAGCGAATTAGCTTATCCAGTATGTCCTGTGATATAGCTGTATCCTTGAATTGTGTAATCTCCCTGCGCTGTTCAATCGAGCTTAATACATCCATGCCATCCATTCCTTTCTTGATTTTATCTTTTTTTACTATAACTTAATTATGAATTTTCTTCCAACAAAAACAGTCACTGTATTTCTCCCGTATCCCACTGAAATGAAAAAAACCCTCCGAGTAATTGCTAAGCGCTCCTGCGCAGCTGCCTACTCAAAGGGGACAAGAAACTTAGTGTACAATTTGAACAACGTTATACGTGTAGTGATCAAACGAGATGTCTTTCCCGTTTAGCAATTGTACACACTCGCATCCATCAGATTCATCCACACGCAAGCTTAGTGTATTACCGCTAAGAAATCCCGTATAATCAACCTGCAATTTTCCTTCTATATTAAATAGAGGCTTGGAAAGAGACATTTTACCGGCAAACTCATCAATGCTCGTAATTCCGCGCCCCTTCGCTTCTACAGCGCTCACAGCTTCAACCACAACACCGCTTCTGCGACCTCGGCACACAACAAGATGATGCCCTGATTGCTGCTGGATTTTTATTCCATAAGGCCCAGTCAGATATATTGCAAAATACGTCTCTTCAACTTTGCCATACAGGGCGTTAGACTTCTGCTGCCAGTCTCCTTCTGGAATGACACCAATCACTTCATCCCGGACATCATCCGGCAATGGATAGAACGCCATTACTATATTTTTATGGTAAAGTACCTTTGTCCACTCGCTCTGATGGCGAGGGTCAGTCCCAGATTCCGCATACCCTTCTCCTGGGTGAAAAAAGTACAGTTGATTCCCCAATCCACCACGGCGCACGGGCAGGCTGAACAACCAGCGCAACTGTTCGTTATCGAATTCCTTGACTCTCTCCCATAACCCGCCGACAGCGAACTGTCCGGTAATATAAGCATAAGAATGCAGTACACGCCTCTCACCCTCGACCGTCTTGACGATAGAACTGCAAACCTCAGACGGCTGCATTCTATTTAATGCTATACGCCGGGCTTCCTCTGGAGCTTCGTAGAACAGGAAACCAGCGTATTCCGTTCGCGGCATCTTTTCGGGCAGCTCAAAGTCGCCAAACTGCACATAATCATGCAGAACATTCGCATCCTTTGGCGCATCATGCGGCCAACCTCGAGAATGCGCACCAACCCATGCTCCTTTTAAGTAAAGGTTCGCCCTTAAGCTCCATAAATGATCCAGCATTTCTGCTATTTCACCTTTGATCGATTCGTCCTCTATAAGCTCCCAAGCGCAAGTGAATGACTGAACCCAGTGCCAGAACCAAGGAAGCGAACCGTATTCGGCCATCCCTTCCTTCCGCAACACTTGCAAAGTACGCCGCAGGCAATGTCTTCCCTCCTCCAGCAGTTCATGATCACTAAATTGTTGGCCAAAAATCAGCTTAGCCGCCGTGTACTTCGCTTCGTGGTGACCGTAGTGCTCCAGCGGTTTGCGATAAAAATTGCCGCGATACACATTCACGAGCGCCTTTTCAAAACGATCTGCTAGTTTACCGCTCATTTGCTGGGCATAATTGTGATAGAAATAGGCCATCAGGCTGCCCATTAATTCAACAGGCAGCTCATGAGGGGGAGCCTGCTCGGGAACTGGATCTAAGTTAAGCGGCCAATGCCCATACATAGAGCTATTCCGGTCCATCTCCTGCAATTGAAGCACCCGTTCCAGTACATCTTCAGCCAGCTGTTTACCCTCCTGACGGTTAAACAAGGGCGCCTCTTCTGAACTAACGGCAGCCGCGAACAAGTAAGATGCGTAATAATAATTATCGCGAATATCACCATGGAACCATAAACCGCTATTTAATAAAGGCTCGTTCCATGCTTTTCCCGCAACGCTTCGTACGATTTCGTTCATTCTTCTTTTATACGGACTCATATGTAACTCCCTTCCGGTCTCTAGTTTACCTGGATTACTCTTCTTCATCCTCTCATCATAACATGGGCAATCTGCCGCTAAAGGTGGGTTTTTAAAGGCTTTTCAGCAGATTTTTAAGGTCTTGCCCTGCCCTCCTGTCCTCTTGAAGCAAAATAATTAAATGGCTTGCAATATACACACAAACGGATTAATATGAACCTATATGAACATTTTAAACCAAAATGAACGAAAAGAGGAGGCTTTTTTAAAATGGAAAGACGTTATGCATCTCACCCCAATGAAGTAAAACAGTTCGACACGGATCGGCTTCGGAAGGAATTCCACATCCCGACCCTGTTTACTGCCGACAAGCTGGAGCTTGTCCTAACTCATGAGGATCGCCTGATTATCGGCGGCGCTTATCCTGTAAAGCAAGATGTGAAGCTGGAGACCGACCTGAAGGAGCTGGGCGTATCCTTCTTCCTAGAACGCCGCGAAATTGGAGCGATCAACGTAGGCGGCCCTGGTACGATTATCGTAGACGGCACGGAGTACGATCTGAACACGAAAGACTGCTTATACGTTGGAATGGGCTCCAAAGAGGTTATTTTCAGAAGTAAAGATGCCAACAAGCCAGCCAAATTCTATCTGAATTCAGCACCGGCTCACAAAGAGTTCCCAGTAGCGAAGACAACTCTCGGCGAGGCTGATTCCAGCGCACTTGGCTCGATTCAAAACTCCAACGACCGCACGATCCACCGCTTTATCCATGCGGACGGTATTCAAAGTTCCCAACTCGTTATGGGTATGACGCAGCTTAAAACAGGCAACATGTGGAATACAATGCCAGCGCACGTTCACCCGCGCCGTATGGAAGCTTATATGTACTTTGATCTTCCTGAAGATGCTGTCGTTATTCATTTGATGGGCGAACCGACGGAAACCCGCCATATCGTGATGAGAAACGAAGAGGCAGTCATCTCTCCTAGCTGGTCCATTCATAGCGGTGTAGGAACGAGCAATTATACGTTCATCTGGGGCATGGCCGGCGACAACAAAATCTACAGCGATATGGACGCCGTAGCCATGAAGGATTTAAGATAGAGAGATAAATATTTACGGAAGAGTTGAGATGGTATGAGTCCGATTAGACGGCACGAGAGAATCATGGAGGTTCTGCTGACGAACAAAGAGGTTACGGTGGCGGAGTTAAGCGACAAGCTGGGCGTTACCGGCAAGACGATTCGGGAGGATTTGACCCGGCTTGAGGAGCAGGGATTAATCGTCCGCGTTCACGGCGGTGCCATACTTGCGCAAAGCGATCAATTCGGAATACTCCCGTCCAAGGAGCCTCTTACGAAGCACGCGGACGAGAAAGCCGACATAGCAAACAGAGCCGTGCAGCATATCGAGCCCAATGACATCATAGCACTGGACGGAGGGAGCACGACTCTGGAGATCGCGCGCCGTTTGAATAACGAGCCGCTTACCGTCATTACGAACGATGTGTACATTATCAGCGAACTGGCCGCAAAGGACAACATACGTCTCGTCGTTCCCGGCGGCTATCGGGTTCGTAATATGCTGGCCGGGCCGGAAGCAACTTCATATATTCAGCAGTTGAACATTCAGAAAGCTTTTATTTCGGCGACAGGCATTCATCCCGAGCATGGTTTATCGATTTACACAGGGGATCTGATTGACTTCAAGCGGGCCTTGATCGAGACGGCCCGTGAAGTCATCGCCGTCATTAACCATCATAAATTCGGGCAAACCGCACTGCGAACGTTCGCTTCCCTAAGCGAGCTGACCTGCATAATTACCGACAGTGGACTCCCAGCCGAGATTGCACAGCAGTACAGTAACGCAGGAGTCTCGATTGAGTGTGGCAAAGATCAGAATTCTAAATGATAAAAGGAGAGTCCAACCGATGAAATTGTTCGATTTAACAGGCAAAACGGCTCTAGTGACAGGAACTACCGGCGGATTGGGTCAAGGCATCGCCATCGGCTTCGCCGAGGCAGGAGCAGATGTGGTCTGCGCCTCCGTAAGCTCCAGTCACGAGACAGTAAAGCAAATCGAGAGCTTGGGCAGAAAAGCTTCAGCCATCGAAGTCGACTTGAGTGATCACAGCAAGCTGCAGGAGACCTTTGATGAAGCACTTAAACTTACGGGCCACATTGACATTCTCGTTAATAATGCCGGCATTATTCGCCGAACGCCAGCCAAAGACCACAGTGAGAAGGATTGGTTCGATGTCATTAACCTGAACCTGAACACGGTATTCCTGCTGTCCCAAATCGCAGGCCGTCATATGCTGGAAAGAGGAAGCGGTAAAATCATTAACATTTGCTCCATGCTCTCCTACCAAGGCGGAATTAACGTACCGGGCTATACAGCCAGTAAGCACGGTGTAGCCGGGCTAACTAAAGCATTTGCCAACGAGTGGGCCAACAGCGGGCTGCAAATCAACGGAATTGCTCCCGGCTACATGGCGACGGATAACACGGCGCAAATCCGTGCAGACGAGAATCGTTTCGCATCAATCACGGATCGGATTCCTGCCGCCCGCTGGGGAACACCAGAAGATCTGAAAGGCCCAGCAGTGTTCCTGGCATCTTCGGCATCCGATTACTTGAATGGACACGTTCTCTGCGTAGACGGCGGCTGGATGGCCAGATAATAAATTTAATTACCAGACAAGACAATACATTTAATTAAATGAAATAAACCTAGCATACAGTAAGAAAGTTATAACAGTATCCATCTAAAAGAGGGGGTGCCCAGAAAGTCAGAAAAAACTGACTTTTGGGGCACACCCTTGATTTTCAGAGAGAATGGCTTGGAGATTTGGAGGTTAGTGGAATTGGTGAGAATGGTCAGACTGAATTGATATGAGGTAGATGAGATTGACACGTCTGATGTGTCTGATGCGTCTGATGTGCATGATGTGCATGATGTGCATGATCTGTCTGGTGTGTCTGATGCCTCTGATGCGTCTGATGCGTCTGATGCGTCTGATGCAATTGATTAGCGTGATGAGAATGACGAAATTGATGGAATTGACTGAACTCGCGGGATTGGGCACCCGCTAACGGACAGTCGATCCGCTATTTGTTGAAACAGCCCTCTTTCTCCATTCTTACGGACCCTGGTTCCGTTATTTAACCAAAAGGACTGCAATAAACAGGCTTTTGGAGTCAATAGCGGAACGTAGGTCCGTTAGCTCTCAAGATGCCCCGTTATTTTACAAATAGCGTACCCTGTGTCCGTTCCTTGTATTTTAGGGGCTTATTGGACATCCCCTTGATTTTCTAATATCATCCTTCAGCCAAAAACTTAATGTTTCGAGCATGCTCATTGATATGAAAATGCTCCTCTTCCGCCTGAAGTATCGTCCGCCCGTTGATTTGTAACCGAATGAATGTGACTCCATGACAACTCTGTCTTGATCGAATCCGTAAATCCGGTTCGGCTTGGCGTTATCCCCTGTGTAGCTGACATTGCGAAATGTAATATTCTCAATGCGTGTGCCCGGCGCAGGGTTATAATCGGGATTATGCACCACGCGAATATCGATCAATTGTCCCAATTCAAAAGGCTCCACGCGAATATCATCATATCGAACGTTGCGGACAGTATTCTTATCGCCCGCATTGATCGCCATCGCTCCCCAATAGTTCTCTTGAGGCTCGTGGTGTTCAAGAATATCCAAATTTTCGAACACGATATCTTCGATCGTATCCCCGTCCTTATTGTAATCGCCATGTGTGCCAATCATTAACGGGTGCGCGACATCAGCCCATAATACTGAATTGCGGACCTTTACGCGGCTTGTGCCTCCACGATAATCCCAGCGGGTTCCGTAGATGGCAATACAATCATCCGAGGTACGAAGGAACACATCATCGATCTCAATATCCGAACTGGCCATCATGTCGATGCCATCCGACCAGCCTCTTGTGCTGAATGATTTAAAATTTCGGATCCGGATCTGGCTCGACTTCCCGATATAAATACTGTAGTGAGGAGGGTCTATGAGAATTAATCCTTCAACCTCGATATTGTGCGAGAACCCGATGCGGATGCCGCGGAAGGCAGAGTATCTATGATACTCGGATAAATACAGAACGCCTCTTCCTTTAATAGTTACATCCTGTACATGTTCGCAAACCAGCGAGCCCACAACGATAGCACCGCCTGCAATATAGACCGTTTTCCCGGACGGAATCCGTAGTATCGTCTCTTCGATATAATGCAGCCCTGGAGCAAAATATAGGGTATCTGGCTCCTGCCCCGAGCTGTCTAGCGGCGTCTTAAGCAATCTCAAAATATCCGCGGCACGATGAATGGCCGTTTTTCCCGGCCGCTCTAATACGACTACGCCGGGATCGTCCGGCTGGGGAGCGTCCTGTTCCGGTTCTCCAGCAAACAGATGCAGGTTGCGGAACCGCTCGCCATTGATTTCCACCGATAATTTCACGGGCCGATCGATCACAAAACGGAGGATCCCGCCCTCATGGCCTGCCCTTATTTGCGTAGAGAGCGGACGAATGACCACGGAATTAATTTTGGCAAACAAACATTCAATCTCGACTTCAACGATGCCTTCGCGATCAAAATAAGCCATCGATGCCTGGCGAACGTGATGCATGTCCACTTTTACCTCATAAAGAAACAGCTCCTGCCAATCTCCATCCTTAGCCCGCACACGAACGCGATAATCCTTCGAACCAACGGCTCCCTCTGGAGCTGAATATATGATGGTTTTATTCATTTGTATCCCCCAATAATTTATAATTATTTACATACTTAAGAAATACAGCCGGAGAAGAAATCCCCCGGCTGTATATAAACGATGATTCTATGATTCCCGCCCCTATCCTTTTGTTGCCCCTGCGGCAATGCCTTTGACGAAATACTTTTGCAGAAAAATAAACGCAAGGAGCACCGGCACAACCGACATCGTCGTCCCCGCAAAAATCATATCCCAGCGGGAGGAGAATTCACCGATATAACGATAGATTTCCACAACCATCGTCTTCGGCTGACCGGACGGAAGCACCAGCATCGGCATGAGGAAGTCATTCCATATTCCAAGTCCGTTCAGCACAACCATACTCGCCGTGACGGGCCCCAATAGCGGGAAAACGATCATCCAGAACGTCCTTACTTTCGAGCAGCCATCGATTTCAGCCGCCTCTTCGATTTCAAGCGGAATGCCTTTGACGAAGCTGGAGTACAGCAGGCTGCCGAAACCAACCGCCCCAGCGATGTAAATCATGATAGGACCTGCTAGACTGCCATACAGTCCGAGCATTTTCAGCTCCTTGAACAAAGGGATCATATAGGCCTGGAACGGAATCATCATCCCGGCCAAGAAGTAGACGAACATAAATCTTGTCCATCTCGTATTTCTGCGCTGGATCGCGTAGCCTGCCATAGGAATAATGATCACCTGGAACAGGATGGATACGACGGTCAGAATCAAGCTGTTTACGATAGCTAAAGGATAGTTCGTTTCCGTCAGCAAATATTTAAAGCTGCCCAAGTATAGCGACTTCGGCAAGGAGATCGCGTCGCGCAATATTTCAGCATTGCTCTTAAAGGCCGACATAATATTAAAAAAGATCGGAAAGAAGAAAATAACAGCGATCACCAGCGTGATCAGGAATAGACTCAGATCTATAAGTGTTTTTCGTGTTTTCAGTGTCATATTACATCTCAACCTCCCTCTTCTGGAGGACTTTCACCTGGAACACGGTAATGATCAATATGATGAAGAACAGTACCAGCGCCAGTGCGGTGCCAAACCCTTGCCGCAATTCGCCGAAGCCTACTTTATAGATGAGATACGTCAATGTTTCGGTCTCAAAACCAGGGCCTCCGTCGGTCATGACTGCAATTTGATCGAATATTTTCAGCGCGCTAATCATGGCTAAAACCATACAAACCGTAACCGATCCAGCCAGAAGCGGGAAGGTGATATGACGGAATTGCTGCCAGCCGTTGGCTCCATCGATGCTTGCCGCCTCATTGAGCTCTTGCGGGATTCCCTGCAAGCCTGCGAGATAAATAATCATATAATACCCTGCGCCCTTCCATACGGTAGACAATATGACGGCCAGCATGGCATATTTGGGATCACCCAGCCAGTCTATGGCAAATGCGCCCAGTCCGAGTTTGTCCAGTAATTGATTGACGACACCGAAGTTGTAGTTGAGCATCATGGCCCATACGAATCCCATAACGATGCCGCTTAGCAAGGTCGGAAAATAAAATATGCTTCTGAATACTTTGCTCAGCCAGCGTACTTTATCGACGAGAACCGCCAAGAGAATGGCGACGATATTTTCAAGAATAACAAGACTGATCGTTAATACCATCGTATTTTTTAATGCATTGTGAACCCTGGGACTGTTCCAAATTTCCACGAAGTTGGCTAATCCGATGAATCGAACATCGGAGCTGATGCCATCCCAAGAGGTGAAGCTGTAATATACACTTCCTAGCGTCGGAACAATCACGAAGAGGGTGTACAATATAAATGATGGTAGTATGAAATATAATGCGTAAGGCTGCCACTTTTTCTTTTTATTAATGGCGACGAACGATGCCTCTGCGGTTACTTTAGGTGTAGCCATAGTTCCTCTCCCTCCCTCAATCGCTCGTATGAAAAGAGAGGGAACCCCCGAAGAGGTTCCGCTCCTCAGCATGCTTGCTTTTACATGGCATTCGCTTTCACTTGATTGTCGTATTCCGTGTCTGCCTGCTTCATATAATCAGTTACATCTCCGTCCTTTAGAACAAGCTCCTGCATTAGCTTGTAATACCAGTTGCGGAATTGCGGAGGGATTAGGTTGTCACCCCACCAGTTGTTGATCATTAGTGATTTAGTCACATTCTGATCGGCCATAATCTTGAGCACCTCTTGCATTTGCTCCGTCGCTTCATAATTAATATTTTCCTTTGTCGAAGGGATTCCATTTGTAGTCTCTAAATATTTGGAATAGTTGTCAGCCTGGAAGAAGAAACGAATGAACTCCTTAATCGCTTCCGTCTTTTCAGAATCCTTGGAAGCTTCGGTCGAGAGAGACCAGCCTGCTAGAGTCGGCAGCCCCACTACGCTCACTTTACCTTCCCGGTCGGGGATAGCGTAGAAACCGAATTCAAAATTCGGATCAGCTTCGGCGATTTGCGTGAACATCCACGGTCCAGAAAACAGCTGCGCCGCTTTTCCGGTAACCAGGAAGGAGGCCGTTTGATTATCGCCTGTGCTTACCCAGCCCTTGTCGATATAATTTTGGAACAATTCCTTGTAATCAGTCATAGCCTGAACCACATTTGGATCTGTGAAACTTACTTCCTTCGCTGTACGCTTGGAGTTCCAATCCGGATCGTTGGCGTAGACTTGGTCAATTAGGAACTTGTTAATCCAGAAGCCCATGTGGAATATATCTTTGCCGCCAACGACAATTGGCGAAATACCACTGGTTTTTAGTTTTTCTTGAATTTCGATAAACTCATCCCAATTTTTGGGTAATTCAGTAATCCCGGCCTCTTCGTACGCTTTTTTACTATAAATAATACCCTGCGGTGAAGTCAGCGTAAGAGGGGCATTGTAAATTTTTCCACCTACATCAGGAAGAGTGCTGAATATGTCCCGCAAGTCCTCAGGCAGCTCTACGATTTTGCCTGCGTCAGCAAAAACTTCCGTATCTCGCATTTCCACCAAATCAGGGAATTCGCCTACGGCATCTTTTGTTTTTAGCCAATCCAGGTAGGCAGATGACGTCGTTTCGCTCAAATCTTTTATTTTGATATGAGGATTCGCTTCCATGAACCTCTTGATCGAATCAGCTATCGCTTTTTTTCCAGCAGGATCACCCGAAGCATAGCCTATCGTAAATGTAACTTCCTTCTTAACACCCTCAGCAGCGCCATTTTCCGGCGTGTTAGCGGTATTGCCTCCTGCATTGTTGCTGCCGCAAGCGGTCAGTATTGTGGTCGCCACCAATAATAGTACGGATAGTTTCAGCAATGTTTTTCTAAACATAGTTTGAGATAACCTCCCTTTTTGCCTCTAAACGGAAACGGGTCACGGATGTGCGCATCATCTGTAAGCGTTTCCCTTGATAACAGCATAGCATCCCCATTTTTGGATTAGAATGAACTTTTTTAAGCGCCATATGCGCAAATTTAAGATGAGAAAACAAAAGCGAACGAGAGGGTTGTCCCCCCGTCCGCCAAGGGCGCTATACTGTTTCCTCGGTAATCGGAAAAGTAAGAAGCACGGATGTTCCTACATGCTCCCTGCTGTTAATTGTCAGGCCGTATTGCTCTCCGAATACCGATTTGATCCGTTCATGCACATTTTTCAAACCGACGTTCTTCCCCGGTGCCTCGGGATCATTTAACGCCCTATAAATGCTGTCCAACTTATCCTGCTCCATCCCGATCCCATCATCATAAACGGTGACCACAAGCGTGTCGTCGCGCTTCTCCACCGTCAGCCCTACCGTGCCTTTGCCTTTTTGCTTGAGCCCATGCTGAATGGCATTCTCCACGAGAGGCTGCAGAGACAGCTTCAAGATTTGCCAATTCAAATTGACCTCGGGCGCTATGCTGCAATGAAGCTCGAAGCGCTGATCATACCGAACCGAAATAATGTAGAAATAATCCTTCAAATGCTCCAACTCGCTATGAAGGCTAACCTTCTCTTCGCCGTAATCGATGACGTATTTCAATTGATTGGACAGGGACAGGATCATATCCGCCACCTCATCCTGATCCTTATCTACCGCATTCATTCGGATGACTTCAAGCGTGTTATACAGGTAATGCGGACGGATCTGGCTCTTCAGCGCATTCAGTTCCGTCTGCTTCTGCTTGATCTGGGCTACGTAAGCCTCATCGATATACGCCTTCAGGCGCTCGACCATTCGATTAAAGCTATAGCTGAGCCTGCCAAACTCGTCATTGCTCTGAATTTCGACCTGAGTATTCAGGTTTCCGGACTCGACCTTGCTCATTTGCCTCATCAGAGTAAGGATCGGAGCCGACAGCCGCCTGGAGAACCAGGTTCCCATAATAATGAGGGCTATGGAGCACAGAGCGATGGCGATAAAGATCGTCATGCGCACGGATAACAGCTGCTCAAACAGCGATTCGCGATGAATGCGGGCCGTCAAGCTTCCGTCAAGAAACGGGATCGGCTCCGACATGACCATCATTCCTTGATCCGACCCGGCTGCTAGCCGTTTTCCATCCACAGAAGAAAGCTCTTTATTGCTGAAATATACATTGCCTTCTCCATCTAACAAATATAATTCGTCATTCTCCCCTAAGTTCAGCTCCTTAAGGAACTGATCGAAAATAACCGTGTCTACATCGAGGAATAAAGTACCTACGACTTTGGGTTCGGCCGTAACCCGGCCGGAAATATCTATTAAATTACGGCCAATCGTGAATACTTTCCGATTGGAGGTCGGATAGTAGCTATCGGAGTGCGTAGGAAATATTGCGACTTTCGAAGGATTGCTGCTCATATGCTGCCTCCATTCTTTATGAGGAAGCACCTCTGCGGTCAGCCCTTTGTTTTCCTTCTCTTGATAGTACAGCTTTCCGTCGCTTTCGCGGACAAAATAAACACTGCTAATATAAGAATCGCTATACAGCACGGTCTTCAAGAACGAGTCTATCGGAATTTTATTAATTTGCTCCAGCTCGTTGACATTGTAGGTCTGGTTTTGACTCGAGCTCTCGACGTATCCCTCATACTTTCCGGTGTACATTAGTTTGGACACTTCGTTGTATTGGTTAAATGCCGAATTCAGATTGTAGCTCATATACAGTACCATCTGCTGCAAATTGCCGGTCGTATACCGCTCTACATATCCAGTAAATTTGTTCACCGAAAACAAACTGAGGGCAAACAACGGAATAAGCCCAACTAAAATAAAGGATGCTGAAAATTTAACGAATATGCTAGTAAACTTGCGATCCCATAAGCGCATACGCAGTTCTCCTATTCGACTTTAGCAGATTGCTTGTACTCCTGCGGCAGCTTGCCGTACATCTTCTTGAACATGTCGCTGAAATGTCTGGCATTGTTATATCCTACGCGATCGGAGATTTCGTAAATCATCATATCGGTCTCAAGCAGCAGGCGAACAGCATGCTTCATGCGCACCTCCGTCAAATACTGTTTGAAATTCTGCCCCGTATGCTTCTTAAAAAAGCTGCTGAAATAGTAGGGGTTCATATAGATTAACGCGGCCATGGAGTCCAACGTAATGTTCTCCGCGTAATGCTCCTCGATGTACGCTTTGATCTCGCCCAACTGCACGGCTTCCTTATTCGTCAGTTTATGGGCGATTTGCTCATAAATCTGCTGCGCGATGGCTTCGACTTCCCTTTCCACGCCTTCGTATGTGCAATAGCCGGATAGCCGATCAAGCAGCGAGGAAGGCTCCTGATGAATTCGATCTATCGAAACCCCGATATGGGACATCTCCTGTTCCAGCACCAGAATCGTGTTATAAATATTCGAAACCGCCACGTTCTTGCTGCCGCCAGCCTGCTGCTTAATCAAACTGAGCAATTGCTGCGTCATCTCGGGAATCTGCTCTCTCTGCTGAGAGGTCAAAGCCTTGACCAACGACGCTTGCAGCTCGTTTAGGGTATGGCTGGAGGATTCAGTTGTTTCAAAATCCGCCCCTTCGTTTGCAATAACCCGGTTCAAGCCGACGAAATACTTTCTTCTAAGCGCTTTCAAGGCAGTACGGTACGAATGCTCTGCTTCTTCGGCGCCGGAAACCGCGTTCCCGACTCCGATAGATACTTTAAGCTTCAAATAGTTATTAATCTTCCCATGCAAATCCTCCGCCAGCTGTGCTGGCTCCCCAAGGGTTTCGTGCTGAACCAGAATGCCAAATTGACCTTCTTTATGAAACATAAGTGCATTTCCAGCAGCTTCTATCGTTTCCTTAATAATATTGTTCAATGCGAAATGAACCAGCTTGCGCTCCCGTTCCTCCCAGTGCGAAGCCCCGCTCATTACCGCATCCGCATCCGTATTCGTGTCCGTATCCGTCTCCAGCAAACATACCGTTGTATACCGACTTATGGCGATAGCCCCCAAATGGATCAACTCGGCGGCGGCTTTCCGATTACCATCTGTCAAGCTATCGAGCAGCTCCTCGATCGTTACGGTGCGATTCTTCCGTTCATAATGATCAAGCATTTCCTTTGCCCGCTCGCCCTCTGTCTCCTCACGAATTAACGCTGCTGCTCTCGTAACAACTTCTTCCAAATGAGACTTAATCACCGGCTTGACCAAATATTCGAGCGCCCCGTATTGAATCGCCTGCTTAGCATAGGCAAACTCTTGATAAGCGCTAATAAATACGACTTTGACCTGCAGGTTCTTTTCGTGGACTTCCCGAATGATATCGATCCCGCTGCAGCCAGGCATACTAATGTCGCTAATGATTAAATCCGGGTCACATGTCTGGATGAGCTGTCTTAGCTCGTTTCCGTCATTGGCCTCCCCAACGATCATCAGCCCAAGCTCTTCCCATGAAATCAGCTTCTTCAATCCCCGCAAAATAACCGGTTCATCATCGGCCAACAACACCCTAATGTTCATTGTCATCTTCCTCCTTCTGCACGGGCTAAGAGGTCGCTAAAGCGCACTTTAATTATATAACAACAAGCTGTTCCGGTACGCTATGACAGCGAAGGTTCTGTATAATTTGGCAATGTACAATTTCAGGAAAGCAATACGCTCAAACCTCGTTAAATCTACTTTAACACGATGGTTCAAGGTCTGATCGCAGTTTTTTAAGACCAATGTGCAGTTTTTGCAGTTTGGGCCATCTATATCATTTTCGCTTCTCATCATTGCGGCTTCCCGCTTCTCGGCGTCCCTCCGGTCAGCTTGCGGTAGGCCTTGAAAAAGCTCGAATAGCCGTTAAATCCAGACATGAAGCAGGCTTGGGTAGGCGTAAATCCTTGCGTCATCAACCGGTCGGCCAAATGAATTCTTTTATAAGTAATATATTGATTGATCGTAAATCCGGTCGTTTCCTTGAAAATGCGGCACAAATGATATTTCGTGACAAAAAATCTCTCCGACAACGCATCCAGCGTAAGCTGCTCCTCCAAATTCGCATTAATATATTCCAACACCGCCCTGACCTTGGCATCTTCCAGCTTGCTGCTGCTTGGCAGCTCCGCTTTAGCCAGATCATTGATGACCGATAAAATCTGCACGATGATGCATTTCGCGACCAATTCATGCTCGGTACTCCTCTGCTCCAATGCCTGCCGCAGTTTACCGAACAATTCAAGCAGGCCGCTTGCTTTAACGATGTCTGCGCTTAACTGATTATCCTCCCCTAGCTTGCGGAATTTGATTGTGCGGAAAAAATCAATACCACCAGCCATAAAGGGCGGCAAAAAATTGGCATCCATGCTTAAAACGATCCGCTCATACGGCAGATGTTCAGCGATATTAACGACATGAAGCTCATTCGAATTCATCATCAGAATCGAGTATGGCTCCAAGTCGTATTTACTGCCCTCAATCGTAAAGCTGCCTGCTCCGTTGATAAACATAAATATTTCGTAACCCTTCTCATAATGGAGCTTATAATCCAGCGGATTGGGCTGCTCATCTCTGGCATGGTGATAAAAAAATGAGCTGTCCGCAGCCGCATAATGAAATTTCCGTTGCTGACCTGCTTCCATCGAAATCACCTCACCCTAAACATATAGCAAGATTCGCATAGTTTCAAACAATTATCGGGAAGAACTTAGAAAATATTAATGATAAATTGAAGAGGAATATCCATAGAAGAGGTGATCCACGGGTGTCCAAGTTTTATATTTCGGGCTTTGCCGATGAAATCGATGCAGATTTTCAGACACAGTTGCGGGGATTAAATTCGCTTGGTATCGATTTTATCGAAATCAGGGGGGTAAATGGGAAGAACATTTCCGTTCTGTCACGCGAGGAAATTGCTGAAGTTCAAAAAAAGCTTGAGCATTACGGCGTTAAAGTATCTTCCATCGGCTCTCCCATCGGTAAAATTAACATTTCGGATGACTTTAGCGCTCATTTGGATATGGCCAAAACAATTTTTGAAACCGCTCACACCTTGAACAGTCCATATGTGCGCATTTTCAGCTTTTATATGCCGGAAGGAAGCGATTCCGCCCTATACCGGAACGAGGTTATCGACCGCATCGGCGCTATTCTGGAAGCTGCCGAAGGCAGCGGCTTAACGATCCTTCATGAGAATGAAAAGGATATTTACGGCGACAGTCCAGAGCGCTGCCTTGACCTAATGCAAACGTGCCGGTCGCCGTATTTCGCCAGCGCCTTCGATCCAGCCAACTTTGTGCAATGCGGCTGTGAGGTATACCCGGCAGCCTTCGAGCCCCTGGAGCCTTATATCCGGTATGTGCACATCAAGGATGCTCTAGAGGACGGCTGCAATGTTCCCGCAGGCATGGGAGACGGGCGGGTTGAGGATGTGCTAAGAAGCTTGAAGGCTGGCGGATATGAAGGCTTCCTGTCGCTGGAGCCGCATTTGGGCAGCTTTACAGGCTTGGCCGAGCTGGAGCAAGCTCCGCTGGCCGATACGCTTGAAGCTAGCGGGCTTCACACCTTCAGATTAGCGCATTCATCCTTAATATCGATTCTGAACAATATTTAAAGGAGGATACCCTCATGGAAAATGTACGCCTCGGCATCATCGGCATCGGCAATATGGGCATGTCCCACAGTTTGCAAATTCATAAGGAGCATAAGGTACCGGGCATGACGCTTGGCGCAGTATGCGATATTAGCTCAGAGCGCAGAGCATGGGCGCAAAATAACCTACCGGGAGTGGCCATATTCGAACATGCAAGAGACATGTATGCAAGCGGTCTGATCGATGCCGTCTTAATCGCCGTTCCCCACTATGATCATCCCTCGCTTGCGATCGAGGCCTTTGCCAGCGGCCTGCATGTGCTTGTTGAGAAGCCAGCCGGCGTATACACGAAGCAGGTGCTGGAGATGAACGCGGCCGCGAAACAGTCGGATAAAGTTTTTGGCATCATGTATAATCAGCGGACGAATCCCGTGTATCAAAAAGTAAGGGAACTCGTGCAAAGCGGCGAATTGGGCGAGCTTAAGCGAGTCGTCTGGATCATTACGGACTGGTACCGTCCGCAGGCCTATCATGATTCCGGCTCCTGGCGCTCTACTTGGGAGGGCGAGGGCGGCGGCACGCTGATCAACCAAAACCCGCATAACCTGGATTTGCTCCAGTGGATGCTCGGCATGCCCAGCAAAATCCGCTCCTTCTGCAGCTTCGGCAAATATTACGACATCGAGGTGGAGGATGATGTGACCGCTTATCTGGAATATTCAAACGGTGCAACAGGCGTCTATATTACGTCAACGGGCGAGGCACCAGGCACAAATCGGCTGGAGATTTCCGGAGATATGGGCAAAATCGTCGTCGAGAACAATCGCATCACGTTTGACCGGAACCGCATTTCGGAACGGGAGCACAATCGGATGAACGTAGACCCGTTCCGGAAGCCGGAATGCTGGCGCTGCGAAATTCCCGTCTCGGGGGACGGCGGTGAACAGCACATCGGCATTATGAAAAACTTCGCAAAGGCGATTTTGCAGGGCGAAAAGCTGCTAGCACCAGGGGAGGATGGCGTTCACGGCCTGCTCATTTCGAATGCGATCCATTATTCAACCTGGACGGATGACTGGGCAGAGCTTGACCGCTTTGATCACGAGCATTTCTATGAGCTCCTGCAGGAGAGAATTAAAAGCTCCACGGTAACGAAAAACGTCGTCCAAAAGGTCGTCGACGTGTCGGGAACGCATTAGTCGGGATAGGAAACTGAAGGCAGCACATTAAAGGAGGTTTCGTAAATGACGAAAATTCTAGGCGCGCAATTATATACAGTTCGGAATTTTGCCGGAACGCCAAATGAGCTTGATGAGTCACTGCGAAAAATTAAAGAAATGGGCTATACGACGATTCAGTTATCCGCGATTTGGCATATCCCTGTCGATGAGCTGGCGGCGATCGCCCGCGGCCATGGTTTGAAAGTTGTGGTCACCCATATCCCTTATGACCGATTCATCAACGATCTGGATGGCGTGATCCGTGATCATCATACGCTGGGCTGCGGGCTGGCGGGGCTGGGCGGATTACCTGCCGAGTATCATAGCGCCGAGGGCTACATCGCCTTCGCCAAGAAATTCTCGGCGATCGCCGATGAATTGGCGCAAAACGGACTAAAGTTCAGCTATCATAACCATCATTGGGAATTTCAAAACTATAACGGAAAGCTTGGTATGGATGTGCTCGTCGAACAGACGAATCCGGAGAACTTCCTGTTTACGCTGGACACCTACTGGGTACAGATAGGCGGCGGCGACCCCAGCGCCTGGATCAGCAGGCTGAAAAACCGCATCGAGGCCATTCACCTGAAGGACTTGACGATCATCGACTCGCAGCAGATCATGGCCGAGATTATGGAAGGCAATCTCAATTGGCCGGAAATTTTGCAAGCTTGCGAGGATGCTGGAGTCAAGTGGTATTTGATCGAACGGGATGACGGGCCGACGGACGCGTTCGAAAGCTTGAATATCAGTTATAACAATTTGCAAAAGTTCGGGTTCTCCTAAAATGAATCGGTTGAATGCCGTCATTGTCGGCTGCGGAGCGATCGGCCCGATTCATGCTGCAGCGCTCAGGCAATCGGAGGCCTCCGAGCTATTCGGCGCATGCGATATTGTGAAGGAGCGTGCCGAGACGCTTGCTGGCAAGGAGGATTGCCGGATATACACCGATTTTGAGCAGGTTTTGTCCGATCCGGCGGTTCACAGCCTGCATATATGCACCCCGCATCATTTGCATGCGGAAATGGCCATTCAGGCGGCCGAGGCCGGAAAGCATATCGTGCTGGAAAAGCCGGTTGCCATGAACGTGGCGGAAGCACGCAAGGTAGCGGATGCAGTGAAGGCTTCCGGCGTGGCCTGCTGCGCGATTTTGCAAAATCGGTTGAACCCGTCCATCGAAAAAGCGAGGGAGCTAATTGCGGAGGGAACGCTTGGACGAATGCTCGGCATTAAAGGGTTCCTAACCTGGAGGCGAACGGCGGACTACTACCGATCCGACTCCTGGCGCGGCAAATGGGCAACCGAAGGTGGCGGCCTCTTGATCAATCAAGCCGTGCATATGCTGGATTTACTGTACTATCTCGGAGGTGAGATTGAAGCGGTTCAAGGAAATATCGACACGCGGGTGTTGCAGGACATCATTGAGGTCGAGGATACCGCCGAAGCCACTTTATATTACAAGGACGGCAAGGCCGGAATGTTCTATGCTACGAACGGGCATTCCGAGAACAGTCCCTTTTTTATTGAAATGCATATGGAGAAAGGCTTGCTGCGCTACATGGATAACCAGCTTATGCTGGTCAGCGGCGGGGATGTTCAATGGCTGGAAAGCGATGTGCTCAGCACGAATCAACAGCCAGCCGTCGGCAAATCCTATTGGGGGCAAGGCCATGCCAGGCTGATCGGCCAATTCTATCGGAAGCTTGCCTACGGTGATGGCAGCTACGTCCCGCTGCAGGAAACCGCCTATTCCATGGGCTTGCTTGATGCCATTTATGCTTCTTCTAGGCGTCATTGCAGGCAAACCGTAGAGCTGTTTTAACACGAAAAAGCTGCTCCTCGTCTATAGAGTTTGGATAGACTTGGGGCAGCTTTTTACTTTAGCATCCTATTTTTTACCGGACTCGGCTAATGCAAATAAAGCCAGCTTGGCGTAGAAATCCTCCAATGTAAACCGGGCATCGATGCTGCGATATACGCGAATCGTTCGCCCCTCTTGACCGGGGACATATCTCATCTGCGAATCGATCCTTGGTGCAGCAACGTTATCGTACTCGAACATATGCTCATCCAGCAGAAGCGCAACCGCGGGAGAATCGCCCAGCACCCACATTTCGCCTTTTGGCCAATGCGCCTGATGTCCGTGATCCATGTTGTGCTGAATTAACTGCTCGTACAAATATTTGCCGATCTCCCCCTGCGGCCTCACTCTTACCGCAAGCTCGGCTAGGCCGACACGCACCATGTCGTATACGTTTTTGGGCACCTGCCAGAGCGGAATGGGGGATTGAAGCACAACGTTAGCGGCATCGATATCGTTGCTAAGGTTGAACTCCCGGCTTCCTTCGGGATAGGCGCCGCCGCCAATCCAAATCGCGGTAAGACGGCCAGCGATGGCCGGCTCCATTAAATAAGCCGAAGCCAAATCCGTCAAAGGGCCGAGGAAAATGACATATAACGGCGGCTCATCCTCTTTCATCGCCTCGCGTATAATGATCTCCGCTCCCTCGGAAGGTACAGGCGTGCTTGTGTCCGGAATTTTTACCGGGGCTCCTTTATATACCTCGAACTGGTCTTGCAATCCCATGAGACTCAGTACATAACGAATTTCTGCATAAGATTCCTCCATCGTCGTCTCTCTGCGGGTGCCGAAGTGGGCGCCTATGATTCCTTTGATTTTAAATCTTGGCGTCAGCACCGCATGCACGATGGCATACTGGTCATCAGCTTCACATTTGGTATCGGTGTTTATGATCAGTCTAATCTTTTTCTGTTCTGGCACATCATAAGGCATACTCATGTTCATCTCATCTCCCTAACCTGGATTTTGATTTCATGCTAGCCTTGTTTATCCATAACCCCTTGCCCTCGGCGGACTACTCCCTGCCCGTATAGCGCAAGTAATCGAAGTCTGCATGCCGCTGCGTACCCGACAAATCCTGAGCACATAATCCGATGAAGGTACCCGTGAACCCAAGCTTTCCCTCATATTCATCGGCCAATTGCCCCAGATCCTGCGGGCTGCCGACATAGATCCAATTTATGCCGTCAGGGGAACAACTGAACTGAATCGCATCATATTCGATATTCGCTCTCAAATATACCCGATCCCAGCCCTCCGCCGAGACGACAGCGCCTTTCGGCTCATCATAATTACCTTGATCTGATAATGTCAGCGCCACATGCTTGCCAATCGCTTCATCATGACTGACCCGCAAATAGAAATGATCGCGGTCATCGTAGTATAAGGTCAATCCGGACATCTGATTGAAATGCTCCGGCTCGAACTCGACACAGGTCTCCACCTCGCATACGAAGTGCTCCAGCCGTCTCGCCACCATACTCTGCCTGAACCAGGAGTATAGCGATTCGCGGCCGCGCATCCGCAAATACCCCGGACGCTCTGTGAGACTAAGCCATTCTTCATCCGCCGGAACTCTAAGCGTATGGTATTGAATGCCGAGCTCTGATGCCTCAAAATGATCCGTCTCGGGAAGCGACGGGAATGGATGAAGCGGAAGATCGGGGGGCTCAACCTCGAGCTGCGGCAAACGTCCGCCTCCGGCGATCCGCAGCCAGCCATCCTCCGTCCATTCCAGCTTCTGCATGCCTGTCTCCCGGCCAAGCGGGCACAGCCTGCGTCCCGGCAGGGTGCGTGCGCAAATGAAGGACATATACCATTCTCCATTTTGCGTCTCCACAATCGCGGCATGCCCGGCCTTTTGCAGCGGATAATCCGGAGCGTTCACCGTTGTGATGAGTGGATATTCTGGATCATACTCGTAAGGCCCTTCGATACGGCGGGAACGAGCCAGGGTCGCTGCGTGGTTCCAGCCTGTGCCTCCTTCGGCAAGCAGAAGGTAATACCAGCCGTCTCGTTTGAACATATTCGGCCCTTCGCTGACGCCGATATCCGTACCTGTCGCTATGGTGTGAACCGGACCGACAAGGCGCTCTTCTTCAGGCGAATACTCCTGCATGACTACGCCGGCAAACCGTTCCTTTCCCTTGCGAAAATCCCATTTCATATTGAGCAGCCATTTTCGCCCGTCATCATCGTGGAATAAATACGGGTCAAATCCGCTGCTATTCAAATAAATCGGTTCGGACCAGGGGCCCATAATGTCCGTAGCCGTCAATAAATAATTATGAAGATCCTTAAATACGCCCTTACGGCTCTTTACGTCCGTAATCATCAAATAATACGTTCCCTGATCATAAGTGAGCGCCGGCGCCCATATCCCTCCAGAGCTTGGTGCTCCAAGCAGATCCAATTGAGACACGCGGCTTAGCGGACGCGTCAAAGGCCGCCAATGCACCAGATCTTTGGAATGATGAATTTGCACACCCGGAAACCACTCGAAGGTAGAGGTGGCAAGATAGTAATCCTCCCCCACGCGAATCATCGATGCGTCCGGATTAAATCCCCGGATCACAGGATTGATAATGCTTGTCATTTGCTTGCTCCTTTCAGTGAACCCACTTTGAAACATGAAGTCACTCTTCATGTCACTTGGTTTCACTGTATCATGGAGCAATGGGCGGAGGTATGCTGCTTTTTAAGAGCATTGTATGCTTTTTTTAGAACCGGCTTCAGAAGCTTCGGCGATAGGCGAATGATCGGCTGCGGCACTGTCTTGCAGCACAACTCCCACCGCCCTCTTCCATCCCTCGTAATTTTGCGCCCGGTGCGTCTGATCCATTAAAGGCATGTAAATCTCGTATTTTCGCATTTGCTTGGCAATTTCACTGAGTGAATCCCAAATTCCAATGCCAAGCCCGCCCATATAAGCCGAGCCCAAAGCCGATAGTTCAGCAACATCCGACTTGGATACTCCGCAGCCCAGCATGTCCGCCTGAAATTGCATGAGAGTAGCGTTGTCGGAAGCTCCCCCGTCGGTGCGGAGCATCTTAAGAGGTATTCCCGTCCCCTCTTCAATAAGCTCAATGGCGTCCCGAACCTGGTAAGCAATGCTCTCTAGCGCGGCCCGAATAATATGGGGTCTGCCCGTCCCCCGGCTCATCCCGGATATCATCGCCCTGGCCTGCGGCTCCCAGTATGGCGCGCCCAGCCCGACAAAGGCAGGAACAAGGTAAACGCCTTCATTATGATGCGTCTGAAGCAGCAGCTCCTCCAGCTCGGCAAAAGTATGGAACAAGCCCAAGTTATCGCGAACCCACTTGATCGTGTCCCCCGATGTACGAATGACAGCTTCCAGGGCATAGGTTATTTTCCCGCCGATGCTCCAGCCGATCGCGAGCACCAGGCCATTCTCTGCGGCGACTGGCTGCTCGCCGATATTCATCAGCACGGATGTCCCCGTGCCATAGGTCGCTTTGGCCATGCCTGTCTCGAAGCAGTGCTGTCCGAATAAAGCGGCCTGCGAATCGCCGATAATCCCGGCAATCGGTATCGGGTAGGACAACAGCTGTGAATCCTTCGCATTCGTTATCCCGAATACCGCATCGGATGACTTCACCTCAGGCAAAAGCTCTATCGGCACGCCGAACAGTTCGCACAGCTCGGTGTCCCAGCGCAGCTCGTGGATGTTGAACAGCGACGTTCGGCTCGCATTCGTGTAATCCGTGGCATGAACCGCTCCGCCGCTCAGCTTCCAGAGCAGCCAGCTGTCCATCGTGCCTGCCAGCAAACGTCCCTCTTCCAGCAGGCGGTCGATATAAGGCACCTGCTCCAGCATCCAGCGCCATTTTGCTGCCGAGAAATAAGGATCAAGCATCAGCCCTGTCTTCGCTCTTACGACCTCTTCATAACCCGCTGCCTTTAACGTCTCGCAGCGTTCTGCCGTGCGCTGGCATTGCCAGACGATGGCATTGCATACCGGAAGCCCCGTAGCCCGATCCCACATCACCGCCGTTTCGCGTTGATTCGTCAGGGTGAGGGCTGCAAGCCGGCTCGGTTCGATGCCAGCCTGCTGAAGCACGGCCTCGGAAGCGCGCAGCACATTTTCGTAAATTTCAATAGGATCATGCTCCACCCACCCGGGGGAGGGGTAATATTGCGTATGCTCTATCGAGCTTTTCGCAATGATGACCCCCGCCGAGTCAATGATGAGCGCCTTCGTTCCCGATGTACTCTGATCTATAGTAAGCAAATATCCTTGTTTGTTCGTCATCGCCCCTGGCTCCTATTGTCCCAGCATATCCAGCGCCAAGTTCTTGATGTTCTCCGCACTGATCCCGTAATGTTCGAATACTTCCTTCGTTTTTCCAGCAATCGCCGGTTCATCCGGAATGCCCAGCAGACGAAGCGGCACCGGATGATGCTGCACGACGACCTCTGCTACCGCAGCCCCAAGACCGCCGTGTACGCTATGCTCCTCCACCGTAATAATACGGCCTGTCTCCCTCGCTGCCTTAATGATCGCCTCTTCATCCAGCGGCTTGATCGTATGCATATTGATCACCCGGCAGGAAACTCCAGCTTCCTTCAGCTTCGCTTCGGCATCCAGCGCAATCCGGACCGTCTCCCCTGCGGCGATCAGCGTAATGTCCGAGCCGTCGCGCATCGTAACGGCTTTGCCGATGACGAAATCATAATCCGCGGATTCGTAAACATCCTCTACCGGATTTCGCCCTATGCGAACATAGACGCCGCCCTCATAATTCACGAGCGCCTCGGTCATCCGTTTCGTCTCATGACGATCCGCCGGAAGAATGACCGCAAGGCCGGGGATCGCTCGCGTTACCGCCAAATCCTGCACGGAATGGTGGGACATCCCGAGCGCCCCGTAGCTAATGCCGCCGCTGATTCCGATCAGCTTCACATTCGTAGCTGAATAAGCCACGTCCACTTTAATCTGCTCGATGCTTCGCATCGAGAGGAAGCAGGCGGGCGAAGTAACGAACGGCTTTTTCCCGCTGTGCGCCAGCCCCGCCGATATGCCGACGATGTTCTGCTCCGCGATGCCGACCTCTACGAATTGCTCCGGATAGGCCTGCGCGAACGGTCCCATTGCCGCCGATCCCCTGGAATCGCTAGCCAGCACCATAATGTCGCGATCCGTCTCCGCCAGCTCCAGCAGCGTATCGCAAATAACTTGACGATTAGCAATTTTATTCCCCATTGTTATCGAACCTGCCCTTCCTGTTGATAGCCGGCCAAAACCGCGGACAACTCGGCCAACGCCTGCGCAAGCTCCTCGTCGTTAGGTACGTGATGATGCCAATGCGGCACATTTTCGGCAAAGGAGATGCCTTTCGCCTTCACGGTATTGGCAATAATGAGCGTCGGCTTCCCTGGAACGGTCGGAGCTGCCTCCAATGTATCCACGAGCTGCTCCATATCATTGCCGTCGATCGTAACGACGTTCCAGCCAAATGCCGCCCATTTCTCGTCCAGCGGATCGAGTCCCATTACCTCTTCCGTGGAGCCGCTAATCTGCAGCCCGTTCCGGTCAATGATGCCAACCAAATTATCGAGCTTGTAATGAGCTCCCGCCATTGCCGCTTCCCAGACGGAGCCTTCCGCTTGCTCCCCATCGCCCATCAGGCAGAATACCCGGTAGCCGCGTCCGTCCCGCTTGGAGGCCAGCGCCATGCCCACCGAGATCGCCAGGCCATGCCCCAGGGCTCCCGTATTCATCTCAATCCCGGGCACTTTATTATTCGGGTGACCGATTAACCGCGTTCCAAACTGTGAGAATGTCTCTAATTCTTCTTTTGGGAAAAATCCTCTATCCGCCAAAATACACCACAAGGATTCCACCGCATGACCTTTGCTCGCTATAAAACGATCGCGATCCTCCCATTTCGGACGAGCCGGGTCGAGGTTCATGACTCGATAATAAAGTGCCGTCAAAATATCAGCGTTGCTTAGCGATCCGCCGGTATGTCCCGCCTTGGCTCTATGAATCATCTGGAGCAGATCCATGCGTATTTGCGCCGCCTTCGCTTTCAATTCAATAATTTCCATCTTCACCGCCGCCTCCTTGTTCATGATGTTTTATAAATTCGAACCGCGCAGCCAGGCTTGGATTTGCTGTTCTGTCGGATCGACGGGATCCGCCGTCAAGCCGGGAATATAGTTGCATGCCTCATATAAAGCCGGGATAACGTTGGCATGTATACCTACCGAATGATGCACATAAGGGCCTTTGACCAGCTTTTCTTCCCATAACGGCCAATCGTTCACTTCCACCCAAACGTAAGAACCGCGCGTATACGGCCCTTGAATGCCGCGAGCCTTGCCGAGGAACAATTGATATTCCCCGTGATCCCCATCGAATCTGGCCAGCGTCATGCCGCCGCCTTTGATTTCGCCTTCATGCGTCCCCGGGGCATGATCGTCAAACAGAAAATGACGGGATAGCTTCGGCCGCTCCTCCACAGACAGCGATACCGGAAAATTGCCGCAATGGAACAATAGCTCCCCATTTTCATTCTCTGGATGACGAACCGTCAGGTCGGCAAAAAAAGTCGGCAGCTGATTCATCGTTGCAGCCTGCACCATCACCGAGGTGATCGCCCCGTGGATATCGGTCTCGCACGTCACCGGAATTTGCTCATCGGTCAGAATCGCATTGGCAAGGCACGGCATGATGCCCATCGCCTCCTGCAAGGCCGACCAGCATTGGATGGCAATAGCTGAGCATCCGTTCTGCACGGCGTACTGCTTCATCGCTACCTTCAAAGCGGCAATGCGCCGAACGTCTTCCTCGGTGACCTCCGACCAATCCAGCTTTGCTTTAATATAATCGATCGCCTCTGCCAGCTCGGAGCTGCTGCCTTTCTCGATCTGCTTTGAAGCTCTTTGAATGTCGATCAAAGTGATCGGATGAAGCTCAATGCCGAACCGTTCCAGCAATTCGCCTTCATTGCACATCATCGTCCAGAACGATGTCGGTCTAGGGCCAATCTGTAAAATTCGCAGACTGCGGAACTGCTTCACCACGTTCGCCGCGGCTACGAAATTCGTAAATCCCCGCTCAAATACCGGAGAATCTACCCGGCTGTTCGTCACATACGTAAACGGCACATTAAAACGACGCAGAACCTTTCCTGTCGCAAACAGCCCGCATTGCGTATCGCGCAGGCGCATGCCGTCCTCCAGCGGCGCTTCGTCGCGCGGCCCCCACAGCAGCACTGGCTTGCCCAGCGCTTTGCCTACCCTCGCCACCGTATCCTCCGTCCCGAAATTACAATGCGGAAAAAAGACGGCATCGACATTTTCGCGTTTGAACCGCTCTGCAATTTTGTCCGCAGCGATGTGATCGTCATACAGCAGCCCTTCCTCATTGATTCCTTCAAGATCTACAAGCTCGAAGTCCATTCCGAAGCTTTGGATCTTCTCCTTAATCATTACTTTGTACTTGAACGCATCCTCCGCACTGAACGTAAAACGACGTGTAGGGGCATATCCCAATTTCAATTTCTTCATCCGGCACACTCCTCAGGTATTGTCGAACTAAACCAACTAAACAAATTTAAGATTATTGACTAAATTAAAATAGATAAAGTTTAGTCAATTCCATCGTTATGAGTTAAAATTACCACCAGTTTAGGAATTAGTCAACGATATTCACTGTTTTTTAGCATATATTAAGTGATTTTAACTAAATAATTAAGTTGAGTTTCATCCTGTCCTTGATAATTTTTTTAGAGATGTGTAAACTAAACCTACTAAACAATTGAATGGGAATGGAGAGATTCTGAACTGTGAGAATGGAGGATATCGCCAAAATCGCCGGGGTTTCCAAAGCGGCCGTATCATTTGCGCTAAGCGGAAAGCAGGGCATCAGCGCGGAAACACGCGAGCGGATATTGCAAATCGCCAAAGAGCACGGATATTCCCCTAAATCCAAGTCGGCAGCGCCCGAGCAGGCGCTCAAAACGTTACTCTTTTTGGCATTCGCCAATTCCGGCATCGTGCTTGAACAATATTATCAACAGCCTTTTTTTCGCGAGCTGATTCAATACATCGAGGAACGATGCCGGAGCTACGGTTATTCGCTCATGTTCTCTTCGGTAGAGCCGGAGCATTATGTCGAGGAAATTAAAACCATCGTGGAGGAAAAAAGAAGCGACGGCGTCATCCTGCTTGGAACGAATCTGAGTCAAACACAAATAGCAGCAATCGCGAATGAGTTGACTGCTCCGCTCGTCGTGCTCGATACCTGCTACGAGACGCTTCCGGTTCACTTCATCGAAATCAATAATGTCATGGGCGCTTATCAGGCAGGCGCTCATCTGGCGGAGTTAGGACATCGCAATATCGGCTACATCGCTTCGAACGTGAAGATTCATAATTTCGAAGACCGCAAACGAGGTTTTCTCGCCGCTCTTCGCGATCATCAGCTGGAGGTGGCCGAGGACGGCTTCTTTGCCGTAGCTCCCACGATCCTATCCTCCCAGGAGGAATTAAAAAGTCAGCTGTCCGCCTACCTGGCCTCTGGCAAACCTATGCCGACAGCCTTCTTCTGCGAGTGCGACTATATTGCTATCAGCGCCATCAAGACTTTAGGAGAGCTTAACTACCGGATTCCGGAGGATGTATCGGTCGTCGGATTCGATAATATCTCGGAAGCGCGGATCGTCTCGCCGGAACTGTCCACCGTCCATGTCGAGAAGGAACGGATGGCACAACTCGCCGTCGACCTGATGATTCAATCGATCGAATCCCCCCAGCCGGTGAAGACGAAAGTAAAGGTGGATACCCAGTTTATTCCGCGCGGGTCATCGAGCCGAACTGAATAGCATTGGATAGCCGGGGATCTCTCCTGATAGGGTATCCCGTACAGGCAGCCTCTGGGTTTCCATATAAAACTCGAAGGTGAAAATCAACGTACAAGAGGGGCTGTTCAATAAGTCCCTAAAATAAAAGTTGGACGGAAAACATCTCGTTGGTAGTTCCCCCATAAAATTAGAGTATAAAATCTAACTTTTGGGGTGCAGCACCGTTTTTCCGTCCAACTTTTTTACACATCTGCCATTACTGGTATGAGGTAATTGATTCCCGGCTGTAGCTTGGATGGCTGTGTAGCTTGGATGGCTGGATGAGCAACTGGTTGGTCATATGCGAACCCAGCAGCGGACACAGGGAACGCTATTTGTGAAATAACGAGGAATTTTGAGAGCTAACGGACCTACGTTCCGCTATTGCTCCCAAAAACCTGTTTATTGCAGTCAATTTGGTCGAATAACGGAACCAGTGTCCGCGAGCATAGCGAAAGAGGGCCTAATTCAACAAATAGCGAATCTCCTGTCCGTAAGCGGGTAACCAGTCCCACGAGTTCAGCCAATTCTTTCCATCACCCCCATCAGTCTCGTCAGTTTCATCATTTCACTCTCACCAAATCCACTAACCCCAGGCTCCCCTATGAAGATCAAGGGGCTGTCCGAAAAGTCAGTAAAAACTGACTTTCTGGGCAGCCCCTCCTTCTTAAGCTTAACAATCCAGTTATCCGTTTATCCGCTTACCGCTATCGTTGCCGGGCCAGCACCTCGGCATAGCTTCAACATTTTATCTACCACAAATAAAGATCGTTGCCCTTGAGCTTAAATATTGCTTCCATGAAGTAAAAATCACCGTAAATAATCGCCTGATGATGTGTATCGCTATGATAGGCTCCGGTACCGTTTAGCAGGAAGTGGTCGGTATCGGCCGACCAATCGATCCGCGATTCGTCGAGCGTTCGCAGCAGCTTCAGCGCCGCCGCCACAAAGGAGCGGCTTTCATGCCCGCCGACGGCCTTGGCGATTTCGATGAATCCGCATGCCGCAATGGCTGCTGCCGTATCGTCCATCAGCCTTGGCTCCTCCGGCTGTCTGAAATCAGCCGGGATGATGCCATCCTCAGGAATATTGGCCATAAAATAATGGCCAACCCGCTTGGCCGTCTGCAAATACTCGTCCTTTCCGGTATGATTATAACTCATCATGAAGCCGTACAAAGCCCAGGTCTGCCCGCGCGTCCAGGAAGAGCCTTCCCCGTAGCCTTGACCGCCGTGCGTCCTCACGACTCCTCCATTAAAAGGGTCGAACTCGACAATGTGATTGACAGAGCCATCAGGGCGAACGAAGGCCTGCATGGACGTATCCGCGTGCCTCATTGCGATTTGTTTGAAACGTGGATCCCCCGTCTCTTCAGTGGCCCAATACAGGAGCGGTATATTGAGCATGCAATCGATGATCGCCCAGCCCCTCGTATCGCCTTCCTCCAGGTCATTCCATGCTCGGATGAAGCCCCCTGCCAAATTGAAGCGGCCTGCCAGCAGATTTGCAGCATGGAGCGCCCGCTTCCGAGATTCCGCGTTTCCCGTCACTTTGTAATTCGCCACGCTGGTTGGCAGCCACATAAATCCAACGTCATGATGCAGACCGTAAAATTCTTGAAAGCACCGATCCAGCTTGGCTTCGGAGATTTGTGCGATCTCCTTGTACTTCTCGTTGCCGGTTTCATGGTGCATAAGCCACAGCATGCCTCCCCAGAAACCGTTGGTCCACCAGCAAATGCCGTCCGTGTTATCGCCCGAAGGATTGTGGGCGCTCCGATCGTCGTGCACACCGTTAATCGTCGTATAAGGAATCTTGTTCCGGGAACGCTCGCTGACCACGTCCATTTTCTGTGTCAGTTTTCTGATGACGCCATCCAGCCATTGCTGCTCTGTATCGTTCAACATGGGATTGTTCCTGCCTTTCGTCATGGAATCGTTTCTAAACGGTATCCGTTTTTCAACAACTTGTTCCAAGCGTACCATCGCGGCTTCAGGAATTGAATGAAGTTTTTTAAGCCGCTTATGCAGGTATTTTAGGAACATCCCACGTTACTCTAATTACTCGTACCAATATCCCGGGATAATCTCTCTCTCCAACTCCAGCAGTTCTTTTATCATCAAATCCGTATCGTGTATGGAATTTGTCAGCGGATCAGTCAGCATCGCTCTTCTCAATTTCGTGAAGCTTCGTTCCACAACAGCCTCTGCAGTCAGTTCGTGCGTATCCAGCACGAGCTCCTGCATGCCCCGGATTCCCCGCGGCATCTCACCCACGTGAAGGGGTTTGATTCCGTCCATATTCACTTCGCATAGCAATTCAAGGAAAGCGTCGTCATTCATGTTCGTTACAGCCCCGTTATTGAGCGTATTAATAAAAAACCGCTTGCCCAAGTTACCCACCATATTTTCGATAATATCCGTGGCGTGGTCGGGCCCGAATGATTTCATGTAGTCCGCAGTAGGACGTTTGCAGGAAAGGAAGTCATCCACTTGCTCCCACATCTCCTCATGGCGTTGATACCGATCTTCCGTTTCCCAGATCGATAAAGGAGGAATGACGTCCTTTGACTTGCCGAGTCCCTGCCAATAGCGAACGTATTCTTTCGTGTGGGCCGTACATGTCGGAATATATCCGAAAATGTGATAGAGCTCATAGGTGATGGCATCGTTATAAAGCGCCTTTGCGCCTGTATCCCCGCCATCGTTTTCCGTTCCCGCCGATATTCTCATCGACTCAGCTACCTGGGGCATGACATCCTTCCCATCATACTCGGCCTTAAGCAGCCAGGTGAAATGATTGACGCCAGCTATGCGGAAATCAAATTTCCGATCGATTTCCTCATTGAACTCACTAATATCCTCAATGATGCCTGCCCGAATGGCATAATAAGCTTTCTTATGCGGCATGTGGTGGCTATCGCAAAGGGCGAAGGTTTTCAGCTGCGGCGCATATCGGCTTAAAGCGATGCCATGGACGGCAGACGGATTGATATAATTAATGACCCACGCATCGGGACAAAGCTCCTCGATGTCTTTAGCGCATTCCATAATGACCGGCAGCTCTCTCATGGCCCTGAAAATCCCGCCTGGGCCGATCGTATCCCCGGAGCACATGCGAATTCCGTATTTTAAAGCTACCTGGCAATCGATACCGCGATATTTTACAGTATCTTCAGCAAAGCTGAGGACGACGAAATCAGCACCCTTCAGTACCTCTCTCCAATTCGTCGAGCCCTCCACTTTAAGGGGCACATGGTTCTCCTTGGCAACCATTTCAGCAAGCCTCACCATCTTGGACAGCTTTTCTTCGTCCGTATCCACCAAAGCAAGTGTCCCTTGATTCAAATATTTAGAGTCGACCATTTGCCAAATCGATTGGCGGCCAAAAAATAAACTTCCCGCCCCGATGACAACAACTTTCGGTTGCGGCATTTTCGAATCTGTCATGATCAAGCCCTCCTAATGGGTGATGACCCCATTATAGGAGACTGATTCCAAGAGTAGAATATGAGATAGTTTTACGTTCATGTCAAATAGTACGATGTTATAGTATCATCAACTTCAATGGTATACTAAGATTATTTGGAATATGTCTTACGGTAGAGGGATGACAATGAATACGAAAATGAAGGACATGGGAATTCTCAATGAGTTATCGGAATTGATCTCGCTGCGAATGAAGTCTGTTTTTGAGCTTGCCCATGACGGGAAGTGGGTCGAGCATAAGGCGCACATCGACTACGATCTTTGGTTCATACAATCCGGAATCGTTACGATTCGAATCGATGGAATCGAACATCAGGCCAGGCCGGGAGATGTGGTCTTTTTTTATCCAGGAATTCCTTATATGGCTTCTACTACCGATCAGGGCTGTCAGTTTATTTACGTGCATTTCGACTTCGAAATCGGCAAGCAGCAGCGAATTCTGAGCGATTTTCCACTCTCGGGAATTATACCGGAAGAGCTGATTCGGGAGGAAACCATCCTGTTTGGCAAAGCCTTTACGCAATCGAATCAGTTAAGCAGCTTGCCAGGGAACCGTCTATATTTAAAAGCTTGTCTAACGGCTGTCATCGCCAAAATCATTGAGCTCTATGGACAAGACCGGTATACCGGCACATTTTTGAGCGGGAGAAGGCCACGAACAACCGAGCGGAATCTGGACGTGCTGCAGCCGGTATTCGGTTATATTCACAACCACCTGCACAAATCGATTAAAATGAGTGAGCTCGCCCAGCTTGTCGGCATATCCGAGAAATACTTCATCACTTATTTTAAAAAGACATTGGGCATTACTCCGGGACAATATATTTACCAGGTTAAGATGAACCGGGCGAGAGATTACCTGAACTTAAAGAAATATACGATTCAGGAAATCGCCAGCCTTCTTGGCTACCCCGATCCTTTTACGTTTTCGAAGGCTTTTAAAAAATACTATAACGTTCCCCCCTCCAAATTTGATTAAAAAAGCTGTCAGAGGACATACATGTCCTCTGACAGCTATATTGCAATTCAAAGCCTTTCGGCAGCATTCCTGCATTCATGCGCCCCTGCACGGGCTGCTGGAATACCCGATGGACTATTCTTCCCGGCAATGGCCGCCCCTTCATGCTCCTCCACAGTCATATACCGGAACGAAAATTTTTATGCTCGGCGAGTCCCATCTTGAACCTGGCTGCCACAGGCACTTTCGCAAGGTAATATTGGCGAAAAAAATTCAGTGGAAGAACAGCGTCTAGGCAGGCTTTCCAAATTGAGCAGCATCAACTACAATAAATATAGCGTGTTTAAATAATAAATTCATTAATCGCATAACATTAGTATAAATAAAATAAGGTGGAGGCTTAATTTGAATGAAACTAAATCTTACAGAGCAATCGCTGCCTGTATATGAAGCACTGTCCAGTGCTGTCCGGCTGAATGTCATGACCCTGCTGGCCGAGCGGCCGATGAACATAAAAGAACTTGCAGAAGCGCTGCAGTTAAGCAGTGCCATTATGACGATGCACGTCCGCAAACTAGAAGCCGCAGGCCTCATTGCCAGCGTAATGGCCCCGGGAAGAAACGGATTGCAAAAAATATGCTCACTCGCCGTCGACAGCATCGAAATAGTCATTCCCCGCATGGAGGACAAAGAATACAAATGCCACCGCACCGAAATCCCTGTCGGCCATTACTCCGACTTCATAATTGAACCGACATGCGGTCTCGCTACGGTCGACCATATCATCGGAAGCTTTGACGATCCAAGGCATTTCTGGGATCAAGAACGGATTAATGCGGGCATTCTGTGGTTCGGCAAAGGCTTCATCGAATATAAAATCCCCAACTTCTTATTGTCTAGTCAGCAGCCCGAAGAGCTTGTCATTACGATGGAAATCGCTTCTGAAGCCCCAAGCACGAACAATAATTGGCCATCCGATATTACGTTCAACCTGAACGGAGTCCAGCTGGGATATTGGACAAGCCCGGGCGATTATGGAGACAGCAGAGGCAAATATACGCCTGGCTGGTGGCATCATCAGACCAACCAATATGGACTGCTTAAGAAGCTGCGCATTACGCATGAAGGAACATACATGGATGGATTGAAAATATCCGATGTTACATTAGCCGATGTTCATATCCATCATAAGCAATGGACGTTCAAACTGTCCGTCGAGGATGATGCCGAACATGTTGGTGGTTTGACCCTTTTCGGCAAGGGCTTCGGCAATTATAACGAGCATCTGATCTTTGAGCTGTACTATCGCTGATGTCTGGATTGTATTCATAAGCTTGCTTTTTAACAGCTATCAAAGTATTAGAAAAAATCCCCGATCATGAGATCGGGGATTTCCATATTTTGTTCTAAAAAGCACACTTACCTAGAGTCGTCATATAACAGGCTGATTTATTAACTTAACGCCGTTCCCTCACGATAAGCTCCCCATCGGCTTTGACCCGGCAAGGCGCATTCCCGCTCCTTCAGCTTGGCCACAACGGGAATGATGCAGCCGCAGACGAGGCAGGTCGTTCCATCCTGCAGCTTGGGGCAGGAGCGGCACAGCTCCAGCCGCTGCTCATAAATTTCATCTGGAACGCAGTGTTCTGGTGCAAAAGCGGAAGAGGCCAGAATGCGACTAATTTGCTCCTCCGTTACCTTATACTCCTCCCGGCAGCCTTTACAGGATGACGTCGCCATATCACTTAAGCCTTAGGAGTCAATGCCAGCACGGCAACGGACATCGGAGGCAGCTCGGCTGTCACCACTCCGCCCTCAACCGTAAAGCTATGGAATGCCTGCGGTGCTACCGTATCCGGGGCATCGAACGTATTGTGAGCGTCAATCGTATCCCCCGCCAGTACCGTTCCCGTTACCTCAAAGGATTGCCCGCCCCAGCCGCGTACATCTACCGGAACAACCGCCTTCTCGGCATGGTTCGTGTTACAGAGGCTGATATGAACCACTCCGTCGGCATTGATTGAAGCCGAGCCGGTCACGGCCGGAATCTCCCGTCCGTTGTAGCTGTACGTTCCGCCGTCCACCTCCAGATCGATCCGTTCGGCATCCTGGTGAACCTTGAACATATCAAACACATGATATGTAGGTGTAAGCACCATTTTTTCCCCTTCGGTCAAAATGACGGATTGGAGCACATTCACCGTCTGAGCGATATTCGCCATGCGAACCCGTTCGTTATGTTTGTGGAAAATATTGAACGTCAGACCGGCGACCAATGCATCGCGAATCGAATTTTGCTGATACAGGAAACCAGGATTCGTGCCCGGCTCAACGTTGTACCAGGTTCCCCATTCATCGACGATCAGGCCTACGCGCTTCTCAGGATCGTATTTATCCATAATGACGCTATGCTTCGTAATGAGTTCATCCATCCGCAGCGCCTTCTCCAGTGTCGTGAACCACTCGCTCGTCTCAAAGCCAGTAGCTGGTCCTTTATCCTCCCATGTGTCGCCTGGAACCGTATAATAGTGCAATGTTATAGAGTCCATGAACCGGGAAGCTTCCCGCATCAGAACTTCCATCCAGTTATAATCGTCTACGTTTGGCCCGCAGGCGATACGATGGATTTTATTATCGTCATAGTTACGCACGTACGTCTGGTAACGGCGATATAGATCCGCATAGTATTCAGGGCGCATGTTTCCGCCGCAGCCCCAGTTCTCGTTGCCGACGCCGAAGTAGGTTACCTTCCAAGGCTCCTGTTGTCCGTTGGCCTGACGCAGCTCGGACATCGGAGACACTCCGCCAAAGGTCAAATACTCCACCCATTCGGACATCTCCTGGACAGTACCGCTACCCACATTTCCATTGATATAAGGCTCACATCCGAGCATATCGCACAGCATCATGAACTCATGCGTGCCGAAATGGTTATTCTCAACCACACCGCCCCAGTGCGTATTGATCATTCTTTTGCGTTCTTCCCGCGGGCCGATTCCATCCTTCCAATGATATTCATCGGCAAAACAGCCGCCCGGCCAGCGGAGCACGGGAATGTTAATCTGCTTTAGCGCTTGCACGACATCGTTTCTAATTCCGTTCGTATTCGGAATCGGGGAATCCTCGCCGACCCAAATCCCTTCGTAAATGCAGCGACCCAAATGCTCGGAGAAATGACCATAAATATTGCGGTTAATAGTGCCTCTACGGAGGTCGACGTTAAGAATTGCCCGGTTTGCCATGAAAACAACCGCCTTTCAGTTAATAATTATATTAATCAATTAATACTTACACAAACATTATAGGCATGTTCTGATTCATTCGTCAACCGGTTGCGTATGCTAAAATCTGCAGACAGGTCAGCTGCCCCATTTTCGATCCAATGTAATTCATCTGATATCTGCAGCATGCTTCTAGCACATTATTTAACGATAAATTTACCGATAAAAAAGCAAGCATCAATCGATGCTTGTAAATGAACATACTGCTAACCCATCCATCCCTTACTGGACAAATTTATGAAGGTTGAGTTGAACGATATTATTTTTAGGCGCTTGCTCACGCGGTAACCACCTAACCCCTAACTGGATCTCATGCATCTATTTATGATCAATGCAGTTGATTTGAAGAAATTACTGGATGTCATGCATTTAAAACATAGCATTTTCGCCTCCCCAGCCAATAATTTTGATTCTACTGTAAGAAATCCAGTTAATTGTACATCCAGCGTCAGACTTACCTAATTTAATACAGCAAATACAGCTAATTTACTCAGCAGCTACTATTCCCCAAATGCTACTGACTCATTTCCCCGTGAACCAGCTCGCCCTGTGCATATGTGCATATATAAACAGTTCTTCCCGTGAATAAATGGCTAGCTGTCCCCTACTTAAACCGGGTTTATTTTAACGCAGCTTAATTGGATCGATTTACCACAGCTTGCTTGATTGGGGCGATATAACCTAGCTTGATTGGAATGTCACTCTCCGTTTAATCCCCTTCTCACCAAATAAAAAAGCGATTCTAGGGCCGAGCTGACCTCTGCTCCCTAAAATCGCTTAAAACTTAACTATTCATCTTCGATCGGTCTCATCGTCCGAAGCACGCCGTAAATTCCGTTTAAGTCGCCTTCCGGCACGAACTTGAATTCAATTTCCCGCTGCCCCTGAAGAAGAAGCTCTGAAGGGATCGGATACTGTTTCGTGAAAAATTCACGTTTGCGCTCTAGCGGCGTTCTCTCAATGGCCAGCAGCGTGCCGTTAGCGTAAATATTCATGAGCCGGTTATGGTTGATGGAGAAATACGTAACCTGGAGCAAATTGTCAGCTTCGGGATCAACGCCAAGCTTATAGCTGAACCAGCCGCCCGCATGCGCCAGCCGTCCGTTGAGGCCGTCCCATGCGCCGCCGAAGGTCTCCTCTCCCTTAATCCCATGCTCCAGCTCGTATTGATCGTTGCCGACCTGCACGCTGTCAATGGTCGCTTCCTTGATCAACTGCTCCCGGCGTCCCCGCTCCAAATGCTGCTTCAATTCGTCCGAGTCCGTTGCCACGATGTTCCAATAGATGCCGTACCGCTCGCGGTGCTGCCTGTAATGCGGCGTAAATACAAGGCGCTCGTCTTCATCCGTGTTCCTCAGCTCGAATGCGAGCTCATCGCCCCGCCTTACCAGATGGTGCTCGAGATCGATCAGCCACTGCTCCGGCGTCATCCCCTGAGGAATAATGAAGTCCTTCACGAGCATTTTACGGGTCGGCACACTCACCATGATCCCGGTTGCCGCCTGCGTCATATCCTCCATACCTAGCCCTGCGCTCAATACGACAGGACCGTATTGGAAGCCGACAGCATGCTCGTTGTCCGGCAATCTGGAGACGAGTACCTTCATGGGCAGTGTCAACGTCAGCACGTCGCCATGGTCCCACTCCCGGTCGATGACAATATACTGCTGCTCAGAATTCCACTCCACCGCAGCTCCATTCAACTTCACCTCAACCTGGCCCGATACCCAATACGGAATCCGCAAATGCAAATCCAGCCGCTTCCTGCGTCCATGCTCGATTTCCAAGGCGAACGAAACCTCCTCGGACTCCGGGAGTTTCGCATGCTGGACCAGTTTGATCCCTTGCTCAGCCCAATCTAGCGTAGAGCTGAAATATTGATTGACATACAGCGTGTCTCCGCTATGAAAATAAATGCTGTCGTTCAGCTTCGTGAAGCTCTCCATCCCCGTGCCCGTGCAGCACCAGAAATGCTCGAAGGGAGAGCTGTATATTTTGAAATACCCGGTCGCCATTGGCTGAAAATACATCGTCATTCCTGTCTCTGGATTTTGCGAGGACAAAATCGCATTCACGTAATTCCGCTCGTAGAAATCGCTGTATTTCACATCGCCTGTCAGCTTGAACAGCTCGCGCGTCAGCTTGAGCATGTTATAGCTGTTGCAGGTCTCGCAGGTAACATCGGAACGTTTGCTGTTCAGAATGTCCGGCTCTCCGAAGTGCTCGCTTTCGCTATTGCCGCCGGTAATGTAGCTGTGATGATACACCACCATGTCCCAGAAACTCTGCGCAGCCTCCAGGTAGAAGCGCTCGCTTTCGCCCAAAACGAGATACCGGTTCAACGCACCGAGGAACTTCGGAATCGTCGTATTGGCATGCTTGCCCCGCAGTATGTCCCGTCCCTGCTGGATCGCTTCGAATAGCGGAAGCTCGTCGAATTTATGGGCCGCGTCCAGATGCCTCTTTTCTCCGGAAATTTTATAGAGATCATATAAGCAATCGTTCATGCCCCCATATTCTACGGCAAGCACAGTAGCCTGAAGCTCATCGGTCCAGCGGGATGTTCGCGAGGCCACCCAGTCCCCCAGCTTGAATACCGTATCGTAAGCGATCCTTGAACCGGTAGCGCGATATACAGAGATCAGTCCAGCGATGATTTTGTGCATCGTATACCAGGGAACCCAAGCGGGCTGCCGCTGCTCGATATTGTCGATCAGCCCCTCGGGGAACGCCGACAAGTACCCGCTCTCGAATTGACATTCCGCCAGCTCAGTCATCATATATTCCAGCTTCTGCTGCAGGGCTGGGTTCTTCGTATTCTCGTAGGCTTGCGAGCAGGCCGTCAGGAAATGGCCCAGTGTATGGCCGCGAATCTCGGTGTCTTCCCAGCCTGGATATTTCTGCGCCTTCGGCTGCAAGCCCCGGTTCTCGCGGAAGCCGGCCAGCAGCCGATCTACGTCATAGCTGTGCAAATATTGCAGCTCTTTCGCGAAGGCGTTAACATGATAGTCCCCAGTCAATACGACCTGCTCCAGCCGAAAATCCTGCAGTGCACTGCTCCGTACGATGGTCTTCATCTTCATCTTTCAACCCTCTTTCACCTCAAAATAACCGCTAATATCAGATTAGCGGTTGAGAATAGGCTGGAAAATAGCGAAACGTTCGAATCAGTGTAAAAAGGTTAGATTATTATTTTTACTGTAGGAATAATCCATGAGAAATGATATCGTTAAAATAGTTGCTTATCACCATCTAATCATTCAAATTCGCTTGGAACAGCTTAACGTCAAGTGTTAAAAAGTCATAATTAGAGGAGGAACTCCCGCATGAACGGCTATCTGTTTAACGTGGATCAACCGCTGCATATGACGATGACGGGCAAGTTCGTTTCCCCCTCACCGGATTGGATACATTTGAGCAGGGTGCTTATGGATTACGAATTGTTTGTGCAGACGAAGGGAGTATTATATATTGCGGATGAAAAGGAGCGTTACGTGCTAGAGGAAGGCGACTTCCTGCTGATGCCTCCCCGCGCCAGGCAGCATGGATACCGCTCCTCGGACTGCAGCTTCTATTGGCTGCATTTTATCCCGTCCGATGGCGGAGCCGATGTCCAGGCCATTGATATGGCCAGACATGAACACCAGGCCGGAAGCATCGTCATTCCGTCTAAAGGAACGCTGCGGAGCACGGACAAAATAATTGTTCTGATGAAGCAACTGCAGGATGCCGTCCGCAACTACCGGGAACAGACGCTGAGCAATTACATGACAACGACGATTCTCTGCGAGCTGTACAACCAGTTATTCCGGCATGAAATCAGCCCGGATCGCAAACTGAAGCAGCATCAGCTCTATAACGACATCGTCGATTATATCCAGTGGCATCGTTACGAGCCGCTTAAGGTATCCCAAATCGCCGATCATTTCGGCTACAACGTGAAATATTTGTCTCATCTGTTCTCCAGCATAGCCGGAGTATCATTGAAGCAGTTTATTTTACAACAAAAAATTGCAGCCGCCTCCTTCCTGCTTACGGACACGAATCAAACGATCAACGAAATTGCAATTCGGCTCAACTACCACGACAGCCATCACTTTATGAAATCCTTCAAGCAAATGACGGGTCTTACCCCGACGGAATACCGGAACGCGTACGCGAATCGGCTGTTGTTTTATAAGTGATGAACGATAAAACAAAATGCCGACTATACGGGTATTCTACCCCAATTGTCGGCATCTTGATATGTAATATATAATAAATTGGGGATTAGTTCCATCCGTGTTCTAATGGTTTCATTGGATTAGAAGGATTTTGAATTCCACCTAGCAGAGTAGAGCCCAAACTAATAACAAGTACTAATGCCGTAATCCATTTCCGCATCCTTTAACACCCCCTTAATTAAACTTCCATACTCCATAAGTTGTTCATTCGTAGCATAAGGTCTGAATCGCTCAAATAATGGTACTAATTTCATAAAATAATTATTATTATTAAGAATAATAGCATAATTAAGTGCATATAATGTTTTCTCTATTCCTTCCTTAAAATCCTTTTTTCTGAAATAATACACCGATAACTGGTAACTTAACCTTAAGTATCTATCCTTACTTACAACTTTATTATAGTAATTACCATTCTGGTTAAATAGCTCTGTATCAATATCAAATTGACCTAGTAATTCGTCTATAAAAAAACCATGGATATTAGCCGCCTCAACGATAACACGTAAAGTAGGCAAGATTTCATAGGGATGTTTTTTAACCTTATCGATATATTCGGGGATAATGGATTTATCTCCAAGTAGTACCTTCAAGTTATACATATTCAATTCAGCAAATAACTTGAATTTCTCTACCTCCTGCTTCCCAGTATCATTTAGTCCAACAAACCAGCTTAGGTCAGCATACCCATCTATGTACTCTTTCATTTCCTCGTATCTTCTCTGAAACTGTAACGCAACCCCCTTAAGCAAATATCCTTGGCCATAATATACGACAAGCTCTCTTTCAGCGCCAAAATAAAACTCCCTAGACTGCTTATATGCTCTTTCATAATTTGCATAGACAGTTTTTGCTAGTCTTCTTAATTCATCAGCATATATTTCAGCCTGATCATACTTCTGTAAGGTAAGGTAAACACTCGTTAATTGCATGAAGCCTTCCATTTGATAACCTTCGGGCAATCGATTCAAGTAAAGCTCAAAGCGTGTAGCCGCAATCAGATTAGCTTCTGCGTCATCCCCCAACGATAACCGAAAAATCCGGTAATGGCTGATAGCCAGTCGCTCCGAATGCTGATACTTCTCACTCTCAATCACGACATTGTAAAATAAGCGAGATTCCTCACGCAGTCCTTTCTCGTAGAGTTCCTCACCAATGTCAAAAATCATCGGAATATTATTCAGATCATCTACGATTCGTTCCAGCACCTTCTCGATACAATCTGTTTGGCCAATTTCCGCGCAGCGCAGCAGGAAGGCTTTCAGCCTGCGTCTGTTGGGCTGGACTGAGTCCACGCACTCGTTGACGTATAACGGATAATAGTAGCCTTCCGGCAGTTCCATTGCTTCCGTTATTAAATCCAGCTGCCGGATGGCAATGGGTTTAGGAGGGTTTCCGTTCAGAATGGCGCTGAGTGTCCCGCGATTAATCCCCGAACGGTTGGAAAAGCTGGTCAAAGAGTAACCCTTGCGCTCAAGTTCTTTCTCTAATATAGAACGAATCGTAGGTTCATTCGTCATTCCGATTCCTCCTTCCTATGCATTAACGAATTATTACAAAAAATATAGCTTAACTATTTATTCTCCTATATTTTTACATATTATACGAAAAAATGAACTAGTGGTCAATTAATTTTTTTATTTGTTTCATATTTTATTGAAATTCTCCTAATAGTTACCCATTAGTTGAGTAGCTGACCTCACAAGCGAGTAGTTTCACCTTCAGGCTCTGCTGATAGATTGCATTTCGTGAAGTAGTTGTACCCTCTTCTTACCATCGGAGATAGCATAGATAAAAGCATCATCTGCAAATCTTTCAAATGTAAGGGGTATCAAACCTTGCCCCTTCTCTGCTTTATGTTTTATAAATTTGTTTCATGTAAGACGTCGGCGATTCTCCCAGCACTTTTTTAAATACCCTACTGAAGTAGTAGGGATTCGGAAAGCCTAGCTTGTCACTAATTTCAGAAACGATCAACGAGCTATTTTTCATCAACTCGATAGCTTTATTTATTCTCAGCTTCGTATGGGCTTCGATAACACTTTGGCCAGTCTGCTTCTTAAAAGCGGACGAGATGTAGCTATAGTTTAAATTCAAGTGTTTGCTTAAAGCCTGGGCATCGAAATCTCTCTCCGTATTTTTCATTAAATACCTCATAACTCGTTCCGCAATCGTATCGGATCTACCACCAGCATTCCCCAAGAAGGGCTTCAATGAAGCTCGATGTAAATCCATGAATAAAAGATAAGATTGAATACATATGTGCGTCATGCGATGTTCCCTAACTTGATAATAATCTTCCAATAATGAATTTAGGCGATGCTCAATGGTCTCATGTTGCGGCCAGTATCCATATTTAGGCAGCATAAATCGATATTGATAATCAGAAGGCGAGAAATAATCCAATTCAGGTAAAATCGAGTATTCTTTGTATGTTGTATGATCGTCAGCCATGGTATTAAAGTGAATCCAATACCAGGACGTCTCCGGCATGGTTTTGCGTGGCAGTCCCCAGTGATGCAGTCCCTTCTTCAGAAATAAATGCTCCTTTTCCTTTACGATATATTCGGTTCCTTCCTCAATGACCTGCATTTCCCCCTGGGTAACAAACAGGAAAACATCAAAATCCTGAATACGATCTGGATGAGTATAAATGCCGGTAATTTGATTTTTGCCTATATCCCTAATTAGTGGAAAACGATCTCCCGTCAAATAAATATTAGTTTCCAATTCAAACACCTCTTTTACATAAAAAGTACAGGTTTATTCGAGTATAAAACTAAAAAAAGTATATGTAAATAAAAATATAGTGCATTGTCTGTTTATATACTGCTATATAAAATGAAAATGAAATACAAAAAAAATATATCGATGGGTGAGATTATGCTTATGGCAATGAACGAATTTGGTTGCGATAAAGTCAAATTGGCTCCGGGAGCTTTAAAAAAACGGTTCCAATTGAATACAAGCTATGTAATGAGACTGACGAGTGAAAATCTTTTGCGTAATTTTTATTTGGAAGCAGGACTTTGGAGTTACAGCGGGCAGGGTGGAACTACAACAGCGTCATCCGCAAATATGGATATCCCAGAAAATTGGCACTGGGGATGGGAATCCCCCACCTGTGAACTGCGTGGCCATATTACGGGACACTGGCTGTCAGCTGCAGCAAAAATTTTTGCCCAAACGAATGATCAATTAGTCAAGGCTAAGGCGGATTTTATTGTGGCTGAACTAGCAAAATGCCAAGTGGAGAACGGAGGCGAATGGCTAGCCGCTTTTCCAGAATCGTACATGTACAGGATCGCTAAGGGAAAGTGGGTTTGGGCACCACACTATACGATTCATAAGCTATTAATGGGCTTGTATGATATGTACGAATTGCTAGGAAATCAGCAGGCTTTGGATATGATGAGCAATATCGCCTCCTGGTTTTATAAATGGACAGGTCAATTCTCTCAAGAAGAAATGGATGATTTATTGGATCTGGAAACGGGAGGAATGCTTGAGGTTTGGTCGCAGCTCTATGGGGTTACAGGGCATGAGCAGCACCGCGAATTAATATATCGTTATGACCGTCGCCGTTTCTTTGATGCCCTTCTTCGCGGGGAAGATGTGCTGACTAATAAACATGCCAATACGCAAATACCTGAAATCTTAGGTGCCGCCAGAGCCTGGGAGGTTACGGGAGACCGTAGATGGAGAGATGTAGTTGAAGCGTTCTGGAAATGTGCTGTAACAGATCGGGGCTACGGAGCTACAGGCGCAGCAGACGATGGGGAATTATGGATCCCGCCCGGTAAACTCTCAGATCGATTAGGAGTAGGTCAGGAACACTGCTGCAATTACAATATGATGCGCTTGGCTAATGTTTTATTGCGTTGGACAGGTGATGCGGAGTATGCGGACTACTGGGAGCGAAGATTTATCAACGGCGTGCTAGCTCACCAAAATGGAGAAGATGGAATGGTCTCCTATTTCCTCGGTATAGGTGCCGGAAGTCAGAAAAAATGGGGAACCCCGACTAAAGATTTTTGGTGCTGTCACGGTACCTTGATGCAAGCTAATTCTGCATATCAAGAGGAAATATTTATGAGATACGAAGAAGGAATTGCTGTATGTCAATGGATTCCTTCCATATTGGAGTTTGAGCATGATAAGCAAAAAGTAAAAATTCAGCTTAGTCAGGATGCTCAATTCGGTCTTTATCCACTAAATGAATGGTCGGTCTCGGGAATGGAGGCGATTACCAGGGTTGATATTCCTCCGATCCCTACGTCACGCCCAAATCGGTTTGTCTATCGACTGACTATCTCCTGTGATAATAAGTTGGAGTTCGGATTGAAGCTCCGTTTACCTTGGTGGTTACACGGTACTCCGACAATGAAGATAAATGGCGTGCCGATTGAAGGGAAGTTTACTCCCTCCTCATTTATTGAAATAAAGAGAACCTGGAAAGAGAATACCGTCATTGACGTAGAATTTCCCAAGACGTTAACCACAGAGACGCTGCCAGGTCAGCCTGGTACGGTTGCTTTTCTGGATGGGCCGATCGTACTGGCCGGATTAGTCGCAGAGGAGCGTCAGTTGTCCGGGAACCTGGATGAACCTGAATCGATACTGCTTCCCGACCATGAAAGACAGCATAGCTGGTGGAATCCCGGTTATTACAGAACGAAAAATCAGCCTGAGGGCATTCGCTTTATTCCGCTATATGAGGTGATGGATCAAAGGTATTCCGTTTACTTTCCAATCGTGGATAAAAAACTATTCATATAGTTTTTTCATAAATTAAAAAAGGGGAGAAAGAAATGTTCAAATCTTTGAAGTGGTTATTCGTTTCAATGCTTACCCTATCGTTGCTGGTTGTTGGCTGCAGCAGTAATTCATCATCGGATACCGCTGCGAGCAAGAAGGATTCCGGAAGTAATAAAGAAAAGATACTGCAGCTTTGGACGCGGGAAGCAAGTGCTCCAAATGTTAAAGAAGCCGTGGATAAATTCAATTCTGAGAACCGGGGCTTCAAGGTCGAGCTGACCTCTTTTCCCAATGCAAACTTTACAGAGCAATTTTCCACGGCCTTGGCTTCTGGGGCAGCTCCTGACATTATTTCGATTGACTTGGTTTACGCTCCGTATTTCGCTTCTATTGGTGCGTTTCAAGATTTAACAGATTACTATAACTCTTTGGATTTTAAAGAGCATTTAATTCAAGCCATGGCTACCCAGGGGGCTTATAACGGTAAGCAGTATGCCCTCCCGTTCAGCGGCGAAGTATCTGCATTAGCCTACAACAAAGAACATTTTAAAGAAGCTGGATTAGATCCTGATTCCCCGCCAGAAACCTGGGAAGATTTAAGGGAGTACGCTCGTAAATTAACAACAACAGATCGGTTTGCTTATGTTTACGCTGGAGCGGATGTTGGAGGACAAGCATTTACGTTTCTGCCCTATATTTGGGGAAATGGAGGAGATATTTTAAATGAAAATGGAACAGAAGCAAAGATCAATTCTCCAGAAACCATTGAAGCCCTGCAGTTTTATACGGATTTAACCCAGAAGGATAAAGTAACCCCGGAAGGAGTAACAAACTACAGCTGGGCTCAAGCGCAGGACGCGTTTACTTCGGGGAAGGCAAGTATGTTTGTTACAGGCAACTTTATTGTAAATGTATTTGATACAGATTATCCGGATATCGACTACGGGATTGCCTTAATTCCACGGAATGAAGGTAAAAATCATGCTTCCTTTGCTGGAGGAGATTTGATAGCGATTCCAACAGAATCAAAGCATTCAGAAGAAGCGCTAGAGTTTTTACAGTATGCCTTGAGTGAAGAGGTCCAAGTTGAGACATTTGCCAAAAATGGTGCAATTCCTGTGCGGGAAGATCTACTGGACAATAAGTATTTTAAAAACTCACCCCATTATCAAGTGTTTGCAGAGTCTTTAAAATTGGGGCATACGCCTTATTCCTTAAAATATAACGAAATATTTAGTCAGCCGGTTCTTGGATTTATGCAGCTTTCCCTAAATGGAGAACTTTCACCCCAAGAAGCATTTAAAAATGCTGAAAAGAACATCATTGAAATATTAAGCCGCTAAAGAAAGCAAATAATAGGAATGAAGGGGAGTTCTGTTCTCTCCTTCATTCTTCATGGGAGGGGACAGTCGAGTGCAGGTAAAAAAATATATTTTTAATAGAAAGCTAAAATTTAGTCATCTAGCATTTATATTACCGGCCTTGTTGCTAAACATCGTTTTTTTCATTTATCCCTTGTTTCAATCCTTAGCTATGTCTTTTTATAATTGGCCTGTCCTAGGAGATAAATTATTTATCGGACTAGACAATTATTTCAGGTTGTTTCAAGATATCACCTTCTGGAATACCATGTGGTTTACATTAAAATATACGTTGCTCGTTACACCAGCCATACTTATAGTTGCCTTTATATTAGCGTTGCTTATTAATAACCAACTGCCTGGAGTCACCTTTTTTAGATCGATATATTTCATGCCTGTGGTTATTTCCATGGTTGCCTCAAGTTTAATGTGGTTATGGATTTATAATGATCTTTATGGAGTGCTTAATTATTATTTAATGCTCTTTAACATCGTACAGGAACCTATGAACTGGATGGGACAAGCCAATACATCGCTACCAGCGATTTCTTTTATGATCACTTGGAAAATGGCCGGCTTTACGATGGTGATTCTGCTTGCGGGACTTCAAGGAATATCCGAGGAAGTGTATGAAGCTTCGAATATCGATGGAGCTAACAAATGGCGGCAAACGTTATATATTACGATTCCCTTATTATTGCCATCCATCGGTTTATCTTTAGTAGTCTCCGTAATAGGGTCTGTATTAGCGTTTGAACAATTTCTAATCATGACCAACGGTGGACCTTCTGCGACAACAACTACTGCTGTTCATCATATATACAATACTTCATTTAAATATTTCAACTTAGGATATGGTTCTGCTATGACTATTATTTTGTTAGTTGTACTCATCGCTCTAAGTTTTGTTCAGTTTAAAGTCCTAAAGGATCCAGTTGAATAGCAGGAGGTGCTTCAAAGTGAATGCAAAAGGTTCAAATAGAATAAAATTTTACATCCTCAATGGTTTCATCGCGTTTTTATTTTTGCTACCCTTCGTTTGGATCGTTAGTACCTCGTTAAAAAAGCCTGGTGAGATTGCAAAATACCCGCCAAAATGGCTTCCAGCGAATGTAACATTGGATAATTATAGAACAATATTTACTTTCCAAGAGGGCATTTTTAGCACTTATTTTACGAATAGTGGTTTACTAACGATCAGTACTGTATTTTTTGTCATTATTGTTAGTTCATTAGCCGGATATGGTTTTTCAAAATTAGACATTCCTTTTAAAAATGGGGTGCTGATGTTAATTCTAGCGGCTATGATGATTCCTTTCCATGGGTTGCTAATACCTTTATTCTCCATAATCAAGAGCTTAAATCTCTTAAATACACATATTGCATTGATCATTATATATGTAACATTTCAGCTGCCATTTACCATTTATATGATGAAAAATTCCTTTGATTCTGTTCCTACCAGTATAAGAGAATCTGCATTAATTGATGGAGCTAGTGAATTGCGAACCTTTGTCAGGGTGTTCCTACCCTTAGTATGGCCTGGGCTGGCCACTGTAGCTATTTTTTCCGCGTATACCACATGGAATGATTTTATAATCGCTTTAATCTTCGCCAATTCAAACGACCTTAAAACTCTAAATGTAGGTCTTACAAACCTAGCTGTAGGGGAATACGGCACAAACTGGGGATTGCTGTCCTCTGGATCTATTATCAGCTTTATTCCTATCATTATTCTATTTGCTTTCCTGCAGCGTTATTTTATATCTGGGTTAACTAGCGGATCTGTAAAGTAATTTGAAATCCAGCACCGCAAGTTATCGCCCATACTGGTCGCACCTTAAACAAACTCCCCTCCGCGATCTCGACGAAGGGGAGTTTGATTTAGCAATAAATGCGTGTTGCGGTCTCCTGCTGGGATTTACGATCTCCGGCACACTTCAACCTCCTCTGTTATTAAATCCAGCTGGCTTATAGCAAAGGGCTTAAAGGAGTTCTCCCCCACTTTTTTACATACGAAAAAATGAACTAGTGGTCAGTTAAATTTTTTATTTGTTTCATATTTTATTGAATTCCTAGCCGCCACTACCGTTAGCTAATTGAAAAAAAGGCCGTCCCGAACAATCATCAACCGATGACTATTGGAACAGCCCTGTATGTTACGGCTTATGGCCTCTATGGCTGCTGCCCCAGACCGTAATATCCGCATACAACTTCGCCGACAGACTTAGCTGCGACAAGCAAAGCGTCTTCGTCGATATCGAACTTCGGATGGTGGTTGAAATAGACCTCATCCGTATTTTTAGGCTTGCAGCCAATATAGAAGAAGCAGCCCGGAATTTTCTCCAGATAATAAGCAAAGTCTTCCGATCCTGACAGCATATCCGCCTCCGAAACTGCAGTCAGATAATCGCCTACTCCCTGGTTCAGATACTTGACTACATTGGCGGTAATTTCAGGATTGTTATAGAGGGGAGGATAATCCGCCGTATATGTCAGCTCGGCCGTAATGCCGAACATGCCCTCGACACCCTTCACGATCCGATGAACTTCCTTGTCAATCAGCTGCTGCGTATCTTTGTTCATATAACGGACATCGCCTTCCAGTTCAACCGAATCCTTAATGACATTAAAGCTCCCTTTGCCGTCAAAAGAGCCAATAGTGACTACCCCGGTCTCGAACGGGTTTAGCCGGCGGCTTACAATCGTCTGTACAGCGGTAACGAAATGACTGGCAGCGACAATGGCGTCATTCGCCATATGCGGGGAAGACCCGTGCCCCCCTTTGCCATGAATGGTTAGTTTGAAGTAAGTTCTACCCGCCATCGCATAACCGCTGCGATAGCTTACTGTCCCTGCCGGTGAGGTTGGGAACAAATGAATGCCGAAGATTTGATCCACATCGTCCAGCAGTCCCGATTCAACAATGGACTTTGCTCCGCCTGGAGGGGTCTCTTCGGCATGCTGATGGATAATCTTAATTGTTCCCGGGATATCCTCCTTCAATTGAATCAGGCAATCGGCGAGCACCATCAAATAGGCGGTATGACCATCATGACCGCAGGCATGCATCACACCGGGATTCTCAGAAGCAAACGGCAGGCCCGTCTGCTCCGTTATCGGCAGAGCATCGAAATCGGCGCGAAGCGCGATCGTCTTGCCGGGCTTCCCCCCACGAATCGTTACGATCATGCCGTAGCCGTCCCACCCCCTTTGAATCTCCACATCTTTGCCTTGATAAAAATCGGCAATATATTGTGATGTCTCTTTTTCATGGAAAGAGAGCTCGGGATGGGCATGCAAATGTCTCCGTATATTAACCATCTCTGCTTTTCGGGCTTCAAGCATGCTTAGTAATTTTTTACGCATATATCGATCGTCCCCCAGTTCACTTGTTTCAACTAAATCGTGATAATTTAAACTTTTTGTGGTTTAATCAATCGTGGCTTCCTCTGTTCCCCTGCCTTCATGCCGCCGGGGATCATGGCCAGAACAGCGAGTATGGATAGTACACAGAAACCGACATTGACAAATAAACCTGTAGATGCCGCCAATTCTAGGTTGCCAGTAGCTGCAATCGCTCCATACACGGCTGCGGAAATCGCTACGCCGAAAGCCCCGCCGAGAGAACTGGCCATCTTGTAGATACCCGATGCAATTCCAACCTTATCGGATGGCGCATTAGTTACAGCTGTATCGGTCGAAGGCGTCGCATACATGCCAAGGCCGATCCCAAACAGCATAAAACCGACAAACACTGCGATGGAATAGAGGAATCCTTGAATAAACGTGCAGGCTGCCAAGGCAATCCCGATCCCCGTGATCAGCGTGCCAATCAGCATCGGTTTACGGGCGCCAATTTTCTGCAAAATCTTCTCCCCTACCCGAATCATAGCCAGCACACTGACCAAATACCCGAGGGATAACATCCCGGTAGTAAAAGCCGTAAAACCTCGGCCGACCTGAATATACGTATTGGTGACGACAAGCGTACCGGCGACCGCATTCAACAGGAAATTGGAGATCGTCGCACCCGAGTAGGCTTTATTTTTGAACAAAGAGAAATCGATAAAGCCTTTGCCAGCTTTATGCATTTCAATCCTAAAGAAAATAAAGGTGAACAGCAGGAAGCCAACCATTAAAGCTATTGTGACTACACTAGTCCATCCAAACGAAGCACCCTGCGTAATGAGCAGATTCAGAGAGACCATGGCAACGATGAAGGTAAGCAGACCACTGGTGTCAAATCTGGAGCTTCCGCTTTGTTCAACCTTGCTTTCAGGAGTCCCCTTTATCAGGAAAATCCCAAGTATGGCAATCACAATAGAGAATATGAAAATCCAGCGCCATCCCATGTAAGTAGCTATTGCGCCCCCGGCAAACGAACATACGCCCGAGCCTCCCCAAGAGCCGATTGACCAATAGCTGAGCGCCCGCTGGCGGTCCGCCCCATCATAGTAGGCTTTCACGAGAGCCATCGTAGCCGGCATAATACAGGCTCCAGACAGCCCTTGAATGATCCGGCCAATGATTAACAGCCCAGCCCCTTGGGCAAGTACAAGGCATAAAGAGCCGACGATGCTAAGCACCATTCCGACATAAGTCAGCTTCATGCGCCCATACTTGTCCGCTAGCCCGCCGGCAACGACGATAAAAATTCCAGAGAACAAAGCGGTCAAACTGATCGCGATGTTAATGATATCGAGGGAAATCCCGAGATCGGCCTGCACGGCAGGCACAACATTAACCATCGATTGAGCAAATAGCCAGAATGTAACTACCCCGAATACGATCCCGATGATTAGCTTATTTGTGCCATGGTATGGAGTGTCCATTTATTTGTCGTCCTCTCTTAGGTAGTCTATAACTACAGCGCCCATCGCTTCCGCGGCAATAAGCAAGCTGTCCTCATTAATATCGAATTTCGGATGGTGATGAGGGTAATATTTGCCGTCTGCCGGCATCGCCCCAACATAGAAAAATACACTTGGACGCTCCTTAGCATAATACGCGAAATCCTCCGATGGCGGCTGCGGCTCGCAGCGTTCAACTCCCTTTACTTCGGGAAGCGAGCTGTTCTTTAACGACTCCGCTACAAATTCGGTCAACTCTGGATCGTTGTAAAGCACCGGATAATCATTCAGATAATCCAGTTCATACGTAATTCCGAATGTCTCCTGTAATCCATCCAGCTTACGGCGAATTTCCCGTTCAACCAGTTCTCTGGTTTCCTCCGTCATCACCCGCACATCACCTTCCAGCTCAACGGAATCTTTAATGACATTAAAGCTCCCCTTGCCGTCGAAGGATCCGATCGTAATCGATGCTACATCAAACGGATTCAATCGGCGGCTTATAATCGTCTGAACAGCCTGGACAAAATAGCTGCCGGCTACGATCGCATCATTGGCCAGGTGAGGCGAGGATCCGTGACCGCCTTTGCCTTTTATTTTTACTTTGAAGTAAGCCCGTCCGGTTTGTATGTTCCCTTCGCGATAATATATTTTGCCCGTCTCCATCGTGGACATAACATGGATGCCAAACACATTGTCGACGCCATCCAGGCAGCCGTCCTTGATCATTTGTACCGCTCCGCCTGGAGGCTTTTCTTCCGCATGCTGATGCAAAATAACAACCTTCCCCTGGAGCTGATCCTTCATTTCGATCAAAGTTTCGCCCAGAATTAGCATGTATGCAGTATGCCCATCATGGCCGCAGGCATGCATAACGCCCGGATTCTCCGAAGCGAAGGGAAGGCCTGTCTCCTCTGTAATCGGAAGTGCATCAAAATCGGCGCGAATAGCTATGGTCTTCCCAGGTTTACCGCTATCGATCGTAACGACGACTCCATTTCCGCCAACATTGATATGCACTTCACAATCCTTACCGGTATAAAAATCAGCGATATATTTAGCTGTCTTCTCTTCATGAAAAGATAACTCAGGATGGGCATGCAGATAACGCCTGATCTCGATCATCCGGCCATTCTTTTCACGCAGTTTTTGAAATAATTGCTCTTTCATCTTAAATCCCTCCTTCGTTATCCTGTCAGGAAGTGTAAGCATTATTCAATGTTTATATTCTCCCTGATTGTTGTCATCTTCATTCTCTTTTTTCAACTCACAGGACAAAAAGAAGGAAATTTTGCGTCATCATTCAACGACAAACAGAGCCTCCCCGGTAGGAAGGCTCTGTTTAAAAACTAATATTAAACTTCTAAAATAGAAGGCATAATGTGCGGCGATCGGCCCACTTCTTTCATGAAAAACCTGCGCATAATCCGGTGCGTCGAACGTACCCAGTCCGAGCGGTTGTACTCCTGGCGCTCTCCCTGTTTGGACAGGTTTCGCTTCAGAGTCATTTCCGCCCTCCGCAGCAGTGGACGGGCATCCTGCATGTAGACAAAGCCTCGCGTAACGATATCAGGCCCGGCGAGAATTTGCCCGGTATCTTTATCAATCGTCATCACGACAATGACAATGCCCTCTCTTGCCAGTTCTCCCCGCTCTTCAACAAGCTCATCTTCAAATGACCTCATCTCACCGTTCGTAATATAGACGTCACCGGAAGGAACGGAGCGGCCTTTCTTGGCACGGTTGCGATAGATGGACAGCGTATCTCCGACATTCATCACGAAGACGCGGTCTTCCGGCAGGCCGGTCTGCAGCGCCAGCTTGCTATGGGCGAGCAGCATGCGGTATTCCCCGTGGATCGGGATGAAATATTTAGGACGGATCATGCTTAGCATGAGCTTCAAGTCCTCCCGGTTACCGTGGCCTGATGTATGGATATCGATAATGGAGCCGTAAATAACGTTGGCGCCTGCCCGCATGAGCATATCGATGCTCCGGTTAATATTTTGCTCGTTCCCCGGTATCGGAGAGGAGGAGAAAATAACGGAGTCTCCCGGGTAAACTTGCACGGAGCGGTGCGCCCCGGAAGCGATCCGGCTCAGCGCTGCATTAGGTTCTCCCTGACTGCCCGTACAAACGATCAGTACCCGGTTATCCTCATAACGGTCAATATGCTTCACATCGATCAGCATGCCATCTGGAACACGAATATATCCCAGCTCCTGCCCGATTGTAAATACCTTCTCCATACTCCGGCCGATTACAGCGATCTTACGGTCGCATTGCATCGCCGCCTCTACTACCTGCTGCAAACGATGCACGTTTGAAGCGAACGTTGCGAACAAAATCCGTCCTTCACATTGCCGAAAAGATTCAAGAATCGCATCGCCGACCTTTCGCTCAGAAGGAGTAAACCCTTCCCGCTCACTATTCGTACTGTCTGCCAGCAGGGCAAGAACACCCTCTCCTCCAACGCTGGCCATTTTGGACAGGTCAGCCGGCTTGTCCTCTGGCGTGAAATCAAACTTAAAATCCCCCGTATGCACAACCGGACCGTATGGTGTGTCTACAACGACACCGAAAGCATCGGGAATGCTATGTGTCGTACGAAAGAAATGTACAGCCAAATGCTGAAACGCATACCGGTCATTTTCATGAAATACATGCAGCTCGGCCTGCCCAAGCAGACGATACTCCTCTAACTTGGCACGAACTAAGCCAATGGTAAGCGGTCCTCCATAGATCGGGATCTGCAGCTGACGGAGCAGGAACGGTATGGCTCCGATATGATCCTCATGACCATGTGTAAGAAATAGGCCTTTGATTTTGTGCTTGTTGTTAACCAAATAACTCATATCAGGAATAATATAATCGATTCCGGATAAACGGGAGTCCGGGAACTTTAAGCCCGCATCAATAATGACAAGTTCATTTTTGTATTCGACGGCATACATATTTTTCCCGATTTCACCAAGTCCGCCGAGTGCAAAAATCCGAACCGGAGGGGGAGATGATTTGGGGCGTCGCTGGGTCTTCACTGTTTTACTAGCTTCTTCATTCATTATGTGCTTGATCCTCTCCTGCAAAATACCGGTCACCTAATAGAGACCGGGGCTACTATGTTTAGTATGATAATCATGACTTCTATATTCTTTCACCATGTTTCAAACGCTCTATCAGATCGAACAGATCGTCCTTCTTAATTCGCCAATGTCTTCCAATTTTAAAAGCCGGTATGACTCCCTCGTTCACCAGCTTATAGGTCGTTACCTCGCTAAGCTGCAAATAACTCGCAACCTGAGCTATCGTCATGATCTCCATATCCGCATCCATAGAACAATCTCCTCTATAGAACATTGGTTTGTATTCAATTATACTCAATTATACTCAAAATAACTAATCATTTTTCCAGCCTTATCCTTCCTGTTGTGAAAAAAATAAAAGCCTGATGACTATCGGCCTCAAATAGGAACTGAATTTAAGTGGTGCAAAAAAAATCAGATCACTTATAAGTGTGATCGTGTATGACTTTGCCAACAAAAAGTTTTCTAATGGACAAGCTGCATTTAATCCGATAAAAAAAAGAGCTGAACCGCAGTGGTTCAGCTTATTTCTTTTATAGAACGATATTAACAAACGCGTACCCGCCTAAAGCCAAATTAAAAGAAACTGGCTTGATCAATTCGCCTTTCTGCCCGTAATAATTTGCCGAATTTGCTCCAGCGGGGCCTTAGGCTGCCTGTTGTACGTCAAAAGCCCGTTGATCTCCTGCTCTACGTCCGTAAGCTGTGTATAACAGAATCCTTGTACGACCGGGGAGGCGTACATCGGATCGACGACGTCCTTCAGCCGCTGTAAATAATCCTCTTCATTATCCGCACCGGAATACCCCCAGCCTTCCCACTCGCTCGCCTTGAAGGCAATTCCGCCGAACTCCGTCACGAGGATGGGCTGGCCGGCATAAGCTGCCCCGCCGACGAAAATACGGCGATTCGCCGGCATGGCTTCTATCGTGGATTCTACCGTTTCGTATCTGGCCTCCAGCACCTCGCGGCGGCTCTCATAATCGTGAATGGTCACCAAATCCGTCGTCATATGCTCCCATCCGTCGTTATATACGACAGGACGCGTCTGATCGAGCGATTTCGTTAAATGGTACATGGCTAGGCCGTGCTGCTGCTGTTTGGCATCGATCTGCACGTTCGGGACGCCCCAGCTCTCATTCAGCGGCACCCATGTCACGATGCAGGGGTGATTGTAATCCCGCTGAATCACCTCCTGCCACTCGCTGGTAAACTGCCGCACGTAATTTTCGGAGTAGGCATAAGCATTCGCGGCTTCTCCCCAGACGAGCATGCCGATCCGGTCACACCAGTACAGGAAGCGCGGATCCTCCATCTTCTGATGCTTGCGCACGCCGTTAAAGCCCATCTCTTTAGCCAGCTCCACATCCCGCTTCAAATCCTGATCACTCGGAGCAGTAAGGATGCCGTCCTCGAAATACCCTTGGTCAAGTACAAGCCGCTGATAATACGGACGGTTGTTCAGGCATAAGCGCCCATTTTCAATGGATACCTTGCGCATCCCGAAATAACTGTCCACCTCATCCAGCACGCGGCCATCGCCGACAAGCTTGAAGGAAATATCGTACAGGTTCGGATGCTCCGGTGACCACAGGCGGCCCAGTCCATGCTCGGCAAAATCGTGGAGATGAACGCTGCGGTGCTCCTCTGGGCGAAGTACTTTATAGCGATCGCAAGCGATCCGTTCTCCCTGAAAAGACACCGTCACCTCAAGCTCCAGATCTGTCGCGCCGCCCTGCACGCCTTCCACAAAAGTATGCAGTTGAATTTCGTTCCGGTCGATATCGGGAGTCATGGCCACCCGCTTCAGATAAGTCTGATCCACCGGCTCGAGCCATACCGTCTGCCAAATTCCTGTGGTCCGCGTATAGAAAATACTCGCCGAGTTTTCCAGCCAGTATTGCTTGCCCCGCGGCAGGGTAATGTCCCGGCTGAAATCTTCTGCGCGAACCGTGATCGTCTGGCTTCCTGGAACGAGCAAATCCGTGATATCGGCCTGAAACGGCGTGTGTCCGCCTTCATGGACAGCGGCCAGTTGGCCGTTAATCCATACTTTGGCCAGGTAATCGACCGCACCGAAATGAAGCACGATCCGCTTTCCGTTCCACGCCTCCGGCAGATCGAAGCTTTTGCGGTACCATACCACATCGTGGAACTCCGGATTCCCGATGCCGCTCAGCTTGCTCTGAAATACGAAGGGAACTGTAATCGATTGCGGATATGGAGCCGGGTAGTCATTCCCGTACCATTTCTCCTGCTCCCCGATTCGGTCATCATCGAAGGCAAACTCCCACTCCCCGTTCAAATTGAGCCAATCCGCACGAACGAATTGTGGTCTTGGATATTCCTCTCGCGGAATCGATTTATTGTTCTGAATGTTAGTCACTGATCTTTACCTCCTGTTAGTGTCAAGTCATATGAATGAGAACCTCTCTGTTCGCTGAAAGATGCAGCTCCAAGAGAACGTAAATTCAAGAATGCAACTTCAAAAATGTAACTTCAAGAACGCTCCGTACAATCTTTGCGAAACTCGCGGCGGTAATCCTTCGGAGAGAGCTTGGCCTCCCGTTTGAACACGCGGTAAAAATGGCGCAAATTCGGAAACCCGGTTTCCTCGGCGATCGCCGCGATTTTATCATCGCTGTCCATCAGCCGCCGCTTGGCCTCTTCCACGCGAATCGTTGTCAGCCGCTCCACGAAGGTCGTGCCGGTCCGCTGTTTGAACAGCGAGCTGAAATAAGCCGGGTTCAGATGTACCTGCCCCGCCACCTCGTTCAAAGTAATCTGCTTATGGAAATTGGATTCGAGGTACTGCAGCGCCTGCTCCACCGGGTCGTGCCAGGTTTCCAGCCTGGAATCGGCAATGCAGCGGGACAGGGCCGTCAGCAGCATCCGGCACTCGATCAGGAGCTCTTCACTCGATGTAATCGAGCATATATCGAATATGAGGCTGCGAATATCCCTCTCGCCCAGCCATGCCTTAGTTAAATTCAGCTTCTCGGCCGATTCGTAGAAATGGATTAGGAGCTTGCATATTTTCTGGTAGACGAGCTCGGGGCTCGTCGCTTGCCGGCACAGGCTGCCGATCTCCGCTTCCGCCCGGCTCGCCGCTTCCTCTACCCGTCCTTCCAGGACGGCGCGCTCCATCGCTCCCCAGGATTCGGGATCGACCTCGAGATATAAATCATGATCCCCGCGGATCGTGTCATATTGCAGCACCTTGTCGCCGCCGACGATCAGCCGGTAGAGCAAGCTGATTTCGGCATCACGATAAGAATCCGAGATGGAATCGACCCCTTTGGCGACCCGGCCGACGCCGATCGTTACGGTGAGATTCGATAAAGAGGTGATCTGCCTGCGGATCGACTCGGCCAGCTCGACCAAGCCGCAGTTGTCCTTGCTGCTCAAATTGACAATGCCCGCCACCTCCGAATCAGAAAGGACGAGGCTATACCCTTTCATCATCCGTTTGTTGACCATTTCCTGCACGAATTGACGGATATAGAGCTGGAACAGCGAGGGATCGGCTTTGAAATACCGCTCTGAGCCTATAGAACCCTTATCGAGCTTGATCAGAAAGCAGCAATAATAAGGCTGATCAAAATCAACGCCAATTTTGCGCAGCAGATCTACATGATGCTGCTGCACCATGCCGCGCATTAACCCTGCAATGACGGACTCGCTCACATGGCGGCGGATAAGTTCGTTCTCCTCCTGATCAAATTTCGGAGCGGAAGCCTTGCCCCGCTTTACCGTCTCCTCCTTCAGCTTGGCAAGAATCCGCCCGAGTTCGCTCCGCTCCACCGGCTTCATCAAATAATCCTTGGCGCCATATCTCATCGATTGAAGCGCGTAAGTAAAATCTTCGTAGCCGCTGACCACGACGCATTCCGTTTGCGGAAAACGCTCCTTCACAACGCGCTGCAAAGCGATACCGTCCATCCGCGGCATGCGGATATCGGTTAAAATAACATCGGGATGCAGCGCCTCCGCACGGTCCAGGGCCTCATAACCGTCCGAGGCATCACCGACGACCTCCCATTCCGGATCCAAGGACGTAATCATGGCCCGCAGACCCTTGCGAAATATCTTCTCATCATCGACGATCAGAATTTTTGGCATAAGATTCTCCTCCTTGGTTAAGTCATGATGTGGAGTGGAACACAGCCGGTGCACGATCCTCCTCACGGGCCGGCATATGCTTAGCGGGAACCGTCAAGGTGACACGTACCCCGCGGTAAGGCATGCTATCGATCGTAAGGCCGTATCTTTCGCCATAATAAAGCACAAAGCGCCGGTGTACGTTAAGAAGTCCGTTGCCCGTGGCTCCGCCAAGATTTCGAGAGTAGGCCAGCTTGTGCCGAATCTGCTCAAGCTGCGCGGTAGTAAGACCGATTCCATCGTCCTCCACGGTTAGCCGCAGCAGGCCGTCCTGAATGCCCCCGGTCAGGGAGATCCGTCCCTCGCCTACCCCCTTGTCGAGTCCATGCTTGAAGGAATTTTCAACGATCGGTTGGATCATGAGAGGAATAACCTCACAATCCATCGCCGCCTCCTCGATATCCAGGGTGAAATGCAGCCGCTCATCGTAACGCAGCTTCTGAATCGCCATATAACGGCGGATATGCTCGATCTCGTCTTTGAGAACGACCCCTGACTGGTGGGCATTTAAGGAATACCTCAGTATGCGGCTCAGATTGTTTGTCATCGTCGTAATTTCCTTGCTGCCTTCCAGCTCTGCGTACATACTTATCGATCCAAGCGTGTTGTACAGAAAATGTGGATTGATCTTGCTCTGCAGCGCAGCAATTTGCGCATCCTTCTCCCGAATCTCGGTTTCATAGAGCAAATAGCCGAGCTCGCTTAGGCGGGAGACCATTTTATTAAAGGCGCTACCGAGCTGGCCTACCTCATCCCATTGATTCACGGGAAACGTTACTTCCAACTGGCCTTTCTCGACCTTCTTCATCAGTCGGCTCAGTTTGCGGATGGGGAGCGTAATCCGGTACGCTGTAAATACGGAGAACAGCATCGCCGAACCGACGCAAACAATTCCCATAATCGTGATGGAATTACGAACCTGCAGGCTATCCAGCATCAATTCCGAAACGGGGACAGCTCCGACGGTGGTCCACTGCGTCAGCTCTGATGTGGCATAAGAGACCAGCATCCGTTCGCCGTCCGATTCCAAATGGGTCACGCCTTCCCCGCGGAACGATGCGGCGGCTCCGTCCTCTCCCGGAACGACAGAGCCTTTGCGAATAACGAGATCGCCCTTGGCATTCGTTATATAAAGAGACCCCCTCCGGCCAAGTTGTACCTGCGCCAATATTTTCTCCACTACTGCCGGATCGACGTCAAGCACGATGTAGCCGAGCGTCCGTCCAGTATCGAAACTGCGCAGCTCCCTCACGATGGAGAACACCTCGTAGACCGAGCCGCTCGTTAGTTTAAGCTCGTGCGTCGTCAAAAAGATCGGCTCTCCGAAATGGCCCTGGGCCTCCTTCAGCCACTCCGCATCTTCATCCAGCTTATAGCTTGTGACGTACTGGCTTTCCGGCATGACCACATAGGATGCTCCTTTGGAGCCATAGAGCGATACGCCCATAATATCGATTCGTCCATTCAGGAACACCTTGGACACGAAGTTATTCAGCAGGCTAATCTCTTCCAGGCTCAAGGAAGCGCCGGGCTTTCTTTCCGAGGCCAAATAATCGAGGATATCATGGTACTGGTAGGGCATCAGCGAGAGCCGGTTCAACTCCTCCATATAAGTGTCAATATTGAGCGTGATCTGCTTCATCGTCTGCAGCTGAGACTCGCCGACATTCGCTTCCATCGTCCCCCGAAAGCTAGTGAACGCATAGACGCCAAGCGCCCCGAGCGGAATTACGATCAGAACGGAGTTAATGAGGATTAATTTTTGCGCCAGCTTCAAATTTCTCAGCCAATGTATTCCTCGTCGCAATATCGTCATCATAGCTGTCCCTCACTTGCGCAAATCCGCATTGATTTTCTTCACGGCCGCATCCAGCGCTTCCTCCGGCGTCTGGTAACCATAGATCATTCTTTCGAATTCATTGATGATCCGTTCGTTGATGCTCCATTGTTTGGCGTTTCTCGGCCAGTAAGCGACGTAGTTGGCCGTAGCGGCATAATCGCTCCGGTATTCGAGCTGGTTGAATACCTCTGAACTTGTAAGCTCGGTCATGCTGGGAACATGCCCGGCCTTCGCCCACATATCCCCATGTCCTACGATCCAATTCGCGAAGGTCAGTATCGCCTCTCTCTTCTCCTCCGTCATCCCACGCTTTCTGGGAATAGATAGGTTGTGAGAATCCCCCCAGACCGCGGGTTGATCATATAAAGTCGGCACGGGGACGACGCCGAACTGAAGTCCCGCCGCCTTCTCGAAGGCGCCCGTTCCCCACATCCCCGTAATCAGCACTGCCGCTTTGCCGTCATAGAACAATTGGAAAGCATCGTTGATGTTGGGCGGGATCAGCTTATCCTTATATAGGCTGTTCACAAAGCTGAGCGCCTTCAAAGAAGCGGTATTGTTGAATACGGCCTCCATGCCGTCTTCGCTGTAGAACTGTCCGCCGTCCATCATTTGGTTGTACAGGCTCCACCACAGCCAGGCAGAATCGATCCGCGTGCTGGGCTGGGCTAGCGGAGCGATATCGGGCGGAACCGTCCGCCGAATTTGTTCTAAGAAGGACTTGAACCCTTCCGCTCCCTTGGGGATAACAGGTCTTCCCGCCTCGTCCAGCACACCAGCCTTGGACAGCCAGTCTTTGTTGTAATACATGACCAAGGCATGCGTGTCGAGCGGTACCCCGTAATAATCCTCCTCATATAATACCGAGCGGAGTATATTCGGATTAAAGCGCTTCCAATCGATGCCGATATCTTTGGCCTCCGCCGTCAGCTTCTCCACGTAATTGTTCTGAACGAACTGGGGCATGATCGTTGAATGGACGATAGCTACGTCCGGCGCATTGCCTGATAATACGGCTGTTTTCAAGCGAGAATAATAATCATCAAGACGTGAATTTTTCTGGACAACCTGGATTTCCGGATGCTCCTCGTTGAACCGCTCCACCATCTCGGTCATGAATTGGTTATCCCCGCCGCTAAAGGGCGTCCAGTATTCCAGGCGCACGACATGAGGCGGCTTCGAAGTCTGCGCTGCTCCCGAGTCCTGCCCCGTACATCCGGGCAGCAGAAGCAGTAGTGCTGCTAATGACATGAATCCGATCGTTGCTCTGCTGCGGTATCGATTCCAGCGATGTCTCTTCATATTCTCGTCTCCTAACGACTCAGAAAGTTACAATCTAGTCAGCGATAATGTCCATATAATCGAAGCTCAGATCTCCCGAAGCCTCTTTGATCATAATTTCATTATCACCTCTCTGCAGCTTTCCTTCAAACACAACTTCTGTAAAAACATTGCGTCCCGTTGCGGGAACAGTCAGCTTTGCACCTTTGCTTCCATTGATCTCCAGTTCAAAGGTTCTTTCCTCATCGCCCGGGTTGGAAACACCGAAGATCAGGCGATATTCGCCCGCTTCAGGTACATGTACCGACCGAAATGCCGCTGAGGAGCCCTCCTCATTCGTCAGCTTCATCACGCCTTCGCTTGAGGCCGACAGGTCCGCGCCCATTGCCTCTTCAAGACCAGAGGATGCCGTTTCCGCCTCATATCTCGTCATTTCGATCGCTTGAATTCCGCCGAGAATGTCGCTCGCGGCACTGTCTTCATCCATCCGCAGAGCCAGCTCGCCGCCTCCTGCTTCTAGCCGAATGCGTCCGTAGGCATAACCGGTCTCATCCTGCGCAGTAACCGGCAATAGTATCGACCCCGCTGCGGTGTCGTTCACCCACACCTCGAGCGTTCGGGTGGCGCCCGTCTCGTTTTTGTAGCGAACAAGCAGCGGTATCTCCGTTGGAACGGCTGCCGCAAATTTCCCGAAGCTGAGGCGGTCTCCGTCTCTATTGGCATGCTTGGCCAAATAGACACCCGACCCCGATGGTAATGGGATCGCCGTTTCCAAGGACAGCGGCTTTCCGAACTCCGGCAGCCCCTGCTCATTCCAAGTGACACGCTGCGCCCGGGCTTTGCGGTTGTTCCAGCCGTCGGCAGGACTGGTCGTGCCGTGGTAGACGATCCAATCCTCCGTGCCGTCCGGCGATTTAACGAAGGAATTATGCCCCGGACCATACACGCCGGCCTCCTCATCCATCGTCATCAGAGGCTCAGCCGCTCTCTCCCAATCCTCCGGCTGAAGCGGATCGCCGCCCTCCTTGAGAGCCAGCAGGCCAAGGCTGTAGAACGGAGTCCAGCTCCCTGCCCCGGAATAGACGATAAATACACGGCCATCCCGGTATAGAATCGCTTGCCCTTCCTGAATGTAAGGCGGTCCGCCAGCCATTTCCCATTCCTGATCCGGCGAGGACAACAACACTCTCGGTCCGCTGATCGTCAAAGGGTCGCTCATCGGCGCAATATAGGTGTTCTGCTGGATGTTTACGTCCCCTTCCCAGCCGGACCAGACGAAATAGAGCTGCCCTTCATGCTCCATTGCCAGACCATCGATGGCCCACTTATTCGTCTCGTCCGTAATTTGCCCTTTGAACTCGTACTCGCCAAACGGGTCATCACCGGCCGCTTCCAGCGCGTACATCCGGTGATTTTCGTTCTGTCCGTCATCCGCCGCGAAATAGATATACCATTTACCGCGAATATATTGAATTTCCGGAGCCCAGAGGTTGGCCGAGTACATCGTATCAATCGGCGGATACCAGACCACCTTCTTCTCCGCCTGCTTAAAATCGATCGTTCGGGATTTCATGACCATGACGTCCGTTCCGTTATGGGTGAACGTCATGTAGTAATATCCATCTTTGTATACCACGCTCGGATCGGGGGTATCCATATCGATCAACGGATTTTTGAATGTACCCCCATGTCCGTTGTATGGGCCGCCAGTTCCGCCGCTGTTCGTCTGTTTCATCCCAATCACTCCTACTATAACGATGACGGCGATGCCAAGAAGCAAGGCTGCCGCATACATCAGCCTGCGTTTGCGCAATATTCGCCTGTCTCTCACAAGCCTCACCTCATGACTAGATATGAACATGCTATTGATTTGTTGATTTACTTGATAATTGGTTGATCAGTTGATTTGATTTGTTGATTTAATCACTTGATGGCAGATTGCGTAATGGCCTTAACGAAGGAACGCTGTCCGATAATGAAAATCACAACAACCGGAATAGCCGCCGCCGCCGTCATCGCCATCAGCTTGCCGTAGGACTGGGTATAGCTGCCCTGGGCCATCATGGCGATCCCTGCCGTAATCGTGCGCATCTCCGGCGAAGTCGTAGCATAAAGCGGCCAAACGAAATCATTGTATATCCCCATAAATGTGAAAATAAGCAGTGTGACCATAATCGATACTGAGGACGGCAGCATGATGCTGGTATACAGCTTCCACTTGTTCGCCCCGTCGATCCGGGCGGCTTCCTCAATGTCCTTCGGGAAGGAAATAAAGAACTGATACAATAAAAACACACCGAAAGCTCCCGCGGTATAAGGAAGGATAAGTGCAGCGTACGTATTGATCAGCCCAAGCGCGTTGAACTCCATGTACATCGGCAAAAACGTCAGCACGCCTGGAATCATCAGCGAGGCGATGAACATCGACAGCAGCGTTCTGCGCAGCGGGAGGTCCTTCAACCGGGCCAAGGCGAACGCCGCCATAGAAGCGATGAGCAGGACGATCGCCGTCCCCGCGATGCCGACCATCAGCGAGTTCGTGATCCATTGCAGGATCGGAACGTTCATCAATTCTCCGCTAAACCCTTTGATATAATTATCGAAGGTCGGCTTGAGCGGAATAAAGTTCATTTTCCCGGACAATGCTTCAAAATCGTTCTTAAAGGACGTCGATATCATCCATACGAGCGGCAGCAGGAAAACGACGGCAACCACCGAAGCGAGAAGAACGAGCAGCAGCGTTTTGATCCGTTTCATGCTCATGACTCTTCCCCCTTATTTCCGTAAGTCAGTTTAAATTGCACAACCGATATGATCATAATGAGCAGCGCCATCAAAATCGCCATCGCCGAGGCGGAGCCGATCTCCTTGCGGATGAACGCCTGATCGAGCACGTTGATCAGCAGCACCTTCGTGCTGTCCCCCGGGCCGCCGCGAGTAAGCAGGAACGGCTGGGCAAAGACGTTAAACGAAGCGATCGTGGATGTGATCATTACGAACAACATGACTGGTTTGATGGTCGGAAGCGTAATGTGACTAAACTTATCCCACGCATTTGCACCGTCCAGCGAGGCGGCCTCGTAGAAATCCTCAGGCACCTGATTCAGAGCATTGATGAAAATAATCATGTTGAAGCCGATCGTCCACCACAAGGTCGTCGTAATGAGCGACACCCAGGCCCACGGCTGGTCGGTCAGCCAGGGAATAGCCGGGATATTCAGCTTCATCAGCAAGCTGTTCAGAAATCCGGAGTTCGTATCGAAAATCATCAGCCAAATCACGGACATGACCGATGCGGATAACGCATACGGCAAAAAGTAGAACGTGCGGAACATGCCGCGGATTTTACTTGGAAGATGCTGGATGAGCATGGCAAGCGCGAGCCCGACCACGATCAGCAGCGGTACGGAATAGATGACGAACTGAATCGTATTCCACAGCCCGTTGAAGAACAGGCTGTTCAAATAGGTGTCCGGCGTAAAAATCGTTATATAATGCTTCAAGCCTACAAAATCATGATCTGGCGATAGAAGCTCAAAGTTATGCAAGCTAATATACACGCCATAAAGTATCGGAAACAATAAGAAAGCGGTAAAACAAATGAAATAAGGCAGCACAAACAATGATGAAGTTAATTTGGAGTGCCAGCTTTTCACCATAGATTTATCCCTCCCGCCCTGGGGCGTTGCTTCATTGTGTGTCAGAAAATCGAAGGAGACGAGAGAGCAGCTGCCGCCTATTTCCCGTCTCCTTCTGCATTAAATTACTTCGGGCCGTTAATTTTTCATCGCTTGCCGTGATTTCGCGACAGCGTCGTCCATTGCTTTTTGCGGATCCTTCTTGCCTAGCAGCGCGTTGTTCAGCTCGCCCCAGATCGGCTCGGAGATCGTTCCCCAGTTAAGCACGTTTGGTGCAAATTGGACATCTGGAAAGCCTGCGGCGATACTGCTTTGAACTTCCAGCTGCTTGAACTCCTCGCTCTCGATCATTTTCTTCGAGGCCAGCGCTTGACCGGACTCTGCCCATTCCATCGAGTGCTCCGCCATGTATTTCAGGAAATCGCCGATACCGGCCAGCTTCGCTTCGTCAGTCATTGCTTTCGGAATGACGAAACCATGGGAGCCGGCAAAAGCTGCTGCTTTCACTTTACCGATTTGCGGAATCGGAGCCACGCCATAATTCAAGCCTGCTTCATCAAATTGCGATTTCATCCAAGGACCGTTGAATTGAATTGCGTTTTTGCCTTGCAGGAACAAAGTATTTTCTCCGTCCTGTTGAACATTGCCTGGGGAATAACCTTGATCGACCAGACTGCGCATCCAGGATACCATTTCTACCGCTTCAGGAGAGTTGTAGGCTACATCGCTGCCATCCCAGAGCTCGCCGCCATTTTGCCATACCAAGGATGGGAAAATGAACTGCTGCGGCCACAGTGTTGGAAGTACGTAACCGTAAACGCCTTTGTCCTTATCGGTCAATTTAGCGACAGCATCCTCAAACTCGGCACGGTTGGTCGGCGGACCGCTAACACCCGCTTGCTCGAACAAATCTTTGTTGTAGTACATGACGACAGGATGGATATCAAGCGGAATGGAATACCATTTGCCATCGATCGTTGAATATTCGACCGGAGCTTCGGCGTAATCGTCTTTGCTGATTCCAGACGCGGAAGCGATATCATCCAGCGGCTGCAATTGATCTTTGTTTACGTACGTTGGCACATTATCCACGTGCATGATCATAAGGTCCGGACGCTCTTTGGATGTGCTGAGCGCAACGTCAAGCTGCTTGTAGTACTCTCCGTTCGGCTGAATGACGAAATTGACCTTGTATTGATCCTGGGAAGAGTTATATTTGTCTACAATCTTCTTCATGAACGGACCATCCGCACCGGAAAATGGGCTCCAGAACAAAATACTGGTCGTCTCCTGCTTCTTCCCGCCGGAAGACTCCCCGCCGCCGTTCACCGCAGCAGAGTTGCCTCCGCCGCTCGAATCCTTGCCGCCGCAAGCCGCCAGCCCAATGACCAGAAAGAGTGACAGCAGCAGTGCAGCCGGTTTTCTTAACTTTTTCCCCATTTACTTAACCCCCTATAGTGTCTTAGTTGCCTATTTCTTGCGATGGCTTGATGCTGTAATCCTCTTGATGCTCTTGTTGCTCTTGTTGCTCTTGATGCTCTGATGCTCTTGTTGCTCTTGTTGCTGCTACCGCTGTAAAATATCTAATCTTTTGCTTGATTTCATCTTATCGGGGATCAGAATCTAAAAACATGTCATATCTTTAGGTGGTAGGGTCAATTTTTTAGGAATGCAAACAACACCTCAAACCATGCACAAAATGTACATTTGAAGGAATACAAAAACACTCCCAGATCAGGATAAAATATCACTGATATGGAAGTGTTCCAATTTGTAACTCAACTTTCGCAGAAAAAAAGTAGCTTGAACCAAAATAACCGGAACCTAGGTGTATTGTTGTTTTGAGGGTGAGGAGATGAACGGCTTGACGAAATTTTGTTTGGCAATAAGGCCGGTGCTACTATGCAGCAACTGTCCAGTCTGAGTCATTCGTTGCTAAAGTAGACAATTCGTCACGATTGCAGGTAATGATCCTTGGGCGGCATCAGCGTCAACTCCCGCAATGGATTTCAGTTCTGTTCCGCTCGCATCCGGCTGATGCATCCGGCTGCTGCACGAGCACTTGTGTGCGATTTATCGCATACATTCCATGCATCGGGCTGCTGCACGTGCACTTGTGTGCGATTTATCGTACACATTCCATGCATCCGGCTGCTGCACGAGCACTTGTGTGCGATTTATCGTACACATTCCATGCATCCGGCTGCTGCACCTGCACTTGTGTACGATTTTTCGTACACATTCCATGCATCCGGCTGATGCACGAGCACTTGTGTGCGATTTATCGCATACAATCTCTGCATCGGGCTGCTGCACGAGCACTTGGGTACGATTTATCGTACACATTCCATGCATCGGGCTGATGCATGAGCACTTGTGTGCGATTTATCGCATACAATCTCTGCATCGGGCTGATGCACGAGCACTTGTGTACGATTTATCGTACACATTCCATGCATCGGGCTGATGCACGAGCACTTGTGTGCGATTTATCGTACACAATCTCTGCATCGGGCTGCTGCATGAGCACTTGTGTGCGATTTATCGTACACATTCCATGCATCGAGCTGCTGCACGAGCACTTGTGTGCGATTTATCGCATACAATCTCTGCATCGGGCTGCTGCACGAGCACTTGTGTACGATTTTTCGTACACATTCCATGCACCTGGCCGTAAAGCATGTTTGTATATTGATTTATTTCGTGCGCACTACTTCCTGTGCTCACGAAGCGGGCCCGGGGCATGTTTGGATGGCTATCGACAACCCATCCGAAATGGTAAACGCTGAATCCTGATCAAACTATCCCGTTGTAAACCGCAACGTATAGGTTTGGCCCGCTATCGTATCAAACTCGGCAAACCCTTTTTTAACAAGGTAATCCAGGCCGCCGCTGTTTCCGGCTAAACCCTCGATAGTCAGAGCATGTGCCGTCTGTATTTTGCAAACACCACCAACGGAAGAATAAATCTTCGCTTGACGGGGTTGGCCCTCTTCCCATTTCAGGCTTACTTCAAATCCGCCACGCGCCCTAAGCCCGCTGAACTCGCCGCTCGGCCAAGCGTCCGGCAATGCCGGCAGCAGCTGGAGCCAGCCTTGATGGGACTGCAGCAGCATCTCGGCGATGCCAGCCGCAGCGCCAAAATTCCCGTCGATTTGAAAAGGGGGATGAGCATCAAGCAGGTTGCCGTATACCCCGCCTTTTGAAGCGTCTTCCACTCCGTCATGAACTAGTTGCAGCAGGTTGGACAACAGCCCTAAAGCCCGGTTCCCGTCTCCAAAACGGGCCCACAGTCCAACTTTCCAGCCGAGGCTCCAGCCTGTTCCAGCGTCCCCACGGCGCTCCAGCGATTGTTTTGCTGCATGAAACAGTTCTGGCGCGGCTTGTTCCGTCAACTGCTGCCCCGGGTAGACAGCAAACAAATGAGAGACGTGACGGTGATGAACATCCTCATCTTCGAAGTCCTGCGCCCATTCCTGCAGCTGCCCATATTTGCCTGTTTGCAGCGGCAGCAAGCGTTTCCGCGCTTCAGTTAACTCCAGGCGGAGGGATTCCTCGATCCCCAAAATATTCATCGCTTCAATACAATTGCTGAATAAATCCCAGATCAGCTCAAGGTCCGTCGAAGTGGCTTCGCTCAAACCGGCAAGACCTTCCGGTGTAACAAATTTATGTTCAGGAGATGTGGACGGGGATGTAATGAGGCGGCCTTCGGCATCCTCCAGCAGCCAATCGAGACAGAAGAGCGCAGCCTCCTTCATTACTGGAAACGCCTGATCCCGCAAATAATTCTCATCCTGGCCAAAGGCGTAATGCTCCCATAAATGCTGGCATAGCCATACGCCGCCCATCGGCCACAGCGCCCATACCGGATCTCCATGCCCGTACCCTCCAGCGGGAGCGGTTTGCCGCCAAAGATCCGTATTATGATGGGCGACCCAGCCTCTCGTTCCATAATGGATCGCGGCGGTATCCCGGCCGTTCTCGGCCAGCTCACCGATCATGTTGAGCAGCGGCTCATGACATTCCGCTAAATTGCACGTCAAAGCTGGCCAGTAGTTCATCTGTGCATTAATGTTCAGCGTCCAGTTGCTGCTCCACGGCGGACGCGTCTCCTGATTCCATATTCCCTGCAAATTAGCCGGCTGCGTACCGGGACGTGAGCCAGAAATCATTAAATACCGCCCATATTGAAATAACAATTGCACCAAGGCAGGATCGGAGGCGCCATACGATCTTATCCGCTCATCCGTACTCAAATCCGCTGGTGCCGAGCGTTCCCCAAGGTGAAGCTGTACCCTGGAGAACAAGGAGCAATAATCAGCGACATGCCTGTCCAGCAGCGATTCATAGGAACGATTTAACGCCTCAACCAAATCCTGTTCAGCGGCTTCGGCTGGCTCCTTCCCTTCCGCCCGCGGAGAGATGTTAAATGCTTGAAAGCTTGTAGCCGCGCTAAAATAGATTGTTGCAGCGGTAGCACCATAAATATGTATTCCATCGGCTCCGTATTCTGCTGAACCCTCCTCCAGCTTGACGGCAGCCCGTCCCTCAAAGGTCATGCCCTCCGTCTGCCCTAAATCACCATATACTACAGGCCGGTCACTATGAACATAGTTCGGGTCAACATGCTCTGGCGCGGTGCCCCGGATGATCAACCGGTCCTGCGTGGCCATTACCCGGCTGCGCAGCGGGCTGTCTAGCCGGACATGCAGATTGAGCATTTTCGGCTCGCTTGCTTCCAAGCGAACAACGATAACCCGGTCAGGATAAGAGGCAAACATTTCACGGGAATATTGAATGCTGCCAATACGGTAACTTACCCGAGCAATGCCTTGTTCCAGATCCAGACTCCGTTCGTAAGCGGACGCATAATTGCCATGCTCAAAATCCAGCATTAAATTGCCGAAGGGCAAATACGACTGCGCATACGGCCCTAACATCGACTTTGCTAATTTGTCAGCGGCCGCATATTTTTCTTCTGACAATAGGCGGCGTACTTCATCCAGCGCTCCTCTTGCCTCCGAATTGTTCCAGTTCCCGGGCTTACCGGACCATAACGTGTCTTCATTAAGCTGGAGCCTCTCGCGCTCCACCCCGCCGAAGAGCATGGCCCCCAGCCTTCCTCCTCCAATCGGAAGTGCTTCATTCCAATCGGTTGCGGCCCTGTTATATTGGAGCTTCATCGCTGATCCCCCCCTTCAGCCATCCGCTGCGCCCAACGATTTCAAGCCATTTTCGAGCGATTAAATCATGACCGGCGGCCGTCGGATGGACTCCATCCCACAACCAATATGATGCCTCAGCCCTTTGAGCTGCCTCCTCGAACGCGGCCTGCAGCGGAACATGCAGCGCGTCAAATTCAGCGGCCAGCCCCCATACAATCTGCTGATAGTTCGAAACCAGTCTGCACCATTGCTCCCATTTCTCCTCCGTCGCTCCTGTTTTCAGAATAAATGGCTCGCATAGTATGATTTTCGATTGGGGCAGAACATCTTTCGTCTCCTCCAGCAAATGACGGTAAGCCCTTTCAAAACGGTCTGTTGCACCGCTCGGTTCGCCAGCCACAATTCGCCATGCATCATTCACACCGATCAAAATACTGATCAAATCCGGCTGAAGACAGATCGCATCTTCATTCCAACGCGCATACAGATCGGAAACTCTGTCCCCGCTGACTCCGCGATTAATAAAAATCGGTTGCTGTTGAGCAAATTCATTCCCGAGCTTGCCCGCGATCATATAAGCGTAGCTATGTCCGAGGATATGATTTTTATCGCCCAGACGATCCCGGTTCCCGTCCGTAATCGAATCCCCTTGAAACAAAATAACTCTATTATTTCTGTGCACTGTCCTCTCACTCCGATCGCATATTCAAAATGACTTTACTTTATTGCGATTGACCGCTTCTTCCCGGTAGCTCCCCGGTGTTTGGCCAACGCACTGCTTGAACACTTTATAAAAATGACGAGGATTTTCATAGCCCACTTTGCGTGAGACCTGATCCAGCGGAATAATCGGATTGTGGGTTAAAATAGCCTTTGCCCGCTCAATCCGGATGAGGCGTAAATACCGTACGAACGTCATGCCCGTTTTTTGCTTCAGCAGATGGCATAAATAGTTGGGGTGCAAACTTAAATAGTCCGCGACCTCCTCTAAAGACAAGTCGCGCGAGAAATTTTGCTGAATATATTGCTCAAACAGCTTGATATTGCTGGAGCTTCCGTCAGCAGAAACATCCATTGCATCTTCCACATTTGCAGCATTTGCAGCATTTGCAGCATTTGCAGCTTTTGCAGCTTTTGCAGCTTCCCCCGCCTGATTCAGCACGCGGTATTTTTCCTCCACAATGCTTGAAGCGATGCGCTTCAGCAGCTGCGAGAACTCCTTCTGATCCACAGGCTTCAACAAATAGTCGACAACCTGCAGGCGAATAGCCTGCCTGGCGTAATTAAAGTCGTCATACCCGGTAATAATCACAAATTTATTCACATTTTTCTGTCCAGCCTGGCTGATTAATTCCAGTCCGTCCATCTCCGGCATTTGAATATCCGTAATGACGAGATCCGGGTGGAAATTATCCATCAGTTCGAGAGCCTCAAGGCTATCCGACACACCGACAACATCCGTAAACAACGTCTGTTCCGCCTTGACCATCCGCTGTAATCCTTTTAGAATAATCTCTTCATCATCGATGATCATCAGTTTCAACAAGCTGCCCGCCCCCCTTAGCCGTGAAGTCAGTCCTCTGCAACTCAATACAGTACGCCTTACTAAGTATCCAATCCCCTTTCCTAGCGCGGCCATAATTCAGCTGCCGCCCAATCCCTTCAATTATAACAAGAATTCCATCGCCTATAACAAGAATTCCAAGGCCAATGGTAGAAATCAAACTTAGACAATGAGCCGCGAAACCCGCTTGGCGGTTTTCGCGGCAACAGCATGTTCAAAACCTCGTTTTATTCGAACAACTCTTTGACTTGCTCGTATTTTTCGTTCGCCCAAGCTTCCAATATAGGCATGCCAATTTTATTGGCCTGCTCTACAATCGTTTCATAGGCTTTAATTGCCTCCTCTTCCGAGTTGGCCAGCAGCACTTTCGACTCTTCATTTTTAATGAGATTTTCAATATTCGTGCTGATCACTTGCTCCTCTGTATCGCTATCCGGCCGCACCATCCCTATTTCCGGCCTAAATGTCGTAAGTGCGCTCAGTTCTTGATTTGCCTTAGTCGTCTGGGTGCCCGGATTAAAATAGGCCAGCTGTTCCGTTACTGCACTGCCGCCAAGCAGCCCCCAATAATAAACTCCCTTCTGAAGCCTGATATCCTCATCCGTAAAATTGTATTGGAACACCGGGTAATTTCCATTCTCGTCATAGTTCCAATCTGTGCCTTCCTGGCCCCACATCGCCAATTTTTGTCCTTCATCCGACATCAAAAATTGAACCAGTTTAATAGATGCCTCGGGGTCCTTGTTATTTCTAGTAATGAATACGCCCTGCCAGCCGCTGTCATAACGCTCATGCTTGAAATTATCCGAAATTTTAATCGGCAGCACTTCCCATGAATATCCCGATTGTTGCGTAGCTGCGGTCAGCCGATCCGCGCCTGACGTATCCCAGGCATAAGCAAAGGCTTTGCCTGTAGTGGCAAGCTGCTTGGCTTGATCCTCGCTCTTGTAAGCCAGGTTTTCCGCTTTGATATACCCTTTCCGGTACAATTGATTCATATAAAGGTACATATCTTTTAATTCCTGGGTATTAAGCGCATACAACATCTTGCCGTTCTCTTCAATCAAGCCTGAAATCATAGCCCCAAAGTTTTGGGCAAAATACCCCTTCGCCCACGTTGGCGTCGGTGTAAGCACCAGCGGGATCATGTCCGGATATTTCGTTTTAACCTGTCCAAACAGAGCATCCAAATCTTCCAGCGATTTCACTTCTGGATTTCCCATTTCCTCCATCAGATCGGAGCGGACCGCGATAGCTGCGCCGTTCGAGAAGGCATACTTTTCATGCTGCTTCCATTCCTCCGCTGTGGAGAAATTGTTGCGGATCGTATAATAATTTCCGTCGCTCACCGTATTCACGGCGATTCGATCATGATCGATTTTAAAATCCGGCGTATATTTATCAATTAATTCCTGCCAAGGGTAAGCGGCTTCAGAATTAGACATTTGCTGATATTGCGTACTCGTGACGACCAAATCCGGCAAATCACCCGAGGCCAGCATAATCGGCAGCTGCTTCTCATCCGTAGCTACAGTAACATTTAAGCGGATGCCTGTCCGCTTCGTAATTTCCTCGGGAATGTCCCCTGACCAGTCCTTAAACGGCCACCATGGCTGATCCACGAACAAATTCAAAGTTACCGGTTCAGAAGATGAACTCCCGTTTCCTTCAGTCTTTCCGCCATTTGCTGCCGGGCTTTCCTTGGATGCATTATTGCTGCCGCAAGCGACCAATAGCGACATTACGAGCAGCATGGCCGTAGCCGTCAGTAGTATTTTGCGAAACTTTTTCATTGCTGTACTCCTCCTTTTGATGGTGTTGCTGATGATGTTCATTGATTTATATCTATTATTTAATCGAGGTTCAGCCTTTGACCGAACCAAGCATCATCCCCTGCACAAAATACTTCTGCAGAAACGGATATACACAGATAATCGGAAATACCGATATAATCATCGCCGTTGCCTGCACGGAGAAGGAGGTTACCTTCGCTTGTGCCGTGTACTGCGCCGATTGGGCATCCGTCGGCATATTCGCCTGATTAATGACCTCCATCATCCGGTAAGCCAAAGTCCGCAAGTGATTGTTCTGCACAAAATATGCAGAGTCCAGCCAGGAATTCCACTGCCCCGAGCCGAGGAACAAGCACATCGTTGCCAGCAGCGGCAGCGAGACCGGCAGAATGATGCGTATGAAAATTTTGAGTTCCCCAGCCCCGTCGATCCGGGCCGACTCGCTAAGCTCCGCCGGAATTTCCTGAAAGAATGAAACCGCAATCAATAGAAAAAACAAGCTGAGCATCGACGGGATGACATACACCCAGAACGTATTCAGCAAATGAATGCTGCGAAGAATGACGTAATAAGTAATGAGCCCCCCGGACACGTTCATCGCGACGATAACGGCAATATAATAAAACTTCCGCAAAATCAGATCCTTTTTGGCTAATCCGTATGCAACCAGACTTGTGAACAAAATACCTGCTACTGTGCCGACAACGGTGCGGAGCACAGTAATGCCAAACGCTTCAATCCACTGTTGTTTGCTGAAGAAGTACTTATAATTTTCCAGTGTGAACTGGCGCGGGAAGAGAAACAGCCCTCCCTGTGCGGTATCCGTTCCCGTGTTGAATGACGCGATCAAAATATAGTAGAACGGATACAATGTGGATAGCGCCACAATAGTCAACAAAATGTAATTAACAACGTTTACAACACGATCTTCGACGGTTGTTCTCATGTTTATGATGGCCCTCCTCTATCGTCTCGCTGCCTTTTGGTCAGAGCAGTAGTTTACGCACTGCACTAGTACAGGCTTGACCCTGCCACTTTCTTCGCTATGGCATTGCTGGACACGACCAGAATGACTGCGATGACAGATTGCACCAGATCAACCGCCGCCGCAAAAGCGTATCTTCCCTGAGCAAGTCCGACATTAAAAGCGTAGGTTTGGATAATTTGAGACTTGTCATTATTGAGCGAGTTGCCAAGCAGCATCACTTGTTCAAAGTTTGAACCAACGAGGCCGCCGCCGAGTATGCTGCCGATTGACAGAATAAGAACAGAGACAATCGCCGCCTTCATACCGGGAAGCGTTACATGCCATATGCGTTTAAGTCTGCCTGCGCCATCCATCTCGGCCGCTTCATACAGCATCGGATCGATGCCCGCAATGGCCGCCAGGAAGATGATCGTCCACCAGCCCGCTTCCTTCCAAATGGCCGAACCGACCGCCAGACCCCAAAACGAATTTGGATCCGTCAATATTTTCAGCGGTTCATCGATCATATGTAACGAAATTAATAAGTTGTTCACTAAGCCTGTCTCTGCAGAGAAGAAGGCGTATGCCATACCGCTGACGATGACCCACGAAATAAAATGCGGCAAATAGCTGGCTGTCTGCACGAAGCGTTTCATAAATGCACTGCGCGTCTCCGTCAACATGATCGCCAGTATAATCGGTACGGGAAACGAGAAGATCAGCTTAAGCACACTTATGGAGAGCGTGTTGCGAACAAGGTTAGGAAAATTATAATCCCGCACCAATTCGCGAAAATAGCGCAGCCCTACCCATTCACTGGTGAAAATTCCCGAAATGCCCGACGATATTTTATAGTTCTTAAATGCGATCAAAATACCGAACATCGGTGCATACGAGAAAACTAGCAAAAAAGCCAGGCCAAACCATACGAAAATTTGAAATGCGATTTGTTTCTTGAATCTTCTCCCTAATGAATCGCCCTGCCAGTTTAGGGGAAGCTCGCGCATAGCATCGTTTGTATTCGTTTTCATTACGTCCCCCCTTCCTATCAGTTACATACAATTATAAGATTGCCTCCCGCTTATGAATACGGATCATTACTAAGCCGATTGCTGTCCTATCTTAAGGTTCCGGCGATGACAAAGCGAATTTTATGTAAAAAGCAGCAAAAAGAGTCTGATGCAAGATCAGACCCTCTACTTATATAAGTTGAACTAAAGAATGGGATGCGGGTAAGGGGGAAAAAGGATGCCGAGGAGAATAAATGGATTTATAGTAGTTAATTTCTACGAGATAGAAGGGAATGTAAATTTAACTGTATCTAGTGTCCTTAGAATCGGGGAAGTTTTTATATATGGGCTGGATCCTTGATTTTAGGTGCATGGAATCCATCTAATTCCCCAAAACATTCGTTTAGAGCATAATTAGATACATGAATTCCATTTGTTGTGCGTCAGCTTGGTCTAGCATCCTAGGGTTGGCAACTTACGGTACGGTATCCTAAGGTGCGACAGCTGAATATGCGACAGCTTGGTCTACGCAACTTACGGCGCAGACAGCTGAATATGCGACAGCTTGGTCTACGCAACTTACGGCACAGCCAGCTTAATATGCGACAGCTTGGTGGGTAACAGCGACCTTGGCGACCTTTTGAACATTTTACGTACTTGCCCACATCCATTTCCATTAGTTCAACTTATATAGCATTGCTTGTTACTTCCTTTTTTTCCCGACCTTTATCGTGCAGACCGCCCCTTCTCCTTCCACACTGCTCATAGAAATACCAAAGCTTCCCCCGTAGAACGCCTTGATCCGTTCATGAACATTGTGAATTCCGATTCCACCCGAAAAAGGAATCTGCTCTGAAGAAATGGACCCGTCCAATATGCTGCGGATGACCTCCAACCGTTCCGGCTCGATGCCAGCTCCGTTGTCTGCAATCGTAATGACGATTTCTTCCGGCTGCTCCGCGATGGATATGCTGATCATCCCTTTCCGGCGTTTCTTCGCCAGACCATGCTGAATGCTGTTCTCAATCATTGGCTGTAAAATAAAGCGCGGAGCGCGAAACTCATCGAGCTTGTCCGCTATTTCTTCAGCGATATGCCATTGTACTTCCAGCCGTGCTCCCATGCGAATTTTATGAATTGCGATATAATGCTCAACGTGCTCCAACTCACTACGCAGCGTTGTATCATTCTCACTTTTGGACAGGCTGTAGCGAAGTAATTTGCCAAGCGACCAGGCCATTTCGGCTACATCCGGCTCATCGCTTTGCAAGGCATGCATTCGCATCGTCTCCAGCGTATTGTACAGAAAGTGCGGATTAATCTGGGCCTGCAGCATTTTAAAGTCCGCTTCCTTTTTCATCAGCTCTACTTTATGGACCGTATTGGTCAGCTCGTCGACACGTCTGATCAACGAATTATAGGATGAGATCAGAAACCCGATTTCATCCGGGCCAATTCTGCCCCGGTACTCGGTAAAATTGTTGAAATCAACCCGTTTCATATGACGGGACAATCCGATGATCCTTTTTGTAATGGAAAATACGATTAAATAGTACATCGCCGACAAAACCGCCAGCAGGCCCCCGCAAACAATGACGAATATAAGCTCTTTTTGCCGCCATGACGGAAACTGCCCCAGCGTATCGCTAATTTCAATCACACGAAGATTCAGCTTATCCAAATAGGCTGAGGTGATTAGCAGCGTATTTTTATTCATATAAAAAGAGGTTTTATTCCCCTCAGCAACAGCATCTATAATTCGCTGCATTTGGCTGACATCCAGCCCGGGGTCCAATTGCCTGGCCACAACTAGATTATGCCGCTGTACATCGGCAAATAAAATACTCGACGAAGCGCTTGAATTGCTAAGCAGGCTCATAAACTGCTTCAGAGCCTCATCACCAATCGTAACTTCGAGATAGCCGAGCTCCTTAGAGTAAGTATCCGTGTATAATTTACGGTAATATTTCAATTTCGGCAGTTGTCCTTCCTCCTGCTGTTCGACGAGCCAAAGACTTTCCTTGGGCTTGAGGGCACGTAGCTCCTCCTCATAGGGACTGCTGCTATTGATGCCAATTCCGCTGTTGCTTTCATTGCTGTTATTACCGCTATTTCCGCTGTTCCTGTTATTGCTGCCATTACCACTATTGCCGTTGTCGCCGCTATTGCTGTTATTGCCGACGCTGCCGCTATCGCCTTGGAGCTTTGCCCATAATTCACTTACATTCACAATATCTTGATTTAACGACAGTACATCTGCCTTATTTTTATAAATTCGAATGTCCGAAATATGCTTGTTGCCCAAGTATGTAAAGGAGATTACGGGCAGTATTTCCTTCTTATAGTTATAGATGACTTCCCAGTCGCTATGATATGCGCCGTTCAAGTATTCCGTTAATGCGGTGTTGTTTTGAAACAGCGAATAGACTGACTCGATTTTGACCAGGTCAGCTTCCAGACTATTATAGGCCTGCTCCATAAACTGTCTTTTTCCGGATAAAAACTGGCTGAGCAGATTCTCGTTCATTTCCCGGTAAAACAGAACACTAAAAATGAAAAATGGCAAGACGATCATAACAACGTACCCGATGATCAATTTGGATACGAGACGCAAACTTTGAAACTTTCGCCATAGCCCAACAATGGGGTTCATAATTATCACGCTACTTTGGATAATGATTTGCATAATTCATTCATTATACCTGATCGGGATGATCAGCCAAACTGTTCATTTCTAAGATATGCCTCTCCGCCTCTCCGCTTCCATACTTGTGATTTGCACAATTTATCAAGCGGTAGTTGCTAAAAAAGGCCACCCGAAAAGGGTAGCCCGATAAACAATCGATACATAATGGCGAAATAATGGCTAATCATCGATATGAACTCAATTATCTCTTATCATTTCACAGCGACATAAAATAGGCGAGCCGCGTCGTCGACCGCCTCAACCCATTCGAAGTCGGCATAAATTGTCACCTCACGGAATCCGCAGCGAAGCAGTTCGCTCTTCATCCATGCCGGATCGTAGGCCCGCTGAATATGCGTCTCTTCAAACCGGCGGTACATATCGGTCCCGCTGCTTTCTTCCCGGGCAAAGATGGACAAATAATGCTGAATCTCATCCCGGGCGGCATCGCGCTCGCAAGTCCAAATATAGGAGACCGAACGCTCATCGCAAATAAACGGCTGCTCTTCATCATAGCGCTTTAGCGTATTGGGATGATGGACATCAAACAGAAACGTTCCTCCCGGCTTGAGCCCGCTATACGTTCTTTGGAACGTACGAACGATATCTTCTTCCTCCAGCAAGTAATTGAGACAGTCGCAGAACGAAATGACGGAGTCTACCGGTTCCGGCACCTCCCAGTCTCGCATATCCTGCTGTACCCAACGGACGCTTCCTTCGCGAAACAGCCGTACCCCCTGCGAAGTACCCTCCATTTTACGCCGCGCGACGGCAAGCATATCGGCAGATAGATCGATTCCCGTCACTTCAAAGCCCGAATTCACCAATGGGATCGTGATGCTTCCCGTGCCGCAGCCGAGCTCGACGATCGTCCGCGGCATACCTAGCCGTTCCCAGGCAGTCCGCGCAAACCTGAGCCACTCCGGGTAAGGCATATCTTCCATCAATTCGTCGTATACATAGGCAAATTTACGATAAGATGCCACGCTGTCACCTGACTTTCTATATGCGCATAAAGCTGCTGTTGTGATGCCGCACGCCTGCCTGGCCTGCTGCTTTGACTTGTTGCCCAGGCTCGCTGCTCTGGCCCGCTGCTTTGACTTGTTGCCCAGGCTCGCTGCTCTGGCCCGCTGCTTTGACTTGTTGCCCAGGCTCGCTGCTCTGGCATACTGCTTTGGCTGCCGCTATATTTTTGTGCCGCCGGGCAACCGCAACCGCGCCGCCGCAGCAGCACGCAGCAGCATTTTGTTGTACTGCAAAGGCTTAATGCTTACTCACCCTTAGCGGAATCGCTTATGTTCTCCCCATCCGGCTTGACCAAATAAGTCCAGTTCTCCCTCTGGGTAACCTTGCCTTCCTTCATCAGCTTGCCCAGCGCCCGCTTGAATGCCGATTTGCTAATACCGAAGCGCTGCTTGATCAAATCCGGTGCCGTCGCATCCGAAAAAGGCATTCCGCCGCCAGGGCGTTCCTGCAAATAAGCCAATATCCGTTCCGAATCCTCGTTTCGTCCGATCTCCTTCCGCGGAGCCATCGACAGATTAACCCGCCCATCCTCGCGGATATGGGCGATGCGCACCTTGACGCGCTCGCCAAGACGCAGCAGCCGGCTGCGCTCCGAGGAATGGATCATGCCGATCACGCCGAAGCCCAGCACGCCGCCATCGACAACGACGAATGTGCCCATTTGCAGCGGCTTGTAGACGATAGCCTCAGCCCACTCGTTCTTCCACGTCGTCGGAGCGTGAAAGGTCATCGGCGCCAGCTCCTGCTCGCCGGCAAGCTTGGCCTTCAATCGCCCCTGCTTGTCATGCTCCATAATGACGTAGACGGCATCGCCCACCTGAGGATGCAGCTCCCGCAGCTCCGGCAGTTCCCGGATGGGCAGCAGCAATTGGCGGCCGAGTCCCATCTCGAGAAAGCAGCCAAGACGGGGATGTACATCCGCCACTTCCAAGAGAGCAAGTTCGCCTAACGTCAATAAAGGCTTCTTCATCGTTGCAGCAAGACGGTCTTCCGTGTCATAGAACAGAAATACCTCCACCGTCTCACCCGGTTTAACTTCACGCGTCAGTTCGGAATAATGCAGCAGAACGTCCTGCATCCCGTTGGTTAGAAAATAACCGTAGGGAGAAACCTCGCGATCAATAGGGAGAGATACTACAGTGCCCGCAATCAGACTCATACCGTCTCCACAACTTTAGCATCGGACCAAAGCCGCTCGATATTGTAATATTCACGTTCATCCCGGTGGAATATATGCACAATTACGTCTCCCAAGTCCATCAGAACCCAGCGGGCGGAATCCATTCCTTCGATGCCCCGGATATCTACGCCAGCTTGATGTGCGCGATTGCGAACTTCAGTCGCTATGGATTGAACCTGCACATCCGAATTCCCGTGGCAAATGACGAAATAATCGGCAATGAGCGAAATGCCCTGCAAGTCCAGCGCCACGATGTCCATTGCTTTTTTCTCATCCACTGCCTTTACGGCCAGGTCCAACAATTGTTTAGGTGAAATCGGCATTCATACGAACCTCCTGATTGGTTATTATAGTCGTTTTTTTGTATAGCCGTTGGATTGTATATTTACAATTTATTCACAGCTTATACCTGTCCTATTTATGGTTTATTTACGGTTTATTTGTTGAATCAAATCGTTTCTCGCCAACACAGTGAGCGGAAAAATGCGCTTTCGCTTCTCGATCAGGAACGATATAGTTGAATCCAGCCCGGCTACGAGCGCTTCCTCCAAACTATGCCCGGCCAGCTCGCGAATGCGGTTCACACCCGGAAAGTCACGACCCGGCTCGATATAATCGGCAAGACATATTATTTTATCCAGCTTGGTCATGCCGATACGGCCGGAGGTATGATAACGGATCGCATCGAGTACCCCTGCATCCTCTACGCCGTAATCCTTTTGGGCGACGAACGCCCCGACCTCTGCATGAAGCAACTGCTTGTCGTAGTCAAGCAATTCAGCGTTCAGCCCATGATCACGAATAACCGCCTCCTGCTGCTCAATCGGCCAAAACTTAGCCACATCGTGGAGCAGTGCGGCCAGATCCGCCCGATGCGCATCTTCGCCAAATCGGTCGGCAAGCATGACTGCAGACTCCATAACGCCGAGCGTATGTCCCCAGCGTCTCTCCGGCATCTGACCGGACACCGCTGTTATTAATTCCTCACGGCTGTAGCCCATACAAACCGCTCCTTGTCATATAATCATAGACCGAGTCCGGCATCATATATCTTACCGACTTGCCTTGAGACAATCGGCTGCGAATCATGCTGGATGAAATGTCGACGAGCGGCATCTCCGCCAAATAAACGGCATCCTGGATAAACGGCGGCAAAGCGTCAAGCTCCAGAAAGCTTCCGGGGCGCTGCAGTCCGATGAACTTCAGCATTTCCGTCAGTTCATCGATGCCTTCCCACTTGGGAAGATAGTTGACCATATCCGCGCCTATGATGAAATAAAACTCCAAATCGGGATGCTGATTCCGCAGCTCTTTGATCGTGTCGACCGTATAAGATACGCCGCCCCGGCGCAGCTCGATATCCAGCGGCTTAAATGCTGGATTGCTGCCGATCGCTTCCGCTACCATGGCAAGGCGCTGCTCTCCGCTGACGCCGGATTGATGCTTGTGGGGAGGCGTATGGGATGGCATGAACCATACCTCATCCAGCTCAAACTGCTCGCGGGCTCTTTCCGCGGCCAACAGATGGCCGAGATGGATCGGATCAAACGCGCCCCCCATTATGCCAACTTTCTTCATTCCTGTCCCTCCCGCCCGGCTTAAGGCAGCTCGATTTGCTTATATTCCCGCGATTCCTTGTACAGCACGATCGTTCTGCCGATCAACTGCACGAGCTCGGCGCCCGCGCCCTCGGCCAGCTCGGAAGCGATCTCTTGCGGATCGTCCAGGTTGTTGTTCAGTATCGACACCTTGATCAATTCGCGGCGTTCCAGCGCTTCCGTAATGTGCCGAATGACCTGGTCGTTGGTACCGCCTTTTCCGACTTGGAAAATCGGCTGAAGATGATGCGCCAGGCTGCGCAAATAACGTTTTTGTTTTCCTGTGAGCATGTAGTACAAAACCCCTTAACATTCAAATGTACTGCTTATGTTTAAAGTTCCATGAAAGCCACAATATATTAATTGATGATTATACCTGCAAGCTGTTTAAGACAACGGTGCGCATCGCTTCAATCGGCGCAGGACGCCCCGTCCAATATTCGAAGGCGTAAGCGCCTTGATACACGAACATGCCAAGCCCGTTATGAATTCGGCAGCCGATCGACTCCGCTCTAACCAGCAGCTCGGTCTTCAGCGGATTGTAGATCAAATCGCTCACGACCATATTAGGCGATAGCAGCTCCGCAGGGATCGGCAGCTCACCGGCCTTCGGATACATCCCGACCGACGTCGTATTAACGACAATGTCGATATGGCTTTCCTGCAGGACGTTAGCCAGTTCCTCCATGCCGCAGGCGCTGATGGCTCCCAAATGGGCCCATTCGTCGGCAAGCTCCTGCGCCTTCTCTATCGTGCGGTTAGCGATGATGACGCTCCCCGGCTTCTCCTGCAGCAGCGCATATACGATCCCCCGCGCCGCGCCGCCGCAGCCGATCACTAGCACATGCTTTCCGGATAAGTCAGCAACGGCTTCCTCCTTGAGAGAGCGAATATAGCCTATACCATCCGTATTGTATCCGGTAAGAACCCCGCCATCGTTCACAATCGTATTTACTGCACCGATTTGTTTGGCCGCTTCATCCACGACATCTACATAATTCATAACATCCACTTTATGGGGAACGGTCACGTTCACGCCTCGAAATCCAAGAGCGGCAATGCCCTTGATTGCATCCTTCAGCTGCTCTTTCCTAACATGCATCGGCACATAAGTGCCGGCAAGGCCTGCTGCTTCAAGCGCAGCGCCATGCATGGCCGGCGACTTCGTTTGCGAAATGGGGTCTCCCATGACACCGAGCAGCAACGGCAATCCGCCAGCACTCTTTACCTCATTATTCAACTCAACAACCTCCTTCGAAACCGTCTATCATATTAGCGAAGGACGTACCAGCACCTTGATTCCCTTCGGCGCATGAGCCGCTACTACCGATCCCGCCTCGCTATTGATCTTGATCCAGCCCAAGCCCGAAATGAACACATCCATGCGGCGGCCTTTCGGGATCCGGAACTCATGTCTTGTCCAGTCAGGAAGCTTGTCCAAGCTGTCACGATGAGGCGGTGACAAGAGTTCTCCTCCATGCTCCGCAAACAACTCATCGGCCTTCTCCAGCTTCGTCCGGTGAATCGGAGCCCGCCCGCTGACAAAGCACGTAAACGATTGGCGCTCTCCCTGAATGAAGTCAAAGCGTCCAAAGCTTCCGAAGAACAGGGTTTGCCCTTCATTCAGTTGATATACGGCCGGCTTCAAGGGCTTGTCAGGCAGCAGTGCCCCGAGATCTTCGGGGCTTACGATTTCACTGTACCGGGAGGGATACATAATCCCCGGCGTGTCGATGATGGAATGGCCGTCATCCAGCGGAATATGTACCATATCCAGCGTCGTTCCCGGATAGCGTGAAACGGTAAGCTCCTGGTCCAAGTCGCTGTAATCCCGGATGAGCCGGTTAATCAGCGTCGATTTTCCTACATTCGTCGCACCGACGACATACACATCGCGTTTGCCGCGAGACGCGGTTATGGCATCCAGCAACCGGTCAAAGCCGCTGCTCTGCTTTGCGCTGCACAAAATAATATCCTCTACTTTGAGCCCCGCTTCTTTCGCTTCCTTCTGCACCCAGTTGCGGACTTTGTTCCAATTGGTTACCTTGGGCAGAAGATCGATTTTATTTACCGCCAGCAGGACGGGGTTGTTGCCGATAAACCGCTGCAAGCCGGAAATAATGCTGCCCTGGAAATCAAAAATGTCCACAATATGAATAACCAGCGCCTCTTTATTGCCCACTTGGCTCAGCAGCCTTAAAAATTCATCCTGCTCCACCGTAATAGAGGAGGATTCGTTATAATTTTTAATCCGGAAGCAGCGCTGGCAAATGACAATTTCTTTCTCCATGGCCTGTGCCGGAATGTAGCCCGGCTTGTCCTTGTGCTCGCTCTGCAGCTGAATGCCGCAGCCGCTGCAGCGCCCGGTATAGATTGCGCCCTGTTCCTCTCTCACTTATTTTCCTCCTCCAGCCATAATCCGCTCTTATGAAGCCGGCGCTTGACGATTCGTTCCAGCCGGCGGTTAACCCGGGTACCAAGTCCTTCTTCGGCAACGGCGATCGGAAGCACTAATACTGTAAACAATCCCATACGGTTGCCCCCGTAGACATCGGTCATCAACTGGTCGCCGACAACGATGGCCTCCTGGGGAGCCAGCCCCAGCATCCCTAATGCTCTGCGAAAGGGAGAGCCTAACGGTTTTCTTGCTTTATGCACAAATTCGATATTTAAAGGGGCTGCGAACTTTGACACCCTGTCCAGATTATTGTTTGACACAATGACAAGTTTAAACCCGGAATTCTTCACTTTCTCAAACCAGTCCACAAGCTCGGGCGTAGCCAAAGGAGCCTTTGCCCCGACAAGGGTATTATCAAGGTCCGTAATGATGCCGCGGTACCCTTGAGCATAAAGGCTTTCCAAATCGATATCAAATACACTGTTTACTCTAAGCTTCGGCAAAAATCTCTCAAACAAATACGTTCACCTCGGTTTCATACGACAAACTATACCACAATCTTTACCCGACTTCCTTATATTTTAAAAAAGAAAACGTCCCCGATGCAAGCGCATAAGGGACATTCCTTCATCTAATCATTAAAGTCATTCCGCCATGTAAAGAACTTGATCCCCTTCCTTGCCTTAACCGCCTTGTAAAGCTTATGCGAAAGCTCCTTCACTTCACGCCAATCGTCCATTGATACCGTATCAGGACTATAACTGGCCTTCTCAAAGCGAAGCAGCAGGGAATTCAGGATGTCAGCCCATTGCGGCTGTTCTTTTCCCCAACGTTCAAACGACTCTCTGACGGTCTCATGACCGTCCCGGTATATCCCTTGCCTGCGCAGCCGCTTCACGATACCTAGCACTGCAACCGAGATTTTCTCCCCTGGAGTCAGGGATCGTCCGAGCCGGATTGTTACGAGGGCAAAATACAACTCCGCCCGGAATAGATAAGCGACAGACACAAACAGCGCAGCTACAGATATAAAGAACACCCAGCGCAATGTCCGCGCATCTATTTCATCGAACAAGCTTCCCTGCTCATCATGACTTTCAAAGTCATCCTCCATGTCTTGAGCCAGCACTTCCTCGATCTCTTCTTCAGGTGTCAGCATCGTCGAGCTGAAGCCCGGTGTAGCTTCAAATGGAATCCAGCCATACTCTTCGCCGAAATACAGCTCCGCCCAGGAGTGGGCGTCGGAATTGCTCACCCTGTAGCCGCTATCCATTTCCGGAAATCGCTGCAGCGTCTCGAAGCTCGGCATGCTTCCGGGGGCGTAGCCTTTGACCCACCTTGCCGGAATTTGCAGCGAGCGGGCCATCATGACCATAGAAGTGGAGTAATAATCACAGTAGCCCTGCTTTATTTCAAACAGGAAGCTTTCGACGAAGTCGCCGCTTTGTTTGCGCGATAAATCCGGCTGATTGGTGTATTCGTAATTTTGCCGCAGATATTCCTGCAGCAGCTCCATTTTCTCATAAGGGGTGTCCCCTTCCGCCGTGACCTCTTGCGCCAAATCCCGAACCCTTTGCGGGAACTGCGCCGGGATTTGCAGGTATTGGCTGTCTATGCTTGAAGACGAATAGAGCGCATCATAGCCGGAGCTTCTTAATTCCTCCACCGGTATAATCGGAATTTCGGCCACTACCTTGTACTGCCTCGGATAATTATAGCCTTGCACAGCGTCGGAAAAACCGTTCCAATACAGCTCGGCTTCCTTGCTGGCCCAATTCATCCGCGGCCGCGGGGCCTCCTCATCCAGCACCTCAATGCTGCTGATGGAATAGCCTCCGAATATAACGGGATAAGCCCTTTCCGTCTGCATCGTCACAATTTGCTCAACCGACTTGGTCTTTACCTTGCCTGCTCCACGATTGACCAGAGGCTCGCTCTCCGATCCTCCGGCATAGAAATGGGTATTCCGCCCTTCCATGCTCAAATCAGCCCAGCCGGCCCCGGTGTAGATGCGCCGAGTCTCCCCCCGCCAATAGGAGCGGACATCGGAAGTAATCGTCATGACGGGGCTGTAGTTAAACTCAAAGCCTTCCCCTAAATTCGTATCATCTCGGCTATATCCGGACAGTATCTCTTCCTGCGATTGGAGGTCGGTGAAAATGCTCACTTCGCTCGTAGCTGCGGAGCCTGGCGCCAGGCCCTGAGCTGCGCGTCCTCTATTTTTCCAGGCCGAATACGGGTCAGTTAGAGTCGGGGATACCGCAGGCATACTAATCCCGATCAACAGCACTGCGGCGAAAATAACGATAATATTCGCAGCGATTTTTAACGGTTCATTGCGCAGCTTAACCCAGCCCTCGGGGTATCGCAGCTGAAACTTGCGAAAGTGCAGACATACGAGCCAGCCGAGTCCCGCGAAGACGAGCCACGCCACATTTCCCCATAAATAATAAGATGTAAAAGAGTCCAGAATCGTAAAAGACACCAAATTAAAGCCAAGAAATATCATAACCCGGGTCCGATCATTCAATAGACGGAGCAGCAGATCAAACAGCCCCCAGGCCGCTAAAGCAAACCATATATAAGGCGATGCATTTTCCGCTAATTGCCTCACCTGATCCGGGAACAGCGGACCCGAAGGATAATAAATATAGCTGCCCAAAACGACTCTCAGAATGACTACCACGGCAAGCGCCTTTACCGTCCAGTTGATCCACGGCCGGAAATGCAGCAAAGCTTCGCATAACGAAACAGCAATCAGCGTACACAATACGATGACGGTTGTCTCCTCAAACCAGATCGGCTCCGTATAATCAATCCATTGCAGGGCGACGATGAGCAGCCACAAAATCATGAACAGTCTATACCATAAAGGATCGCTCTGCTTGAACGGTCTGTTCATATCTTTCCTCCTCCCATCGCGGCGGGAAGATCCTGCAGTGAGGAGACATGAACAGCCCGGATGCCCCGGCCATGCAATGCGCCTTGCCAATACGAACGGGTTCCACCGCTCGGATTGGCGCTGCCGACCTGGATTTGATAAGGGATCATTTGGCGTGATTTTGCCCAATTCAATACGCTCATCGCCGCCTCATTCGTCAGTGGACTAATCAGGATAAAAAAAGAGCCGGGCGGAAAAAAGTCGCGTATTTCTTCCAGCCTGTCCTTATAGCTTCCGTAACCGTCCGCATCGATATCCACGAGATGATGAATCATCTCCTGGCGCTCAATGTATCCTTCGGCTGGTGCAAATCGGCGGACATGCTTGCCGAGCGTGCACAATCCCATGCTGATCCTTTCCCGGGAGCCGTATTCCAGCAGGGAGGCCCCGATAGAGACCGCTAATTCAAATTGCGGCGGTGCAGCATAGCTGACCGTATGGGCATCCAGGACAAGGACGATTTTGGGCAGCGACTCATGCTCAAATTCCTTGGATTTCCATGTCCCCGTCTTGGCCGTCGCATTCCAATGTATTCTCGATATCCGGTCACCATATACATAATCGCGGACCCCGTTAATCTGCGTCGTTTCCCGGCGGGAATTCGACAACGCTGTCTCCGGGCCAGGCAATCGTGAATTGCGGCTGTACAGCTGCCACTGCGGAATAAAGACGGTTCTCGGCAGCACTCTAAAATGCCCGGCAGCCTGAAACACCCCTTTATGCTCCACTAATCCGAAAATATCCTCCGCAGTACATTCGGTTCCTGCGAACTCGTATTTACCTCTTTCCAGTGCAGGGGTGTTATAAATAAGTTCGGCCTCGCCGCGAATCTGAGGCACGACACTGTCTTCAAAAGCCCAGGATTCCCCGTTATGACGCAGCATCACTTCACGAACTACGACATAAGGCAGCGGCATAAATCGCGGAAGCTGAAGATGCAGCCGGACCTGAACCCGATCCCCGGCCTGGAGCAGCACCTGTTCTCCTTCGAACGACATCGTCCGGGCCGCTTTAATACGCCGGATTCCGCCTATTCCGCCGAGAATCCAATAACAGACGAGCAGGGACACCATCGCCAGCAGCATAAACGATGTTTTGCCTCCCTGAAATAAAACATAGAACAGGCAGCTTATCCATAATGATGCCAAGGTCCAAAACTTCGGCGAACGAACCTCCGTTTTCCATGTATCCAGCCAGGCTCGCATCTTTTAACCTACCGAGGATACCGGCACATTCGCCTGATTAATAATTTGCTGCAGCACCTGCTGCGTATTCATGCTGCCAAGGCGGGCTTCCGGGCGCAGCAAAATACGATGTGACAGCACATATGAAGCCAAGGTTTTGATGTCATCCGGCAATACATAATCCCGCTCCTGCAGGAAAGCATAAGCTTTGACCGCCATTACAAACGCGAGCGATGCGCGCGGGCTTGCACCGAGCATGACAGCGTCGTGCTCCCTCGTGCGGCGGACGATGCTCAGCAAATAATCGCTTAATGCGTCACTGATGTGAACCTCGCGGATTTCCTTCTGGATGGCAGCGATTTCCTCCATCGTGGTCACGGCCTCCAATTGATCTGCAGGCTGGCCTTTGGCGTGAAAATGAAGCATAGCCTTCTCTGTTGCTGCATCCGGGTAACCCATCGCTATTTTCATCATAAAACGGTCCAACTGCGCTTCCGGCAGCATATATGTACCTTCAAAATCGATTGGATTTTGCGTGGCACAGAGCATGAAGGGGTGCGGCAGCTCATATGTATGGCCATCTGCGGTCACACTTCGCTCTTCCATAACTTCCAAAAGGGCGGACTGCGTTTTGGTCGTAGCCCGGTTGATTTCATCCGCCAGCAATATATTCGTCATGACCGGACCTGGCCGGAAAACGAAGCGTTCCTCGTGAGGATGAAATACCGATACGCCTGTAATATCACTCGGCAAAATGTCCGGGTTGCACTGTATGCGCCGATAATCCCCGCTCATCGACTTTGCCATAGCTTTAATAAGCTGGGTCTTCCCCGTACCCGGCACATCCTCGATCAATACGTGGCCTCCGGCAAGAAGAGCAGTAAGCAGAAGGGTTATTTCAAATTCTTTTCCTAATATGCAAGCTTCTAGGTTCGCTCGGACAGCAGATATTGTTTGGATCGATTGCTCTCTTACGGGCATCAATTATTCCCTCCCCAGACATAATTCGTCATGCTTATACTTATTGTACATGAAGGTGGGAGGGGAAGTACACTCATAGCCGCGACGTAATTTTTTATTTGCTTAATAATTCATTATTTATTATTTATATATAGAAGGAAATCAAAATATCCCCCTAAAGCCTGCCCGCACAAGCAAGGGGGATCATGTCATATTGTAGCCTGCTTGTCCACTTGCGGCTATCCTCTAGGCCGGGCCACAAGGGCTGCCAGGAATGAGAAAATGATCGCTGCCGAAATTCCGGCGCTCGTCACTTCAAATATCCCGGTAATGACCCCGATCCAGCCATCCTTCTGCAGTTCGGTTAGCGCACCGTGTACAAGTGAGTTTCCGAAACTGGTTATAGGCACGGATGCCCCGGCACCGGCAAATTTAATCAGCGGATCATACCATCCGAAAGCTTCCATTACAGCGCCAACCACAACCAATGTACTCATCGTATGAGCGGGAGTCAATTTCAGCACATCAAACATCAACTGGCCGACTACACAGAATAATCCTCCAATAATAAACGCCCATAGAAAAATCATGACCACTATCCTCCATTTCCAAGATTACATATATTATTTGCCACCTTTATGCTTGTTATGTTTGGTAAATCATCCATATCAGCAAATTTACTACTATAGTAGTGACACTCGAACCGTTTTCTATTTTTTGTCTGTCGAACCATTAAGCTGCCGAACATTAGGCCGTCAATAAAACTAAATGGAATTCGTGTATCTAATTATGCTCTAAACGAATGTTTCAGGGGATTAGAGGGATTTTATGCACCTAAAATCAAGAATCCCGCCCATGGTGGACAATTCCCTTCTTTTAATGACATGAAATCCATTTAAATCTACTTTTCCTTCTTTACCGCAGAAGCTAACTACTATAAATCCATTTAGAACGGGGAATTTCGCGATTCATGCTCGGCGTAAAGTGGAGGTTGTATGCCGACAATTATACTTGTTTTGGACTAGCACGGGAGAAAACGGAAAGCGGCTTTGAGATTCACAAGCGGCACTATGGCAACGTGAATTGTAAGGACTGTCCGCTCAAGTCTTCTTGCACCAAAGCCGTCGGTAATCGAGAAATCCAAGTGAGCCTAACCTACTTCATTATAAGAAGCAGATCCGTAAAAAGTTGGCCAGCGAGGAAGGATACAACCTGTCGGTCCGTCGAATGCACGAACCGGAAAGCGTATTTGGCCAGATAAAAAGTAATCGAGGCTTTCGACGCTTCCTGCTTCGCGGCTTACCCAAAGTGAGCCTGGAGGTCGGGTGGCTTTTTTGCCCACAACCTGCTAAAGCAGGCGGCGGCAAGTCGGCAAAGAAAAAGAGCCAGCCAAGAATAACATCTCTTGGCCGGCTCTTTTTTTCAATTTATTGTCCTTTTCATAAAAGAGAGCTATCCCTCAAATAGATTTATCTACTCTTGGGACACCCCCATCCCAACACCTTACGTATTATTCGATTATGGCAGCCCCTGCTTTACACTTGTACATCGGCTTACCTGACTGACTTTTTTATTCTCCCCTCTGTCCTCCGGAATACAATAGTCCTGTAGAATAATAAACGGATCTTCTGTAACCGATACTAAGGGAATATCACTGCCTTTCCATTATTGGAGCGGATACAGAAATTGAAGTACAATAACGAGCAAAATAAACAACAGGCAAATTATTAGCCAATCTTTTCTATAACGTTCCATCACCATTGCCTCCGATGCCTCCCTGTACCTCCCTATACCTTCCTGATGTCCTGATTTTCCTATGCCTCTTTGCTTTCCTAATTTCCCTGCCTGCAGCACACTCTTCTGCAATATATGCTTCATCATTAATGAGGGTGCACATAATAGACAATCTGGAAAAGCTCGTTCATACTGAAAATAACGGAAGGAGAGACGACAGATGAATGAAGAGACGCTTTCACTATTTAAACAATTAACTGAATTTCCTGCGGCACCCGGATTTGAAAAAAATCTTCGAGCTTGCCTGAAAGAGAAGCTATCAGCATATACGAAGGAATTTGTACAAGACCGACTAGGCAGCCTGTTCGGTGTGCTGCGTGGAGACGAGCAGGGACCCAAGGTAATGGTTGCTGGACATATGGATGAGGTCGGCTTCATGGTAACAGGAATTACTGAGGCAGGCATGATTTTGTTCCAGCCGCTCGGCGGCTGGTGGAGCCAGGCGGTATTGGCTCAGCGTTTGCAGATCATTACCCCTGAGCGGTCCATTATCGGCGTAGTTGGATCTACCCCGACGCATTTATTGGATGAAGCTACTCGCAGCAAGCCTGTAGATCTTAAAGCGATGTATCTCGACATAGGAGCAGATGATCGAGCTGAGGCAGAATCATTCGGCATCCAGCCGGGTCAGCAAATTGTGCCGATTTGCGAATTTACACCGCTGGCCAACCCTAAGAAAATTATGGCCAAAGCCTGGGACAACCGCTATGGAGTCGGTCTGGCCATCGAGCTGATGCAAACGCTCCACGAGGAGAAGCTCCCGAATACGCTGTACTGCGGAGCCAACGTTCAGGAAGAGCTCGGGCTGCGCGGCGCCAGAACAGCGGCCAATCTAATTCAGCCCGATATTTTCTTCGCTCTTGACGCTAGTGCCGCCAACGATATGACCGGAGATAAACGGGCTTTCGGACAGCTGGGCAAAGGCACACTGCTGCGCATCTACGATCCGACGATGCTTACGCACCGCGGGCTGCTTGAATATATACAGGATATGGCGGACACGCACCGCATCAAGTACCAGTATTTCGTATCTCCAGGCGGTACCGACGCGGGTCAGGTCCATTTAAGCGGCATCGGGGTTCCGTCTGCCGTAATCGGTATATGCTCCCGCTATATCCATACATCGTCCTCGATAATACACACAGATGACTACGCAGCGGCCAAAGAGCTGTTGATAAAGCTGGTCCGAGGTCTTGACCGCAGCACGTTAAATACGATTTTGGAGAACAGTTAACGGTTTGATTATTTAGGTCACAGAAAAGAGACTCAGATTCATCCTTCTATAAAAAGCAAAGAAGCTGGCCCTAGTAGAACAATCTACTACTAAAGCCAGCTTCTTTTACGTTGTTTAAACTATTTCAGCAAACTTTCCAAGATCATCACGCCGCGGGCCGGAACCGTAACAGTGCCTTTGACCGTCGTATTCGTCAGCAGATCCTTCTGCTCATCTGCGCCGATCTCCACCTCAGCAGCAGTTGCGTTGTGGTTGAGCAGGAACAGGTAAGCATTCCCGTTCTTCACGCGGCGTGCAGCTTCCACACCCTCTCCGGCGTTTACCAGCGGCTTGATCCCTTTCTCAGCGCACAAGTTGGATAGGAAACCTTGTAAGAATGTTTCCTCCGGGCTGCTCGCCACATAATAAGCCTGGCCGGAACCAAATTGATTTTTCGTGAGAACAGGCATGCCCTGATAGAAATCATCGCCATATTCGGCCAGAACGTCCGCCCCTTCGGAATGAATCAGATCACACAGCAGGCCGCAGTCGTATTCACCCTGAAGCTCTCCCCACGGCTGCTTCATGACGACTCTGTTCTTCTGATCCGGGAACAGCGCGTCGATCTCTTCCGCCCAAATGCCCAGCAAGGAACGCAGTTCTCCCGGATATCCCCCCAGCGTAACAATGTCGTTCTCATTGACGATGCCGCTGAAGAAGGTCGTGACGAACGTGCCGCCAGCTGCTACGAAATCCTCCGTTTTTTTGGCAAAGCCCGGTTTGACCATATACATCACCGGAGCGATAACGAGATCATACTTGCTGAAGTCTTCTTCCACACTGACCATATCGGCCTCAATGTTCAATTTGAAGAGCGCATCATAATATTTATGCACTTCATTGACATAATTCAGAGCGACAGTCGGTCCGCTCGACAGCTCTGTAGCCCAGCGATTCTCCCAATCGAATACGATCGCCACCTTGGCTTCTGTTCTCGCATCGATCAGCTTGTCGGACAGTTGCTGCAGTTCACGTCCCAGCTCGGCGCATTCCCGGAACACCCGAGTATGCTCATGCCCTACGTGTTCAATGACGGCGCCATGGTATTTCTCGCACGCTCCGACCGAACGCCGCAGCTGGAAGAACATCACCGTGTCCGCCCCTCTGGCCACGGCCTGATAGCTCCACAGGCGCATGACACCAGGCCGTTTCAGCGAGTTATAGGCTTGCCAGTTCTGCTGGCTTGGCGTTTGTTCCATAAGCATAAATGGCTGCCCGCTGCGAAGCCCACGCATTAAATCATGGCTCATCGCTGTGAAGCTGACAGGGGTATCAAGCGATGGGTAATTGTCCCATGAGACGACGTCCATCTCCTTGCCCCACTTAAAATAATCCAGCTCCGGATAAGTTCCCATTAGATTAGTCGTTATCGGAATCTGCGGTGTATGCTTCTTAATCTCGTCATGCTCCAGTTTGTAGCATTCCAGCAGGCTGTCGTTCATAAATCTGCGGTAGTCGAGAGAAATGCCTTGAAAATTAGTACGATTGCCGTTCCATTCCTCACTCAATTCACTAGGCTGAACAACCTCATCCCACTCATAAAAAGTATGTCCCCAGAACCGCGTATTCCAAGCTTTATTCAAATTCTCGATCGTGTTGTAACGTCTCTTGAGCCATACCCGGAACGCCTTGGCACAGTTGTCGCAGTAACAGTACCCGCCGTATTCATTCGACACGTGCCAGATCAGGAGAGCGGGATGATCCTTATAACGCTCGGCCAGCTTTCCAGCGATCAGTGTTGAATATTTCCGGTATGTCGGGCTGTTCGGACAGGAATTATGTCTGCCGCCGAATTTACGCTTTCTGCCCTGTACGTCTACGCGCAGCACATCGGGATATTTCTTGGCCATCCATGCCGGATGGGCTGCCGTGCTTGTCCCGAGGCATACGTACACCCCGTTGTTATACAAACGCTCTATCGTTGCATCCAAAGCTTCGAAATTATAGGTTTCTTCATCCGGCTGCAGAAGTGCCCAGGCGAACACGTTAATCGTCGCCACGTCAATGCCCGCTAGCTTGAACATACGGTCATCCTCGCTCCATGCATCAGGTCCCCATTGCTCCGGATTGTAATCTCCGCCATACCAAATTTTCGGCAGTTTATCATTAATCAATGCTATGCACATCCTTTAATGAAATATAATTATATTATCATTGTAATATGTTCACATCCTGCAATATATATAATAATATTGATTAAGGATATAATAATATGGAACTTTATTTAAGCAGGTGATCCGATTGACTGCAAAAGCAATGCGCCGCTTCGTATTCTCGCCGTCAGGCACATCCGGACTGCCGATCAGCGTAGAGAGTATCGGCTACAATCCCGACCAGGAGCCAATCATCCGGCCAGACGGTTATCCCAAGTATCATTGGATTCAAACGGAGGAAGGCGAGGGCATTCTCAATTATGCCAACGAAACAATCAGACTGACCGAAGGGACAGGAGTGCTGCTGCCTCCGGGTCTGCCCCATAGTTACGAGTCTGCCGGTCCAGGAATATGGCGCACTTATTATTTGACCTTTGGCGGCGAGGCGGCTGCGCAAATTATATCTTCGTTTGGCGTGCAAACTTCATCGCAATACCGCCTTGATTCCGATTCAACCTTTGTGACTTTACTGAGCCATATGCTGGCCAGGCTCGATACGGACACAGATATGTTTGGCTTAGAAACATCGGCCGATGCCTATCGTTTCCTGGGCATGCTGAGCAAATACGGTCAAATCAATCAGATGTATAGTTCCCGCAATATTGAAAGGCTGATCCCCGTATTAAAATGGATGGAAGAACATCTCAGCGACAGCGACGTCGGACTTGATGATTTTGCGAAAATTGCTCAAATGTCGGGGCGCCAGTTGAGCAAATTGTTTCAGCGGGCCTTCGGGCTATCGCCATATGCCTATTTCGTACAGATGCGCATCCATAAGGCGAAGGAGCTGTTGGCCGGCCGCTCCGAGCTAACGGTCGCCACGATCGCCGAGCTTACCGGATTTCGCGATCCAAGCCATTTCGTCGCTACATACCGCAAAAATACCGGCATGACGCCGCAGCATTTCCGTAAAGTGTATTCTTAATAAATAGTTGTGCGCGGCACAATTCAAAGCAAAAGCCCCCGGTCAAGGCCAACCGGGGGAAGAGTAGCACAGTATTATCTGATGATGAATGAAGTTATTTAAAGAATCTATATGTATAAACGTCTACCGATCGCTATTCCACATCAAAATCAAAATACTTCTTTGGATACGGCTCGTTTTTCAACGTATAATGCCACCATTCTTTGCCGTACGGCTTAAAGCCTGCAGCAATCATTGTTTCTTTCAGCAGCAAACGATTCTCTGCCTGCGCTTCAGTCAAGCCTGCGGCATCGTGTGCGGAAATCTCACCCAAGAAATCATGTATTCCGCCCATGTCAAGCGGCTCTCCTGTTTCCTGATCAGCCAATGTTAAATCAACAGTACTGCCGCGTGAATGACCTGACCGATGTGAAAGATAGCCAAGCTTGAACACATTTTTCTTGTCAATGTCAGGATAAAACTCCTTCTTCATCTTTATATTCCGCTCATCTGCCGCCCACTTGCTAAAATGCTCTACCGCCTTTTTCGGGCGATAAGCATCATAAATAAGCAATGCATAACCATGCGGCTCCAACGCCAGTTCCGCCTTTTTTAAAGCATTTGCGGCTTGCTTGCTTAAAATAGCAAACGGTGCGTAATAGCCGTCGATTTGTTCTCCAACAAAGTTATATTCACTATAATAGCGAATTTCATAAAAAGCATGTTCAAGCACCTCATCCACATAAACAAACCCTTCAGGCAGCGCTCGCTTTTTCGCAATCTCGGCAACTGGCTGATCTCCAGCTTGTTCAGCCTTGGCTTCCAGCTGAGCTTCCTCCCCTGCTTGCTCGATTGCCTGCCCCTTCTCTGCTTGACCGCTCTCTAAATTTGACTCAGCTTTCGCCCCTGCTTGCTCTGCTGCATTCCCTTGGTCAGCTTCTGACTCTCCTTGCTCCGTTTCCGTCCCTAGGCCAGTTTTCGTCCCTTCTTGCTCAGAGTTCCGCCCTGCCTCTGGATCTTCAGTTCCTCCAAAACGCTCTTGCGCCTCCGCCTGTACGCTTGTTCCCGCTTCCTCTGACATTACTTCACTGGATAAATTCTGTTCGTGTGCTGGCAAAGAAGCAGAGGAACATCCTGTCAGCAATGCTGTCAATAAGGCTGCCAGTAAGGCTGCCAAGCCTAAACCGATCATGTACCGTTTACTGCTCACAAGATCTCCCCCTCTTAATAATGTTTATTATAACAATTGCCAACAGGTTTATCCTAGGGCTATGGACGGCCCAGCCCATCGGTTGTAATGTCTTAGTTCCGTAGTTGAATAAAGTACGTCTCGCCCGACTCGGCCCAGAAGCGTTCCCCTGTACTGACGATGGTTCCATCAAGAGCTTGAATACTTAACGGCTCCGCATATTGGACTGCCCCCCACCCTGTTAAGCTGGGGGTCAGGGCAGCTGATTTCAGGCGGCCGTTCTCCCAAGCTGCGCTAACCGTGAAGCCGCCCCTTGCTTTCAGGCCGCTGAAGCGGCCGCTCGGCCAAGCTTCCGGCAGTGCAGGCAGCAGCTCTATCGTCCCCTCGTGGCTTTGAAGCAGCATCTCGGCAATTCCAGCCGCTCCGCCGAAATTACCGTCGATTTGAAACGGCGGATGATCGTCGAATAAATTCGGATACGTTGAACGGGACAGCAATGTATTCACGAAACGATGCGCCGCATTTCCGTCTTTCAGCCGTGCATACAGGTTGATCAACCAAGCGCAGCTCCAGCCTGTGTGGCCCCCGCCTTGAGAAATCCGGCTCTCCAGAGACTTCCTGGCTGCCTCCGCAAGGTCCGGCGTGCGGGAAGGCGTGATAGCATTGCTAGGGTACAGGCCGTAGAGATGGGATACATGACGGTGCCCCGGCTCGGCTTCCGGATAATCCTTAATCCATTCCCGCAATCGTCCGTCCAGGCCGATTTCCGGCTTGGCCATATTCTCTAACGCCTCCGCCAGCCTATGAACGAATTCCCCGTCGATCTCCAGAAGCTCAGCTGCCTGCATACAATGTTCAAACAGTTCCCGGATGAGATACAGATCCATCGTGGAAGCTGCGGATGTACTGCAAGGCTCCCCTTCCTTTGTCAAAAACTTATTTTCCGGCGAAGTCGAAGGGGCAGTCACAAGCTCTCCGCTTGGGCCTGGCACAAGCCAATCGAGGCAAAATTCCGCGGCGCCTTTCATTAATGGATAGGCCGTCTCTGCTAGAAAGCCTTTATCCAGGTTAAAGGCATAGTGCTCCCACAGGTGCCGGCATAACCATACCCCGCCCATCGGCCAAAACGCCCAGCTCGGCTCCCCGTCCGACGGGGTAGCGGCTCTCCACAAATCCACATTGTGATGGGCAGTCCAGCCCGCACACCCATAATGAATCCGCGCCGTACGTGCCCCTGTCTCGCTCAAGTCCTTGATCAAATTGAACAAGGGTTCGTGCAGCTCGCTTAAATTGCAGATTTCCGCAGGCCAGTAATTCATCTCGGTATTAATGTTCGTCGTATAATTGCTATTCCAAGGAGGCTGCATATGCGGGTTCCATATTCCTTGCAGGTGAACGGGCTGCGTGCCGGGCCGCGAGCCAGCCATTAGCAAATACCGGCCATATTGAAAATACAGCACCTCTAGCATCGGATCAGGCTTGCCGGACTGATAAGCCTTTAGACGCTCATCAGTAGGCAGCGAGCTGTTGGCCAACTGATCCGATTTCTGCTGCGCACCCGGCTCCAGCTGGGACACCCTCTTCAACTCCGAACCCAATTGCAGTTCCACCCGGCGGAACAACTTTCTATGATCCTCGATGTGGTTGTGAAGCAGCAATTCATACCCTTGCCCAAGCGAGGTTTCCAGCGGTGAATTGCATTTCTCCGCCATGCTTATTCCACTGCCCGCTCCTGGCATAATGCCATAACCAGCAAAATCGGTAGCCGCTGCAAGCAGCAGCGTTACTGAGCTTGCGCCGGATACCTCTAGCTGTCCATCCGTTCGTACAATCACCGTCCCGCCGCATTGCAGCACACGTAAATGCACCTCGTAAGACAACCCCAGCCCTTCTTCATAAAGTATGGATTGAGGATGATCCCCCTTATAATTGTCAGCGATATGACTCGGAGCTTGACCACGCATAACAAGTCCGTCCCCTTCATCGTTTCCGCCGACACTGTGCAGAAGCGGAGAATGTAGAGCAGCACCTAGATGGATCGTCTTCTGTCCCTCTGCTGTCAGATGGACAACCAATACCTGATCGACCGCGCTGATAAACACCTTTCTCGTAAATTGGGTACCGTCGGCATGGTACGTCACCGTGGCAATGCCCGTGTCCAAATCCAGCTCCCGGTAATAATCCGTTGTCGCTTCTATACCCATATGCTCTAATTTCAAATTGCCTAACGGCTGATAGGACTCCGTACGCCTGCCGAGCATTTTAGCTTCAATCAATTGCTCCGCTTCCCTATACTCTCCCGCAAATATTAGCTCACGCGCCCGCTGTAAATGACGAAGCGCATCGTAATTATGCGGGTCGCGGGGAAAGCCCGACCAGAGCGTATCTTCATTCAGGGCGATCCGTTCACTGCGATCCCCGCCAAATACCATTCCCCCGAGCCTTCCGTTTCCGACAGGAAGCGCTTCTTCCCAGCGGGAAGCGGGCTGATTGTACCACAGCTTTGTTTCCTCATTGCCAAACTGGCGTTCTCTGCTCATTTTCTCCCCCCCATGATGGACAAACTTAGAGAAAAGGCCCGAGCAATTACGGGCCTTTTCATAATTCACACTATACAATTTTCGTTAATCTATACCAAAAGCTAATCTATTGAATGTCTTTGCCTGTGAAAAGCGAGGCTCTTGCCTTAACGAGCTCTGTGTACTCTGCTTCCATTTTTTCCGCACCGGCTTTATTCAGCTCTTCTAGGAAATCATCATAGATTTTGTCGAAGTTTTCGCGTTTGGCGAGAACCGCCTCTGGAATACGCTTTCGAATAATATCTTGTGTTTTCTTGAAAATCACTTGATAATCACCGTCAGTCGGTACTGGCATATTGTAAAGCGCGCCCCATTCCTTCGCTTTAAAATCACTTTCTTGAGGGAACAAGTCTTTCCAGGTAGTAGCGCCGTAAGCTTGTAACGACTCTTTTTCAGCATCAGAATAAAGCTCTACGATTTGTTCCGGGAAGTTGATCGTATAATAATTGCCTGTAGAATCTTTAACTCCATCACCATAACGCGCGCTCATTACAAAATACAATCCGCCTGGGTTGCCGAGGCCTGTTTCCTTTGTGAAGTTCGCCGTATCATTCATTCTTCTTTCTGTAATCTCAGCCGGAATGATCCGTTTTCCGCTTTCGTCAACAGTATAATGTTTTCCTTCAATCCCCCAGTTTCTAAGAACTTGGCCTTCATCGGAAGCGAGCCAATCGAGGAATTTGATCGCCCGGACAGGGTCTTTACATGCGGTTGTAATGGCGATACCATAACCGTCTACCCCAGCAGGCTGGAAAGAATGATCAACATATTCTTCACTCAGTGTGACAGGGAAGTGAGAGTAGGTATATTCGTTTTTTCCTGAAGTTTTCAGGGCATTTTCCGCATCCATATAGCCCCATTCCTGGTCAATCAAACCGAGCACGCGGCCGCTGGCGATTTTTGCTTTGTATTGGTCTTCCTTCTGAACGAAAGTATCTTTATCGAGCAAGCCTTCATTGTACATATGGTTCAACCAGCGGAAATATTCTTTTTCTTCAGGACGTTTATAATGCAGCTTGGCTTCATAAGTTTCCGGGTCAACATAGTATTCACCGTCATCTGGAGCGCCAGTAGCCAGGAAAGCCGGGTTGGTCACTGTGATCATAATTCTCCAATCATCTGCACTCAAGGTCAGCGGAATCGTCGGCTGTCCATCCGTGGTTGGATGCTTCGCATAGTATTCCTTCAATACGTTTTCATAATCTTGCAGGGTGCGAACTTTCGGATAACCGAGTTCCTTCAATACGCGGTGCTGGATCTCAAAACCGCCAGTTGCATCGAAGTATTCGTTATCGACCCCCATGTTCGTTACGATGGAATAGATAGATTGATCATCATTACTGTATTTCAAACGGTTCATGTTATCGCTGAAAATCTTTTTAATGTTAGGCGCATGCTGATCAATCAAATCGGTCAAATCGAGGATGAGTCCTGCATCTACCAATTTGGACAGCTCGCCTTTGGCGAAAATCATATCTGGGACATCGCCGCTGGCAGCCATTAGGGCAATTTTACTCTCGCCGCCGCCAGCGCCTACATCGAACTCCGCATCCAGCGTAACCCCGGTTTTCTCCGTAATAACTTTACCTACTTCATCCTGCATGTTGTTCCAGTTCGGGCTAGAGTCCGCACCGAAAAACGTAAAGGTGACTGGGCTTATATCCGCTTCGGCCTCGCTGCTTTGGTTCGTACTGCCTGTGTCTGCGTTTCCCGCATTTTTGTTATCGCCGCCGGAGCTTCCGCAGCCGCTAAGCAGCATTGTACCGGCCAGTAAAAGAGCAGCGATCGTCTTAGGACTTCTCCACTTCATTTCTACTTTCCCCCTCATGTCATAATAAAGAACTATATTTGTATAACAGGTCCTGCCCGTATATACCATCGTTATAAATCAGGTTAAGTAAGTGCTTCCAATAGAAAATAAGAGTGAAAATCTTTTTGAAAATCAGCTCCGCCTTGTTTAGCTAACGGAAAACCCTGTCGGCGGCGGAACTGAAATCCATGTTATTTTTGCTAAGCCTTAACGGCACCCAATGTCATTCCGGATACAAAGTAACGCTGCAAGAACGGATATACAAACAAAATTGGAAGGGTAACTACGATCGTAATCGCCATCTTAATCGATTCCGGTGATACTTGGGCCATCTGGTTGGCCATATCATTCGCATTCGTCATCGCTGCCCCCTGGTTCGTGCTGGCCAGCACTTTCATTAATTCAAATTGCAGCGTAGTGAGGTGAGGCTTATTCCCGTTATACAAGTAATTGTCGAACCAGGAATTCCATTGCCCCACGGCCAGAAACAATGCGATGGTCGCCAAAACTGGTTTACAAAGCGGCAAAATAATTTTGTAGTAAATTTTAAAATCATTTGCGCCGTCAAGTTTTGCAGACTCCTGCAGGGCGTACGGTAATCCGTCAATAAAGGAACGGATAACGAAGACGTTAAAGGCGCTGACGATCCCTGGCAAAATATAAATCCAGAACGTGCCGATCAGATCGAGATGACGCATCAGCATATACGTCGGAACAAGACCGCCGGAGAAATACATCGTAAGAGCCAGAAAAGTCGACACGAATTTCCGTGAGGCAAAGTCTTGACGGCTTAATGTAAATGCCAGCATAGATGAACTGATCAGTCCAAACACTGTGCCGATTACGGTACGAAGAATCGTATTTTTCAAGCCTTGGATCAAGCCGGTGTAGCCAAAGATTGTCTTGTAATTTTCCAAAGTAAATTCACGAGGCCAAATATAGATGCCGCCGCGTACCGTATCTGTCGAATCGTTCAACGAAATCGCGAGCACGTTCAGGAAAGGATACAGTGTGACGATCATGATAATGGCCATAATAACGAAGTTGCAAATATCAAAAATCTTTTCCGCCTTGGTTGCGTTAAATGCTTTTGACGCCGCCATCTTGTCCCCTCCTTACATGATGCTTTCTTTCGTTGTTTTTTTCATGATGCCATTCGCTCCGAGCAGTAAAATGATACTTACGACAGAGGTAAACATACTAATAGCGGTACCGTAAGAGAAGCGGCCAATGTTAATGCCGTACTTCAGCGCATACAGGTCAAGAACTTCCGAATAGTCCGTTACGAGTGAGTTGCTGAGCTGAAACTGCTTCTCGAAGCCGATTCCGATCAAATGTCCGATCGACATAATGAGAAGGACAGTAATGGTCGTCCGGATTCCCGGCAGCGTAATGTTCCACATTTGCCGGAAGCGGCCCGCTCCATCCACCCTGGCTGCCTCATACAGCTCCCCGTCAATCCCGGCAATGGCCGCCAAGTAAATGATCGCGTTCCAGCCGGTCTCCTTCCAGACGTCGGAAACGGTTACAATTCCCCAAAACAAATTCCCCTTCGCCATAAACTGGATAGGTTCATCTATAAGATGAAGTGCAAGCAAAATATCGTTCACGACGCCTCCGTCCCTAGAAAGCATCTTGGTAATAATCCCCGCTACGACGACCCATGAGACAAAGTGAGGCAAATAAGATATCGTCTGAACCGTTCTCTTAAAATATTTGCCCCTCAGTTCATTCAGAAATATCGCAAAGGCGATCGGAATAATAAAGCCTGCAACCAGTCCCATTACGCTCATCGCCAGTGTATTTCTCAATACGAGATAGAATCTTTCGTCCTGGAACAGATCGACAAAATTTTGCAGCCCGACCCATTTTTGATCAAAAAAAGATTTGGCCGGCTTGTAGTTTTGAAAAGCCATCGTCCAGCCCCAGATCGGCAAATAGTTAAATACAAACAACCATATTACGAATGGTACGGACATCATATAAAGATATCTTTGCTGTACTACCGTTCGCCAAAATCCTTTCTTCCGCTTCTTCTGCGGATTAGGGGTTGCGCTTACATTTCTGGTATCGGCTTGCGCTGAGAGCGTCTTCATTTGTCTGTCCAATCCCCCCTTCTGACTATATATTTAAGATAAACCAGAAGGAGTTTAGGGAATACCCGACAGATTTCAGAGAAAACCATATAGAAATTAGACATTACACATTGATCAGACCTGATTCCGAAATAAAGGAATGGTAAAACTAAATTCCGTCCCCTTCCTGTATTGACTCGATATATTTAGCCCATGCCCATCGCCAAACGTCATAATGAGTCTCTGGTGTACATTTCTTAATCCGATCCTGCTTTGGCCGCTTTCTTCCGGTTCAGTAATCGTGCCCATCACCTCGGCCAGTTTTCCCGGCGTCATTCCCATGCCATCATCCCGGACAATAATCTCCGCCTGCTCTCCCGCAAGCCGAATTACAACTTCAACGTTAACCCCGGTTTCTTTATTTTCCACGCCGTGAACGACAGCGTTCTCCACCAGCGGCTGAATAATTAACGGAGGCACCAGCGTACCGAGCAGTTGCGGATCGACCTTCAACTCATAGTTAAGACGATCCTCGTAACGAAATTTTTGGATTTCCAAATAAGAACGGACCATCTCTACTTCTTCTTTCAAGGCGATTTGTTCCCGGCCCACTTCGAGATTTTTGCGCATCAGCTTACCGAGCAGACGCACGATATGGGCAATTTCTTTTTCCCCTTTAAGATGTGCATTCATCCGGATCGATTCGAGCGCATTGAACAGGAAATGCGGGTTGATTTGACTGGCCAGCATTTTTAGCTTGATTTCTTTTTGGGCAATCTCCAATATGTTGTTCTGCTCTGTCTTCTCAATCACCTGATTCATCAGCATGTTAATGCTCTCCACCATATAGTTGAACTGCCGTGACAATTGCCCGATCTCATCATTGCCGTCAACGGAGGACACAACCGCCAGGTCACCTAGAGCTAACCGGTTGAAATGACGACTGAGACGCAGCAGCCGGTTCGTCATCAGAAAGGAGACGATATATACAAAAAGCAAAGCAATCAGCAGTACTAAAAAAATAATAATAAGTCCCATAATACTGACATAGTTCGCATCTTTAACTATCGTATCGGTCGCAAATACGGAGACGATCTTCAATCCGTTGACGCTGGATTCGGGGACAATTTCTTCAACAACGATATAGGATGGCTCGCCTTTAACCTCCATCTTATGAGCCCCTATAGCCTGATTGCGAAGATCTACACCGAAATCAAGCTGATCTATCGTTTGCCCGACCAGGCCCGGATTTTTACCCGCCACAATATAACCCTGTTCATCAAAAATAAGCGTCTCAAACTGTTCCCGCCGGAGCATGCGGTTAAGTTCCTCCTGATTCAGAACGACCATAAACACACCGCTTGACCGGTGCTCCGGAAAAGGAATTTGCCGTACAAGGCTCAACTTGTTGACAGGAACATCTTCCTCGTCGTCAGGGATATAAAACCACCCTATACTTTTTGTTTCCATCGCTCTCTGATACCATCCTGATGACCGCGTTGCTTCATCCAACGGAATAAACTCCATATTGTTAATCAACGTCGAATTGTCATAATAGAAACGAATGGCTGAGATTTCACGATACAGCTCAACGTAATCCTTGAAATCGTCATAGGCCAGATAAGCTTTGGTCAGTTCAAGTACGCTGGGATATTGCATAGTCACGGTGTTCTCTAATTTCTTGTTGAACATAAATGTATTGGATATGTCCGTCGGAACACGCAGCATTGTCGCCATTTGGCTCTTGATTTTTTGCACATCATTCGTGGCCTGATCGATTGCCCGGTCCATTGCCTGCTGACGAAAGTAACTGGTGACTACACCGCCTGCAATAAGAACAGGGAGCATGACGACGGCGATATATGTGATAAGCAATTTATGCTTCAGTTTGAGATTATTTATCAGCCTGACTATTTTTCTCTTCATCATATTCCCCCTTCCTGTGCCAATAGCTATAAACCTTATGCCGATAGCTATAAATAGGTATACATCGAAAAATATCCCCTATTATGGAGCAATAGGGGATATCCGAACAATGTTTTTTTATTTTAATGTGACTTGAATTTCCACTTTGCCGCTGAATGCGCCTACTGCGATGCTGCCATCGGCATTCAGTTCGCCGCCTTGAACCGATGCAGCTTGGCCGAAGCCGTGCAGGCTGATGCTGAACGGTTTGCCAGCGCCTTCTGCAGTGATGCGGAGCGTGGAGCCTTCGCGCGATACTGCGATTTCCAGCTCGGTCTCGCCCTTAACGCCGCGGACTTTGCGGGATACTTGCGCACCGTCTTCGATTTGATACAATCTGACATCTGCATCCTGAGCGAAGTCATAATCCGGTTTGACGTCGTTCGCACCCATGACCAGAATGGAGTTCGGACGTACGAAGAGCGGCAGGCTGAAGAAGTCGTAGTTTTCTTTGCGCCATTTTCCACCTTCGACCGTTTCGCCGGTCAACAGATGAGTCCACTTTCCTTCCGGCAGGTAATAAGATACATCGCCTTCCTTGCTGAATACAGGAGCTACCAGTACGGAATCGCCAAGCATATATTGACGATCCAGCATTTCGCTTGCCGGGTCTTCCGGGAATTCGAGGAACATCGCCCGCATCGACGGCACGCCCTGTTCCGTAGCTTCAACCGCTGTGTCGAACAAGTACGGCATCAGGCGGCATTTCAGCTTCGTGTAGTGGCGTGTTACATCTACCGCCTCTTCGTCGTATGCCCATGGAACACGGTACGAGCTGCTGCCGTGCAGACGGCTGTGGCTGGACAGAAGGCCGAAGGCGAGCCAGCGCTTGAACACGTCGACAGGCGCCGTGTTTTCGAATCCGCCGATATCATGGCTCCAGAAGCCAAAGCCGGATACGCCAAGCGACAATCCGCCTCTCAAGCTTTCTGCCATCGACTCGTAATCGGCGTAGCAGTCTCCGCCCCAGTGAACCGGGAACTTCTGTCCGCCAGCTGTAGCCGAACGGGCAAAGAGCGCCGCTTCATTTTTGCCAAGTTTCTCTTCCAGTACTTCAAATACGACTTTATTGTACAGTTGTGTGTAGTAGTTGTGCATTTTCACCGGATCAGAGCCGTCATGGTAGACGACATCCGTCGGAATCCGCTCACCGAAATCTGTCTTGAAGCTGTCTACGCCCATATCTACGAGATCGCGCAAGTAGCCCGCGAACCATTCGCATGCATCAGGGTTCGTAAAGTCGACAAGCGCCATTCCCGGCTGCCACAAATTCCATTGCCATACGTCGCCGTTTGGTTTCTTCACAAGATAGCCGTTCTTCTTGCCCTCTTCAAACAGAGCGGAACGCTGTGCAATATACGGGTTGATCCATACGCAAATTTTGAGCCCTTTCTCTTTAAGACGCTTCAGCATCCCTTCCGGATCCGGGAACGTACGCTCGTCCCATTTGAAATCCGTCCAGTGGAATTCACGCATCCAGAAGCAGTCGAAGTGGAATACGTGCAGCGGCAAATCTCTTTCCGCCATGCCGTCAACAAATGAGTTGACTGTCGCTTCGTCGTAATTTGTCGTGAATGACGTCGTCAGCCACAGGCCGAACGTCCATGCCGGCGGCAGAGAAGGCTTGCCTGTCAGCGCCGTATATTTATTCAGCACCTCTTTAGGCTCAGGACCGTCGATTATGAAATACTCGAGCGATTCGCCTGGTACGCTGAATTGTACTTTTTTCACTTTTTCCGAGGCCACTTCAAAGGATACGGCGCCCGGATCGTTGACAAATACCCCATAACCCTTATTCGTAATATAAAAAGGAATGTTCTTGTAAGCCTGCTCGGAGCTTGTGCCGCCATCCTTATTCCAAATGTCGACGACCTGGCCGTTCTTAACGAAAGAAGTAAAGCGCTCGCCAAGTCCGTATACCCATTCACCAACCGTCAGATCCAGCTCTTCGCGCATGTATACTGCACCGCCGGTCTCCTCAACATGAGCCATGGATTTGAACGCACTGCCTGTGATGCGCTGCGAACCGCGGTAGAAATCAACGGACCACTGCGGTCCCTTGTTCACTCTTACGCTTAAATTGCCGCTCTTCAGCTCAGCGTAATCATCGTTCTCTGTAATTTGTACGTGGTCGCCATTACCGCCCGCCAGCTCAAAATGAGGACCATGATCCACCGTACCGGCGAAATGCACCAGCTTGACGCCAATCACGCCCGGAAGCGGGGAGTGGAACTGAATCGTCAGGAGCTGGCCGTTAATCGTATTGGCGCGGCCATGGATCGGAGTTGTCGAGGCATAGGCCGTCAGCTTATTATTTTCAATCATAAAATCATGAGCTTGAACTGCTGTAGACAGTGTGAATCCTTCACGAATCAACCAGTTGCCGTCTGTAAATTTCATCGTTAAAGAACCGCCTTTCTGAAATCATTGTAATCTTGCGAAAATCGTTCTATACTTGCATTATACTGATTAAAAAAAATCTAATCTAACATAATTTAATGAATTTATAACACAAAATTGATGAGGTGAGCGAAATGGATCAAGCGATGCGCCGCTCTCTGAAGGAGAGCAAGACTCATGGCGACGATAGATTGCCATTCGGTACCTATTGGTACCAATTCGGACCAGGCGAGCACGTTGTGGACTGTCATTGGCACGAGGAAGCCGAGTTCTTCTACTGCCTGGAGGGAGAGACACTGTTCCAGGTGGACACGGATTATTTCGTCGTACGGGCAGGCGAAGCTGTATTTATCGATGGCGGCGACATTCATGCTGCGCACGCCCACGGGGATCAAGGCTGCTCCTTCTTCACCCTTGTATTTGGAACGAATATGCTGTCCAGCGCTTATTATGACGCTGTTCAGGAGAATTTAATACTCCCCCTGCAAGAAAGAAAGGCTACGTTCCCCCGTCATATATCCGAGAAGCACGATTACGGAAAGTCCATGCTGCAGAACCTGGCGGCCATGATGAACAGCTGCGAGGCGAAAACTCCCGGATATGAGGGTTCTGTCAAAGGTCATCTCTATCTTATGCTCTCAGATATGGCGGGCCGTGGCCAGCTTTGTAACCGTACGGCTAGCAGCAGCAATGATTCTTTCAAAATCGAGCGCCTGAAAAAAGTCATCCTATACATCCAGCAAAACTATAATCAGCAAATTCGCCTATCGGAATTAGCCGCTCTTATTCCGATGAGTGAAGGACAATTATGCCGTTTCTTCAAATCGATGACCCGGCAGACCCCGATGGATTACATCAATTCCTACCGGATCCGGCAAGCTGTCGAGCTGCTCCGGGAACCCGGGCGTAAAATATCCGACATCGCCCTTGAAGTAGGCTATGACAATATCAGCTACTTCATCCGGGTATTCCGAAAAGCGATGAACTGCTCACCTTCAGAATTCCGCAAAAAATGGTTCGAATCCATCGACGACGGATAAGCCATTTGGCTGGTGCCAGCCGGTTCCTCAGGCTTGCCGCCAGCATCTCTCCCCCATGAATCCAAGCGCTTGAAAGCGCTTTTAAAATTTCAGGTTGTTGTGCTGATTAAATCGCACCGCGCGCACAGGAACAGTACACACAATGCTCAATACAGTCATCATAGCTTGCCTGGAACAGACTTTATACATGGCAGATTAGTCATGTTTTCATGTAATAATCTAAGCTTTGAGGTATCCCAAAGTATCTCGGAGTATCTCGGAGTATCTCGAAATATCCCGAAGTATCCCGAAGTATCCCGAAGTATCCATTGGCATAAAAACATTGGGCTGTCCAATAAGTCCTAAATAAAGGTTAGACGGAAAACACCGCATCTTCCGTCTAACCATTTTACACATATACCATTGCTGGTATGAGGTGGTTGGTTGGTGTTGTTGGTTGGTGGTTGGTGGTTGGTGGTTGTTGGTTGGTGGTTGGTTGCTGGTTGGTGGTTGGTTGACGGCTGTGTGCTTGGGTGAGTGATTGGATGAGTATTTGGGTGGGTAACTTGGACAAATTCAAGCCTTACGGACACAGGGGGCGCTATTGGTGAAATAACGAGGAGTTTGGAGAGCTAACGGACCTACGTTCCGCTATTGCGCCCAAAAACGTGGATTTCGCAGTCCATTTGGTCGAATAACGGAACCAGGGTCCGTAAGCATAGTGAAAGAGGGTCTATTTCAACAAATAGCGGATCTGGTGTCCATTAACGGGTGGCCAGTCCTGCGAGTTCAGCTAATTCCAATCAGGTCTCATCAATCTCATCAATCTCATCAATCTCATCAATATCATCATTCTCATCAGTTCCACCACTAATCTCATCAAACATCTTTCTCATCAGTTCCACCACTCTCACCAATTCCATTAGCCCTCAAACCACTATGAAGATCAAGGGGTTGCCAAAAAGTCAGTTATTACTGACTACTTTCTGGACAGCCCCATACAGCAGATTACGAGCATATGATCACCACGCCTGTTCGCTTTGCCTGCGATAGGCGGATGGGGATGTGCCTACATACTTCTTGAATTTGGAGTGGAAATAATCGACGTTGGTGTAGCCTACCTTCTCGGCTACCTGATATACTTTAAGCCCGTCTTCGAGATAAGATTTGGCCTTCTCGATCCGTACCTTGTCAAGGTACGTGTTGAAATATTCGCCAGTTTCATTTTTAAACAGCTTGCCTAAATATGCGCTATTATAGTTCAGCACGCCTGACAGCGTCTCCAGCTTTAGATTTTCGCTAAAATTCCGCTCAATAAGATCCAGCATGATTTTGACCTCGCGGTGCTTGGCTTTTTCCCCTATATTGCTCATCAACTGCTGCAGGAAACAATCGATCTTGCCGTACAGCGCTTGTGCGCTGCGCATATGGTAGATTTCTGCCAGCATATCCGAGAAGAGCTTGCTTTGCTGCTGGAGCTCAGGATGCTGCTTAAGCCCTTTGCCTATGACCAAGGTCAAAATTTCCACGAAATGACGTTTGATTTCCGCTTCCGTATATCCTTCCGCAATCAAGCTGCTCCCTGCCTGCCTAACTAACGATTTCACAGCCTCGGCATTTCCGATATCGACGGCATAATAAATTTGGTCGGTCAGCGTTTCGGGCGGAACAATCCCCGAGCAAACCTGTTCATGCTCGCAATGCACGGCATCCTGGCACAACAGCTTCCCTTCATCGAGAAAAAAATGCATCTTGATCAGCTCGCGAGCCGAATGGTAGGAATCTGCAATCTCATTTAATGAGCTTACTTTGGTGCCTAGCACAGCAGTAAAGTCAATTCCCATGTCTGAAATGGCTAATTCGACGGCACGATATGCATCTTCTCTTTCTACAGCGAGCAGCGGCTCCTGCAGAAGGACACCGACTTGCCCATGCAGTTGGAACACCCAGCCGCGTCCATTAAATTCATATCTCTCAATCAACGCTCTTCTAAGCGGATAAAGAACCGACTGCACAAGCTCTTCCGTGTGCAAGGAGACGAGCAGCACCTGATAGCTCTTGGACAACAGTCCAAATTCTTCGGCTCTCTCCATCATTTGGCTATGATCGTCCGATTTTTGCCCGGTCAACAATGACTGGACCAGAGCTTCCCTTGTCCATTCTTTCGTTATATGCTCCCATTCCAGGGAAGCCCTTTCCTCCTCGACAGCTGTCCTAATGCTGATGAGATATTCGATCAGTTCCTCTTCATCCACAGGCTTCAGCAAATAACCATCGGTCCGATGGAAAATAGCTCGCTTAGCGTAATCGAAGTCCGCATACCCGCTAAGAATTAATATATGAAGCAGCGGTGCCTGCTCTCTGAGACAGGAAATGAGCTGTAATCCATCCATTCCCGGCATTCTAATATCCGCAATGACTAATTCAGGATGATACTCGGAAAATTTCTCCAATGCTTCTTTCCCGTTCGCTGCCGTGTCCACGACACGATAGCCCAAAGACTCCCAGTCTATAAACGTCCGAAGTCCCTCCCTCAGCTTTGGCTCATCATCTACAATCAGCACATCAATCATCCTGAACACCTCCCCGGGATTATTTTTAGAGCACTTTTGAGCACTTTTTAGATAACCTTTAGATCACTTTTTGAGCACTTTTAGAGCACTTTTAGAGCACTTTTAGAGTACTTTTACAGCACAAATAAACTGTCCCACTAACCCAACAGTTAAGCCAACGTTACATTTCTTGAAGCGCTTTCACCTCTAATTATACTCTATTGGTAATTATTCACCTACATAATCCTGTTCATTTATTGCACTTTCTTGATGTTGTAAAAAAAATTCCCAATAAGAAATGCAAGCGCGCGAATCTTGCATATTCAATAGCGGAAGAAGACTGGTACAAGAATAGGGATGAGGTTGCCCGTCATTGGCTCCTCATCCCTCTTTCCCCATCCCTAATACTATTCTGCCATTCCTTATTTCTTTATTCGATTGCTCTATCTGACTGATCTGGTGCTGCTCCTGACTACAGCTTTTCCCTGACCCATACGCTCATTTCGCCCTCACCGCGGTTGGCCCAGGCATAATAAGGGATAAATGTCACCTTCTCTTCTTGCAGAGTTGGTACGGCCTCCGAGCTGTACAAACCGCCTGGCCATTTTACGGCATCCTGCCGCAAGCCCTGTGCGGTAATCGCCACGATCCCGCCCAGTAAGCCTGCTTCGTAGTTTGCCTCCAGCTTGGCGTTCGCCGGCAGTACGATTTCATGCAGGTTCGTTCCGTTATCGGCTTGCTCCAGGCAGTAGACTAGGGGTCCGCGCTGCAGCGCGACCTTGCCCGCATTTCCGCGGACCAGAGGATGGCTGCGCATGCGCTCCACCGGCATTTCCAGCACCAGTTCCACGATATCGCCCTGCTGCCATGCCCGGGCAATGCGCACATAGCCATTTTGAACCGTTTGACTATCCAGCGGAAACGGCTCGTTGTTTACGGACAGACGTGCTTCCCTACACCAGCCCGGGATGCGCAGCGCGACCGCAAAATCGCCAGGCTCCTGCGGGTTAACTTCAAGTGTGATCCGTCCATCCCACGGATAATTGGAGGTTTGCTTCACTTGCACCGTACTGCCGCCGATGCTAAGCTCGGCCTTCCCGCCAATATATAGATGCGTATACAGGGTGTCTCCCTTTACCATATAAATGTACTCCCCGAGCGAAGAGAGCAAGCGGGCTACGTTTGGCGGACAGCAAGCGCACCCGAACCATTCCTGGCGCACCGGCTTAATGTGGTCGAATTTGCGGTTTGCTCCGCGGCAAACCTTCGGATCGACCTCCAGCGGATTGACGTAGAAGAAATGCTTCCCGTCCCGCGACATTCCAGCTACGACCGTATTGTACAAAGCCCGTTCCATCACGTCCGCATATTCGGCCATAGGGGAAATCCGCAGCATACGGTGCGCAAAAAAGATCAGGCCGATCGAGGCGCACGTTTCCGCATATACAGTGTCATTCGGCAAATCGTAGTCGAATGAAAACGCCTCGCCCTGCGGCATTGAGCCAATGGCTCCGGAAATGTACATCTGCCGGGAGACGATGTTGTCCCACAGTCGTCGGCAGGCGGCCAGAAGCGATTCATCTTTCGTCTCCGCCGCGATATCGGCCATGCCCGTCAGCATATAAACCTCGCGAACGGCATGTCCGATCGCCTTCTCCTGCTCCCTGACTGGCGCATGCGACTGGCTGTATTCCAGATCAAACGCATGATCAATTCCTGGCCAGTGGCTCTCTCCCCCGCGCTCTTTAAGCTGTGCTTCATAAAAGTTCGGCTTCTGCCCCCGCTGCTCCACAAAATACTGGCCTAACCGCAAATAACGTTCATTTCCGGTTGCATGGTACAGCTTGACCAGAGCCAGCTTGATTTCCTGATGTCCGTCATAGCCCCGCAGCTTCCCTGGTTCTGTGCCGAATACGGAGTCGATATGATCCGCAAAGCGGGATACGACATCAAGCAGCTTTCTTTTTCCCGTGGCCCGGTAGTAGGCGACCCCCGCCTCGATCATATGACCGGCACAATAGAGCTCATGGCATTCGGCCAGATTGCTCCATCTTCGGCCCGGTTCTTTTAACGTATAGTAAGTATTGAGGTATCCGTCCTCGTGCTGAGCCTTAGCGATAATTTCGATCAGTTCGTCCGCCGTTTGCTCCAGCTCCGGATCGGGCTGCGATTCCAACAAGTATGACACGGCCTCCAGCCATTTTGCCACATCGCTGTCCTGAAACACCATGCCGTAAAATTCACCCTCGTCAAGTCCGGCGGCAATTTTGAAGTTGCGGACAGCGCCGCTTGGTTCGGCGGCGCCGATGCGGTCATTCAGCGCATCCCATTGGTAAGGAACTACGACGCTGCGCACCAAATCGATATAATAGCTCCAAAAATCGTCTTGAACGTTTACTTGGTCTAGCGGCACTCTTGCAGCTTGCTCAAATGTTATAGATTTACCCATGCTGAAGGATTCCTCCTTATTTTCGAAATATCATACTGACACCTTTGATTTTATCCGATATATTTAAATAATAATACGAATACAATCAACCTATTATTTATAATATTTCACACTGAGATACAACCAAATTCACTCAGTTAAAAAGGAGGTTTCTTGTGAGAAAGGCAACGGAAATCGTCCATTTCCCTGCACCGCCCGCGCCTTATTATTTGGAATGCGGCTACACCGTTTATGCTCCTGGCGATGAACATCCCAATCGGCGAAATATGGGGAAATTCGATCTCATTATGATGAAATCCGGCACGCTGTTTATCGGCGAAGAGGATCAGGAGTGGACGCTAACCGCCGGCCAATCCTTGCTGCTGCTTCCAAATCGTTATCATTATTCCGTACGGCCATGCGAGGATGAGGCGGCATTTTATTGGGTTCATTTCCATTCGGTATGCGCCTGGGCTGAATTCCCTGCTGAGCAGCAGATGACTCACGTTTCCCAGACGGAAGAACACTACCAGACATTCCTGACTTCACCCTACTACCTGCAACTGCCTAAGATGTGGGATATGCCCTATCCTGAACGAACCTTTCAGCTCGTGGAGAAGCTGCTCCAATTGACGGGTACCCGCCAATCCAGCGCTTTCTGGACACAGCAGCAGACGTTCGAGGAGTTGCTGCGAATGATGGACCTTCGGCAGCTGGAGCAATACACCTCACCGATCGTAGCCGTAGCCGAGAAGACAGAAGCCTTCATTAAGAACAATTACAAGGCGGAGCTCACGAGCGAGGATATGTCCGAAGCGCTGCATTATCATTACAATTACATTACACGGTGCATGAAGCAGGTCTATGGGATGACGCCAAATGACTACTTGCAGCATTACCGCCTGGAGCAAGCCAAGCTGTTGCTGCTAAAGACCGAATGGCCGATAGCGGAAATCGCCAAATACGTTGGCTTCAAAAGTACGCCCTATTTCTCCAACCGCTTCACGCTCAAGAACGGGTGCTCTCCGCAGCAGTTCCGCAAGCAATATTCCGCAGATGCCGATTAGCAGGAGGGGCTAACTTAATCATTTACCCGCTCGACCGGGCCGTGTCCCAGGTCTGATTCGCACCGCGCGCAGCTCCCAGCGCGCGGTGCTTCGCTGCATGACGGCGGTCGGTCGACCACATTACGGTTCCCCTCCTCCCCAATGACAACGATATGTATGAAACCGCATAAGGCAGGTCAAAAGGTCAATACTTCTCGAAAATAAACTGTCCATCCGCTTCATTAACTTTTGTGTAGCCGCATTTACTATAAAAATGATGGTTGCGAAGACTCCAACAAGGCGTATCCAACCACCATTTGCGGGCACCTTCAAACTTTTGCTCAATCTCCTGCATAGCCTGAGTTCCAATTCCCTGGTTCTGATACTGGGGATCGATATAAATCCTCCCCAAATTATGTATCTGATTTCCGTCAATAAAAATAATCGCTCCTCCGACGATCACGTCATCGAGTACGATTTTAAAATAATGTCCATGGTTCATCATATCAATCTGCCAATCTTCTGAATCATATCCGGGAGGTCCACCGGGCTGATTATGATTAAACTGTCTCGCTTCCTCATCGAAGCTAGCCTTCTGGATTTCAGTCAAGCGTTGTGCATCGGTGTTCTGAGCCTTTTCAATCTTTAACATATTAAAAACCTCCTCCATTCAAAACGTTAATCCTCCCGCTGAACATATCCTTATATTGTTATAGAAACCATAACTTTTATCTCCCTTGTAAAAAAATACAATTGTTGATTGCGCGGCCATCCCGCACAAAAGGCTGACCATTGCAGAGTGTATCTGCTTTATGGTCAGCCTATTATGCAATGAAGCTATATAAGTTGAACAATTTTTACGGAATCATTTTTTCCCTTGCTTCAGCTTATATATTTTAGAAATCACTCTACCGCAATCGTAACTACAGACATGGCCGGCAGCTTGATCGCCAGTTGATTGCCCTGCACGGCAGCTCCTGTGAATTCCACCGGCTTAACGGCATCCGGCTGCTCAAAGGTATTGTGCGCATTCATCTTGCCAGCCGTGACATGAGCTCTGACGAATAGGAGATAAATTTTTCGAAAGACTAGTAGAAATGTACTACATGGATTATAATGACCCTGGATATACAGACTACTACGGTCACGTTCTAACAATAATTTAGACCGTTTTTCCCAAATTAAGATTTTTGCAAACATATTATAAGACGGTTTGATTAGAAGCATTAAAATAAGCGGTGTGGAGGGTTCTAGGATGAAGAAGCTAATTAGTACAATTTTAACAATGTCGTTATTTGTAGGCGGTATCATGTTCACGAGCACGGTAACTGCTGAGGAACCGGTTAAAGAAAGTAGCGGAAACATTTTTAGTAGTAACATGATTGACAGTGGGGAAAGCGTAACTAGAGTTTCCGCTAATAGCGTTACATCCTTTAAGGATATGAAGGGTCACTGGGCAGAGAAAGCTGTAACAAATGCAGTCAAAGCTGGATACGTATCCGGATATCCTGATGGTACATTTAAGCCAAATAAAGAAGTAACGAGAGCAGAATTTACAAAAATGCTAATTACGGCACTCAAGCTAGATAGTAGCACTGGAAAATCGAGCCCTTGGTATCAATCAGCAGTAGATTCCGCTACAAGTGCACAGATTTATGTAAATGATTTTAAAGACGGCAATTGGAATGTTAATATGCCACGTAAGGAAATGATGTTGTTATCTGTACGTGCTGGGATTACGGGATATAAGGCGGATTACGACATTAACAGAAACCTTTATGAAGGTGCTAAAGCAGGATTGATAATGGGAACATCTCCTGGAAATATAGACGCTGATGGTACAACAACAAGAGCTCAGGCAGTTGTCGTAATCGAACGTGTATTATCAGTTAATAGTGGGAAAATATTGGAGAGTGATAAATATGCTGTTAGTGCGGCCGAGATCCTGTGGCATAAAACTAATATTTTCACAATGATGCCTGATTTCTTTGAAAACTCTGCATATAATTTACGATTGGGTGAAAAATATGAGTTTTATGATCATCTAATGCAATCCAAGTCGCAGGATGGAACACTGTCTTGCACTGTAGATAAATTAGTTGCTGTAGATATGGATGATCCAAAAGATCCAAATAGAGGATTATTGTTAGACAACATGGTTTACGGGGCAAATCCTTATTATAAGGCAAAGGAAGCTAAAAATGCTTATGCAGTGGTATCTGTTAGTACTTTAACTGTAAATGGAACAAAGCAAAAAGTTATTCAGCCTTGTAGAGCATATTTCCAGAACTCTGAATTATTAAAAGAGTACAATTACTTAACAAGTGCAAATAAAACAGACTCAGATAAATATTACTTCCCTCTATATAAATTAGATGAGGTTAATGGGGGAATTCAATTCACTGTAAGATTGAGTGGAAATGAGAAGCCTAACCATAAAGTTAGTACTGTAAACGCACAGCTAGTTCCTAAAAAAGGAAAAATATCTGATATATCATACGATATCATTTTTACGGAACACGGGGATAATGTTAAAGAATACTGGATATATTCTTCCCTCTATAAAGGGAAACAGGAGTGGACGGTGACAGAATGAGATATTTCAAACTTATCGTAGCGACTTTTATAGTCGCTACGATTTCTGCATTTTATATAACGGAAACTTATGCTGCAAGCTGTTCCTCTGCCCCTTCCGTATCATCTGGGGAGTGTATAAGTGTATTGATACATTTCCCGATGATATAGGAATTGTAGACATAACGGATAGGCACTATATACCTAAAGAAAAACAGACATTTGGAAATATAACAGTTCCGTTAAAAAACGGAGTTGCTGCAACTTCAGTTATATTGTATAACGGTTCAGGAACTGTAACAAAGAATCTAACTAACGTTAGTGATACATCATGGAGGATAGGAGATGTATACGATCACATAATTTTTCAAAATGATGCCCTCCAGATGCATAGTAATATTTATCCTTTAATCCCTGAATTCAGGTTAATGGATTGCAGAAAATGCTTTTGTGCGAATAAAAACAATATAAATGTAGGAATCATCGCTAAAATCGCCGAGCCCATCAGCTGCCCGATCATGCGGTAGTTTCCATAAATGTCCTGCAATAACAGCAGGCCTGCGGTAACCGGCATTTTATCCACATCGGTATACACGATAACCGGCCAGAGGAAATCATTCCACGATCCGATAAAAGAAAACAAGCCGCAAACGATCAATACAGGCTTAATTAAAGGCAAGATGACGGAGGCATATATTTTAAAGTCACCGGCGCCATCAACGCGGGCAGACTCGTCCAATTCATTGGGAATCCCCTTCATAAACTGTCTGACCAGAAATATATTTCCCATCCCGGCCAACCCAGGGATAATCATGGCCCAAGCCGTATTTACCCAGCCAAGCGCATCAATAATTTTGTACGAAGGAATTAAGTTCACGACACCCGGAAAAAAGGAAATGCCGAGCAATGTAAAAAATAGCGTGTCCCTACCTTTAAAGTTCATCCGGGAATACCCATAACCGGTAAGCGAAATGACGACAATGACTAAAAACGTATGCGCGGTGGCAATAAATAATGAGTTCATTAACCAGCGCAAGATCGGCGCTGTCGACGTATTCCCCAGTATGGTCGTGTAGTTGTCCATAATCCAATTTACAGGCAGCAGCCTAAAGCCGCTGGAGACAACCTCCGCTTGCGAGCGAAATGAAGTCGTAATTCCAAACAGAACCGGAACAGCCCAAATGACACATAGAACGATCAGAAATAAATAAGCTAAATATTTCGAGATACTTATTTTTTTAACCATAATGGCGCACCTTCCCTTTCCATTTCCACTAAGCTCCTTAATCTATGAGGCGTTCCGATTCATGACATAATATTGCAGCGCCGAGATCACTAAGATGACTAATCCCAGCAAAACGGCCATCGCCGATGCCATTCCGGCAATCGATTCCCCGTGACCGAAAGCTAACTGGCGGATATACATCATTAACACATGCGTGCTCTGTCTCGGTCCGCCGTCAGTCATCATTAGAGGTTGACCGAATACGTTAAAGGCGCCAGCGGTTGTCATGACGAACGTATAAATGAGTGGGAAACGGATAGACGGCAAGGTGATGCTTGAAAATTTTCGAATCGGCCCCGCACCGTCAATCTCGGCAGCTTCGTATAAATCTTTGGAAACGCCATTTATGGATGCGCGATAAATAATCATATTTCCGCCAACGCCACCCCATATCGTAAGCACGATAATAGTGATCCAGGCATAGGGCTGGTTTGCGGCCCAGGCCACCGTTGATCCAAATATGTTGCCGGTAATTCCTAACTGCTTGTTAAAAATCAAGGACCAGATTAACGCCGCTGCGGAAATGGAAATTAGCCCCGGTATATAGAGAATCGACTGCATGAAGCCTTTCATTTTTACTTTTTTATGTTCCAAGGCCACAGCGATCATAAGGGGAATAACAATTAATATAGGTACGGTGAGAACAACGAATAACAATGTATTTTTTAAACCGTTCTTAAATTGGGTATAGAAGGTAGAATCACTGTTGAACAAAATTGTTTTATAGTTATCGAATCCTACCCATACTGGATCATTCATTAAATTCCATTGCGTAAACGAAGCGTAGATCCCATAAATCGTTGGCAATAAAATAAAGATAGCAAATAGAATCAAATGGGGACCAACAAAGAAATATGGTGTGAAAGATTTTTTGTTCATAGCCTTTCATTTCTCCTTTTGGAAAAGTAATGTGCCAAAAAATGACACATTACTTTTTTACTCTTCTCTGGTCTCTCGTTAGCTTACTCCGTCCCTTTGCTACCTTCGGCGATTTTATCCTCTACAAACTTCTGCATCGTTTGTAAAGTCTCATCGAGATCAACGTTGCCGCGAACGATATCCGCAGCATACGTATCTACTGCTTCCGCAACATATGGATAGTACTCATAAGTATAGATATAGAGGGATTCAATTTCTTTTTCATTAGACGTAAAGAAAGATTGCATATAATTGCTATATTCAGGATCTTCAATCACTTGTTTACTTGCGACAATTTGTCCTGCTTTCGCCCATTCCATTGAATTTTCTCGGATGAATTCCAGGAATGCGCCGATGCCCTGCTCCTTCTCATCGGAACGTTTATCGTTCTTCAGCATAGCGAACAGGTGCGAGGAAGCACGGTTCGTGAACTTGTCCGCTGTCGTGGAATAAATATTTGTAACATCGAAGTTCAGCCCTTCCACCGCAGCATGGGCCGTCGAACTCCAGGTTCCATCCGTTGAGAAGAACACATTTCCCGATTGGAACATCAAGTAGCCATCCTCACCAAACGGAGTCATTAAGCCGGCGTCGGCCACCTTTTTAATCTCTGTAAAAGCTTGTTTCATGGCCTCCGTGTTGACGGCCGGTTTGCCGTCCTGCTGGATGTCGCCACCCAGGTTCTGAATTTGCGCCAGAACAACCCAGCCGAGCAGGGCATCGTTGACTACATAATCGCCCTCATCCAATTTACCTTGCAGGGACAGCATTTCATCAATCGTCACGACATCATCATCGAGGAAGGATTCCACGTTATACTTTTTGAGCAAGTCTTTGTTGTAGTACATCGTGTTGCTATGAATGTCGAGAGGTACCGTATATTGCGTTCCATCAATAGTCCCCGTAGCCCATGCCTGGGGCAAATAGTTATCTTTATTAATCTCGGGCTGGGACTCGAGCACAGTCGTCATTGGCTCCAGTACGCCTTGCTTTACGAAGCCGGGAACACGGTCTGCATGGATAATGGCCAGATCTGGAACGCCTTTACCGGAGTTCAATACCGTAGATATTTTGGTATACATGTCTGCTGTAATGACATGCTTTACTTTGATTTCGGGGTTTGTCGCATTATAATCTTTGATCAGCTGATCCATGTACGCGCCATCATCGCCTGTGAGCGGCGTCCAAAACGTAATCGTGTTTTTGTCCTCACCGCCGCCACAAGCCGTCAGCATAATACTTGCTAGAAAAACTAGCATCAATGAATATACAACATTTTTCTTCATATCGAATTCCCCCTAGCCTATTATTTTTAAAATCTAGTAGAACTTGCAATATATGTTAAAGGCAAATGCCGTGTTCTATGATCTTCCGTCAGAGAGCGGAGTTCCAAAATTTGGCGTTCCATCCTTGTTCCATGTAAAAACTTGAGCGCGGGTATGACGGTTTGGATCATATAGCGGATCACCTGTGATTTTCTTATAATTGCGGGCATGATAGACAATGACGTCCTGACCGTCTTCCGTAACCGTAAAGCTGTTATGCCCTGGACCGTATTGTCCAGTGTCTTCATTCGTCTGAAACACCGGTACAGGAGTTTTCGTCCAAGACTTCGCATCAAGAAGATCGGCATCTTCATCCGCATACAGCAAGCCCATGCAGTAGTTATGATCGGTGGCGCTAGCCGAGTAGCTGATGAAGATTTTTCCGTTGCGCTTTAACACCGCAGCACCTTCATTTACTTTGAAGCCGATAATCTCCCAATCATATTCCGGCGTCGATATCATCGTCTGCTTGCCCGTCAGCGTCCATGGATTACTCATTTTAGAAATGTACATATTGGAATTTCCCTCGATGTCCGGGTCCTTTTGAGCCCAAACGTAATACAACTCCCCGCGGTGCTCGAATACGGTCGCATCCAGCGCGAAGGACTCCCAGCGAGTCCGGACTTGTCCTTTTTCTTCCCATGTGCCTGTGAGTGGATTGGCCGAGCTATTTTCCAGTACATACATCCGGTGATCGAATAGACCGTCCCTTGTCTCCGTCGTTCGCGCCGCTGCGAAATAGATATACCACTTGCCCTGAACAAAATGAATTTCCGGCGCCCAAATGTTGGCGCTAAGCGGTCCCGTGTCATACTTGCGCCAGGCTACTACAGGTTCGGCTTCCCCAAGACCTTGAATCGTCTTGGACCGGCGGATTTCAATACGGTCATATTCTGGAACCGAAGCCGTGAAATAATAGAAACCATCGCTGTGCCGGTACACCCAAGGGTCTGCCCTTTGCTCTATAATTGGATTGATAAATTCCTTATTGGTATTCATGTCTGGTTTCTCCTTTATATATGTATTGGGAGCGGCTTGTTAGCCTTTCACCGCTCCAGCCGTCATGCCATCAATAAAATATTTCTGGAAAGCTACAAATAATATGAAGATCGGAATAATAGAGAAAAACGAACCGACAATCAATAAATCATAGTTGTTGCCATATGGCGTTAATAATGTTTTCAAGCCAATAGGCAGCGTGTATTTCCCGGAATCGCTGAGCACCATGAAGGGCCAAAGGAAGTTATTCCAGCTGTTCATGCCATTTAAAATCGCCATCGCCGCAAAAGACGGTTTCATGACGGGCAAAATCAATCGCATATAAATGCCGTACTCGGAGGCGCCATCCACTCTGCCCGCAGCGACAATCTCCTTCGGCACGCCTCTTAAATATTGCCGGAAGAAGAAGATCGTGGCGGCACTGGCGATGCCCGGCAGCACAATGGCGGAATAAGAGTTCATGAGGCCGATATTGTGGGTCAGTGTATATAAGGGAAGGAGCAATATTTCAAACGGCACCATCATGATTAACAGCACACACATGAACAGGAAGTTCTTCCCCTTGAATTCATAAGCCGAAAACCCGTATGCTACCGTTGCGCTGACCAGCAGCGTCAGAACAACCTGGACGATCGTCAGCAGCAGCGAGTTAAAGAACCAGGTGAAATATGCATGATTCCCGGTAAACAAATAGTTGAAATTATCAAAATTCATGACCGATAAATCGAAGCTTAAATTCAAACCATAACGGATCAAATCTTCGCCAGGCTTAAAAGAGGCTATAGTAACGGCATAGAACGGAATGAGGATCAGCGCGCAGAGGATGGAGAAAAATACGAAGAGGATAATTTTAATGAAAATATCCCTGCTCATTCGTCATTCCTCCTTCTTGAACATCCCGGAGAAGGCCAGCTGTGTCAGGTTGATGATCATCGTGATCACCAGAAGTACAATGCCGACAGCCGCCGCATAACCTAGGTTGTTCTTCTCGATTCCTTGCCGGTACAAGTATCCGACGATGGTAAGTCCGATGTTCTTGGGCGAGTTGTTGCCGTTCCAGAGCATCATGCTTTCGATAAACATCGCGAGGCCCGCATAGATGCTAATCGTTAACACATAAATAGTTGTGGGCTTCAATAACGGCATCGTAATCCTCGTGAATTTTTGGAGGGACGAAGCTCCGTCGATGGCGGCGGCTTCATAGTATTCGTCGGGAATATTTTTGAGGCCTGCCAAAAAATAAAGCATGTTGACCCCGGTCCATCTCCAGGTTGCCAACGATACTAAAGCCACAAATCCGGTTACCTGTCCTTTCAGAAATTTGACCGGCCCAATCCCAAACCATCCCAAAACGCTGTTGATCAATGAGCCTTCCATTTCCCCGAACATCAATCTGAAAATCGTTCCCGCCACGACTACGGAGGTCAGTGCCGGAAAGAAGAAAGAGGATTTGAAGAAATCTCTTCCCCACATAAATTTGTAGTTGATCAATACGGCGAACAGCATTGGAAATGGAATCAACACGACCAAAGTGAGCACCATGTAGACAGCGCTGTTCGTCACGGCCTTGAGGAAAACACCGTCACCCATCAGCTTCTCGTAGTTGCTGAAGCCGATCCAGCTTGCTTCTTGTCCCAGCTGTATTTTCTGAAAGCTCATGCCAAAAGAGCTGCCTAGCGGGTACACCCAGAAGAAAATGAAAACGGCGATAAAAGGCAGCACAAAAACGTAAGGGGCAACCTTTTGTGAGTAGAGAAATTTTTTGATCATCGCACTACTCCTTTTTGAAATTGAGTGCGAGCTGCTACTCCTTGGCGTGAGGCAGCTCGCCACACGAATTGATGGATTAGCAAATTGCGGTTGCGATGGCAGCTACGATCGCGTTGGCGATGGCAACTGCATTGCGGTTACGATGGCAGCTACGATCGCGTTAGCGATGGCAACTGCTATCCCGATGGCAGCTGCATTGCGGTTGCGATTCCAACCGCAGCTGTGATGGCAGCTACGACTACAACTGCATTGCAGCAGCTTGTATCGGCAGCTTTTCCCCAGCTACTTCAATTCTTGTTCAATTTGCGCCTGTGCTGCGTCTAAGGCTTCCTTAATATCTTTGCCGTCTTCAAATATTTCGTTAAATGTAATTGTACAAAGAACATTGTTGAGCGTAGGCGTTGCCGAAGTCGATTTGATCAGCTGAATTTCGCTCTTGATTTCATTCAGCACATCAAAGGGATTGTTCTTAAAATACTGTACAAATTGGTTATCCGGGTTATGCGTAACGTCCTGCATGTCCCAAACGTCCATATTGACCGGGTCAAAGCCCAGCGTGTTCCAAATCTCCTTGTTTGCGTCCAGCGAAAGTTTGGCGAAAGCAAGAAAATCCTTAGCCAGTTGAATATCCTTAGCCGTCTTCGTCACTACGGTCCCCGTACCGCCGCCGCCTACAGAGCGGGGCATCCCTTTTTCGATGACGGGGATCGGTGCGATCGCTATTTTGCCCGACAAATCCTTCATATAATTCGTATACCTCGACATTTGCCATAAAGGCATGAAGGCTGTAGCATAATTACCGGCGTTAAATTCGCCGTACGCTTCTTCCGTATCCGGCTGCCCTCCGGCGATGGTCGAAATAACATTGTTATCCTGCAAATCTTTTAAAATTGTCAGGCCTTTGATCATGGCATCGGAATTTACGACCGGAGTGCCGACGTCATCCGTAAAATCACTGCCCTGCTGCGCCAGCAGCATCGAGGCTTGCCAGGTTGCACTCGTATCCGCAGTCCCCATGTATTTGCCAGTCGCTTCATAGACTTTCATTCCGGCCTGCTTGAAATCTTCCCAGGTCTCGATCGTCTTGTAGTCGACGCCAGCCTGCTCCAAAATTTCCGTATTGTAGAACGCAACCGATGCGCCTACATGGGTTGGAACGCCGTAATTTTTCCCGTCTTTGCTGTAAAGATCAACCCTTGATTTGACGACCGTGTCGCGATACGGGTCGATGACATCATTCAAAGGCTCCAACTGGGGAGTACCCGCCAAAAAATCCGGGAACTTGCCTAGCTCAATATCCGCGATATCGGGGGCCCCTACTCCTGTTTGCACCGCGATCGATAGTTTATTATGCATGTCGTCATAAGGCATCACTGTCACATTCAACTTGATTTGCCGATCCTTGTTGGCTTCATTCCATTTTCCAAGCATCTTCTCAAAATGTTGACCGTGTAGCTCTACGAAAGTCCAATAGGATAATTCCGTTGCCTCTTCACCTGCCCCCGCATCGAGAACAGATGTTTCCCCTCCCGCGCTCTTTTGCGATGGTCCACATCCGAATAACGCGAGCGTCATTGACATTGCGACAAGCACTATAAACCATCTTGACTTCATAGCTGACCTCCTTAAATTTTTTCAAGTCAGATCGTAGAATTATACATTCAACTAAATCTGGCGGCTATGCATCGATTTTGCCTTGGTTTTGCCTTGGTTTTGCCTCGCTATACCTTGGCATGCTCCGGCTACACTTTGACCATACTCTGGCTATGCCTTCTTTAGTCGTATGACGTTCCAGGAAGCCTTGGGCAAGCGGGTGTTCACATAGCCGTCTTGGCAGGCGGCATCGCCCCGCGAATGGGGCTTCACTTTTTCCTCGGCAGCGGTATTTACCGCTTTCAGGTCATCATGCTCAAGCACGATATGCTCGACAACCCAGTAACCCTCAAAGCCGCGCACATCGCATTGCAAATCGAGCGCCTCTTCCAGATGACGGTTCACAGCAAAGATCGTCAGTTCCTCTTCCGCTTCGTTATATACAATGGCGCTGTCCAAATAAGGGACATCCGTATAATCCTGCGCGTCGTAAACCGGAGATTCGACGACTGGCTGCAGCGAAATGCCGCGGCCGTAAACCGATGCATGCATATAGGGATAGAAGATCGTCTGTTTCCAGGCTCTTCCGCCATTCTCCGTCATAATCGGCGCGATGACGTTGACCAGCTGCGCCATACAGGCCATTTTCACCCGATCAGCATACCGCAGAAGTGTGATCAGCATGCTGCCGACGAGCAAGGCATCCTCGAAATTATAAACATCTTCGAGCTGCGGAGGACCGACGCTCCACGGTTCAATCTCCCTGTCCGCCTGGTTGGAGTGATACCATACATTCCATTCGTCAAAGCTCAAGTACATCGTCTTCTTGCTGCGCTTCTTCGCCTTAATATAATCGCAGGTAGCGATGACAGTGCGGATGAAATGCTCCATATCCATTGATCGCGCCAAATAGTTGGCAGTGTCATTGTCCCGGTTGCCGTAGTATTGGTGCAGTGATACGAAATCAGCCACATCATAGGTATGATCCAGCGTAATCGCTTCCCATTCCGGGAATGTCGGCATTGCTGTACTGGAGCTGCCGCATGATACGAGCTGAATGTCGGGATCAACAAGGCGCATTGCCTTGGCTGTCTCATAGGCCAAACGGCCATATTCCACCGGCGTCTTCTGGCCGATTTGCCAAGGGCCGTCCATCTCGTTGCCCAGACACCAGGTTTTGATTCTGTGCGGTTGCTCATAGCCGTGGCTGCGGCGTAAATCGCTCCAATAGCTGCCTCCCGGATGATTGCAGTATTCAAGCAAATTTCTCGCAGCATCTACACCCCGGGTGCCGAGATTAACAGCCATCATGACCTCGGAACCGACTTCCTTAGCCCAGCTCATGAACTCGTTCGTGCCCACCTCATTCGGCTCTAGCGCCCGCCAGGCGAGATCCAATCTCTTTGGCCGCTGATCAGCCGGACCAACCCCGTCTTCCCAGTTGTAACCTGAGACAAAATTCCCGCCAGGGTAACGAATAATCGGTACGTTTAACTGCTGGACAAGCTCCTTCACATCTTTGCGAAAGCCAAGCTCATCTGCGGCAGGATGGGAAGGCTCATAAATCCCCCCGTAAACCGCTCGTCCTAAGTGCTCAATGAAGGATCCGTAAATGCGTTTGTCTACTTCCGCAATCTTGAATGCTTTGTCTACGACCATTCGTGCTCGCTGCGTTGATGTTGACGTTGACGTTGTGGACATTTTGTTCACCTTCCGTTTCAGTTAAACATAAACTGTTTTTATAATAGTTAAATGAATCCGCTTGCAATATAAAGTAACATATACAATTCGGAATGTAAATAACTAAATCTAAATCTTTTTATAATTATATAAAATTAATTATATTCCCTACACAAAAAGGCATGTTTTAACCAAAGTTAGCTCTAAAACACCCTATTAAATTTATATAAATATATAATATATATGATTATTTATTCATATTTTTTACTAATGCGCAGTAAATCGGCCAATCTTTTTCCGTTTGTTTGTCCAAAGGCATTATTGATTTATGATTATTTGAACTAAAAAGGCTGTGATGCTGTTGCTGTATATAGAAGGACTGAAGTAAGGGGAACTATTGAGGTGCCTCCGGATGAAGTGCGAGACCCGAGGTGCTGCTGGCACAACAGGTCAGTTTGGGAGCTGAGGTACAGTAAGCTGGAGGGCAACACTAGGACGGGCGCACTGTTCGGTTGGGCCAAAACCTGGCCGGCCCACGCCGAAGCTGTTGATGTCAATCGGCGTAAATGGGTGATTCAACGACGTAGCTGGCAATGTCAACCGGGCCACATGGTGATTCAATCGGTGAAGTTGGCTATGCTAACAGCGGTGAATCGGTTAGTTCGACGGCGGAATTGGCAATATCAACGGCGGTGAACCGGTTATTCAGCGGCGGAATCGGATATTTCAACAGCGGTCTGGAAATTTAACGGAGGAGCATGCATGTTCCCTGCTGTAGTTTCTTCGATGCCGGTTGCCGAAACGTGCTACAGCAACTTCGATGGCGATTGTGAAACATTACAACTACCATCAAAACGCCCAAAACACCGCAACACCAGGCAATGTTGAAATCTGTGACGTTATGGCTATCAGCCCAAGTGATGCTGAAATCTGCGACGTTATGGCTATCA
>NZ_KB907250.1:0-91322 GCF_000381905.1 Paenibacillus fonticola DSM 21315 | reverse complement strand
TGCGACGTTATGGCTATCAACCCAAGTGATGCTGAAATATGCGACGTTATGGCTATCAGCCAAGTGATACTGAACGGACACAGAAGACCCTATTTGTTCTTTTTCCGGCACACTCGATATGTTAACGGACCTAGAGGGCGCTATTTACTCAAAAAACACACTAATTGGCCGAGTTTTTGCTGAATAGCGGAACCACGGTCCGTTAACATTGAAATTTGCGGTTTTTCCGAGAAATAGCGGAACCAGGGTCCATTAGGGCAGCAAACATAACAGCGCTTTGCTCGGTTAGACTGGTTCGGCTGGTTCGGCTGGTTCGACCGGCTCGATTGGTTCTATTGGTTCTGTTGGTTCCATCGGCACGATTGGTTCTGTTGGATAGACTGGTTCTGTTAGTTCTGTTAGTTCTGTTAGTTCTGTTCTATTGGTTCTGTTGGTTATCTTACTTCTACTCCTACTCCTACTCCTACTCCTACTTCCACTTCTTCTTTTGCACTCAACTTCTGCATCTACTTTTGCATCTACTCCTACTTCCATATTTTCACCAACTTTGCATTATTGCAAATTACTGGTTCCACATTTCCTTCTATCTTACTGCTGCTCCGTCACTGCCACATGGCTTCCCCAGACGGCTTCTCCGCTAGCGGACAGAGCGGAGAAAACAATGACGTTCCGTGATGTCCCGCCGTCCCATTGGCGCAAAAACACACCGCGAAATTCGCTGTCTCCCAATGTTATTTCCACCTGGTTGTCCCCGGTGAAGCTCCATCTACCAGACTCACTGCCGGAAATCGTGCCGTCTTCAGCAAGGTGAATGAGTGTTGATTTTTTAACTTGAGCTGTAATGTCTTTCCCATGACGGATAAACTTATAATCGCCGATCAGCTCCGCTTTGTCGTACGCGCCAATTTCCTCGCCGCTGTAGCGATGAGGAGCAACTACAGGCCATCCATCCTCATTCATGAACATTTGATGGACGCGTATTTCATGACTTTCCCCCCGGCCCGGAAAGCGGGTATGAAAGATCAAATAGTATTGTCCGCCCACCTCATCGAAATAAGCTGAATTATGCCCTGGAGAAACATAGGCTGTCCCGCGTCCCGGTGTTTCCCCCTCCACGTTTCCAAACTCCACATTTCCCATCAATTTTACGCCATAAGGAGCGATAGCCTCATCATCAAAAAACGTTCCGTCTGGCCCGCCAACACTCGTCATCTCATGACCCGCCGCATCCTCAAACGGACCGTCTGGCGCTTGCGAGCGCACAACGCGAATGTTGTATCCGCCGGAGGCATCAAGGCCGCCATAGGACAGAAACAAATAATAATAATCCGTGTCCGGACTATACAGCATGTATGGCCCTTCGATTCGGCTATGATTCGCTCCGAGCAGCTTTTTGCCGTAGCCTTGATCCGGGTAAGGGAATCCGGTTTTCGGATTCATTTTCAAAATATAAATACCTCCAGAATAGGAGCCATACACCATCCATAACTCGTCGTTTTTATCGAAAAACACATGAGGATCGACCACATTCGGATGAATGGTTGCATCATATATCGTACCGTCTTCACTCGGCTGTCCCCACATCCCGGACTTCAACATAATGCCCAGATCTTTATACGGGCCTTCGATATCATCGGCCACCGCGACCCCCATCGCAGACAACGGCGAATCTCCCTTACAGGCGTTATAGTACATGTAGAATCGTCCATCCGGCAATTGAATAACGTCAGGCGCCCATAATGTATCACTCTGTGCCCATTCGAGCGTTTCCGCAAGTTCGGTTGTAACGTTCGGAATTAAAGGATTGCCATCCTGTACCCCTGAAGAAATTTGCGTCCAATTCATGAAATCGGTCGTTTTGGCAGCTGCCAAATGAGAACCGAATACATAGTATGTGTCCTTTACTTTAATAACGGACGGGTCATGAACGGATGCATTGTTGAATTGAGGTACCGCATTCGTCTGTTGCTGTCCTGTCTTTGCCTGCATTTTTTCGCCTCCTTCGGCAATTTCGCCGGGCCCTTCAGTCGCTGGCTGTTTGCTGCAAGATACCAGCAGCAGCGTAGCGATCAGCCCGATTGCTATTTTAAATTTCAATGGCAGCAGCCTCCTGTCAATGCTATAGCATGCAAACTCATAGAATGCTCATCGGTAAGTTCTATTGGCTTCCTACTTCAATGGAATATTTGCTGCACCACCCCTTGTTTCAATTAATCATAAACTGATTCTTCTATTGTTAAATGAATCCGCTTACAGCTATAAAATAGCACATAGGAATTATGTTGTAAACACACTTAAATAAATCTTTTTACATTTACATAAAATCATTCAGAAACCGGCTTCCCTCCGGGCAACAAACATCAGAAGATGTCGTTCACATCACTAAAATTGCAGCATAGACACTTTAAATTAATATAAAACAGCACTAGTCCAATATGTTAATATTTTCTATATTATGTATTAATATTATAATTGTTGATTAATTGCTTTCATTTTCACCTTGGTTGGTTTATAATTATTTGAAACAAAGGCAAATGAAATTACTTTTTCCGGAGGCTGGTACAATAGATGATCTATATTAAAGATCTAATGAGTGGAATCGATATTTTTAAAGCATTAGGCTCGGAAATTCGGATTCAAATTTTGGAATTGCTTGCTGATAATCAATCGTTGAATCTAAATGATCTGGCCAATAAGCTCAACTTAAGCAATGGAGCCATCACGATGCATATCCGAAAACTCGAAGAGAGCGGGCTCATTGAAATCAATACCACGGTAGGCAAGCACGGGATTCAAAAAATTTGTTATTTGAACAAAGATAAATTAATGGTCGATTTACGCAGCAAAGATGTCGAAAATTTATATGAAGTCGAAATTCAAGTCGGACACTACAGCGATTATCAAGCTCTTCCGACCTGCGGACTGGCAACGAAAGACAGCATTATCGGCGACTTCGATGATCCGCGCTATTTTGCCGACCCGCAGCGAATTGATTCGGAAATCATTTGGCTCGCCGATGGATTTTTGGAGTACCGGATTCCTAACTATTTGAAGCCCAATCAGACATTCCGGGAAATTCAGTTCTCCATGGAGCTCAGTTCGGAAGCGCCTGGCTTCAACGATAATTATCCGTCCGATATTTATTTCTATATCAACGGAATTGAGATTGGCTTCTGGACAAGTCCCGGTGATTTTGGCGATGCCCGGGGAACCTTTAATCCAGACTGGTGGCCGCCTCATTTGAATCAGTACGGCATGCTTAAGCTGATTCGAATTAATCACGACGGCAGTTTTATCGACGGATGCCGCATTTCGGACGTTACTATCGATCAGATTGAGCTGAACTACAAAAGCGAGCTAACCTTCCGAATCGCGGTCACAGACAAGCCGGTGAACAAAAGAGGTCTGACGATCTACGGCAAGCATTTTGGCAACTATAGTCAGGACTTGCTAGCCCGGGTGTTATATGATGTTCATGAAATTGATAGCAAGCAATTTAAAGCAAGCAAAGAGAGCAAGGAAGCAAAAGTAACTGGTGGAGCTAATGGAGCTAAACAGGTTAATAAAGCTACTGAAGCAAATAAAGCTGTTGAAGAAAAGGTAACAAGTGAGACAAATGAAACTGGCGAGGCGATAGAGGAAACGATAAAGGAAGTACATCAGTAAATGTACATCAGTCTCAGGCTGTCTTTAATTGCAGATATTCTGCAATAGGGGCAGCCTTTTGCTCGTGTTATTGATTCATGACGGCCCTCCCATTTTTTTTGCAAAGGCATATATTTCAGTAGTGTTTCGTAGTATGATGTTGTCCAAGCTTCTGTTTTGAAAGGGGTTTCAATATGAAAAAAATAGGGCTCGTTTATTTGCTGCTAATTGGCTTTTTTCTGCTGTATGTGCTGGATTACAGATCCCAGAGCCATTTAAATGATCAATGGAAAACAGCCGGCCTGCGAGGTGAAATAGATGAGAAGTACGTAATGGTCACTTTTCAAATGGGGATCGATTACTGGAAAAGCAGCCTGAAGGGCTTCGAGGATGCCGCCCAGGCGCTGAACGTGTCCGTCGAGTACCGCGGATCTACACAGCGCGACGTCCATGAGCAAATTACGGTGCTGGAGCAGATTATTGCCAAAAAGCCTGCGGGAATCGCGATATCGGCCATTCATCCCGTCGATTTGACGGAGACGATCAACAAAGCGGTGGATGCCGGAATCCCCGTCGTCCTGTTCGATTCCGACGCTCCGGGCAGTAAGGCTTACTCCTTCCTCGGCACAAATAACTATTCATCTGGAGTCCGGGCCGCGCAAAAAATGGCCGAGCTGACCGGCGGACGAGGCCGGGTCGCCGTGGTAACGACGCCAAGCCAACAAAATCATCAAGAACGAACCGATGGTTTCATCGCCACCATTCAGACTGAATTTCCGGAAATGAAGGTCGTCGCAGTTAAAAATGGCAAGGGCGATCATATCTATTCCAGGCAGTCGGCGGAAGAAATTTTACGGGATTATCCAGACATTGCCGGGATTTTTGCCACCGAAGCCAACGGCGGCATCGGCGTAGCTGAAGCGGTACGGGAAATGGGCGGAGATCGGCGCCCGAAGATTATCAGCTTCGATACCGATAAAGGCACGCTTGATCTTGTAAAAAGCGGGGATATTTCCGCGACCATGGCTCAAGGGACTTGGAACATGGGGTACTGGTCCCTGCAATTTCTGTTCTCCCTTGGGCACGAATTGAACACGGCACAAATCCCGGGCTCCCCTCCTGTTCCCGAGCAGGTAGACACGGGCATAACCGTAGTAACACCGCATAATGTGGCGGACTACTATGCGAAATAAGCCGTCGGGGGTGCGTCAATTGTCATTCAACAACTTACCGATCCGTTATAAATTGATCATTCATTTTCTGCTCATCAGCATCCTTCCCTCCATCGGTCTCGGATTTCTGATTAACTGGACTGTGGATCGGGTATTGGACCGCCAGGTCACGAATAATACGCTGCAACTGATCGGCAAAGTGAATGAGTCTCTTGAAACCTACGTGGAAAATTTGCAGAACATGACGTTCCTGATTGCCTTTAATCCGGATGTACAGCGTTTTCTGGAGCCTTTGCAGGCAAATAGCCTGCCAGAATCTATCGAGGAAGAAGATCACTATGATATCCGAAAATTTTTACAGGGCTTTACTACCCTACACTCCGAAGTTGCAGGCATTATGGTCGTTAACAGCCAGGGCGAATCGGTCAGCAATGAACTATATGCCCGTACCCCCAGTGATTTAACCCGTGAATCCTGGTATCAGGAGGCCGTTCATAATAAGGGGATTTTTAAAATCGTGGGGCATCCGCATGACCGTAATATTACGAATCATGTCAATTATAAGGACAGCGAGGTCGTTTCCACCGTACGTGCCATTCTCGATCCCGATACGCAAGAGGTGAAAGGCGTCGTTCTGATCGACCTCAAATTACGGGTCATTGCAGAGACGGCGCAGGATGTCAGGTTGGGCAAAACCGGCTATTTAACGGTGATGGACAGCGACGGTGAGTTAATCTACGCTCCTCCCGATCCGTATATCGAGCACATTCCTGCAGAATGGCTTAGTAAAGATGGTTCCGGCACCTACTCTCACCAGGCCGATGGGCGCAACTTGCAGTTTATATACCGGGTATCCCCTTTTACGAACTGGACAACGGTCGGCGTATTCGCCACGGAGGATTCCATTTCCGAAATGCGGGAAATCCGTTTCTATGTCGTCAGCTTCGTATTTGTTGTCTGCCTGCTTGGCATGACCGCTTCCTTCTATCTGGCCCATTCCATATCCAGACCGATCGGCCAGTTGATGTCGTTCATGCAAAAAGCCCAGTCCGGTGATTTAACGATCCGTTACTGGGGCGACCGTTCCGACGAAGTCGGCCTGCTTGGCCGCCGGTTCAATGAGATGCTGCTGCAGATCAACCGGCTGATTTCATTGACCGAGCGGCAGGAACAGCAAAAGCGCGAGGCGGAATTGAGCAGCCTCCAGGCCCATATTAAGCCGCATTTTTTATACAATACGCTCGATACAATTCATTGGATGGCCCGCCGAAAGGGGGCCTTGGATATTGCTGAAATGGCGGAATCATTGTCGAAGCTGTTCCGGATCGGACTGAGCAAAGGCAATGTGATGATTCCTTTATCTGATGAAATAGAGCATATTCGCAGTTATTTACAAATCCAGCACGTACGCTATCAGCATAAGCTGGACTATGCACTGAGGGTGGCACCGGAAGTACAGGAGCTTAGCGTGCTGAAGCTGATCCTTCAGCCGATCGTCGAGAATGCGATTTATCATGGAATCAAGGAACGCCGTGGACCGGGAGTAATTGAGGTGGAAGCGAAGGAATTAAGCGGCGATTTAGTTATGACGATTCGCGATAACGGCAAGGGGATGACGGAAGAGCAGCTAGCCGCTCTTCGCCGCGCTTTGGAGCAAGTGGCCAGCTCTGAGGAGCATCCTGCCGCCAGCAAAGCTTCGGGAGGTCATGGTGGGGCTAATCCGGCTTCCGGAACTATAAAATCTGACGAAGGAACAAAAGGATACGGCATCTTGAATGTCCAGGCTCGCATCCGCCTTACTTTCGGAGATAAGTATGGCCTTAGCCTCGACAGCACGTTGGGCGAGGGTACTGTCGTAACGGTAACCCACCCGCTCATTCGGGACAATTACATGCAAAATGGAGTTGATCGATGATGATAAACGAACTGTCTCTTTCCACGGAGTACCGCTGGAAGGTGCTCATTGCCGACGATGAATGCATCATTCGAGAAGGCATTAGAGAGAGCGTCGACTGGGAGCGGCTTCGGCTGAATGTTGCCGCGGAGGCCGAGGACGGTGAAGAGGCGCTAGAACTGGCGCTTAAGCATCGAATCGACATTCTGCTCGTCGATCTCAACATGCCGATTATGGATGGAATCGAGCTGATGAAGCAGGTCCGCGAGGAGCTGCCTGACTGCAAAATCCTCATCATTACCGGTCATGATGAATTCACCTATGCCCAGACAGCGATCCGGCTCCAGGTGAAGGACTACATCCTGAAGCCGGCCAATCCGGCGCAATTGGAAAAGGTACTGCGCCAGGTCAGGGATGAGCTGGAGGAAGAAGCGATTCAGCAGCAGCATTTGCAAACCGCTTCCCGGCAAATTACGAGGAGCTATCCCTTGCTGCGGGAACGCTTCTGCCAGGAATGGATGGAAGGCAGCATGACGGAGGATGAAATTGTGGAGCAGCTGTCTTTTCTCGAATTGCCAGTGACAGCGCCCTGTCTGCTCGGCATGATTCGCCTGCGCGAGTCGGCATCTCCGCAGCCTCTGATGCAGGAAAGTGAGCGCCAGCTTTATTTATTCGCCATCGAGAACATTGCCACTGAGTTGCTCGGCTCCTATCCGAAAGTCCTTTTTCGCGATCCGTTTGGCGTCATTGTCGTGCTGCTGTGGAGCTTCTCGGCTGATGCGGCTTTCCATCAAATCGAGTCGTCCGTGCGAACTTACTTGAAGGTGGCCGTCGATATCCATCTCACCGAGGGGGATGCCGACATCACTTCAATGCCTGCTGTTTATCGCAAATGCAAATCCTCTGTGCTGAAGGAAACCGCCATTTCCCCATTGGTGCGCAGAGCCAAACAGTACATGCTGGAGAACTACGGCGACTGCACGCTGACCCTGGAGTCCATGGCCCAACAGCTTCAGTCCTCCCCGGTATATTTAAGCCGGATGATCAAGCAGGAGCTGGATACATCGTTCAACAGCTATTTGACGCAAATCCGCATTCGCCGGGCCTCTCAACTGCTTAACGGCACCGATCTGACCATTGCCGAAATCGCTAGGCAAGTCGGCTATGAAACTCAGCATTATTTCAGCACGGCCTTTAAACGCACCACCGGGGCTTCTCCCCTGCAATATCGCAAAGGAGGCGCTGCTCAGGAGGAGTAGCGCCTTTTTTGGTGTTTTGATTGTGGGTTCACGAGGGAAACAACTTTAAAATACTAACCAATCTAGCGATCTCATCCATTTTCAATCCATCAGCGGGGGGTGCGACTAATGGATTGAAAATCTGATCAGACATTTGCCCATTTCAATCCACGCATCCGCGAGGGATGCGACCTTGGATTCTGCTGCGACTAGGCTCCATAGCATATTATTTCAATCCACGCATCCGCGAGGGATGCGACACGATATGTACAATAAAAAGTTCAACGAATTAAAAATTTCAATCCACGCATCCGCGAGGGATGCGACGGATGGGTACACCCGGATTGCCCACGAAATACTGGACATTTCAATCCACGCATCCGCGAGGGATGCGACCGCCGCCTTCGAACCCAACACAGGATACGCTTAGCAATTTCAATCCACGCATCCGCGAGGGATGCGACCTGTACGGCCTGTAGCACCTGTTCTTCCTGTCCGGGATAATTTCAATCCACGCATCCGCGAGGGATGCGACCTTATTAGCTGCCGCCACTGTATTGCCATCGCCCCAATTTCAATCCACGCATCCGCGAGGGATGCGACGGAGGACATTAACGACAAAAATATTCTCTACTTTATTTCAATCCACGCATCCGCGAGGGATGCGACGATAAATCCCATTTCAGCCAGTAATTGCAGCGACTCAACATTTCAATCCACGCATCCGCGAGGGATGCGACCTACATATTATAATCAATAAAGTCGTTAATTTGTATATTTCAATCCACGCATCCGCGAGGGATGCGACTGTTAATATATCCATGAACATCAAGAGGATAGTCAGATTTCAATCCACGCATCCGCGAGGGATGCGACTTTTTATCTCTCATCTTACACCTCCTTATTTTGATATTTCAATCCACGCATCCGCGAGGGATGCGACTACAGGGGATATATTCGGTCAAACGTACAAGATATTTCAATCCACGCATCCGCGAGGGATGCAACGCTGGCATATAAACCTCTTCGATTCCGACCGTCATTTCAATCCACGCATCCGCGAGGGATGCGACTTCAGTACCATTTTCTTCAATATCTTCATCCGAATTTCAATCCACGCATCCGCGAGGGATGCGACTCATAAAGCTGGCGAATTTATGTTAGCGATGGATGATTTCAATCCACGCATCCGCGAGGGATGCGACCCAAATCCTCAAAAACGCGTTCTTGTGTAGTAACCGATTTCAATCCACGCATCCGCGAGGGATGCGACATTCTAGCTGTGACCCCTTGTGTAGCGACGATGTATTTCAATCCACGCATCCGCGAGGGATGCGACGATGATATGTTCTCACCGATTGTGACAAGCGATGACTTATTTCAATCCACGCATCCGCGAGGGATGCGACATACAAAGGATGCAAGAGATCGAGGCTGAAGAAACATTTCAATCCACGCATCCGCGAGGGATGCGACCACTTTAGATGAACCATTTAAAACTATCACATCAAAATTTCAATCCACGCATCCGCGAGGGATGCGACTGGAAGATGGCACATTAGACCCTAGAGATTGGGAGATTTCAATCCACGCATCCGCGAGGGATGCGACTTGGTCAGATTGGTGGGTAAGCACAGGGAGTACATGGATTTCAATCCACGCATCCGCGAGGGATGCGACGAATGGTTTGATATTGAGCCTGAACGCATCTTGGAATTTCAATCCACGCATCCGCGAGGGATGCGACTTGGCACAAGGATATGGAACTGTGCCAACAACTGAATATTTCAATCCACGCATCCGCGAGGGATGCGACGCAAAGAATGACTTAGGAGAAATTGTGGTGCTAATCATTTCAATCCACGCATCCGCGAGGGATGCGACTTTCTTTGCCCTTGACACTGCCTCATCCTTTGCCAATTTCAATCCACGCATCCGCGAGGGATGCGACCTAGAAAAGATAATACCGCATTTATGATATTGCGAAATTTCAATCCACGCATCCGCGAGGGATGCGACTTAGCAGAATATTGGGAGTCCCAAGCCGCAGCAGAATTTCAATCCACGCATCCGCGAGGGATGCGACGCTAGTCGTTCCATTGTTGGACAAGTCCCTAAGAATTTCAATCCACGCATCCGCGAGGGATGCGACGGGATTCTTTGAAATCTTCATCCGGGCAATCACATTTATTTCAATCCACGCATCCGCGAGGGATGCGACCTCCAACCATAGAGCAAGGAGGTCATTCACATGATTTCAATCCACGCATCCGCGAGGGATGCGACGTCCGAGCAGATAAAGATGATCTTCTCGCCACAAATTTCAATCCACGCATCCGCGAGGGATGCGACGGACAGCAAGATGATCAGATACTTGCGAAGGCTGTTATTTCAATCCACGCATCCGCGAGGGATGCGACGTGAGACATGGACAACAACACGGTGATTGAAATATTATTTCAATCCACGCATCCGCGAGGGATGCGACGAAGAACGTCGTTCCGTACCGTGAGCGGTTGCTATTTCAATCCACGCATCCGCGAGGGATGCGACGATTCCGGAGTCGGCGCTCGACATCATCGGCGCGGAATTTCAATCCACGCATCCGCGAGGGATGCGACTTATTCTGATTATCTTGCAGTTTAACTTTTGTTGAATTTCAATCCACGCATCCGCGAGGGATGCGACTAAAACTCCCGAAGTTTGTTACGGCCTTCTCTCGGAATTTCAATCCACGCATCCGCGAGGGATGCGACTAATGTCATCGTGGCCGAGTCTTCGGAGAGTATCATAATTTCAATCCACGCATCCGCGAGGGATGCGACGACGGCGACGGCTGCTGGCTCGATGAGGGAGAATTCATTTCAATCCACGCATCCGCGAGGGATGCGACCTCGTTGGCAAGATAGAAGAATATTGCCGCATCCCGATTTCAATCCACGCATCCGCGAGGGATGCGACTTAGCACGGCCATCCTCGACTCCTTGAATCAAATCAATTTCAATCCACGCATCCGCGAGGGATGCGACGGGCTTTTTTGATGTTGTCACTTATCTAGACAATGAGATTTCAATCCACGCATCCGCGAGGGATGCGACGTGTATTTTGCGGCGCATGCCGCCATCGTCCCGACCATTTCAATCCACGCATCCGCGAGGGATGCGACCATAAAATGTACCGCCCCCGAAGGAGCGGTTATATTTCAATCCACGCATCCGCGAGGGATGCGACCTGCAATAAATTGATTTCCAGGAGAATTGTGTCTTATTTCAATCCACGCATCCGCGAGGGATGCGACTTGTTAGCGTTCTTCGGGTCAAGTTCAAATAAAGCATTTCAATCCACGCATCCGCGAGGGATGCGACGATGTATCAGGAGTTTCCCCAGCTACATTGTCAAATTTCAATCCACGCATCCGCGAGGGATGCGACGCAACCCTCTATGCAGGCGGGTTCCTCCGGAAGCAGATTTCAATCCACGCATCCGCGAGGGATGCGACGGTTACCCAGAGATTGTAAAAACAATCGGCAGTAGGATGATTTCAATCCACGCATCCGCGAGGGATGCGACTGCGATTTTTAGGTTAAAACACCCCAAAGGTCACATTTAAACAACAAATATACTATTTAAATAGTATTATGGAATAAAAAGACATGAATATTTTGTAAAATAATGCATTTAGTGATAATTTTACGGTGCGAATGTCCCAAGGAAATCATGTTCGCTTTACATTCGCACTACAATATTAAAGGGCCTTCCAAATCTAATGATTCCTTTACACCAACATGCTCAACTTTATTCTTGTAATTGTTACCAAGCTGATAGAAGCGGAGACTGTCCTGGTCTGGATCAATAATGTCCATAAGTTTTAATTTTAACACAGCAAATTGAGTTGCATCTACAACACATTCAAATACTGAGTTTTGAACGCGCTGTCCGTAATTCTGACATACTTTTGAAACTCTGCGCAATCTCCTTTGTCCTGCACTGTTAACCGTACTTACATCATACGTGATTAATACTAGCACAACTCACACCTACTTCCATAAAAATGGAGGGTACTCATCTAAGTCATTACGTAAATAACGAGCTAGCAATATAGCTTGAGCATAGGGCACTAGTCCCCATGAAATTTTCTCACCTAGATAAGGGTGCGTTATCTTCTCTTGCTTCTTATTCTGCCATGCAGCCAGAAATTTTTTTCTTGCCTCGTCTGTCATAATCACTGCACCATTCTCTTTATGGAGAAAATCCTCTTTACTTACTATTTTCTTATTGATTAATGACAAAACGAACCTATCAGCATAAATTCCCCGCAGTTCCTCCATAACATCTAAGGCTAAAGAAGCTCTTCCGGGCCGATCTCGATGCAGAAAACCTACATACGCATCCAATCCCACACCCTCCAAAGCAGAAGCGGTATCATTAGCTAGTAGCGTATAAGCAAGCGATAGCATCGCATTCACTTTGTCTAGTGGGGGTCTTCGTGAACGAGAGTGGAAATAGAAGTCTTCTTTTTGCTGCAATATCATTTGATCGATTAATTTATTGTAGCTTACAGCGGCTTGCCCTTCTAATCCCCTCAATCTTTCTAAATCCTCGCACTCTCTTACATCCATAATAATGGTTGACAAGTGTTGGGAAACTCCCTTGAATTGATTTACATCTACACGCAAAGGATGATCCCTGGTCATTCTTTCGATCATCCATTTATGATTGAAAACCTTGCCTATAATGAAATTTCGAGCAATTTTTGCGGATAGGTGCTCATTTTCTGATACTAGGTATTGCTTCTTACGCAGCACAACATTACCTTTGCTTGCTCCAATGACCCTTGCAAGAAATCTCCCATTCATCGTTAAAAAGACTAATGAAATATTCCTGTCTGCACAATATCCCATTAATGCTGGACTCGCCCCCGTATAACCAAAAGTCACGATGGATTCCAGGTTATGAAGAGGCAGCCTTCCAAGCTTCTCCTGTTCTTTTAGTAGAACAATATTATCACCGTCTAACGATAAATACACATCAGGTTGCGTGATAAATAACGTATTAAGCAGTTTCTTCATTCCTTGATTTTCCCTTCAATATAGCTCTTTACAGTCCTTTTATTCATTAATTCGGGTAAACAAATATGTTGAAGGGAACAGCTTTTGCAGAAGGAACCCGTTTTGACTTTAGGGGTATGTCTTCGTCTGTAGTAATCATGCATTTCGGTGACAAGCGACTTCACTTTATTCTTTATATCTGAAGTAAGCTCCACTTCAACTCTATGCTTAATCTCATTGTAGAATATAAAACCTTTGTGTATTTCGCAGAGCAGCATTTCTTCCAAACATATGGCTTGGGCTGTAAGTTGTAAAATATCCGCATCACTTTGCTTTGGTTTTCCGCGCTTGTATTCAATTGGGAAAGCCATAAACTTTCCCTCGGCACCGTTAATTTCAACACCTTGATTATCTCTAATAAACTCTACAACGTCACAGATGCCTGTAATTTCAAGCTCATCAGACTTTACAGGCATTGCCCGTACAATGAGTTTATCACCGCGCTTCTCTCTAACAAATGGCTGATCCGCTTTTTGATGAAGATACTGCCCTTCAATTGTTCTAACATTTTCTTCCCATTGCTGTTCAATATGAATAAGTGCCCACTGTCGCTTGCAAAATTGAAAATGTTGTATACCTGACAACATTAAATATTCGTCGTCTTCTTTAGAGGCCATCTATAATCTCAACTTTCAATCCTTCAAGCTCATATAATTGTATTGAATAGTCCCCAAATGACTTCGGAGTTTCAACTTGTGACTTTATCTGTAATGACCGATGGACTTTTGCCGAAGAATATTGGCCTAATTTGGAACTATGCTCCCACCAATATACTTTGTGAACCTCCATGCTTCCATCCGGTCTGGCAGCAGATGCATCATTTTCAAAAAGTGTAGCGAGCGCCTGTTTAAACTTGTCCGCATCCTCATTTGTAAATCCGGTCTTTTCGGCTAATTGAGTATTGATGCTTCCGTAAAATATATAAACACCATAATCAACGCGATGCTTCATTCCCATCGTGTCTGATCCCCTCTCCTTACCTGGCTCTGAGTTAACACTCTTCGTAATCTGCATACTTGTTATGTCAACCGGATCAACACTCACTGCAGTATGAATCGATACGGGACCTCTTACGCCTACGGATACACTTGCTCCTTTATCCGAGCTTTTAAATGCAAATACTTGTCCGAAACTGCGAACATCCAGCCACTCTTGACAAGCAATTTTGGCAAAATCATCATTTGAGCTGGACTTGGACTTTAGAATTTTTTCCAATTCGGCATTACCATCGGCGCGCTCTCTTAAACTGTTATACTGATCCGATTTTCGATCATTAGATTGGACAAATATCGCTTCGCCCATGTCCTGCAGGCGGTTTCGGATTTTCCGCTTAATAGCTACGTCTGAAATCTCGCCATGGCCATCGTAATTTTGTCTCGGACGATTCCCATTCAGTGGATCGCCATTCGGATTCGCATTCGTTACCGATAATATAACGGCAAAATCAATTTTATGATCCAAGATTTTCATTTTTATCTCTCCTTATCATTGGATGCTTCCACCGCATCTTCGTTTTTTACTTTCTTCTGGTACAGTTCATGCCGCTGGCTGTAGAATCCAAGTAAATATTTCCCCGATAATGGCTTGTTGTTAAAATCCTCAATTTTAATTCTTGAGGCTACTTCATCAATAATTCTGGACCAGTACAATGCGTTTGTTCCTAAACGCGCCTGGTAAGGTTGCAGGCTCTCTTGAATCGTCTTCCACGTTCTGGCCGGATGCTTGGAGAATGAATTCATGTACCGGATCGCATTACTAGACCGAGTCTCATCTGGTCCAAGCGCTCGTCTTTCCAAAACATCCGCTAGAGCTAATAAGCGGCCAAACAAATAGTCGCGGTCATTATTTTCTGTATCTAACGCCATGTTGAATCCCTCCCGTCTGTTGATCAAAGCACACGCGATGCTTAATGTCTTTTCCCATTCCCATTTCTCCATCGACACAGGGCTTGATGCACGATGAAAGGCACTAGTTTCAATGTCTTGGGGAATCCTTGCGTCGTCTATAATACATGGCAGCATGCGCTCCATTAATCCTTTAACAATCTTCTCACTTGCTCTAGGCCCATACGCAGCGAAGGCGATATCTTTTGTTGCCGGTGCCCCGTAAAACTGAACATATTCCCCCTGCTGATCCTTCCGATAACGATGCAGCCACACACAGGTTGAATGCCACTTCGCAAGCCTGTTCAAATAAATCTCTTTGTCCATATTTCGATAGTACAGTACAGCCATACGTCCGGTTGTAGCCGAATCAAGTATCATAATATTTACTTTGGATTCAGAAGACATATCGTTTCTATATCCATCCAACGCTTTTGATATTTCGACAGCAAGCTCTTGCTGAGTGTATGACTTCCTAACCTTGGCTTCCAAAGGGATCGGGTCAATCGAAAAAGTATCTTCCGTAGAATCCGGTATATCAAGAGCATCGTTTCCCCAGACTAAAAACACACGCTGGTCAATAATTTTACCTTGGCGATTTACGAGCCACTTTAGCGCATTATGGGCTTTCTGGGACACTTCATAGCTAATGCTGGCCACTTCATTACTTTGATTAAATCGGCCTCGGAACGTAAAGCCACTGGTGTCGTTTGCTGATATCAGCTTGGCCTTGTCCGCTGCATTTCTGATTTTATTAGCATGCCTGTCCGTACTGGGCAGCCTCTTTCCTGTCACATAACAAATATCTTCACTGCCCAGCAAATCTTGATAGTAGTTGATGAAAGAATCATACATCTCCTGATCCTTCCACACTTTTGTCAAAATACTTTTAGGAGAATAAACATTAAACCGGATAAACGCACTTTCCTGCCCGCCAGCAACTACTGAGAAAATTGCCGGTCTCTCACCGTATAATACTTCGTATTTCTTATCCCATTTCTCAATCAGCTTGTTGTCCGCATCTACATATATCACTTTCCATGCTATCAAATCTTTGATTAGTTGCCCTTTTCTTAAGTAATTATAAATACTACGTACCTTTGCCGCTGCATAAGGGGAATTAGCCCATTCTTCCAGTTGCTTAATGTAGTATGTAGAAGGCTCCTCTTTCTTGATTTGCCCTCCATAAGCAGCAAAATCACCAGCAACATAGCTTAATTTATCATGTAATGGATAGGGTGCTATTTTCGAGCCCGCCCGGCTTGCTGATTCCTCTGTGCATGGAATCAGCGTATTCGCATCACTGTTATCGATGACACTCGCCGAATGAAATTGTCCATCTTCTGTGATCTCTACTTCAATATGAGCATTTTGAGTCGTGTGAGAGATGGGCAGAAGAGTATATTCGCGGTCATTATATTTTTTTTCAATTTCGCCGACTCGATCCAAATTCGCTTCGTAAGTTTCATATAAATTTAACAACCAGCTCATATATTCCCCCCCTCTTCAATTTGTGCAAACAACTCATTAACAGACTCAACATTGTGTTCATTGAAAGCTTTTGGCTTCATATCCGAAATTTTTCGAACCTGCGTACACTGCTCCGGACGTATGAATTGGATAATGCCATTTCTCATCACGGGGTTCCATAGACGCACTTCCATTTGCTCCCTGCCTGTCTCATCTGGGTAATTGATGCCGTGAACCATAGTCCCCAGATGAATGTCACCATAGTTATCATAAAATCCTTCGCCCTCACCAAATACACAAGGTTCCACATATCCCTGACATTCCCGGGCTCCTAGGAAAATGTCTCTTCGGCCACCGGCGATCAGGGAGCGTTTCATGATATTGTGATGCTTATGCTCGTTACGGTCATAAGCCATGTCTGGACGATTTAAGTTAAATTCAAAATGGCCTCTCACCTGGTAGCAAACGTCCTTCAAGTAAGTATAATTGGCAAGCGTGTTCCCGCCACCATAGTCTATCGGACGAATTCCTTTGGACTCCATACGAATTGGTTTTAGAACACGAACCTCGTCGACAAAGAGAATTAGTGTCGGCTTCCAATAAATCGACTCCAAAATCCCTTTTATCGCTTGGTAAGTTGGCACCTGATAACTTAGCTTCTCTCCCCCCAGCTTCGTCAAAGGGTCTGTGAATAACGCATAGTCACCGTAAACTGCAAATTCGATAGAATTTCTCATAGAATCACCTCCTTTTCTGTTTTTACATATTTTACAACTCTATAATATCCCAAATTTTGGATGTTGTAAATATTAATATCATAATACAATATATGAACTTCAACTAACTTGTTTTTAATTATGTTATAATAACATGTCGCTATTTTTAGTATTTTGATGTAAATAGCGTGGATTGAAAAATATAATGTATTATGTGAAAACCTATCTTAACTGAGATAGGTTTTTAATATATGCTCAGGTCAAACTGGCTGTCATTCTCGATATCCAAACCAAACTCCCGGCTATAAGCTCCTTCTTTTAACACCAAGACCTTCCCGTCCAGACAACTCTCTAATCCGCCATTTTTGGATAGGAGCTGCAGCTCATAGTGAAATAAGTTGATCGTATATTGCTGCGCCCTACGTAATAATCGGGTAAAATCATCGATCACCCCTGCACCGTTTAATTCGGCAATGATCTCTTTGCCTTCCTCCCCATAGGGAACAATTACAGAGGTGGTGAGATCGTCAATGACCCGGAAATGCTCGGCTGCCGTTCTGTAGCTATTCGCCAAAAATAAAGGCGGTTGTTTCTTAAACTTGCTGCAATAAGCTTGGAAGTACGAATTATCCTCCTTCTTAGCAGCCAATAATTCGGTCATTTTCTTCCTTAATTTCGGTATGAAGTAATTTAATTCGGAATCAAATTCACTATAAAACTCTTTAAAATATCTCTCCATCGCCTGTATTGATAAAACATGCCCGCCATGATTTGTCTGATCTCGCTTTAAATCAATAAGAATCTTCCTGGAGATCTCCTTGCCAACCTTAATTTCCCGCAAATGCTTCAGATTCTCTTCCACATGATCAATGACATACACTTGCTGTACTTCCCGCTCACCGTGTCGGTTGCATCTTCCTGCCGCTTGAGCGATTGAGTCCAGCCCGGCCAATGACCGGATAACGCAGGCAAAGCTTACATCCACCCCAGCTTCAATTAACTGCGTGCTGATACAAATGACCTTATTCCCATCCTTAAGCTGCTGCCGCACTTCTGTTAGAATCTTATTTCGGTGCGCAGCGCACATCGAAGTACTTAGGTGATAGACCGGGATGTCGCTCCCTATCTCTTGCAACTGCTGATACAGCTTTTTTGCAACGGATTTCGTATTTAAAATGACAAGTACACTCTCAACCTCCTCCAGTTTCTCTGTAATAAAATTAGCAAGTTTATCATTGTTAAACTGTTCATTTGTGGCCTTATCGATAATTTCCACACGTTTAAACGCTTCAATAACATGATCCAGGTTCGCTATAATTTCTGCTTCCGGGTTAATCTCAAGCTTATGTTCAACAAAGTCTAGTGCGGGTTGCGTCGCTGTGCAAAGCAGAATACTGGCATTTCCATAATTCCTTAGATAGTTCAGTGCTTCATTAAATAGGGATACACAGGCAACTGGAACCTTTTGCACCTCATCAAAAATGATGACCGACTCACTTAGATTATGCAGTCGCCGAATATTCCTACTTCCCTTGGCATAGAACACATTCAAAAACTGCACCATCGTTGTAAAAATAATAGGTGAATCCCAATTATCCTTGGCCAGTTTCAATTTTTGCTGTATATAGCTTAATCCATCCAAATGTTCATCATTATCATTCGCATCATCAACCACGTTCGAGTGGTGCTCCAAAATATGAACGTCATCCTTCAAAATCCCCCGTACTTCCGCAGTGTTCTGTTCAATAATCGTTGTGTAAGGAACGACATAAATAATGCGTTTTTTGTTGTGCAGCTTCGCATGCTTGAGTGCATATCTCAGGCTTGCCAATGTTTTGCCACCGCCAGTTGGAATGGATAATGTGTAAATGCCCGGTGGCTTCTCAGCAAACTTATCGCACTGTTCTGACATATCACGGCGCAGTAAATTTATAGGGATATTCGCATTACTCAGTTCAGCGTAGGAATGAACCTTGGTCATAAGGCGGTTGTAGTAGATTTCAAATAATGCCGCTGAATTTAGACTATCAATCGGTTCTGCAACCGCATTATCTGCAAACAGCCTTGTGTCCGTCCGGTCGGCATCGATTAAAACGCTGAATATAAACTTGGTCAGAAACATTAACTTATTTTCACTGCTAAAAGAAGAAGGGATCGCTAAATATGCTTCCAATTCACTTGCTGCTTCATTTACGTATTGGTGGAATTCCGCTTCGCTGATTACATGTTCAAAAAACATTTGCTTAGTTTTTGCAAAATCGGTCAAGTCCTTGTCCCGAACTCGAAGTAAATAGTTGGATTCCAATTCTGGATTCAGAAAATCCTGCAGATAGGAGTGGTGGGAAATGATGGCGTTTCCGACGATTTCAGCTAAAATTCCTTTATGTCTATCAATGTTCCCGGTATGAAACAGCTCAAATAATAATTTTCCCCCCGCAGTCGAATGATCGACACTGCCTCGCTTCGGAGGAACATCCGGATGGCTTGCCGCCTTGAGGATGTATTCTTTGAACTCATCCGTGTACTTCCCTAAATCATGAAGCATACCCGCCAATCCGGTTATATGCTTGATGCCCATCTTGCCCCCGTGCGATTCTGCCAATTTTTTCACACCCAGCAAATGCTCTTCCACTGTCTGATATGTATGATCACTTTCTCGGATATGAGCTATATACATCGCTGTCTCTGCCCCCTCCAAGCTATATTCATGCAGATAGTCCTATAGATCTATTAATACTAAGGCTTGCTTACCTAATTGATTCGACAGAGTTACAGAATAGCCTTCCAATGATTCATCAAAATTGGACACTTTTCTCAATTAATTTCAAAACTAGTCAAATAGCAAAATACTAACTTAAAAAATCAATGAAAATGTTGATCAAAAAATGAATAAATCCCCTGACTCTATGTCAGGGATCAAAATGTCAACTCAATGACGTTTAATGTACCTTGTTTAAAAGATAATCACAAAAGCCTCTTATTTATAATCTATTTGAAACTGCGCCGCGTCCACCCAACTGCCAGAAGCAAAATCACGGCCCCGGATCATAACTTTATCTGCGTAAATTTCCACATAAAAACCTTGGCTGCCCGGCAGGTAGACATCTTCGTCGCTCCACAAATAAGCAACCGAAGCTGCGTTAAATATCGTAGCCGTTATTCCTCGGCCATCATACATCGTACGATGGGCTTCCAACGGCCAATGCGTATGCCCGGTAAACAAAATCGCCTGCGGGTATTTGCTTAAAATAAACTTTAGCTCCCTATCCTGCTTTACTCCATACCACTTCTGGCTTTGCAGTGACCCTGCCACCGTGTCCATCAACGGCTGGTGCAAAAAGACAAAAACGGGTTTATGAGCGGATGCCTTCTCGCCAAGCTTCATATCCAGCCAATCGAGCTGCTGCTCCGTCAAATGGCAGAATCTTTCCAGCCCCTTCTCCGATCCGAGAAAAATATAATGGTAGCCGTCAATCCAATGATCATGGTAAGCTCCCTGCATTCCGGTGTGGGCTGTATAATTCCCCAGCCTGGAGCTCCAATTCCCAAACGCGACATCATGATTCCCTAGAGTAAATCGGATCTCCGGCAAGTTCTCCCGGTTGCCTTCGATGATACGGTTCAACTCCCCATACTCTTCGGTAAAACCATGATCCGTAATATCTCCAACATGCATGATGCCGCTGCTTCCACTGGCATTTGTACGGATATCCTTCAGGGCGCGATCGAAATTCCGGTTGTACTCATGCCCGGGGTTAGCTGTTACATGCGTGTCTGAAATGACCTGAAAGTTAGCTAACGGCTGCTCATATAGTCTCATTCATTCAGTCCCTTCCTTTCCACGGATGACGACGTAAAATAAACAACATCAGACAGAAGGCCACAACAACCGCGTAATTCAAAAATATTGTACACTCCACAGCAGGAAGTATGGTTTTCTATATGTAAAGCAGGCATGAAAGTGATGTAATAATTTGTTCTTTATTGGACAGAAAAAATAAGGGCTTGTAGAATAAAACTATCATGCATGATCTTACGATCTTTAATAAAATCCAGAGCGAGATAGGTGAATAAATGAAATCCGTAATGATCGTCGGAACCAGCTCTTCGTGCGGCAAAAGCTTTATTACAGCGGCTTTGCTGCGTATGCTGCGGAACAAAGGGTATACTGCTGCCCCGTTCAAAGCGCAAAATATTTCCTCAAAATCCTATGTAACTGAAGATCATAGTGAGATTGCTTATTCTACGTATATTCAAGCTTTAGGCGCCGGAGTTCCCCCGGAAGCGGACATGAATCCCGTATTGATTAAGCCGGCCAATGAGAAGACGCAAATTTTCTTAAATGGCCAGTTATTTCATACCGGAAGTTATAAGAAATATGGAGATTTTCTGCCGGAGATCAGAGCAAGCATTGAAAGCTCCTTCCACAGAATGGCGGCAAAATACGACATTCTCATTATCGAAGGCGCTGGTTCTACCGCAGAGATCAATTTGGCCAATGAGGATGTCGCTAATATTTTTACGGCTAAAATCACGAATTCCCCGCTCCTGCTCGTGTCGGATATTCACTATGGCGGCGTTTTTGCAGCGATTCACGGCACGGTCGACTTACTGGATGAATCTATCAAAAGTCAATTGAAAGGATTCATTATCAATCGATATCATGGGGTTAAGGAAATTTTGCATCCAGGGATAGATGTATTGGAACAAAAGCACGCCGTCCCGTGTGCCGGGATTTTGCCCTATCAGCATGACATCGTAGTGCCGGATGAGCAAGGCTTTGATCGTATGGCCGAGCTGTTCGAATCGAACATCGATTTGGGGCTGATCAGCCGTTTGCTTGATGTTTCGTTGTGACGAAGTTGTGGCGAAGATGTGACGAATAAGTACAGTGAGTGGTGCCTGGTAATATTCTTACCTGCTCAAATCCTCCTCTAAAAGCCTGTTCCCCCTCCCCTCGCCCCCCTTTTCTCTCTAACTCTCTCTAATCCTCTCTAATTCTCTCTGATTCTCTCTAATTCTCTCTAGTTCCCTCATCCCCCTAAGCTCACTCCACCTCCTAAGCTCCCGCCGATCTCCTCAGCTCCCTCAGCTCCTTCCAATCTCCTCGGCCCCCTCAATTCCCTAAGGTCTGGATGCGCTACAGCAATGGGGAGGGGAACCTTCTTACAGGTTCTGCCCGCTAACAAGTAACTGTAGGAGTTTAAATGGATTTCTAGTATCTAATTCATGTTCATTAGCCAACTTTCGCCGATTAACTTCATTTTGTGTATTTAAAACGTACCGTTTTCGCCAATATCGGCTTAGATGTTTTTTTAAATGCACGGAATACTGTTAATTTTTTATTCAGCGTCACATAGCCAATTTTAAGTACAACAAATCCAACTCGTGCATGTACGTTACGCTTATTTTGCGGTTACATGAACGTTACGCTTATTTCGCAGCTACAAGTAATCTTAAAATTACGAACCCTCTTCTTACGAAAGGCTTCAGCCATTACATAAAACCACCCTCGGCGTTGTGTTGGTTTTAAGCAAAAAAAGCCACTCATATGAGTGACTTAATCTACTATTTAATTATTTATAAAATATAGGGTTGAACAATCCTATTTCATAAGAGGCACCGTAACCAGCATCATTTAAACCCTGAACTTTGAATTGTACTTTCAATGCACCTTTAAGGTCCACATTGATATCCTCAGGAAAATCTCCAGCTTTAAAAGTATGTGTATATACAGATTTATCATCGGCCAGGATTGTCACTTTAATTTCTTCAGTTGTACTCTTATATTTATCTGTAAGTCCAATCTTTCCTTTTAAAGACTTTATATTTCCATTTAGCGGAAATTCTATGTACTCCCACGATCTATCTTTACCAACACTATCAACATACATTGATAAGTAGTTGGCATACTCATTACCGATATTATCCTTTATACCAGCATTAGAGTTATATTCATAATTCCATTTTGCTATATATCCTTTCTGGACATTCATATGTTTAATGTCTTTATCTAAATAAAGTTCATTTTCTCCTTCAGATTCACCAATTAAAACTGTTTTTGTGTTACTGTCCCACTTTACTTGTTGCCCTAAAGCTTGAGCAATGAATGAAAGCGGTACATAAGTTGTGCCATTATATAAGAATGGCTTATTATCTGTTGGCATCTTAGAAATTTTATTGATTTTAATATCGTTTACTCCATAAAATACCTCAATCTTCTTTCCACTTGCAGCAAATGCAGCTCCACCTGTTACCATCGAACCAATCAATACACCTGCAATAAGTCCCTTTAATTTATCCTTCACGATTCTTTCCTCCTAGTAGTATTTACCTAATTACATAATTCAACATAATATTCAGTATTCCTCCTATATCAAATGTGCTGAAAATATGGAGGAAGTAAACACGAACGAGTTCAGGTGTCCCGGCTGCAGATTTTTTGCTGAACAGCTGCCTATCTCGAGCCAAACGGGACTCGGAGAGCCGGATTCTCCGGTAGTTTCTTCACCACAAATAAGTTTGATTTTTATAAAAAGAGTAGTTTTATTGTAAATACGAAAACAGCCCCCGTTGGTATACTTCCATGTGTAAGCGGATTCATAATCTGAAATCAACTTATACAGGGGGTAAGCAATTATGAAAAAAGCAACATTACTGCTGTTCACGTTCGTACTGGCCTTATCTTTAACGGCTTGCGGAAGCAAGAATAACAGTGCCGGCGGCTCGACTAAAGGCGAGAAAGGCACGGTTGGAATTGCGATGCCGACGAAATCGTCGGAGCGATGGGTGAACGATGGCAACAACATGGTAAAAGAATTCCAGAGTCTGGGTTATGGCACAGATCTGCAGTACGGCGAGGATGTCGTCGAAAATCAAGTGTCCCAAATCGAGAACATGATTACAAAGGGCGTGGACCTTCTCGTCATCGCGTCCATTGATGGCGCTGCGATAACTGAAGTGCTGCAAAAAGCCCACGATCAAGGCATCAAGGTCATCGCTTATGACCGCCTGATCATGAAAAGCGAGCACGTGGACTACTACGCAACCTTCGACAACTTCAAGGTCGGCGTACAGCAGGCTTCTTATATCGAAGAGAAGCTCGGGCTGAAAGAAGGCAAGGGCCCATTCAACATCGAGCTGTTCGGCGGATCGCCGGATGACAATAACGCTTATTTTTTCTATGACGGAGCGATGTCCGTTCTTCAACCATATATCGATTCCGGCAAGCTGGTCGTCCGCAGCAACCAGACGAAAATGGAGCAAATCGCTACCCTTCGCTGGGACGGCGCAACAGCGCAAGCGCGCATGGATAACTTGATGAGCGCTCACTATGCAACCGAGAACGTGGATGCGGTTCTATCACCATATGACGGAATAAGCATCGGCATCCTTTCTTCCCTGAAAGGTGTCGGCTACGGTTCCGGCAATAAGCCTATGCCGATCGTAACTGGCCAGGACGCCGAGCTTGCTTCGATCAAATCGATCCTGGCCGGCGAGCAGACGCAAACGGTGTTCAAGGATACACGCGAGCTGGCGAAAAAAGCGGTAGGCATGGCCCTTAGCATTCTCGAAGGCACGGAAGCGGAAGTCAACGACACGAAAACCTATGACAATGGAGTCAAAGTCGTGCCTTCCTATCTGCTAGAGCCAAAATCAGTAGACAAGGACAATGTGGAACAAGAGTTGGTAGAAACCGGCTACTATACGAAAGAAGAGCTGGGACTGTAATATGCGCGGCTTGGGCGGATGCATGAGCGCTAGAAGCGCACCAGCTGCCGTGGCGGTGCTGCAACTCAGCGCGGCGAGAGCACCGCTAGCTTGGAGCACAGCACTCTGTTCCAGCAGCTTAACGCGGCTTAAGTAAACAGCGCATGCCCATAAATACAGCGGTGGCCTTCTCGGCCTCCGCTATCCTTTGTACTCGAATGGAGACGAAAGGCTTGGTGAGGACAGTGAGTGACTTCATTTTGGAGATGAGAGGAATTACGAAGACATTTCCCGGCGTCAAGGCGCTGGAGAATGTGAATTTGCAAGTCAAAGAAGGTGAAATCCACGCCCTCTGCGGGGAGAACGGCGCTGGCAAATCCACGCTGATGAAGGTACTTAGCGGCGTCTACCCGCACGGTTCCTATGAGGGAGATATTTTGTTCAAAGGCGAGGTTTGTGAATTCAAGGATATTAAACAGAGCGAGAGCCTAGGCATCGTCATCATTCACCAGGAGCTGGCTTTGATCCCCTATCTATCGATTGCGGAAAATATTTTTCTCGGCAACGAACAAACGAAGCGCGGCATCATCAACTGGAACGAAACGACAGTCAAAACGAGAGAACTGCTTGCAACCGTAGGGCTAAAAGAATCCCCCAATACCCATGTTATCAGCATCGGGGTCGGCAAGCAGCAGCTCGTAGAAATCGCTAAGGCACTCTCCAAGCAGGTCAAGCTGCTCATCCTTGATGAGCCGACGGCCGCGCTTAACGAGGATGACAGCGAGAACCTGCTCAATCTGATCCTGGAGCTGAAGAAGCAGGGGATCTCCTCGATCATTATTTCCCACAAGCTGAATGAAATCGAGAAGATAGCGGATTCGATCACGATTTTGCGGGATGGGAAGACGATTCAGACGCTGGATATGCAAGAGGATCAGGTGACGGAGGATGTCATCATCAAGGGGATGGTCGGCCGGGATCTAACCCACCGTTACCCGGAGCGTGTTCCGAACATCGGGGAGAAAATTTTTGAAGTGCAAAACTGGCAAGTGGATCACCCCGAGCAGGAAGGACGTAAAATGCTCGACAATATTAACATCCATATCCAGCGCGGCGAAATTGTTGGTGTAGCCGGACTGATGGGGGCAGGAAGAACGGAGCTGGCGATGAGCATTTTCGGCAAGTCCTACGGAAAGAACATCCAGGGCAAGCTGCTGCTGCACGGCAGGGAGATCCAGTTGAACGATATCAGCACCGCGATCCAGCACGGCATCGCCTACGTGACCGAAGACCGCAAGGACTACGGACTCGTACTGATCGATGATATTAAGCGGAACATTTCCCTCGCCAATTTGGGCAAGCTGTCCCGCCGCGGCGTGATCAATGAGAGCGAAGAGGTACTTGTGGCCGAGGAATACCGCCAGAAGTTAAAGATCAAGACACCGAGCATTTTGCAGAAAACGGTCAACTTAAGCGGAGGCAACCAGCAGAAAGTCGTGCTCAGTAAATGGATTTACGCGCAGCCGGAAATTCTCATCCTGGACGAACCTACCCGCGGCATTGATGTTGGTGCGAAATATGAAATTTACTCGATCGTCAATCAACTGGCAGACGAAGGGAAAGGCATTCTATTCATTTCCTCGGAGCTTCCGGAGCTTCTCGGAATGTGCGACCGCATCTATGTCATGAGCGAAGGGCGCATTACCGGCGAGGTCAACCGCGAGGACGCCACCCAGGAAGTACTAATGAAATCCATGACTCGAGGCAGGGGGTAAGGAGATGCACACGATTAGCGAGCTTTTCAAAAAGAACATTCGCCAGTACGGCATGAACATAGCGCTAGTCTTCAAAAAAAACATTCGCCAGTACGGCATGATTATCGCACTAGTCTTCATTACGATCTTATTTCAAATTTTAACCGACGGTATTTTGCTGAAGCCGCTTAACGTCACGAACCTTATTTTGCAAAATAGCTACATTCTTGTATTGGCCATCGGGATGGTGCTGGTTATCATTACAGGGCATATCGATCTGTCGGTCGGCTCCATCGCGGCGTTTATCGGGGCGCTATCGGCCATTATGATGGTCGAAATGCAGCTTCCTCCCTTCCTGGCCGTCATCATTGCGCTCGGGGTGGGCGCACTGATTGGTGCCTGGCAGGGCTTCTGGATCGCTTACGTGAGGATTCCCGCTTTCATCGTCACCTTGGCGGGAATGCTGCTGTTCCGCGGCCTCACGATGATCATTCTGGGCGGTCAGTCGATCGCGCCGTTTCCAAATTCCTTCCAGAAGATCAGCTCCGGCTTCCTGCCCGACTGGTTCGGAGGCGAGGGCATTCACATCCTGACGATCGTGCTCGGCGTCATTCTCTCCCTGCTCGTCATCTGGAAGGAATGGAAAGAACGAAAGACGCAGATCAAGTACAATTTCGAAACGGCACCGATGTGGATATTCATCGCCAAGGTCGCCTCGCTCGTCGCGGTCGTTAACGTGTTTACCTATGTGCTGGCTACGTATAAAGGGATTCCGAACATTCTCGTCATTCTGTTCGTGCTCATCGTCATCTATTCCTTCGTCATGAATCGGATGATTGCCGGGCGGCATATTTACGCGCTAGGCGGCAACGAAAAAGCCGCCAAGCTGTCGGGAGTAAAGACGAAGAAGGTCACCTTCTGGGTCTTCGTCAACATGGGCGCCATGGCTGCCCTTTCCGGACTTATCTTCGCAGCGCGGCTGAACTCGGCGACACCTAAAGCAGGGACGAACTTCGAGCTCGATGCGATCGCAGCCTGCTTCATCGGCGGCGCTTCCGCTTCCGGCGGCATCGGTACCGTCATCGGCGCGATTATCGGCGGCCTCGTCATGGGCGTTATGAACAACGGCATGTCGCTGATCGGCCTTGGAGTCGATTGGCAACAAGGCATCAAAGGGCTTGTCCTGCTCCTTGCCGTAGCCTTCGACATTTACAACAAGTCCAAGACGAATTGAGTTCAATCGCGTGCGAAATCCAACAAGCTCCACTCTTGGTTAAAGAGTGGAGCTTTCGATAGTTGTGGAGCAGCCTTATTTACCGTCACGGAACGGATCAGCTCTTAAGCGCCGCTTGCAGGATTACACTGCTGCCCGCAACTACTGTACCCTCATTCCAATTGAGCTCAGCCGCGATTTCCCCGGCATTCGTCAAAATTATAGGGGTAATTACAGGATATCCCGCTGCGCGAATATGATCCATATCAAATTCAATCAGAACCTGTCCCGCCTTTACGCGATCTCCTGCAGCGACATGCGAAGTGAAGCCTTCTCCCTTAAGGGATACGGTATCCACCCCGATGTGAAACAAAAATTGCAAACCGGAAGGGTGCTCCATCATAACGGCATGATTTGATTTGATAATATGGGCGATGACGCCGTCAAAGGGAGCAATTAATCGCCCCTCGACAGGTTCGATCGCAATCCCCGGACCCATATGCCCTTGGGCAAATGCTTCATCCGGTACAGTCGACAAGGCTACGGCTTCTCCGGTTAAGGGAGCGTAAATTTGTACCGCTTCTTTCTCGGCGGATTTTTTTCTCCATTTTGAAAACAATAGCTGTTCCTCCTTATTTTGCAGCCGCTTCTTCTACATCGTCAAATTTGAAAAAGATATGTAAGAATAAAGGCCACGGCAAATGAAATTCCACTGGCGGTGGCAGCGTGAATCAAGTTTCTTGCATTGCTTGGATCAATAATGCTGGGGCAGCGTTACTAACCCGGCAGGCACAAAATGACATACGCTTAACACTCATCATACACTATACAGCCCTGCTGCTCCACTAGCGATAGGATGACACTGCACTCTTTTTTAAAGAGAAAAGCTTGTCTTAGCTAGGGTATAATTGGATATATGTGGTTAACCAAATAATGAAGCAGGTGATCCCTTTGTCCACTTCTTCTATTACCAAAAAGGCTTTGGCCAGCTCTTTGAAGCAAGCGATGCAGGAGCTTCCATTAAGTAAAATCACCGTGAAGCAAATCGTGAATTACTGCGGAGTGAACCGGCAGACGTTTTACTATCATTTTCAAGATATTTATGATTTGTTAGGCTGGATTTATCAGACAGAAGCGGTGGACAGCCTTGCCGCATTTCGCAGCTACCATACATGGACGCAGGGGATTCGTACCATTTTCACCTATATCGAGAACAATCAATCCTTCTGTCTGAACACCCTCCATTCCCTCGCGCGGAGCCACTTGGACTCCTACTTATATACCGTCACTTATGGGCTCATGATCGAGGTCGTTAACGAAGTATGCTGTGGCATGAACGTACATGAGGATGATAAGAAGTTTCTCGCTAACTTCTATACCCTTGCCTTTTCCGGGCTTGTCATCCAATGGATGCTAGACGGGATGAAGGAAAAACCAGCGTTGATCGTGGAGAAGCTGAGTGAATTAATGGAGGGCAATTTTGAACGAGCCTTACAGCGATATGAGAAAAAAGCTTAGTGCTATACAAACGGGCGAATGTGTCCAAAAACTATACACTGCGCGCATTTTGTGTATTTTCTATAAAAAGGAAAATCCGTATATTTAAGTTGTCTCTACCTGTACTGAGATTCCTTGAAAATTCACGAAAGCGAGGATGATGATGATGGGCACTTACAGTAATCAAGTGTATTTTGTCGGAGGAGGAATCGCCTCACTGGCTGGGGCGGCATTCCTCATCAGGGATTGCGGATTTCCAGGACAGCAGATTCATATTATCGAAGAGCTGAAAGTACTTGGAGGAAGCAACGACGGGGCGGGAGATCGGGAGCAGGGCTATGTGATTCGCGGCGGCAGGATGCTGAACGATGAGACGTATGAAAATTTGTGGGACTTGCTGAGCTCCATTCCCTCGCTCGATAACCCGGACCAATCGGTGCGAGATGAGATTATGGCCTTTGATACAGCGCATCCTACGCATTCCCGAGCAAGACTGGTGAACAAGGATGGTGAAGTGGAGGATGTGGCCTCCATGGGATTTGACATGGACGATCGCATCGCCATGGCCAAGCTGATCATCACGCCGGAAGCCCAATTAGGCCGATTGCGGATCAACGAATGGTTTGGAGCTCATTTTTTCAAGACGAATTTCTGGTATATGTGGGCGACAACCTTCGCCTTTCAGCCCTGGCACAGCACAGTCGAACTCAAAAGGTACATGATCCGCTTCATGCATGAGTTTCCAAGAATTCATACGCTTGAGGGCGTCACGCGCACACCTTATAACCAGTACGATTCGCTCATTGTTCCGCTGCACCGGTATTTGCAGGAGCATGGCGTTGATTTTGAAATGAAGTGCACGGTAACGGATTTGGATTTTAAAGCGGGCGATGGAATAACGGTGACTAGCATGCATTACGTGAAGGATGGAGTGGAAAAAGCGCTGGATTTGGCGGAGGAGGATTTGGTCATTGTAACGAACGGCTCGATGACGGAAAGCTCCAGCCTTGGCTCGATGACCGCCCCTCCACAGCTAAACGGCAAAGGCTGCTCCTGGCAGCTGTGGGATCGGATCGCGGCAAAGAAGCCGGGGCTGCTCGGCAATCCCTCTTCCTTTGATGATCACATTGACGAGTCCAAATGGGAATCGTTCACCGTCACTTGCGAGGACTCCCGTTTCTTTGATCTGATGGAGAAGTTCTCGCGGAATAAGGCCGGAAGCGGCGCTTTAGTGACCTTTAAAGATTCCAGCTGGTTCATGTCCATCGTACTGGCGCACCAGCCGCACTTCCGCAATCAGCCTGAGGATGTAAAAGTGTTCTGGGGTTACGGCCTGTACCCGGATCAAGTTGGAGACTATGTGAAAAAGAGAATGTGCGATTGTACCGGGGAGAAAATTTTAACGGAGCTGCTGCATCATTTGAAATTTGAAAATGAGTTGGATGACATTATCCGCACCGCAAACTGTATTCCCTGCATGATGCCGTATATTACGGCGCAATTCATGCCCCGAACGCTCGGTGATCGCCCCCAGGTCGTTCCGGAAGGCTCAACGAACCTGGCTTTTATCGGTCAATTTTGCGAAATTCCCGATGACGTTGTATTTACGGAGGAGTATTCTGTCAGATCCGCCAGAACCGCCGTCTATCAGCTGCTGGGCGTAGACAAGCCGATTGCCCCAATCAACCAATATCAATATGACGTACGAACCTTGCTCCAAAGCGTAGCCACTTCTTTCCGTTAAAGGTTCAAAGGAATGATATCGGTTAAACCTAGCCAGAGCCGATTGTTCTAAGCAGTCGGCTCTTTCCTGCGCATGTAATCATACCTTACTTCATTATAGTTATTAATCAGCCTGTCCAACTCCATAGACTGCTTCAGCACTCGTATATCCTGCAAACCATATTGTTCAGCCAACAAATCCAGCAGCCGCCGTTCTTCTTCTATTTTGTGTTTAATATATTTAGATTTTGTTTTATCCACCTAAAACACCACCTTATGGTTATTTTAGGATGTGTTGCTTAATACTCCCTTAACACAGATATTGCAAAGCTCATATTTTGTATATTTAGGTAATAATAAGCAAAATAAAGACCAGCTTTAGGGGCTGGTCGGGTGAGAGAATAGAAGAAAGATATATCAACATAAATTAATGGCCCACTCCATGGGCGAGGATTGTAATAACATTTCCACTTAAAACGCTAATGGAGAGAATTAGCATAGTCGTCAATATCGAACTCTTCTTCATAAGTCCACACCTCTTTACACAATTTTGTGTACGCATATCTTTGTTTTTTCGTTGTATATTTTCGATAGAACTCGAACAGAGCCATGCTATTCACTATATTATTTTTACTACTGACCCTAATTGAAAACTTGATGCATCTCAAAGTATTCCTGAGTCCCTCTGTTAAACTGCCTTTCCTAAAGCAGTAAATTGAATATTTCTGAAAAAACAAGGCACAGCGAAACGTGTGATAGGGATCATTATACTGAACTTTATTATCCTTCTGGAATCCCCACCCATTTTTATCCATTTTCTTAAACTGATTAATATCATCCGTAAATCTTTCCAAATGCTCATTTACAAAAAATTTATACCGATTAGCTGATTCGATTAAAGTAATCAGTCCTTCTAATATTTCACTAGGATTTTCCTCTAAAAAGGATATATACTCTGGAATTTTTGCTCGATTACCTTCTTTAATATCAGTAGAGAGTAAATTAGCCTTTGCGAACATTTTATATAGCTCTACTTCTGCAAATCCCGCTTCGTCTAGGCCATCAAACCAACTTAAGTCTTCGTATTTGGCTATCCATTTTCTTGACTCGGTAAACATTCTTCTACTTTCATAGGATGCAGCTTTGTATAAGTATCCTTTACCAAAATAATAAACCAGAGGGCGCTTTGGCTTAAAATCAGGGTCTTTCCAACACAAATTAGTATATAATGCCTCTGCTAATCTACACAGTTCGTCGGCATAAATTTCGACTTCATCCCACATATCTTTAACAGAGTAAAGGTCAGTTAACATGACTAATCCATCAAGGGAATACACCTCTGGCAGCCGATGCCTATAAGGAATGAATTGTAGAGCAGCTTTAAAATTTTTATATCCTTCTTCTTGATGAATTTTAAAAAGCCTATAATAGCTCATAGCCAATCTCTCAGATTGGTTGGATCTTTCACTTTCTATTACACTTTCATACATTATAGTAGCCGCTTCATACCATCCCTGTTCGAACATTAATTCAGCCGTTTCAAAAATGCCTGTAATCTGCTTCAAATCTTCAAGCAAACAGGATAAAATCGCTCGTATGCACTCAAGCTTCTTCAGCTCGGCACAACGAAGCAAAAACGGACGCAATCGTCGCCAGTGAGGAGCAGCCGAGATAAAGCACTCATCTACAAACATTTCATATAGACTTCCTTCAGGGAGGCCCATCGCATGAGTAATGCGGTCCAACTGCCCAATTGCGATTGACCGATTGCCATTTAGTATGCCGCTTAACGTACCTGCGTTCACTCCGGATTTTTCTGCAAAAAAATGAAGGGTCATCCCCTCCCTCTTCATGTAGTTCTCCAGTTCTTCGCATATCGTCGTTGTAGAATTCAAGCAGCAATCACCCCCTGAAACAATATCCAAAACCACATTATGCATCATCCATAATTTAGTAACAACCCTACTATATGGGCACTTCCAATATAACCCTTATTTTTCCATCGGTCAATATTTAATGATATTTAATGACAAAACTTATGATTGCAACGACAGAGATTTATTTATTACGATATCCTAGTAAAAAAAATCGGTGCATCAATTAACCCCCGCCCACAACTATGAAGAAAGAAGCAGCCCATCCTTACTTAAGGATAGGCTGCTTTCGCCGTTGTACACCCATTTCATCTGCTTCCTATTGTTAATAATAGGCCGTGTTATTCTTCATATCTTAGCCATCTTTTCTTCCAGTCCGCAAGATAGCTTACTCTCCATTTGTTAATGGTCGCCTGGCACTCTTCAGCGGAAGCGTCCAGATCAATGTAATAATTCGGATACTGATCCGGATGTGCTTTGCGAAATTGTCCTCCCCAGCTTTCAGCGGTAGGATCGTCAACATCGCCAACCCCTCCCACGATAGGGGACAGCAAATAGAGAAAGGATGGGGTGTCACCTTCCTTAAGTACTCCCTCCGGCCAATCCGCTCCCGGAAAGGCCTGGCCTAAAGTTTCCTTAAATTCAGAGTTGCGGGTTGTCCCTCGCGGACGAATGACCGTTTCCAGGTAAGCAAGATTGCCCCACTCTCCCGTTTGATCGCCGCCGAGATAGTAGCCCCGGAACGTATCATGGGACAAGCGCGGCAGCACGCCGTTCTCGATCCACCATAGGTCCGGCCATTTGTCCTCCATGCCGTCCAGCAGAAATTCATAGCTGTCTTCATCATGAACGGTATTCGTGGAGCTGATGTAATAGATGCGAATCCGGTCAGCAATTTCCGGCGCATCGTATAAGGCTTGGGCAATATCCGTAAGCGAACCCCAGGCGAGTATCCATAAAGGCCTGTTCAATCCTAGCGGATCGGCATCCAGTGCTTTTTTTACAATCCAGTCGGAGCCTTCCGTTGCTTTTCCTTCACCCGGCTCTCCTGGATGGACCGCCCCCTGCTTTACAACGGCCAGTACTTCTTCTTCGCTTGATAAGTCTTCATAACCTTTTTGGCGCAAAGCATTCAAATCCGTTCTTCGCACCCACTCGTTTATCCCGTCCACTGTGTTTACGCTTCCTGGACCGGTGGATGAAACGATTCCCTCCAATTTTAAAATATCGGAATAATGCAACAGATGGACCAGGGATTGAATATCGTCGGGATCTCCTCCCAAATCCGTACTCACCAACACCCGGTAAGTGGTGCCAGAATTGGTCTGCATATCTTTTCCCCCTTGACAGTTACTTCTTTCTGGAGTTTTTAAGCATTTTCCGGGCGATCGAGCGGATACTGCTGTAAGTTAGACTGTAGTGATCGAATATTTCGGAAACATTTCCTGCGATCGAAGGCTCATCCGGCACCCCCACAATCCGCAGCGGAACCGGACATTTCTGGATAACAAATTCTGAAACCGCGGAGCCAAGCCCGCCAAGCACACTATGTTCCTCCAAAGTAATCAAATGCCCCGTTTCGCGGGCCGCCCGCAATACGGCATCCTCATCCAGCGGCTTGATGGTGTGCATATTTAAAACCTGGCATCCTATACCGTCTTTGGCTAAAGCGGCGGCTGTTTCCAAGGCCAGCTGCACCATTTCTCCTGCGGCGATAAGCGTCAAATCCTGCCCATCGCGCAGTTGAACAGCCTTGCCTAGCTCAAAGCATACTTTGTCCTCGGCGGTATATACCTCTTTCATCGGAATCCGGCCGACCCGGGCATATACGCCCCCTTCATGAAGAAGCAGCGCATCCAGCATTGCTGTAATTTCGCGATGATCGGACGGTATTACGGTAGCAAGCCGGGGAATACCTCTGATCAATGCAATGTCCTGAATGGAATGATATGCCATTCCTTTCGCCCCGCAGCTTACGCCGCCATCCAGGCCAATCAGCTTCACATTGGCTGAGGAATAGGATACATTCATTTTTATTTGCTCTATCGCTCTCATCGTTAAAAAGTTAGCCGATGCCAACACGAAAGGTTTTTTACCACTGACTGCCAGCCCTGCGGCAATACCGACCAGTTGCTCCTCTGCATATTCGATTTGGATGATTTGATCCGGCAGCTCGGCAGCATACCGGCTGATCTCATCCATCGCAATCGATTCGTCCAGCACCAGCACAATATCTTGATCAGCCCGCGCCTTCTCCAGAAGATATTCCAGGATCATTTGGCCGACAGTCATTGGACCGTCGCTAACATCGAGCGCACCATTCTTCCAAGGAAGCGCCTTATCACCACTTACAACCTGACTCGAACCGGCCCCGGCCCCTGTATCCGTCCGAAGATCACTTTCGGTTTGCTGAACCGTATGGGCGACGAGCAGCTGTGGTTTCCCCTTCCGGGAACGTGTTTCCTGAAGCGCCCTATATAGCTCATCGATCCCATTTCCATTGACGATAACTACATCCCACCCGAGGCTACGCCATTTATCGGCAAACTCGCGGCTTTGGCGAAGCTTGTCCGGTGTCGGCTCCCCTGAGGCACCGCGCAGCTCAACAATAGTTATCAGGTTGTCCAGATTGTAACGAGAAGCGGATAATGCCGCTTCTCCTGTTTTTCCATTACTTATTTCAGCTTCGTCCATCAACGTGAAGACACGATAGTTTTGTTTATTCATATGAGCCGTTAAAGCCATGCCAACAGCCTCTGACAACCCATGTCCCACGACGCCTCCGGTCATTTCAATTCCCGGTACCTGCCGATTGGGATGCCCGATCAGCCGAGAACCGTAACGGCGGAAGCTTTGCAGCTCATGCGCCGGAAAAAAACCTCGATCCGCTAAAATGCTGTAGAGCGCTTCTACCGAATGATCCTGGCAGTATAGAAACCGATCCCGCTCTTCCCATGTGGGATTCAAGGGATCCAGCTTCATCATTCCGTAATACAGTACAACGAGGATATCGATATGACTTAATGAAGTGCCGGAGTATCCCGCTGGTGTATGTTTCAGTATCTGCAGCGTGTCGCGCCGGATTTGAATCGCTTTTTCCTGCATTTCTGTGATGTTCAAACTGTAATTCCTCCCCTCTACCCCAAAATAAGCTTATCCCTTGACTGAACCGGCCAATCCCTGAACAAAGTACTTTTGAAACATAAGGTAGATTATTAGGATCGGAATGACCGAAATCAGCACCCCTGCGTTCATTAAGCCATAGTTGGTACCGAATTCCCCCTTAAAAATCATCAGTCCGGAAGGGATCGTCCGCAGCTCATTTGAGGTAAGGAAAATTTGCGATAATAAAAATTCGTTCCATGTGGATAAAAAGTCCAGGATGACTAAAGTAGCTACAGCAGGCATCGCAATCGGAAGCAAAATTCTCCAAAACAATCCAAAATCGCTGCACCCGTCCATTCTGGCCGCATCATCCAGCTCTTTGGGGATCGTTCTGAAAAACCCCCTTAATACGAGCACCGCGAAAGGGATGCCGAATCCGAGATAAACGATGATGATTCCGAGATGGCTGTCGATGAGATTCGTAAGTTTTAGCAGCATGCTTAGCGGAACCAGTGTCACCTGAACCGGAATCATCATCCCGATCAAAATCAATACAAACGTAGGATTGCTCCATTTGTAATTTAAACGTGTTAATGCAAACGCGCCAAGGGCAGCGATAAATATACCGGCAGGCACTTTGATCAGTGTGATAAACAGGCTGTTTTTCATATAAACGCTCATATTCCCCGCTAGCCAGGCTTCGGTGAAGTTAGACCACTCTATACGCTTGGGAAATGAAAACAAGGATTCGCTGCCGAACAGATCTGCCGGACTTTTCAACGCTGTAAATAGCATAAAGAAAATAGGGATCAGCCATAAGAAAGCAAAAACAATCAAGAACATATAAAATAATATTCGAGTAAACGATAACTGAGTTCGAACCATCGCTCGCTCTCCCTTCGCGAAGGCAGTCTTACGTGTGTGAATCCCTGGACAGCTGCAATACATAAGGAATCGTTACGATCATAACGAGAATCACCAAAATCCAAGAAAGTGCACTGCCCGTGCCAAAATTGTTAAACTGAAAAGTGTGATAGTACATCCATGAGGCAAGGACCTGCGTTTTTTGAGCTGGCCCCCCGCCTGTCATGGCATAGATGATGTCAAATACTTTCATCGCTCCAATTAATGTGGTAGCAATCACTACGACGAACGATTCGCGCAATAATGGAATAGTTACATGAATTAAGGTTTGAAACGAATTGGCGCCCTCCACTTTTACCGCCTCATAAAGATCCTTGGGAATAGCCTGCAGTCCTGCCAGAAACAGCACCATTGGCGCTCCCACGGAATGCCACAGCGAAGCGACAAACACGGAGCCGAGTGCCATGGATGGATCGGCAAGCCAGTCGAGCGGTTCAAGGCCGATTTGCTCCAGCACGGCATTAAAGAAGCCCATGCTAGGATGGTAAAGCCATGACCACATCAAGGATACGACGATGCCCGACATAATGTAGGGGGAGTAGAAGATCCCCCTGAACACAATCCTCCCGAAAAATGGTCTATTTAATAACAGAGCCAAAAACAAAGCGGCGACTGTTATAAAAATGAGCGATGCAATCACCCAAAAAATAGTGTTTTTAAGTGCAATCGTAAATACGGGATCCCTCATGAATAAATCGATGTAATTCTGAACCCCAACAAATATTTTGTTAGGCGATACCCCATTCCAGCTAAAAAAGCTAAGATACAGGGAATACAGGGAGGGAACGGCTATAACGACACATAGTACTAATAATGCCGGAAGCAGGTACAGAACGGGTTTGGCTATTCTGTTATTCATACAAATTATTTCATCCTGTCCTTATAGTTGTTTATTCCTTCCTGCACAAAGGCCGCTGCTTCCTCTGGCGTCATTCTTTGCAGGCTAACGTCATCCTGGGCCTGGAAAAATTTCTGCAAAACTTCTTGCGGCAGCGCCTGATCTGTAATTAAAAACGCTCCGTTGCTGCTCATCGTCTCGACGACCGTTGAACCAATCGGCATTTTTTCAGAAATCGGGCTGCCGATTCTCGCCTGTGGGAAACCTACAATGTCCAGGTTTTCCTGAATCACTTCAGGGGAAGTAATAAACTCCGCGAAGGCAATAGCTGCATCCTGCACATCTTTTTCCGAGCTCTTATTTATTTGCAGCATAACAACATAGCTTGATATGCGATCCGTATTGGTCGGCATCGGGAAAAAGCCGTACAGTTCTGGATCCTGCTCATCGTCAATCAACAATTTGTTAAAGCCTGGGCTGTCCAGAATCATAGCCGCATCTCCTTTAAATAAAGGAAACTTGGCCTCCAGCGGATCTAAGGTGAGGAAACCTTTAGGGAAATATCCCTTATCGCTCCATTCCTTCCATTTGGCATAGGCATCAATTACCGCTTGGTTACCCTCCCAGGATTGTTCCAAAGCCATTAATTGATCGTGTCCTTCCGCTCCTGCGTAATACTCGATCAAGCCCTCCATAATACGCATCGGATGCCAGCCGCCCTTGCCGCCTGTCGTAATTGGTGTAATTCCGTTTTCCTTGAGCTTCTGCAAAACTTGTTCAAATTCTTCGAAGGTTGCGGGTGGTTCAATATCATACTTCTCAAACAAGTCCTTTCTGAAATAGAATCCTAAAGCAGAAACCTTCCAAGGAACGCCGGACACTTGGCCTCCAAGCTCTACCAGTTCAAGAGAAGAGCCGATATATTTATCTCCCCATTGGTTGTCCTCCGCATGCTGTTTGAAGTCATAGGAGAAGCCGTTTTCCGGGAAATAGGAGCCTAATGTCCCGCCCCAGTTGAACCACATATCGGGTAAAGTGCCCGATGCGGCCGCCACCTTAAGCGCTTCTTTATGCGGGTCGCTGGCATGTCCGGTCATTTTAATCTCGATGTTTGGATTTTGCTCGGTAAATTGATCAGCTAATGCTCTAAATACAGGCTCATCCGCCGAGACCGCCCAGAAGGTGACGGTTGTTTTCTCTTGTTTCCCATTGCTTGATCTATTCTGCCCTTGTTCGTCTTGTCCTGCCCCCTGCTCTGCTCCTCCTCCGCATGCCGCCAGTACGGATGCTACGAGCAGCAGGATGAGTATAACCAATGATGTTCTTCTCACATGTTCAACCCCTTATATGATTTACTTGGTACAACTCTATCTTCATATAAAGCGTTTTCAAAATATAGGAGGCAAAAATGATATATATTGTGTATTTACAACTGTTTATTGCGGAATCAGGCATTTGACTTATATTCATGCGGGGTTACACCCACAATTTTTTTGAAAATATGTGTAAAGTGGGCAGGATCACTGTAACCGACCTGTTCGCAAACTTCATACACCTTCAGCGAGGGATCGGACAGAAGACTTTTCGCCTTCTCTATTCTCAAGCCCGTTAAATATTGGGAAAAGCTCTGACCCGTGGTTTCTTTGAAAATGCGTCCCAGATAGGTCGGATGCAGATAGACTTCTTCAGCCAGCATTTTAAGAGTTAACGGCTCGCTCAGCCCGCTTGTCATTTTTTCGATGACTATTCCAATTACACGGCGGTTTTTTTTCATCACAAAGCTCTTTTCCAACGAATCGGCGATCGCTTCAAGTTCGTGCTTCAGTTCATCATGACTTACGATGCCTGCATTTTCGCTCTTCTTCAGTGATTCAAGGGCTAATACGCTTTCTCTATAGCTGCTGCTCAACGCGGATAGATCTTCACACACAGCTCCAATGCCTATTAGCAAGCTGATTTTTAGCAGTTCCATCACTTCCCGCTGCAGAGAGAGCAGCCATTGCCTAAATCCCTGTGCAGAGCCGGAATCCGAGTCCGGACTGTTCGGCAGAAACACTACAAATACGATATGCCGTTCCTGAAGCAAACCGTATGCGGTACCTTTTCCAGCGAACCATTCCTCCCCCAAATTTTTTATGGCATGAAATGCTTCGGTCTCTTTCCAGCCTGGAGGAGGGCTATCCCCAGCAAAGCCGCATGAGAAAACCCGAATTTCCTGAAATGCCGGAAATAGCATGCTGTCATAATGAGGATGGGGAATGTCATACAGAAGATCATCGAGTCTTTTTTCCAGAATCCCCTTTTCCCTTTTCTGCTGTAATCGAATCTGGTTTCTCTCCTCCGTTACTTTTTTCTCAACCCGCTCTATAGATTCAAAGATGGCATTCAAGGAACCCGGTTTTAGAATATAATCCGCAACACCCGATCTTATAGCTTGCTGCGTGTATTCGAAATCCTTGTAACCTGTTAATAAGATCACCTTGACGTCAGGACGATAAAGGTCGCAGTATTTGATGAGCTCCATCCCATCGACGGCCGGCATGCGAATATCGGAAACGATCAAATCGATGCTCTCACGATTCAAAGCCTCAATCGCTTCCTCTCCGTCTTCAACCGCGCCAACCACCTTCCAGTTGTCTTTAGCTTCTTCAATCATGTGGTGCAGGGTACGCAAAATAAACGGTTCATCATCCACCAGAAGTATGTTTAGTTTCAATTTCCTCAGCCCTTTCATCTGTGCGAATCGGAATCTCTAGTTGTACTTTTAGTCCCCCCAAAGTGCTTGCACTTAAAACCAATCCGTAAGGATCGCCGTAAATTAATTTGATTCTATGCTGCAGATTGGGTAAGCCAACGCCGGCATGCATCGTTTTTTCGGTATCCAGTTCGAATTGGAATTCCAAAGCCAGCTTCATTTCCTCTGGACTCATTCCTTTGCCGTTATCCTCAATCGTGAAGTGAAGCCTGTCGCCCGATTTCACAATTTGAATACGAATCAGCCATGGCTTTCCCTTCATTTTCTCAAGCCCATGAGTAATGGCATTTTCTACAAGCGGCTGAAGAATAAGCTTCATGACCGGATAATCAAGCAGTTCCTCGGCCACTTCAATTTCAATGTTCAGCTTGTCCTCATACCGGAAATATTGAAGCTCAATAAACCGGTTCAACTGCTCCAAATCGTCTTTTAACCTGATAAATTCCGAGCCGGGCTGAATGCTGTATCTCAACAGCTCACTTAAGGACAAGACCATCCGGGATACGTTGTTCTGCTTCTCCTTAATCGCATAAAAATAAATCGTATTCAGCGTGTTATACAGAAAATGCGGTTGAAATTGTGCTTTCAGCGCCAATAGTCTAGCTTCGCTCTCTCGTATCTGCCGGTATGACAAATCCTTAATTGTTTTGTCCAGATCCTCAATCATCGCATTATAACTAGCATAAAGCACGGATACTTCACGACTTTTCATATTTCCGCGATAGGGAATCAGCTTCCCTCTTTTGATGTTCGCCAGCCTCGATGCCAAATGCCGGATAGGCAATGACAGGGTATAAGAATAAGAATAAATAAAGATTAGCGAGACTAGCACTCCGGCCACCCCGATCGCCAATATGCTCCTCTGCATATTAATCAGATCGCCCAAATTTTCATCGATATCGATATATCGTACTGAAGTCCATTTACTGTAATTTGAGGTATACGAGGAAACATACATCTGCTTCCCGTCAATCGTTTCTTTTGCGATCTTCCCGTTCTTGCCTTGTAAATAAATACTTGCAAAAAAATTGTTGTCCGCTCGAGTGCCAATTTCCGCTAATTCGCTGGAATAGGCGATATAACCAAATTGATCAATCACCTGGATTTTGTCTTTCGAATGAATCATGGAATCCCCAATAATCGACTCGACGGCCTGCATAGGAATGACAAGAAACATAATGCCGATCTTTTTGGTCGAATAATAATCCAGAACTTGCCTGGCCCCCAGCAAACCATTTCTGATTTCATTCCGATCCATGACCCCTTCCAGATCGGCCAGTCCTTCTGTCGTCCAGAGCAGCTTGCCTCTGTTAGATAAAATATTTTGAAACCATACTTTCTGGGCGATATCATTTTCCTCATCGGACAGGGAAAAAATAAACTGCCCATGATTATCCAACATGTCGATAAAGAGATCATTCGGCAAATAACCTTGCTCGTGAGTGATCACCTTTTCTAGTGCATAAACCCCCGGCTTATGGCTTGTCATAGCTGAATTCGAGCTTTTAAGATAAGTTTGTGTCGCAGGATTGAAGGCGATCCGCAGCGACAATCGGTCGTATTCACTTAGCATACCATCCAGCTTTTCACTCATCTGAATCACCGATTCCTGTAAATAATTCGTCGATTTTTTCAGAACTACGTCCGAGGAATATCGGTATGAGAAGAAGCTGATTAAGAAGACAATCACGAGCAGGATCATGGAGAAACCTGTAGTCATTTGGACCATGATCGTTGATTTCCATCTGTGACTCGTCAAAGGCTCTTTCCTCATGCATTGTTCCTCCAGAAAATTTGACATGTTTTTCGACATGTATAATAATCCATTTTCCCAAGATTGTACACAGTTCTATAAACAACACCGTCTCTTTATGCAGCTAAATAATAAGTTTTCTCGAACTGTACGAAGAACATCGCCAGTGGAAAGGTTCTTTACAAGGGATACGAAAATCCAAATATTCACAAGTAAAGCATCAGTACAGGGTTTCCTCGCTGTCAGTGTCCTGTTTTGCTTGGTTTAAAGGGCAGCCAGAGCTTGATTCCAAGGGCAGAGTAAGCCGGGAATGACGGTGTTTAGGGCACTTTGTCATTACTTTACTCAATAAAGAACTCTGGTAAGAAGTACCACATATTTGTATAAAAATAGATTAAATAGAATAATAATAAAATAGAAAAAGGAGCCATGATTAACAATTCTCGTTTAGAATGAGGTTGACAAGACAACATTCGACAGAGAATTTCATCATGACTCCGTATCAGATCACATCATAGGCAAGTTTAAACAGAGTGATTCGCTAAATATCAAAAAAGTGAGCAGACTCCTATACTTGAGAACCTTATTTATTATCGTCTGGTTCGGTTATGTTGGGATATTATGCCTCATTCAGCGCCCGCAGCAAGGTATGCCGATTGTACCTTACGAGATGCGCTTCACGCAGGCTCTCTGCAAATAAATCTTCATCAATGCCAAGTTCCTCGCGCGTGGAGGGACCGCCTGTTAAAACGAGCAGTTCTTGAATTTGGGCAGCGGTGGGAACATCAGCTATCCATTCCCGAATCTGGTCGCCGTACTTGCGCAGCGCTTCAGGCTGCTGTCCCGGGAAAAGACCTTCCTCCACCGCTGCATGGTATAATCGGGAAATTTCTGCGCAGGCCACGCCCACTTTGGCTCCGTGCAGTAAAGCCCGGTTGCCACGGCGCAAATATTCCATTTCCCAATAATGGGACAAGTGATGCTCTGCCCCAGAAGCCGGATGGGATTGCCCGAACAACAGCATCGCAATGCCCGATTCAATCAAGGCAGTCATCAGGATGCGAACGCCTTCCTCCGTACGCTCTCCAATCTCGGCCGCATGCTGCACGCAGGAATTGAGCGCTTGCTCGGTGATCAGCGCCGCCTGCTCGCTGTAGGGCTCCCCGCCTGTAAGATGGGATATTTTCCAATCGAACAGGGAGGTATATTTGCCAAGCATATCGCCAAAGCCCGCTGCCACTAAAGGCTGCGGCGCCTGCATCAGGACGCGCAGATCGGCAAAAATAGCCATCGGCGGCACAGCGACGACCGTCTTCTTAACGCCGCGAATAATCAACGGTGCTCCTGCCGATGTAAATCCGTCAACAGAGGGAGCCGTAGGTACCGAAATAAACGGTACCCCCGTCTTGTAGCTCACAAAGCGGACGATATCATGAATCGTTCCCGAACCGACTGCGATAAGCCCATCCGTTATGCCCGTCTCTACTTCAAGCAGCAGTTGAACGACCGCTTGTTCATCCGCTACGACATCACCTGTCTCATTCGGGTCAAGCAGACAAAGCTTCGTCTGCAAACCCTGCTCTTGCAAGCTCTCCATCACTTCCTGTCCTGCCGCCGTATAAGTATTCTGATCGGCGATGACAACGGGGCGCTGCAAGCCCTGTGCCCGTAAAAAAGGAGCCACCTCATTGATGGCGTTCAACTCTAAAACGATTTTCTCCAAATGGTCTATTTCCCGGGAATTATTCAAGCTTCAGTCTACCTCCTGTCCAGTCAGTCAAGGACATTATTCCGTAGCTTTCTTAATGCTCTTAAGCCGTTTCATGACGTCATTCTCACCGCGGCCGAAATAATCGTGCAGCTTGCTGTACTCTTGGTACAAGCGCTCATACACTTCCACGTTGGCCGGAATCGGCTTAAACGTCTCTTCCTTCACACGGGCCATACGCTCGGCAGCATCGATGATCGTGTTATAACCGCCGGCTGCTTCTCCGGCAGCTACTGCCGCGAACATCGCCGCACCTAGAGCCGGTGTCTGCTTGGAATCGGCTACGAAGATTTCGCGGTTCGTGACGTCAGCGTATATCTGCATCAGCAGGCGATTTTTTTGCGGCAGGCCGCCACAAGCGTAGAGCGCGTCCACCGCTACACCATTGTTGTGGAAAGCATCAACGATTTTACGCGTTCCAAATGCTGTTGCTTCCAGCAAGGCACGGTATATTTCCTGCGGTTTCGTGAGCAGTGTCATGCCTAGAATAAGTCCGGTCAAATCCGTATCAACAAGAACGGAGCGGTTTCCGTTCCACCAATCCAACGCAAGCAATCCGGTCTGGCCTGGTTTATAAGCTGCGGCTTCTTTTTCCAGCCATTGGTGGACGCCAAGCCCTTCAGCTGCCGCCGCTTCTTTAACATAGCCGGGAACCGCCTCTTCCACATACCATTCAAAAATATCACCCACAGCAGACTGGCCAGCCTCATAACCGTACAATCCCGGAATGATACCGTCCTCAACGACGCCGCACATTCCTTCAACCTGCTTCTCTTCTGTGCCCAGCAGCATGTGGCAGATCGAGGTCCCCATCGCCATCACAAGTTTGCCTGGCGTAACAACGCCGACAGCAGGCACAGCCGCATGAGCGTCCACGTTTCCTACAGCGACCGCAATGCCGGGCTTCAGTCCGATCATTTGCGCCATTTGCTCGGTCAGGCCGCCTGCATTCGTGCCTAGCGGAATGACTTCGCCGCGCAGCTTTGTCTCGGTGAGATTTTCAAGTCTTGGATCAAGCGCCTTGAAATATTCCTTGCTCGGATAACCATCCTGCTTATGCCAAATCGCTTTGTAGCCGGCTGTACAGCTGTTGCGTACGATTTTGCCCGTCATTTGCGAAATGACCCAATCCGTCGCCTCCAGGAACATATCCGTCCGGTCGTAAATTTCCGGAGCTTCATCGAGGATTTGCCAAATTTTTGCAATCATCCATTCGGAGGAGATTTTGCCGCCATAGCGCGGAAGGAAGGCTTCGCCCCGCTTGGCCGCGATCTCGTTGATTTTATCCGCTTCCGGTTGAGCGGCATGGTGCTTCCACAGCTTCACCCAACTGTGCGGCTGATCGATATGCTTGGCATCGAAGCATAGCGGTTGTCCCGCTTCATCGATCGGCAGCATCGTACAGGCGGTAAAATCGATTCCAATCCCGATCACATCAGCCGGATCGATACCGGATTCCTTTATTACTGCCGGAACTGAGTTCTTCAGCACTTCTAAATAATCGTTAGGATGTTGAAGCGCCCAGTCATGCTCCAGTTTAATGCCGGAGCCGGGGAGATGCTCGTCAATGACATGATGAGGATAGGGGGTCACATGATCCGCGATCTCATGCCCGTTCGATAAATCCACCAACACCGCGCGGCCTGATTGCGTCCCATAGTCCACCCCGATGGTATACTTCTTAGCCATATGAAAACCCTCCTGTTCTTAAATACAGTGAACTGTACAGTGAATCAATTAGTTTTGACCGTAATAAGCCTTGGCTCCATGCTTACGCAGAAAATGACGATCCAGCAGCATTTGATTCATAGGAGCCGTATTAGGGTTTAATTGCAGCATGCGCGCCGCGATTTTCGCCACCTCTTCCAGGACAACCGCATTATGAACCGCATTATGAGCATCTTTGCCCCATACAAACGGTGCGTGAGCGTGTACCAGCACGCCAGGAACCTGATTTGGGTCAATATTGGCGAAACGCTCCACAATCACGTTCCCCGTTTCCAGCTCATATGCTCCTTCGATTTCCTCCCGGGTCATCGGTCTCGTTACAGGAATCTCTCCGTAAAAATAGTCCGCATGCGTCGTACCATAGGCCGGCAGCGCCATTCCAGCCTGTGCCCAGCTCGTTCCCCAAGGGGAATGGGTATGCACAACACCGCCGATTTCGGGAAAAGACCGGTACAATACCATATGGGTAGGCGTATCCGAAGAAGGACGGAGCTTGCCTTCCACGACGTTACCCTCCAAATCGACAACGACCATATCCTCTGCTTTCAATTCCTCATAAGGCACACCGCTCGGCTTAATGACAAACAATCCGCTGTCCCGGTCGATTCCGCTGACGTTTCCCCACGTAAATGTAACCAATCCATGTTTGGGCAGCTCCAGATTGGCTTCCCAAACCTGCTGTTTGAGGGCTTCCAACATTCGCGTTCTCTCCTTTCTCCTGAATCTGAATCTTAAATGTCCATTGTACGTACAAGTCTTATCCAAGAGTCCGGAGACGGACTCTTGTCTTGGACTCTAGCTTCAGACGCTTATTTGCAACTTTAACCTCGAACCTCAGCCTTGGTTGCTTATTTCTTGTCAACCTTAGGTTAGCTCTTAACCTTGTCTCCGGCTTGCTTAACCTCAGACTCTAGCCCTGAACACTAAATGTGCAGCTTCTCATTGATAGACTCTCTTTTCTCAACGGAGTCCCGCTCTATTAATTCTGGCTTAAAAATCGTATCCCCGAACACTTGCCCCTGCTCGATCATTCCGATCAGTTGTCTGGCAGCCAGCTCGCCCAGCTCGGTCTTCGGGTGAGTGAGCGTGGTTAGCTTCGTTCCCGAAGCCAGCGCGAGAGTCGAGTCGTCAAAACCGATCACCGACACGTCCTCCGGAATTCGGAGGCCGCATTGCTGGATAGCTTCCATCAGAACGACCGCCAATTGATCGTTGTAGCATACGAAGGCGGTCGGCCGTGCAGCCGCATCCTGCTGGAGCAGCCGGACAGCCTGATGATAAGGCACTTCTCCCTTCTCCTCCGTTGTGTAGGTTACCACCTGCCAAGGGGATACGGTTATGCCATGCTCTCGGTGCGCAGTCAGAAAGCCCTTCAGGCGGTTTACTCCTTGCAGGTCATCCCGCTTGAAAAAGCCGACGATCGAGCTATGTCCCTTCTCCAGCAGATGACGGGCCGCCTTGTATCCGCCAAGCTCGTCATCCAGCTTCAGGCAAGGGCATTCGAGTTCGCGATATTTCTCATTGATCATCAGGTAAGGAATGCCCTTCTCCTGTAGAGAGAGAAAATAGCTTAAATTCGGATTGCCTTCCGCGCTCTTCGTCGGTTCGATAATAAGTCCACTCAGCGGCTGGCTCGTCATCAACTGCAGGCTTTCCATCTCTTTCTCTTTATTGTTATCCGTGCTCGATAGCAGAAGACGGTATCCTTTGCTGCGCAGCTCAGCCTCCGCGCCCCGGACGATATGCGGAAAAATATAATCCGATATATATGTCGTGATGATCCCGATCGTTTTGACCTGCTCGCCTTCCCGGCGCAGCGGGTTTCTGGCGAAGGTGCCTTTGCCTTGAATCCGCTCGAGCCACCCTTCCTTCTCCAATTCGCCGAACGTCTGGCGCACCGTTTGCCGGCTTATGCCGAACTGTTCGGATATTTCATTCTCCGATGGAACCTGTTGTCCGGGCTGCAGCTTGCCCGATTCAAACCATGACAACAGTTCGTTTTTGAGCTGCAAATATTTTGGAATCCGCCGATTATTCATGCTTCACCTCAGCCAATGCTCTTGTTTATATCCGCTATTGTATCACAGGCCGGGGAATGTGCGGAAACGGTGTCCGGCAACGGCTTTCGACTCCTATTAACGCTGCCATCAGCCTCCGGTTGTCTGCAGCAGTGGTTCCGGTTACTTGCACGCGCTTCATGACCTGAAGCTATGTTCCATTCTATGTTCCATTATCTGGGACAGCACTTCGGTTACCAGCAGCAGTGTTCCTTGGACACACCTAAAGCAGCATTTACATTAACGCAAGCGGTATGCCATATCGCTCCAGCGAAGCTCGTTCTTGAACTGCCGCAAGGAAGTGTCCTTGTCGATAATGACAGACTCAATGCCGGCCATCTCGGCCCAATCGGACAAATTCTCAGCGGTAATTTTGTAAGACAGTACCGTATGGTGAGCTCCGCCAGCCAGGATCCAGGCCTCAGCCGATTCTCTAAGCGATGGCTGCGGCTTCCAAAGCACGCGGGCAACCGGAAGCTTCGGCATCGGCTGTTCTACTTTAACCCCATCCACAACGTTCACAAGGAGACGGAAACGGTGGCCTAGATCTACCAATGAAGCAGCAACCGCTGGGCCGTCCTGACCGTCGAAGACGATACGAGCCGGATCTTCCTTGCCGCCGATCCCGAGCGGATGAACTTCAATCGTTGGCTTCGTAGCCGCAATGGTCGGACATACTTCAAGCATGTGCGCGCCGAGAATCATATGGTTGCCTGGCTCGAAATGGTATGTGTAGTCTTCCATGAACGAGGTGTTCTTATTGTCGGCAAGCACTTTAAGTACACGAGTCAATGCTGCCGTCTTCCAGTCGCCCTCTCCTCCGAAGCCGTATCCGGCTTCCATCAGGCGCTGTACAGCCAGACCTGGAAGCTGCTTGAGACCATGCAGATCTTCGAACGTCGTAGTGAATGCCCCAAAGCCGCCCGCTTCAAGGAACCGCTTCATCGCTATTTCCAAACGTGCCTGATAAGCAATGGAATCACGAATCGGCCCAGCGTTTAGGCCTTCTTTGGTGATCGTGTATTTCTCGGCATACTCGTCCAGAAGAACCTTCACTTCAGCATCGCTGACTTCATTTACAAGCTGTACGAGATCGCCAATGCCATAACCGTTCACCGACCAGCCGAGCTTAATCTGGGCTTCCACTTTGTCGCCTTCAGTTACCGCAACTTCGCGCATATTATCACCGAAGCGGGCCACTTTCAGGCTGCGGCTCTCAGCAAATGAAACGGCCGTCCGCATCCACCCCGCGATATCTTCGCGAACTTCTGCGTCTTCCCAGTAGCCGACTACAACTTTACGAGCAACCCCGAGGCGGGCTCCGATATGACCATACTCCCGGTCACCATGCGCAGACTGATTCAGGTTCATAAAATCCATGTCGATCGTTTCCCATGGAATATCACGGTTAAACTGGGTATGGAAATGCAGCAGCGGCTTCTGCAATTGGGACAGGCCGCGAATCCACATTTTTGCTGGTGAGAACGTATGCATCCAGGTGATGATCCCTGCACAGGATGGGTCGCTGTTCGCCGCGATAATCAGGTTGTAGATTTCATCGGGCGTAGTGACGATCGGTTTAAATACAACCGCATGCGAAAATACAGGATCTTTGTCCAGCTGTTCGGCAATGATGCGGGAATGATCGGCTACTTCTTCCAACGTCTCCGGACCATACAAATGCTGACTTCCTGTTACGAACCAAAATGAATACGGTTTCAAATTCATTGTATTAACGCCTCCCAGAATGATTAGTATCTTAAATAGATTGGTAACTAACTTGTACACACAATATCATTATTTGTAAGATTAATGAACAATTGTACGTACAAGTGTCTACTTAGATTCTAAAGCTGCTTCTGTAAAAAGGCAAGTGTTTTTTCCCACACTAGTATTCTTCGCATTGCTATGTAATGAATTCAATAATCCGTCCAATATTCAATGTCGCTGCGCAATCCTCGCCGCTCTCTGACCATCGGCTTCTGAACAGGCGTCGAGACATGAAGCAGCCTGATGCTGTGCAAAGTTGATTTGTCCGGCCACTGGATGTATTGATTCTGCTCTAAAATGCGCAGCGTTGCCACGATATCCCGCTGCGGTCTTCCCGTTGTCCGTTCCAACTCCTTCATCGTAGGCACCCGGCGCCGCTGTGTCCAAAAATTATAAATAATCCGCAGCAGCTTGCGTTCCAAATCAGGAAGCATAGTATTTCCCCCCTCTAACAGATCGTTTCACTGGCCGCAGCGCAAGAATGTGATCATGCCGAAACGCTCTCGGCGCCCCCGTTTGTAGGCACGTTGCGCGGATGAGCCGCTCCTGGACGGCATGAATATGGATGAGCCGTTGTGTAATATTGCCGCTGCGGTCCATGTAAATGATCTCGACCACTTGGTTAATGTATTTTTTCACCAGAATCATCTCCGATAAGAACATTTGTTTGTATTATATACGAACCTACGTTCTTATACAAGTGGAATTTAGCGCCTGGTAAAAGATAGAAATCCGGTCACAAAGGCGATTGCTGTGAGAAGTTTTGTAGAAGTGTTATAGAAGAGTTGTAACGACGACAAGTATTTCTGAGGGGGATGGCCAATGTGGATGGTCCATGGGGATGCTTGGTGAATGGTATAGTGGAAGGAGGGGCGTTCTAAGGATTATTGTGTTCTGTGGATGCCGTGTTCTGCGGATTGCAGCACCCTATGGACTACTGTGCTCGGTGCATTAACGAATGCGGATATGTGACCCATGTTCTTTTTAGTACTATCGGTCCTAAAAAAAGATCAAAAAGCCTTGCAGAAGTAAATTCCCAGGCAGCCTGGGAATTTACTTCTGCATCCGGCTAAGGATGGTTCCAAGCGTTCCGATATCTATCTGATCCGTTGCCTGCCAATCCGTACTGATTCCGGCATTGGCAATAAGCCATTCGCGGCCGTCTTCTTTCCAGGACTGCGCTTTCTGCTGATCCATTTGCTGTGTTCCCTCTTTTGTCTTCAGGCCTAAAAATTTGGCAATACCGACCGCATGACCCTGTACAATCGCTTCTATTACGGCCTGCTGCTTTAGTTTATTGACGTCATTTAAGACATCGATAAACAAGTTTTCAGTTAGAACCGCAGGCATTTTGCTCTCCCTGAGCATGTGCAGGTTTTTAGTCTTCTGTCCACGATCGTTCACGCCATAAGGTTTGAGCGCGGTCATAATTGCTGAATGCAGGCTGTTTTGCAGTGATTGAGAAGCAGGTGATGACGCCGTATACCGATAGGATTCGAAGCCTCCCGCACCCCCTCCGGCATTGCAATGAATGGACAAGAGGATGTCTGCTTTAGCTGCATTTGCTTTGGTGGTACGTTCTGCTAACGTCAAATATACATCTGAACTGCGGGAGAGCAGTACTTGTACCCCGGTGTATTGCGATTCCAGACGCTGCTTTATTGCCAGAGAAATTTGAAGTACGACATCCTTCTCTTTCACCGCATTTGCGGCCGCCCCCGGGTCTTTGCCTCCGTGGCCTGCGTCGATCCAAACGATGCTCATTCTCTATCCGCCCCTTTCATCGCCTGCTTCACAAACTGATTACCGTATACTGCAAAAGCCCCGGTAAGAATGCCTTGAATAAACGATTCCGGCCCCCAGCCGAGCAGCCAAACCGTCAATAACACCGCAACTACAGTAACAATATAGATAATGCTCCAGTCAGGAACCTTTGGCGTTTTCTTAAGTACGAAGCCAATGACCCAGCAGGCCGCAACGACTCCGAATAATACCGGATGAATCAACTCAAAAATATCATTCCAGTTCATAATGTTCATTCCTTCCATTTTAAAAGTTTCAGTTATCAGTTATAAGTTTTTTAAAGTGTTGAAGCTGCTAAAGTGCTAAAGTTAAAACTGTTATATCTTTTCAATGATTGTTAATATAATTTATTCTTCCAGGCGGTCAATCCGCTTGTGTGCTTGCTTAGTAGATTCCTCCACTCGTGTCACACGTTCAGAAATTCCATCCATACGCTGGCTTTGCAGTCGCATGTCTACCCTGATGTCGTCGACGCCACGTTTAATATATTCCACGTCCGTCTGCAGGGTTGCCCCTGCCTCCACATCTTTCGCGGCATCTTGACGGATTGCACGTGCGCGTCCCAGCCAGCCGAGCAAAATTCCACTAACGGCTGTAGCAATGGAGATAATAATCGTATATTCCATCCCGCTCCCTCCGTTTCTGTTTATCCCGTCTTCGCGACCTTCAACTGCTTGCCCAACATCTCCAATTTACCAGTTCCATCATTGCACAATAGCCCCCCTTTCTAGGACATTGGTGCACTTTCGTGGCCAATCTTTAAAAACGATAAAAGCCGCTGATTAACTCAGCGGCAGCGAGTTCTTGGAAGTTGGCGATGAAGCCCCCTCAAATCATATCCACAATATAAATTTAACATGTCAACAGTACAGCACACGGACAGCCCCTGGTCATAAATCGGACAGCCGACGGACACTCCCCAACTTACAGGTATAGATTCGTTACATATGTGAGAAGATGCCCAGGTCCTTCGCATAGTTCATCCGCAATCCGGCGGGGTCATACAATATCCGGGAAAGGAGACTACCAATAATTCAAACGGATAAATGCTACACAGGAAACCAGCCGCGATTGACGCATTCCCCCGAAATTCAGCTGTCTCATCCAATCAGCACTGCTCATATACGATGTCCAGCATCACAATTGATGCTGGACAGATATCAATAATTCCCCCGTATGCCTGAAGATCATTTAGACTAGAAAAGCCATTAAGATGGGGCTTACTATAATGTGATGAAATCTCACAAAGATACGATCACTATTTTTCTTTTTCCAACGATTTCATATTAAAAAATTATACGCATTTATTCCATTCTTTGATTGATCATTGATCATTAGTAAGGAGAGACATCCTTTCTAGTCATGAGGAATTAGCAATATATTACTAATTCCTAATTCAATTCTACTATTGTATTCTGCCGAAATTATCATTTTTAGATGGAAGACACCAACAAGATCGGAAACATCTAAAATTGCCGAACTGATATACCTACCATCGCCGGGGTTGACGTAGTAACTTACTTCCTTGTTGAAAATTTCCGTATTAAGTAAATCAGGCGTACAAACCCCTACTCTCACGTACGGATAACCATTAGATTCCCTGGTAACTCTTCTCAGCAAAGGATCAATTAATACATATTTAATGTGTGAAAGGTCTTGTTGGAGAGTACTACCAATAGTTAAGTATGATCTGTTTTCACCAACGTTAATACAACTCGCGGTCATATATACCTCCGAGCCGCTTTGTACAAAAGAAACGTAACCATCGCCACCACGACTTACTTCTATAAAATTACAAAGATTAATAACTCCCCTTCGGAACAGGAAATATCTATCTAATCCCTTGTTTACCGTACCCATTTTACTTATCAACGTATCCCAACTATCTGCTATGGACGCCGATACTCCAAGAGCAATGAGGGCGTCCACAACATTCTTCTTACGCTCATTGCCAGCTTGAAAAGCCTCATTAGCCCGATCCATGGCCGCTTTGACTGCGCTTGGCGTGGCCGCCTGATCCGCGGCCGTGCTAACCGTCGATGTACTAAGCTGCACTATGCCGCGCGCCTGTGTAGTTGCTGATGGCAAATCCGATGCGGCATGAGTGTGTGACTTTTTCGCTGCGTTATCGTCGGTATACTTTTTTGCGTTTGCTTCAGCAGCATCCCATTTCGTACGTTCGGCAGCGGTAATATGGGTGACAGCATTGTTGATGTGATTTTGGAATTCTTGTTCCGAAACCACTCCATGATCTGCAGGATTGGCCAAAATATCAACAACCTGTTTCGCTAAGAAAAGATCATTTCCATAAAGAGTCTCAATCGGTGCATTAATCACTTCGGCATGTCCCTGATCTGTCGGGACTAATTTTCTCGGTTGCTGTATAGACATTTAGATCAACCTTCCTTCTAGTAAATATCATCCACTTCAAAAATAAATTCCATGTCGCCATCTTTAAACTTATCGCCCATTGTCCTTAGAGCAGTGAACTTCCCTTCGGTATCTACCAGGGCCAGTTCATTGATGTTTTGACCAGTTAGCTCGTTTTCCCCAAGAGGGCAGTGGTAGCGAATAGTAGCTGGGGCAATAAATTCATAGCTTGCAATATCCTTTCGGAGCAACTCATTCCGAAGGGTTTCTTCGGTGCCATCCACTGGCAAGGGATTTCCAGAAGAATCAACACCACCATTTCCGAATGCCATTTTGACCACCTTGGTCAGAGTACCACCTTCAGCTCGTGCCTGTGCCATCTGGGCGCGTGCATAAGCCGTTGTAACCGTTAGAACTTGATCTGCCATAATAGCTTTGAGCCTCCTTATATTAAATTGATCGATTCCATTGAACTCAGCTGACGTGAGCCGTCCAAAGCAACTGCACCATCCAGTTGCCAGTAGTTGGAACGTATTTTAAGAACAGCTTCCTGAATCGGCTTGTTGCGATGTCTGACTGCAATCTGTGTCCGATTTTTAAATCGTTCTCTATTGCCTGTCCATCCTGATAAAGAATGGTTCCCATCCAGAAATTCAATACCATCCAAGTACCAGGGACGCCCGCCGAAAAAGTTAACTCGTGTACGAAACTTCAATACGGGTGCTATTCGAATCGTATGATGGAATTCGAGCCTGGCTCTCCAATCCATATAAAATACCAAATGAGCGGGTTTAATCTCCTCAATAACAGATTTGAAATCACCTAGTCGACTTGGTATTCTCTCGCCAAAGCTGATCCGAAATTTATACTCCCCAGGAGTAAATACAACCTCCCCATCAGCTATAAAAGAATCCATTACATTCCTAACCAGCTGTCCTGAAAACTTCCCGGTTCCACGGAGCTTCGACTCTACGACAGCGCGACGCTCTTCAATGGGTTTAGTTAAATCCGTTGAAATGCCCAGCTCTGCTTCCCATCGTTCCAGCCCCCATGTCGCTGTCCGGACAAAGAACTGATCCAATATTTCGTCCAAGGCCCGAGATAAGTGATCCAGCTCCTCTCCCTTGGAGTTCATATCAGCTTGCATAACTCTGGATGAGTCATAATAACCGGGGAGGAAGGAGAACATCTCCCGTCCCTTTGGACTTGTAATGGAAAAGTTATTCATATACATCCACCGCCCCGAGCACTGCCACCTGACCGAAGTTAATCTGGATATTCGTATCGCTCGCTCCGTTGATCATCAAATTTGCGTAATCAATAATAGGCGGAATATCGAGCAGGACCGACGCGATACGCGTTACCCGCACGAGCGGATCAGCAAAAGCCAACTGCTTCAAATATGCCTGTACTCCCTTTACGATCAACGCCTTCACTTCAGGCAAGGTAGCGCCGTCCGCCAAGGTCAGCTTAACGCTGATGTTGAGCGGCACTTCCTCAGCCGCCATCACCGTCACGACCGGCCCGGCCGGGGCCATGCCTTCTCCCTGTCCATCCTGCGTCGGGTCGATATGCTGCTGAACGGCCGCAACAATATCCTCGTTCGCCGCGCGTTTGTCCGTATCAAGCAAATAAATGCCTACCGTTCCCGCTCCGTTCCATAACGGGCGAACCTGCACGCCCCCCACACCCGGCACCTCACCAGCCCAATTCATATAATGCGATTTGTTTCCACTCGTCCCTTGGTTCCGAACCTGACTCAAAAAACGCTCCAGCAGCGATTGATCCGATTCCGTGTCTGTCCCACCCCGTGTTTCCTCCGGATTGGTCACCGCGGTGATCCCGCTAACCGGGATGGACATCACCGTAATGACGCCTGCGGGTACTGTCCCGCTTCTGCCTGAATTTACAGCGCGAATACCGACAGTTGCCTTCCCTAAATCATCCAGCATCGCTTCCGAAGCCGTCACATACTCGATGGAAGACTCCCCTGTGATTTCATCCGCCGGGGTAGCTACCAGCGTGCCCGCAGGCACCATCGTGCCAGGCGTCCCGGTAAATTGAACCTGTCCGGCCGCAGCCGTCGCTGCACGCCTTACAACGCCATGCTCCGCCGCCCGCATGTCCAGATATGGCCCATAGGACGAGCTGGCAAAGCCCCATTCCAGCACCTGCCTGGCCCATACGGCCGCTTCAGACAGCATAAATGCTACGGGAGCCTGGGCATCCCAAATAAAAGAGCCCTCCGATTTATCGATATCGTCAGGCACCCGGCTCAGCATTCGCTGCATAATCTGTTCTTCCGTCTGTTCTTGCAAATATACTGGCAATCCTGCCATTACACGGTCACACTCCCTTCTAAGACCACAGTCTCGTCTCTTACATTCATCACTTGGCAGGAAAACAAGCAAGCATCCCCCGACCAGCGAAAAGAAAACTGATCCACCCGCGCCGTACGCGGGTCTGCCATCAGTACCTCTGTCGTCATGCGCTGAATTTCGGATTCCAGCGTAGTCCGGTTTCCTTTCCTGCCAATCAGACTGTCATATTCCTGGCCATAATTACGAGAGTAAATTAAATGATGATACCTTGGGGTTCGCACGGCCTTCTCACACCACATGATCCAGGCTGCAGTCTCGTCGGCGGGTACTATTTTTCGCGTTGGGGTCATCAAGAACTCTCCTGCGGAAAAATCAAACAGCCAGCTCCGCCCAAACATTCCTCCAGTTGCCGTACTCTGCCCCTGCAGCACGTTCAACTCATTCAATCCATCTACGCCCGCACCAGCGCCCCATTCCTGCTCCTCTGGAAATAAATTAGCCACCTTGACTCACCACCCTGCACATGACGACCACCTCATGGCCGCCATTCAAATTAACGGCAATGACGCGATCCCCCGGCTGAAGGCCATCGGCCAGATTGACGCGAACGTCCTGGATCTCGGTAGCCTCAAATTCAAAACGCGTTCGCGGGCCCGGTACTCCAAGCGGGTACCCTTCTTGATCGACAGGCGACATCATCGTTCCTACCATATGAAAAGCCGGAATCCCCAGAGTGACCGGAAAATCAGCAACCAAATAACTTTTGATTTCATGCTTGAAATGATCCAGCTTCAGCCCCGACGCCGTTATTGTTCCAAGCTCTGTGGACATGCCGGACAGCATATCTTTGGCATACCCCGTCATCTGATCCCGGAATGCCGCTGCCAACGATTTATAAGGATCAGCCATAGTTGAGATAATACCTCCTTTTCACGTAGTCGTATGACCCCAGCTCCAGCGACATGCGTCCCGGATCGCCCAGCTCATGCGATACAGACATGACGATCAGCTCCAGGCCGTTTAGCTCCACCTTATCTCCAGCCCGCAGCGTGTTAATGTCGAGTCCGTTTACGGTAAAGGTCTCCTGGAGGCCAGTCAGCATGCCTTTGGCCAATTTTTTGGCATCCGCCGGCGTCTTTACATCCTCGTCCTGCACAATTCGCTGCAAAGTGCCGAACTTACTGACTTCCCCCGTCTCTACCGCCAAAAATTGCGAGGGGGGATCGGCTTTGTTCTTATCGCTGCTGGCTCCAGTACTCGCCGGCTTACTGCTATCCGTGCTGCCAATCACTTTGACCTTAGTGACCGTTCCTTCCAAGGTCCGGTGCTGATCGATGCCCTCCAGTGCTTCAAGCTTCCATACGGTTTTGTTGCTGCCAATTTTGAACAGCTCGAGGCCCGCAGGCGTCATCCGAGGCATGTACGCATCCCCGCCAAGCTTTACCGTCTCTCTTAAGTCCGTCACGATCATGTTATAGATCGGTTGAGAACGGTAAGTCGCCTTGCTCAGCGCCTTTCCCGTGTCCGGAATGGAGGCCAGCTTGATTTGCCAATCCTGCGCATATTTCTTCAGCCGCTGACTGGCTGTTCCTCCCGAAGAAAATAAGTACTCATCCTCCGATTTCGCAAGGTAAATCGTCCGGTCGTACACCACAAGGCTAAGGCTCTTGCTGCCACGATTGCTGCTGGTGCATTCCCACACCACGCCGGGATTCAGCAGATAGACCATTTCCTTGCCCCCATAGGGCACTCCGCTTACGCGAATCGTCTGTCCCGGGGCAATCGCCAGTCCAGATTCAGGTATCCGTAGATTGATGCGAGCCTCATACGAAATTTGATCTAACGAATCGGTTAAGGAGACACTCTCGATCAGTTCCCGCAAATAATACTTATCTTCCAAAACCACCTCATAACTCATGACGGCATCACCAGCTTTTGCCCCGGTTTGATCAAATTGGGGTTAGGACCGATCGTTTTCTTGTTCAGATCATAAATGGCCGACCATTTGGAGCTGTCGCCGAGCTCCAGCTTGGCGATTTTGGATAGGCTGTCGCCGGACTTGACGGCGTAGGCTTTCGGCGTTTTTTTCAAATCAGGACGACTCGTGCCACCGCCGCTATTCCCGCCGCCTGCAGCGCTTCCCGCCTTCGTGTGAACCTTTGGCTGCCTCCACGCCCGGGCCGTCAGATCGAAGTAAATATCGTCGGGTTCCCCGCCCTTAAACGTAGTGTCATGTACCGTGATAAAGACAAGCAGGTTCACCATATTCCCTATCATCAATCGGACGGGACTTTTGCTGTTCATCATCTCAGTCAGCAAGTGCATCGCTTCCTTTGGAGCGGGCTGTATTTCGTTATCTCCCCATCGTGCAGGAAAAAAAGAAGAGAAGGTGATCTCCCTCACCCTCTCTGCTGTTGCGATATCAAATTCCCCGTAAGATAGTATATTCATCGTCTCGAAGCCTTTGCCCCGAGTGATCCTCACCTCTTCCGGGTTGACGGGGAACACGAAATCGGTGCCTGCAGCTTCATCCCGCAAACTAATTTCCACCCTGTACCACCCCATATCTCTTCATGTTTTTCATCATTCTGTTCAAATTTTGGGCAACACTCCATCCTACCTGATCAGTGAGGCTATCGATATCGATGTCTTCTTGCCTTTCATGAATTTGAATCAGACCTGGCGGCATGTTAAAGGTAATTGCTGGAAATGGCACAGGAGCAGGTCCTGGAGCATAATTCGGCAGAGGCATTGGCGCCGGTACTGCAGCGGGCTCCTGCTTCTCTTTAAAATATTCCGCCACACTATTAATTTCCTCTTCGGTTAGCGGAGCAATCGACTGGGTAGATTGTGAGCCGTAAATAAGCTCCCGCTTCCAGTTCTCCTTATCCTTTGTTGAGTAAGTATCACTATGTCCCTGTAAAAAGACGTCAGCTTTCGATGTTCCAAGTGGGTAGCCGGAATCTGTTTCTGGCTGCTTCTTCTTTCCATAGAAAAGATCAAATAACGCTCCCCCTACCCATTCACCAGCATATTCACCCAGCACACCTCCAGCAAGCCCAGCTGGAATTGATAAAATTCCGCCTCCTAACGCTGCTCCTATTGTACCACCTGCAAGGCCACCTAAAAATCCACCTATTTTCTCTACTCTTTCCCTGCCAGGTTTGGCATTAATTATTTCAACAATGCTAAATAAACTCGACACAATCGGGACTTTTTTTAATAACTTTCCTCCCCATTTACCAACAAATTTAGTTGTCTTCTTCACCCAGGGTTTGCTAAGAAAGTCCGTAGCCTTGCTTGTAGTTTTATCCAAAAAATTTCTAGCCTTGGGAGCCCATTCATCCAACTTACCTTTACTGCTCTCCCAAGCTTTGGGGATCCATTCCTTTTTTAATTTGCTGTTGTCCCAATAGCTTTTTAGTTTAGTTGCCCCTATCTCGATCAATTTGTCTCTGATATCCTTTACCAAACTATCAAGAATATCACTTCCAAATTTCTTCAAGTAAGCCATGCTAGATGATAGGATCTCATCCCATGGCAAGTTAGCCAACTTACCTGCTATTCGCTGAGGATTAATAACCTCCAGAAACGCTTCAAAAAACGCCTCTCCAGATATCTTGCCCGCTGCCCCGCATAGCGGTTCGCTCTCCTGCGGGCTAGATCCCGAGGGTTCTCCGCATTTACACTCTCCTACCGCCACAGCCGGACATTCGACAACTTCCAGCGCATCAAAAATACACTCTAAAGCTTCCTTAAGAGTCACCGAAATCCGCTGCATTAAGCTTTGCCCTTCTGCACAGATCTGCTCGGCAACAGAGCTGCCAAGCGCAGCGCCAAAGCCACCAACGTCCACCTCAACCCGCCACCGGGTACGGCTCAGCTCCTGCAGCGCGCCCCTGATCTCGGCGATCTTCGGCGTCGCCAGATCGATCAGTTCCGCTACCGGACGGGCCGCTGCCTGATTAAGCCGCTTCATCGTTGCACTGAGCCGGATGGCTGTTTCCGTGAAACGGTCCTCCAGCGTAATGCTCGGCCGTATCCTCGTGCTGCCAAGAGCGAGAGCGCGCCGCTGGGTTTGTACCAGCATCCGGTCTAGCCCCCGCAGTTTCTTCTCCGTTGCGTCGATATCCCGGGAATCGATAATGATGTCCATGGAACGCAGTTCATGATTCGCCACGTTTTACCTCCTTTCTGCCGTCATCGTCTCTGCCATAATCCATCCGGCTTTAACCGGGCTTCCGCCCGGAGCCGTACGGCGAGGCTGAAGATGTCATCATCTCCAGCTCCTTCTCCGTAAAAGCCCTCAGCAGCATGCGCTCTCCCTTCGGGAGAGACCAGAACTCTCCGGGGCGCAGACTATGCCTGCTCCACAAATGGAACAGCAGCGTCGTCATGCCGCCGGAGTTTACTAGTTTTTTAGATCGGCAATATCCACCCCGAAGCCGGAAATCTCCAGCACCTTGTCACCTACGGCGTCAAGCTCTCCCGCAAGCAAAAGACGACGGACAGCTTCATCGCCGCCAGACAGCTTTAGCCGGCTCGTAATGCGCTCGTCGCCCCAGCCGGTCAGCTTCACGCCTTGCTCCTGGCCGTCGTCCAGCTTACGCACAACCTCCAGTGCAGAGGTCGCTTCCTTAATCAGCGTGGCATTAAAGAGCTCACTGTCGATTTTTTCCGAAACCTGGCCTTTAGAGGTTTTGCGGATCGTACACCGCTCGCGAATCGAGTCGACTTTGCTGGAGGTTAAGCCACACAGCGTAACGCGCAGACTCAGCCGGGAAATAAAAACGGTCTCTTCCGGCAAATTCGCTGCCGTCTCGAAGAGACCGTCCAAAATATCCTGTTCATTCCACTCTTTCACTTCACTCATTCCGGTTTTCCCCTTTCAATTCAACCATTATTTAAGGTGCGATGATCGGATCAAGCAGCTCATAGCCTTCGAAGGTGAACGGCGTTTCCTCAGCAACCTCTTCTCCTGCCGTCCAGTTCGCCAGCTGAATTCTGTCGACCATGCAGTTTTTCAGCTCAATGCGTTCAAAGCCGTACGCCTCTGGGTCATCCAGCTTCTGAATAATATTGAACTTCTGGAAGCCCCTCTGAATCATATCGGAGGTCACCTTGTAGCCGCTCATCGTGCCGGTGCCTTTTTTACGACCCAGCTTGAAAACCGTGTATTCCGTGCCCACCAGATTGAGTTCTCTTTTATCCGCCTCTACATTGGCCTCTAAGTGATTCAGGTTCGACTGCCATACGCCATCGATAAAAATCTGCCCGAACGTCCCCATAATGACGCGGCTTGGATCGAGATATTGTGCCATCTTCTATATTCCCCCTCAAAATTATTGCACGTAGAACGTGCCGAAAATTTGTTCCATCACATCAGTGTCGTCCGCCTGCCAGGTCAGGAACACCTGATCATCCTCAGGCTGCATGACCGCGCCATCCCCATAAAATCTCGGATCCAGCGTTACATCGTAGCCCGTGGCTTCGATGACACCTTCCGCAGCTAAAGTCTGCAAATACTGCTGGCCTGCGCTGATCAGCGCCTGACGGCCTTCCTCCGTGTTGTTGACCTTGCCGATGTAATGATCCTCCGCCTGCCGCTGCAGATCAGCGTTAATCTGGTCGATGACGCGGATTTTGCGGATTTTCTTCCAGCCCTTGTTCTGGCCCTGCTGCAAAGTAATCAGACTGTTCACCCCGCGCAGCACCTTAACCCGGCGGCCGTCATGCACCAACAGGAATACGCCGTTTTGCACCGCCTGCTCCTGCTCCGAGCGCGTCCAGCGGCGAGTCACGTCCTCAAATGGCGACGCGGCATACGTCGTGGACTCTTTCAAGGCCTGTCCAGCAATCAACCCGGCGACCCAAGAAGCGACCTGTGCGGAGGAATACGATTTTCCGTTCAATACGGCCCCCGAACCTACGTTAACAACTCCCTCAAAGTCCGCTGCCACGCTGCGGGCAATGGCTTTATTCACAGCATCTGCACCCGTATCCTCTGCCAGCGATCCGCCGAGCACTGCCAAAATGCCTTTTCCCTCACTGCGAACCCGTTTGACCCAGGCGACGAGGCTGGTCCGCAGTGCAACGTCGGTCACCCCATCGAGCGTCAGGACATGGAAATCCTGCGTCTCAAAAGCGTCCATAGCCGCGATATAATCCGCGTTCGTAATTCCGGAAATTCCGCTTGCTCCGCCCTCCAGAGCAACGCCGGACACGTCGGCAAGCACGCCGCCAGACAGCTTCTCCGCCACAATCCACTTGTTCCCCGCATCTTCATTGATCGCGGTAACAGCAGCATCCACATTGCCATTTCCGAGCGTAATCGTGCGGAGCAGCGCGTTGCCTTCATACAGCTTGAGCTCCTTCACATCCGGTACTGCCAAGCTTGGCTGAATCGTCACCTTGAATGCATTGCCACGCACACCTGCGTATTTGGCATTCAACTTCAAAGCATCCACCGGGCTCGCTTCGCTATTCTTCAGCACGAGCTCGGCCGAAGCAGCGGAGCTATCCGCAATCCGGTAGGCCAGCAGCTTCTTCGCGCCGCCAAGCAAGGACAAGAACAGCGTCGTGTAAGCCGTTGCCCCTTCGGATTCATCATTCGAGAACAGCTCCCTGATCGCATTCTCGCTCGTTACCTCAACAAATTGGCCGATCGGCCCCCAATGCGCCTTCACAGGAGCAACCACCACGCCGCGTGCGCCTGGCACGATCGCTGATCCCGCGGCACTTACAAAGTTCATGAACAGTCCCGGCAATACCGGCTGACTCGTCAAATTCCAATTTCCTGCTGCCATAATTACTTCACCTTCCTATTCAAAAATAGTTGTACCTGCTCTTTCGCTTCTTTTACTGTCAAACCAGCGCTGGTCGTGTCATCAGGCAAATGATGAAATGCGCCAGCCAGCACCTCCTGCTTCACACCCATCAACGCTTCCGACTGCTGCATAATTTCACCAAGCGGATACACTGGCTCGGCAGCCTCAGATGCTTTGACAGCTTTGGTTGCTTTGGTTACTTTGGTTACTTTGGTTACTTTGGTTGCTTTGGTTGCTTTGGCTGCTTTACCTGCATTTGCTGCATTAGCTGCTTCGGTTACTTTACCTGCATTAGCTGCATTACCAGCATTAGCTGCATTACCAGCATTAGCTGCATTACCAGCATTACCAGCGTTATCAGCATAAGCTTCATTGGCGGCTTGAGTCGCCTCGGTTGTTTGGACCGCTTGTGCCGTCTGCTTTTTTTGTGCCATAGTTTTACCACCTCAAATTTATATTCTGGTATATTGAATAAACTGCATCAGCGGCCCCTTATCCATGGAATCCGCGATGCGCCGGCTGAACGTCACGGACAGTTGTCCCTCCGTGGCTTTATTCGCGTTCATATTCACCCTCGGTTCAAGAACGGTTAAATACGTTTGATCTCCTGGATGCAGCGGAATTTTAACACTTCTTCCCAAAGCCTCAACTAGAGAAAGAATAGCCTGATGCTCCTGGTTGGCATCCATTCCGGCTATGAAGGCAGTGAACTGTTTTTTCAGCTCAAAAAACGTCCTGCCCCGTGGCGATACTTCCATATCGGTAATCCGCCACATCATAGCGGGAGTTTCAAAGCCCAATGGCCAACTGCCGCTATGAATTTGCCATTCCGGCCCAAGCACTTCCTGCGTCCATTCCTGAATAGCGTTTAGCCACGGATCACTGCAGATCTGCACTGCCCGGCTTAGAGCTTGCGGTACAATCAAAGCAAAACGAAGGCCTCGTTTCATGGCACCTCGGGCTTCATCCAAACGATCTGGCCCGAGGCTTTCCTCAAATAAACAGAGGAATCTCTCCCCCGTTTCCGCTGTCAGCAGCTGCTTGTCCAATGCTTTGACCGTTTGCTCACTCAGTCCATCTAACCCAACCGGATTTAATCCGGGCACGTAGAGCCATAGCTCGATGATTTGCCTCAAACCGGACCAGGCGCCGCCTGCGTCCACCTCACCCTGAAAATACAACGCACAAGGCAGTAAAGCTTCTTCTCCAATCTCGCCAGCCGAGCTGTAGATTGCATTCAACCCGGGCACCGCCGCCAGCAGCTTCGCTGTCACCGCGCTTCTCATAAGGCACTCCATTCCAGCATTCCTGATTCACCGGCTCTGACATTGCACAATGGTTTCACCTCCCTCCTAGGACATTGCTGCACATTAGTGGCCAATCCTTAAAAACGACAAAAGCCGCTGATTAACTCAGCGGCAGCAGCTTCCTGCAGGTTGTCGATAAGGCCCTCTCGATTCATTTCCACAATACAAATTTAACACGTCAAAAGTACAGCGCACGGACAGACCCTGGTCATAAACCGGACAGCAAAAGGACAGCGTATCATATCAGACAGAGCTTCCAAAATTCGACCCAGTCCCAGCTCCTGCCGTTTATTAAAAAGAAGGGATCTAAAAGCTACCTAATTCCACACCTAAACCATATCGTGAAGCATACGGTGTCACATATTTTAACTGAATGACTGATAATCTAAAAAAGATGCCCGTCTCATCCATTCCAGAACGAGACAAGCATCTGTAAAGTTTTATCGTGCATCATTTTTGCTGTACGGCAATCTGCCAGTCTGCTACATCGATTCAATGCTGGGTGCCTGCTGCTCCTCAGACGTTAAATGAAGCTCGCGGTATTTTCCGGGCGTAATCCCTTCCTTTTTACGGAACGTAGCGACAAAATGGCTGACATCGTTAAAGCCTGTCTGCTCAGCGACCTCACGCAGAGCCCGCTCCGGATGGTGAAATATGATTCGCTTCGCCTCACGGATACGAAGCTGAATCAGATACGAATAAGGGCTTAAATCAAACGCCTGCTGAAACAGCTCATGCAGCGTGTTTATGCTCATATTGGCGTAATCCGCAATCTCCTGCAGACCAATATTATCGGACATATGCTGCTCCATCCATGATACAACGGGCTGCAGCTTCTGGTAGTATTGAGAAAGCGAAGGCTGATTGTTCAGCATGCCGAATTTGCGAAGCTGCATGAGAAAATTGTATAGATCCGACGAAACCTCAATGTTAGAGTGAGACTCAGCCTGGGCAATTTGCCGAAATAAATCATTAAACAGCTTACCGAAGGAGCGGTCGTCCCCCTCCTCATAAAAGGTGGATTTATCCATATCCAGCGCTTCCATAATCGTCCCGGCCGCTGCTCCGCCAAACGTAATATAAATCGTCGACCAGCGTTCAGAGGTAGGATAATAGCTATGCGGCGTAAACGGCGTCAGCAATACGCCGGTACCCTTCGTCAACTTGATGGATTCTCCCAAAAGCACGAAACGGCCTTCTCCATCAAGCGTATGGAGCCAGTGATAGTACGGATAGCCTTCTGGACGTTGAAAGATACGCTCCCACGCACTGTAGCCAATCGATTCGAGATAGAGTGGAAGCGAGCGTTCTATGGAAGAGAATACGTATCGAATATTATCATTTCCCCAATCCAAGAGGTATCACCACCTAAGCGTTAGATACCTCTCATTATGCATGATTGCAAGCAATTTGAGCAAGCGGCGGCTATTTTTCAAGAAAAGCGTTCAAAGAGTCGAGTTTATTGCCGCTATAGTCGAACAGCGTAAGGTTTGACCAGTTATTCTCATGTCCGACAGACCAGGCCGGTTTGGATGGAATCCAGCACGGCTCCCAATAATACAGGCCAAGGCCCAGACCGTCTGGAATAGCCTTAATGCGCTGCATGAGCTCTTCTAGCCACCTCTTCTGTCCCTCAACGCTTACCGGGAAACCCGGATAGATCCAATCCTCGCGGTTGAAAATGAGCGGCTGCTCATCCGGAGGCGTCATCGTCCACGGGTAGGCCACCTCTACGATGACAATCGGCTTATGATAGCGTACCGCCAGATCATTCACATTATCTGTGAACTCCTCTAGTGTTCCGTGCCACCATGAATAATAGGATAGGCCGATAATATCGAATTCGATGTTCAATTGAGCGAGCTTGTCATAGAAGAAACGGCTTCCTTCATTATCCCCGCCACGGTCGATATGAATCATGACTGGGATCGGGGCTGTTCCTTCCGTCGCTGCGCGAACCCCGCGTATGCCTGCTGCAATGAGCTTACTCAGCTTCTCCCACTGCTCTGGCGTATTATGCTCGCCATCGACTCTTCCCTCGCCCCAGATCATGCCGTTCGTAATTTCATTGCCGACCTGCACCATATCCGGCAGCGTGCCCTGCTCTTTCAGATCGGTAATAAAGGTAGCCGTAAATTCCTCTACAGCGGCAACAAGTTCTTCAAAGCTTAAGTTTCCCCATGCCTTCGGCATATATTGCTTGGACGGATCGGCCCAATAGTCGGAGTAATGAAAATCCAGCAAAAAGTGCATTCCCTTCTCTTTGATCCGCTTCGCCATCTTCAGCGTTTTCCTAGGATTGCAATAATCAAACTCCGGATTGTTCCAAATGCGCAGGCGCGCCGAGTTCACGCCGCTATCCTTCAAAATATCGAGCACATCGCGCTTCCGCCCCTGCTCATAAAATACGCCGCCTTCACTTTCGATCTCATCCACAAACGAAATATCCGCACCTTTGATAAAGTCGATGTTCATAATTGCTTTGCTCCTTTGTTGGTTTATTGCAGGCTAGCCTTTCGTACCGCCAGCAGCAAGCCCTGAAATAAAGTATTTTTGTAAAAAGAGATAAATCGCCGCGATAGGAACTGCAATCAATATGGCCCCCGCCGTAAACACGGTGAAGTTACTGGAGTATTTCTCCGTAACAAAGTGGTATAAGCCGACAGCAAGCGTATACTTGCTTTTGTCATGCAATATGATGGATGGCAAGATGAAGTCGAAGATAGGCAGCATAAAGTTGGTTAGCGCCACAATCGCCAGTATCGGCGTAATCAGCGGCAGCAATATTAAAATAAAAATGCGGATCGGCCCGGCTCCATCTATTTTTGCCGCATCATCCAGTTCTCTCGAAATCGTATCCAGGTAGCCTTTGACTAGCCAGGCGTTAAATGGAATTTGCCCGCCGACATAAATAAGGATTAAGCCTATCAACGAATTGAGCAGCCCGATCAAATTCAGGAAAATGTATAGCGCCACCATCGCCATCATCACAGGGAACATCTGCAGCAGCAGGAAGGCGTACATCCCGCTTTTTCTACCAATAAACTGGAATCGCGACAAAGCATACGCTGTCATCGAAGTAAAGAAAATGGACAATAGACTGCTGACCGTCGAGACGATGAGCGTATTTTTGTACCAGGCTACATAGCTGCTCTCCGGACTTGTAAACAGCCAGCGGTAATGGTCCAGCGTAGGCTCCCGCGGTATGATGCTTGCCGAGTACAGACTCGTTCCGGAATTGAACGACAGCCCCACCGCCCAGGCTAAAGGATAGAAGATAATAAGCGACATCACGAGAATAACGCCATAAATGGAGGCAACCTCCAGCCTCGATTTCCACCGCAGATTCATCCGAAATCACGCTCCTCTTTGAACGACTTCGTCCGCCTGAATTGAATAAAGGCAAAGACGATGACGATGACGCCAATGATCAGCGAGATTGCAGCCGCCATATTATAGTTGTTTGTTGTAAAGGTCAGCTTGTACACCCAGGAGATCAGAATGTCTGTACCGCCTGCCGTTTGCCCCCTGACCGCAGGCCCTCCGCCATTGAACAAGTAAATGATATTGAAGTTGTTAAAGTTGGCCGTGTATTGAATAATGAGCAGTGGTGCAGTAGCAAACAAAACATGCGGCAGTGTGATATAACGAAATTTCTGCCATCTTGTTCCGCCGTCCACATCCGCCGCTTCATAGGCATCATGCGATATGCTTTGCAGCACGCCTGTAAACAGGGCAAACAAAAACGGGAAGCCGAGCCAAACTTGAATACTGATTAGAGCGAACTTCGTAAACAGCGGATCCGTCAGCCACGGAAGCGGCGCGATATTCAGCCATTGCAGGATGGTGCGGTTAATCGCTCCAAACTGATCGTTAAACAGCGCTGAGAAGATCATAATCGTAACGAAGTTCGGGATCGCCCATGGCAAAATCAGAATCGTCCGAATCAAGCGCTTGAACTTGATGCGCTTGTCATTCACCAGGATAGCGAGGAACAAGCCCAATCCAATTTGGAGCGTAGTCGATACGATCGTCCATACGAGCGTCCATGAGAGCACTTTTAGAAACGATTGATTCCAGATCGGCACCGTAACGAGATTGATGAAATTATCAAAGCCTACCCAATCTACCAATTGCCGCGGCGGCGAATGATAGAGGTCATAGTTCGTGAACGCTAAGGAAATAGCAAATAAAAGCGGAAAAATAACAACGAAAATAAGTAAAATAAATCCCGGCACTGACAACAAATAAGGAAAGCTGTTCATGTATGCCTGCTTGATCGTCTCTCTTAACGGGGGCCTATTCCACCCCAGACGGATTTGCTCTGCCTGCCGCTTCGCGTCGCGAATATTAATCCCATATATAAGAGCCGCGATAGCCAGCATAATTATCGATAAAATGCCGTAAACGAGCAGAAAGATCGAATGGTCTAGCTTGGGAATCGTCCCCAGCGTGACGATCCCCCATAGTCCTAGTCCAATAAAATCAGCAAAGGTTACAATGAAAACGAGCTCAATGACGATAAAAATGATGGCTTTAAAATAGCTGCGATTATAAAGCTGACCTAATCCAGCAAATAAAATGGACAGCAGCATCGCCAGCCACGGTCGATGTGTCGAATGCCGTGGGATGTACTGAGATTCCTCCATCCCGCTTCCTCCCTTATGTTAAAATGGCTTACTGCCCAGAAGCTGCGATTTGCGCGGAAATTTGCTCCGCCGTTTCATCGAGTACCGCCTTTGGATCATCGCCTTTGACGATAAAGTCAATTGCACTATCCATTTCCCACACCGCGCTCATCTCCGGAATGTTCGGCATGGACACCCCGCTTTCAATCTGAGCCACGAAACCTGCGTACAGCTCATTCGCAATCGCCTGCTGGGCGTCCGGATGTGCCGGAATTTCCCCTGTCTGCTCATAAAAAACCGTCGCGTTGGACGCGTTCGTTAGATAAAGCGCAAGATCCTTAGCCCAATCCTGGTGCTTGGAATACGAAGAAATAAACCATGATTTGACCCCAACGAAGGATGGGGCAGGCTTACCATTAACTGCCGGAATTTGCGCTGTACCGAGTTGATCGCCAAGCTTGTCCTCATAAGTCTTCATCGCCCATAAGCCGTTGATGACCATTCCGACCTTACCTTCCAGGAACAGCGTGTCCATGACATCAATCGTCATTGTTGCTGGAATGCTGGCATCCTTCACCAATTGCCCAAAGGACGTCATTCCCTGTACAGCGCCGTCATTGTTCAAACCGAGGTCGGAAGCGTTATATTTGCCCCCCGACTCTCCAAAAATATACCCGCCGTAGTTCACAATAAATGGAATTGCATAATAAAAATCCGGAACCATCAGAAATGCATAGCGGTCTTCGCTGACATTAGTTAAGCTGCCGGATATGTTCGAAATTTCCTCTAAAGAATCGGGGATTTGCTCCAGAAGTGATTTATTGTAGTACGCAGCATAGGTCTCGATCGAGATCGGGAATCCATAGGTCGCCCCGTCATATTGAACAGCCTGCAGTGCAGCATCGCTATACTGCCCGCTTTCCTCCCCCGAGAGCTCAACCGGTTCGGCCAGCCCCTGAATGACAAGATCGCCTAATCGGTCTTGAGGCTGGTAGAACAAATCGGGTCCGTTTCCGGCGGGAGCTGCCAACGCAAGCTTCTGCACCTGCTCAGAACCGCTAACAGGAACGACGTCGACTTCAATTCCTGTCTCAGCCGTATAGCCTTGTGCGAGCTGCTCCACTACCTTCAGCTGGTTGCTATCATCATTAGACCAAACTACAAGCTTGGCCGGCTTGGCGCTATCACCTACCGATAGTTGTTGGCCAGGTTCATTGCCTTCGTTATTTCCCGTACTCCCTTCACCCATTTGCCCTTCTCTGTTCGGCGCACATGCCGTTAATGAGATTAAAAGAATGAAGATGAATGACCACATCCATGCTTTCTTCAAGAGAACTCCCCCTCTTTTTCTACTTTACTTATATTATAAAACGCCTCCAAAGAGGTAGATATATAATAAAACTATAGGATGTATATAATAATTTTGATTGCTATCTGAATTTAGCTCCACCGGAGCTTAACAACACTAAAACAAACTTAACAAAACATCATTCTATAAACCTTTCAATAAATAAATTCATCTTGCTATTTTGCTAATCAACATAGTAATATCGAATGAAGACAGGAAACAACGCACAAAATATAGATGTATTAAATTAAACACGATCTAAACAGGAACTTAACAATCTATTTTAACTCACAGCATTTGTAGATTCATGATTCTGTAATCGTTGTTCATACTACGGAGGGATTCGAGATAACTCGGGCTTATTTTCGCTAGGAAGGAGGATGTTTCATATTATGAATACACGTATGATTTCAATACTCCAGCATTTACTCGTTGCTGACGTTCCTGTTAAGAGTGAGCATCTTGCCAAATTGATTCAGGTCACTTCACGAACTGTCCGCAGCGATATTCGGGAACTGGATGATTTCCTAAGCAAGTATGGGGCGGCGATTGAGCCTATACGATCAAGGGGATACGCTCTCAAAATAACGGATGATCATTCTTTTCGCGCATTGCTGCAGCAATTGTTTATCTCAGGCGAACCCAATGATCCAGCTTCTCCCGATTACCGTCAATTGTATATTATCAGGCGGCTCCTCATTGCAGACCATTTTTTAAAGCTAGAGGATCTGGCCGATGAACTTTATGTAAGCAGGTCTACCCTGAACAATGATTTCAAAGAGGTAAGGCAAGTGCTGTCGAACTATGGAATTTCAATCGATACACGCCCTAATTACGGGATTAGACTTAAAGGCGATGAAATGCGGTTGCGGTTCTGCATATCCGAATTTATCATCAACCGTTCAAACGACGAGCAAATCGATCATTTGGAAAATACGACACGTATACTTGCTCCTAAGGAAATGACCCTGATTCGCGGAATCATTCTGGAGAAAATCAAAAAATTTGGCGTTTCTCTTTCCGATGTGGCCTTCAACAATTTGGTCATTCATATCGCGATTGCCTGCAAGCGAATCCGTGACGGCAATCAAATAGCGATGCATACGATAGAAATAGAGAGTATTCGCAATGACGAAGAATTTAGAGCAGCCGAACAAATCGCCGAGCTTATTGAAAATGAACTAAACATAGCCTTTCCCGAGACTGAGATTGAATATATATCTCTGCATCTGGCAGGAAATAAGTGGGTTTCCGGGGCGAAAGAGCATCCAACGGACAGTATCACTCCCGACAAGCTCTTAAACGCAAACATCTATGAGTTGGGTAAAAGCATACTCTTTGAAATTGACAAAGACTTGAATCTAAAGATCAGCCATGATTCCGAGCTGTTAATAGGTATTTGCCTGCATCTGAAACCAGCATTAAACCGGGTGAAATACGGCATGAACATTCGCAATCCCATGCTGGATCATGTGAAAACCAATTATCCGCTCGCCTTCCAAGCCGGAGTCATCGCGGCCAAGTTGATAGAAAGCAAGCTGAATATTTCGATTCCAGAAGCGGAGATGGGTTTCTTGGCCATTCACGTAGGAGCCGCAATGGAACGACAGCGAATGAAATCCCGGCCTAAGCGCTGCCTTGTTGTGTGTACTTCCGGGGTTGGCAGCGCGCGCCTGCTCTACTATAAGCTGCAAAGCACATTTGGAACCCGGCTTGAAGTGACAGGAACGACCGAATACTATAAGCTTTCACAGATTCCCTTGCACGACATCGATTTTGTCGTAAGCACGGTGCCTATTCAAGAAACGCTATCCGTTCCGGTCGTTGTGGTTCAAACCCTGCTTGGTGTAGGCGATATGGATAAAATCGAAGCGCTGCTCAGCGGTGAAGAAGAGCATCCCCTCCGCTACATTCGGGAAGACCTTGTATTTCTGAGACAAAACTTCACAAGCAAAGAGGAGGCGATCTCATTTCTCGGCGAGCGTATCCATGCCGCCGGATTGATCCGTTCTTCCGAAGGCTTTACTGGACTTGTCCTTGAGCGCGAAAATGCGGCACCCACCGCTTATGGAAATTTAGTAGCTATTCCCCACCCATTAATCCCGCAAAGCGACGGTACCATATGGGCCATTTGCACACTCAAGCAACCTATTGACTGGTCTGGAAAGCCCGTTCAATTTATATGTCTGCTCAGTATTGACAAGAACGGTGAGGAGCCCCCGACTACGATGTACAATCATCTGATGAGGATCGTAGATCATTCGGAAATCGTTCAACAGATGCTGGATTGCGAAACCTATGATGAATTTACTCAAATTATGATTAAACATAGTTTGTATTGAAGCATAAAGCCTAAACTCCGAAAGCCATGCATTCCTATTTCGACACTAGGGATCATAACTTCGGAGTTTTTGTTTTGTCCAAGACCAACCGATTTCCGCTCGTAGCGGAAAAGGAATGCATTCATAAGTTTCATGTAATCGTATACACTGAATTTGCAAGATACAGAGAGAATATACTACGAGGTGATAGCAGTGGACGAATATCAGGAAATTATCATGGAGATCATTACAAATTCGGGAGTCGCCAAGAGCAAAGCGATGGAAGCAATCCGTCTCGCGCAAAATGGCCAAGCAGAACAAGCGGAAAGCTGTCTTCAAGAAGGGAAAGACGAACTGGTCAAAGCGCATAAAGCGCAAACCCGTTTGATCCAGTCTGAAGCAAGCGGAACCGCCTATGAAATTACACTGCTGATGATACATGCGCAGGATCATCTGATGTCGGCAATCACGATCCGGGATCTGGCTGAACATGTCGTGGAGCTTTATAACAGACTGAATCGTCAATGAAAGCAAGCAATTTTACTGTGATAAAGGAGGAACTACAATGAAGCAAATTACATTAGTTTGTGCAGCCGGAATGTCAACGAGCATGCTTGTACAAAAAATGTTAAAAGCCGCACAGTCGCAAAACCTCGAAGTCGAAATCAGAGCCACATCCGAAAGCTCGTTTAAAGAGTATGCAGACAAGACAGATATTTTGCTCATCGGGCCGCAGGTTGGTTATCTGGAAGCTGATTTCAAAGCAAAATATGAGTCTAAAGGCATTAAAGTGAGCGTTATCAATACAATGGACTACGGAATGATGAACGGAGAAAAAGTGCTTGCCGATGCTTTGGCTCTTTAATAATCCACAACTACGCGGATTTTCTAGGGGGCGGATGGATCAGCGTCCGCCTAATCAAATGGAAACGCTCTCTAAAACATCATTTATGAAAGTAAAGAGCAGGAGTTGAATAATATGGCTAGTCAACAAAAGTTCTCACATAAACTACAAAGAACCGCAGGAAAAATTCAACAAAATCGTTATATGAGTGCAATTTCCAATGGGCTGATGTCCACGCTTCCTTTTCTAATTATCGGCGCCTTTGCTACGCTTTTCTCCGCCCTGGCATGGGAGCCCTATCAAAACTTTATCGCGCCTGTGAAAGGCATGATCGGCCTGGCATCGACGATGACTACCGGGATTATCGCTGTATATGCAGTGTTCTTCATTGCTTACAGGCTGGCTCAAACCTTTGATAAGGATCCGCTCATTCCCGCGGCAACCTCCTTATTGTCATTTTTAATCGTCACCCCGGTTCAAAGTTTTGATACCGTTCGGGCATTGCCGCTGCAATGGCTGGGGGCGCAGGGATTGTTCGTCGCCATGATCGTAGGACTACTGGCCTCGCGCCTGTACATTTGGTTTGTTGATCGCAATTGGACGATTAAAATGCCAGATGGCGTTCCTCCAACCGTTGTTAAAACATTCTCCGGGCTCATTCCTGCAATTTTGGTAGCTTTGCTATTCGTCATTGTTGCCGGACTGTTTATGCAGACTTCCTTTGGTACGATTCACGATTTCATTTATACCTATCTGCAGGTACCGCTGGAGGGACTTGGCGGATCACTCGGGGCCTTGATCGCCGCAGTGCTGATTATGCAGGTGCTCTGGATGTTCGGAATCCATGGAGCAATCGTTACGTTAGCTATCGTAAAGCCGATTTGGATGAGCCTGGATTTAACTAATCTCGAAGCCTTCCAAGCCGGAGCTCCTTTGCCAAACATTATCGGAATGGCTTTCTGGTCGCTCTTTTGCAATTACGCACCAATGCTGGGCTTTACCCTGCTGCTGGTTTTTATGGCCAAAAGCAAGCAGCTGCGCACCATCGGCAAGCTTGGACTTCCGGGCAGCTTCTTCTCGATCCACGAACCGCTGATCTTCGGGATTCCGGTCGTATTGAATCCGGTGCTTGCTATTCCTTTTGTCATGGCTCCTATTATTTGCGCCGTGCTTGGATACTTCGCCACTACGATCGGCTTGCTGCCGGCGCCGATAGGCATTTATCCGCCATTTGGCACACCTATATTCGCGCTTGGGTTCCTTGAAGGCAGCTGGAAGCTGGCTGTAGCCCAATTGGTCCTGATTCCAATTAGCATGCTGATTTACTATCCTTTCTTCCGGACACTGGACAAGCAAGCCCTGAACAAGGAGCTAGAAGCTCAGGAAAAGCTTGAGCAAGAACAGACCGGCGGAACAACGGCAAGCCCCGTTATCTCATAATCATTCTATAGAGAGATACAGTACAAAAATAGAGGGATACAAAACGAAAACGGCGGATCATTAGTAGTCCGCTGTTTTCGGTATCATAATAGCTGGAGTGAAAACCTATGATCAAACTTGGAATATCTGAGAATAAGCGTTATTTTATCAATGAAGGTGCGCCTTTCTTCTATTTGGCCGATACGGTTTGGAGCGCATTTACTAACATTACCCTGGAGGAATGGGCCCACTATCTGGATTTCCGCAGGCAGCAAGGTTTTAATGTACTGCAAATGAATTTGCTGCGGCAATGGGATGCCAGCGGCAGTGAGCTGCATTTCGAGCCTTTTGCTGCCCATGCGGACGGCAGCTACAACTTCTTTGAAATCAATGAGTCCTATTTCGATAGAGCTGAAACGATGGTGCAAATGGCGGTAGAGAGAGGATTCGTCCCTGCTCTGGTCTTGTTATGGTGCAATTATATTCCGGATACGTGGGCTTCCAAAATTCGTGAAGAGCCCAAAATGCCTTTAGAAGCGGTAGAGCCCTATGTTCTTTATACCGTTAACCGATTTTCAAAATATCATCCTATTTATATGGTCAGCGGTGATACCGACTTTCCTTCTGTACGAGCAAATCAATACTACTCAACCACACTCCGTACCGTAAAAAAGCATAGTCCACAGTGTTTAACCGCTCTGCATATCCAAGGAAGGCTGGCCATGCTGCCCGATGAGTTTTCCAGCAGTCCAGAGCTCGATTTCTACATGTATCAGTCCGGCCATAATTCGCAGTTTCAATCTACGACATATACCCTTGCGATGGACTTTTACAATAAGCCTGATATCCGGCCTATAATAAATTCAGAGCCCTGCTATGAGCAGATGGGCTTTAGCCGGAGGGTTTACGGCCGCTTTACCCGGGCCGATGTCAGAAAAGCCGCCTGGCAGAGCCTTCTTTCCGGGGCGGGAGCAGGTGTGACCTACGGGGCGCACGGCATCTGGAGTTGGCATAAGAAAGGCCAGCGCTTCGGTGTAACAGGCGAAGGCTTCGACAGCCCTTACGATTGGCAAACAGCGCTCAAATTTGAAGGCGCCTGGGATTACGGATTTGCTAAATGGCTTTTTGAAATGTACGAATTGACCGATTTGCGCCCATGGAACATCGTGCTCAAGAACACCGAGGAAATTCGTGCGGCAGCCACCGCAGACTTCACCAGAGTGGCCGTCTATATCCCATCCAACACCGTACTGCAACTGGATGCGGATCTTAGCGATTACCAGCTTACACTGATAGACTTGGAGCAGCGGCGGTTTTCAACTCCCCAAATGACCGTTCGGGACAAAATCTCTATAATGGATATGCACGATTTTGAAGCGGATGTTCTACTGATTGGCATGAAGAATAGTTGAATTTCCACTGCGCTCAACCAGATGAATTAACACAATCTTCAATTTCATAAAGTTATTTAACTGATCGAGACAAGTCGAATGATCCAAGGTGTAATTAAAGAACCCCAAAACAGGCCTTTCCAGCATTCGTGGGAATAGGCCTGTTCTAAAATAACAATTCCAGCTTGTCATATTTCAAATGGATAAACTGCCGATAACCCCGTCTTGATTTTTTCGATTTCGGAAATGAAATTTAGTCTGTACGGCTCTTTAAGGTCTAAATTTTCGTCAAAATAAACAGTACTCTCCGTATGAAACAAATTCTCTTTCTGCGCCATCAGATCTGCCAGCACGAACCATTCTTTTAGATGAATATGCATAGCTTGATAATTTTCCAAATCATGATCGTAAAAATAAACCGCATCCTCTTCAGCTCGCTCTGGCCCAGGAATTAACCACAAATCACCTTGCCCCGTTTTGGCGAAAATCCACATCCCCTGCTCACTTTTGAAATGACTCGCATATTCGGTGTTGTATTTTTTGGCTGTTTCATAGGATAGCAGGATATGATCTGCCGCAATGAGATGATCGGACAAGTTTTGGCACACCCATAAATAATCTTCTGAAAAATTTTCTCGAACTTTTTCGCGGGTTTGCCTTTTTTTCAAGCGGCCCACTATTTCTTCAAAGGTTCTTAATTTAAACATAGGCTCCTCTCCTTTGGCGCTCAAGGATCACTCCATATTTATGTAAAGACTTCATCATTGTAAATTGCCTGAGGCTGAATTTCATCAGGAGCATTGCGTGAAGAAAATTCCTGCATCATTTTCATTCTCAAGCACATTTAAAAATAGGTAGCCCACAGCATCGCTTAGAAAGAAAATATCCTTAAAATCTTCGCCAAAATCGCTTCCATAGAGTTGAAGACAAAACAATAGATGATCAAGGGAAAGACTTTCCTGCTGCACATAGCCAGGCTTTCCTCCCATTTTTGAACCAATATAATCCGGCCCTTCTACCGTTTCGCTTAATATCATTTCTCGAGCAGGAATAATGAAATTGGATTCATTTCGGGGTTGTCCTATAGGATGTGCAATTACTTTTGTATAGCCATTCTGAATGATGGCCAATTCAGCAGGGTCGCCATGGTAAGTTATTCTATCCAAAAAATAATCTTCTTTATGATATGTAGTAAATACAGATATGGCATAATGTTCTGGATAACTCGTTCCAAGTGCCTCATTCACAAAATCCATAGGTAAATGAATAATAAATGTCAACTTCCCGCCTTCAGGGTTTTCGGGCCAATCCATATCTAAGGGCAGTAAACTGGCACCGCCAATGCGGGGAACATTTAGTTCATAGTCAACATTTTTGAAAACAATCTCGTTTGACTGCGATATGTTAATCCTTCCTTTCCTTTGCCGATTTAGGATACTGATATCATGAATTCCAATACTCTACGTCAGGATTGAGTTTTGAACCTACATCCCCCTCTTTGTTCCAATCATAAGAAAGGTAGCCTTCAGAATCTAAAAAATAGACCTGTTGTTTATAAAACTCTATGATCGTTTCAAAAAATTTTTCTGATGAATTAGAGATTAACTCTAGCTTCCCTTCGTCATGCAGCAGTAAACAAATGCAATGGTTCCCGTTTATGTTCTCTACGTAACAAATATATGTATCAGTCGAAAGCCAGGTATAAAATCCATTAATTTTTGATCTCTTATATCCCTTTCAGTCCCTTGGACAACGCTATAAATAACATGAATCAAAGTAGGCAAAGTAAAATTGGGTATGCTGCTCTGCCACTTCTCTTTTGCAAGCCCCAAACTTTCCGGATAATCCGGGCGTAACGTTCTGGATAGTTCAATAAACTCCTCGAACAACTCTCTTAGCATTTAATCCTCACTCCATACATTTACTTCATACGGCCCATCCCAAGGGTCAATATATAAACCTAAGCGTCTTATTTCTTTTACGGCTTTTTCGCAAATGATCGTACTGCCAATATCCATGTAATAATCATAGGAAAAATTCAAAAAGAATAAGTCCCGGTTCCTTAGTTGACACGATATGGCTTCTCTCATACCTAATCTGATGATCCATTCTACTTGTTTTCCGGAGATCGTAAGCCCATGTTCTAATAAGTAATAAAAATCAGTTAGTTCGCGAGAATAACATTTTGGATATCTTTTTGCATGTTCTAAAAATATCTCTTCCCTTAGTTTGTCAAATAAATGAATTTCAAGTTCTTGAACCTGAACACTCCTCATATAGATTTTTACAGCTTCGACATGCCTATCTTCAGTCAACAAGTACTCATCCTCAGTAAATAAAATCCCTTGAAAAGTTTGTCCAATGTCAACAATAGATGTCCAGGTCGGAATTTTCGGTTTATTTATTTGATGCTGTTCAAGCGGTGGGTACTTTCGAACTTGCCAATAGTGCATTCTGATCCTCCTTTCGATGAAATGCATTCTAATCTAACTACTGAAAAGTATTTGACTAACTTCCGTGTTGGTGTGAGTGTAGTGCCTTTTATTTGGATAAAAATCAACCTGCTCCAATGGCGGTGCCTTCTCCAAAATAGGCGTGAGATCCCCGTCTTTTAAATTCCAGAACTTTAATTTTTTCAATCGTTTCAGCTTTTTTATGAAAAGGATGGATTTCAAGCGCATTTATACTATCATTAAAACTATATTTCTTCATAAAGGGTACCTCACCGTTGATTTAAATTACCTTATAGATGGGCAGATGGATCAAGGTTACAAACAGCTTCCAGCTTCAATAATCCTACAATCTCTTGATAAAGTTGTTTTATTGTAATAGAACGATTGACCTGTCTGTTTATCTAAACTTTCCGCCAGGGTGGTTACTTCGCAGATCAATGAAATGTACCGTGCCATCCAAAGTGAAATGTCAAACATACGATCATTAAATATTTCTTGAATTGAATCGGTTGTCATTGCTTCAAGAACATATTGAAAATTCGGCCACTTTTCACTATGCTGCACGCTTCTTAATTCAAGCTCGAATCCTAAAACTTCAACGTACCCCACCCAATCGTATGGTTCATCTTCCCTTTCTTCATATCTTAATGCAGGTATTTCTAAACCACTTCCTATTTTTGAACCTAAGTCCTGTAGAGTACCTTCAAAATGAATAAAAACCTTTAAGCGAGCACCGTATATGTTTTCTGCAATCGCCATACTGACCTCCGATTTGAGTTTGATAGCCATCCTCAATTTCCTTGTAGGAGCTTATGAAAATTGCCAAAATCCTGCTACCGTTTGTTTGAACGCGCCATGTTCTTGTAGTTGCGTAAATACATATAACGCCCCGAAATTAAAAGGCATATTCCCTTTAACCAAAGTGCTTGGATACCCGTCTTCATCTACTTGTAACAGAAAAGCAAATGAATCCTCCATTAACTTTGCAAAGTAATATTTCTCATCTTGGATCAGCCTCGGAGAACCACCCATTTTTATTAGAAAAGACTGCTCCATTGACGCCTTGTCGCTTACGATTTCCCCATCATCGATCGAATGCTTGATAAGATCTGGGTGAGTGAAAATATTACGATCACTTTCAGCGGTTACAGGGTGTTCAAATATTTGAATCGAACAGTCGGGATAAATTTGATTCTCCAAATAATCTTCAAAATCAGCCGGAATAAAGATCGAGATCGCACGATCCTCTTTGAACGGATTAACAATAGTTAAGTAAAAATAGTACTGCCTCCCATTGGCATTAACCAGATCTTCTCTTGAGTCAAAAAGCGCTGGCGCCTTTCCGCCTATCCAGCTTTTAGAGGTCTCATTGTACAGACTTGCTTGAAACACTAAACAGTGGGTTTTCTCAATAAAAATTTTATTGAAGTTTTCCATAATCATATTAGAATTCCACATGATGACATTCACCCCTCCTTTATTTTATCGTCTTGTTTATATGTATATTTAGCTTTTTATTCAATAAAAAGCCTTGAAAGGCACGACACCAATCAAGGTTTTATGCTGCTGGACTATTCTGTTGTTTGGAATAGATTCAGGAACAGACCAGATCCATAACAATCACATTACCCCAATTCGAAATTAGGATTAAATATTTTCTGACCTTTACAAATTTGCATCTCCGTTAAATTCGTCCGGGTATGTTGCTCTATAAATTGTAGAGCATCACTGAGGTTATCAAACTTCTTAATTTCCTCTCTTAAATATTTTTCTGCGGCTAAATCTTCTTCTTCAATTTCATCCACATAAACTTGATATTTCTCCCGCCACTTTTGGATACCAACAGACGACCAAATTTTTTTCTCATTGATCTCAAATGAAAAAACCTTTCCTAATTGCTTTCCTCCCTCAATCCATTGAATCTTTTTTTCCGTATTCGCCATTGTTTTGAAGCCTGCTTTCCGATAATGTTTATTCCTGCCTTGCGAGATATGCTTTTGTTTCACACGGCCGGGTAAGCTTCCATCATTAGCTTTTCTGGTGGAGAAAGTTGATCGTCTGCTTTTAATATGCTAGCTTCGACTTTTTCCGATTTAACAAACGTAAATTCATATGTCTCAAATAAATTAATGGTTGCCGGCAGCGCACTGAAAATTAATGCATAATGTTCTTCTGAATTATGTATTGGTTGTGCATCAGCTATGCTTGCAATTTCAATTCCATCTTTGCCAACTGTAAATGGGACAATGATTACACGCATTTAAGGCTGCATAAATTTTAGCATTTTCAAAAGATCTGTACATTTTTTGTTCCATTTCAAAGCAATTTCTTGATTAATTTTAAGTACATCAATTATTTCATGTTGATTAATATATTCCTCAAAAGTCTGATATTCTGTTTCATCATCAGGATAATCACTATGCCACTTGTACGTTCGGCTAATTTCAAAATAGATTTCATCCTGAATATTGTAAATATATGTTTGAATGCCAATATCGCTCGAGGATGACCAAACTATAAAATTTTCTGCTGGGTCATCAATATCTAAATTATCGTCTGTCCATAGTTCATGGGAATACATATTATGATAAAACCCAATTCCCCTCTCAATATATTCGTTATTCATTTGTAGTTCAAAATTTAATGCTTTTGTAAGTGAGTAGTTTAATGTTTTTATCGCTTCTGATATAAAATCATTGGTAAAAAGTTCATATTCGCCACGATCATTGAAGTATTTTATTGATACATTAATGTATGGATTAATATTTTTTTCCTCTGAAGATAAAAATAATTTCATGTACTTTGAATCTGAATATTTAAATTCAATAACATCACCCATTTATTCCTCTCCTTGATTGATCATTGTTGATGCGAGATTAGGAACTATACATTAGATTGTCATTATCATAAAGGCTTTAGTCATTAAAGAGGAAAGCAAGTTTAGAAGCCAATTTATAGATTCAGAAACAGCAAATCTGAATATGTATGTATTTGAAACAAAAGCTGCCTTCGATCAAATAGATAGCTTTGAAGAAGATAAAAATTCGGGACGCATATCTGCAGTAGTGCTGGATCATAAGCTTACTGAGTATGCAAAATATTTCATTTTAATAGGGATGACAAAGGAAATTGGAAATTAGTCGCAATAGATTAGTTACTCAAATACAATAGTTACCCCCACATTTTTTATTATCTCAACCAAGGCTTGGAAAAGAGGTCTATCCCCCAATTCCTCAAGTTCAGGCTTATCGAGTAGTTTATCGCCCAAACTCCGTTTATATTCAATGTCTCTGACCCAGGAATTTGTATCTAAACATTTTTCCGCCACCAGATGGTTTTTCCATATAAGAGTGAAAGGTGCCGTTGCCCCAAATCCTCCGTGGACACAATCAATTAAAGAGCACACATCAAATCCATAGTAGCCCCCTGGTCCATTAATAGCCTCTCCTAATGCACAAAAGAAAGAAGGATAATCCGTCACATATGTGCCATCTAGGTGAAAAATAATCTCCTCAGTTTCATAACAATTTGATTTATTTATGTTATAGTTTGTTACTACTTTTAACCAAGCCCTTCTTTCATCTTCCGAAAGACTAGACCACTCATTCTTTCTTAATGGTTGGGAGATTCTCCACATGTTCCAAATTTCGAGTTCTTTATGAGCTAGTACTTCCTTTAGAGAGCCTCTTAAAATAATATCGGTTTTGCTTTCAGGGAATCCAGTTTTATGATAACGAATGTCATCAAAAATAGAAAATAAGAACTTTCCAATAGGGCTACTATTTTTATCAATTATACAAATATGAACCAATCTATTGATCGACTCTTTCCTCTTGTTCATATATTCCTTAAATTCTTTACAAAAAACAAACTCTTTCAATTCAATTTTATGAAAAGATAAATCCCCCTCTGAATAAATCTCTCCGCTTAGCCCCTTAATGCCTTTACAAAAACCAATTACTAATTCGCTTCTATTAAGAGAGAACTGATAGTCCACTTTTTCCCACCCACTATAAATTAGTGTGTTCCATATTAGAGCTATAACCAATCCCTTCTCACAAAAAATCTCCTTCCACTAAATAAATAAACCATTCCAGTAAGCAACACAATAAACCATAAACTATAAAATTCTACTCTTGGAGCATAACTTGCTGTCTGTGGCATCATTATATAGTAGGGAATGGTAAAGGGGAACCAGGCCCCTATTGAAGAGTGAAACCCTGTTAGGACAATATTGGGTACGACATAGCATATGGACATGGCAAACGCTGCTCCGAAGTTGCGAATTTTGATCGATAGTATAAGCTGCAATGCTGCTAATGGAAAGATTCCAAACCAGCCCCCCACAATCGTATAGGCCAGGACATCCCATGGAATCACTCCTGGAAGGTGAAGTAAATACCCTGTACAAAGATAACCTAGTAGAAATATGATCTGAACCAGTGCCAGAATCAAAATTAACAATAAATATTTAGCATAATAAAATTTGTATCTCGGAACTGGTGAACTTAGGACTGTTCTCCAGCCTCCATCCCGATGCTCGTATAAACATAACAATGAAGCAAGAATTCCACAATATAAGGGGTAGAAAAACATCGCATGGAAATTTACACTATACATATATAAAGTGGACCAATTCGGCATGAAGAACTCTTTTAAACTATCAAGCTGCATGATCCCCATCGCTGCATTAACAGTAGTGTCTAGAAATATAAGTAAGATTACAATACTCCATTGTACTTTCATCGCTTCCGTACGTAACAGGATTCCCATTTCAACCTCCAACTAATCAAATTCTCTTTTGGCAAACTGTAATGAACATGCAGTAGACAGCAACAATCCAATTCCAATAGATATCCAAATCCATTGTAAGTGCCCTGGGATTAATGGACTAGATAGTGCTGGATACGACCAAGGGAGAATTTGAATCCATATGGAATTACTTCTTGCAAGAAATAGACTGGCAATTGAACCGAATATCCCCACAGCGATCGGCAATGCCTGATTAAAATTTATGGACGATAACCATAATTGTATAGCCATAATCGGGAGGGATGAAATGCACGCGAAAAGCGGCTGTAAAATCATAAGATTCCATGGCATTGGTTCATCCGTATATAGCAACCAAATCACGCACATGCCAATAATACTTATCATTACTGTGCATAATTGCAAAATGAATACCCATCCCAATTTCGACCAATAAATATAATTTTTAGGCACAGGCATGGTCATAAGTTGCTTCCATGTCCGAGTATCATGCTCGGTGCTTGCTAGAATGCTTGTAAGGAGTGTAGTTCCTAACAGCATTATAAAGGATAAGAACATATACATGACCGCAAAACCCGCATATACCCCACCAGGCCCTTGGCGAAAGTAAAGATACCACTCTAAGGCAGTCATACTTATTAAAATTACACCTTGAATTAATGGAATCCATTTACATATGCTTTTTAACTTAACTCCCTCTGCTCGCATTAAATTAAATATCATAAGCTATGCTCCTGGCCCGTTAATTCTAGAAATATATCTTCTAGTGTTTTCTTCTTCTCAGCAACACGATAAATTTCATGTTGGCTATTAACAAGTAATTTAATCATTTCAGCTGACTGCGGTTTCTCTATAACTGAGGTTTTCACCTGATTAGTGACCAACTCGGGATCTGCATCCCAGCCATATTGTCTTAAAGCAATTGCCGCCTCTTCTGGATGATCCGTTTCTATCCATAGATAGGGCCTGCTCTTTTCTGTCAGCTTTTGTATAGATCCCTGAAATATTAATTCACCATTATTAATAATACCTACATGTGTTGCAACTTGTTCAATTTCACTAAGCAAATGACTAGATATTAACACTGTTATCCCATAGTCACGGGGAAGTCTAGTAATCAACTCACGAATTTCTTGAATTCCTGAAGGATCCAAGCCATTTGTTGGTTCATCGAGAATCAACAATTTAGGATAAGTAATAAGTGCTGCAGCGATTCCTAGTCTCTGTTTCATTCCCAGGGAATAATTCTTTACCTGACGGTAAGCATCCTTATCCAACCTAACTAATTTAAGAACTTCTTTTATTCTAGTTTCAGAGATTCCCCGGATTAAAGCTATAATCTTTAAATTCTTATATCCTGACAAGTGGGCATAGTAAGAAGGCGATTCTACAAGGGAACCAATTTCCCCCAGAATATTTATTCTATCTCTTTTTAAATCTTTACCTAATATGCTAATTTCTCCGGATGAAGGTTTAATCAGTCCTAGTAGCATTCGAATCGTAGTTGTCTTTCCAGCTCCATTTGGACCCAAAAAACCATATATCCCCCCGATTGGAACCTTTAAATTAATCTCTTTTACCGTTTCCCGCCGTCCGATTCGTCGAGTTAACTGTTTCGTGTCTATTGCATACTCAAGCATTATCCGATCCTCCCGATTTACGATTACTAACATTTACAGCATATCGATGTAAAGTTAATACCAGGTAAACGAGATATAAACAACAAGGAAATTATTGTTTGTGCTTTGGTAATAGTACTTCAAGTCGCGTCCCTTTCGGCGTAATTGAAAAAATATTCATTTCCCCCTGATGGGCTTCAATAAAAGCTCTAGCTATAGCTAATCCTTTACCCGAATTATATAGACTTCCCTCTATTTGCTCTTTTCGTATGCCTTCCCCATCATCCTCTATAGTAATAATAATTACATCTTCCTCGGATCTGATATCGCAAGTGACATGTATACCCGTTTCATTATGAATTACTGCATTAATTAATATATTCTGAAATGCTCTGCCTAATAATCTTCTATCAAATTCAACGGAAATGGATGTCATATCCGTTGAATAAGTAAACTTAGCCTGTTCAGCTAACGGATGATTAGCAATATCGATCACAATATCACGAAGAAAATCTATTAAATTATCTTGCCGGAGACTAATTGGAAAATTGATATTAGACCATTGGCTAGAATGATTCAAATCTTGAATCAAGCTTTTCAAATCAAGTGCTTTATCTAAAATCTGCTGACTGAAGCTCCGCTTCTCCTCATCCGTCCAGTTGTATTCCCTGGTACATAACATGTATGCATAACCCTCAATATACGATAGTGGAGTCTTCAAGTCATGGCTAATAGCTGCAATCCATTCTTGCTTTTTTACTTCCATGTCCAAACGTTCCTTCTCACTGGAAGATAACTGTGTCGATAATAAAGTCAGTTGTTCGAATACTTCCTTATATAAATTATATGGACGACAATAGTCATGCGACTGAGATGACTCGTCTTTGGATTTACGATAATGATTCCTTGGGATAGTATAGTTTCCCCTAGACAGCCTGCCAATCCAACGAATCAAATAAACCAGCGGTTTACCTATATACCAGCCATAAGCAATAATAAAAAATAAACTTTGTGCCAATACCAGTACATTCAGATAATCCCTAATACTAATAAATTGCATAAAAACAAATTGATTTTGAAAAATTACAATTAATATAGTGAGTACGATAAAACAAAACATATAACTTAACGCAAACAGGAAGGTTGTTTTGAAGAACCGAAGTACCAATTTAACTAAAGAATTCATTTCTCCACACCCTTTGGAAACATCATCTTATAACCTAGCCCCCGTACATTAACAAGAAATTGGGGCTTTTTAGGGTTGGGTTCGATTTTTTTTCGTAATCGGGATATATGTATAACTACTGTTTTTTCATCTCCAAGATAGGGTTCATTCCAAACAGATTCATATAAGTGACGAGTACTAAAAATACGGTTCGCATTACAGCATAAAAATACAAGCAACTTCCATTCAAGCGCTGGGCACTCTACATGCTTTCTTTCTACAATCAGTTCCCCAGCTTCAAGCTCAAGCTGAAAATAGCCAAAATCAAGTGTGGTCAACTCGGGCCTAGCAGGCTTCCTTTGATGCATTTTATACTTACATCGCGCTTTTATCCTCGCAACAACTTCTAATGGATTAAATGGCTTTGTAATATAGTCATCCCCCCCGATACCAAAACCCATCAATTTATCTAAATCAGTATCACGGGCGGTTAAAAAGAGAATCGGAATTTCAGTAACTTCACGCATTTTACGACATACTTCAAACCCATCCTCATTGGGAAGCATTACATCGAGAACAACTACATCAATATGATCCTCCGCCAAGATCTTCATTGCTTCAGAACCTGAACCCGCTATTTTTATTTTCTTGTATCCCTCCTTCTTTAACACGGTCGTTAACATTTCACACAAACCCTTTTCGTCATCTACCAATAATATTGTGATATCTTCCACTAGAATAACCCCCTCATTTGTCTTCAATTCCATTCATAATTCTGCTTGTTCCTCTTCTTCATCGTTCACTAAATCAGTGAAAAAATCAAAAAATGTTTCCCAAGTATGTGGCGGTGAAATGAATGACATTGTATTTATTCTTTCGGCATCTATTGCATCGCACCATATAACAGATGGCGTTTTGGGTATCCATTACAATAATACTGTTTGGTGGCTCGGCTAATACTACAAAATCAGAAGGCAATTTAATAGCAGTTCTTAGCCTAAGTGTTTCATCTACAATGTTAGGGAAAATATCCTCATTAGTGAATGCAAAACAACTTATTCTTCCCAGTAACCCACCGCTATAAAAGCTTGATAGATAATACCTCCTTGATACGAATTTATCGATTCAGCTTCACTTTTATCTCTCTATACTTTGAACAAACACAAATGACCCGCAAGTGTTCACTTTTTTAAGTGTCCATCTTACGGGTCACAGTTCACTCTCTACGTAAATTACTTAATTGTTATTTAAGTATATCGAGTTGTTTCCATTCCGACTCACCCAAATCCGTAAAAAGATAAACAACATCTGGTTCATTCTTGAACCTTACATAAACAGGATATTCGGGCATTTTGCTATGTCGAGCTTTAATGCTAACAATATCAGACTTCGAATAATCTTCTAACATTCTTGTTTTCCAACAGGTAGGGGTTAGGGAAAAAACTAACTTAGTTGTAATAACCTTCTCCGACTTGCCATAACAAATACTCAATTTTTTCGACAAGTTCCTTCTTATCCCGAGTTTCAAAAGAAACCAAGGGATTTCCCCAATCATGGTCTTTAATTAACTCGAGTCCATAAGCCCCCTGGGGGTCTCCTTCGGGATACCAACCAACATCCAGAAAAATATTATATTTTGTATGTTTTACTTGAAGTAAATCTTCTTTTCATTATCTCCGTCTGGCTTTTTAAGGTAGTCTCTCAATCGCTCACCTGCTATTTCAAAGGGATTTTCTTTATTCTATCTCTTGCTAACGTAATTACAGTTGTGTTCTGACTCTCGCAAGCATATTCAATAAGAATTCCCAGTAAACAATTTCCCGAAATTTTCAATACTTTCATAAGCATTAGGTAGTACTTTATCAAGTGCTTCACGTATTCGCAACTCGATTGGATCAACATATTCGCTATTCGTCATTTTCTACCTCCAAATGTTCATGAATTAATTCAATAATATCTTTATCATCTTCTTTTTTCAGAATATCCTTCATTTTCTCAATAATACTCTCCTCATCTATCTGAGATAAGGCTGTAATTGATGCGTACCTAATATCTGAATCCTTCTCCTCAAGCAGTTTAATAAGTGGTTCAATAAGTATCGTATCAGGAAAGCTCGAGGCAATCTGGGCATTCCAGTATCTAACACTTTTATGTTCACTGTCCAAGGCATTAATTAAATGTGGCAGGACTAGCTCATTATCAAATTTAACGATGACATCTTCAATCAGTTGATAAACTCCAAAACCATCACCATTCCCAAAAGAATTTAAAAGGAGGGGAACACAAGACGGATCTGGATTACTGAGGAAAAACTTTCTTACTTCGTCGTATTTTTTAATAGTCTCATCTTCTAAAACACTGTCATCAACAAGCGGTTGATTGTTTCTTAAGAATTCAATGGCCTCATTTAAATCCATTTTTTATTAAAGCCTCCTAAGTGGACTTACACAAAAATGTTGACAGACTCTTACAATTTAATTTTTCCTGTTAGAAGATTGCTTGTTTCCAGTCAGTTTCACATTTTTTTTCGTAAATAATAAAACCTTCAGTTGAAGATTTTTTTTCAAGCATCCTTATAGCGTCATATTTACTACAATCTTTTTCAATATATATTTCATCTTCTAAAAATAAGAAAAATATAGAGCTAGATTCATCGTTATTCGCTAAAAAGAAACCAAATAATTCTATGCATTGAGATTAACGGATTCATGCCTCTTATATATAAGCCTATGACATCACCATTATCTTCCTCTAGGTAAAGAACATGGTCTAATCTCTCGTTATCATCCTCATTCTACACAAAGCCTATCAAGGCAAACATTGCTTAATCAATGTTGTCGTATGCATCTCCCATCGAAAAACCTTTTACTTCGACACACTTAATTAGCTCATTAAGTATTAAATCCTTTACAAGCTCATCATCATAAATACTCAAAAAAATAACCCCTCATTTACCGTAATATAATTATTTACTCAATGGATCGACAATAAAGTCATATTCATCAATACTTTTATTAAAATTAAAGTTCGGTAATTCCTCATTTCGTTGAAAATCAAGAATATAACCGAAATCAGCCTCTAATCCCTTTTTCGGATCACAGTAACCAATAATACTTACTCCATAATTACCATTTGCAATTTTAGTATAATCATTTAATGTTGTTCTGTTCTCTAAATTCCCCTCATAATTTACAAAGAATTCCTCATCCCAGTCCATAATCGCAGAAATATCAGAAACAATAACCAAACCACTAGTTATTTTCAAAGGAAACGGTTCGGTTTTAAAGATCCTCCAATCTATAGGTACACTTGTTAAAGAATCATACTCATTTTTTATAACAATTGTGTAGTCTAAGTTAGGAATAGGATAGATAGGTATTATTACTCCTTGAGTGATGGCCTCCTCTCCTACGTCTTCATATTGATTGAAATAGCTTATTAAATCAGTATTAACAATTTTTTTCTCTTGAATGAAACTAGAAAGTGTCATTGGATCAAAAACAACGATCCCTGGAAATTCGAGCGTTATTTTTAACTTATTATTTTCCACCGCATATTCTCCTGTCATCATTTCAATTTTCGCTTCCTTACAAGCTTCTATTACCATTGATATTCTCTAATATTCTTTCCTCCATATTAATGGAAAAATACGTAACATATCTTTCAAGTCCTATCACTTCACGCTCAGTTATTGAGGTAACCTTACCTCCCTCCCAAAGTATAGGGGGATCCCCATGATTAACTTAATTTTTTCATACCCTACAACGTATTTGTCGAAATTTTTATCAGACTTAATTATTTCCCATCGTCCACGTCTAAAACATTGAGGTGCTACATTCACTGGGCTTTACTTTCCTGTTTAACGACAACCGCGCCTTTCTTTATTGCCAGGCTTACCAAAAATGTTGATAGTCTTTTAGAAGATTACTTGTTTCCAGTCAGTTTCACATTTTTTTTCATAAGTTATAAAGCCTTCAGTTGAAGACTTTTTTTCAAGCATCCTTTTAGCGTCATATTTACTACAATCTTTTTCAACATACATTTCATCTTCTAGAAATAAGAAAAATATAGAGCTAGATTCATCGTTATTCGCTAAATAGAAACCAAATAATTCATTGTATTGAGTGCTAAAAAACAAACATAAATACTCTACTTTTAGTCTAATATTTTCTTTACATTCAATTAATCCTTCTTCATAACTAGCAAATAAATTAAAATCATCCAAATCATAAATTCTATGCATTGAGATTAACGGATTCATGCCTCTTATATACAAGCCTATGACATCACCACTATCTTCCTCTAGGTAAAGAACATGGTCTAATCTCTCGTTATCATCCTCAGCATGTAAATAAATAATATTTGAGAATTTTTTTTGTACAAAAAAATAATCAAACTTTTTTTTAAAAGATAGTATATAATTATTCATTCCCGTCCTCACTTTCTAATCAAGTTTAATTCCGATTTCAACTTACTTGACAAACGATCTCCTTTTTTGTTTAAAAAAGTCAATATCTCGTTTGCATTTCGATTAACTAAAACAACTGCATCCCCCTTAACAAAAGCATCTACAGACTCAATTGTATTCCAGTTAAAAGGTTTCGAATTAGCGAGATTTTTGGAATCATTTACAATTGATAAAATAAACTTTTTCATCCCTTCTTTATCCCCTTTTACTATTTGAACACCCAAAGCCTTTGAAGTTGTATAAATATCTTGAGCATGTTTTCTTAATTTTGTATCGAAATTTGGGCTAAATTTCGGGCTACCATTACCCGTCCCCTCACCAGTTTCACAATGCCGCGTTGAATTACCGCCACTACCGCCACCATTCTTCTTAAGCCCAAATACATCCACCCAAATAATCGGATCGTCTACATACCCATACAGACGGATGCCTCCAGCCAATCCAATCGGATCCTGCTGTGTGTACATGCCTTCATGTGGCGAGTAATAGCGGAAACGGTTGTAATACAGCCCGGTCTCTACGTCCTCATATTGGCCCGGGTAGCGGAACGGACAGGCGTTGTGATCACCCTTAAGAATAAACTTTCTTACGTTCCCGTAGATGTCCAGCTCACAAGACCATACCTGCTCCCCGTGCTCATCATACATTTTCACAGGAGTACCCAGGTGGTCAGT
>NZ_KB907249.1 GCF_000381905.1 Paenibacillus fonticola DSM 21315 | reverse complement strand
CTTCGCTCCCATGGAGGTGATCCAGCGGTACGTTTCGTAACCCGTAGGACCTGCTTCGTAACAAAACGAAAGGGGATCGGCTGGCCCCAGTTCTTTGATGAGTTTACGAAGTGCCGCCGCCGAATGTGGAATGCTCCCGTAATAGCGAGGGGCTTCCCCGGTTGAATCCGCAATGGCCACCGAAATTTTTTCTTTGGATACATCTAAACCGACGAATTTTGTGATAGACTGCATAGTATCAGCTCTCCTTTGCTATGTAGCTCTGAAATGGTTGGTCTTTCCACTTTCCATTTTAACCTACGAGATGTAGCAATGTGGAGGGCTGTCTTTTGTTTACGTTCATCATAGCTAGAATCAAACAACAGTGGAACGGTCTTATTGGTCAAACCCTCGATCCCTTCACCGCATAGCGGGGCGTTTTTTGATTCGCGCGTTTCACGCACTTAACGGGCAAGCGCCTAAACAAAAAAGGAACAGGCCTCAGCCTGCTCCACTGGTTTTTCTGGTTTTTCTGGATTTTCCGGTTCTTTCGGTTTTTCTCAATCTTCCGGTTCTTCCGATTATTCCAATTTCCCCCAACCTTCTGGTACTTCCCGTTCTTCCGGTTCTTCCGGTTTTTCTCGCCCCCCGGTTCTTTCAGTTTTTCTCAATCCTCCGGTTCTCCCGAGTCTTCCGGTTCCTCTCGATCTTCTGGATCAAACGGGATCTTCCAGATCTTCTGGCTCCGCCTGATCTACTTGATCTTCTTAATCGTGCTGGATTACAGGAAGACAACCATGGACAGGATAAACATAAAGATCACGCCTGCGATCATCGGAACCGAGGTTCTTTTGACAATAGCAATCGGGTCAGTCTTCACCGTTCCCGCCACGATCAGCACCACGGCGGCGACCGGGGACACCGCGCGGAACAGATTGCCCGCCAAGCCCATTGGAACGGAAATTGCAATCGGACTGATTCCTGCTGCGTCCGCTAATGGAACCATCAATGGTACCATGGCGAAGATCAAAGCGGTACCGCTGCCGCTAAGAATAACGATCAGCGCCGTAATGGCTACTAGAACGAGCGGCAGAATGAAGTCTAATCCGTTGCCTTGAATATTTTGCATCGATTGCTGCAGCGCATCTACCAGGCCGATAGACTTCAGTCCTGTAACGAATACGGAGGCTGCAACGAGCAGGGCTACAATCGGTACGGCTCCACCCATTCCTTTAAAGAAGGACTCCGTTTTATCCAGTACACTGCGATCGCCTTTATGACGAATGACTTCGCAGACGATAGCAAGCACGAACGATACCAAGGTTGCCACCTCTACGCTGAGCTCAATAGCATTGCCTGTCGTAATCTGAATCGCATAAGTACCCAGCAGCAGAATAATCGGGAAGATTGGCAAAATTGCGTATACGGTTTTGAATAGCTTGCCGCCCTTAACTTCGATATCCTCCTTGGAATCATGATTCACTTCGGCTTCTGCCTGCAAATGGCTTGCTTTCTTGTCCATGCGCTTCTGCCAATAATAATGAACCAGTGCGATAAAGATCAATGTCGGAACGGATACGATAGCATGGTATCTGAACACATAGTCCGTTACCGTCAAGTCGGCGAACATCGCGTGCTTGGCCAATTCCTGGGCGATGGCGACATTGTCGCTTCCTAGCGGAGTAGGAACGATCGTAGCGGAGGTAGCGATGACCCCCGCCGCAGAAAGCGCCGACATGCCTGCTTTTCTAAGGATTGGGAACAAGGTTGCCAGCAAAATGATCGCCAGATTGGATGCACTCGGAATGACGAGAGACAATAGATTGCCTAGTAAAAATACGATAGGTACAAGAATATAAGCCGACTTAATTTTGGAAATAGGCTTCGTTAAAGCGTTGACCGTTACTTCGTTCGCTCCTATGGAGGACATATAAGCGGTATAACCCCCAAGCAGGAGGATGATGAAGCCCGCTGCCGTGAACGTCTGCTTAAACTGGATCACGATCACCTGAAGCGGATCCAGCCACAGTGAACCCGTCGATTCAAAATCCTTAACGGCGATACCATTCCCCATTGCTGTTGCGACCAAAATCAAGATGATCCCCATCAGAAAAAGCGTGATTTTAATGTCCATTTTCTTGATTAACATGTAAATAACGATAAGTACAGCGACAATCGCAGAGCCATACATGACTAAATTAGATCCCATAGCTGGTGTTCCTCCTAAGATGCAGATTGGATGCTGAAAAACTCAAATCAGATGCAGATCAAAGTGTCCTAAGATCATGATTCGTAATGTAGAGCCAGTTGATCAAGCTTAGTTTAGTTGCACTTGCTTAAGCCTTCCAAAAACCACGTTTTGAACATTTGCGGATCGATATCGACGCAAACTTTAGCGTTGTTCTCCTGGCCAAGATAACCTTTCAAATCCACGACAGTGCAGCCGGCTGTTAGGGAACCGCTTAATTCTACGTCCACAAAAGTATCTGCAACGGTAAACATCTCCGGTTGCAGGAGATAGGCGATCGCACAGCTGTCGTACATTTTCAATCCGGTCTTCATGCTGCCGCCGCGGTATTTTTGGAACAGCTGATAGATCATTTGTCCTGTCTCGTTCATGTCCTTTAGCCGCTCACTGTCTTCAGGATATACGAGCGCTTTCAATCCTACGTCAAGCCCAACCATGACGACAGGCAGATTGCTTTGGAACACGATTTTCGCCGCTTCCGGATCGGCAAATATGTTGAATTCGGCCATGACTCCGGCATTGCCGCGGGCTGTCGATCCGCCCATGATGACTACCTCGGCAATCTTCTCCTTTACCTCCGGGTACATTCGCAGGAGAAGCGCGATATTCGTCAAAGGTCCGATCGGGACTAAGGTTATCGGCTGTTCGCTTTCCATGATGACCCGATGCATCGCGTTGACCGCATTTTCTTGCAAGAGCAGCTGTTTCGTTGGCTCTTCGAAATCATAGCCGTCCATGCCGGTAGAGCCGTGGACATTGCTCGCATCGATCGGCGCTTTGATCAGCGGTCTGCCCGCCCCCATCGCTACCGGGATATCCTTCTTGAAGAACTTCAACAGCTTCAAGGCGTTCAGTGTCACCTTATCCAGGCCCACATTTCCGGCAACGGTAGTAATTAAGCGTACATCCAGCTCCTCGCTATACAGGGCGATCGCTAATGCAACTGCATCATCAATGCCAGGATCTGTGTCGATAATGATTGGTCTTTTTGTCATTTGTTTCGTCCTCCTTTAATAAACTGCTCAACCTCTTCTCCGGTTGGCATTCCGCTTTGTGCACCGAGCTTCGTTGTCGATAGAGCAGCAACAGCATTGCCGTACCGGCAAGCATCATTCAATGTCATTCCTCGGCTTAAAGCAACGGCCAGGCCGCCATTAAACGAATCCCCTGCTCCGGTTGTATCCACGACGCCGATTTTGTAGGCCGGAATAGTAAGTTCCTGACCATCTGCCATCAGCGAGACACCCTGGCTGCCTTTCGTAACGATAAGCTTTCCGTTCAATTCCTGCTCACTAAAGCGCTGCTTCAACAAAACTTGCTCATGCTCGTTAGGCGTCAGATAGTCTACCTGCTTTATTAGTTGTACAGGCAGCTCTTGAATTGGTGCCGGGTTCAGAATGACGGTTACGCCATTTTCTTTAGCAATCTCTACGGCCTTTTGCACACCTTCCAACAGTATTTCCAACTGGACAAGAAGAATATCACTGTCCTGGATGACTTCCCGTTTGGATTCTACAAAGGAAGCGGTCACATGGTGATTGGCGGCTGGAACGACAATAATGCTGTTATCTTGATTGTGGACGGTAATCGTAGCAGTAGCCGTATGAGCTGTAACCGGTTCCACATCACTTACATCAACACCTTCATTTCTGAGGTGCTGCAAAATGTCTTGACCGAAGCGGTCATTCCCGACGCAGCCAATCAAACGAACGTCTGCACCAAGCCGTGCTGCGGCTACCGCTTGATTGGCTCCTTTTCCGCCGGGATTCATCTGAAATTGCTTGCCAAGGAGCGTCTCGCCGATTTGAGGCACTTGAGCCGTTATCGTGACTAGGTCCATGTTGATGCTGCCGACAACAGTAATTTTGGGTTTCCGCTCCATTCCTATTTCTCCTTCTTAAGTAGATTCTCTCTCTATTAGCGTGACATCTAATATTTTATAGTTCTCCTGATCCACGGTCTGCTGCTCCATTAAGCTCACCAGCATCTTGGTCGCCTTCTCGCCCATTTCGTAAATCGGCTGCTCTATGGTAGTCAGCTCCGGCGTCGTCGCTTTGGACAGGCTGATACCGTCAAAGCCGATGATGGCAATGTCTTCGGGCACTCTTTTGCCAAGCTGATACGCCGCTTTAATTGCACCAATCGCCATAATGTCATTCGCTGCAAAGATTCCATCGATATCAGGATGCCTTTGCAGCAGCTCCAGCGTCGCTTGAATGGACGACTGCATGTCATATTGGCCTTCTGCGATGTATGTCTCGTCAAACCAAGGCTCGTTTCCGATAATTTCCTTGTAGCCTTCGCAGCGTTCTTCAGCATTGACTACGCTGCTATTTCCTTTAATGTGGCCAATCCTGCGGCAGCCTTTGCTTTGCAAATAGCGCGTTGCCATCATGGCCCCTTTCTTGTTCTCTACGACAATCGTCGGCAGGCCTTTGCTGATGACGCGGTCGATACTGACGACAGGAATGTTAAGCCGTACGATTTGAGCCGCGGTCAGCGTATTGGAAGAAACAATAATACCGTTTACATACTGCTGCTGCAGGATATCCAGGTAGTTTTGTTCCTTCTTCTGATCCCCATCCGAATTGCAAAGAATGACATTGTACCCTAACTGAATAGCCGTATCTTCAACAGCTCTCGCCAGCTCAGGAAAGAAGGGGTTCATAATATCAGGCACGATTAAGCCAATCGTGGTGGACTGTTTCTTAAACAGACTTCTAGCCACCTCATTCGGCTTGTAATTAAGTTCTTCAATCGCTTTTTCAACCTTTTTTCTCGTATCCTGGCCGACATACCCGCTGTTGTTCAAAACTCTGGATACAGTCGCTACGGATACACCTGCATACTTGGCAACGTCTTTGATTGAGATCATATCATGTGTTCACTCCACTCATAGGTAACCGGTTACACATTCAATATACTACTGGCAACGTGATTAGTCAACCGTTTTTTGCTTGTATCCAGAAGGCTCGTCTTTGAAAACCATCTGGCCAATCTTTCATTTTCAAGTCACTCATTTTCCGTTGTTGAGTAAATTTATTACTCCAGTAATTTCCTATCATGAATCACATATTTTTCAGTTTATAAAACTCGCCTTTCTTGATCAGAAGCTCCTCGTATGTGCCGCTTTCCACGATTCCCCCCTTCTTCATAACAACGATCCGGTCGGCATTTTTTACGGTGGAAAGACGGTGAGCTACAATAAACGTCGTTCTTCCCTTCATCAGTTGCTCCATCGCTTCCTGGACATGACGCTCCGACATATTGTCCAGCGCGGAAGTCGCTTCATCGAGAATAATAATTTTCGGATCGCGGACAAGCGCCCTGGCAATCGCAATCCGCTGACGCTGGCCGCCGGACAGCCGGCCCCCATGCTCACCTACCGAAGTATCCAGCCCTTCAGGTAAACTGTCGATCACATCTTGTAAATTCGCCATCCATACCGCCTGCTGCAGCTTCTCCTCGGAAATATGCGGCAGCCCATATGTAATGTTTTCGCGAATCGTGCCTGAGAATAATATATTGTTTTGCAGTACGATCGCCAAAGACTGGCGGTAACGGTTCATGCTCAGTTCATTCATCGGGATGCCGTCAATCCAAATTTGACCCGCTTGCGGCTTATAGAATCCGATAATCAGGCTTAATATCGTTGATTTTCCCGAACCCGATTCACCGACAAAGGCTACCGTTTCCCCTGGTTTAACGTTTAAAGAGAAGTCCTGCAGCACATGGCGATCCGAGCCTTTATAACGAAATGCGACACCTTGGAAACGGTATTCTCCCTGAATACGATCCGGCTTAAAACGTCCTTTGTACTCCTCCGTCTCCTCGGACATAATCACTTCCGTAACGGAATGCAACGACTCAAAGCCTTTGACCAGATTAGGATACACGTTCAAAATCGAAGTGACCGAGTTAATGATCATGGCAAAAAAGCTCTGATACATGACAATGTCCCCGATCTCCATATGCCCCAAATAAGACAGGTACGCCGTAAAGAACAGACAACCGACCTGACACAACTGAAAAACAGCCCAGTTCGTCGAGCCGAAATAAGCTTCGAGTATATCCAGGCGATAGCCTCTTTCCCGAATGTTCTGCAAAGCGGCGTCCACCTTGCGGATTTCGACATCCTCTAGCCCGTGAGCACGGGTGACTGGAATCATTTCCACCGTCTCGGATACTTTCCCTGACATTTCTTCGATCTTCTTCCGTACTTCGCGATTGTGCTTAGACATTTTGGAACGAAAAAAACGAACGAACAAGATCGCCGCAGGTGCCATAAAGATGAAAAACAGAGCGACAAACCAGCTATGATACAAGGTGAGAGTAATGACTATCGTGAGGCTAATGGCTGCGGGAATCAGGCTCGTCATCATTTGCCGCGACAAAAAATCGATCGCTTCTACATCGCGCAGCACTTTCGATTGAAGCCGGCCAGCGCTCATATTTCCATGATAGCTTAAAGATAACTGCTGCATCTTCCGAACGAGAGTGCTTCGCAGCCCAGCTTCTACATGCCGGACAGCTTTACTGATGTAGCTGACATGGAGCGTATGCATCGGAATATTTTGCAATATTACGACGATAATGACGGCGAGATTTATCCAAAATTCACGAATCGAGTGGCGGTCAGGATAGCTGACAATGTTGATAATATTAGCCGTAACAATCGACAGCACCCACTGCGGGGACGATTTGACAGCATAGCATATTGCGGAAAGAGCTACTTTGCTAATATGTTCACGATACAGCCGTGCGAGCAGTCGGAGCGGCTTAATTTTCGCTTCCTGCTCATTTTCAAACACTTTGGAGTAATCGAAGGACACCTCGGTTTTTGCCATGTCGTTCACCTGCTTCTAACTTGTGATAATATATGGTAATGTACCACAAAAAGTATAGAACTCTTCCTATGTTATCTCTATAACATTTTGCGTCTGTTTTAAAACGTTAGTTGAAGAAGTGTCCGATAATTCACCGCATGCACCGTTTGTACGCTTCAATTTCAATGTAAAAATCGGCGTCTGCCGCAATATAAGCAAAAAATAACAGCCCAGGCCAAGATCCCGAACTGTCTCATTTTTACCGTTATGGCGCAAAGCTTATTTGCTTTTCTTCTGGCTGTTGCCCTTTTCACTAGTTCCCCCCTTTTCATATAAGTCAAATTCATTCCAGTTGCTCTTAATTTGTTCGATCTGCTTACGCATGCTCGTGCCCTCCAATTCGGCAACAAGCATATATGCAACCCCTAATATCAACGCGCTTGTACTAAGAATCATTGGCCCTTTACCGACATAGTTCAGCATCTCGTTGAAAAGTTCTGCGCTCCAAGTGGAGGAGTTAGACCCATAAATCGCTGCAGCTAAATAGCGAATGCCGTACAGAAATGCGGCGATAATAATGAGCAGCATCCCTGTAGTTCTTCTATGCATTACTTATCACCTCAGCATATGTATGTATTTAATGCATTATATCACTTTGATAAGTTCATGAAGATGATCTTGGACATATCTATTTATTAGTAAATAATGAGTGGCTCTACAACTCGGCCTACCCATATGGCACTATCCATACACGCCCCCAAGCACGCTGGCGCAAATATCAGCTTATGCCGCCGAATTACAATCTCCTTCAGGACCAAACGGTGTGTGCCTATGTCCTCATGTCACAATTCTACAAGTTGTCACTCGCTTTATACAAGGGACTTAATTCATACTATTCGTACTGCTTTAAAATAAAAAAGAAGAAGATAACGGCTATTGTTCCCGTTATCTTCCTACTAAAATCACATTTTCCGCTGCTCCCGTATTAAATTTTCATTCGCTGCAGTCTCAGCGCATTCAATACGACGGATACGGAGCTCAAGGCCATTGCCGCTCCTGCAATCCAAGGAGCCAGCAGCCCTAGCGCAGCGATGGGAATGCCAAGCGAGTTATAACCGAGCGCCCAGAACAAATTTTGCCGGATGTTGCTCATCGTTTTGCGGCTCATATAGATCGCATCAGGAATGCTGTTCAGGTCGCCCTTCATTAAAGTGACGTCAGCCGCTTCCATAGCTACATCGGTTCCGGTTCCGATCGCCATGCCGATGTCGGCCATCGCGAGGGCAGGCGCGTCGTTAATTCCGTCCCCGACCATCGCCACCTTCTGGCCTTGCTGCTGCAGCTTTTTCACTTCTGCTGCTTTGCCTTCTGGCAGCACTTCAGCCAATACCTCGTTAATTCCAACCTGCCCGGCAATAGCACGGGCGGTTCGTTCATTATCACCGGTGATCATAATTACCTGAATTCCCATCGCCTTCAATCTGGAAATCGCAGCCTGCGAAGTTTCTTTGATCGTGTCGGCTACCGCTACAACTCCCGCATACTTCCCGTCAATTGCTGCTATCATCGCAGTCTTGCCTGCCTGCTCCAGTGCAGACATCCGGGTATCCGCATTAGCAGCGATTTGTACACCGTGTTTCGCCATCAGCCTCCGGGTGCCAATAATGATGTCCCGGCCTTCGACTTCAGCATGAATGCCGTAGCCAGGAATGGCCTCAAAGCTTGCCGCAGCGGGAATATCAATTCCTCTGTCTTCAATGCCGGCCACAATAGCCTCCGCCAGCGGATGCTCTGAACTTTTCTCAGCCGCCCCGACTAGCCGAAGGAAGTCGCTTTCCGCCATCCCTTCCGGTTCCACGTTGGTCAGTTCGGGCTTTCCTTTCGTAACTGTGCCCGTCTTATCAAGGATGACGGTATCCACTGTGTGCGTCGTCTCCAAGTGCTCGCCGCCTTTAAACAGTACCCCCAGCTCCGCTGCACGTCCAGAGCCGGCCATGATGGAGGTAGGGGTAGCTAGCCCCAGTGCGCATGGACAAGCGATAACCAATATAGCTATGGCAATTTCCAGCGCATGTGCGAAGTTGCCGGGGGAAGCCCAGAAATACCAGATTATAAAGCAAAGCACCGCAATGCCAACAACAATGGGAACAAAAATTCCTGATATGACATCCGCTACACGTTGAATCGGCGCCTTTGAACCCTGAGCTTCCTCAACGACTTTGACGATTTGCGCCAATGCCGTCTCTTTGCCTACTTTGGTAGCTAGGATCTTCAAGCTGCCATTTTTATTGATCGTGGCTCCAATGACAGCATCTCCCGCTTGTTTCTCTACCGGAAAACTTTCCCCGGTCAGCATCGATTCGTCTACCGACGATACGCCTTCAAGCACCTCTCCGTCCACCGGGATTTTTTCCCCTGGCTTGACAATGACGACATCTCCGCGCTGCACCTCTTCTACAGGGATCATCTGCTCCTTTCCTTCTCTAACGACAAGAGCAGTCTTGGCCTGCAGTCCCATCAAGCTTTTGATCGCTTCCGAGGTGCGTCCTTTAGCCAAAGCTTCAAACAGTTTTCCAAGAATAACGAGCGTGATCAAGACGGCACTCGTCTCATAATACATTGCCGGAGCATGCTGGCCCCCATTCCCCGCTGCGACCCATTCCAGTGTGAGATACAAGCTGTAAAAATATGCGGCCGACGTTCCTAGTGCAATAAGAACATCCATATTGGCACTCTTATTCCGCAAGGCTTTATATGCTCCAACGTAAAATTGCTTACCAATATAAAACTGCACCGGGGTAGCGAGTACTAGCTGGAACCAGGGATTCATAAATAAATCCGGCAGCCATATCCAAGATAGGAAAGAGAAATGACTGACCATCGTCCAAAGCAGTGGCAGCGATAAGAGCGCAGAAATGAGCAGCTTGCGTTTCTGCCGGGCAATTGCCTGTTCTCGGTAATCGCCCTCGTCAGCTTGTTCCTGCTTTAACACAGCCTCATACCCAAGCTTCGCCACGCGCTCCTGAATGTCCTGAACCGATACCTCCCCGGGGTTATATTGGACCCGCGCGGTTTCCAGCGCAAAATTAACAGCCGCGCTCGATACGCCAGGAATTTTAGCAATCGCCTTTTCGATTCTGACGGCGCAGGCCGCACAGTACATGCCATGGAGCTGCAAATCAGCGACATCTTTGACAACGTCGTAGCCGAGCTTATGAATCGTCGCTTCCAGCTTGGAAACATCGGTGAGTTCTGGATTATACGCCACGGTTGCCCGTTCTAAAGCAAAATTTACGTTCGCTTCCTGTACGCCTTCCAGCCGGCCAAGACTTTTCTCGATCCGGTTGGCGCAGGCAGAACAAGTCATACCCGTAATCTGTAAAGAAGTCGTATTATTCTCGTTGCCCATTTTTAGTACACCTCATTTCTATGAGTCGTGCCGCACAGAACTGTTGTTTATGCAGCATGCTATGTACTAATAAAATATACCCCCATGGGGTATATGTCAACCCCTAATTTCATCGAGATTAGGAGGAACGCGATGCCGCGAAGCTTGTTCATACCCATAAGCAAGCCGAATTAAAGCTGGCTCACTAAAGGCCGTACCCACAAAAGTTATTCCGTGCGGACCTTTTGTCGTATACCCCTCCTGAGTAATGACCCCTTCCGAAACAAAGCCGGCAGGTACAGTTATAGAAGGATACCCAGCCCGGGCAGCAAGATCGTTGACATCATCGTCCCCTAGAATCAGCAATGCGTCCAAATGATAATGCTCTAATGCGGCATCGATCCCCTGTCTCCCGGCCAGTTCAAGATTTCTCCGCTTGCTGTCCAAATACGCCTGCTCGGTCAAGGTACCGCTTGTCCGGTTCGACGAAAGCAGAATATCCTGTCCGAATTTCAAAGCGGCCGCTGCATGCCGCTCGTTAAACCGGATCACATCCTCCAGCGAACAAACTTTAACCGTTTCCGGTAGTGTCTTCAAGTAGTCGTTCAAATATTTCTTGAATTCAAAATATAGCACATTGGCATCCCACTGCTCCCCCTCGCAAGGCAATTCTACGGGATCGATGATCGTTGCCCCTTCGGCCTCAAGTACATGGATGGCTTGTTCGATCAGGGCCAACCTCCCTTCATCAAGATGCTGATAATAATATCGCGGAATGCCGATGCGGGATTTTGCCAGGGCAGTGCGATCGAGAAACGGCGTATAATCGGAAAGCGCCAAACGGCTCTTCGACAAAGTCACGGCATCCCTCGCATCTTGGGCAGTAAGCGCACCCAAGATAAGCGCAGCATCGGCAACCGTGCGAGCCATTGGCCCCGGCGTGTCCTGCGTTTCTGATAGCGGAATGATTCCACGCCGGCTAATCAGGCCCACCGTCGGCTTAATTCCGACAATGCAATTTTGGCTGGCCGGGCTGATGATAGAGCCTGTCGTTTCCGTACCAATCGCCGCAGCCGCCAGGTTGGCGGCAACCGCCGCCGCTGGACCGGAACTTGAGCCACCGACAAATATCTCCCCTGGACCATAAGGGTTTAACGTTTGCCCGCCTCTCGAGCTGTACCCTGCCCACATCGTGCTCGACATAAAATTGGCCCATTCGGTCATATTGGCTTTGCCGAGAAGGACAGCGCCGGCAGCGCGCAATTGCGAGGCGACGGAAGAATCCTCCTTCGGAATGGAGTTCGCTAAAGCTAACGAGCCCGCACTGGTGCGGGTCTGGTCATGCGTTCCGATATTGTCTTTCAGTAAAATAGGAATACCGTGCAGCGCTCCCCTGCTGCCCTGCTCCTTACGTTCCCGATCCAAAGCTCTAGCTGTATCCATGGCTTCCGGATTGACCTCGATTACCGACTTCAGGCGATGATCATAACGATCGATTCGGCCCAAATAGGCCGCAACCAAATCCTCAGAACTCATCTCCCCCTTCTCCATCGCCCTTTGCATCATACCGATGCTGGCCTCGATGATCCACTTTTCAAGCTGAATCCCCATTACACGCTCCCCCTCTTCTTATATTTCCACGTTGAACAGTTGTTTTTGGAATGTACCCTATATAACTTAATCTAACATATAACCGGACCAAACTTTTTCTAAGTCAAATCAAGTTGGTTCATGCTAATATTTTTGAAAATATGTAAAAAGCCCTGCCCCGCTTGCAGCGGTTCAGGGCCTTGCCCGTCTATCCTAATCGTTTATTGCGGATTCGTCGTCCAGATACCAGCTGTTTTAACAAATACACGCTGCGGAAGCTTCAAAGTAGCCAACGCCAGCTCAGCGACATCTTCCGGCTGCATCATCCGATCTTCTTCGCCAATTTTCAAGCCTGCATTTTCGGCAAGCTCCGTATTGACCGTACTAGGCGTAAGTGCCACAACACGAATGTTATTTTTGCGAACCTCCTGCATAACGGCCTCCGTTAAACCCATAACGGCAAATTTGGAAGCATTGTATGCGGAGCCGGTAGCAAAACCTCTTTCGCCGGCTGTCGATGCGATGTTAATAATATTCCCTTGATTTTGAGCGATCATTTTAGGAAGTACCGCTCTAGTCATGTAATAGGTTCCCATCAAATTAACTTGGATGATTCGTTCCCAATCCTGCGGATCCATGTCCACCAGTTTGCCGAATTTGGCAATGCCGGCGTTGTTGATCAAAATATCTACGCCGCCTAACTCGGATACTAGCTCCTCTACGGCCTTCTCTGCCGCTGATTGATCGGAAATATCGGCGGAAGCGATGGCAACCTTAATGCCGTGCTGCTCTCGCAACTCGGACTGTAGCGCCTCCAAATCAGAAGCGGTGCGCGCGATTAGTCCCAAATGAACCCCTTCCTTGGCTAGCGCCCGTGCGATTGCCTTGCCGATGCCTTTGCCTGCGCCCGTAATGATGGCAGTTTGGTTGTTCAAGTTCATGGTTTATCTCTCCTTTTTATTCCTAGCCCAGAACGATTTATTAGTCATTCCACATCCTATTATAACGAATCGCCTATGCCTATAACAAATTGTGGAACCGGAATTAAAGGGCGCACTGCTCGATTTCAAAACCAAGATCTTCGATCATTTGGTGGTCCTCTTTCACCTCTTGCCCGCCCGTTGTCAAATAATCGCCGACAAACCAGGAGTTCGCTGCATAAAGAGACAGCGGCTGCAAATGCCTTAAGCTGGATTCGCGCCCGCCCGATACACGAATTTCCTTAGCAGGACATATCAAGCGAAATAATGCCAGTACCTTCAACGCTTGCAGCGGTGTGACCGGGATAGACGATTCCAGCGGAGTCCCCGGAATAGGCACAAGAAAATTGACCGGAATCGAATCAGCGTCCAGCTCACGGAGCGCATATGCCATTTCTACAATCTCCGCAGGACTCTCGCCCATTCCAATGATAACGCCTGAACAAGGCGACATGCCGGACATCTTGACTTTCTCGACCGTCTCCACACGCTGCTCATAGGAATGCGTCTTCGTAATTGATGCGTAATTGGTCTGGCTTGTATTCAGGTTATGATTATAGCGGTGCACTCCAGCCGCAGCCAGACGCTCAGCCTGATCGTTCCGCAGCAAGCCGAGGCAGGCGCATATTTTAAGCGGCATCGTACGGCGAATTTCCGTTACCGCATCAATGACCTGATCCAGCTCCCCCGGCGTTGGTCCTCTTCCGGAAGCCACAATGCAGTATGTACCGGCCTGACGAGCCATCGCTTCACGGGCACCTGCAAGCAGCGATTCTTTATCTAAAAGCGAATATTTCGGTACGGCGGCGCTAGAGACAATAGATTGCGAGCAATATCCGCAGTCTTCCGGACATAATCCGCTCTTTGCGTTCATAATCATATTCAGTTTGACTTTATTGCCGTAATAGTGGCTTCTTACCTTATAAGCGGCATGCATAATCGGCAAGAGCTGCTCCTTCTCGCCTTCCAGTACAGCCAATCCTTCCTCCATCGTCAGCCGTTCGCCGTTCAGCGCTTTATCCGCGAGCTGCTCCCAATTCAACGTTTTCGCAGCATAACTCATGCTTCCATCATCCTCTTCTGTTTTCTCTATTTCTCGACTGCTCTCTTTGATTTACATTTAGTTCCTCTCGCATGTCATGTACTTTCTTTCAAATTCACTGCTGACAGTTGGGTCTTGAATATAAACACAGTCCTAGTAAATGATTGTTAACCAAGGATATAAATTAAGTTTACAATTAAACCAAACGAGAACATCTTACCAGAGTTGTTTCATTATTGTAAATAGTGTAAATGCCTCCCCGGCAAGATGATTCGTCAAATAGTTTATAAATATGCACTATCATTTCGGCATCGATACCAATAAGTATACAAATGCTGGTAGTTTAATTTATCATACAAACGATTGGCAGCCGCGTTATTTTGCACGACGAGCAGGTAGCTTTTTGTTGCGCCGCTCTCTCTGGCCCATTTTAAAATATGAAGCAGCAATTGCTCGCCATGCCCTTGATTACGAGCTTCTTTGGCGGTAACCAAATCGTATACACCGACGTAACCCTGTTCAATAATGGCTAACCCGCAGGCCACCGGTTTACAATTGTGAAGCAGAGTAAAAAAGCCTTGCTGGAGCGGCGAGCCGCTTAGGAGCCTCCTGGAAACGTCGAACTCTTTTGCAGAGAGTCCATTCATGACCGCCAGCGTTTTCAGCCATTGCTCGCTAAATCGATCCTCTATAATTACTTCCTGCTGCCTAGGCTCCCGGATAGGCTGTAAATTGTCTAACACTTTCACGCTCGAGGGCTCCCTCTTAGTATATCCCCTTTGGCACAAATACTGATCCAAGCCATCCGGTATAAACGGGGTCATTTTAAAAATAGTCGTTAATTTCGCAGCCTCATACATTTCTTCGCAATAGCGAACACGCTGTTCAATGTCTCCTTGTGGTTGAGTATAAATGGGACTGATTGAATTCGATCTCTTCGTATATCCTTCAGCAAAACGCAATAGCCAACCTTCGTGAACTATCGTTCTTAAAGCCGGCCACGCGTTTAAGGAAAGCTCCTCAACCAATAATGACATGTATTCACCCCTCACTATATTCCGTATAAAAATACAACATTCCGGATTAAAATTCAATATTAAATTTAAATTTCATATACTTTTTTGTATCGCTGCCCGATTGTGTTAGCATATACGAAGAAAAAGAACCGCTCTAAGAGCGGTTCTACAGCATACTTTATTTCCAAATGAAAGCATCAAGTTTGAAGCACCAAACAACATAAACCACAAAGCATAAAGTTTAACCTTACCGTTTTAAATCTTGAATCTGCCCACCATCGCCAACAGATCGTCAGACATTTTCGACAACTCGCTTGAAGAGCCGGAAACTTGCTGCATCGTAGCAACCTGTTCTTCCGTGGCTGCCAGCACATTCTGAGTGCCAAGCGCATTCGTATCGGAGATTTGCGCAATCGCATCAAATGCCGTGACAAGCTGCGTTGTTGCGGCAGACATTTGGCTTGAGGCCTGAGACACAGCTTCGATTTGCAAAGATACCTCTTGGATAGAATGCTGGATATTTTCAAAAGAATCTCCCGCGATCTGAACAGAGGCAATTCCCGATTCAACCACCTTGGTACCGCTGTTTACAATGCTAATCGTTTGCAGTGTATCCTCTTGAATCGCCGTCACAAGCTCAGCAATCTGCTGTCCGGATAGCGAAGATTGCTCGGATAACTTCTTCACTTCAGCGGCCACGACGGAAAATCCCCGTCCAGACTCCCCGGCCCGCGCCGCCTCGATCGATGCGTTCAAGGCGAGCAGGTTCGTCTGGTTCGAAATATCCGACATAACGCTAATAATTTGTCCGATCTCTTCGGAGCGCTCGCCCAATTTCGTTACACTTTCAGCGATTTGCTGGACGGTCACATTAATCTCATTCATATGATCGATCGCTGTTTGTACCGCGCCATTCCCTTGGATCGTCAACTCCGCAGATTCGACAACTTGCTTTGAGGCTAACTCGGAGCGTTGGGCGATTTGCTGAGCCTCGCTTGACATGTTATGAACTGAAATGACACTCTCCCGTATATTTCTTTCCTGAACCTCGGTGCCTAAAGCAACCTGCTCCGAAATTTCAGCGACCTGCTCGGTAGCCCGGGTCGTCTGTTCTGCTCCAACGGTCAGTTCTTCGGAAGAGGCCGCCACCTGATTCGCATGGGAGGACACTTCCTGCAAAAGATGGCGAAGATTTGTGCTCATTTCATTAAATGCGGCCGCTAATTTGCCGATTTCATCCTTGCTCTTGACCTGTATCGTATCTACTGTCAAATCACCGCCAGCAATGCGTTCAGCTGCGCCCGACAAGGCCAGCACCGGTCTTGTAATCATCCTGTTCATCGTAAAAGCGATGCCAAGACCAAGCAGAACGCTGACTGCCGCGACGGCAACAACAAGCATAAAAATCGTATTGACGTGCTTGGACGTCTCTTGATAGCTTTGATCAAGCAGATCCTGCTGTTCCTGAACTAACCGGTTGGACGCATTAATAAATGCATTTATAACAGGATCGACTTGTTCCGCGCCTATTTTTAAATAATCCTGCACTTTATTTTCTTGCTTCAAATCGATCATTTGATCGGCGAGAACGGTATACTCCTGCTGGAGCAAGTCCATGCCCTGGATCGTCTGCCAATCATCGATGTCGCCCACCGTAATGATCTCCTTCAGCTTGTTGCTTGTTTCCGTATACTGAGCGATTGCCGCTTCATATTCCAAGAAATTGCTCTCATCCCCATAGAGCAAATAGGACTCGACACTGGACTGTTCATTTTTAATCGCTATGTTCAAATCCTTGACTAAGCCCGAAGCCGCCACCCTCTCATTAATTAAATCCTTGTAAGTCGTATTGAGACTAGTTATCTCCATTAATCCGAAGGCGGCCAAACCAACCATTAACAACAGGATTGCGAAAAAACTCGCATATAATTTAGTGCCGATACTCATCTTCATCGCTAAAATCCCCTTTTATCCCGCTGCCAGGATTTTATTTGCTTCTTCACGAAACTGCTTTGCCGCTTCTTCCACTATCAACTCGCCATTTAGCACCTTGCCTTCGTAACGCTTGAGCACGCTAAGCACCTTCGAGCCCGCATTCGGAGCCGGTGGATCAATGTCCCGGGAATGCTTCTGAACATATTCGATATACTCATACTGAACTTTATCATTGTCACTAATTAAAGGCATGATTTCCTCACGGACTTTGGCAGAAATCGGTACGCCGCGTTCGCCAAGCAGCACTTTATTCGCCTCAACATCATTCGTTATGAAATCTACGAAGCTTGCGGCCGCCTCTTGATGCTTACTATACGATGTGACCGAAAAAAACGTAGCCGGGCGGATATAATTCCCTTCCTCTCCTCCCGCAATCGAAGGAAGGGGAAGAATTTTCACTACCCCCTCTTTCACCAGGTTTGCCGTTTGATTGCTCCATTGCGATATGAGCGCAGCGCCTTCTTCCTGAAACAGAGCAGCGCCGTCAGAACCAATCAGCCCTTCCTGTTTCCATGCTTTTTGCATATTCATATATTCGACAAAATATTTATCTTCTGTATAGCCGAGTGAATTCCCTTCCGCATTGAACATCGCAGCCCCGTTCTGACGAAGATAGTAAGGGAATTCATGCGCCACATTGTTCGCGAGCGGATAAAAACCTTCTTTATTGATATTGGCTTTCAAATCACGGGCCATTTGCATAATATCATCGTATGTCGATTCAGCGGTAGGATAAGGAATACCTGCCTGATCAAACAGCGCGGGATTGTATGCCATACTTGCCGCATTCGTTCCAAGCGGAATCCCATACAATTGTTCGTTAATCATTCCGCCGGAAAGATACGCATCATCAATTTCCCCACGCTGGATGATTCCATTTTCTAAATATGTATCAAGCGATACGATCAGCTTCCGTTCGGTATATTGGGCAATATGGTTATAATCCATTTGAATGACGTCCGGAATTTGCTGATCCGCTGTCAGTATGGCCATTTGCAAAAAATACTCATTAAAATCCATATAAATCGGCTCTACTTTAATCGTTGGGTACTTATTTTGGAACATATCAATAGCTGCTAATGTGCGTTCATGCCGGACATCCTTTCCCCACCATGCTACTTTAATCGTAACCGGTGAATTGTCTTCCTTGCTTTCTTTGATGCCTTTGTTTTCTGTACAGCCGACAAGTCCCATGACAGTTAAGATCACGAGCAGCATAAAAAAATAGTGCCGATTGCTTTTCACAGGTATCCCTCCTAAGAACTAAATCTATTTACCTAATAATCGACAAAATTCGCCAATTTTTTAATAGTCAGAAAGCGAAATGAAGAAATAATTAATTTGGGGCCAGGCAGCGTCCAAAAACGTCTTCAGCATAATGAAAAAAGAATGAAAAAAAGACTGCTCAAGAGCAGTCCTGCAGTACTCATATTATTCAAAATGTCACTTTTTGTTTTGCACTTCCACTTCCATCTCTACCTGAGACGACCATCCCGAAATTCTCGCCTCATTAGGCAATCTGCCTTGAAACTTCATGGTGCCATCAAATTTGCTATGTCTGTCCATAGATAGCTCGTTCTTCTCGAACTTCATATCGGTTAATCCATTCATCTGTTTAGTAAAGATGGGCCTGATTGTAAGGCTCTCAGCTTTCCCATAGTTGAAAAGCGTAAAGGTGCACTCTGCTTCAGTTTGTTTATCATTAATGTTGTAACGGCAGCTGGCCACCGTCACATCCACCGAATCGTCCCCCTGTGCATTGTGTTTTACGACATACATTGCAGCCTCCGAGATGGAAGGGAACACTAGAAAAAACGCGATACTGCCTAGGATAAGCCATCTCAATATACGCGGATATTTAGATCGGTAACTCCGGTATATGCCAGTTATGCCGATAGCAAGCAGTATAGTGCCAATAATGACCGGGAAATGCAACCCTGTATTGCTGCTCCCATTGCTCCATGGCGATATGCCCAGCGCTGTAAATAAAGTATCTCCAACAGAGTATTTTAAATGATGAAAGGGCAATAGAGCTAATCCCAAAATTAGTGCAATTATATAAAAAGGCTTTCTTCTCACTTGTTAGGCCTCCATCATGCTCCGGAAAAGAAGCTCCGTCGTGTTTAGCGCTGAATCTTCACTTCTCTTCACTTCATTTCATTGCTTAGCATTTACAGATCATAAGATGATTCCCGTCCGGATCTTTGAAATTAAACCATTGATTATGCTCGATTTGCGTTATCAGCTCCACTTGCTTCGAGCTCATATACCGATAAGCCTCTTCAATATTGTCTGTATTAAAGTGAAAGGCTGGCACTTTGAATACGTTATCTACCCGAAATATTTTACTATCCAAGACGATGTCGGTTTCCCCCTTCATAGGTAAAACATATAGATGTCCAAATAATACTTCCCCGTCTGCAGGCAAACCCAAAATGTCACAGTACCAGTCACGTGCTTGTTCAATATTGCTTACCGGAATAAATATGGCACCAACTTGATTTAAGATCGGACTCGAATTCATTTACGGCCTCCTTTATATTTTAGTCGCTAACCTCCTTGTCTCATCGATAAAGCGTTCTCGGCCAGCTTTCACCTTCATTTTAGCCTGCTTTACGCTCCAGGTGTAAGACGGTACGGATAAAATTTATCCCGTTTCATTTCGTACTCATTTATTTCAATAATAAGCGAATCTCTGAAATAAACGATACTCACTCCATCCCAAATATATTGCTGCTCATCATAAATGCACGCAAATTGCCACTCCACGCATGCAATTGATTGCTTTTGATCGAAGCCTATCTTTTTTACATTCCAGTATTCTACTTTATTATGACCATTGTTCCATTCTAAAAACCATCTTTCGTGCTCCGCCCTCCCATGAATTACTGCGCCAGTACATTCCCTCACAATCGCTTCATGATGCAGTGTACTTAAGAAGGCTTGGAAATCCTTATCAACCCATGATTTAAAATAGCTCCTGATCATTTGTTCGGCCAACTCATTATTCATAATGAATGAACTCCCTTCTATGTACCCTAGATTTATTCGTTATCTTAGTTCCGTCTTTCAACTCTATTACTCAATTAGTACGATTCTCCCACGCTTGCTCTGCCGCTTGCTGCAATGTATCCAAACCTTCCGGCAGCGAAATGGACCGGCTGAATATTTGATCTGTAATTTCCTGGGATATATCGGCGATTTCGGCCGGCAGTTCGGCATGATCTTCAGGTACGGCAGGAGTTAATTTGTAAAAAGACTGAATTTTCTCCTGAGCCGACGGATCCATCGTCAGCTGATTTAAACGGGTCGAAAATCCATCATTTGGGCGGTGATCCCAGCGGGCCGCTTCCTCGGAAACGAGAAATTTCAATAGCTCCCAGGCTGTTTCCTGATCATCCGCTACGGCCGTGATCGCATACATTCCCGGAATCCGCATTTCACTTGAACGCTCCGGCTCGGCTGGATTGACGGGCACAGTGACCGTAGACCAGTTAAAGGCTGGCTTCTCCTGCTCAATTCTTTTGTACTCTTCATATGAAATGACGACCATCGCCCGCTCCCCCGTTAAAAAGGGAGAAAGATACGTATTTAGATCCGGATTGAAATCCAGTGAACCGGCTTCATATGCCGAGAGAACATGGCCCCATACCGCTGCCCAGGAGCTGCTATTGAATGTAACCTGTTCTTGGTCGTTGAAGAATTGAAGCCCTTCGGTTGTGCCGATCTGCTGGATAAGTGCAAAAGGACTTGAATAGCTAAGGGATAATCCTTTCAGATCAGAGCTCTCAGATTCTGACCTAGTAAACTTGCCGGCAAGCTGCAACAACTCTTCCCAGCTCATCTGATCCGTTGGATAGGCAACGTCGTATTTATCGAACAAATCCTGATTATACACAATAGCCCTGCCATAAAAATTCGATGGCAACCCATATAGCTTACCGTTCCCATATTCTTTTGAAAGCTCAACAACCGCAGGCACAAATTGGTCCAGCTCCAGCTGATCCCTCTTAATAAGAGAATCGATTTCAGCGAGCAGTCCTTCCTCTACAAATTGTTTGATCCGAGATGAGGGAACATAAATCAAATCTACCGGATGATCGCGCAGCCACTCGGCAGGCTGCTCGGATTGAATCAATCCTTTTGTAGCAAAAATATTGAACTGCATATTAGGATATTCTATCGCTAGTAAATTAGAATATCTTTGATTAAAATGCTGCTCGTTCGTATAGCCTATGTCCAAAATAAGCTCCGCATCTTTAGGGAATGGCGGATGAGTTCCTGCTGAACAACTGGCTGCAAATAAAACAATGATTGCAGCTGCCATCATTTTCACTAACTTAATCAAAATGAAACCTCCATCGCTTCTGCATTAAATTTATTCATATGAATGGTACTACAACCTCCTTTGTCTCCCTGATTAGATTCATATAAAAAATAAACAACCCAGCCAAAAGAGGAGCTCTAATCTTCAGCTGGGTTGTTCGTATGCTTGAGCTTATTCTATTGTTAAGTATACACCAGAAGGACGTTCAAGGTCACCCGCCGGCCTCCTGAAGTACGATCCCGCTCCCGCACTAATGGATCGTTCCACTGAATCACTGTCCCCGGACCATCATTCTTGTTTGCCTAGTACGTCTATTAATGCCCGAGGCAAATTTAATTTTTGATTATTTATAATGATACTGGTCAAATCTTCGTGGGAATTGTCCTCATGCGAATGTTTGATCGTCTGGACTTCATTCATTAAGCGTTCCATTTGATGATCCAGCTCATCCGCTGTATCCGCCGCCTCCTTCAACTCCTGCAGCAGCCGCTGGGGAACGGACTGATTATATTTATAAAAAATTTTATGCTCCAGGCTGGCCCAAAAATCCATCGCGATCGTTCGAATTTGGACTTCGACGCAGACAGACTCCACCCGGTCGGACATAAATACCGGTACTTCAATAAGCAGATGCAAGCTCTTATAACCATTTGGTTTAGGCTCTTTAATATAATCTTTCACCTCAAGCACCTTCAAATCACTTTGCTTCTGCAGCATATCACTTACCCGGTAAATATCAGATAGAAAAGAACACGTTATGCGCATGCCGGCAATATCTTTTACCGTCTCTTTAATCGATTCAAAGGAGAAATCCCCGCCCTTGCGATACAGTTTGCTCATTATGCTTTCCGGTGATTTCAGCCTGGTTTTGGTATGCTCAATAGGACTATAATCGTGCAGAGACTCAAACTCCTCTTTTAAAATTTCGATTTTCGTCTCCATTTCGTCCAAGGCAAATTTGTAGCTTAATAAAAATCGGGTGATCTCGTTGCGCATTTTTTTTAGCTGCTCTAATTGTCGTTCGCTCATTCGGCTTCCCTTCCTGCTTGTTCCTTTTCCTATCATTATAACGAATTCGGATTGACGATGCACGCAGCGCGTCCAAGCGCTGCCCCCATTAACGGCTGCCTGGAGTTTTAGGTCTGGATAATAAGGTGGAGCGGCCTGTATACCACGCATACCACTGAAAAATACCGATCATCACCGTCAACCATAATCCGCTGGCCAGTAAAGCGCCAATGATATCGCTTGGATAGTGAACACCAAGATAAATTCGGCTGACACAAATCATGAATATCATCATGCAACTGAGCACAATAAGGAGGATCCGCCCGGATCTGGAACGGACATGACGCCATAGAAGGAAGGTCAGCGCAACATATAAGGCGAAAGCACCCATCGCATGACCGCTAGGAAAGCTGTACCCCGTTTCCTCGATTAAACGGTGCACGAGCGGTCTTTCCCGCTGGAACCCCAATTTCAATATTTTATTCATAAGGGCTGCTCCGCCCAAACTCGCTGCCAGAAACAATAGCTCCATTCGGTGCTGCAATACGAAAAATAATACAGCCATGGCCATACTCATAATAAGGATGGAAAACCTAACCGACCCAAGTGTAGAAAACAGCATCATGATGCCCGTCAAATGTTCATTTTCGTAGCCCTGCACCCATGCGGCGATGCTCAGGTCAATGGAATTCATCGGCTGGCGAGTCGCTATAAAGGCCATTATACTGAAGCCGGCTAACGATACGATACCCCAAATCAAAATGTATGGATTCAAGCGAAAAGGCTTATAAATCTGTTTCATATTTCTGTCCTCTCTTTTTCAGTCGCTCCCGCTAATTCCGGAATATTCATTGCTGGTTCAGCCTTATGCAGACTCACACTTAATACGATCCCGATTGCAATCATATTTGTAATCAGTGAACTGCCGCCATAGCTAATAAAAGGAAGTGAAATCCCCGTCAAAGGAACCAGGCCAATATGCATCCCGATGTTGACGAAAATTTGAAAAACAAACATAGCAATAATGCCGATGACAACATAGGAGCCGGCAAGCTCTTTATTGCCAATAACAACATTAATCAACCGGGTAACGAGGGAAAAATACAGCAGAAGCAGTACGGCCGAGCCTAAAAAGCCGTATTTCTCACCGATGACTACGAAAATAGAATCGGAGTAGGCATAAGGGATATAACCCTGCTCCAAAAAGTAGCCGTCATCACCAGTCAAGCTTCCGGAGCCGATCGCCAGCATTGAATTTTTCACATGCCAGGACTTGTCGGGATCACTCGCCGGATCAAGAAATGTTTGTATTCTTGCCATTTGGTGGGGCTTGGTTACTTTGGAGAGCAACTCGTTGTCCATGTAATACAGCCAAACGACAGATCCAATTAAAATGACCACAGTACCTAGAAAGAGCAGCATATACCGCATACGAATATTTCCCATCCACAGCATACTGATCAGTACGCCGGCAAAGACGAGAGCTGTGCCTAAGTCAGGCTGCTTCATAATAAGTACGATCGGAATCAGAAAAACGAGGCAAATGGGCAGAACATCCTGAACAAAGCGCAGCTTCTTGCCTTTTCGCTTGTTTAACATATCGGCGACAAATAAGATGGTAAAAATTTTAACGAGCTCGGAAGGCTGAAGCTGGAGCGAACCAATACTTAGCCAACGTACCGCGCCGTTAATATTTTCCCCTTTAAATTGGACAAATAGCAGCATCCCTATTCCAGATGCGTATAAAATATAAATCAGTTTGCCGAAAAGAATCCGATAGTCAAATAAAGCCACAGTCAGCAGCAATAGCAAGGAGAAGCTACTCAGCAGCATGTTGTTCTTATGCAGGCCGTCCAATTTTGTACCGGCTGTAGCCCCGTAAATCGCCACAGTGCTTATGATATTTAAACATATGATAATAAGCAAAGTTACGATATCCATTTTTTTAAGCTTGTCGAAAAAAGTCATAGTTGAACCCCTAAATTTAAAATACGTGTTGCCCAAAAAAGGCTGAAAAAAACGATTCATATTACAGAATCGTTCTCCTTGACTCCATTATCGCATCTCGCTTAAGTCGAGATTTCCATGATAACCTCTTCTATCCTGCAGTCTCAAGGTGTTATGATCCCATTCATAAATGTCCAGTCCATTCACATCCGCGCCTAATGACCATCCTAACAGAATTTCGGGAAGCCCGTCTTGGTCCACATCATTAATTGCGGAATAATCCAAACTGTAGCCGTGGCCTTCCATCTGCCACACGATCTGCCATGCTTCTTCCTTCCGCATCAGCAATGCCGCTGTAAGTGTTCGTGCGTTATGCCCATCCAGTTCATATACGACCACGGCCTCATCTGTGCCGTCTCCGTCCAAATCCCCGTATGAAATGCTGTTCTCTACTTGGTCAGACGCTGTCGGCAGCCGGGCTTCTTCCGGAAGCAAGGCTAGGAGGCTCGCCCGAAATTCATCTTCCTTATGAACATGTTCCCCAACATTCGGGGCCGAGATCAGCTCGCCCGGCATCGAAGGCACGGCACATCCGCTTAATGCAAGAAATGCTACCGCCATTAGACTTATGATGAGCCGATTTGACATGCGCATCCCGCTCCTTAATTCTTCTTTTTCCTATTTTATAAGGTTTCATTGTGAAAGGGGTTATGAAATAGTTAAAATTACAGTTCTTCGCTTCTTGGAAGAAAGATCGTCACCTTCGTTCCTTTACCTAACCGGCTGTCAATGGATATGTCCCCTTTGTGAAGCTTAATGATTTGCTCTGAAATGGATAAGCCCAGGCCGCTACCGCTCATACTATGGTTTCCTTTATAAAACTTCTGAAACAGCTTCGGAACGTCCTGCTCCGCGATCCCCGCTCCTGAATCTTCGACGGTAATAATGAACTGCTCTCCGGCAAGCCGGGCTGTAATGACGATAGTACCGCCAGGTTCTGTAAATTTAAGGGCGTTATCCAATAAGTTGATCATTACCTGCTTCAACCGGCTTTCATCCGCTTTAATGACAGGGAGCGAATCCCCGGCCTGCACCTGTAGAGTTATCCCTTGCCTGGCTGCTCTGGGCCGAAGCTGCTTGCCTATATTTTGCAGAAAATCTGCGCTCTGGAATGCCGTATAATTTAATACCATCCGGCCGTCTTCAAACTTCGAGAAGTCCAGCAGCTCATCAACGAGACGTGTCAATCGATCTGTTTCCGACTCGATAATTTCCAGGCCATCCTGAATCGTTGCTTTTCCCGTCAGCAGTCCGGATTTTAATGTAATGACCCAGCCTTTGATCGACGTTAACGGGGAGCGCAGCTCATGAGATACCGAGGAAATGAATTCATTTTTAAGCTGATCCTGCTCTTGTATTTTGACAGCCATCGTATTTAACGTATCAGCTAGCGCTCCAAACTCGTCTCGATACCTCTTCTGGGCTCTGGCCGTGAAATCCCCTTCAGCCATCTTTTCGGCGGTCTGCTTCAATCCGGTAATGGATCCTGTAATCGTTCTGGACAGCAAAATGCCAACAACAGCAACGAGGCCAATCACGATAAGACCAATGGATATCAACAGGACGGAAATCTGCCGGACCGTTTCCTTTGTACCCGCCAGCGAGGTTACAAAGCGTACAACGCCTATGGAATGTCCTGCATCCTGCAGCGGATAGGATACCGCCAATACTTCTTCCTCGGCGATTGGATCATAACCTCGCCACGTTTCAGGCTGCCCCCTGCTCGCCGCCAGGCGAACATCCCGGTATTCGAGCATGCTGTTCTCTGTTTGTAATCCTGTCGAATCCTGCATAAGCTGGCCAGATGAGCTAATAATTTGCACCTGGGCAGCGGAATGATGCGAAAATCCCTTCAACAATTTTTCCGCCTGCTGCTCTAAATTGCCGCCGGCAAAATACTGTTCATAAAAGGACGCCGAAAGCTCCGCCTGGCTGGTTAAAATTTGTTCAATATTATAGTTGTAATAATAATTAACCGCCGCAATAAGAAAAGCTTCCAAAATGATCACCGTTGTCACAATGACAACGAGGTAGCTTCCAACCAGCCTTTGCAGTATTCCCAATTCAATCGTCCTTCCTCCAGCGATATCCGACTCCCCACACCGTCTCGATTAACTGCGGTCTGGTGCTGTCTTCCTCCAGTTTCTCCCTCAGCTTCCGGACATGGACATCCACCGTTTTCGTATCACCGACATAATCTTCTCCCCAGACCAGATTCAACAGCTCATTTCTCGATAAAGCCACATCGGAATGCTCCAAAAATGCCCTTACCATCTGAAACTCCTTAGGGGTTACTTCAATTACATCCTCTAGTTTATACAGCTTATTGGATGTCAGGTCGAGCCGGATAAAGCCGGATTGCAGCACTTTATTTCGCGCCTCTCCCGCTTTATGGACACGGCGCAGTACGGTGCGAATTCTAGCCGTCAGCTCCATCGGATTAAACGGCTTGACGATATAGTCGTCCGCTCCAAGCTCCAGTCCTCTGATTTTATCCAAATCCTGTCCACGAGCTGTCAGAAAAATGATCACGATTTCCGGGTCGATTCCTCTTAAACGCTGGAAAATTTCGAAGCCGTCCTGGTCAGGAAGCATAATGTCCAGCACAACAACATCAGGCCTTTCTGCCGTGAAGCTCTGTAGTGCGGCTTCTCCAGTCGCCGCCTCCGACACTTCAAACCCGCTTCCTTCCAAATTAATCGCCACAAAACGCCTGATATGTTCATCGTCTTCCACGATAAGTACATGATTGCGGTTATCCAAATCCATATGGTCCTCCCTAAAAGCTTGTTCCAAAACAATATCCCCCTATTAAAACACTTATCACACTGTGATGCAAAATCCGCCGTAGGCTTCATATGATCAAAAAAAACCCAAACAGTCCATCAGAACCGTTGGGTTATTTATCCTTGCCACTCTTATTCCTCTATTTCAAAAATGGTGTCCACAATAATCGGCAAATTATCTCTCATAACTTCATAATCATTCCGGTGCTTTAAACCGATATAGCCCTTAAGTATCTAATTTATGACGACTCTAAGGAGGCTGTACGATGAAAAAAATTGTCGCTCTGGTTATCAGTCTGGCTTTGCTGTTATCCGCACAAACTGCCGCCCTGGCCCATTCCGGCAGAACAGACGCTAATGGCGGACATAATTGCTCTGAGAAATCGAAACAGAAAGGTCTTTGCAGCGGCTATCACTATCACAATTCCGGCACGAACAATTCCAGCACCAAATCAACAACCAAGTCCACCAAATCAAGTACTTCAACCAATAAAAGCTCCTCTAGCAAAACTAGCACAAGCAGTAAAAATACCGCTCCTAAAAAAGGATATACCACGATTGATATTACATTGATCGTCAATGGCAGCATCGTGCCTTTGGATCAAAAAGCCGTCATCGTCAATGGCACGGTACTGATTCCGCTGAAAAACTTGTTCGATGCACTGGGTGCTAACTTGGAATGGGATCAGGCCACGAAGAAAATCACCGCATCCAAGGGTGGCTCGACTGTGGAATTGACTGTGGACAGCACAGCCGCCTTAAAGCAAGACAAGCCGCTAACTTTGCGGGCAAAGCCAATTGTTATTAATGGCTATACGATGGTGCCGGCCCGTTTTGCCGCTGAGTCCTTCGACGCAGACGTGGACTGGGATTCGCAGACTAACACGATTACAATTACAACTTCGGAACGATAGACCTTTTGCTTCCAATGCGGTTCGAAGCTGTTTAACACCTTATTTTAATAGAACCCGGCCTAGTTCAAGGCCGGGTTCTGCAGCGTCTAGTATTCATGATGAAATGAACAGCCGAGTTATCCTTCTACAATTAATCTCTCCAGCGCTAACGGTTCTACATACTCGCCGTCTTTGTAGGCCCGCATATTTCCGCCGGAAATTTCGTCGATGAGCACGATTTGAGCGCCGTCGTCTACTCTGCCGAATTCAAATTTAATATCGTACAGCTCGATGCCTTTCTTCGCAAGCTCAGCTTTAACTACATTGCCAATCGATTGCGTCAGTTCCTTAAGCACTTTATACTCGGCGGAAGACAAAATCCCCAGCATGTCCAGCGCATCCTCCGAAATCGGCGGGTCCTGGCGCTCGTCGTCTTTAAGTGTCACTTCCACGAAAGCGTCCAGGGCTTGACCTTCTTTGGCATACATCCCATAACGGCGCAGGAAGCTCCCCACCGCTCTATAGCGGCAAATGACTTCAAGTCCTTTACCGAACATGGTTGCCGGTTTTACCGTCATCGTCGCATTATCGATATCAGCATCTATATAGTGCGTTGGAATTCCTTTTTCCTTTAAAATTTCAAAGAAATGCTTCGTTAAACGGAGCCCAGCCTTACCCGCGCCTTCCATCGTCAATCCGACCGTGTTGGCGCCTGGGTCGAATACGCCATTTTCTCCCGTAACATCATCCTTGAACTTCAGTAAATAGCTTCCATCTTCAAGTCCATATACGTCTTTGGTTTTACCCGTGTAGATATGCTTCATCCTCGAGATCCTTTCCAGTAAAAGATTATACATACAATATAGCACGCCTTTTAGAGGGAATACCAACTTTTTTAAATATCATCCACGGGGGGCACTTCCCTTATTTGCGGATCTCTTCGTCCAAAAGCGACTGATTGTACCGGTCCAACGCTGCCTGCTGGAGCTGTATGGCCCGATCAATGTTCAAGGATTTCAACCTGTCCACGTAGGCATCAAAAGCGCTGAGCGGTTCGATGCCTAGAATAATTTTAAGCGACATCTCGTCCACCAATGTGCTCACATCCTGCATGATCACTGACAATTCCGCACTTTCCTTCCCTGTCTTCGGCGTGGCAGGCAGCGTATGAAGCGCTGCAGCGGTATCCGTCCATAGCCGGATCGCTTCCTTCTGCTCCGGCAGCATATAATATTGCTCCATATAGCGGACATCCTGCACGAACGGCCCGAAATAGCTCGCCCGCGTATACATGGCAAGCGCTTGCGATGGCGCCAGCTTGTCCGGATTATTCAGGATCAGACCGGTATAAGCCGGATACCCGTCGCTCATCGTGTAGCTTAAGTTTTCAATGCCGAAATTGAACAGCATATGCCCTTCCGGGCCATAGCCATAATCAAGCATGCGTACTGCTTCCTCTAAGTTCCTGATGCTGCTGGATATGGCCACACCGCTTGAGCCGATGGCCGGGGCCCTTTGTCCGAATTTCGGCTGATCTCCCTTATGCAATATAGGGTAAGGAGCCGCGGCAAGCTGCGCTGCGGACTCATTCTCCTTAAGAATCGGCAGCCATGTGCCAATTCCCGCACCTGCATTCCATATGCACGCTCCGCTCCGCCCGCTGAGCATGCTCACATCCTGGGTCACCGAATCGACCGCCGCGAAGTTTGGATCGATCAGCCCCTCGGCATACCAGTCGCGGAACAGGGCCAAAAACTCCTTATACCCCTGCTCCTGCGGCCCGAATTTTACGATTCCATCCTCGAGATAGAAATCTTTTTTGACGCCGAATGCGCCGACGAATCCCCCGCCCTCTATGCCGAATAAAGGATAAGGAACCCCCAAAAATGTAAGGGGGGCTTCTATCTGCTTCTCTTTCTTGAAAGCTTGAAGCACCTCGTGCCAATCGTCAATCGTGATGGGGATGCCAAGACCCAGTTCGTCCAGCCAGTCCTTCCGAAGAATCGGCCCTTGATACGTCCGCAAGCGGTCATCACCTTGAATAAACGGGAAGACGTAATAGCTTCCGTCCGCGGTACGAATCTGTTTATCGATATCGGGATGCTCGCGCAAATATTTTTTTAAATTCGGCGCATAACGGTCGATCGCATCATTCAGCTTTAAAATGTATCCGTCTTGAATCGCCTTCTCTGGCCCGCCCGGAAATTTGCTCCACTCATATTCAATCATATCCGGCAGCTCTCCGGATGCGAGCAGCACATTGATTGCCTCCTTGGCCTGGTTGGACGGAGGCTGAATAAAGGTCAGCTTGACCCCTGTTTTTCGCTGCCACTCCTGGAAGAAAGGCACTTCTTGAAAGGTTGACTTAATTCCTGCGGCATTCCCGTTCAATTCTGCCCAGTAAGTGAGTGTTCCCTCGTTCTGGCCATTCCCTTCATCCCTACCGATGCGATCCTTTCCTTCCACAATCTGAGAATCGGCGGCTAATCTCCCGCATGAGGCAAGCAGCGCAGCCGCCAGTACTATCGTTCCGACCCGTGCGAAAATCGTCCCCCTTCTCATCTTCAAAGGCTCCTCCTTTAAGCAATCAGTAGATTTCTTTATACTTTCCCGGGGTAATGCCTTCGTACTTCTTAAATACGCGGATGAAGGTCGCCACATCATTGTAGCCAACCAATCGGGAAATTTCATTAATCGACTCCTGCTTGTTCTGCATCATTTCCTTCGCCTTCCCGATGCGTATTTTATGAATGTAATCCAGCAGTCCTTCCCCGGTCTGACTTTTGAACAGCCGCGATAAATAACTACCCTTCAAATCGAAATGCTCCCCAATCGCGTTCACGTTCAAATTCGCGTCCGTAAAATTGTCCTCGATATAACGGGTGACATTGGCGGCCAGATCGCGTAAGGACACTTCCCGTTCCTGGGATAGATTGGATGTCCGCTTCGATGCGGCATACGCACATACTTCAGCAAGTAATTTTTGCAGCTCTATCTGCATCTCCTGAATCGTATCGCTAGCGATAATATTGTCCATCCATAGCGGTTTTTCGCTTAGAATTCCGCTGTCAGCGCCGCCTAGCTCGTTAATTGCCTTGATCACAGTACCTACAAGATTAAAGATCAGGCAGCGCGCCAGTGTTAATGACATTACCGGCTTCTCAAAGTTCCGTTCGGTAATTTCATTCATATAAGAAGCAGCCTGCTCGATATCCCCCGCTTTAATGAAATTAATAAGCTGCTGTTCCACCTGCAGGGGATAGTAATAGCTGGACTGGACGTGATCGGTTCCGTCTGCATGGAGATCGGCAAAGGCGATGATTCCCTGTTTGCCGAGCACCATCTTGTACTCCATAGCATCGACCGCCTCCTGATAAGCCTCGGCGATGCCGGACCAGGAGGAATGGCTGCCGCTGATCGAAATCGTCAGCTCCATCTCATACTGCCATAGGAAGCTTTGGGCTTCCGCAGCAATGTGGCGGAGCTCTGCCAGCCCGTGAGGCACATCCGGCCGCAAATTGATAAGGCATGCCATCATATCATCGATTTCGGTCACGAAGCTGGCATGCTGACGCTGCAGCACCAGTTCCTCCACAACGTTGGCGATAATGAAAGGTATCAATTTCCTTCGCTCATTTAAATCTATGCCAGGAAGCTTCTCATAGAGGCTTTCTTCATTTTCCAATACGAGCAAAATAACTGCAAACTCCTGCGAATGCAGCGTCATATGGAAGGAGCGAAACGCCTCCTCATAAGGCACCGGGGTGTCCAGCTTGCCTTTCAGCAGCCGGTGAATCATATTGGAGCGAAGCACGTGCTGATGCTTCTTCAGCTGCGACGCAATCTGATCCTTCTCGCTCCTTGTATCCAATATGGCCTGCAGGATCATGCGCAGTTCATTCCCGTCTCCGTGCTCCTCCTCCGTATTCCGGTCATTCAGAGACTCTACAAGCTCCTGAATCGGCGAGTAATTCCGGCGCATAAAAAACCAGGTCAGCACTCCAGCGCCGATCAGGCTGATCATAATGCTGATATAGGTGAATTTTCGGACATACTCCGCTTTCTCCCAATAAATGCTGCTCGGGATAATGAGAGCGTACTTTAGCTCAGACACCGCGGATGATATGTAGAACAGCTCCGACTCCCCAACGCGCGAGGATGAGAGCCGGACGCGCTCTCCGTCCAGGAAAGGCTCCAGTTCCGGAGCTCCCGGACGGTTGGACATAAGTATTTCGTTATCCTGATTCAAAATAAGCAGCAAGCCGCCGCTAAAGCCGGAAATGCTCTCAATCGCTGCCAGAAACTTCGCGGCATCTGCCATGACCACAATGGTCCCGGTTTCCCTCCCATTCAAATCATTGGGGAGCTGGGTGATGTAGGCGATCGATGTCTTCGCCGGAGCAGCATCGAGATGAGGCATGACGGCAAAGCGTTTTGCCCCTCCCTGCTGCACCAACTCCAACCACTCATCGTAGGAGAGAGCTCCGGTGTTATGAAGTGTACGAAAGGCCGTCCTCATGTCCCGGATGTTGCCAGACCGGAGTACAGACTCCCCTTGATCCCAAACGACGTAAAACTCATCGATGAGGGCGTAAGATGTTTTGTATAAACGAAATTCCTTCACCAGCTGATAGGCGACGAACGGAGCCTCTTTTGCCGGCTTATTGGAATACATTAAATTTTGCAGCTTTTCATTCCACGTAATTTCCATATTGAGGCGTTTCATCAAATCGATTTGATTATCGATCGTATAGCGCATCTGCTTCAGCAAGGAATCGTTGGCGCGATGAATCTCGCTCTTAAGGGCATGATTCGCCTGCGCATAAATGACCAGGCTGATTATAATAGGCACGATAAGTACTGCGCTGTAAGACAGCAGCCAAGTGACAATAACGCTCTTCCGTCTTCGCCATAAGTATTGAATATTTAACAAGCTATCATCACCCATATAATATATTAAGTGTATAGAAATAAAACGCTTACAAGCTATTATACCGATATTATATTACATACTGGAATGCTTAATAGCGTCAATTGGATTGATAAAACGTTCAAAGCGGGAAGATATCCGCACTTACACTGGCAAAAAAACCCGAAGGGACATAAATTCGTCCATTCGGGTTCCATAAACCTTATTCATTAAAATCGTTTTATAAGTTCAAAATATTCGGCTAGTCCAGCCATTTAACTTCGCTAACGCTTCTACGAAGAAGTAATCGCCATAAATAAGGGAGACATCTACATTTTGCCCGGCCGGTTTATGTCCGGTTCCATGCAATAGAATGGCTTCATGCTGCGGCAAGTTCCAAGTTCCGTAGTTTTCATATAGTGAGCTCATAATTCGCTCGGCCGCCATTCGGTAATGCCTCCCCTCCGTTCCGCCCAGCTCCTCAGCCAGTTCCAATAACCCTGACGCCGCACAAGCTCCGGCCGAGCTGTCCCGGGGTTCTCCCGCAAGCCCAGTCTCTACCCTGAAGTCCCAATGAGGAACTTCGTCTTCCGGCAAATGGGCGATAAAAAAATGGGCTACGCGCTGTGCAGCTCTCAAATATTTGCGGTCGTTCGTATAACGGAATACGTTGGCCATACTGTACAGCGCCCATGCCGCCCCCCTGCTCCAGGCAGAATCCGGTCCCGCTCCTTGACCGCCTATAGCTTCAACGTATTCGCCTGTCTGCGGATCGAAATGGATAATATGATGAACTGAGCCGTCTTCCCGGATAAAATATTTCAGCATCATATCCGCGTGTGCTTTGGCAACATGCGAATACCGCGGATCACCGCTTTCCTCGGCCGCCCAGAACAGCAAGGAGAGATTCATGCCCGTGTCCACAATCGACCAGCCGTGCTTATCGCCATTCCAAGCACGGATGAAATGGCCCGGCAAGTTATAACGGCCAGCCAAAAAATTGGCAGCAAAGAGCCCACGCCGTTTCGCTTCGGCGTCACCGGTCAGTTTGTGCTTGATTACCGCCGTCGGTAAAAACTGAAAGCCGACGTCATGGTCAAAATGATTGGGCTGCATCATCAGCCGCTCCAGCCGTTCATCCCAGTCCCAGGCTGCCGCCTTGTACTGCTCTTTGCCTGTCATAGCGTAGGCGATCCACAACATACCCGGCCAAAAACCGGACGTCCACCAATCGAGCCGCATATCATCATATTGGCCGGAGGCTCCGGCTGTATGCGGCGACTTCCCGCCAATCGATTTCAACATCCTGTCCAGCTTCAGCAGTGTCTGCTCCCAAGCCGCCTCCACGCTGAACGCGTTCCCCTCACGCATATCCCTACCTCCTCTTTCATGCTGCATCCTGTATTAAACCCTAACCCTTCAAAGAACCGATCATAACGCCTTTAACGAAAAACCGCTGTACAAAAGGGTAGACACAAAGAATCGGTACCGTAGCTACCATGATTGTCGCATATTTGATCGTCTCGCCGATCTGGTGGCGGTCCCCCGCTGACGCTCCTGCCGCCATGCTGTCGGTCGAGTTGGCGATTAATATTTCCCTCAGCACCAGCTGCAGCGGAAACAGTTCCCGGCTCTTGATAAATACCGATGCGTAAAACCAGCCGTTCCATTTATCGACCGCATAATATAAAATCATGACGGCAATGACAGGCATCGATAACGGAATAATGATGCGGAACAAGATCGTAAAGTGATTCGCGCCGTCGATCTTGGCCGACTCCTCCAGACTGTCAGGAATCCCCATAAACGATGTCCGCATAATAATCAGATTAAACGTGCTGACGGCAAAAGGAATAATGGTCGACCATAGCGTATCGAGCAAGCCCACCCCTTTTACGATCAAATAAAGCGGAATAAGTCCCCCGCCGAAAAACATCGTAAACACGATAAAGAACATCAGCAAATTGTTCCACATTACGTTTTTGCGTGACAGCACATAGGCGCCTAGAGCAGTCATGAATAAATTAACCGCAACCCCGGCAATGACGATAAAAATCGTGTTGCGGTACCCTATCCCGATGCCCGGATTCGCCATGACGCTCTTGTAAGCATCGAGACTGAATCCTAATGGCCCCCACAGTATTCCTTTGTTCACGATCAGCCGGCCAGCATCGCTGAAGGAGGCGAACAGCACGTAAAGCAGCGGATACAGCGTAATGATTACTAACAGGATAAGTATGATATATATCCCAATATCGAACATCCGGTCGAAAAAAACCGTTTTAGCATTGTTCATTTTTTTCACTTTCACTTTCATTTTTCACCTCACCATAAGCTGCTTTTGCTCACTTTACGGCTAATGTAGTTGGCCGATACGAGTAAAATAAGATTGATGACCGAGTTGAACAAGCCGACCGCGGCGCTGTAGCTCCAGCCGAATTCCAGCAGCCCCTTGCGGTAAACGAAGGAAGAGATCACATCGGCCGTTTCATAGGTTATCGGATTGTACAATAGTATAATTTTCTCAAAGCCGACGTTGAGCAAATTCCCCATACGCAATATGAGCATAATGGCGATCGTCGGCATAATGCCTGGCAGTGTAATGTAAATCATCTGCTTAAGCCGGCTAGCCCCATCCATACGGGCCGCTTCGTACTGCTCCTGATCGATCCCCATCAATGCGGCGATATAAATAATCGATTCCCAGCCGATCCGCTGCCAAATCTCCGACAATATATAGATGGGGCGGAACAGCTCCGGCTTTTGCAGCATCGCCTGCCCGTCATAGCCCAGCCACATGAACATCCGGTTGATCAAGCCGTCGGCATTCGTAAAATCGGTAATAATTCCGCAAATGACGACGAGCGAAATAAAGTATGGCATGTACGTAATCGTTTGAACTACGCGCTTGAACAAACGATGACGCACCTCATTGATGAGCAGGGCGAGCAGGATCGGTGCCGGAAACTCGAACAACAGCGAGTAAAGGCTGATAAGCAGCGTATTTTTCAAAATGCGCAGGAAATAATAGCTGTTGAAGAAGTCTTGAAAATGCTGAAGCCCTACCCAATCGCTGCCCAATATTCCTTTCATCGGCGTATAGTTTTTAAAGGCGATTAAAGCCCCGTACATCGGCCCATAATGAAATATTAGATAATAGGCAATGACCGGCAGTATCATGAAGTAAAGGTATTTATTGAGGATGAAATCACGAATAAACCGGTTCTTGAAAGATTGCGGATTGTCCATTGTGTTGTTGCTCACCTCATTTCTATGGAGAGGGCCGTTACGGCCCTCTCATTGTCTTTCCAGCTTCGTGTTAACGGCTGTTGTACCGTTCCAAAGCGGCGCTCTGAATTTCAATCGCGCGTTCCAAATTCAGCGACTTCATTTTAGCGACATAGCTTTCAAACTCGTCAACCGACTCGGAGCCCAAAATGATTTTGAGCGTCATTTCGTCCACCAGCGTATTGATGTCGTTCATAATAGCCGCATATTCGGAGCTCTCCTCCGGCGTCGGCGTAATCGGCGGCAAATTGTATTTCGCCGAATCGGTATTTTGCCAAATCGTTACCGCGTCGCGTTGGGTCTGGAGCGCAAAGAACTGCTCGGCATAGCGTTTATCCTGAATGAATGGGCCGTTGTAGCTGCCGCGGGCATATAGGGAAATCCCTTGTGCCGGGGCCAAATTATCCGGATTTTTCATGACCAGGTCGGTGTATTTCGGGTAACCATCCTCCATGTTGTAGCTGACGCCTTCCGTTCCGAAGTTGAAGAACAAGCGGCCTTCCTCGCTATAGCCGAAATCCAGCATACGAACGGCTAGCTCGGGGTCTTTTGCCGCAGTCGTAATCGCCACTGTTCCTTCGGAGGCAAAGGCCTGGTTCCGCTGCCCGAATTTCGGTTTATCGCCTTTGTTCAGTACTGGATAAGGCGCTGCCACCAGTACGGCCTGCGGATCATTCGCTTCAACGAGCGGCTGCCACTTGCCGATCCCGCCGCCAGCGTTGCCGATCGTTGCCCCCGTCGCACCGGACGCCATATTTCCGTCAAGCGCCTTTGTGTCCGCCGTAGCCGCATTTTTATCGATCAAACCTTCCGCATACCAGTCATGGAACAGACGCAAGTACTCCTTGAATCCCGGCTCAGCCGGCCCATATTTAATTTGGCCGTCCTCCTGATAAAAGCCGCGGTTCACACCAAATGCGCCGATAAAGGCCCCGTTTCCGGATTCATTAAAAAATCTCGGCTTGCTGACAAAGGAAAGTGGTGCGGACGCGCCTTTTTTCTCTTTAAATGCCCGCAGCGTTTCCGTCCATTCATCGATCGTCTCAGGCACGGGCAATCCTAAGTCATCGAGCCAGTCTTTACGAATAATCGGCCCTTGGAACACCCGTAAATATTCATCCCCGCGAACGAACGGGAAAACATAGTAGCTGCCGCTGTCTGTCTTGACCATTTTGTCGATATCGGGGTTTTCCGCTAAATACTTTTTCAAGTTAGGCGCGTGCTGATCAATCAGATCGTTCAGCTTCACAATGTAGCCATCGCTGATCGCCTTCTCAGGTCCCCCCGGGAAATCGCCCAGGAAGTTGTATTCGAGCAAATCCGGCAAATCGCCTGAGGCCAGCAGCACATTCATCGCTTCTTTTACTTGCCCTGTCGGCGGTGCCGTGAACTTCAAGGATACGCCGGTCTGCTTTTGCCACTCCTGGAAGAAGGGAATTTCGTCATGCGAAGCTTTTACGCCGATCAGGTTCCCGTTGATTTCTCCCCAATAGGTCAATGTCTTGTCGGTCTGGATCGGGTAAACCGTCGCTTCGGCGGCGCCTTCAGTTTTTGGCTCAACCGCTCCGCCATCAACTTCTGCCTTCGTGCCTCCGCCCCCGGAGGAGCACCCGAGCAATGTGCCTAACAACATAATAATCAGGCCGGTAGTCCATGCTTTTCTCATTTGTTCAAACCTCCATTTTGCATATATTTGAGTTATTCACGCTATCCAGTCTAGCTAAGGACTTCAGCCGCCGATATGGGCAATAAAGTAAATCGCATGCTAATTTTGGCCACGCTCTGCTGACGATTTCTTTAATTCGATTTACGATTTGTTCAAAAAAAAGCATCATGGACACCTCGATAACGAGTCCATGATGCTTTCATTCCGATATTTCAGATCAGCGGTCCTAATCGGCTTGATTTGTTACCCGGCAGCGAACGAATCCGCTGCCGCGGAAAGATAATAGGCCAGCCCTGTTTGCTGACTTTCCAGCATTTGAAGATGGAAATCATCCTGCAGAAAAAATCGGGTCTGGGCGGCAAAATCCTCAGCAGAAATCGTATGTCCATGCTGGTTCAAATACTGAAGATGATCGCCTATCAATTGTTCTACCTCTGTACTGCTGTGTTTCATACCTGTTTTTAACGCCTTGGCCATTTCATCCATAAAGGCTGCTGCTTCCTTCGCCTGATCATTCATGTCTTGAACGTCAATTTGCACGGAATCAAGCAAGTCAAAATTATACGTTTCTTTTAAATGTTCGTTTTGCTCCTCCATGACCTCTTTCCACTCTTCCTCGCTATTGAAACCTTTAAACATCTCTTTATTATCCATAGGTTCTCCTTTCTCAATACTGCTAATGGAATGCTGCAGTGTTTGAATGATCCTGTCCAGCCTTTGCTGACGAGCCAATAGAAGCTCCTCCTGCTGCCTAAAAACGAGCATACGATCCGGCTCCAGATCGAGAATTTGCTTGATCTGCTCCAATGGAAACTCCAATTCCCGGTAGAACAAAATTTGCTGCAAACGTTCAAGTTCCTTCTGCCCGTATAACCGGTATCCTGCTTCACTGATCTCGCGAGGCAGTAACAGGCCGATCTTATGATAATGGTGCAGCGTCTTGATCGTTACGTTGGACAGCGAAGAAACCTCTTTTACCGTATACAGCATCTGCTGCCTCCTTTCTGATTTCCACTCTAAAGGCTCACCTAAGAGGAGAGTCAAGACCTGAATTTATTTTTTAAAAAACATTTGACCCTTACCCGACAGGAGGACCTATGATCATTCCGAATCGATCTTGTGGGAGGGTATCAAAATGTCCAATACAGTCCAATTGTTGCGCAACAGTTTTGTTCGTACGATCCTTATTTCTAATTTATTTTCCCAAATTGGAATATGGATTCGGATCCAAAGAAAACTGCCGTAAATCCAGCGAATCCGGGGACATTGCTTCACGAGATGGCGGATGGCATACGCCATGTCATAGCCAAAAAGGAGCTGCTGCTGCTAAGTCTCTGTTTCATGCTGGTAGGATTAGGAGTGGGGCTGATTTCGCCCTTGAGCGTGTTTCTTGTAACGGAGCGCCTGGGACTGCCTGTTCAATACTTGCAGTGGATTACTGTCCCTTATGGCTTCGGGGAAATTGTCGGCGGGATGACGGGAAATAGTTGCAGCAAATGAAATCGTTATGAACACTGCTTTCTTTTCCACTCCTCATGAGTTTTAATCACCTTTGCCCAAAGGTCGTCCTTTTCAAGCTTCGTAAAATGGTTCAACGGTTCTCCGAACACCTCACTTAATATGTCAAACCATGTGTTACGGCTAGTGATTTCGCTCTTTGTAGTGCCTTGCTCCTCATATTGACTGAATATGCAGCCTCTAAGCTCATTATTTCCCGATTTGTGCCTGTTCTGGACGAGAAGCAGGTTTACCCATGTAGAATCGGGGGATGAGCTTAGATGCTCATGCTTTGGTTTAAACACAGCTATATCGTTGACCGTTTCAGCAGCAAAATCGACGCCGATGAAGGCTCCCCGCGGATCATGCTCTAAGCGCCAGCCATTTGCTGCAGCACCGGACTGGACCAATTTGTAAAGATGTGCTCCTTGCCTGTATTCGCCGGGAATAAGCGGAATCGGTTCATACGGCATATCGCCTAGACCGACATCAACCAACCATGTATGTTCCTGCTGGTTATCGTCTGAAATTTGGACGGTTAAGCCTACATGAAAGGAATCTATTTTAGGCGCTCGGCCATGAGGCTGCACCCCCGCGCGGTGTAAAGATACGTCATATCCCAAAGATCGCAGCAGAACATTAAATGCTCCATTGAGGTGGAAGCAATACCCGCCTCCATTATGCATAATATGATTTAACGAATGCGGATAATCGATTGGAACGGGTTTCCCTGCAAATAGATCGATGGTCTGCCACGCAACTTTTTCTACATGGGCTCTATGTAATGCAAATAAAAAATCTGAAGTTGGTCTGCCCATCTCCTCGATGCCGAGACGCTTTAAATAAAGTTGCGTTTGCTTTAAGCTTAAGACCTGCATAACTCATTCTCCTTTAATGTTCCCCTTGATTCGCTGCTGCACGAGCCTTGATTGTTATTGTATTAAAAATGTTAACTGCTCACTTATTTCGCGATTTAAAGTATTCGTCTGCATCAATTGGCGAATGAGTCCGGGATTCACCTTTTCCCTATGAGCCTTCAGATAATCTAGGATCGTATTCGCTTTCGACCTTCTATTCATGAAGTAATACGCTAAGTACCAGACCTCAGGACTTGATATATTTATCCCATCCCATCGCCCCATATGATGAACCGGTAAATGAAGTATTGCCTTATCGGTATGTACTGCAAAATATCCTATGAAATCTATTTGAAGTGCGTCGATACTTATCCGGTACTGGCTAGCAAATGGATAATCTCCGCTCGGATGTTCAGTCCACTCATAATCTTGAACAACCTCGATTAATTTGTTTTTCGGACATTCTACAGTAAGGTCCCAATCGTTTATTGCATCAGTCAAGCCCAAATAGTACAATAATCCACTACCGCCAAGAGAATACGCAATGCTGTTGTATTCTAATTTTTTTATGATGGGAAAAATGGATTGTGGGTTCATCAGATTCCCTCCCTATTCTCGCCGGAGTTCACTGGCAGTCTAGTTGAACGCTTGTTCAGATGCTTACTCCAAACACTGGTTTTCGAACAACTCGCAAGTAATCTCTCTCGTCGTTGGGTTCACATGGTACCACTCGATGACTTCAGTCGTTTCTTTACTAGATTGCGTTACAATATAATTTCCTTCTTCATCATTTCCATATATCGTGAAGGAAGAAAAATTTAATTGCTCCGGGTCCAGTTTCGACTCTACTAACGATATTGCTTCCTCCTCACTCAGCCTGGATAATGGCTCATCTTCCACAAGATCAGGGTTATTCACTGCTTCAGCATCATTCTCTTCACTTACGGTGTCGCTTGAAGTGCCTAGTTCAGAAGCTCTTCCATCATATTTTAATTTTTCAGAAATCGGGATATCCGAAATCGTTATGGAGTCAACATACCGTTGCAAGTATTTAATTTGTATGAAGCAGTCTCCTTCCTCTGTCTTGGACAGTCCCGAAATATGCAGCATGCCCGTCCTTTCCTCTTGACTCCCTGTTTGAATATAAGCGACTTCATAATCTGTATATCCCTTGGCATAAAAATATTCATAGGCATATTCATTTTGATCATCCTGGATGGAATACATATATTTTTGTTGCTCTGCATCGTTTCGGGCCTGCTCCAGCCAATTTGTAATCGAATCATTATGATCGGGTTCAATGGTATTGAGTTGATAAACAAAAATGGGATCCTTGTCCTTTTCCCGAGTCGGCGCATGATCGATGGCCAGACCTGAACACCCAGCTAACAAAATTACACTAATAAAACATACAATTAAGCGATACATATTTTCTCCTTTTAATAAAACGACCTTCCATGATTATACATCTGGCTGATTAACGGGTACAGCCCTATTCATATAAATACAATTTTAGTATTTATCTACTACAGAGCCCAAAGTTGCCCCTCTAATATTGGACAGATCGGTTAGCTTTTGAAGATCTTTGACCGATCCTGTTACCACCATCCCCAAAATCCGAATATCATTTGCATCGGGTTCAGCCTTTCCCTTTTTTAAATATTTGTAAATTTGGTTGAATTCATAATAATGCTGTCCTTTAACTTTCACTCCCCTCTTCAAAGCATCCAGAAATTTATTCTCTGTCACATCAATCGGATGTACAGGGGAAATCCCGAAACCTCGAACAAAGTTTTCCCCTATCGGAGCTGCATAACTTTGATTCCCATTTCCATCTGTATACGGTTTGTAAAAATCTTTGTTATGATAAGTATCTACCCAGTACCAGGTCTGAGTGAGGCCCGAAGGAATCATCATTTGTTTCACTTCACTTAACGAATAATACTGGTCAAAGGAAATGGCCATTTCCGCGAGCTTGTTTTGATCCATTTCCCGCAGTAAGGGAATATCGTTCATAATTTTTCCATTGTAATCTACACCTGGAATGTAAAACAACATTTCTCTCTGGCCATTTATGGCATTATAGTTCCGGGCATACTCATACCCTTCATGTTCCATCTTCGTATCGGAGAGAGAGACTCCTGGTTCTGAACTGCTCCCCCCTATTGAAGTAAAAGCAAAAAAAGGCACCACTTGATAATTCACTTTTTTATTCGACCACGGAATCGGTACACCCTCAATCACTTTAACTTTGTAAAATTCCAATGTGCCGGACAAAAAGCTTCGCTCATCGCGATATCCTGTGCCAATCAAATTAGGCCCGCTGATTTCCTCAAATAAATTCTCATTGTTCATAGCACGGGCAGAGCTCCAATCAACTAGCTGGACATTGCCGATCATGACTCCAAATAGTACAGTTACGGACACAAGCAGCGAAATAATGACCGTACGCAGCATCGATTTTCGCTTAGCCTTTTTAATTATATGAATCATATTTAACGAATCCTGTTCTTGACCGAGTTTATTCATTCCTGTCACTCCCGTATCTTTTTTTGAACTGCTGCCTTGCCTGGTATAACGCCGCTTTAACATGCTCCATCCGCATTCCCAACAGCTTCCCTATTTCTTTGTATGGCAGCTCCATCTCATATTTCATAATGAGCAGCTGTTTATGAAGCGGTGCAAGCTGGCTAAGAATAGCCTCCACTTCCTCTTTCCTTTCCTGCTGCAGCAGAGCGTCCTCCGGCAGTTCATAATCAGGTATTTCCATGATGTCGATCTTAGCGGCGATCACTTTGTTTCGGCGGCAAAGATCGTAATAACGGTTAATAGCCACCTTATACAGCCATGCGCTGAACTTCCCGTTTTCGATAGAGTCTATGTATAGAAAAGCTTTATACACGGCCTCCTGTACGATATCCTCCGCATCGGATGAAGAGGCGCCCAGACGTATTAAATATTTCCGAATTTCATTCAGCTTGGGCTGCAGCAGCTCATAGAGTTGTCTGGTGTCCATACTTCACCACCTTTCATTCGTATAACGGGCGGGGGCCGGAAATGTTAAGGTTGCTGTTAAAATTATTTGAGTTTGGGATCAGTAGAGTGAGGAAACAACAAAAAACCGTACCGAGAAGACCCAGAGACGATCTCCATCCAATACGGTGCAAGGCGAAATAAGAATTTATCTAATATCCCTTTTCAAAAATATATATCTCTCCATTCCTTGGTGTAGAGAATCTATCCCCTATGTAGCCTCTATGCAATAACTCATGTCTCAGTACTTTCATAAAAGCGCCATGAGTAACGATCAAAACTTGATTATGGCTACGTTTGTGCTTATTGGCTTCAATCATATTCAAAAAGGTTCTAGCCCTTTCGATTGTAAATTGTTTATTTTCTTGTGAGCGGTGTTCCAGCAGCCATCCAAATCGCCCTAGGAGCAACCACAAATTCAAATGCACTTTATAATGCCTCATTAATCCTATTTTCATCAATACCTCATGAGTAATACATCTGGTGTAATTTCACCCTCATATTCACACTAATTCATTTTATGTTTCAAGTACTTCTTCTTAACCTCTTGTTCCTCCGTATCGGCAACCAATCCGAGTGGATCCATAGCGGTACATTCATCACTTTCTCCAGCGTAATAACTGCCTGCTCACAATCTATAAGCTCCAAAACACGTCTGATTTCAAAAGCATATTCGTGTCCCAGCAGTTCTACAACAGCATTGATATCCGCGCGCTTCATATTTAGCCCATATGCTTCTTGTGTACTTTCGGAACACCATATATGTCCAGTTATACGCTTGCCAGATCTAAAGATGTTGATTTCTAAAATATCATCATCGAAATAACCTACGGTTATATCGGACTGGCAATATGACAGGACATTGCTTCACTGAAAGTATCGATTGTTCCCCACTCAAACCAGTCGTTCAATATACTGATCCAGCCATTAAACTCACCGATATAGTAGGTGTGCTTTGTCAAGTCTGCCTGTTCTAGCAAAGCTGAAAAATCATCATCGAGTTTTATTCCTGAGTCTAATTTTATTTTCCCAAGGTTCGGTTTCTTCTGAGCAGCTTTCTCTGCAATTGTTTTCAAATAGGAAATCACTTCATCCTTGTTCGGTGACTTTACATGTACATTGGCAAATTTTGTTCCCATGCAAATTACCTGCCTATTTTAATAATTTTATATATCCATTTTCGATGACGCTTGACCATTTATGAAGCAGAAAGTTCCTCCGACCTATCAGCGGCGTTACCTTTCTCGAATCGCTGCTGATAGCGGCGGATTACTTTCCCTTATATAAAAATTCAGCATTCCCCTCAAGCATGTAATCATATTCAAATAATTGAATCGTTCTCTCTTTAATTCTATTTTTGAAGGCGATCTGTAAATTGACCAGTCCCTGAGAGCCGATGTGGTGACCTGTATCACTTAGAAACGTGCTTTCGACGAATTCTGTTTCCTTTAAATGATTTTGTAACCAGCCCCTTTGTGATTCGATTAACAATTCCTTTTGTTGTGCATCCAGTTTGTTTAAAAGCTGCTTGTAAATTTCATTCATTTCTTTATCCCAAATATCCGCGTATTTTCCCTCAAGCTGCATCCATCCCGTTGTGGAGAATTCCCCTGAATTATCAAACTCCTCAAATTCTTGTTCATAATCTCGATCGATTGGATTTGAGCGAATGAGTTCTGAGAACTCACCCGATAAATCATATGAGCCAAAATAAGCTAGCGTGGAATCATCATACGATGAGTCATCTAACCTCCCTGTATTTTCGTTGCCACCGGGTTCATGAGTAGAAGGCAATGATCCATTCGATTTGTTATTTGATGCATTTGATGCATTTGATGCATTTGATGCATTATTCGACGCGTTTGAAGCATCTGATATTATAGAATTATTTGCGACAGTACTATTACTAGCTGATTTATTACTATTTTCATTATTACAAGCGGTTAACGAAACGATTAATACGATAAATAGCCATAGCTTTCTTTGTGGCATTTGGATCTCTCCTAGCTTCCTAAGTGTTTTAACAATCTTTTATTCTAACCAATGTATGTTCAATATGTTCTACGATCGCAAATCGATCTTTAAATATATTAAAATTGTAGTGATCATATAAATCCCCCGCTAAAATGTTTCCATTATGAAAAGTCGTATTGGTTTTCTCCGGGATAATGATCTGAAACCCGTGTTCAAAAGCAGCTTTACAAGTAGCATCTATACAATATTCTGTTTGCATGCCTACTATTATTAATTGCTCTATGCCTTTCCCTTCCAAATATCCTCTTAAATTTGTCCCCTTAAATGCAGAATTATAATTTTTATTTATTATAGTTTCATTTGCTTTCGGACTGATCTCTCTATAAATCTGCCAGCCATCCGTATTTGGTTCTAACTCAGAACCGATTCTACCATTATGTTGAACATAAATGACCTCTACGCTATTTTCTCGGCATGCTGTAATCAATCTTTGTATGTGACTTAGAATTGTCTCTATATTATATGGTTTGGCCTGTACCAACGCATTTTGAACATCTACGACTAAGAGTGCTGTATTTTTCATACCTTACCCCCTCTAAATTATTATTATCCTGCATTAAGAAAACGGCCTCGATTGCTGCTGCGATGAGGCAGTTAATAAATCAAAACTATATACCCTTGTATATTCCCCATCCGCCTTTGGAGCGAGTTCTTTGAATGTCCAGCCGAGTCTTTCATAATATCCGTCATGGTCCGTAATTAAATATAGATAGGGATACCCTAATTTCCGGGCTTCTGCTATAGCATGTGCTTGCAGCAGCTTGCCGATCCCCATCTTCCTCTTCTCTTCGACGACATACAAACCAGCCAGCCAAGGATATAAATCTTGTCTGCATTTTAAATCATTCATCCACAGCGATACCGTGCCGATAGGCTCATCTTCGGCTAAAGCAACAAAAGTCATGGGAATCCTGTCTCTTTGGGCATGATGCTGAACCGCGTATTTGATATATTCAAATGTCGATTCCTTCCCCCATTCCTGCCATAACCACCGGCTAATAACATCGAGATAATTCATTTGGTCCGCAAGATTTACTATGTTTATATTCATTACTCTCTCCTATATCAATACTTCTCGTACAAGTTGGCACTCCAGCCCTCTCGATTGAGTCTTCTGACAAATTGGAATCCATAATCCTTGTAGTATTGATTTAGTCTTACGTTATCCGCCATACAATCAAGCCTGACCAGCGTTTTTCCTTTAAGCTTGATCTGTTCCTCAGCGCTGTTTAACAGATATTGTCCAATGCCTAATCCTTTATAGTCTCTATGAACTGCGAATCTATGTATATAACCGGCCTCAGGACAATCAAGCTCTTGCCAAATCAAAGGGTCTGTCCATGTCAATATATAGGTACCTACAATTTCTTGATTTGATTCGGCTACATATACGTCCGAGCCATCATGGAAAAAATCGATGACTTGTTCCAAATTAAATTTTTCCGGCCGCCATTGATTGATTCCTTTTGAATTAAGCCATTTTGCCGAGCTTTGCCATAAATCCAATACGATTGGGGCCTCTTTAAGTGACGCAGGTCTAATCAATAGCTCTGTTAGAAGATTTTCCATTAACATTACCTCACCCAGTATTGTTCTTGTACTTAAATTATGGGTATTTATCTTGCTGCCTTCCGAAGGCATAAAATGGGTATATCCTCATCCATAATTTACTTAATTTTACAAGGATTCATAGCTCTGGTCCTGATCTGCTTGATAGGAGCGATAATCGATGACGATATAATCGATGCTATTGGCATCATTATCAATCACAAAGTCGATGTATTTTTCATTAAGAGTATATCTGTACGTTTCATATCCTTCGTAGGGCGTTAACTTCGATTGGGGCTCTCCATACATTTCGAATAATTTCTCATAAGAATCTCCCGCTTTCACACCTCTGTTTGTGCTCACATTGTTTAATTGTGCAAACACTAAATACGTCGTATCACTGGCGGTCGTTAAAAAGACCATTCTACATTCCACATCATCCGAGTTTGGATAGGCCGCTTGCCATCTTATCGCGCCTCCCCCGCTGCTAATATACCCGTTATTGTTCGCGTCAAAATCCGCACCAAAACCTAATTTGCTTTCAATTTCTTCTGCTTCTGTATTTTCAGTAATTTCGGCCGAATTGTACTCAAAACGAAAATCTTCTTCCCCAAGCGGCTTGGGCGGTGTCGCTTTATTATTGCAACCAGTTAATGTAAAAACTAACGAAAAAGCAAGTAGGAAAAACCTTAACATGGGAGCTCCTCTCATAATTAGGCGGATTTACCGTCCGATTATTAGATTAAAACTAATAGGGACAACCTTAATTATACCTCCATTTCATTATTCTGTAAGATAATTTTATCTCCCATTATAGTCTTAGTTCAACACCATACACAACAAAAAAAGACAGCCCCCCATACTGAGGACTGTCCTCGCTAATCTTTCCGCCCTGATGGTGCTGATTAATATTTCACCTTCAACCCCAACAGCTTGGCAAAGCCAATTGCCTGTTCGGGAGACACCGTACATCCCGCCAAGGATTGTGGCGGAATATCAATCCGGTCATACGTACAGGTGCTGATATCTATCCCTTTTAGCGAAGTATCGGTAAAATCCGCCTCATTCAGATCGCAGTTGTCAAGCTCTACCTCTTTAAGCTTACTGCCGTAAAAATTAGCGTTCCGCAAAGAACATCCGCTAAATATTACTTGCTTGAGCGAGGCCTCCACCAAATCGGCCAAATTCATCACGCAATTTTCGAACGTTACATGTCCCAGATTGGCTTTGTTCAAATTTACGCCTGTCAATTTACAGTCTTTGAAATGAACACGGTAGATCACGCCCTGTTCCAGTATGGCATTGGACAGATCGCAGTTTTCCAGCACAACATCCGTCATATCCATCCGCTCAACCCTCGTATTGGCAAAAGAGCAACCACGAAACATCGCTTTAGCCACAATGCATTTCTCCAGAGTCTCATATTCCATATTCCCGCCGTTTACCAAGGCATTTACGAGCTCATGATCTTCACTCTCCAGCAATTCGTCCAAGTCTGCTTCCTGCAAAGTGGCCGGAAGCTGGGGTGCCGACACTTTTGCTTTCGCCGCCATTTCCTAATCTCCTTTTAATCATATTGAAAAAGAAGCGAGTGCTTCATTCAGCCCATTTACATCCAATCCATCTACGGCAAATGCACGCCGCACCAGCTCGGGAGGCACGAATTCGTCGTACTTGCCCAGGTACGGTGCTTCAGCAGCATCCAGCAAGGCTTCCGGGTCCCTGACCGCGGATAGTTCAGCTTGAATGCCTGCCAGCAGCTCTGCAGCAGGTGCTCTTCCCGAAACGACCATATAATACGGCTCCATAGGGACAACTTGACGCAATCTCATCGGTTCAGCCAGATTGTGCTTAAGAAGGCGCTCCAACGTACGGAACTGCTTACTCCCCGCCCACGGCAAAATAAACAGTGAATCGCCGCCTGCCGGAATGACCGGACTGTGCAGCAGCCCGCTGTCCCTGGCCAGTCTGCGCGCCCGTTCCAGACGGTTTACCGCGCCGGGAGCCAGGTACGGGTACAGCGTCTGTTCCTGCAGAACTTGGCGCATTTTCTGCATCACCCGCGTATGAACGTCTCCGCCAGCACCAAGCCAAAGCGTATCCACCTTGCCCTTGGAGGATTTGACATAGACGGCCTTGTGCTTGCTGTCTACTTCCTCCACCTTCCACAGCTTGCCGGCCAGCGAGAAGCAGTAGCCCGGCGGCGGCACGGTCGTGATGCTTCCGATCTCCTCGGAGCCGTTATATACCGCATGCTCTTCGTCATCCTTGAACACCGCGTAGAAGCGGAAGTTGTTTACGATCTTCTCGCCGCCAAGCCCGATAATCAGCGTGCCTTCCTCTGTCTGCTGAATATGGTCCGTCTGCAGCAAATACTGCAGCAGCTGCTTGAACTCCTCCGGCTCTACGCCGCGGAATGCCGGCAAGGTCAGCACGGCCTGCGCCAGTTCGGCGGGCTCTGCTTCACCGATGCTTTTGAGTGTGCTCATCGTCTGGTGATAGAGCACGCCAATCGGCTTGCGCCGCAAATCCAGCGGCTCTACCCAGCGCTCGCGGACGTACAGCTCAATGACAGCGATCGCCCGCAGCAGCATCCACGGCATCCGCGCAGGCAGCTGCGCCTCCTCGTCCTCTTCCTCCGCGCAGAGGAACATCATCTCCGACGCCTGATCGCCCCGGCGGCCAGAGCGGCCCAACCGCTGCACGAAGCTGGAGCAGCTGTACGGTGCGCCGAGTTGAATGACCCGCTCCAGCTCGCCAAGGTCGATGCCGAGCTCCAGCGTCACCGTCGCTGCGGCCACCGCCGGCCCGGAGCCGGAACGAAGTGCCGCTTCGGCCTCCTCGCGCAGCATCGCCGAAATACTGCCGTGGTGCACGTGGAATACGTCGCGCTCCTCCCGCTTTGCGGCGATCCGCCGCAGCTCCAGCGTAGTCAGTTCGGCGTCGGAGCGGCTGTTGGTGAAGACGAGCGCTTTTTTCCGATGGGTATGGTCATAGATGAATTTGTAATAGTTTTGCTTTGCCAGCTCCAAATGCTCGGCCTCTCGCTCATCCCGGGCATCCGGGAACGAGAAGTGCTCCACCGACAGCTTCAGCTTCCGTCCGCCTTGGGGAGATACGACCTCCACGGGCTGCGAAGTTCCGGCTCCAAGCCAGCGGGCCGCGGCCTCGTAGTCGCTCAACGTGGCGGACAGGCCGATTCGCCTCGGGGAACAGGAGGCCATACGCTCCAGCCGGGTCAGCTGGCTCAGCACCTGAATGCCCCGGTCGGCCCCCATAAACGCATGAACCTCATCAATCATGATGTACCGCAAATCATGGAACAAGGCCGGTATCGCATTCGGCCGGTTCATGAGCAGTCCCTCCAGCGACTCGGGCGTTATTTGCAGGACGCCGGATGGCCGCTGCATCAGCTTGGTTTTCTCCGCCTGGGAGACATCGCCGTGCCAATGCCATACCGGCACCTCCCCCTCCCGCAGCAGCTCGGTAATGCGCTCGAACTGATCGTTGATCAGTGCCTTAAGCGGTCCGATGTAGAGTATGCCGACCGACCCGGAAGGACGCTGATACAGCTCCGTCAACGCCGGAAAAAAAGCTGCCTCCGTCTTGCCCGACGCCGTGCCGGAAGCGATCAGCAAATGATGGCTCGTATCGAGCAGCACGCGGCAGGCCTCGACCTGGGCCTCCCGCAGGCTGTCCCATTGCTTCCGGTAAATGTATTCCTGGATAAACGGCGCCAATCGGGAAAATGGACTCGATCCGCTCATAACTCAAACTCCGCCAGGAAATCATCCAGATCATCCTTCGCTCCGCTCTTGCGGTCATTCGCGTTCACTGCATGCTCCCGTTCCCGCTCGCCCAGCAGTTCCTCGAACGAAAGCTCCTCATGCTGGTGCAGCATATGAAGCACATCCATGAAATCCCGGACCACCTCGCGGGTCGTCAGCAGTTCTTCGGCACCAAGCCGGTTCACCGCCGCCTGCATGAAGGCGATCAGCTGTTCATCCGCAAGCTGAGCTTCATAGCCGAAATGCATGGCATGGATGTCCCGCAGCTTCTGCAGCAGGACGAGGATCTCCTCATGGGACAGCATGTCCAGCTTCAGAATCGGCGAAGTATACGTCCGGCGCGAGCTGCTGCTGTAGCGGCCATCCATCAGCCGGGAACGCAGGGCGTCATAGCTAAACAGCCCTCTGCGCTCGTCCTCGACGAACTGCGGTGTTCCGCCCAGATAGATCCCCAGGTACTGCGCTTTGCCCTGCATCGTGTCGTTGAACATCGTGAGCAGCTTCTCGTAGTTGCTCTGACGGGAAATGCTGTTGGTGATTTTGTACAAATTGACGCCTTCATCTATAAACAGCAGCAGCCCTTTGTATCCTATGCGCACTGCAAACTCCGCCCACAGCTTCATGTAGTCGTACCAATTATCATCGTCGATGATGGCGCCAACTCCGAGCTCTTTGCGCGCCTCCGTGCGGTTCGGGTATTCCCCGCGCAGCCAGCGCAGCGCTGCCGCTTTCCGGTCGTCCTCTCCCAGCTTATAGCCGTTCCAGTAGGCGGCCAACACTTTGGCGAAATCAAAGCCGTGCACCAGATTTTGCATCTCATTGCATACCGCATAAATGCGGAGCTCTACCGCTTCGTGCAGCGCCGGATCACCGGGCCGCAGGCCGGCCGCCTGCATTTGCTCCTGCTGCAGCGAAACGATCCATTTTTGCAGCATCGGCTCCAGGGCGCCCCCGTCCGGTCTCGTTCGAGTGGACATGTTCATCATAAGCTCACGGTAGGTAGCAAGCCCTTGTCCTTTGGTGCCGACGAGCCTCCGCTCTGGCGATAAATCTCCGTCTGCCACCACAAACTCCCGGTCCATCGCATAGTTGCGGATCATTTGCAGCAAGAAGCTTTTGCCGCTTCCATACCGTCCGGTAATCAGGCGAAAAGCCGCCCCGCCCTCCGAGATATTGTCCATATCCTGCAGGATCGAAGCCACCTCTGCCCTTCGCCCGACGGCGATATGCTCCAGCCCGACCCGCGGAACTACCCCTGCTGTCAGGGAGTTCACCAGCGCCGTGGTCAGGCGTTTTGGTATTTGTATCTGTTTCACCGGTGTCACCTCATTCATCTGAACATGTGGAACTCTGTTAGCTAAGCAAACTCCGCAGCTCTTCCTTGTACTCCCGGGCGATCTCATCGCCATCGACGAGCAAGTCGCCAATACACTCCATCGCGATTTCGTTGATTTCGTCCAGCAGCAGCTCGGGCATGGAGCCAGCCCGCTCGGCAATGCTGAACCGCACTGCGGCGTCCGCTCCATCAAGCAGTGCGGACAGCATTTTGAGATGCGCCGTGGACAACCGGGCGAATACTTCGCGCCACTCCCCCGGCAGCTCCATCCCAATCTCCTCAGCCCCAATTTTCTTACATCTTCCGGTCACAGCGCTAATTTCTGTATCCAGGCTCTCGCTATCATCACGCATATTTGTTTCAGAGGGAGGCTGAGCCTGGTGCCTGGTCGCTATGGAATCTTCCTTGAAGTCGTGACGCGTAGAAACAAGTCTAACCTGCGTATGCTCTATTTCCTCAGGCTCCATCCAGCCCCGCTCGAAATCGAGCTCTGCCTGCTGCAGCTTCGCTGCTTTCTCAGGGTCCAGCACCTTGCTCCCCTTGACCAGTTGCAGCGGCGGTACGGCACCTTCTCTTCTCTCGCCGGTAACAGGTGCCTGCTCCTCAACGGTCAGCATATCCCGCACCTCGTCGGATTCCCACTGAGTCCTTTGCAGCTTCGATACGTTGATCTTCACCCGGGGCAGGCTCGCTTTGGCCTCCTCGGCCTTTCGCTGCTCGAACTCTTTATGCAGGAATCGTTCAACGAGCTGCTCCACCTCCGGCTCCAGCTGGATGCCCCGCAGCTTGCCTCTAAATCCCAATAACTCGCGCAGCTTATTCTCCGTGAACCTGACAAGCTGGGTCAAATACGAGCGCAGCGGAAGATGTGTACTGATCGGCAGAACGCTGACCGTAACACTGCGCCCGTACAGCTCATGATTGTATACAGCGGTACGGAACAAGGGCCTGCTCACTATTTTCTCGCGGGGCATAAATCGCTTCAGCAGCCTAGCTCCCTCGATTTTTGACAAATATCCATCGACCAGTGCCACCGCTTTCGAGGCATAAAGCTGCAAATCCTTGCGCCCTTGCCCGGTGTAAAAACGGCTCTTCTCCACGTCGTAGTCGACTAGCGTCCGCAGCATGTCCCAGGTCAGCGCAAGCGGCTCAGCGGTAAACCTGCGTTTCCACTCTAGCTCTTTCAGCTCTAGGGATAAATTCCTGGGGAGCTTCTGCAGCGGTTCGGAAGGCGGGACATCCAACCCAAACACCAGCCCGTAGTCATACAGCCATTCACGTACGTATGCTTCCAGCTTCGGATAACGCTCCCGGTAAGCCAGCCATACCTGCTGCATCTGCTTATACCCCTCGGCCGGTTCATTCGTGCCAATGCCATGAATCAGTTCATACAGGTACACAAAAAGATAAGACAAATCCGTATCCGGATACCGCCCTGAGCGTACCTCTCCCCGCCAATACAAATACCAGCGCAGCTGTCCCGGCTGCATTTGCTCATAGGTAGGCCAGTAAGCGTGAAAGGGGACAAACTCCCCCACTGCTCCACCCTTCCATTCGAGCTCTCGGGCCTGCTCCACAAACTGCCGCTCCCGGGAAACATAGCGGAAACTCTGCTGCCAATCTACTTCCCGCTCGCCGCGTTCAGGAATCACCACAAAGGGCTCCGCTCCTTTCCGTTCTGGCTGCTCAAACTCGATCTCGGCAAAAGTAAGCTGCTGCTCCCTAGTCCTCCTCTGATTGTTAACCATCTGATTCTGATATCCGTGCCTGCCCGTTCTATCGTTCATCGTCCATAGACCTCCATCACGACACCATTATACCATCAAAGCGAAAGCCTGTTCGTATTTTTTTCAGACGACTTAAGAGCTATATTTTATTATCGCGGCCTTCCTGCTTCAATTCCTCTAGCAGTTCCTCTTCAATCTCTTCATTGCTCATATTAAACTCGTCCTGCTCCAGGATCCCTAACTTTTCCTTGATACGTTGGATGTCATTATGCATTTCCCGGTTTCGAATATACATGTTAAGTACCAACCCAAAAATAACGGAAAGCAGAATTAGCACTCCAATCGGACCAAGAAAGAAGGAAATCAGTATGGCAATTATTATAGCTAGCAGCGTCCCGATAATAGACATTTTCTATACCTCCCCATCTGAATTCATTCGTTATTTATAACCTTTGTTCATATTAGTAGATAATGTTATCTCATATTGAAGGCTATAGAAGCCATTAGGCCTTATTTAAAAAAGAGCGAATGTTGTTGGAGTTTATCCACGAACCTCGCTCTAATGCTGTATCGGTATTTTTGTGCAGACATAGGCTGTCAGGCCTCTGTTTTTAAACAACTCTGGGACGGTTCCCGCCGTTTTATCTTACGCCTGTTGATATTGCGCCTGATGCAGCCTGCTATAGACGCCGCCAGAAGCGACAAGCTCCGCATGCCGTCCTTGCTCAGCAATGCCGCTCTCGTCGATGACGATGATCCGGTCGGCGTTTTTGATCGTTGCCAAACGGTGGGCAATGACCAGCGTCGTCCGTCCGATGGACAGCTCGGAAAGCGATTGTTGGATCGCCGCTTCCGTCTCGGTATCCAGCGCTGACGTCGCCTCGTCCAGAATCAAGATCGGAGGATTCTTCAGAAACATTCTAGCGATGGCAAGCCGCTGCTTCTGCCCTCCTGACAGCTTCACGCCCCGTTCGCCAATGACCGTATCCATCCCGTCAGGCAATTGGCTGATCATCTCTTCCAGAGATGCCCGCTTGGCCGCTCCCCAAATTTGCTCTTCGGTGGCCTTCAGATCGCCGTACATGATGTTCTCCCGGATCGTTCCTGCGAAAAGGAACACGTCTTGTTGAACAATGCCGATATTTTTGCGCAGCGACTGCAGCGTCATATCTCGGATATCCATGCCATCCACCGTGATCTGTCCTCCGTTCACATCGTAAAACCTCGGCAGAAGACTGCAAATGGTCGTTTTTCCAGCACCTGAAGGACCTACAAACGCAACCGTTTCTCCCGCGCGAATCGATAGATTAATTCCATCCAAAATATTCCGATCAGCCTCATAACCGAACGTTACGTTCTCGAAGCGAATATCGCCCCGCAGCGTATCGACCGCGACTGCATCTTTCCTATCCGCAATATCCGGCTCGGTATCTAGAATCTCTGTGTACCTTTTGAACCCGGCGATGCCCTTCGGATAACTTTCAATTACGGCGTTGATCTTCTCGATCGGACGGAAGAAAATATTCGATAACAATATAAAGGCCATAAATTCACCCAGCTCGATCTTGCCTTGGATATAAAACCAGGCCCCGCAAACCATGACGAAAATAGTGATCAGCCTCATCAGCATGTAGCTGACCGAGATGCTCTTGGCCATCGTTTTATACGCTGACAGCATCGTCTCTCGGTAATTCCGGTTATCCACCGAAAACAATTTTTTCTCGTGTTCTTCATTCGCGAACGATTGCACGACGCGGATTCCGCCGACATTTTCCTCGATCCGGGCGTTGAAATTGCCGACATTGGCGAACAACCGGCGGTAAGTCCTGGTCATCTTGCCCCCAAACACGATAATCAACCAGGCCATAATCGGAATAATGATAAAGGTGATCAACGCGAGCTCAAGATTTATGTAAGCCATCAGCGAAAATGAACCCGCGAGCGTCATGACAGCAATAAACACGTCTTCCGGGCCGTGATGCGCAAGCTCTCCGATTTCGTTCAAATCATTCGTCACTCTGCCGACCAGGTGCCCTGTCTTGTGATTATCGAAAAACCGGAATGACAGCTTTTGAATGTGCTCAAACATTTTACGCCGCATTTCCGTCTCAATATTGACGCCTAACATATGACCCCAATAGGTCACGATATAGTTCAATACCGTATTCAGCGCGTAAACGCATAACAACCCAACGCTTGCAACCACGATCATGCTCCAGTTTCCTCCTGGAAGCAGATCGTCGATAAATTTGCTGACAGCTAGCGGGAACCCAAGTTCCAGAACCCCCGCGATGACTGCACAGCTGAAATCCAATATAAATAAACCTTTATAAGGCCGGTAATACGAAAAAAATCGGCGCCACATGGCCATTATGTCTCCTCTCTGTCATCCACATCAGCCATCATTACGTTGTTTCATCCCTTACACTTGCCAGTAGAATAGCGGAGGAGCCTGTCTAATTTAAATATTATTCAGCAGAGGCGGCTTCCTCGTCATTTCCCTGTCGTCCTGCGTAATAAGGTTCGCCCGGGTCCAAATCGATCACGGCGCGATGCGGTCCAGCTAACGCATACTGGTGCTCACAGCGCCAACGCATGTCTTCGGATAAGTCTACCGTCTCCCCATCCTCGATAATGTCTCCGTGGGTAAATAAATAATACGCGATGTCCATTAAATGACCGGCAACCTCTGAAGGAGTGAGAGCATAGTAATGGCATTGTACATCGGGGATGCCCAGCGCCGCTAGTCCGATAGAGTCCATCAAGCGCTCCTCTTGCCCATGTCCGGTTCCTTCCACGTTATAAAAGCGTATATTCATCGCTCCGTATAATAAGTTCCCGTCTTCAATGGCGGCCAGGTACGGGCCAGGCTCTACCAGCTTGTCGCTCTCCCGAAAGTAAATCGCATCGCAAGGCGCTGCCTCAAGTACTGCCCGAAGTGCTCCGGTAAACAACTGCAGTCTGGACTTGGGTTCAAGTCCGGACGCCATCATATCCGCTAACAGCAGCGAATAGCTGCATTCATTCAAGGTTTGCTCAGCCTCCTGCCAATGCCAGCATTGCTGAATCGCCGTCTCGTAATCCGCAGCCGGACGATGATCAATTTCCACCAGAGTGGTCTGAGCTGGCATCTCTCCTTCCGCGTACTGAACCATGTAGTTGAAATGAAAGAAATGAATCAGGTTATCCTGACCCGTTCCATTTGCTTCCCCTACTGCTAACCCGGCTGTATCTTCCCCCGTTGCTCTAGGCTGTTCTATTGTACCGGTATATTGCTCCATTTTCTCATAGAGTAAACCCCGATCGAGCTTAGGCTGCTGCCTGTATTTCAGTTCTATCGTATAGACCCGGGCAAACCCGAAATCTTTTTCGAAATCAACACTATCATTCATAACTCTTGTCCCCAATCTATGATTTTATGTACGATAAAATTGTTGCACGGCGGGACAATTAAAGAGCGCCCTTCGCCACATGGGACGAAGAGCGCTTGGCTTGCTATTCATGTCCACCATTGATGAATTACTAATTATCGCATCACGTAAAAGATGCGAAACGTGTAAAACAGTACCCTAAGCTCATCGTTCAGCGTTATGTACAGAGCCGGCTTGAATCAGTTATCGAGCGAAGAAATGCGTGACTGCTCTGCATACGAAGTCGCTGTATATTTAAACAGCATATAACCAAGGAATGCGTAAACGGCTACCGATATTAAACTGGACAAAGAAATCGAAGTAAAGGGAAAAATAACGTACAATGCCCTTCCCCATAATCCGTACGGCAGATATTTCACATTAGGCGAAATCAAAGTCAGCCATACTCCTAACAGGAACGCGAGGTTTGCCAGTGACAATAACGGGATTGTGAAAAAAAGAGTATTCAGCACTTTAAGGCTCTGCCAAGGCATGACAACACTTAAGAGCTGGTATAAGAACATAATGCCTAACCCGCCAAACAATAAATGCAGAGCATAGGCACGAATCGCCGAATACCATTTAAATGACTCAAACCATAAACGAAGCTCTTTGAGCACCACAGAAAATTGCTGCATCAGGACGTTTCCTCCTCGGATTTGGCTTCAGGCAGTAAACCTGCGTTTGTTTCCCCGTTGTTATCCTCTCCAGATTCCTCTACTGGAATAGGGTCCACGCTAATCTCAAACGTACTTCCGCAACTAGAGCAAAAACGAACATTTACCGGAACGCTGCTTCCGCAGGATCTGCACACCTTCATGTCGGATAAATTGGCGATTTGCAGCAGATTTTGTTCAATTTCCATCCGCAGCTGAACGATGCGCTCGATCGGAGCTGCAAACTCCTCCAAAGGCAACGGCCATGATCCCTGCTCGGCAGCCGCGTACACAAGCTTGCCAATGGCCTGATATTGTTCGTTGACTTCGTTTTGTTTGCTGCTATTTTGCATTTTCAAACGGTTGACTTCAACAACCATTTTGGCCTTATTCCCGGCCTCGGCTACACCTGTCTTGAACTTGTCAAAAAAGCTCAACGACATCTCCCTCCCTAAAAATCATCTCAAAACATCTCAAATGTTATTTTTCGACATTAATATCAAAATCCCTCCAGAAAAACGCTGAATTTTCTATCTTCCTATGCCTTTACTTAAGAATAGTTCTATCGGTGTATTATATTTCCAGTAATTCCGGGACCTTTATGCCTAAGGCTCACTTTGGGTTCGTGTCTTGCAAAACTTCTTTTATTTGATGTAATACAGCTTGATAAAAAGATTCGTCATGTGGAACAAACTGATTTCTCCCCACGGTTTGTTTCACTTTCCTTTTTTGTCCGTCATCGTCCAGTTGAAACCCATGTATATCAATCTGATTTTGTTGTCCTAACCACAATTTAACAAAGTCATTAAAGCGAGCTCTAAAAATCCCTGATACTTCATCTTGTTGCACGGAAAAATCATCGAATGACAATTCGCAGCGATACAAAAAAACATACGCGATTTCTTTATCGATCCAGGCTTGGTTAGTGACAACATAATTCATGATCCCCAATGAAATTAGTTCGCTCATAGAGACTTCTATACCCGTCTCCTCTTTAATTTCCCTTATTCCATCCCCGACCGTTTCATGGGATAATAAATGTCCGGCCGCCGTAATATCCAAAAGGTTAGGATAGTCCCTCTTGTGTTCACTACGAAGTTGAAAGTAAATATAGTCCTCATTTTCATCATGACTAACAAACCAGCAATGAATGGATTCATGCCAATAACCAAGTTGATGCACATCAGCACGTGTAGCCACACCTATATGTACTCTATTCTCATCATAAATATTCAACAACTCTGTCTGCATCCTATTGATCCTTTCCCAGCATTTTATTCAAAAAAAGTCATATGAGTTTTAGATTCCCTATAATATTTCAATCGGTCTTCCAACTGCCCGGTATGCAGCTCAAATTTATGTCCATCGGGATCTGTGAAGTAAATAGACTTCTTGTCTCTTTCATCCCGTTCTCTTCCTGAGAGGATGTTAACTTTAAGTTTTTCCAGTTTTTCTTTATAGATTTCAAATGCTTCTTCTTTGATAGTAAAAGCAATGTGAGTATACGAATGAAATATTTCATTTCTTTCAATCTCCGGTTCTTCATTCAAAGCAAGCCATATCCCGTTTAAATCAAAGTAAGCAAGTTTTCTGCCTTTAACTAAAAGCTTTGCCCCGAAAACTTGCTCATAAAATGGGATGGACTGCTCTAAGCTTGCAACGGAGAAACAGATGTGATTTACACCTTGAATTTGCAAAAGCAATCATCCTTTTCTTTTCCTAAGTTATTTTCCAATCTTCCTTCAACATTCCATATACAACATAGTCTACATAATGATCATAAAGCCATTCCGCCTGTCTAATGATCCCTTCGTTACAGAAATTCAATCGTTCAGGTATAGCTCTGCTCTTTGAATTTTGTACGGCCGCCCTGATTTCAACTCTATTTAGTGATAATTCATGAAAGACATAATTAATCACTGCCTTGCAGGAGCTGGTCATGATGCCTTTTCCTTGCTGATCTGCAGATAGCCAATAGCCAATAGAAGTCTGTTTATTTCTCCAATCAATACTGTGCAGCCCAATGCAGCCTACGATTTTTTCTTTATAGAAAATACCTGAGCTAAAACCATTGTTGTCAGCAAATAAATTTAATGAAAGCTGTATAAACTCTTTAGTTTGTTCTACACTTTTTGTATCATCTACCCATGGCAGCCATTCTCTTAAGTGTACTCGATTGTGATCAGACAACTTGAACATTTCTTCAGCATGCCGCATTTCAAGCAGTTTTAATTGCAGGTCATTGCTTATAATGTGAGTAAACATAGATTTCTCCTCCTGATTTTTCTAGCATTTATTGTGTGATCCTGTATTTGATGTTAAAGTCTTGAGGTTGCTTTCTAACCACTTCATAGGGGATCCACATTGATCAAATCACCTCACCATCCGCACATCGGAATTAAATATTTTCTGAGGGACAACCTTAACCATTAACCGTTCCATCTTCTTAATACTTTAAATCCAAAAAACTCTAATTGTTCATCAATGGTTTGTATGGAGCGGATTTGCCTTAAGTAATTAATATTTTTAAATAGCCAACTGTTTTTTTCAATGAGCTCTTCAATCACTATAGTCCCTTCCGGGAACAATCTATTGAGCCTATTGATATATTCCTTTTCGGATGTTCCGATATAATAGGAAGGAGAGTGCGGATATATATTGCTATGAAAAACAAATTTGAAACCTAATTGATGGATGTACTCCGGAATATCCATCATATTTTGCAATGCCTTGTCCTGGATAATATAGTATAAATTCCTGTCGACATTTTCGAGGTTCGTGATAGATCTGCTTGGATAGTGCTGCAAAAGCAGAGCAGTTATTTCAGTGCTGCTTTTAGGATATTTGGATACGGGATTAAAAATGTAACCCAAATATTCAAAGTATTCCTGGAGCGAACCCTCAAATTTTACACTTCTCATCATGGCTTTCATCTCTTGATAAAGTTCTTGAGGTATAGCTTTATAGTAAGTAATTTTTTTATTTGCAGCATACTGATCCAGCTGCTGAATTAAATCTAATTCTTCTTTTGAATACTTCATTTTCATCTCCTTAATTTCACCTTGCTGGACATGGCTAGCCATCGTCAATAATATGAAAAACCTCATTATAGTTTCGCATTATAAAATAACTCCGTTAATGAATCCGATACCTTGCTGATGCTAATGTCATCATGAAAAATTCGGTATACACCGTATTTCCCTTCCTCTTCAAATTTGATAAATATCGGATCCCCGCTTCCATGCGAGCAATTTGCAACAAACAGATACCCTTCCTTCAGTACATGTATTCCAGGTTGATATCTTAAACTCTCGTCTAATATATCTTTAATCCCGCCCCATAAGATATACGATATTCCATCAAAATCAGGCTCGGGCTCATATTCCTGAAATCCAAATTCGGCATCAATAATCGGTACAGCAGTGTATAGATGAATTAAATCCTTTGGCAAGATAATGCCTAATTGGTTTTGCAAGCTCTCCATCTCTTCAATAGTCGCGATTTTCCCTTTGTAATCAGGATATTTTTCTTTTACTTTTTCAATTAATCCTTCAGCAGAATGTATAAGCGATGTATTCAAAATAATCACCTAGTCTCAATATTTACTTTTACACGAACTACTTCTCGATAAAAAATCAAATCAGTTTGATGATCATAACTATAAAATAGGATGCAGGCAATAGTAATACTTGTGCAAGCACTGTACCCAATAATCGGGACACCATTAAAGTATTGTATATTTTTCCGAGCTGATCTCTGTACTCTTCGTTATTAATCGCTTTATCTGTAATTAAACCTACTTGCGGGTCTATAAAAATCGTCAATAATATGGTTGCTATTCCATTAATAAGGCCCGATGATTGTGATGCTGTTGTACTCAATGAAGGAACTAAATGAGCAGCATAAAGGGATGACAGTACTCCTACTGTGTAAATTGCCGTAACCAAAATATTTAAGAGTATAAATCGCTTAGATATGCCTAAATATCTATAATGATAAAAATTGAATGACGGTTTTTTTATATAAGTTCTCACATTTCTTAATTGCGCTACCGTTACGCTAGATATGAGTCTTGGTAAGGAACCAGCAAGCTCCAGCTTGGATATGACTCTGGTCCAAACGTTAACAAAAGTAGGAAAAAGAAGAATGGCCATAAAAGTGCCCATCGTGGAGGAAATTAATATGATTCTGAGATTGTACAGCACATTAAAAGCTGGATCGATTTTAGCGTAATCAATAATTTTAGCTGTCAATGGAGCTTGAATTAAATTAGCGGTTCTCGAAATAAGTACGATAATACCTGTTAAAGAAAGCGCGACCGCAATCTTATTGATCTTCACCCCAGCATATCTTAGTGAGTAAGATAATGTTTCTACCGTATGGATGATCATGGTCAGAATAAAGATAACCATCAAATAATTAATCATTAGTTTAGTCTCCATAGTGTTATCATTTTCTAATCTTCTTCCATGATTATACATCTTTCAGTCAAGGGTGAGCCCCGATCTTAAGTATCGGTGTTTTCCATGTATTTATCGTGCAATTGAATTCCTTCAGTAATTGACTGCCGTGTATCCTTATCCATCATTTCTATTTCGAAGGTTAAACCTCCATATCCGTCGAGCATCTCAAGAATTCTATATATTACTTCATCTATCAACTCCACTTGAATTTCTCGAAATGATTGTTTATCCTTGTTTGAATGCAGCAATGATCCGAGTCTTATATATTCTTCTCGATATGTACTCCAGTTTAGCTTTGAATCTACTTCTAGGCTTCCTACAGAAAAATCAACATATTGGTCTCTAATTTGTTTCAACTTCTTCAATAATTCTTTTTGCTTTTCATTTACTTCCTTCAATGGAATACTCCTTTCTGAATGTTAGACTTTATTTCCCCCTTTTCTTCAATCGATGTCTACAATCATCCATCCTTGATCATTTGTGTTTTGAAGGGCGAAAGAAACGTTGTTATCATTATATTTAACACCTACAACTATACTTTTTGTAACTTTCGAACCATTTTCATAAGTATTCTCATGCTGATAATTTAATGCTTTAAGTTCAATTTTCGTCGTTTTTCCAATCTCCAAAAGCTGGTAGACGCGATCGCTTAAACCTGTATTATCCTTTATCGTTTCTTTCAGTAAATCGATATCATCCTCTTGTATTGCCAGAAAATGCTTATGCACCACTTCAAAAACACTAATAGGAATTCTTAAGTCATAAATAATTTCATGCTCTTTAGGTATGAGATCTTCATCATAACGAATTAACTCTTCGTTCTTTAACATTAAACTTGCGTTCAGTTCGTTTACTTCATCCAGCTTTTTCTGCAGAAGTTCATTTTCATTCGTCAATTCAACAACCCTGCTGGCATTTTCTTGGTTTATTGCCGATTGGTTTTCGCAACCTATAATGAAAAGCAATTGAAAACACATTAGCAGCACAATAATTTTCCTGTTCTTCATATGCCACTCCCCGCTAAAGATTTCGTATTTATGAAACAACCCAGCCTTAGAGATAACTCTTACCTTCGGCTGGGTTATATGTTGAACGAGCTTCTTTAGTGATATATGTTAATCTGCAGCTTATCACATTGTCGGATAGTCCAGTTTATCATCGATGATGCGGAACACTTTCCCGATACTTTCCGGGTACCGGGCCTCCAATTCCTCCCATTGCCGCTTCGGTAAAATCAAAAAATCGTGAGTATCGGAAAAATACGAGTATTCAAGCAGACGAATTTCGTACTTCTCCCGGATCAGCTCCTGGAAGCCGCGAATCGTGATATAGCGATCATCTCCGGAAAAGGTAAGTGCAATCGAATGCAGCTGGTCGTTATAAGTAACATCCAATCCTTTGTCTGTAAACGTAACCTCAACTGTTTCCTCTTGTAGCCGTTCACTGAACATTCGAACGATTTCCTCATCATCCTCACGCCAATCCACAGAAACACCATATACGACAGAAAACACAATCGAGATTTGCTCTTCAAGCTCATAATCATTTTTCAGCTCTTTCAAATCATCTATCAATTGATAGCGCTCGAAAGTTTTATAATGCCTTTCAATAAATAGTTCCAGCTGCTGCTCGTCACCTTCAAAAAGAAATGTCAATTCACTGTTACTTGGCATGTTCATTCTGTTTTCCTCCATATGTACACCTAATCGGTCGTAATTATAATCTAAACAATATGTACGCAAATCGAGGGCCGATTGGCCCGGATAATTACTCTTTTCAAAAAATCTTTTTCCATGATTATACATCTAACAACTAAAGAGGACAACTCTGCGGCGTGAATACGCTGACAACCTAACCAGTGCCGCATGAATGTCGACTATCGTTTATCTTGGGATAAACATTTTGGATAAAATCATTTTCTATTGCTTCATCTATCCAAAGCACTCTTGTTTCCTTTCCCTTATATATCGCATGTTCATATGTAAATAATTTAAATCTATATTCGCTTAACTTCCCATTCTTAGGTACAACTATACATCGATAAGTCATCGAATCCCTCTCAATAATATTTGTTAAGTCTGCGAAATCAAGTGGTTTATACCAGTATATTAATTTATTCTCTAAAAAGGGATTACTAATATCGAATACTTGTTCTTTACTTTTAAGAACTGTTCTTTCTTCAATGTATTTTTGTAACTCAGGACAGGGCACAAAGTTACATTCAAAAAAGGGAAATAACAAATCATGATTATCATCCATAAACTGGCTAAGGATATTTGCTTCTTCTCTTGCTGATAAAAAGAAGTTATAAATTGCTTTATCGTTGTTTTCAAAGATCATCATTGAATTCCCCCTATACCTTCTATCCAATAAATGCTCTTTCCCTTCATATCGCAGGAGTTTCAGAGCAGGACCATAAGGTTTCGCATGTCATGACTGAATTACCTATAAATTAAACTCTTCAATTTTCTTGATATTCGCTTCGAGTCTAGTTCTAATTTGATTTATTTCCACAGATAACAACTCATTATTTGCTGCTTCTTGTAACGCTTGGGCTTCAGCATAGAGATTATCTGCTTTGAAGGCCGTTTTATACAAGTTGCTTAATTTCTCCAACTCGTTATAAGATTCAAAAATATAGCTTTCCAAAGGTGTTGGAAGCATCGTGTTTAGACCGGAATTGATTAAATAGTTGAACGAGAAAAAAGAGATTGAATTAACATCATTCTTTTCCCATTTAAAATCAGCTTTTGAGCGTTCCCTCTGATCATGAGGCCGATTAAGCTCACTCACTATCTTCAAGTTATTTCTTAACTCTTTTCTTATTCGAGCGATATTCTCTCTAAGTAACACTTCATTATTTCGCATTGCAGAAATTTCATTAGCTGCAAATGGCCATCTTGCAATATTAAAAACGATAAGTCCACCTACGATAACAGCAAGTGTATTTAGGGCGAAATCTTTTAATATCTCCATTTTTAAACAAACCTCCTGTATATCACGTAAATATTGTAGTTATACGCCTGTTGTCTGTTTTTTTCAACATAACTACCCCCATCAAACCATTTTCCTCTGCCATTTCACAAAACTTATCAGCCCACAAATTATAAGTGTCCCTAGCGAATAAATCCAAAATGGGGAGTAGCCTTCTGGTCTAAGCGCCAGTAATATTTTCTGAAATGGATCAGATAATATTACTAAGTCAATCGCAATTCTATATATGAGTAAAGAAAGCACGAAAATAGCTACAAAGGAAACAAGTGGTCTTGAAATGAATAAACAAATCACACTACAAAACATTAATTTAGCTAAACATGCAAGCGTAAACAAGCCAAAGAAATTAAAGCTATAAAATATTGCTTTAGTTACATTAACTGACGCATTAGATCCATACAAAGTCATCGCATCAGCCTGAGGAAATAAGAGCCATGCAGCTGCCATAGAAAAAATAAACGTAAAGGCGATTAATATGACAGTTGTAGAAGCCAAAGCCAATAGCTTGCTGAACCAGATTTGAAACCGGGTAAATGGCCGAAGTACATATAACCGGTAGGCTCCTGAATGAATCTCTCCACTTAATTGATTAACGTAAATTACGGGTAATACAACAAGTGTAAGCACCAAAGATATCCCATCCATCATAAACCAAGGCATGTTAAGGTTGTTCAGTTCGATCCGGCCCGCACCAAATCGGAGGCTTCCCGAACCGTTTAGCACACCCCCCCACACATTGGCGGCCAACAAAAGTATAAAAATCAGGTACAAAATGAGCATTGACTTGCTTTTCCATATCCGCTCCATTTCACTAATCCATACTCCAAACATAGGTAACCTCCTAGTACAAATAATCATCTCGAACAAACCGACGATATGCAGTCCATATGAAAACAACCATATAAAATATTAAGATGGCAGCCATTGGCAATATTGAGTGTGTATTATGCTCATTCATTAGAGAATGTACCCCCGTATGCTGCATATATGGAATTAAAACAAAAGCAACTAATTCATGCATGAATGATCCATTTTCAAAAAAATTAGCAAAATACAAAAATATCCCATCAAATAACAATGAAATAAGAACATAACCTATAGAAATACCTAACATATAAGTTACATTTTTACTGATCAGCGCGATATAAGAAAAGAGGCATGATATTGCAGCTAAAGTTAAATAAGCTAAAATATAATATTGAAAAATAAAGGGTAAATTCTTCGTTAGCGGTATAGTTGCTTCCCCTTCGTTTTGAAATTGAATTAGGCCGACCAAACTTAGCGAAATTCCCATGATAACCAACAAAGCCAATATAGTCATATTAATAACTAACAGTTTACTTACAAACATTTTCCCCCGAGAATACTGACGTAAAAACAACAGCCGCAGCTGACCTCCACGATATTCCTCTGTGTACACAGCAGCAACAATAGCAGCAACAGCTATATTACACGGTAAATATAAATTTTCTCTTAAACCTATAATTACAAACAAACTGGAGGACATAGTTTCAGATGGATAAAAAACATGAATATAATTCCCTGTAACATAGGCAAGGATAGGTGTGCAGACGAGTAAATACCATGTCAGCTTGCTCTTTAACAATCGTTCTAGCTCACAAAATATTAATCTATTCATTACTGTACCAGCTCCACGAAAGCATCTTCGAGTCTTTGTCCGTCCTTAACTATGTTCTCTTTGGGACCCTTCCAAATAATTGAACCTTCACGGATGATAATAAGTTCATCACACATTTGTTGTAATTCATCGAGCAAATGACTTGAAATAAAGAAGGCTAAATTTTCGGACTCACGCAATGTAATTATAATGTCTCTCAGTTCCCTCATCCCTAGAGGGTCAAGCCCATTAGACGGTTCGTCAAGCAGCAACAACTTCGGACGACCCAGCATAGACTGAGCGATTCCAAGTCTTTGCTTCATGCCTAAGGAGTATGTCCGTACTTTATCATTACCTCTTTTTTCAAGACCAACCGTTGTTAACAATTTTTCAATATGCTCTTCCCTTTGTGCTGATTTTATTGTCGGATGCAGTCGGGATAAATTACGCAGCACCTGCCTGCCTGTCATATATTCAAAAAATATAGGTGATTCTATAATAGCTCCAACTCTCGCAATTGCTTGCTGACGCTGCGTCTTTATATGATATGAATCAATCCGAACTTCCCCGCTTGTCGGTTGAATTAATCCGGTCATGATGCGCATTAAGGTCGTTTTCCCTGCTCCATTGGGTCCTATAAACCCATATATTTTTCCCGTTTCCAATTGAAATGATGATTCATGAATAATTGTCCGCTTTCCGATCGTCTTCGTGATCTGACTGACTTCCATCACAGTATTTGTCAATGCTATCCCTCTCTTTCTAATACTATAAAATGTTTTTCTTTGCCTTGGAAACAACACCACAGCCAACCCCTAATTTTCCATCTAATATAGAGACGAAGCTACACAGCGCTGCCCCTGCATAATTTTATAAATATGTATTAAATATTAGGGCAAGTTTAACCGCTTGACTCCTAACCCTACTTTATTTCATTAATTATGTATTCATTCAGTTTGTTCAGATGATCTGTTGCAAACATAATATCGCGGTTTTTTATGTTTACTATCACATACAATGGTGTTTGCGTTACATTAATTCTTTTGTCTGGGACATCTAAAACTCCAATGCTATATCCACTTATTCGATTGTTCGGATCTTTTATTTTTTCTAAATACTCTTGTTTAAGATCTTCATTGCTCGCAGGATAGTTATAAACTATAAGCGTATATTTGGGTTTTTCGTTATTAAAAACTAATCCTAACATCACAATTATGATTACCAATGAGATACCCAAATAAAATAAATATTTATTAATTGAATTTTTCATTGTCTCTTCCTTTCCCCGCATCTATGACGCGACCCGACCTTAGATAGCGTTTATCTTAGGCCGGGCCGTCTTTAATTATTAGGTGTATGTATAACCGAGTTAGTGAGCAGATCAGCACCGAGTGTGCTGCTTCTGATTATTCTTATATTTTTAATATTAATTAAAATGGATAACATACAATTGATCGCAGTAAGCCCCATCCATATCAAGACCGAATACGACATCCATACCTTTATCATATAGTAATTATTATTTAAGAGATAAGGCCAGAACATGACCAACAACAAAAGCACAATGCTGAAGATGAGTCTAATACTGCTTTTAATTATTTTCCTAATTCTTATCTTTTCATCTTTAACATTTAGTTTTATCCCTCTAACTAGTCTAGTTGCTCTAAGCCCTAAGTTAACGACAGCTATTATTGCTAGAAACGAAAATATCAAATCAATCAATACATAAACATCATCATAATTGAATTTTGTCATATGATTGCCGTTCATATTATTATATATATTGTTTGCAATTAGCAACGGTGCACTAGAGTTCGAATTAGCCAATACAAATATGGCCTGTTGTTTTTCTAAATCAATAATAACCTGTGAGGAATAATTGGGATTACTGCCGGCATGATTAATAACTCCATTCTCCGTATCATTGATCCATCCGAATGAATAGTATTGATTGTTACCGACATTTCCAGCTGTTTGTATGTTGACTTCATGAGATCGTTGAATCGCTCTCTTTAAATTATTCGGAAAATCGCCTATCCCCATCTGCGCATTAATCCATTTCTCTAAGTTTTCTAAATTAGTTACCAAATATCCCGCTGCAATATTGCCATAGTATCGAGGGGCATCATATTCTATACTCTTACCAAAAAACACACGATATCCTTTTGTAAGTTTATCTGGTTTCTGTTCCTGCCCTGTTGAGAAATAACTTTCCGTCATTCCTAATGGAATCAGTATATGTTCAGTTACGTAATCCTGATAACTTTGACCTGTCACTTTTTCAATAATCATCGCTAGAACATCATAATTAATAGTTGCATAATTGCACTCTGTCCCAGGATATGTATTTAATGCAATGTCCGAAATATTATGTATAGTTTTTTCAAGCATATCCTCTGTAGTACCTTCTGGAATTAACTGAATACTCCAAGGCGGAATTCCACTTGTATGAGATAACAACTGATCAATAGTAATATTAACCTTCTCACCCTTAAAGGTTGGCTCAAACGAAGAAATATAATCTGATATAGGATCTGAGTAAGTTAAGTATCCCTCGTCTTCTAATAAAATGATGGACAAGGCTGTAAACGCTTTTGTAGTCGATCCCAATTCAAACAGCGATTGTTTAGTAACCATGTTCTTATTATTAATATCTGAATACCCGTAACTTTTATATTCTGTCTCACCCTGATTGGATAATACTATAGCTATTCCTGGAGTGGCTGATTTCGACATGATCGTTTCCACCATACCATCCGCATTATCATAATTTCCTGGACTAAATAAAGCTCCTAATTCATTCCAAAAAACAACAGCGGTAATTATAACGGTGAGCAGAATGATACCTATTCTACTTAGTACTTTCTTCCCTGTATTCCCAGTGGCTCCCCTATTTCCCTTATCCATATAATATCCTTTCCTCGTTTAAGTAGTGCTTTATAACTTTATAGCGTTGTAGCACTGCATTAGTTCATTAATTATACCTTACTTTCGACGGTTCCTCTAATTAGAAGCACTGAATTTAACATCATTCGTTCCAAGTGTTCAATTACAATTCCGGCATCCTTTACCATTTGCACAATATCCCGATTCTGATGGCAACCGAATAATTTTACAGATAGTCCGTCCAACCGATTCTGGAACCATGAATAGGTCCGATTCGTACTGATTCCATGTTCGAACAACAGGATGTTGCCTCCGATTTTGACCCACGCCTTCATTTTTCTTAAAACCTCATCTGGCCTCTGATACGCGCATAACGACAATGTAGATACGATCGTATCGAATGTGTTCTCAGGGAATTCCAGGCTCTCCACATCAGAAACAAACAATTCACAATCGATGCCGCATTCCGCTGCAGCTTCTTTCGCTTTTTCAATCATCTTAGGGCTGAAATCGACCGCCGTCACATGTACGCCCTTTGGGTAGAATAGAAAGTTGTTTCCGGCCCCAACCGATACCTCCAGCACTTTTCCCGTTGCATATCGCAATAATTTGCTTCGTTCGCCAGCCAGCTGCATTTTTTTTCTTCGTTTTTCATACGATTTGGCCTGCCGATCGAAAATACGCACCCTATTGTGATTGGTCATTTCACATCCCCCCTCTACTTTCTCAGCTATTAATCAATCGACTCACCTTAAGGTAATTCGCGGTCTTCGCGGTCATTGTTACCAGCCGTCATGCTTTTTTAAATTTATTTAAATAATAAGTCATGTATTCTTCGTCGTATCCCTGGTCGTTATATTCTAAAGCGTTCTTCTCGACCCCATATATTTGAAACCCTAATTTCTTATAAAGACCAGCTGCTGCTTGATTTATAGTTACAACACTAAGATTAATTTGTTTTAAGCCTTCCAGGTCTTCCCCTCTTTTCAACACCTCTTGTAATAATTGTTTAGCTATTCCTTTTCCGCGATAATCCGGCGCCACGTATACACCCCAGATCATTCCTTTATGTTTAAATTTCATTCCCTGTCCGCGTCTGAAGCCTGTAATCCCTACAATTTGTCCATTTTTGGCAAATGCCCCTAATATATAATCATCCGGTTCATTTTTTATTCTCTTGGCTACCTCCTCTAATGGAGTTTGAACAGAATCTTCATATGAAGTATAGAATGCTTCTGGATGTGTTCTTAATGCTTCCAGTCTTAACTCCCAGAAGGCTCCAGCTTGCTCTTGCGTAATATTTTTTATCTGAATCATCTTCGAAGTATCCTTTCGTTACCTTACCGAATCGACGGTTTCATTTACAATTCGAATCATGGCGTCGACGCCGGCGATCGGACATCGATACTCGATCCGGAGAACATTTTGGTCGAACTCGTAGAAAATAACACCAGAAAAAACGGACTCATCTTTATATTGATTGTGTTTGCCCCTTAGGCCGCCTTTTGAGGTAGTCTCGATAAATTCACCAGAGAAAGAGCCCTCGTGATCTTGCAGCTCCTTAGCTACGGCTTCATTTAACGATGTATTCTCCACCACTTCATACGATAGCGTTGCTTTTCCCGACAAATCACTCGAAAAAACGATTCTCTCGCCCTCAACAACAGGTTCGCCCATATCCGTTCGCACCGCGAAGGTCACTCCATAGGGCTGGATCGTGTATTCCGTTCCATCAAAAATCGCCGTTTCGTGCTCCAATGAGGTTTTCAACTTGACGCTGTCGCCGACCACAATAGAGAACTGATTTGAATTATGAGTTGCAGGCGAAGTCACTAGCGACTGTTCGGCTGCGTTGGGCTTCCCCGTACAACCAGCTACTATCAATACGAGTACGGCAGCAATTAGCCCTGGAACCCAACCTTTATGCATCAATGGCCTTGTCTCCTCTCCATCCACCATAATCAATAAAATAAATCATTTCCAGAAATTTCTCGGAAGTTTCGAGTCAATTCCACTACCAACCGCGTTTGACTCATTCATTGCTATCATCAGTTTCATAAACATTTGTACTACAACAAATTGATGTATTATATTTAACTTGGACAAGAACCTCATCGTCATTGGATCCTTTAATAAATCTTTGTTTTAATTTCCCTTCATTATTTGAATAAATATAAGATACCTCGACATCTTTATATCCTTTGACATAGCTGTACTTATACCCATCGTTAGTTTCATATGAATGTATTTTTACTTCTGGGTCATTTTTAGCTGCTTGTAACCACGAGTCTATCTCTTTTCCATGTTTAGGTTCGACTTTATTTAATTCATACGAAAATAGGAATGGCTTCTCATTTTGATTGCTTTTGTTGTTGGAGCAACCTGTCATTAGCAATATTAAGGAGATGAGTACTATCGTAAATCTCAACCTCCTCACCCCCCGTTTCACAAGATGTCCTGTCCTATAACTACTCCGAACATTCCCGTCATGCCCTCATGCTTGTTCAAACCATAGCGATTATAAAAGGCTTCTTTTCCTTGATATGCGAACAAGCCAACGAATGCTTTTTCTGGTGCATTTTCCTTCAAATATTCTGTTAATGATTCCAATATCAGCCTTCCAATACCTTGACCTTGGTGAGTAGGGTCAACAGCTACATCTTGGATGTAAAAATATATCTGACCATCCCCTACAATCCTTCCCATTCCAATTACTTCATCAATATGTTTTATGATCACACCAAATAACGATTTTTTTAATGACTCTTCAGCAACATCAAAGTTAATAAAATCTTTCCAGCCAACTGAGGTACATATTCTAATATATTCTTCAATGGAGGGGAGTCTCTTAATTACTAAATAATCTTTGTTCATTATTCTACCTCTTTCAAATGATGTGTTAGACCTGCGAGTGATTGCGACCTCTTGAGATTTACTACCATTGTAAAAGATCTAACATACGCTCATTCAGCTAATCCTATTTTTTTCTGCAGTAGTTGTTCCTCTTTCTTTACTTAGCCTAATTTTTCATATGTTTTTACTGCTTCACCATTCTTTTTACCTGTTAGCACTCTAACCGATTCCACACCTCTTACTCTAAGCTCATTAGGATTAGATAAATTTTTAATAATTTCCTTTTCCGTGATCCCTACTCCATTAAATTCATCATTAAGCTTAGCAAGAGCTTGAGCATCATTTATCGTAGCCCACCGATAATGTATGTTGGATGTGCGATCAAGATACTCCCTCCCTTGACGTGTGAATACGGTGTACTACGATACAGTCTCTTCTCGAAATACTTCAAATAATGTCCTTACTCATATGTATTGCTATTAATTGCTTATCTTTAATTGTTGTAATTTTAATATCAAAAGGTTTAAACCCATTCTTTGAATAGAATGCCAAACCTCTTGAATTTGTGTTGTGACAGGCTAATCGTACCGTTGTGTTACCTAAATTGTATTTAGCTTTGTCAATCATTACATTTAGAAGATATTGAGATGCTCCTTGCCCCCTATATTTAGGTGAAACTATTACATTACCAAGCCAGCAAATACCTTCTTCAAAGTCTTTCTTATATATATTGGCATATGCAACGACCTCATTCGTAGCTTGATCTACAATAACAGTGGGTTCAAATCTATTCTTCAATAAATTAACAATTTGCTCCGATGTTAAAGGATAAATAAACATTGGACTAATATATTGTAATTCCTCTTCAGATTGCGGAAATGTACATATTATTTCTAGATCATCCATTTCCAGACTTCTGTGTACATACATAATTCACTGCTCCTTCTTTAAGCCGCAGCACAGTGCTTTCTTAATCATTTCCGCTGGTATCGTTCCAAATTTCATATTTGCCGTAACCTAAATACTCACGCACCTCAAGTACCTTACTGCCCTGAATAACAATTTCCATACCATTTTCAGAGTCCCATTCTGTGCCTCCACTCAGAACAGCCCCGAATGTATTATCGTTTTTTATCATAAGGATTTCGATAGAGATAGACTTCCCCTATGGATATGAATTCCAAAACATCTCTTCCATCCACTTCAATTAGATTTTGTGTTCAGATTATTTAGCCATGTTTCTATTTTTGAAATGATATTTTCATATTCTTTTAAAGCCCGCAATGTTTCTGTTACTTGCATTGTCCCCAATTCCTGTTCATTTTCATTGTGGCTTTTAAGATATTCTATCTCGCTTCTTAGATCTCCATATAAATAAAACAACTAGCGCAATAATTATAGATACTCCAATAGATAATATAATAATTAATGAAAGATTCTGATCATGATTTGTTTCATGATTCGTTTCTTCAACATTATTTTTGCTTAATATAGTTCCGGTTCCTAATTGTTTTAATTCATCTCCTGCTTGTGAAATAGGAATATTTCCGCTACATAAATTCGTTTGTAAAGAATTATCTTCAGCTAGATATGAATACACTAAATAAGTTTGATTCTTGTCAAATTGAAATCCACACGATTCCGAACCTCCATCATAGCTGTAGATAGTTATACGACTATCTTTATCATTAATGCCTTTCCATGCCCTATCTACATCAAAAGTATATTCTCTTAAGCGACCGTACTGAGAATTCTGAGTCCCGCCCTTCTTTATGACTTTCCCTACAAATACAACTGCAGACCGTTCTAATTTTTCTTTAGCATCCCCACCAACACAACTGCACGCGAATACCTTCTTCACCGGAAAAGATACTAACCCGGTTACTAGAATTAATAGCAATAACGTAACTGAAACTAATCGCTTCATTGTTTACCTCCTAACTTGCACGAATTTCCACTAAGGCTTTTGGATCTAGGTTAATTAGTCTTCATTTGTATTTTTATTGAATTTATTCCCATCCGATGTATAGATTTCGTCAATATATTGTCCAGCAACATTGTTATAGTGTCTTACCTTGAATGATTGGTTGTTAATTTTCTCTAGCTGTATTGAATATCTATTTCCACCACTAACAAAGAGTTCGTTATTTTCAGCTATATTTACTTCTTGAATTTGTTTATCCGAAGTCAGCGTAAAGATTTTATAAAAGTTTCCATTACTCGTGCCATACTGGCCTATTGTAAAATCAATTTCGTGATCCCCGTTATAGTCATCAAACACGAACTCAAAAAAATCGTTAAATATTAGTTCTTCATTATTAAAATAGTTATTCAAATCGATATGACTAATTTCCTTCCCATTTTCATAGGAAAGGATAAGTTGAAAATCACCTCTCCATGTCCTCCCTGTATATGGACTGGGGGACCAGTCCTCCGAATAATTACCCTTAACTAAACGAAGGCTTAAAAATTCGTGTGACCCAGTAATCGGAAATAAATCACTATGTGCTATTGTCATTTCACTTTCCACATGAATTGTTTCAGCTGAATGATCTATTTTTTTATTTGATGAGCAAGCAGATATAAGAACTAAAACGATAAATAGGATTAAAAGTTGCAATCTGAACACACAAAAACTCCTTTTCTCTATTTCCTTTTCCCTCGTATACCGATAACGTTGTATTTGATCCTATACATCGGGAAAAAGAGGTGTTGAAAAATACCTTTCACCTGTGTCTGGAAGAAGTACAACAATATTCTTATCTTTATTTTCTGGCCTTTTTGCTATTTGGAGAGCAGCATAAGCAACTGCACCCGATGAAATTCCAACTAGCAACCCCTCAGACTTGGCCAGAAAACGGGCAGTTTCATATGCTTCCGCATTTCTTACTTGGAAAATCTCATCAACGACATTCCTATTAAAGTTATCTGGCACAAACCCCGCACCTATTCCTTGAATTTCATGAACTCCTTTATTTCCTCCGGAAAGTACTGGAGAATCAAAGGGTTCAACAGCTACAATTTTGACTGCTGATTTTCTTTGTTTAAGTACTTCACCAACTCCCGATATTGTTCCTCCAGTACCAACACCACCAACAAAGATATCTATTTCCCCATCTGTATCCCGCCAAATTTCTTCAGCAGTCGTTTTCTTGTGAATCTCTGGATTAGCGGGATTTTTAAACTGCTGAGGTATAAATGAGTTGGGAATATTGGCAGCAATTTCTTCAGCCTTTTTAATGGCTCCGGACATTCCTTCTTCAGTTGGAGTTAACACCAGTTCTGCTCCAAGTGCATTCATAAGCTTCCTTCGTTCAATACTGAAACTCTCTGGAAGGGTAATAATAAGTCTGTAACCCAGTGCTGCTGCTGCAAATGCTAGACCCACTCCTGTATTCCCACTCGTAGGTTCAACTATCACTGTATTTTGATTAATGAATCCTTTTTCTTCCGCATCTTTGATCATGGCAAATCCAATTCTATCCTTAACACTCCCCGCAGGGTTGAAGTATTCTAATTTAGCAATGATTTTTGAATCAATCTTATGTTTCCTAGCAAAATTGGATAGTTCTAATAACGGTGTATTCCCGATTAGATCTGTAAGATTCTTTGCAATTCTTGTCATAGAAATCCCTCCATAAATATAATCCCAACTAAAAGAGTCGGCTTTGTATTTAGACCATACCATTCATGGTAAATAAATACAATATGAACCTCATCCCCATGGATGGGCGATCGGACATACCTACAAAAGAAATTAGGGCCGATCTCACCTAACATTTCTCGAATTTACGAAACGCCCCCAACCCTAGATAACTCTTACCTTAGGCTGGAGCGTTTTGTTGTCTGAGCTTCTTGAATTACTTCTTCAATTATACAATCGTAACGGCCATGCGTTAATGGGGTGTGATCAATTAGAGCTGCCTTCTTCAAATTAACTTTTTCAATTCTAAATCGTCATTTGCCCTGTCAATAATTCCGTTTATATAGTCAGCCTTTCCTTCCGTATACGCCACCCTGTCATGTTTAAATTTTTGCTCAAGTTTCTTTTTGAGCTCATAATATTCATGTTTTATTTCAGGATTTCTCTTTAAATACTCTCTAAATAATAAATTATTATTCCAGTTCTTTCCCCCATATTTATAAATATGCAAGTGATGTGTCCCCGCTCTCCATTGGCCTCGTCTGAAAAATAATCGTTCAGGAAATTCCGGCTTATTTACAAATTCATAGCCTATCTCATGTAAGTTTCTTAAATGAGTTTCACCAATTAGATCTAATCGAGCTATTCCAGCCATCATATCAATCGTTGGCTTTGAACCTAATCCTGGGACTGATGTACTCCCTATATGCTCGATAACTACTTGCAGATCTTTTAAGGCGTTTAAAATTTTTATTTTTTCTTCTTCAAACTCACGACCCCAATTGGAATTGTATTCAGATATAATCACTTCTTCCATTCTTCTCAACTCCAACTTCCTTGAAATTCTCGCATATCTTACGCGGCACTTTTATCTATTTACAGTTCCGAAAGTGATTTTCATATTAGGTGCGTATGTGATCTATTTATCAATATTAAATTCACTTGAAAATAATAGTTCTGCTTCATATTGACGCTGAGCTTAATCGTCATTGTAGTATAGCCATCGAGTATTTCTAAGATACTCTATCTTATCGTCCCAATAATTTTCTGACATGTTAAGCTCCTTTCATTATGTTCCGAATTACCTAGTTCATCTTTTATTCCTGTACCCAGGGATTTGTCCTTTCGATGCGTTGTACAATGTTATACGACGTTACTCACTTTCTAATATGGTTAATTAAAGGTTTATCATCCTATATTTGCACTTCAATATATCTTTCCGGTCCTTTATCTCCTTGCCTGTTCCACTTTTGGGGCAAACCAAATACTTCTATTAGTTTATAAATCTCGTCTTTCGTATATATCTGCCCTCGATATGGCTTGCCATCTTGGAATCGCATCGTTGGAAACAAATCTCCATAGGTGAAACTTATTGTTTTTTCATCGAATTCATCGACATGAATTTCAAGTTCTTGTCCCTCTTTGTACCACTCCCTGAGCCATTCGCATTTTCCCAATACCATGTAATGTGGAGTAGATCTAACCGGCTTTCCGCCCTTACCAATAAATAAGTCCCTTGCTTTCTGCTCTAAATCTCTACGAATAAACAAATAATCAGCTGATCGTTTACTCGCAAATAACGATTTATCTTCTTTGAGTTGATCTTGAATGACCATAGCTTCATGCGTCGGTAAATCAGTTAATGACAAAAATGGCCCTCTAGCCAATTCATAGTAATGATATAAAAATTTCATTGAATCGGACTCCTTAAAAAGGTTACTATGAATCTTACTTAGTTTAAATGTCCTCATTTTTTTAATATGTAATCTACAAATCCCTGCCGTATTTTATTTCCCTCAAACATCCTTTCCAAAACACGATCTTCTTTATAAATTACTTGCATTTCATCGAACATCGTTTCTGCCTCATTTTGATCATAATATGAATGAATAACTGTCTCATTATCTTCCATTTGTTCGTATTGATTCTCCCCTAAATCTACGCCCTCACCAACCCTGAAGTCCTTTAACGTGAGAAAGTTCACAAATAACAATCCATTTGGTTTTAACACTCGCTTCATTTCATTTAAAGATTTTTTCACATCTTCTTTCTTCATATGGAATATCGAGTTATATGAGTACACAAAACTTATCGACTTATCACTTAATGGCAAATGTCTCATATCACCCTGTTGTATATTAAGTTTCTGTCCTCTCATTTCTGCAAATTGATTGGCTTTTTGGAGCTGTTCATCATTCATTTCTATTCCATAAGTGATGTATCCATGGTCTGCAAATAAACATAAGGGAGGTGTATCTCCCCCCGCCCCACAATCTAATACTGTTCTTTCCATCCCGCTCTCATTGCACAACGCTAAAAATCTATATAGTGGTACTTGTTTAAATATCTCCACAATAATCTACCCCTTCAATTCTACTGTTTTACAATAATATTTCCCATTTCTCTTCGACAATTTCCTGATTTGATAAATATGATTTCTTAACTTCAGACACCTTAAATCCGTTTTTCTCATATAGTTTTCTTGCAGCATGCAATGATTGGTTCGTCCATAAAATAATAGTCTTGTAATGGTTATCTTTACAAAAACTTATGGCTTCATGTATTAATTGATTTCCTAAACCTTTTCCTCTTTGATCTGGTTCAATAAGAAACCATCGTAATTGGGCAATTTCGTCACTAACTTTCACAATTCCGATTGATCCCTTAAGTATCCCCTCTTGATCAACGAACCAAATATTTTCTTTGCTATCATCCTTGTTCTTTAGAAAATGGTTAATTGAGCTTGTGATGAATTCAGTAAATGAATCATCAAACTTATATTCTTGTTGATAGATTCGACAGTGTGCCTCCACAATATAGTTAAGATCTGTTTCCATATAAGATCGGATCAAATGATCACCACCTGTTTACCGTTGTTTTTAAGTTGTTAGGCGAATTCAGCCCGAAGCGTGAACATATTGTTATCGGATGCGCCTATACTCTTTCATTACCTTATTTACAAATTCAGTTTTTCCTTCTGTGTAGGCTTGGCGGTTATTTTTATATCTGGCTGCTAGTTCTTTCTTTAATTTTGCATATTCATCTACAAGATGAGAGTGTTGTCTCAATATATCTCTGAATAATTGATGCTTAATAAGTGCATCACTCTCTTGATTGCACACATAAAGATGATGCTCAGGTTTGAATTGGTTGCTTTGATTATAAGGAACTCTTTCATCTTTTCTTCCAAATGCTTCTCTATTCTCAATCCCCAAATTTCCTTCATGGAAGTAACCTAATTCACCTAACTTCTCTATTAACTCGGGGAGTAATGACGTAGAACTAACTACGATATCCAGATCTATTATTGGTTTTGCAGCCATCCCTGATTCTCCTTAGAAATTAACTCCAGTCATCGAAATGTTTCTCAAGAAATTCTACTTCCTTCTTATAGTGAGCCAAATGTCCTTCTTGAACCAGTTTGATAAAGGCAGGGTCGCCGGATGCAGCTCGGTCCGACAGTGTAGTGCACATTACATTTATGCGGGAAATAACCCACTCCTTGAGATTGGCCGGCACATTCATGCCATAGGAATCAAAAAATAGCTTTATTCGTTCTTTCCGCGTGGATGCATGATCTGTTTTGTTATATTCAACAACCGTGTAATCTTCCCCGCTTGGCATAAACCCTGCAAGAGGAACTGAGGTGTACAAGGTGTAAGCAATATCCCATATTCGTGGCCCTAGACCTGCCATATCAAAATCAATAATCCCAACTGGGAGCTTGTCTTTGAACACAACGTTATACAGCGCAACATCGTTATGGCAGATTACTTCATGCAGGGATTTTTCTGGATAATCATTCGAAGACGTTTCAGATGTTGTAAATCCTACAGTCGCATCATGAAAGTTTCTTAAAAGCTTTGCCAGTTCAACTAAAACCACATCCGACCACATATATCCTTCAATTTCAGGGTAGTCGTTTCCAGGGACCACACCATCAATGTAAGATAAGATTTCTCTGCCCTTCTCATCTACTCCTAAATATCTAGGGACATATGGGCAACCAACCTTCTCAAGGTATTTTAGCAAATCGCTTATATATGGGTTCGGTTTAGATTCACGGCGTACTGTCTCTCCTACCTTTACGACTTTATTAATATTTCCTCCGGTCAAGATTTCCTCGTCATCTATCAATGTGTATACCTCCTTTGAATCACATATAAGTCTTTGCGTATGTCTTTGCACTGATTTCCTACGACGTTCCTCACAATCACGAAACAACCCAGCCCCTAGATAGCTTTATCTTAGGCTGGGTTGTTTGTTGTGTGAGCTTCTTCCATGATTATACATTGGGCAAACAAAAATCGATAGCCCCCAGCTAGCTATAATTAAACATAAACAAGGCTGCCGAGAAAATCTCGACAGCCTGAGAATAAGCGACATGCTTATCCTTCTCCTTATTTATGCGGGCTTATGAATGTTGTTTAGTTATTAACAATGATTGCTTACTGTCGACCAAGTTGCTGCTGTAGTCGTTACAGTCCATGTAATTGTGATCGGAAATAACTCTTGCTCGTCTGGGAGTGCAGCTAATTGTTGTAGCTCCAGCACTTCATTCATTGTTTTCACCTCCTTTCATGAATAGGTATACTATCTATGAAAATAATGGAGTATTCATATACTTTGTCTTCGTTACAAATTGATTGATATTTATAATCGGCAGCCAATATAATGGGTTGGATTCTAGAATTCCTTTTAACCCTAATATGATCCCTGCACTTCCAGAATATAAATCATCAGATAAGCGATAACAGAAGTTTCCTGGAAATAAACAATAGTTTTCTTTGAAAATAAGGAACAAATTTAATCGATCAATGGCTCGTTTTTTGTGAGTTTCAATCATTTCATAAGTAACATCCAGCAGAGGTGGTATTAGTAGAAAGCCGCCCGCCCCATCAAATAATCCCCCTGTGAACGTACATCTTATATGATTCAGATTAACTATTAATTTTAACTCGTCCTGATAATGCTTCTGACCACTTACATGATTCAGATACCAAATGGCTACTCCAATTCCTATAGATCCACCTGATAGATAAGGAATCAACAATTTTCGATCATTCAAGATTTGCAGAACATGCAAATCCTCGTCAATGTGGGTATTTTTTAAATCAAGCTCTACTAACTCTTTTGCCACCACATAAAAAGTTGCATTCCCTGTAATCGCATACATCGCTGTAAAAAACAACGATACACCTGACCATCCATCGATAAGCCCAACAGGATCAGCAGCCCAGTCGGAAACGGTTAAACTTCGATTATCTCTTAAAAAATGGTTAATATGACTTGCAATCGATTCAGCTTGCTTTAAATATTGATCATTGTTTTCTTCAAAATATAAACTGATTAAAGCAAGTCCTATTCCAGCCAAGCCTGACCTTAATGAAATGTCATCGTTATTGTCAGTTAAATTGTTAAATAATTTTAAAGCTTCGTCTTTATATCCTAATTCATACAATGTTGCAGCAATACCAGCTTTTCCAGTAAACAATCCTTGTCCCTGCATTTCTAATTGTTCAGAATGAAGGTTATGAATGAATTGTTGTTCAATCCAATGAATCACTTGTTTATCCACATTTCCTGTTCTAAACAAAGCTAGCGCCGCACCAGTCCCCCCAGTAAGTACATTCGTTGCTCCACCAGCGATTTCAAATTGTCTAATATCACCATGAATCAAACCTTGATCTGGCACTAGATTTGCCAACATACCCGCTCTTAGACCTTCTATCAACGAATCTATTTCATCTGGCAACCTTTTTTGAGTATAGTCTATGGGGTCATATTGTTTCTCTTTTGTTGCTGATAAATGGGTGTCACATCTATTTTCGATTTCTCGTAGAAATAAGAAGAACTCACTCCCAAATTCCTGTTTAATCCACTCATTGTGATAAGAGGTTATATGATCTTCAATATTGCTTATCGGACCTATAGGCAACACACAATATCTTAGTATTTTTTTAACTGCATACCAGTCTCGTTCCTTGCGGTTTATATTTTGATGATCTGAAAATCCCATCGTATGAATTGCCGCCTTCTCTTCACGATCCTTGTGATCAGCAGACTCAAAATCAATAAGTGTCACTTCCAAATCTTTCGTGATCATAATATTGGCTGGCTGTAAATCACCCATGCCAACATTTTGACCATGCATCTCGGTAACAATATCTATTAAACGGAGGGTTATTTGTTTCACTTCATTTAGATATATTTCTTTATCTTTATGGCGATGAAAGGGGTATTTCGCAGCTATCCACGTCTTCATATCAATCCCTTCGACATATTCTTCTACTAGAAATAAATGCTTCCACGATTTAAAATAATCAACTACCTTTACTACACCTTTCACATCCGCAAGCTTCGATAATGCTTCGTATTCCTTTTGCAGCCTGTCGATTGCATCTTTATTTTGTCCGTCTAGCCCTACCTTTGGCCTTGCTTCCTTAATAACTACCTTTCGTTTATCCTCATTTCTTTCAGCGATATAAATCCCGCCGCCATTTGTAAATCGCAGCGCATTTTGGAATTTATATTGTTTAAACTTAGGATTATTGTCATCAGCATCAGAAAAGTGGTTGTTCAACTCTAAAAACTGATCAAAATCTTTAACAAATTCAGGCGCCTGATAATAAGGGGTACGATTATCCGGAATAAGTTGTCCTGTGGGATCCTTGATGCAAAATTCGCCTTTTTCGTTGGAAATTTTCACAAATCCCCCATATCTATAGTATATATTGCTATTCTTCCAGCATTTATCACTTAGAATATAAGGCCCATTTTCTTGATCTTTAACCTTGTCATATAAAATATGAAGTAATTGATAAAACTCTTCATCGGTTGGAGGATATATCGTTATGAATTTTCCGGAGCTTATTCTATTCCCATTTTTGGAGTTAATACTATGTAAGTAGGTTTTATTAAGAAGATGCTTAAAGGTAATTTTACGTTCGATTAAAACTTGGCTTATGTCCGCTAGAATTTGCTGTGCATTTTCCATCGTTGCACTAACATGAATCTTCCAGCCCTGATCCTTAATTTTCTTATTGGCAAAACTATAAATTTTCCAAGGAGAATTCTCCTCTGTTCTAATCAAACAATCTTCAGACAAATGGTTTATCGTGAATTCAGCTATTTTGTTGCCAGCCTGCAGCCTCTCAAAATATTTCGAATCATTATTTACGTACTTAAAATAAAGATGGTTTTTATCCATTATGGCTGCTCCTCCCTCATTGTAATTGTGCGCTAAATTGCAATTCACAGAATTGCTGATACAATTTATGAGTTCTCTGTAATTCATAGTGGGTTCCTTGGCCTGTTACCTTGCCATCTTCCACAAAAATAATATATTCGGAGTCCATAATCGTAGATAATCTATGAGCTATTACAATCGCGGTTCTACCCTCAATAATTTTCTTCATCGCAGATTGCACTTTTTCCTCAGACTGGCTGTCCAAATTTGATGTTGCCTCATCTAATAAAATGATTTTTGGATCTTTAAGGAACATTCTTGCGATAGCAATTCTTTGTCTTTGTCCGCCGGATAAATGGAGTCCTCGCTCGCCAATATGCGTGTCCAATCCATTAGGCAGCTGACTTATGAATTCCCATGCATACGCCATTTCGCAAGCTTCAATAATTTTCGCCTCATCTTGCGGTTCTAATCCAAAGATTAGATTCTCCCTTATCGTCCCGGTAATTAGACTGTGCTCCTGAGATACATAACCGATTTGAGAACGCCAGGAATGCAATGAGTAATTTTCTATACTTTCACCATCTATATAAATACTTCCGCTGGTTGGTTTGTAAAATCGCTCTAATAAGGAAACAAACGTCGTTTTTCCGCTGCCGCTTGGGCCAACTAACGCATAAGTATTACCGCTCCTAATATTCAAAGTAATGTCCTCTAAAGAAAATGATAAATTTTCCTGAGTGTTATACTTAAAGCTCAAATTGCTAATTTCAATGTCTTTGCAGCTTAGATCTAGATCCTTGCCTTCGTTTATATTCTCTTCTTCCTCGGATAGCAGCTGTAAAATTCGCTCTGTTGCCCCCTTGGTTTTCTGCAGCTGAGAGAAGAAAAAACCAAAGTTAGAAATAGGATTGATAATATAAAAAATCAAGGTTAGAAATGCGATAAAAGTTCCTACCGTTAAACGGCCATTCGCTAATTGGACACCGCCATAGCCAATAATGATCATAATAATAATTAACATGATCATATTCAGGAATGGATTTACCGTAGCTGACCATTTGGCTTGCTTCAAACCTAGTTGCATTAAATCGTTAATATTTTTTAATCCTTTATTTATTTGATAGTTTTCAGCAGTAAAAGACTTCACCAACTTATTTTCGGAAATCATTTCGATCGCACTCACATTCAATTTTCCTGTTGACTTTTGCGTTTTTTTAGAAAGATCGGATAACGCTCGGCCTAAAGGAATAAAAAATAACAGGAATATTGGAATCGCAGCTACAATAACTAGGGATAATTCCCAGCTATAATAAAACAGCCAAAATCCACAAAATAATATGGTTAATACAGCATTGATAAATGTAGAAAATGAATGAGTGACCAAGTTGTATATCACGGTAGTGTCACTAACTAATCTACTAGCTATATCGCCGGATTGATTTCTATCAAAAAAAGCTGTTGGTAATTTCACAATTTTCGTCCAAGTCATTCCTCTTAGATTAGCTACAACCGTTAAGCCAACCTTGCTCAATAAATAACTTGATAGAACACCTGTAATTGTCACACAAACAAAAATGGCTATTAAACCAATTAAAATACCGCGATTCAAGCTGCCAGAGAGGGAATAGGAATCGATGATAATTTTCAAGACATTAGGGATAAATGTGGAAAGTATGGCGCTAGCAGAGCTTATGATACAAGCCACAATAAAGAGTCCTACATGAGGTTTCGATTTATGGATTAGCTCGAAAAAATTTCCCCACGAATATTGACTTCTTGCTTCTTTAGCCATCTTTTCACCTTTTCTATTGTTTATTGGCTGTAAGTTCAATGGAGATGGTATAACTCTGATTAATTGGAAGGTGATCAAGATACATTTTGACGTGTTTTGATGTGTTTTGACGCGTTTCTGAGGTAAGTTATGGAGGTGTATAATCTAAGTACGAAGAATATTGGGATATTACTATCAAATGAGTTACTTAAAAACATAAGATCGATCATTTAAAACCTTATTAGCAAGAAATTAACAATTATTCTTCTTTACTTTAACATGCATAATTGTAAATTTCAATATTTAATATCTAATATTAGTAATAATTATTCTCTAATTTCTCATAACATCCTCGTATTCTTGAACCCAAGAGCCTTTTCTTATAACTATCAGACAACAAAAAGACCCAGACCTGGGATAGCTCCTATCTTAGGCCGGGTTATAATGCTCCCATAGTTTGAGACACGTGAGGTAAAAAAAATTATAGTTCCGCTTTTTTCATAGGAAGTATACAAAGCCATGTATATCAATCTGTACTTTCCTGCCAAACCACAACTTAAAAAAATCGTAAAAACGAGCCTTAAACATGCCAGAGACTTCTTCTATTTGTACAGAAAAGTCGTGCATTGACCTATGGAATGGATATACAAAAGTATGCGCAATTTCTCGATCAATGAATGTTTCATTAACTACTTCATAATTCATGACTCCCAATGGAATCAGCTCGCGAGCAGAGACCTCAATGCCCGTCTCCTCTTTAACTTCTCTTATTCCATCAGCAATGGTTTCATGCCAATAACCCCGTCGATGTACTTCTCCGCGAGTGGCCAACACCAATATGAACTCTATTCTCATCAAAAATGTTTAACCTCTGCGTATCCATAGTTCTCTCCTTCCCTTTGGCTAGTTCACTACTAATCACGTTGAGGTCTGATATCTGTACGGTTCTCCCCCTCGATTGACATGACTGAGTCTTTTAATTCACTATAATAGAACTTCCCAAACTCCTTATCGTTTCCTTGAGCGTCCACGAGTCCATAAGTAAATAAGCTGGCCATAAATTCGTCTAAGAAATAAACATAGCTTTTAAAATCTGGTTTCTTCCCCCACTCCCGGTTAGCTACGTGATCCATCTGCCACTTGTGTATCGCGAGCCCTTCGTCGTTTATTTCATAATAATGTTCACTATAACCAGCAGCACTAAATGTAAACCGCAACGCCTCACCTTCTGGAAAAGTATAAAAGAAATGATGATAGCCTTCTCCGAATTGGAGCTGCGGCGCTTCTCCATTTACTCTAGTTAGTTTGAGCGCAATCTTGCGGGCTTCTGTGAGATCCCCTTGCATCAAAGTTTCATATTGAGCCTGCCCCGTAGGAGTACGGACGATGACCCGGTCATCTTTACCATTAAATTCAAGATGGGCCCCAAACGTCTCCGCGATAAAACGAAGCGGCACATAGGTTAGGCCGTTCTTATTAACAACTTCAGCGTCTAATTGCACTTTTTCGCCGTTAACCGTAGCTGTCCTTTCCCCCACTCGAAGCTGTACCGTTACGGTGTTATCTTTGTCATGAACCGAAGCGATGCTCGTCTTGGGATCATAAGCATAAACAAGCCATTCTTGGTCGGTCAATGCTCTTATAGGCACCCATATTCGTCCTTCTATCGTTATAGCATTACGCGTATATTCTCCATTTACGAAAACTTCAGGGGATGCATATGCGGGAGAGCTCACAAAGAAGATGCTTCCGAGGATTACGAAAGCAATCAATTGTTTGATCCATCTGCTCAAGGACATCACAACTCCTTTTCAAATTTACTTACAAATATTAGGACGTTAATATAGCGAAAAAGTTCCGTATCATTAAGTTCAAAGCTCTGTCCATGTTGTTCTTACATACCCGATTTTCATACCGATATTCTCCATATTTCTGTAGCTGTGGGTTAAAAAACCGGCCTGGCCAATTACGATACCGCAATTGTTTATTAACGCCTCATATAATCTTCTTCGTATTAATGCTTGTTGAAGACCATTTAATAGAATCGTCTACTACTGGATAGTATAACGATGTATGGAATCCCGACTGATAATAACCGCGTTGGGCAAGTTCTTGTAACAGTGCCTGATTCACCCGCGATGGAACAATTTCAAATTGAACTTTTCGCTTTCTAGATTTATAAAATTCAACAATCTCGTCAAGTAATTCAATCTCATTTGCGCTTATGCCCTTTACCGTATTAAAAGCTGGCCAAGGCATTGTTTCACTATATAGCGCTAGTGCGTTGCCAAACGATTTTATCTCAACACCCTCAGGTTTTCCTGATCTTTCTTGAATAGCTTTCATCCTGTCCAGCATATAATCCCGTTCGGACTTTTCTATTAAGTTGACTGTCTCTTGGGTTAAAGTTTGTGACATAGTGGAGCACCTCACCGTTTTGGATTACTCAATTATTTCTCCTTATCCATTAAAATTCGAAACTTTTGATTCAAATCATCTAATAACCTCTGAAGGCCATCCATCCTCCTTAATCCCGCATTTTGGTTCCCAATAATTCCTGCTAGTCCAATGAGAAGTACAATTCCATTTCTTATTTGTTATCTGTTTTACCTTTGCGTCTAACGCTGTAATACCTCATTGCTGCAGGAACGCCCTTTATTCATCTTTTTAACTCTCGAAATATTTTACTCTCACAGTTGTACCCTTATTTTTATATAACGAACTAAATCGTACATGCTAGTGCCAATCAAACAACCTACGAAGTTCAGAATAATATCATCAACATCAAAATAACCAAGCATAGTAATAAACTGAAGAGCCTCTATTCCTACGATGATAGCTAAGCAAACCACGCTTGTAACATATTTTCTGCGAATCCTTGTAAAGCCTGATATAAAAAACCCATCGGAACGAAAGGTACTATATTTCCCAGAAATGGAGTCGGGTTATAGTTCCAATATTCTCAATAGTCACCATTATATTTTTAAACCTAAGCTATTTCTAAACTCTTCAGCATTTTCACTATTAGGATTTAATCCATCTTGCTTATTAGCTACAAAAGGCAACCACTGCCAATCTTCTCCACCCACAAAAGCAAGCCTCGACCATCTGTTAAGGAAATCAATATAATTGTTTCCTAGAATGTATCCATGGCCTGTCCCATCATCATGACTTAAATAAACAACTGGTGGATCCTCATCCCCATTTAAATCAAACGCGATATAGTCTCCGTTGCCTACGCTTAAAAAAGCCAACTTATTATGCCAAACTCTGTCGTATGGATCATGGGGATTAAAGAAAACATTTTCGACCCATTCTTTCCTCTCTTTATCCAAATCAACCGTAAGGTCTAATCCCAAGTGAGGTGTTCCTCCGAATATTCCCCTTAAATTATCAGGCAAGCTATATTCATCGGGTAAAAACCACCGAAAACTAAAATTAGACGAAAACTCTAACATCGCTTTTCTAAAACTATACGGAAGTCTGAATCCTAGCTCTTCTTCAACTTTTAAGATATCGATTTCCCTTGCGGGTTCATCTATGACTAACTCTCGGACTTTACCACCAATTTCAATAATCCTATTTGAAGTAGCATTGATTCTATCTATTAATAACCCAAAGTCCATGGGTACTCCTCCAATCCAGTCGATATTAGTTGCAAAATCAGCCGTTCGTATGAATAGCCGTAGCTTTTCCGATTACTTCGGCCCAATATTCTTCTCATAATAATGATACAGATCTAGTTCATAACTGAGTTTGTCCGGCGGGAGCCATTAATAATTTCTTGGATTACCATCATCTCATTTATGACCCGATTTCTCCCCTTCTCGGTAAGCGCCCAATTATTACGATGTATATCTCTATGATCAATTAATGGATATACATCAAACACGCAATCTTCTCGTCCATGAAGTGCTGCTAATATTAAAAATCTTCTACAAAAGAATGCCTTCCCGGCTAATAAAATATTCTGCTCATTCGCAGGGAGATTAGTTACTGCTGATTTAACCACATCGTTTCCATTCTGATACTGTCCCTCTATGGGGAAAATTACTTCTGAGGGTATCCCTAATTCAGCTAATCTAGCTACATGATAGTCATATTCAACGGCTTCGAGAAATTTGTTATATACATTTGGTAAATATATCTTTTCAAATCCCTCATTTAAATAGAGCTCTGCAATTTGTTGATTCAATTCAGGAAAATGACCAGGGTGATAAATAACCGCATCCGCTTTAAAAAAAAGATAACTTCTTTGAGCAAAAACCATCTCTGCTATCTGCTGATGATATTGTGCGTTCATCCTTGAGTCGCCCCTAGATATTTATTGTGCGTCTAGCCTGATCCAGTAACGACAGATTCCATTTGTTATGGAATCAAGCTCCCCACCATTTCTTTCTATTACTTTCCTGGAGCGTTCATTGATTTCATCGCAAGTAATTAATAGCTCATAAATACTTCGTTTGGTTGCTTCCTCAATCATTTTGCTGAGAAAAAGCTTCCCATATCCTTTCCCTCCCTCAGTTGGCCTGACAATGTATCCAACATGGCCTCCATACATTAGCAAACTCTCATTGAGTTGGTGCCTAAGCTTCCCATATGCAACGGGTCTGTCATCGACATACAACCAGTAAATCGTCTGCGGCACATAACCATCGGGGAGTTCTTTCCCTCTCGAAATTTGAACAAAGCGCGGCAAACTTCTTTTGAATTCTTCATAATCCTGATCCGGAAAATGGCCTGTAAAACCATTCTCCCCTAAAATTTCTCGTATCATCTCAAAAATATCCTGACCATCCGTTTCACTCAGTTCTTTTAATTCAGCCTTCATTTAAACAACCTACTTTGTACATATTTTGGCAATAACAAAACCCAGCCTTTTAGATCGCTCTTATCTTAGGCTGGGTCGTTTGTTGCTCAAGTCATTTTCCTTAATTATACATTTATTTACGCAGAGGCGCTATCCCCTAATAGCGGATTGAAAACTAAATTCATTTCTGAAATACATTCAAACAACGATTAAGATTCATCTGCCATCAATGCCTGGAGGTATTTTCCAACCCCCTAGTGACAGTACCACAATTCTTCCGGTAATCACACCATTTTCGTCCCTATGAAAAAGAAGTGCCTTGTAGAATTCCCCATCCCCGCTAATAGGCATCTTTCTATCCGTAAATCCAATTTGTCCTAGCCCGCTAGGCAGGTTCTGGGTTATTAGATGCCCGTGACTCCGTCCCGAAATCCGATCCATCAGTCCGACTGCTTCTTCCTCAGCCAAATCTATTCCATAAATCTGTTCATGCACAAGTGAGTAAAGATAATCCACCCCCGCCTTCTTTCATGAAACACAAGTCCTCAATCACATATATTTTTTAATTTCTTTATGCATATATTCCATGTAGTTTAAGAGCATCTTCTCGTCGAGATTTAAATTCTCCAATCCATTTTCATACATTGCTAGACATTGAGCGATAGTATCTTTATATGGATTGGGCACCTCATTAAGAGCCCATTCTCCTGCTTCTTTTTTCGAAGAAATGACCGATTCTTTTAAATAAAGAAGAACCCTTGACAGATTCAATACATAATAAACAGGCATTTCAGTAATTTCTTCTACTGCTCCTTCAACATCAGACTTAATCGAATCGATGTAATATCTGCGATCTATAGGCTTGAATACTTCCTTAATTGGTTTTCCAGAAAGTACAATCCCGCGATTGTATATTACAACAAAGTGAGCTGCTAAATCGGGATCATCATATCCTCCACAGAAATAGTTCTCATCCGTTATATATTTTTCTTTGTGGTATGCAGAATAATGAAATTCGAAAGGTGTTGGGTATACAAAATCATCAGCATACGTTTCCAATACTACACTTAATTCAAATCCTTTAATTATTTTTAAATTTTCTTCAAGCTGAATAAGCTTTTCAGCAATTTTCCGGTAGGTATCCCTGGATTGCTTTTCCTTTACTAATACTAAAATATCTATGTCACTTTTTAAGGGATTAAAACACCCCATTGCCATTGAGCCATGTAAATAAACCCCTGTGAGGGATCCCAATAACTCATTTTGTAAGAGACTAGTTACACTGTTTAAAACAACTTGTTGATTCATTCTTTTTCTACCCGCCCTGTTTATTTTTTGGACTTGCGGCAATTCTCAATAGCGACCTCGTATCCACAAATGGTATTATTCAAAGGACCTTATTTTACCTCTTTCAAATGCTGAATATGTATTCCGATGTGTCCTATACCAAGGAGGAGAGTAAATGCAATCAGCCAAATGACCTTCCCATAAATGCCTAATAACAAAAAGGCTATAACTGGCAGACTGGCAAGAGGTATAGGAATTCCGTAGAAGCTGCGATAAAAATTTTCCTCTGTGTGTTCATTAGTAAAATATCTAATCCAACAAATTTCATAAAGAATCATTAGTAAAAATGATGAAATTAGCCACCAGCTCCACGCTGAGAACACGTCAATGTTAAAATCACTAAAAATGATTACACTACCTGTACAGCCTACTTGTCCAACTCGCTCAAACCATACTAATATTTTATTTTCATTAGTTTTGACATGATCAACTGGTTGTTTTTTGCTCCAAATGATATTTGGGATAAATAACATCAATAAATAAATCAGTCCTACGTAGGAGAAACCTAAATGTCCCAACATAATATCTCCTTTACGAAGTTTGTAAAAATTTATAGCGATTCCCATAAATCATTAGATAGTTTGGATCCTGTCTAATGATATTCACTACACAACCCAGCACACTGATTGTGATTCCAGTAGTATCAATGTACTCAAACCTTTGGGGTTACCTGCCGAGCTTTATTCCACAATTATACAATATTTTCAAAAAAACTGTATCATGATGAAGTATATCTAATGGATTAACTTATTTTCTATTAAATATGCAACTATTTGATAAGCAGCATCAACGATTGAAACTTTGTGAGATTCAATTGTAATTTCTGGATTTCCCGGTTCCTCATACGGTGCAGAAATTCCGGTAAATTCTATTATTTCTCCACTTCGAGCTTTTTTATATAATCCTTTTGGATCCCTTGTTTCACAAACTTCTATAGGACATTTCACATAGACCTCTATAAATTCCTGCGATTCAAGGATGGAGCGAGCAAATTCACGTTCAGACAAGTATGGCGAGATAAATGCTGTTATGCATATTATGCCAGCATCCACAAATAACTTAGATACTTCAGCTATACGCCGAATGTTTTCTTTTCTATCCTTTGGAAGAAAACCCAGATCGCGATTTAATCCAAGTCTAATATTATCCCCATCTAAAAGATAAGTTGATAGGTTTCTATTATAAAGTAAATACTCTACTTCATTTGCCAAGCTTGTCTTCCCGGAACCCGATAGTCCCGTGAACCAAATTACAAAACTCTTATTTCCCTTTTTCTCCTGACGGTCTTTTTTATTTATTTTTACAGCTTGTCGAAATACATTCTTAGCTGTATTCTCCATAAACTCCTCCATAAGAAACGAATTGGTTTGACATGTAAAATATGAAGAATGGCTCTATAATATTAGTTTTACCCCTGATCCCACCCATCTTACGCCAAATGCCCCAGTTCTCTGTTGTTCAAAAATTTCCTCATAATTAAATGTAGTCAATTTTTCTCCATTAATATAAACATGAATATCCCTGTTAACTTCTTCAACTTTTACATGTCCTGAAAACGGCAATCCAGTATTTACAAAATTGGTTAGTCTAGTCCATGCGGCACCATCATTTTTCCAAATGGTTAGATAGGACTCCGACGGAGAACTAGGCTGAATTAATAATAATGTCATATTTGTATCTTCGTCATTTCCTCGATAGTCGAGTACAGCAGAAATATGCCGTTCATTTAAATTTTCTTCTCCCGAGAAGCAATAGTTGAACGAAATATGGTTATCTTCCTGTAACTTTTTCACGATGGATAACTGATCTATTCCAGTATATAAATATCCATCATCGCCAACCTGAGGAGAACCAAGAATAATTTCGTAATTGCTCCAGATAGCCTGCTTTTCGTAAGCCCTATTGTATGCATCAAAACGTTTCCGGGAACCTTCTATCAGAATTCCTTCTCGTTCAAGAAGCTTTCCAAGGCCGGAAAATGGCACATTATGGTGAGCTAAGTCAGGTACGTCAAGAAGGCGAACTTCATTAACGGCCCCATAATGGCCAAGGAGAATGTGATCAATTGTTTTCCAATTATTACGATCAACGATCCATAATCCACTCATAGAACCGCGTCTTAAATCCCTCCCTGTTTGCTGACTTTCACCAACTATAATGAAATTTCTATGGGCAGCTAGACCTCGTGTAAAAATAGGCGCGCCAGAAACCCAAAGAGGCAACTTCTCATCTAGATCAATTAAGCTGCCATTATTTGAATCACAACTAATTTTTTGACCCTGATCTGTAATCCATATATTATGAAGGCCAGTTCTTGGTCCTAAGTTCTGAATTTCCAATAACTGCATGTTTGGATAAGACAACACACCAAGCCATGATCCTTTATTAAATCTGTGAGCAATAACATATAATTTTTGATCTTTGATGAACACTGAATTAAGATGATCGCCGCTGTAAACATCTGGGAATAGCCGATCCCACCGTTCTGAGCTTAAGCCGATTTCATGAAAGAAACCTGGTCTAGATAAATCAATGGTCGTTATGACATTACGCCCTGTATTGGTGCAAACAACTTTTCCGTCCGGTGTACATAAAATTTGATGAGGGGCGGATAAAAAAGCAGGACTTCTTATTTCACCTGCAGATATCCAGCCTTGTTCGGATAAAGCGTATGAGGCGATGTCAATTAAATTTGAATTATCAATCCCACTATGAGATAACACAAGATGATCTTCATTCTCAAACCATGATATTCCATAGTACTCCTGACGATCACTTTCAATCGGAGTAGCACGGCCGCTTTCAAGATCAACAAGAATGAGATGACTGGTTGTAGCTACCAATGCGTATTTCATATTTTTTACCTCTCAGCATCACTTATTCAACTGAATATCCTTCATAATTGAATATCTATGTTATTTGAATCAAAAAAATACTTAACACATGTATGTACTACTTATCATTCTTAGAAGATCATTTGAAGAAATACAAAATGACCCAACCAAGATTGCTCTCATCTTGGCTGGGTCATTTGACTCATAACTTTTCCATGCTTATTTAACTAGAATGTAAGCTAAAGCTTGTAGTGGGAATCTCATAACAACGCGAACTTACATGGCACTTGTTATGCCGTTGACGACTTGAGCTAAAGCTTCATGGACTGGGGTAGCCGGACGGCCAAGCAATTTCTCGAAATCATTGCTTTTAACCTCTAACCCGCCTACTCGAATGCCTTGTTGAATGCTTACGAGAAACGGAATAAGAAAATCCGGAACGCCCGCACTTTTCATGATATTAGCGTAAGCAGCGTCGTCAACCTGTTGTATAGGTATTTCCTTGCCTAAAACATCGCTGAGGGCTGAGACGAATTGTTCCTGCGTCATGAGCTCGCCTGAAAGTTCATAGATCGTATTCTCGTGACCGTTATTAGCTAGTACCGCCGCGGCCGCCTCTGCATATTCCTGCTGCAGGGCCCATCCGACCTTACCGGAACCCGCTGATGTTACCCAAGGAGCCCCGGCCATAATTCCTTGAATGCTTGAAATCTCATTTTCCAAATACCAGTTGTTCCGCAGGAAGGAGTATGGAATTCCTGTTTCTAAAATGGCCTCTTCTGTTGCCTTATGTGGCGGAGACAGGAACATATTGCTTTCTTTTGCATTGGCTAAACTGGTATATGCTATAAATTTAACTCCAGCGCGTTCAGCTGCTGCAACCGCGTTGCTGTGCTGCCGAATTCGAGTTTCATTATCTCCGTCCGCGGAAATTATTAATAAGCGGTCGATACCAGCAAATGCAGACTCCAACGTTTCTGGACGGTCAAAATCGCCTTGGCGTACTTCCACACCCCGAGCTCGGTATCCTTCAGCTTTCTCGGGGTTGCGGACACTTACGGCCAGGTGATCCACAGGTACTGAATTCAATAAGGTTTCAACAATTTTTGTCCCTAGCTTTCCTGTTGCACCAGTAACCAATATCTTCATTATACGAATCCCCCCAACCCTAAGTATAATTCTGATCTTATCTTAATGTTTTTAATGCACCGCTTCAAGCAATTATTTGATAGGGTCTGTTTGCAATCTCATCTCATAAGTCTCCATTCCATTTCCTTAGTTATGTGGTATCTCTAAGCTTTCCTTCCGAACTTCATTAGGCAGCACGAGTGATACCGTTCCAAACTCTTCAATCGGGCCTCCGCCTGACTGGTTGTTGTAGCCAATTAGAGTATAAGAGCCATCCGTATCAATGTGCCCTGATTCCTTACGATTGCTTCCTCCGAAAGGATTTTCTAAATAATAGAGAAAGGGCTTGCCTATTTTCGGTGTAGGTCCAGTGCGGTCTTTGAGTCGATCACCAATCAGCTGTTGAAAAACATCTAAACCTATCTCTTCGAAATGAGCCTGCCAAGTAGCAACCAGAAAATCATCCTCATATTCGAACAATGTTATAGTTTCATCTCCTTCAATAACGAAAAACCGCAGCGCCTCTCCCTCGGGAAACAGAAATGCCGTGCTGTAATCTAAATACGGGTGTAACGTTTTTAACGGTGTATGCCTATAATTACGGCCATTGTATGCTGTATCTATGGCTATTTGTCTGCTTACCGACAAGTCGCCCGAATAGAGCTTGGCCCGCTGAGCCTCATTCAACGGGGATTGAATAGAAACGGTATTGTTGGCGTAGTTTACGTTGTAGCCAAATTGTTCTGCTATAAATCTCAAAGGAACGTACACGCGGTTACTGAGCGACTTGACTGAAGTATCTAATGGAACTTCCTCTGGCTCGAACAGTCCATATGTGACCAATGCTGTTTTTTTACCAACGGTTAGCCAAGCCTTTTGAGACCATTTGGAAATAGCAGCTGTTTTCGTTTGTTTATTCCACTCGACTGAGGCACCAAGAGCCTCAGAGACGGCTCGAAGCGGAACCATCACCCTGCCTTGAATGATTACTGGGGCGCTATCCGGTCGCAGTTGTGTATTTTTCACTATAATTTTAATTTCTTTGGCCGCAAATGCCGAGAGACTGAAACACATCGTGCAAATTATCACACATGTCATTGTGATCATAAACCGTTTCATAAAGCCCAACCTCCATTTTTTTTGTACTCCGGAAACGCCTATATTACTTCCACTCTCTTGTTACATTAATCAAGTCAGTTCCTTGAAATTCAAGTCTATAAATATCAGGCATTGTAGTTGATTTCCAAAATTCATAATTATACGATTTATCAAAACAATTCAGAATCAGCGTCATTATATCTCCATGAGTGCCAATTACAATGTTCTTTCCTTCATACGTTTTGAGTAAATCTATAAATGTCTTGATCGCTCTTTGTTGAGCACTTATTGAAGATTCACCTTATAGGAAAGAAAAATCGAATTCCTGATATACCTTAACTTTGCTTCTTTAAATTTATGATCAGGTATTGTTCCAATTTGTCTTTCTCTCAGGTCTTCAAATATTTCAATGTCATGATTTCCGGTAGCATCCCTTATAGTTTGAATAGCCCTTTCATAGGGACTGGATACAAAAACATCTATGCTGGTATTCTGTAGTATCGTTCTAACTTTAAGCGCGTCTGCTTTCCCTTTAGTGGATAATCCTCTTGATCGTTCTTCTCCAGCGACATAAGGAGATTCCGCATGCCTCACTAAGTAAATCACCCAGCTGATACTGCTTCACAACCCGTATTTCCCCCGAAATCCCCTCACTCGTCATATATTTCTGACCCATATGCATACTAAAAGAAGAGTTTCACCTAACCATGTATTCTATCCTTTATGTGTGATGAGATTCCAAGCTTCTTCGATCGTAATTGAAAATGTCTTCCTTATGGTTTCCACATTTATTTACCGTCTTTCTCATTTCCACGTTTAAAATTTCCTGTCAATTTAGCTAGAACTAACTGGATTTCCAAATGATTTTTACCTTCTATCGCTTTTAAAAATTTATCGCTCGCCTTGCCAGTAAGTATAGTAACTTGCTTCCCCATCCAATAAATAAAAACTTTATTATCTTTCGTTCTCTTATAGGTGAAGACTTCTTCGTTAAACCTATTTCGTTTATCAATATTACTCATATTATCAATCCAATCTGTAGTGGTGTTGTATTTCAACAAAATTATATAAACAAACAGGCCTTGCCTGAAGCCGATTCATTCCCATAACTGAAGTCATATTACTTTACCACTCCGTGATGTATCCTGCTTTTCAAAGATAATGTTCTGTAAATGGATTTATATTTACGATCGGTTGGCTCAAAGAAAAATATTTCAGTTCAGACCGCCTATAGTTCCCCAATCATTTGTGTCTGTTCTCCTTTGAAGAAGCGACTCTCTATCCTTATTGAATATTAACACGCAAGCCCCTACCATAATTAAAGGTCTAGAACCTACAATTGCCCTTAAATCCATAATATTGCCGAATCTACTAACCTCTGCCGAACTATGGGCTGTATGGCCCGAAGTGTGAATAAACCTACAATATTGTTATTCCTTGTCAAATTACTATTTCCTTTATTTTGTTAGCCCCACGAGTAAAATCATCCCTAATCTACTTAACGGAATGCACTGCAAGCAGTTAAATTTCATCTAGTCTTTCTGGTACCATAAGCAGAAACAACTGCATAAACAGCAAAAAAATGATGCACAACCTCACTAGGCCTCTCCCCGTATTACATTGTATGATTGTCTACGCTTCTTCCCAATGAATCCATCTCATACAATACCCCCTAAGTTTATCTCTTAATATTTTCATCCAATTTACTGTACACACTTCCCTTTCGGTTATGATCAACCCTATCTGTAGCAAAGAGCAAAAAGATTGAGATAATTTATACAAAAAAAGAGGAACGACTCAGAACAACTTTAGTGTTCTGGCACGTTCCAGCGCTTGCAAACGGTCTTTGGCCTGCAGTTTGTTATAAATGTTATGAATATGCGTTTTGACAGTTGCGAGAGACACATTTAGATTGTGGGCAATTTCTTTGTTTGACATCTCTGTTTCCATTAAACGAAGCACAATTTGTTCTTTTGCTGTTAAAGCAGGTATATTTCCTTCTTCTGGAACTAAATCATCGATCCGTCTATCGAATTGGAAAATGAGTCGCCACAGCCGCTTCACGTAAGACAAAGGAACCTTCCTGGCAGGGCGGCGATGTTGATTTTGACGCAGTTTCATATATTGTTCCAACAATTGTCCGAGCGGCGCTCCCTCATCTACAAAAGTGCGGATGTATCCTTCCGGCCATGCCAACGCGAGCGCTTCTTCCAATACATCCATACTATGCACAAGCTCGCCCCGAAAGGAAAGAACCATGCTCTTATGAACGAGAAACCGGATCTTATCACTATGCCTTCCTGCTTCACTGGCAATAAAGAGGAGCCGCTCCAATAAAGCAACGGCTTCATCGGTCTTTCCCTGCTCTGCCAGGAAGCAAGCGAGCAAATCGTATTCCTTAATCATCGATAAGGGAATTTCATCCTCGGCTCGTAGATCGCTCGTTCTCAGCCATTGTCTCACCAGCCGCTCTTTTCCTAGTACTCTGCCCTGGAGCGCTGAAAACCATGCGACTTTCCCGGTCAACTGTGGACTTGCTTGCAATGCCGATTGTTGGGTGATCTTATGCATCATTACTTGTGCAGTCTTCATGTCTCCTTTTACAGCAGAGATGTGCGCTAGCCAGAGCGTTGCGATGGTCAGCAGGCTGAAATTGTCATGCGAGCTTCCGATATCGTGCGCTATTCGCATATACTTCTCCGATTCGTCCAGACGATTGCGTTCATACTGCAATTTTCCAATATCAATGCACAAATGAGCGATAAAGTACACATTTCGGGTTTCGGACCAAAGGGACAGCAAGGGTGTCAGGACCTGATCTGCTAATCGAAGACTATCATCCGATACATAAACATCCCACACTGGATGATAGCCATCCTGGCCGCTTCCAAACCCAATAAACAAATCGCCTACCGGATGTCTCTCCACGTATTCCTTCGAATATTGGACGGCATACTCAAAATCCCTGTCTAAAAACGTGCGAAATGCGGCTAGAAAAGCCAGTCCGGCTTGCAGCATCCCACTTTCATCAGGATAAACGGACGATGCGCCCTCTTCCAGCCCGCGAACTACCTGCCAGTATCCGTCTGTGGCCGCTTCAGTCTGCCCGGCTAAATACTGTGCAGCAAGCTTGGTCAGCAGCATCCTCGGCTTAGCCAAAAACAGCGGATCAGGAATAGCGCTTAGCCACGTAAATAGCGTCGTCCATTCATTGATCATTAGCTCCGGCGCAATGACTTCTAACAACGAAAGCGCAGATACAAAACCCTCCCCTGCCAAATAATGATCTACCGCTTCACGCGTATAGCCATTCTCTTCAAGCCACCTACCCGCCGCAAGGTGAAGTGCCTTCCACCGCTGCGGTTCCCGTATTTTCAGTTGTGCTGACAAAAATTGCTGAAACAGATGATGGTACCTGTACCATTCCCGGCGCTCGTCCAAAGGCACAAGAAACAAGCTTTCCTGTTCCAACCGCTGCAAATACGCGGCGCTCTCGGAAATTCCGGTTACTGCCATACATAGTTCGCCTGTCATACGTTCTAATATTGACGTTTGAAGAAGAAATTGCATCATCGTCTCAGGCTGCTGGGATAACACTTCTTCGAAAAAATAATCAGCTATGTCGCGATCCGTTCCCGTCGTTCTGCAAACAATCTTTACAGGATCGGCATTATCATGCAAGGATAAGACCATCAAGCGCATCGCGGCTATCCATCCTTCGGTTTGCTGCTGTACGGCAGATGCTTCTTTGCCGGACAATTTCACACCGCCGCATTTCAAGAAAAATTCGGACGTTTCTTCCGAAACGAAGCGGAGCTCGTTCGCATCAATCCGATTCAGCCCAACTTCCACCCTCAATCTGGATAGAGGCAGTGCCGGTTGGATTCGGCTTGCAATATAGAGATGAACATGGGGCGGAAGGCGATCTAGCAAGTACACAATTCCCTTCTGGATCGCCGGATCCTCGATATGGTGGAAATCATCCCATACGAGCACGACCGTATGTGATAAGCGATGCAACCCGTTCACGAGCGCAGCAACTAACGAATTGCCTAGTGCGTCTTCCGCGGCAAAGCGAAGTACGGCCTGTTCGTCGAAAGCCGGGTAAGCTTGTTTGAGCGCTGCAATCGTATGCGCCCAGAAGCGTATGCGATCGTTATCTCCCTGGTCCAGCGATACCCAGGCGACCGGACATTCCATCGTCGTCGACCACTCGCTGAGCAGCGTTGTTTTGCCGTATCCGGCTGGCGCTGTAACCAAGGTCAGCACATGGTTTAATCCTTCATGCAGACGATGAATGAGACGAGAACGCGTAATAAGCTCAGTCCGCGCTCGCGGAATATGTAATTTGGTAGTGATAATCATCGCACGATCACTTCCTTTTTTAATAAAAATTTAATATGTTCACCTTTTAAATAACATTATATACTTGACGAAAACTTGAAGTCATTAGAAACATAGGATATGACAGGGAGATCAAATGAAAAAAAATAGTAATGAAGACGTTCCCCCGCTTGACAGATAAGAGGATAAAAAAATAAGCGACTGGTTCTTGTTGTAACCAGCCGCTTACTGCTATTTGGTTATGACTTCCCAGGTTTCCTCGTCATCATCACTTTCACTGTCAACCATAATTAGCCCCGCTGCAGGAATGCCGAGCTAGTAGGTGTCTTAGCCACCTTCGACAGTTCTACAAATCTGACTGTCTTGGTTTCCAACCTGCTTCCTGTGACCATATATGAGCCTTTTGTAATATAAACCATACGAGGTTATGTCGCTAGTTGTCTGAGTTTCTTTCATGATTGAGCAAAGTCCCCGCGCGCCATCAAACATTCCTTTATAAATTTGGCCACGCCATCTTCATTATTACTTTCAATGACCGTATCTGCAATTCTCAAAATGTCTGCATGCGAGTTAGACACTGCTATTTTCTGGCCACCAACCTCAAATAGTCCTAAATCATTGAGATTATCGCCAAATATACAAATATCCTTAATTTCTACATTCATATGCTTTGCCCACATTTTTAAACCTTCACATTTTGAAGCAAGTGGATGACTGAATTCAAGAAAGTATTGATTTTCAATATAATAGTCTTTCATAATATGGAGGTTTACCTTATCCCCTAATACAGAGCTAACTTCTTCTTTAAGCGGCAATAAATCATCCAGCTCACCAATAAACGTCAAAGCTAATGTCCTTTCATCATCGGACGATTCAAGTTCACCCACTTCCATGAACCTTGGATCATTGGTACGGCTCTTTAGGAACTCAATCATACCGAATGAAGTTAATTTCTCGTGATATACACGTTCTTTATTCGTAGAGTCCAATAAAAAGTAAAAAGGTGAACAACCATGTTTGTTGCCTCTATGTATGATCTCGTTTGTCAAATCAGTGTCCAAAAAATATCCATCGATCACCTTGTTGTTAATAACATCAAATAGTAGTGCACCATTATATAAAATGACTGGATGCTTCCACGCGATATCAGAAACTACACTATATGCACTTATTAACCCTCTGGCGGTAGCAAAACTAATAATGTAGTCTTCCTGAATAGCAAAATTTAGAACATGAACCGTAAAGTCAGACATCGTTTGATCGGATCTTAATAGAGTGCCATCTAGATCTGTTATGAATATTTTACTCAAATTTCACACCTCCTATGGTCTTTGCATCACACTCCCTTACACCATAAAGCACCATCTAACTCCAAACTTATCAATAAAGGATACTAAACAGGGACTGAAGAATATGGGTCCAATTGGAGTGATCGTTTTACTTTCTACATTAATTATTTGATAAGCCTCTCGTAATGATTGCTCGTTATGAAAAATTGCGACTATTTCCATAGTGGAGTCAGTTGATGTCTCTATAGACCCACCATAATCACTTAACATTATCCTAGTGCCCAAAATATGCATTTCCGCGTGAATAACAAACTTTTCAGGCTCCTGTTCAGGGTCATACATAATACTGTCAACTTCTGATCCAAAGGTCTTCTTATAAAGCTCGATAGCTTCAGAACAAGCGCCGTTTAAATAAAGCTGCGGTACCAGCATCCGTTAATCCTCCTCAAAATAACCATTTTACACAAAGTGATAGTCACGTGTTGTCTGAGTCGAAATAACTTTAAAGTTCTGCTTCCCTTATCTTCACACTTGACCACCGACTTCCAATTTTATCGGTAAATTAAATATGTATTGTATTGTTTTCTCTATACCATGTTCTAAGCTGATTAATGTGAGCCTGATGATAACGACTATGATCAGCAATATGCCATATTCCCCATCGAATGGTTGCTGAGTGGCATGCCTTCAGTGATGAGTTGTAGTCGTTGGTTATTCTCTTTTACAGCAGAGTATAGGATTCCTACAATAGGTGACATGGTTGATTCACCCTGTAAATCGTATAGCATAAGCACTTCCTCCTGGTTGTTGCAATGTCATCGCCTTAAGGATTTAAGTTCTGATCGGTATTAGAATTTCAACATCTTCTTCTTCCACATTCTCTTCAAAGTAAAAAATCTCTATTGGGAACGTGTTTTCTAGAAATCTCTGAACATACCCTTTCTCACTCATCCATTTGAAAATCCTATCGTACGCCTCGCCAATCGATTTGTTTGTACAATTAATCTTTGCATAGGTTTGGGCAGGCATAGTGAATCCAATCATCCCTTCCGGAATATCGGTCAAATCACTGACTTCCAAACAAGCAAAATATGTAGCAATAATTCCATTACACATATACGGTGAGAGCAATACTTCCTTGTCCTTGGAATTTATAATTTCACTTCTTCTTTCAACGAACTCCAACTGTACTTTCAGGGCAGCGTCAGGAAATCCACTCGGAAAATTAGCTGTAATGCTCTGACCGATCAACGAATATTCCCGTGTTGTTAATTCAGATTTAAATTTCTCAAGTTTTTGTCTTTGCATGATAAATGCCTTCCTTTCCAATCAAATTATTTTATAAAATGTGCTCTTTCTCCTTGATCCGAACTGAAGATGTAATCTGGGTATTTGTTTGCAATCGGTGGTATCTGGTCTTCAGGAAAGAACTTAAGATCCTTCATTTCTTCATTAAATGGATTTAACTGTCCACCCCTGATTTTGCAATCAAATACTATCGTTAAGTATTCAACTTGATGTCCGTTATCATAAGTAAATCGTCGTTCTTCTCCACCATATACTCCAATGATCCGATCCGGCTCAACATCAAGCCCTGTCTCTTCGAATGCTTCTCTGACCATTGCCTGAGCAGGGTTCTCCCCTATCTCAATAGCTCCAGCAATTAAACCCCAGTTCTCCTCATTGTGTTTTCTGCCAAAAAGAATTTCACCTTGTTTATTCCGTATAATGCCTACTACTGACGGCATAAACAATAACTGATTCCCAAGTTTTTCTCTAAGGTTTTTGTAGTAATCTGACATCCCCATACTGGTCACCTCATTCTTTGTTTTTAGTTATGTCATATCACGTATTGTATACACGAAACGACCCAGCCCTAGATAGCTCTTATCTTAGGCTGGGTCGTTAGTTGTCTAAGCTTCTTCCATGATTATACATCTAACAACCGAGGGGAGATAGCCCAGTTGATTAAATTCTAATGTTCATATTTGACCATAAGAAAACCGCCTTGGTGAAAAGGCGGTTTTAAGCTTTCGCTCCTCATTAGTGGAATGAGCAGTATAACTTAAATTATTAGAACTTTCGTTTATGATACGGGATACCCTCGCCATCTTCACAATAGGATTTGAGACTATAAAGGAAAATAGCCCGGTTGTAGTTACAGGATCGATAAAATGGCGTTACTTCTTTCCAGTTCGAATGACGCAAAGTAATAAAAGACTTCCCGTTCTCCTCTTCAATATCAAAGGAAATCATCGTACCAATCCATTCTGGATCTGAATCTATGTTCAAAATGTAGTTCCTCGACTGCGGATCAATCCCTACGGTGGATTCATCCATAATGATTAGAGTTGGTTTATGCGCGATTGCACAAGCGATATTCAACCTTCTTTTCATACCGCCCGAGAAGTTTTTGGGATGCATCTGCATTTTATCGCCAAGACCGACAAAAACCAGCGCTTCCTCTACACTTTTCTTCAACTGCGCCCCCCTTAACCCATATAAGCCCGCAAAAAATGCTACATTCTCATTAGTTGACATATCCTCATAAATAGCCAATTCTTGTGGAACGATACCGATGTTTGCTTTGGCAAACTTGCCTTGCTCGGTAATATCCTTGCCCAAAAATGTAATCTGCCCGCTTGTCATCGATAGTAACGAGGATATCATATGATTGACTGTACTTTTCCCAGCACCGTTCGGTCCAAGAAAACCAAAAATCTCACCTGGTCGGACAGAGAACGAAATATTGTCAACTGCGATGAAATCATCGAACTTTTTCGGTTAATTTTGTGATTTCCAGAACGTTCATTCTGCACCCTTCCCTCTTTCTTAAGATACATTCATAATAATAAAAAGGATGAACCTGCAGTAGTGCACAAGTTCATCCTGTACGATGAGAATCTTCATTAATTTACTTCAATTTATTATTAGGATTCTCATATGGAATTAATGTCGTAACTGAAAAACCTTGTGAGCCATCAACGATGACGGTTCCATTTACTACTGCAGCTTTCCTCCATTCCGATAATTCCGAGACCTTTGATTACTTTTCGTGCGCCCTTACCGTTATCCGAAATGACGACTTTGATTATCGTATTTAACACCTGAATGTGAATAGAGACTTTCTGTTGTGAACAAGGATATTTATCCATTTATTGAAGCAAAACTTATTTGCACTTCCATAGTCTTAAATGACTGGATCCTGCTGAGCTTCGTGTTCCTTAATTTGCTGCTTAAGCTTTTGGTTCATCCAAATAATTATCGCATTTGCGAACAGCAGCCCCATGGTAATGAAAAATATAGATCTGAATCCAAAGCTGGCTGATATGACACTTCCCATAATCGGGCCTGTTAAATTGCCAATGAATTGACTTGATGCATTTAATCCCTGCGCTCTGGATTGCATATGCTGCGGGGCAAGCTTTTTGATCAGTGTGTTCAGGGAGGGCAGCATTCCTCCAATGAATAACCCTAAGCAGAAACGGCTGGCCAGCAATACAATGATGCTGCTCGTCAGGGCTTGGGGAATAAAGGTCATCCCGCACATGATGAGCGAGAAGATGAGAACAGCTCGCTGTCCGATGGCGTCCCCCATCCTTCCTAATATGGGAGATCCAATTAATGTGCCAATGCCAGCGACTGAAATGACCAGACCAGCAATCAATTCCGTATGGGAACCGTCAGTTAAAGATGCGGCATAGATCGGGATGATGGGCTGTATAGACATCATTGCTAATTGTGTCAGCATGGTAGCAGCAAAGATAGGCAGCAGCGGCAGCATGACAGACCATCCCTGGGCTGGTGTCTCTTTGGCTTCTCTCTGCTTCGGTTTATTGTTCTTGACATAAATGCCAACAATCAGAGTAGAGACGAGGGACAGAAATCCAGTCAGGATAAAAACCGTACGAAATCCAAAAAAGCCGGCCATCACCCCGCCAATGAGCGGACCGATCAGCATCCCGGCGGTCACCCCGGTTTGAAGGGTCCCTAGTGCTTTTCCTGTATGCTGATCAGGTGTGACCGCGGCTTGCATCGAGACAGCCATCGGTATAAATCCGGATGCAGCCCCGTTAGCCATACGGAGCAGCAGCAAGTGCCATGGTCCGCCTGCGAACCCCATCAGCATCGTGATGATGCTGCCAAATATTCCAGCCCGCATCAGCATCAGCTTATGACCATACCGATCTGCAAAGGAGCCCCATATCGGTTGAAAAAAAATACTAGTAAGTGCTTGAGCTGAAAAAATAAAACCTGACCAAAGCAAAACTTCCGACTCATCTGTGACACCAAGTTCCCCTAGATATAAAGGCAGGAACGGAAGAATCATACTAATGCCTGTTGCTGTACTAAAATTCGCCATCCATAAGATCCATAAGGTACGCTGCCAGCTCATTAAAGCTCCTTTCTGGATCTGTTTCTTAGGCAGGATCCACTTTAAGCGGAACCGATTGAGCTCCCCACTCAGGCCATCTGGTCATCGTGATGTCTCCCGCTAATTCAATATGCTTCGTTCTGACAAGAAGTTCTTTCAATGCAATCTGGAACATCATACGAGCTAACGGCGCCCCTGGACAGCGATGCGGACCGCTGCCGAATGCAATATGATCCTTTATATTGGGGCGGTTTATCATAAACTGGCCGCTGTTCGGAAAAACCGCTTCGTCACGATTCGCCGAGCTGAACACGACTGCAATCGGTTCATCTTTTCTGATCGTCCGTCCGCCAATTTCCACATCCCGCGCGGCTGTTCTGGCAAAACCTCGATATGGGGTATAGAGTCTTAAGTACTCTTCAACAGCCGCAGGTATAAGCGAAGGTTCTTTCCGGAGCATACTCTGTACATCGGGATTCTCTGCGAGATGAACGCTGATGCTGCCCATGAAAATAACCGGAGCAATCATCCCTACTACGATTAATTGACGGATGGTTCCTAATATGAGTTCATCCGGAAGCGGCTTCCCCTTATATGTTTTTTGCAGGTAGGCGGTTACCACATCAATGGATGGATCATAGGCATTTAGCTTCCGGTCTTCAATAATTCGCCGTGCGATCTCGTACAGCTCCTGACTGTATTTCTGAATATTGTCTTTATCCATGACATGCAGCGCTTTTACATATTGTTGTGTGACCCCGCGGATCGTCATGGACATTTCTTTGGATAAGTTAAAAAATTCAGCAAACACATAGCCTGGCAGTTTGTGCGAGAATTCTTCGCAAATATCCCCGCCTCCCTTTTGAATAAACGGATCAAGCAGATTCACAATCGTGGTTTGCACTCGATCTCTTAAGTCTTCCATCTTCTCGTCTGTAAAGAACGGATCCAGCACTCTGCGATATGGCGTATGCTCTGGCGGGTCTAAATGCAGGGGCGGCCTGCGCCCTGTCGTAGACACTTTAGGCACCACATTCTGCACAGAGGTAACGTAGGTTGCCGGATCCTTCAGCACATTGACAACATCTTCATACTTCAACACTGCCCAAAATCCACCTAGATCGTTACTATGTGCGACAGGACATTTTGACCGCAGTTCAGCAAAGGTCTCATGCATGCTTGTGAACGTTTCTTCTGTCACTGCGTCAAAATCATGCGCAACACTTTTATTCATAGATAAACGCCTCCTTAAGCAAGTGAACGTTCTCAAACTATCTATCCAAATAGCTTCTTGGCTTCCTCTAAATTGGTCCACACTCGATTCAACATGGATCTCAGCAGCACTTTTTCTTCCGCGCTAAACCCCTTACTCAGGTTTTCTTCATTCGTCATGATTAAATCAAGCACGACAGCTTCCAGTGCCTTTCCCTCTGGTGTTAAATAAACGAGCTTCACCCTTGCATCTTTAGGATGCAGTTTTCTAAGCACCCAGCCTCTAGCTTCCATACTATCGAGCATTCCTGTTAAGGATGCCCCTCTTACACCGAGGTGTTGAACGAGCTGTTTTTGGGTGACACCCTCCTTCTCCCACAGCAGCTTTAAGATCCAGTATTGTGAGCTAGTGATCCCATGTTGAGCCAATATTTTGTCCATAATATTGGTTAAGTATAGTGATATCTTTCGAAACCATGTTCCGAACCAAGCGCTGGATAGGTGATTGTTATGCATAGAAAGCCTCCTAATGCGAACATATAACAGCTCCCTTTGTTAGGACCCTAACAATTATACTGAAAAAGAAGGAAGCATCCTAAATATATCTTTGATGATGTTGTTAGACTTGCTCCCAGAACTCTCGCTCATCGGAGTTGGGATCCCGAGCAAGCTTGCTCTCCTTATTAAATAGCATCGTTTCCCTCTCCTCGCTGCTGTAGGGTGACCAAACTGGCAGGCCTGGCCCGTTAGGGCTTCCCGTCTTAGCAAATGCGATCCAAGCTGCATGAATCTGGTCGGCAACAGCCTGACTCTCAGATGCTGTCCCTGTAAATGCTTTGGACGCATCCAGGTTATTGAACACAAATGGAACCTCAATGCCATGAAATGCGAATCCTCCTGCTGCTTCCGAAGTCCAGTCAAAGCGATAAACCCAGGTCGGCGCTTGATGTAAATTTCGGTGTTCAGCCAGCTTAATGGCTGGTATATTGAAATCGTGGAATGTCAGCAAACGGGCAAGCTGATGCAGCAAACTAGGATCCTGATCGTATTTTGTGGAATAAAAGGAAACCGCCTGCTGCAATACATCCCCCACTCGTTGTTTAAATAGTGCCAGCAGCTCTTCATCACTCTTCCCTGCCCATTCCGGGTCCATGTTCGGTGTAACCTCATGCTGCGTAGTTCCTATGATGACAGGTATGTCCTTGTTGAAGCCATCGGCAGCAGCAGCAAGCGGCATTTTGGCGAAGAAGTTACCTTCAAACGTAGGCTCTAAACCTACGGCTGGTCTTAAGGGCGGTACTGCTTCCAGAATCTGTTCCGCTGGAATCGTTCTTAATGTGTACAAATGATCTGCACTGATCTGCAGCTTCTTCAGAATCTCATTCGTAATTCGGCTGGCATCCGATTTGCTGCGGTAAGTTGAAATCATTCCACTTTGAATGATGGCTCGATGAAAGAGTCCCTTCGACTGAGGAAGGGCCAAGTGAAGACCGACACTTCGGCCGCCTGCGGATTCACCGAAAATGGTCACTTGGTTCGGATCCCCTCCGAAGGGGGATATATTCTGCTGCACCCATTTTAGCGCAGCAATTTGATCCAGAATGCCAAGATTCCCTGAATCCTGAAATGCTGTGCCTCCCCATTCATCCAGATAAAGAAATCCCATGGCGCCTAATCGGTAATTGATCGTAACGACAACAAGATCTCCTTTCTCCGCGAAGGATTTGCCATCAAACATGGGATCCGATCCAGCCCCTACCATAAAGCCGCCGCCATGAATCCACACTAAAACTGGACGTCGACGATGATCTGCGCCTGGCGACCAGATATTTAAGGATAAACAATCTTCATCCATTACCTTTCCCTTTATAGGCTGAAGCGAAGCAAATCCATATTCAGTTGCATCACGCACCCCTTGCCATGGTTCAGGCTCTTGCGGCGGAGCATATCGGAGATCGCGGAGGGGAGCTTTCGCATAGGGAATCCCCTTCCAGCAGATCACAGCCCCGTTCTGCTCCCCTTTTAATTTTCCATACGCGCACTCAGCGATTAAATTCACCATTTTCCCAGCTTCCTCCTTTTGAAAACAAAGTAGCTACAATCTTTCCCAAATGGCCGCGATGCCCTGTCCTCCGCCAATACATAAGGAAGAAATGCCGTATTTCTTGCCTCTGCGTCCTAGTTCGTAAATTAGGGACAGTGATATTCTAGTTCCTGAAGCGCCGAGAGGGTGACCTAAAGCAACGGCTCCACCATTGACATTTCCGATCGCTGGGTCAAAACCAAGCTGCTTTTGGCAAGCCAAGTACTGTGCTGAAAAAGCCTCGTTAATTTCAATCAGATCCATATCCTGTAAAGAGAGACCCGCCTGCTTCAATGCCTTCTGAATAGCCGGGCATGGACCAATGCCCATGATCTTGGGATCTACACCTGCGACGGCCCATGATACCAATCGGGCAATCGGCTTCAAGCCTCGACTCGCCGCATATTCTGCTGAAGTCACCACCACGGAGGCTGCCCCGTCATTAATGCCGCTGGCATTGCCAGCTGTAACCACACCATCTGCCTTGAATTTGGGTTCGAGCTTTGCGAGCTTCTCCATGCTGGTTTGGCGCGGATGCTCGTCGCGATCCACCACGATCGTTTGCTTGCGTTCGCGCACCTCAATCGGAACGATTTCCTCGCCTAGGCGTCCAGCCTCCATGGCGGCTAACGCCTTGTTATGGCTGGATACAGCATGCTGATCGATTTCTTCCCGAGATAAACCGTACTGCACAGCAAGATTTTCACCTGTTTCTGCCATATAGACCTGGCCTACGGGATCATACAGTGCTTCATACAGGTAGTCCTGCATAGGTGCCTCAAATAATGGAATTCCCCATCTGGCTCCGCGGATGACGTGCGGAATCTGACTCATATTTTCGGCTCCGCCTGCAAGTGCGATATCGGATTCTCCCGTCATAATCATTCTTGCAGCCTGCGTAATGGATTCCAGTCCCGAACCGCACAGCCGGTTTACGATAAGCGCTGGAGCCTCTTTAGGAATGCCCGCTTTCAGTCCGACATGCCGAGCCATTAGGACCGCATCCGGGCTGGACTGAATCACATTTCCGAACACCACATGATCAATTTCCTCGGGTTCCACTTTAGCACGTTTTAGTGCTTCTTTTGCCGTAATCGCCCCAAGCTCAATAGCGGACAGATTCCTGAACGCACCGCCAAATTTAGCAAACGCCGTTCTTGCTCCATCAATGATCACAATTTCATTGCAGCTCATGACCACTCATCCTCTCTATGCAGTTGTGCTTACTCCGCTGTCACGGGGTTGGAGAACGCCCCAATATGCTCAATATTAATCGTTACTGTATCGCCTGGTTTTATTGGAGCTACACCCTCAGGTGTACCTGTTGCGATAATGTCACCTGGCTCCAAAGTGAGCACATGGGAATAAATTTCTACTAACTCTGCAATCCCGCAAACCATATCTTTGGTATTGACCTGCTGTCTAATTTCACCGTTCACTTTGAGATCCAAATTGATATTGGTATAGTCGGGAATATCCTCCAGAGTTGTGATCCACGGGCCCATCGGCGTAAAGGTATCGAAAGATTTTCGAAGGCAGCGTTCTTCCTCATTGTGCTCGTCTGGGCGCAGCGTCACATCATTTAAGCCTGTGAAACCAAAAATATAATGCCGGGCGTCTTCAGCCTTCACGTTTTTAGCCTTTCTGCCAATGATAAAAGCAAGCTCAAGTTCATGGTCGATCCGTCTTCCATGCTTGCTGGCCGGAAGGATAATGGGATCATTTGGACCAATGATGGATGTATTCGCTTTCAGAAAAAACCCAAGACCTCTTGCCGTATGCTGCACATTCATCTCTTTTTTGTGGGATAAATAATTAACGGGGGCAGCGACGATTTTCCCGGGGCGGGAAACAGGCTGCCTAAGACGGACCTCTGCAATGTTAAAGGCTTCGCATTCCGTGTATCTCGATTCTATGATTTCCTTATAAGTGTCATAGCTTCGGGCCAATTCAACCATGGGACATAGGGGTTTTTTCTCGTTAAACAACAAACCGCCTACGTCATAAATCTTATCGCCTCTCACGAGTCCCAGCTGAAAGTCGTTAAATAATGTAATTTTCACGCTGTGCGCCTCCGTTCGAAATATATCCAGTTATTCGGGTTGAAAGATACGCTCGATGAATTGATTTCCGTTATTTTCTGCGTATGCTTCCTCTTGGTCCAATCCGAGAATTTCGAGCACCGGTCTATCATTCATCGAGAATAAATGAACATCCGTTTGTCCTGTACTATGGTGTTCATGCCAGCTCCACGGCGGTACGATAAAGAAATCTCCTTGGGTCCATTCAAACTTCTCACCGTTAATCACCGTATAGCCTTCCCCCTCCAATACATGGTAGCAGGCACTGTGAACATGACGATGTGCTTTGGTGCCCGTCCCTGCAGCAATTTTCTGCATCGAGGTGCCCAGCCGCGCATCGGCCGAGCCGCCGGTTACCGGATTGACATAATCAATGGCATAGCCATCATAAGGGTCCGCATCCAATCGGGTTAGACCTTCCAGCGCTTGCTTAATATTTGTCCACTTATAATTAATCAAGGGTGAAGGATATCCTCGAACCTTCCGCTCTGAAATAGATCGAACTCCACTGGCATAACGCGCAACGGAGCTGTCTGCGGGCCCGTTCAACGGATAAGTGTCATCATGGTAAGGCTCGAAGAAAGAACCTGTCAGGGTTTTAACCAGCCCTACGTCAAGGCCATCCATCCAGAACACGGGCTCCGTTCCTTCATGCCCGTGATCATGCCAAGTCCAAGGGGGCGTTAGGACCAGATCCCCGCGCTCCATATAAGTTTTTTCTCCATTTACTGTAGTAAATGCGTCGCCCTTGCCTTCGATGATAAAACGAATGGCTGCCTGTGAATGACGATGTGAAGGAGCTACCTCACCCGGCAGCAGCAATTGAATGCCTACATACAAAGTATCTGTGGCGTATCCAATTTTGCCTTCATGAATGAGCGATGGATTCTGTAGATAGATGACGCGGCGTTCGCTTTCACGTCCAAGTGCCAGCAGCGGCCCTGCCTCTAACAAATAGTTGCGAATAGTCTGCCATTTCCACAGATACGGCTTCACTTTATGCGTAGGCTGCTTAGTCACCATGGTACCCAAATTATCCCATAGCGGTCCCAAGTGATCCTTTGCCAGACGGTCTGCAAATTGGTCTAAGGCTTTGCGATGATCAGATTGATTCATTTGAGCCCCTCCTTGTTAAAGAGTAATGATATACTCCGTCAGATTTGCGACGAACAACATACCCCGTGCGTTCCAGATGATCCAGCAAGCCAATCACCTCTGACATGACCAAGAAAAACTGATTTACATAAATATCCTTGTAGTATAAACGGGCCATACTACCTGCAGTATCGCAGCCCGCCCGGATTAAATTCATGATTCGTTCCAGCTTGTGCTTGATCCTCGATATCTTGTCTTCGATTACCGGATTAGGCGAATGAATGACTCTCCCATGCCCCGTTAACAAAAGCTGTACATCTAAGGAAAGACAGCGTTCCAATGAGGCTAGCTGCTGTGTCACCGTAGGAATTAATCGGCCGCCGGCATCGGGTTCAATAATCGCGTTGGTTGACATATGCTCAATGACCAAGTCTCCAGCAACGGCCCATTTACCATCAGGGTCATACAGCAAAATATGGTCTGGTGCATGTCCGGGCACGTCTATAACCTTAAAATTTAATAGGTTATCGCCTTCTTGAATGAGTTCAATGTCGCCATCGATTCGAAATGCTTCATTTTTAATGAAAGAGGCCCTAAACTTCTCTAATTGTTCAGCAGCTTCCGGCATACCGTCCATTTCACTATAAAGCTTTTCAAAAAAAGCAATCCGATTCCCTAAAAAATCTTTATCGTGGGTAATATACGGGATGGCTAGCGGATGTGCATATACCTTAACCTGTGGATTTAACTTTCGAATCCGGTGAACCAGCCCAACATGATCAGGGTGATGATGCGTGAGAATAATACCCGACAAATCCGCAGCCGAGAAATCAAGCTGCTCCATGGCCTGGTTGAAAGCTCCCCAGCATGCATCATTGTCCATCCCAGCATCTATTAAATAGAAACCTTCAGCGTGATGAACAAGAAAGGAGTTGATCGTCTTAAGCGCAGCATCCGCGGGCGCTTCAATCATGTAAATCAAAGTCTCTCCTTGTTGAAAACCAGTCAGCTTAGACATAGCGGATCCTTCCATTAGTACTTGGTCGAAACCATAGGATGGCCCTGCTTCGGTCCATACGGCCCTTCATCCAGCCAGCGCCCCAACTTTGGAATGAGCGGAGTTAAAGATGCAGCGAGCTCCCTCTTTAAATTCATATAAGGGGAATTTCCTTGAATATGCTCGAGTGCAGTACCTGCAGCATCCCGATTGTATCGGGAGGCCATTAAACGTTCTTCGGCCGCCAGCTCAACAGCTTTTCGGCGATCTGCTTCATTTGCAGCCTTCATCGCTTTCGCAACGCCTCGAACGGAGATGATCGCATCAGGCACACCGGAATTTAATCCGCGCGCGCCAAATGGAGCAAACAAGTGAGCTGCTTCTCCTACCAGCAGAACGCGCCGGCTTTCGTCTGTAAACGATTCAGCCACGACTTGATAAAATTGATAAGTGGACACCCAAGTTACGCGCTCTGCATATTTGGGATTCATGACCTTCCTAAGCCATGCCTTCAAGCCTTCTTCACTGCCAAATTCTTTCGGATCATCACCCTCCAGCAGCTGCAGGTCAACCCGCCATCCACCTTTAAATGGAACGAGAAGTACATTTCGCCCGTCCATCGCTGGATGCTCGTAATGGAATGTCCGCTCCAGCGGCATTGGATTTGCTGCATCCTCTTTAATATCAACAACGAGGAAGGTGTCGTTGGCGCGCGGGCCTTCAAGCTCAATACCTACACCTTTCCTTACAGCAGAGCGGGATCCGTCCGCACCGATCACATAGGGGGCTATCCAGTCCGTTCCGCTCGCCGTCTTTAACCGCACATGTTCTTTCGTTGTTTGTACATCAGTTACCTGCGTATCCCACACGAATTCCACGCCAGCGTCCAAACAAGCCTGGTACATATATTTCTCAATTTCAACTTGAGCCAAACTAGTGAATGCAGGGATTTCCCCTGGTGTAGGCGCTGGATAATGGCGCACATACACGTCCTTGCCTCGGTATGTTGTCCGCTTAACAGGCCAGATCACTCCGTTCTCTGCTAATTTAAACCCCAGTCCAGGTGAAACTTCTTCAATCAGCTTCAAAGTTGCTTTATGAATATAGATCGCTCGGCTGCCCGGACGAAACCTCCCTTCTTCCTCCGCTTCCAAGATCGTAGCCTTCATCCCTTCATGTCTGAGCGCAAGCGCAGCGACCATCCCCACAGGTCCGGCACCTACTACAATCGCTTCACGATGTTCTTGTTGTGTCACACTACTTCCTCCATTTCATAGATACTTATCACTCTTGGTTAACCTTATTCAAATTATAAATGGCGACAAACTACAAACCTATCTACACCGTATAGGAATTCTTGCTGGTTTTTTCGGTTATTTCGTACGAAAACCCAATGCAAATCACGCCCTATCCATTGGATAGGGCGTGTACCTTGTTCAGCTGAAGTCATGTGGTTTTCTTCGATAGACATCGGTCTCTATGGCTGCTTGAATGACTTTTTTCCTCACCGCTTCTACCACTCGCGAATGAAAGACACTTGGAATGATATACTGCTCGTTAAGCTCATCCTCGCTTACGATTGAAGCAATGGCATAGGCAGCAGCCAGCTTCATTTCTTCATTAATGCCTGTAGCTTGGCAGTCCAGGGCACCTCGGAATATCCCGGGAAAACACAGCACGTTATTCAGCTGGTTTGGATAATCTGAGCGGCCTGTTGCCATGACACGTACATAAGGTTCTGCCGCTTCCGGCATAATTTCTGGTGTTGGATTAGCCATAGCAAACACGATGGGGTCTTTGGCCATCTTCTTTAAATCTTCTACAGAAATCACGCCTGGCCCAGAAAGCCCTACAAAGACATCCGCATCCTGCATCGCATCGCTCAGCTGGCCAGTTTCATGGTTAGGATTGGTATGTTCGGCATACCATTGAAGCATCGGGTTGCTATAGGTCTCGCCTCGATGCAGAATACCTACCGAGCGGGTTGCTCCAACAATATTTTTGACACCCGCTGATTGAAGAATCTTCGTGCAGGCAATGCCTGCAGCCCCCACACCGCTGAACACAACCTTGATCTCATGCATCTGTTTGCCTACAATTTTCAGTGCGTTGATCAGTCCCGCCAACATCACTACGGCGGTACCATGCTGATCATCGTGGAAAACTGGAATATCCAGCTCCTGCTTCAACCGTTCTTCTATTTCAAAGCAGCGCGGAGAGGAAATATCTTCGAGATTTATGCCCCCAAACACAGGTGCAATTTTCTTCACGATGTCGATGATCTCGTCCGTGTCCTTGGTATCTAGGCAAATAGGGAATGCATCAATGCCGGCCATTTCTTTAAAAAGCATCGCCTTCCCTTCCATGACAGGCAGAGCAGCTACCGGGCCAATGTTACCTAATCCTAATACCGCAGTTCCATCAGTAATTACTGCAACAGTATTTCGCTTAATCGTCAGTGAATACGCTTTCGAAGGGTCCTCATGCAAAGCTGTACATACCCTTGCAACACCTGGTGTGTAGACATGTGATAGATCATCACGATTCTTAATCGGTATTTTGGAGTTAATTTCAAGCTTGCCTCCCAAGTGCAGCAAGAAGGTTCGATCCGACACATTAATAATTTGGACACCCCTTACTTTCTTCAGTTCATTGACTAACTGACTTTCATTAGCCGGATTGAACACAGAAACCGTGATGTCCCTAACCATGGACATTTTCCCCCGACTCACTGTATCCACAGCAACGATTTCGGCACCTACTTCATGGATGACCTTCGCTATATCAATAAAGGGAAGGTCTGATTCAATGTCCAACCGAATAATGATAGTGTAGCTGCCCCTTGTTTGGCTATTCATCGCCTGACAACCCCCTGATTACTTTCAATTCACAATGTGCTGCGCGTCTCTGGAGATTAATACACATGAAAAGAACCATCCTTCACCCCTAGAGGAAGATAGCCCAGGCTCAATAATTCAAAAAGCTTAGCAATGGGACTAGGGTGATCACATACAGCACTGCATGAAATGTGAAGGCTAGTGATATACAATACTGCGGCTACAACATGCGAAATCACTATCTTTCCCTGCTCTTCAAACGCCTTGAATGCCCCATCATATATAGTGTGGAATAAATGCTCCGGCACATCATTCATGATGAACGACACATCCTCTTTTATTCCCTTTGTTTGTGCAGCATCATAGATCTGCTGAGGAATGTCATACAGGTGAGGCCACATGGGATCGTGGACCAGATTATAATCTTGAATGAAACTGGCAATCTCTTGCTTTTCCAACCAGCGAACGGAAACCTCGCCCTCTTCAATCGAAGTAAATAAATCCTGTATAGCCGCTTCTGCCATGAATCTGTTATTCCTCGGTGATTCAAACCATTTGTTTTCTACCAGCCTTGAAACGTACTGGTCCAAATCGCGGCCCTGTTCCGTAGATATGATCGATTCCGGCCATTTCCCCACGACACTTCCCATTTTGATCGCCTCCCATAATTTTCACTTATCCTTGTAAACAGGTTTTCGCTTCTCAACGAAAGCACGCATGCCTTCTTCGCGGTCAGCTGTCACGAAAGTTTGTTCAAAGCAAGCCGCTTCATGTGTCAGAGCACTGGATAAATCACTATTCACTCCAATACTCATCGCCGTCTTCATCATCCGCATAGCTACTCCGGGCTTATTGGCCAGCTTGTTCGCCCAATCCATGCAGGTGTCAAGCAGCTCCTTCCACTCTGCCACTTTATTTACCAAACCAATTGAAAATGCTTCCTCTGCGTTGATGATATCTCCAAAATATAAAAGCTCCTTGGCTCTTGATGGACCAATCAAACGCGGTAATCGCTGTGTTCCGCCGCCTCCCGGAATGGTCGCTAGGTTTATTTCCGGCAATGCAATCTTGGCATTGTCCGAACAAATTCTAAAGTCACAGCATAATGTCAGTTCCAGGCCGCCGCCCAATGCAAGCCCATTGATGCCTGCAATGACCGGAATCCATAGATTTTCCAGCTTATCAAAGGCCTTGCGAGAGGTTTGATTCATCTTTTTGATTTCTTCAGCATCCAAGTTCGCCATTTCTGATATGTCTGCTCCCGCCGCAAAGGCACGTTCCCCTTTTCCAGTCACAATCAATACCTTAATTGAAGAATCATTCTCAATGTTGACCAGAATGCGGTACAATTCTTCAAACGATGTATAGTTTAAAGTATTCACGGGCGGTCGATCCAAGTAAATGACAGCAACCTTATCGACAATCTTTAACTCAAGCGTTTCAAACTCCAAGGCTTCTAGTTCATGATTCATAGCATGATTATTCGCAACCATATTAGCGCCTCCAGTCTTGACACACCAAAGATAGATATTGTAATTATAAAACCTCTTAGAACAAGCTAGAACATCCACGGTGAATGAATTAAGAGTGTTCTTTTTATCCATCATATAGGGCAATCGGACTTTGCATAAAAATGGAGAAGCCCGATCATGCAGGGCTCCTCCAAAGAAAATCAGCTTTCCTCATTAAATAAGTCATATAGTTTGTATGCCAGCATTAAATTGAAACGCTGTTCTGCATGATCTATATTAATCCCGACAATTTCCCGAATTCGTTCCAACCTGTACTTTAATGAACTGCGGTGGATAAACAAAAGGTTCGCCGCGTCTTTGATATTCCCGTTCGTCTGCAAATAGACTCTCAATGTATCGAATAAATCTCGATTTTTACCATTCCCATATTCAAGCAGCGGGTTTAGATATGTTTTCAAGAACAGCGGAACAACCATCGGATCACCCAAATGATACAGCACGGTATAGGATCCCAGCTCATCGAAGCGCATATAACCCTTTTCAGCAAATCGACTGTACAGAATCACAAGCGTCTTTTGGGCTTGTTTGTAGCACAAATAGTAATCCTCAATTTGGTTAGCTTCCTGACTGATACCTATATGTACGGATAGATGCTGCTCCTCGGAGCTAACCATCTTCTTCACACGCTCATAAAAGCGTTTCCAAAATTCGTTAGCAGCGAAGATCTCTTTTGGGACGATCACCATATAGTATCCATCTTTACGAGTAAAAATAATTCCCGGATACATCCGAGTCATATAGTCACGTATGCGTTCCCATACCCAAGTCTTCTTTGCGTCTTCCTCCAGAAGGTTCGTGTTGTGCTCCTCATTTGATTTGAAATCAAATTCAAAGGAGAACAAACCAATACAATGCGGCTCATTGATGTTCCAATTTAGAAGGTTTGTGTACTCGAGTATTTTCTTGCGATCTTGTATTTTCTCAACAAATAATTGATTAAAAAAACTGTCCCGTACTTGTTCACGCACATCAAGAACCAGTTTCTGTTTGATAAACTGAACCGCACACACGTTAAGGGCGTGATTCAATGACATTCTAAGGACAATATCCATGTGACTCTTAGGAATTAAAAGCCCTAAATATCCCAACGTATCGCTGCCGCTGGCCACTCTCCACAGGCCTAGCTCTAAATGGCCATCAGCAGTAAACCACTGTTCCGCTTGCCCAGCTTTTAATATGGCCTTCTTCTCTCTGCCAATTAAGTCCAGTACATCCTCCATACGCATTTCATCATGCTCCTTGAACTTATGAGAGGTTAAATGGAGAAAGCGGTCGAGCATCACAACCGAACAGTTAATCATATCGGACAGAAAGTTGGAAATCCCAGCGAAACCTTCATCATCTATCGTTTGTTTGACTAACTCCTGCTGGTGCTGCATATAGGTTTGCAGCCTGTTTTGGCGGTCCACTTCACTCATGTACAGCCTTGCATTTTCGATTAGGGTGGATACATGTGACGCAAGAAATTGGAGCAACTCCAAATCTTCATTGGTGAAATAACCCTGAAGCCTCTCATTGACATGAAGTACACCAATCAGCTTTAAATTCACCATGAGAGGGATCGTCATCTCCGAGGCCCCGCTCTTCTCCAAATAAGGGAAAAAGGGCTTCAAATCATATACATCCAGCATATCGATTTTTCGCGGCGGCTTCGTCCCGCCATAGCTCGGAGGCTGCAGCAGCAAATTATTAGTATGTTCATCATACAAATAAACAAAGGCTTCTTTGGCATTCGTACCTTTACCTGCACGCTCTACAATATTCTCAACGATTTGTTCAATAGAGGACCCTCCGAGATAATTATTCTCTTTTAGCCAGGCCAAGCCTTCTATTTTCTTGTTTTCATTCTCTCTTTGCTGAGCTAGCTGCAAGGAAGTCGCAATATCCTTGCCGTACTCTTCAAACAGCTTCTCTGCTCCAATCACGAGCGGAACAAACGAACGAAAACCGATGACACAAAACCCTAGGCTGCTGTCCTCCTCCAGCCTGATGGGGATCGTAAACCAGGTTTGAAATCGTTCTTCTTCCAGGCCTGTGAGGATAGGACATTGTTCTTTGTTGTCCAGGACATCAAATAACGAGCTAATGGGCTCCAGCAATAATCTAGGATTACAACGTTTGGCATTCAAGGGAAAATCGGCTTCAAACCGAGCAGCATCTCCCTTATTGGCTTTTAGCCTCAACATATCATTTTCCAAGTAAATAATGGACATGTAGTCGCAAGCATACTGTTGATGAAAAGAATCGATTAAATAGTGCAGCGTTTCATCTAAGGTGTCAAATTGAACCATGCGTCGTGCGGTTTTTCGTAAATGCCCATCAATCTTATCCATAATGTGCTTGTTCTTTTGTACATCCATCATGCCGCTCCCTCCCCATCCCATAGAAATATTCCATCACCGTAATAGAATTATCCTAATGTTTTTGGACAGCGCTTACAAAATTTTATTATAAAATAGAATCGCTTGGCGCAGATTACCTTTATTTTAATCTATTATAAATCGAAAATCACGTTAAAATTATATGCACTATGTACTAATTAATTATGTCTCTTTCCTGCACTGTAAACTAAATACGGACTAGATCGAACTGCTTCACAGAACAAAACAACACAAAACAACCTAGCGAGCTAGATCAGCTCCGCTAGGTTGTGACTTATAGATTAAATTAAATGACGCTGGTTGCAGAATTGCATGATATCCTCTACGATTTCAAGGCGAAACTCCGGTCCTAAATTCCCATGGTTTGCATCAGAGTATAAGACTAGCTTGGAGTGCTTCACCGCCTTGCAAGACCTTACCATGTCTTCCGGGGTACTAATATCGTCCTTCATTCCGCCGATCATCAGAGTAGGAATCTCGATATTTCCCAGAATTTCAATCAACGCTTCTTCGGTTTTTACCTTTGGAAATGGCTTTCTGGGATTAAGAATCGCAGCCTCCTTCGGCATGTTGATCCAGAAATCTCTGTACTGCTCTGCTGCAGCCCATGCTAAATGCTTCGTTTCCTCGTCATCAGCCCGCTCTGCTATTCGTCTAAACATCTCCGTGTTGCCCGCCGTCATCTTCTCAGCGTATGGCCTCCATGTTTCCGGACTTTCCGCCGCCATGATCGTATTCATCCGCGCAGAGCCTGTCTCCTGACCGTCTCTCTTATGCGGTCCGCCCACAATCGGGAAGAACGCTCGAAGCCGCTCAGGATGATTCATACAAAGGTGCCACCCAATACCCGCACCGTGGGAATAGCCCGTATAGAAAAAAGACTGGATCCCCATGAAATCCGCAAAATCGCAAACGTCCTGCGCCCACACATCATACCAGGCCTCTCCCAAATCCTCATGAACTGGCGTGGAGGGGGCATATCCCCGTATTTGGATGTTGAATACATGAAAACCCTGCTTTGCCAGATCGATCGTGTAATGCAGCTTATTGTTTGTGTATTGCTGTGCTTGAATTAAATATCTGTCTCCCGAACCAAACTCATCATAATATAACTCAACATTTTTTAATTTAATGATTGGCATATGTTCAAGCCTCCTCTAGCCAGACAAATTTCCTCTGTAACAGCGGGACCTCGGAAGTCAATCGTTGCAGCACTTCACTTTCCAGCGCATGACCGGTCCTCACTTAAATCACACCGGCCTGCTTAAGCGCCTCTAAATCCTCTTCTTCCAGACCAAGCAGCTCTTTATATACTTCCTTGTTGTCCTGACCAAGCAGTGGTGCCGGCTTCACTTCCAGAGGAGATGCCGAGAGCTTCATGGAGTTGCCCGGGATCACAAGTTTGCCACGAACGGGATGGTCAATCTCAACCATCGTGCCGCGCTCGCGAAGATATTCATCGTTAGTAATATCAACGGTGGATAGAATGGCTGAGATGGGCACATCCGCTCTGCCTATAATATCCATAGCTTCGTGTTTCGTATATTGCATGGTCCACTCGCTGATCATAGCGTCTATTTCCTCTTTATGCTCATACCTGGATTCCGGAGTAGCAAATCTAGGATCATCCATCATGTCTTCCCGACCAATGACCTTTAGCAAGCGCTTCCACTGCGGGCTGCTCGGAACACGAGAGGTGTAAATAAATACATAGTCATTAGGGCCTCCAGGCTTACAAGGATACACATTGCATGGCGCTACAGCTGCCATAGGCATTTCATTGCCCACTCTGGGAGTTTCTTTCCCGCCTGTCATGAACTGGCGCCCCCAGGCAGAACGGCTAAAATTGATCATGACATCCTGCATAGCTACTTCTACCTTTTGGCCTTCACCTGTCATTGTGCGTTGATAAAGTGCGCCAAGAATGGCAATAGCACAGTGGTAGCCTGCTCCGCTGTCGGCAAAATTAACACCTGCATGCATCGGCGGTCCGTCTTTTTCACCTGTCACGCTCATCACCACACCGGCCGCCTGCCCGATGGCATCAAATGCTGGAAAATTGGCGTAAGGCCCATCCGCCCCGAAGCCTTTAATTTGTGCATAAATCATTCTCGAATTCAGCTTGCGGACGGTTTCGTAATCAAAGCCTAATCGTTCAATAACACCCGGCGAAAAATTCTCAACCATGACATCCGCTTTTTCAATCATTTTGTAGACCAGCTCTTTGCCCTCTGGCTTCTTCACATCCACTGTGATCGATTTCTTATTTGAATTTAATATAATAAAACCGTAGGAGTCTGCCCCTTTTTGATCTGCCGAGGCACCTCGCCCCTGTTCTCCCGTGCCAGGACGCTCGAGCTTGATGACGTTGGCGCCCAGCCACGCTAAGGTTTGAGTACAGACCGTTCCGGCTTCAAATTGTGTGAAATCAAGCACGGTTACGCCTTCTAACGCTGATTTACTCAATATCCTAACCCCCTGTTCATCATGATCATGCCCTAACCTTTACTCGTTCCTCCAGAAATTGCTCAAGCTCCTTGATCATAGCCGAGTCATCCCATGAACGCGCATCAACCGGGTCAGCCCGCAGTTGAAGAACAGGAATGCCTGCAGCTTCAAACGCCTTTTTAATAAAATAAGTTCCTCCAGCTCCCTGTGTGCAGCTGTCTGAAATGAGATGAACCACACCGTCAATCTGATTCAGCTTGGCTTCCTTCACATACCAATCGCTATTCCAAGGCGGCATATGCAGCATGTCTTCCATGCCCACAAAACGGCTGGCCAAGGTACGAAGAGAATCCTCACCATATCTCGCGTAAGCATCGGCTGCAAGTCCAAGATAGATGGACCAAATGAAGGATGCCCCATATTTCTCCTCGAAGTGCTGATAAAATCCGAGATTGAACCATAAGCCGCGTCCCACCCAAGCCAAGCGAATTCTCTCGTTCGGGTTAGCCGCCTCCTTGCGCTCTACCAAATCACTGACTTCCTCGTAAAGCGAGCGGGCGATATCCACAGCCCACTCGGTACCTCGCTGCCATTGAGGCACCATTACGGTTTGTACGGTGTCTGTAATGCTAACTGGAGCCGGAATGGTTCGGGCTATTAGATCACGCGTTTTCTTGTTGTATTCCGCCTGTTCATTCACTAATTTCATGACCTTTTTAAAACGGCTTTCACTGAAGGTTTTGCCTGTGTTCGTTTCTAGAAAGCGAATCAATCCTTTAAAGTCCTCCACCATTAAATCTAAACGATGTGGTTCGAACAGTTCATCCCAGTTTCTTCTCGCCTTGGTCCACCATTCGTCCGGGATCTGCAAAGGTACCGTATTCTCCAAAGGATAGAAGGGCACGCCGTATTCCTGCGCCAGCAGTTCAAATATTTTTGCCTGGGAATCGCAAGTCAATCTAGTTATAGCTACCGTGGGTTTAGGCAGTCCGCCCCAAGGGCCTTTTTCCGGCTCTGGATCGATGGCTGCAGCTAGTGCTAGCGAACAATAGCGGCACAAATCCTGACGGTAACCGCACTCATTCAATAAATTAAGATAGTGCGGGGCCATCTGCTTTGCTGAACAAACAGCGGACCACCATTGATTGACAACATAGGGAATATCCATCGCTCGAAGAATTTCCTGAGGGACATCCGCATTGACGATAGCCAGCGGTTCGCCGGACTCCACTTTCTCCTTCAACCCCATAAACCATTCCTTCTGATACGCTGTGGCTCTAGCGGCTGTTTTTAACTTTTTAACACTCGCGCGGGAGCCGGATGCTGGTGCGGATGTATTCGCTTGTTCAGTCATCTTAAGAACGTCCCCCCTTGATGGTAGTTATGAATTGAGTTATTTTCCTCTTCGTTTCCTCCGGAACCGGACCATAGGGCTGATCCTCCAGCATCAGCACCGAAATCCCTTTTGCCTCCAATGCTTTGCGCTGGGAGGGATAATCCCAGGAGATCGCGTCATGTTTCTCATGGACATAAAACACAACAGCTTGGGCTCCCGACTGCTCCACTGCATTCGCTAAATCCTTCACACGCCGGGACACCGTGGCTTGGCCGGACACGGGAGGTCTTAAATGATAGCGGTCAACAATACCGTCAATCGGATCAACACACTCATCCACGAGATCCTTCACATGGCGAAAACCCATCTCGTGGTCCTCGCCTGCGACTAGTCCCCCGCAAGCTTCAATCACCTCATATAGAAACGTGTGATCCTGAGGGCTTCCTGTCACAAACACGGGAACACCCGCCAGCTCACTGCCTGTCCTAGCTTCTTCTAGGAATTCAGCGAGTAAATCATTATAAAGCTCTCTTGGCATCACCATTGATGCACCGATCAGCTTTAGCATTTGTGTGCCGCTGACCTTCGGGGCAGTTGGCTGCCTGAGCTCGTTGAGTTCATGCAGCAGCCTTCTGGTCCGGTTACAAACTGATACAGCCTCCTGAAGCACTTGCGTATTGATTTCTTTACCTGACCAGCCCTCGACCTCCCGGATCAAAGCGCATAATCGGTCCCGGTTATACATCCCGCTCATTCTAAAGGGGGTATGTAGAAAGTCGAAAAAGTAAAGCGGCGGCACCGGCATGTGAGGTTCCATTTTTCTAATGGCCCTTAAATAATAATAGGATCGAATCACTGCGTCAGAAGAATTCGATATCACTAAACGATCCAAAAACGTGTAACTGCCATTTACAACTTGTTCAAACTGAGAAACCGTAAGCGGATCAAAGCCTTTCTCCAAATATTGTTCTGCCAGCGAAGAGTTGGCCTCTGGATTGCCGAACACTTGAACCGGCAAAATACCTCCCGCTATCAGAACTTCCTCGGGTACATCCGAACCTATACAACCGACGGCAAGCCGGCCTTGTTTTTTCCACTCGATTACGGTTTCTTTGCTGTGCCGATAAGCTTGTTCTATCGTTTCATACGCACGTGACTTTATGGCCACATAGACGCCTCCTAACCTGTTGTTGTGATGTTTATATGCTTACGGAATCACTGGAAGTTCAATATGAGATGGATAATTGGAGTCATGATAAATCGTTTGTTCTGCCACCACACCGACCGCATCTTCTCCGATCGAATGTCCCGTGTTCATATTTCGATCAAATAACGGAAAATTGCTGCTCGAGACATGAATCCGAATACGATGTCCCTTGCGAAACACATGACTGGTATTGCCCAGATTTATCGTGTATTTAGTGACAGCACCAGGCTCAATTGGTATGGCCTCATGATTCCAATTTCTGTACTTTGCTCGCTGGATTCCTTCAGCAATGAGCAGAGAGCGGCCATCTGGCTGAACATCCGTCAACTTTGCCGTAAAATCTGTATCTTTGGCCGTAGTACTTGCATATAAAATCATTTGTAGCGGGCCTGTGACTTCAAGATCCTCACGCAACTCGGACGTGCTGTAACAAAGGATGTCCTCCCTTCGCTCGATAACCGTTTGATCTACCGGGCCTGGCACCATGCCCCCCATGGCTAACAGTTTTCCACCTACCGTTGGTACCGGCTGAAGCGGGTTATAGAAAAAAGTATCTGCGGGCTCGATCGAAGGTGCCTCACGACTCAACAAGCCATCACCCTGGCTGGTGTTTGCTCTCCCGCTGCTGTGAAAGTACCAGGATTGCCACTGCGTTTCTGGCAACGGCCAAGAGTCTGCTGTTCTCCACTCATTCCGTCCCATCACAAAATAACGCACAGCAGGAATGTCCACCTCTTGTTCCAGGAGGTATCGGTCATAAAATTGAATGATATGCCGCCTTAGTTCCGACTCATTCGCTGAGGCGGGACCAAATTCCATATTGCCTAAAAATGAGCGCACGCTCCCGTGATCCCACGGCCCGATCATCAGGTGCTGAGAGGTTTTGGCGCGTTCCGAGCCGCCAAACTCCTTAACCTTCAAATAGTTATTCACAATCGCCTGCTCCAGCTGATCAAACCATCCGCCAATATGCATCCCAGGGATACGAATGTTCTCATACCGCTTCCGCTGCAAAATCTCTTCCTTTGTCGGCGGATGAAGGCGCTGCTCAAGCATGAGCCGAATGGGTTCAAATTGGGCAAGCGGAATTTCCTTAAAGGGCAAATAGTTAATCACCCAGTAGGGGTCCCGCAGGGCATGATCAAGATGTTGTCGAAGCTCTGTGACATCTTCACCCTGCTGCTCTAATTTATCTACCAGATCTGCAGCTGTTAATGGCAATGCGTTGGCTGCGGAGTAGAAGGAAACGGCACCGGTTTCTGGCGGCGGCGCTATATTCGTGCCTATGTCTCCAATATACGGTGAGAACGCTTTTAGATGGGGGGGACTTGCCATCGCTGTAATCCACTGCATGGCCGTTAAGTAAGAGCCCCCGGCCAGCCCCACATGCCCGCTGCTCCATGGCTGAACCGCGATTTGCTCTACCGTATCATATCCATCCAAAGCTTCCACCTCGAACATGCGATGACGCTCCCAAACTCCATCTGAAGCATATCTGCCTCGAATGTCTTGAACGACTACGGCGTACCCCGCTTGCGCCATTGCCAGCGGATTAACTAATCCTTGGTTAAACCCGGTTTTATTATATGGCGTTCTAATTAGAATCACAGGAAATCTGCCTGCAACCTCTGGCTTATACACATCCGCTCTTAATAGTGTGCCATCCCTCATTTCGAACGGGACATCGGTTTGAATTTGAATGGATCCATGCACAGTCAATTCCACTCCCAAGTATGAAAATTATATTTCGTCGAAACCGCTTACAATTAATTCTAAGTGGGGATCATGGCGAAGTAAACGTTTACAGGAGACTAAAAGAGGTAATGTCTTCCCTGCACGATGCACTAATTTTTTTCGTCTACATAAGAAGCCTCGATCTGCCGAAGAGGCAAATCGAGGCTAGATTTACAGTGATTATTTTTCGATCTTTGCGTCTTCAGGTCTGAAAAACGTCATGTAAGTCTCATTGATGCCGGTATCTTTGACATACGGCTTGAATATGGCCGGGGATGTTGTCACGAATTGCGGATAAGCCAAGGCATACTCATCATAGACCAGTTTTTGAAGCTCGTGACTGATTTTAATTTTGGTATCTTGGTCGGGAGCCGTTCTCGCTTCCTGAAGCAGCCTTGTTACATCTTCTGGTTGGAAGACATTATTGGCGTATAAAGGACCGCCTGGCGCAAAATTTCTTGACATATAAAGGGCTAAGTCTGCATCACCTCTAAAGTTGTAGGTAATAATCCCTTCCCAATTGGCTTCTGCCCCGGTCAGGTCTTTATATTTCCCGAATTCGACCATTTCAATTTGTGCATCAATGCCAACCTCCTTGAGATAGGCCTGCACGGCAGTTAAGCGATCACTATCGCCTGACCCGCCTATTAATTTGGTTTTGAACCCATTTGGATATCCCGCTTCTTCCAACAGCTGTTTGGCTTTCTCTGGATTGTAAGGCTGGCCTTCCACCTCTGGATTGTAGGACCATGACGTGGATAATCCCCATTGATTTGTATTCAGCACGGTATCGCCAAAAAGTGATTTCGTAATAGCTTCAGAGTCAATTGCATGCCCCATCGCCTTACGTACTCTGACATCGGCAAAAGGAGATTTTGGATTCGCACTGTCTGTGATAAATCCACTGGCGCCTGCACCTAAACCTGATTCAAGTCTAACGATTACCGCTTCTTTTTCCAGTTCCCTGACCGTGTTGGACGGAGCTAGCAGCAGACCGTCTACATCCCCTGTTTGGAAAGTAGCCGATGCAATCATCGGATCTTTAATAATATGGAATTCTAACCCATCTAAGTATGGTTTTCCTGCCTGCCAATATTCTTCATTCTTCTTATATTTAATTACAACATCTTGTTCGAAGCTATCCATGACGAAAGGCCCTGTACCTACCGGCTGTTTCGAAAAAGCGTCCTTTCCTAACTTCTCAAAGGAAGTTGGAGACATGATCCACAAGAAGTTCGTTACGGTCTCAATCATCGTGCTGTCCCAGCTTTTGAGATTTAATTTCACGGTATGTTCATCGATGACTTCTGCGGAAGCCAGGTTGCTGAATTCACGCTTCTCCACGGCAAGCAGCTGGTCCAGATTCCACTTCACAGCTTCCGCATTAAAATCGGTACCGTCATGGAATTTAACGCCTTGCTTTAATGTGTAAGTAATCGCCTTTCCTTCCACATCCTGCTCCCACTTTTCTGCAAGCCAAGGTACAAAGTTACCGCTGCTGTCAAAGCGCGTCAGGGTCTCAAGAGCTGCGCCTCCAACGATGACTTCTTCAATGGTTCTGGCTTGGGGCATATTCCCTATATTCACGGGTCCATTACTAAAAGCTAATCTCAGCACGCCGCCGCTTCCTGCAGTCGGATTCCCGGAAGCTTCATTCTCTGTTTTCTTTGAATTACCTGTATTACCGTTGTTGGCAGATCCGCTTTGTTTACTGCCGCATCCTGCTAGAACGAGTACAACGGATAAGCATATGACCATGGTTAAATACAGTTTTTTCCTAAATCCTGACATTTTCATCGCCCCTTACTTCCCATTATTCAGGTAAATTTGATACGTTTACAATATAAAGCAGCGACCTATTCACATCCCCCTTTGGAATCGCTTACAAATTGATATTTGTTCTAGAGTGACATTTCTCACTTAATGCAATTTTAAGAAAAAACCTCTCAGCATTCATACGTGCATGGTATACTAATTTCATTTTTATTTTTACACCACGATGAACGATTTTATTTTCCACTAGGCAGCGCTACAATCTCATTTCCGTCCCATTCATACGATGTATTTAAGCCGGCCGCTTCCGTTATTTTTCTTAAGTATTCGAACATTTCTTGGCCTTTTTGAGTTTGGCCTACCAGCTCAGGCTGACCTGTCTTGTTGACATAACAAGGAATGACAGCAGTGCGTATAAGCCCGGACGCATCGATTGTGCATTTGGCAAACATCGTGAATTTGGCTTCAGGATGAAAGGGATAGTTCTTATATTCCTTGTCAGGCTCAAATCCAAACAGCGCCTTTCTTCGCTCGGCCCAGTTATCAGGCAGCGGGCCCGTATGGAGCGCTTCCATCGGCAGATAAACAAAGCCATTGCACAACCCATGATAAATGGGCTTGCCTTTATACCATTCCACACCTTTTAATATATGGGAGTGATGCGAAATGATCAGATCCGCGCCAGCATCAATCGCTTCGTAGGAAACTTGATATTCATAATCGACCAGCTTCGCCGGCGTGTGAACCAGGCCTTTATGAAGCGCAACCACCACAAAATCACACTCTCCCTTGAGCTTGTCGATATCTTCCTTCATCCAGCCCATGGTTTTGGGCTCGGCATAGGTGTGAACCTTCGGCGGACCGCCAGGATTGGCGTGATCAAGCTCATAATGAGTAACAATATGAATATAGGCATTGCCGGCTCGCTCTTGGCCAGCCCACGTCTCTTGTGGACCTACACAATTATAGTTTAGAAAACCTACGCGAAGCTGCTTTCGTTCCAGTACGGCAGGCCTTCGCGATTCGGCTAGATTCATCCCTGCGCCAACATAATGAATGTGATGTTCATCCAGCCACTGGATGGTGTCTTCAATGCCTTCCTTTCCATAATCCATCAGATGATTGCCCGCTAAGGTCAGCACATCGAATCCGGCATCCGCGATAGGCTTGAGATTCTGCGGCGTCCTGCCCAAGGCAGCAGCATGTGCAGCTCTATCCGTATGCGTGACCTCTAATTGACCTACTGTAATGTCTGCAGCCTGAAGCAGCGGACGTGCATGATCGAATAAATACTCGCAGTCTTTTCCCAGAATGATATCGCCTGTAGCTATAATATCAATCGTTTGATTATCCATTGGCTTGAATTCCTTTCTTCTCTGTTGATTTTCTGCCGGCCATGATAAATAGGAGCAGCGCTATAGTCAGCGGTACAACGGTTAATAGATACATCATGGAATAACCTACATAACTGGCTGCGATCCCTCCAAGCATCGGCCCCAAGCCGGCTGCCAAATCGAGCCCCAAATAAAATGTGCTGATCGCCGCACCGCGGCGCTGTGGTGGAACTTTATGAACAGCCATGGAATTCAGAGTGCTTTGAGTAGCCCCACTGCCGATCCCTAATACAAAGGCTGACATCAGAAACATCAGCAAAGAGTCCGCAAAGAAAAGCAGTACCATGGACAACATCTGAAAAATAATGCCTGGTATGATCGCATATCCAAAGCCTTTTCGATCAGCCAGCCGGCCGGCGGCAGGTCTGGACATGACTAGAACGAGTGCAAACACAGTGAAAAACAAACCAATATGTTCGACCCGGCGCTCCAGGCCATAAACGGCTATAAAACCGGAGGTGACACCAAAAGTCATGCCAGAGAAACAGCCTACCACGGCGGGTTTGACAGCTGCCCGTTCAATCAAATGAATTCCACCCTTCAGCGCCTCCACAACACGGATATCATCTGTCCGCTTCTCATAGCGAACCAGCAAGGCCAGAAGGCTGCCAATTGCACACATCCCTGCAGCGGTGAAGAACATGACGTTAAAATCCCACTTGTCGATAAGATACAGACCCAGACTTGGCGCTATAGCCATGGAGGCAACTGTGCCTAAACCAAAATACCCAATGCCTTCGGTAATTCTATTTTTCGGAATAAAATCAACTGCAATCGTGTTCGCTGCGGTTGTAACAATGCCGATCCCAATCCCATGCAGCAGCCTAAGTAATGAAAGCATTAGAGCCGAGCTGGCGAAAGCATATAATAGGATTGCCGCAATGGAGATCAACTGTCCTGCCAGATACGTATCCCTGCGGTGACCCGAATCTAGTACTTTTCCGGCAAAAGGCCTTGATATCATAGCAGTCACTACAAAGATCCCCGTAACAATGCCTGCAATATCTTGTGCATACCCTAACTGCTCAAGATAAATCGGAAAAATAGGGGTCATGCTCAAATAGCTATTTACCACAAAACAATTGGCAAGCATGATAAATATGAAATTTGCGTTCCATATACGGCTTGGTCCGCTTGCTGCCAGATCAAATTCATTCATTACAAAACCCCTCTATCCATTAAATCTTGACTAACATCGTTGACTTGTTCGAGGTTCATAATACGCTCGATGAGCTGGTCGATGTGTTCATCAGATATTGTCCTCTCCGCATACCTTGCACAATCCCGAAATTTATTCATCAGCATCTGCTCGCTCATAGGCTGCTTAGGATGTCCAAATGGTTTGTCAACCTTTACGCAGAATGCTCCCCGACCGGTTATTACTTTCAATGCACCGCCTATCGCTTCAGCGCGAGCTGCTGTATGATCAATCTGATATCCCACTTTGTCTGCCAGCTTCAAGACCTGCTCGTTTTGTAATGCTTCAGCAGCGAAATGATCCAATCCTACATCCCCGTAATGTAAAGCTGTTGCTGTAACAAAGGGAAGGCTGAATTTCGCGTCAATCGCTGTGGCAGGCCGGCGCTTGGACTGTGCTGGCTCACATAACATTTGAAACACAGGGTTTACAATCACTTCTACAGCTGCAATCTCCTCCGGCATAATCATATATTCGGTTCGAATTCGCATGGCTGCTTCAATGAAAGCGTGTGTTCCTCCACAGCTGGGCCAAGGCTTAAAAGACACGTTAGCACCCTCAAAAACGGACCCGAGATTCTCTACTAATCGCAGCGGGTTGTATCTTCCTCCAGCAAAAGCATGAAAAAATCCCATTCTCCCTTCGAAAGGTTCCGCAAAACCGCTTAAACCCTCTGCAGCCAGCATGGAAGACATAACTCCGGCTTTAGCCGAAAATGCGTCACGTACGGATCGAATAATGGATTGAGAGTTGTTAGCCAACTCTGCACTGCAGGTTGACTGACAAAGCACCAGTGAGAAGGCGTCTAGATACTGCTGCTCGTTCAAGGAGAGCAGTTTGCCCGCCGAAGCTGCTGCACCAAATGCACCCAGGATCGGCGGCATATACCATCCCGTTTCCAGCAAGCTGTGTTCGATCGCTAACCCTAGACGACAGGTCAGATCATTCCCCAAAGCTACCGCGGCAATAAGTTCCTTCCCGCTGATCTGCCCTGCAGCTTCTGCCACTGCAATAGCTGCCGGTATCGTGGCCGCACTGGCATGCACCAGAGCCTCGCCATGTCCTTCCTCGAAATCCATCGCATGCGCCATAGCCCCGTTTACAAAGGCTGCTTGCAGTGCAGGCACTTTCGTTCGATAACCAATCATAGTGCTTTGGCGGCGCCCCCCGCTTTGAACGGCTAGCTTCACAAAAGCTGAACAACCTTCGCCTAATGTATTTGCTGCCAAGATAACACCCAGGGTATCTAATATTGTTCTCTTAGTCATCTCTACTGTGCAAGGAGATAAATCTTCATAGCGGACGCTTGAAATATGCTTAGCTAATTCTCCTGATAGGCTCACTCGACTAGCTCTCCTTGCAGCAAAACTTCATTGCCTTGAACAGACACATTCAGCATCAAGCCTTGATCCTCCGAAATATGCTTAAGATAAGATAGAACCTCATCAAATCTTGGATCTTCCGCCGACAATATATGTGGATCCGAATATTCATCGATCATAACAGGCAGAAAGGCAACCTGCTCTATACCCTTTGGACTGATAAGGCATTTTACCATAATTGATTTTAAAGAATCCTTGGGTAATGTTCTGCTCCCTTCTTTGAAATCAGGATGAAGTGCTGCAATCTCTTTGTGCGACTCTTTTTGCTCCAAATTTTCTGCGAATGTGAAGGGCGATTCTAACGCAAAATTAGCAAGACTGTAAAAGATCGCCTTTCCTTTGTACATTTCAATTCCCTTTAGAATATGAGGGTGATGTCCCAAAATCAGATCGGCACCCGCATCGATCGCAGCGTAAGCCAATTCCTTCTGATAATCGGCTATAACAGCGGGTACAAAATGAATGCCCCAATGCATAGAAAGAACCACAACATCAGAACGCTTCTTCGCTTGTTGAATGTCCTCCAGCATGCCCTTCATATCTCCCGAATGCGCATAGGTATGCACTCTGCAAGGCGTGCCTGGTTGATCATGCTCAATTTGTTCATACAATGTATGAGCACGAAGCGGAGCACATCCCGGGCGGTCAGATTCGGCCCAGTATCCTTGTGGCAGAATAGAATTATAGGCTAGAAATGCAACTCTAGTCCCCTTGGCCCGCATGATCGCAGGTGCTCTTGCTTCATCAATATGGCTGCCTGCTCCGATCACCTGAAGCTGCTGCGCTTTCAAGGCATCAAGTGTGTCCTGAAAGGCTTCGATCCCCCAATCCATACAATGGTTGCTGGCAAAAGAGACGACATGAAAGCCAGCCTCACGGATCGCTTCAGCCGAAGAGGGGTCAGCCCGCATGGACAATCGAGCCTGAGGCAGCGGAGAGCCTCTTCGAGAGAGCGCTGGCTCAAGCTGGCAAAAGGCAAGATCGCCTTTTTGAATGAAAGGCGCCGTATATTGAAATATGGAAAATGGCTTCTCTCGATTAGGTCCCACATCGCCAACAGCATAGAATTCCAATAAATCTGTCATTCGTTCTCCCCCTTGCATATCACTGAATGCATAAGCTAAGCCTGCTGCTTTGCCTTGTCCCACGCGATTCGGATCTCGCGGTCAAGGTCATATTCAAGACGACTATCACGGCTTAACAGCATTGTTGGCCGACGCTTCAGATCGTATGCAGGCCAATCTGGAATTTCCTTGTTATTTGGGTTGCCATTTCGTGCAAACGCTGCCCAGGTCGTGTACATTTGAACCGCCATGACATGTCCGTCCGAATCTTCGGCCGTATTAAATATATAAGGGAGTTCAGAGCCGTGCGTAGCCAGGCCTGATTTGGGGTCAGGATAATCATATCTGAACAGCCACGCAGCTGTACCGTGACCCGCTTGCAGCTCGACCAACCGTGTGGCGGGCATAGCAAATTCATTGCGAATGAGAAGCTGAATCAGCTTTTCAAGGACATCATCGCCCTTCTGCTCCAAATATAAAGGAGATACGTCATCCCAGACGCTTCCTATTTTCTTTTGAAAATATTGCAATATTTCATCTTCGCTCATACGCTCCCAGCTCGGGTCAAACGTTCTTGTGAAATCGTTTAAAGTGTACCCGGCCATAATTGGAATATGGATGGCATCTCCTGCAGCCACCGCTTCAAGCGGCATGTTCGGCAAAAACTCGCCATCTATATTCGGTTCCATCCCGTTGCCGGCATGGGGCATTGGTGCTGCTTCAAGAATAGCTTCAGCGGTGATTTCGTGTAATTCAGATAGATTGTCTTTTGAAATATTTAATTTATGCAACATGACCTCGGCCAGCTTTGCGGCGTTGTCAGCTGTTCCAATTGTTTGAATGCCGCCGCTGTGAATAATGGCTTTTTGAAACAAACCTTTCGCTGATGGCATCGACAAAAGCAGTCCGACACTTCTCCCGCCTGCAGATTGTCCAAATATCGTAACGTTGTCAGGATCGCCTCCAAATGCTGCAATATTCTCTTTGACCCATGTCAGAGCGGCTACCTGGTCGAGCATGCCGCAGTTTCCTGATGCCGCATAGTCCTCCCCGCCGATTTGCCGCAGCTGTAAAAACCCGAAGGGACCCAAACGATAATTCATCGTTACCAAAACAACATCATTCAATTCAGCCATAGCTGTGCCATTAAAGCGAGGGTCTGAGCCTGATCCGACCGTAAAAAAACCGCCGTGAATCCATACCATAACTGGTCGTTTCTTATGATCCGCGGCTGGAGACCAAATATTGAGATATAAGCAGTCTTCACTGTAGCCTTCTGGGGCTGCTTCTTGGCTCCATAGCAGCGGCTGCATTGCCCTTGGAGCAAACTGCTGTGCTTCCTTGATACCCTCCCACGGTTCTGGCGCTTGCGGCGGCCTAAAACGCAGATTTCCTAACGGCGGCTTCGCATAGGGGACACCCCGCCAAGCAAATACCCGCCCCTCCTGCACACCTTGAAGCTGGCCGAACTTGGTAGTTACCAATGCTGCAGTCATCCTCATCACTCCCATTCTAAGTTCATTAATGGCGCCTGCAATAATGCAGTAAGCTCATGAATGTCTTTGACTGAATCTAAGTTTAGAACGCAGTCTACAATATGACTTAATTGCTCGTCCGACCGCGGGATCGCCGCATGCCGTGCGCATGCCTTAAATTTTGCAATCAAATCATCCAGACCTAATGGGTGGGCGGGATCACCGTAAGGGGTCTCTATTACGGTGCTGAATACCTGATCCTTCGTGTGAATTTCAGTAAAGCCCCGAAGGGTATCCTTTAAACTCATGGAATGATCAATTTCATAGGTTACCATAGCCGCAATACTTAGCACTTCCGAATCTTCTAAAACCTCGGATTTAAAATGATCCAGACTAACCGTCCCATGATGAATCGCAACCCCAATCGCATAAGGAATACTAAACTTCGCGTTTATAGGCGAACTCGGACGCTGTTTGGCTTCCAAAGGCTCACACAGCATTTTATTGACAGGGCTGACCACAGTTCTGATTGCCTCAATATCCTCAACTTGCACACCTTGCTCTTGCATGATCTTTAAAGCCCCTTCGATATAGGGGTGTGTACCGCGGCAGCTAGGCCAAGCCTTGAAGCTTACATTTGCCATTTCATACACAGCTCCCAAGTTCGCAGTCATGGCTTCGGCATCGTAATTGCCTTTGGCATACGCGTGGAAAAATCCAAGCCTCCCTTCAAACGGCTGTTGAAACCCTGTTACCCCTTCCTTTGCCAGCTGAGCCGAGAGTACGCCGGACTGCGCAGCAAAAGCATCCCGAATGGAGCGAATGACCGACTGCGGATTCTGAGTTAATTCCGCGCTGCAGGTCGCCTGACATAATGTTAAAGATATGGCATCCAGCATCTGCTCCGTCGACAAGCCCAAAACCTTGCCAGCTGCAGCCGCAGCGCCAAAAGCGCCGAAGATCGGAGGCATATACCACCCTGCTTCCAGCAGATTGTCTTTGATTGACAAGCCCAACCTGCACACCAGCTCACTGCCAAGCGCTGTTGCCGTTATCAGCTCTTTGCCGCTGATCTGCCCGGATGCTTCAGCAACGGCAAGCGCCGCAGGAATAGCTGCCGCATTGGAATGAACGAACGCTTTGTCGTGGGTGTCTTCAAAATCCATCGCATGTGCCAGTGCACCATTGGCGAAGGCAGCCATATGTGCGGGCCGCTTCGCCCCTATGCCTAGAATTGTGCTTTCCTCATGTCCGCCATTTGCGACAGCCAGCTTCAGCATGGGCGCGCAGCCATCACCTAAGGTGCTCGCAGCGAGCATGACCCCAATCGCATCGAGCAAGCTTTTTTTGGCGGTTTCAATGACATGAGCCGGCAGATCTTCATACTGCGTCTTCACAATAAATTCGGCAACATCATTAGACAACTGATTCATTTATTCCTCCAACTTGATTTGCTCTGGCGTCCATTGAGGGGCATTAAAGTTCGCACCTTTAACATAAGGTTGAGTCGCAGAGATATTCTTTGTGGCGTAGATCCAGAAAAACGCAGCATAATCATCCGTTGCTACCTTCTGCATATCATGAATCATGCTTTTCGCTTTGGCCGGATCAGGCTCATTCGAAGCTTTGCCTATGAAGTCCTGAAGCTCATCCGGATTGTAAACCACTGGCAATCTTGCTGCAGAAACACCAGGTCCTAGCAGCCGGGCATATGCCCCCAGCTCATTAGGCACTATGGTAAATGGTACAATGGTTAATCCATTCTTCCATCCACCCTTTTCAGGGCCGCCTGTCAGCATCTCGAAATACTTCCCCTGGTCAACCAGCTCAACCTTGGCCGTGATCCCTACTTCCTGCAAAAATGCCTGCACTGCTGTTAATATATCCGAATAACCGGGGGTGTTTTGTGCATACAACGTAGTGGCAAACCCATCTGCATATCCTGCCTCTTTCAGCAAAGCTTTGGCTCTCTCAGGATCATAGGGATATCCTTTAACATTGGGATTATTAGCTGTACTGGCCTCTGTCGCCAGCTGGAAGGTTGCTTCGTGATAACCATAGCCCATGGTCTCGGCAATAGCTTCAAAATTAATGGCATGCCAAACGGCTTGCCTTACCTTCACATTCGAATAAACTGAATCTGAATGCGCACTGTCCGGCAGCAGGCCCAGCACGGATGAGGCTAAATCAGATGCCTCTATATTGTATTTATCAGCTTGCTTCAATTCGTTCGCATCCTTCGGACCGAGGCTCATAATCGCATCAATCTCGCCCGTTTCGAAAGAAGCCTTCTGAGCAAACGGATCCACGATCACCTCGATCACAAGCTTATCCAGCTCAGGAGTTCCCTGCCAATAACCTTCAAACCTCTTAAAGACTATACGCTGGTCCCGATCCCAGCTGACAAATTGATATGCACCCGTACCGATCGGATTCATCTCAGCCCAGGCTTCTCCATTCTCCTCTACTGATTTTTGCGATACCATCATGCCAGGAATGCCTGACAAATTTTGAAGCAGCATACCGTCAAATTCTTTCAAATGCAGCTTCACTGTATAGTCTCCAGCCGCTTCAACAGACTGAACTTTAGCTAATTCTGCTCTTTCGGTCGCGATATACCGGTCCAAGTTCCATTTCACAACGTGAGCATTGAAATCGGAACTATCATGGAACTTAATTCCCTGCTTTAATTCAATTGTAATGGACAAGTTATCGTCTGCGATGTTATAGCTTTCAGCGAGGTAAGGTTCGGGTTCACCCTGTTGATCCCGTCTGAACAGCCTTTCAACAGCCGGCGCAGCGTAATTCGGATCAGACTGTTTCATAAGCGTAGGCGGGTTCCCCAAAATGATAGCATCCTCTGATACAGCAAACGTGAAGGTCCCGCCAGAAACTGAATGGTCAGCATCTGCAGATATGTTCTCAGTTGAAGCATTCGCTTCAATCCCTGTATTGACTGACGCACTTTTATTGGTGCAGCCCACCGCGAGGATAATCATGCATGTAATCAAACCCAACATCAGCGCTAGTTGCTTTCGAGCCACCATAGATGAATCCCCTCCCTTTGATTAGATTCCTAACTATTGGTAAATATAAAAGATTAAGCCACTTTAAATGTGGCTTAACCATATTCAATTTAATTCATTTTAGCTGATTCAGGCGTCCAATCTGTCAGGAATGTCGTTGTCATGCCATCACCTTCGACGCCCTTAGCTTTAATTGTAGTGTTTGCGCCCAAATAAAGGGGGACCGCTGATACCTTCTCCCCAAATAGCTTCTGCTGAAGCTCAAGTACGGCAGTCTTATACGTTTCAGAATCAGGAACCGTCCTGGACTGTCTCATCAATTCATCTAATTCTGGATAGGTCTCAACGCTGCGGGCATTGGTGCCAAAGCTGGCCAGATTTCGGATCATATCCCATGATGTGTCGGGTGCGACCCTGAACACATATCCAATTAAGCCTTCCCAGCTGCCCTCTGCGCCTGAAATTTCTCTAAATTTCGCTCCATCCACTGGTGCCAGTTCAAGTTCAATTCCAATATTCCCTAGATAAGATTGAATCGCAGTGTACAAGTCTGCACTTTCCGGGCTGTTCGCAAAAATGACCTGTGTTTTAAACCCATCAGCATACCCGGCATCTGCTAGCAATTGTTTCGCTTTGTCCGGGTTAAACTCCGGTTTAATCTCATCATTATAGTGGTCCAGACCAGGAGAGCTGTATTGTGAAGTGGCTGTACCATAGCCAAACGCCAATGTTTTTACGATGGCTTCTCGATCAATTGCCAGCGACAAAGCTTGACGAACTCTTTCATCCGCCCAAGGGGAGTCAGGATTTCCTCCAGATGGATAAATCGCTGGCCCGAACGCACCAAACCCGGAGAACTTAATAACTTCAAAGTTGGCTTGAAGATCCTGAGCCACTTTTGCTGAGGTGTTATAATAAACATCTGCCTCTCCAGCAGACATTGCAGCTGAAGCCGTTTGTGAATCTGTGATCATCTTCCACTCTACGCCATCTAGGTAGGGCATACCTTCCTGCCAATAATTTTCGTTCTTCTTAAACTTTACGGAAACACCTTTGACAAATTGCTCCATCACAAAGGGTCCCGTCCCGACCGGATTATCCATCGCCCAATCCTTGCCATGCTCTTTAAATGCGGTAGGGGAAGCCATTTTAACTGCCGTTAAGATGGTATCCATCATGCCAATATCCCAAGTATTTAACTTGATCACAACGGTAGTCGCATCCGGAGCTTCAATGGATTGTGTATCCGTTTCATTGAAGTTCGGCTTTTGTGACAGCCTATATTGTTCCAAATTCCACTTTACAGCCTCTGCATTAAAATCTGTGCCATCTGAGAACTTGATGCCTTCTTTAATTGTAATGGTGATAGTTTTAGCGGCCGTATCAATCTGCCAGCGATCTGCCAAGAAAGGGGTCAATGTACCCTTGGTGTTGTACCTGCCCAATGTTTCTAGAGCTGTCGCACTGACCATAAGGTCACCAATCGAGCGAATTTCGGGATTATACCCCAGCGCCTTGATCGCATCATCTCCGATGATGATTCTTAATGTTCCGCCACTTTTCTTGCTTTCAGTCGTTTCCTCCTGCCGTTCAGATTTCGTGTTCGTTTCTGAATCGGTATTTGGCTGGTTCCCCGATGCGTTCTGATTCGCCGAACTTGTGCAGCCGGATAAGACTAGACCCATTATGAAAAAGCACATCATGAAGTAATTGTTCATCCATTTTCGCTTCAAATGAATACACCCCCTGCATCAACTGTGAATACGCTTACATCCTCATCATAATCAACACAAGGGGGTTACTAACATATCCACGATGTACGAATAATTAAAATTGAATTAATAAACGATGCACAAATGCAGCAATACAAAATGACAAATTAAAACTCCGGCTTGTATACCGGAGCTATGGCGATTGTGTTTGTTCAAACTTTGATACAAGCCACTCCATGGTCGGCAGCAACAGACTTCAGAGGTGGCTCCATCTCTTTACATTCACTCGTCGCTAATGGGCAGCGATTAGAAAAGCTGCAGCCCTTGGGTCTGTTAAGAAGGCTTGGCACTTCGCCTTTGATCTCCACATGCTCACGTTTCTCCTCTATGAATGGATCAGGGATAGGCACTGCAGAAAGCAGCATTTGGGTATAGGGATGCTTGGGACTCTCGTACAAGGTTTGCCAATCCGCAATCTCAACGATCTTACCCAAATACATCACGGCTACGCGATCACTTATATGACGTACGACGGAAAGGTCATGGGCAATAAACAAGTAGGTTAATCCCAGTTTTCTCTGAAGATCCTCCAAAAGATTAATAATCTGAGCTTGAATGGATACATCTAGAGCGGATATGGCTTCATCACACACGATAAAGGACGGGTTGCTGGCAAGAGCCCTCGCAATCCCGATTCTCTGCCGCTGACCTCCACTGAACTCATGCGGCATTCGATTCCGAACACTCGGATTCAAACCAACCATTTCAAATAATTCGACCAATCTATCTTCGTACTCTTTGCGGGACTTCACCATCTTATGAACCTTAAGCGGTTCGCCTACGAGATCTGCTACGGATTGTCTTGGGTCCAGCGAGCTAAACGGATCTTGAAAAACCATGGGCATGTCACGACGTAAAGGTCTCATCTTGCTTAATGACATTCTGGTAATGTCATGATTTTGGAACACGATACTTCCATCCGTCGGTTCATACATTCTCAGAATCGTGCGTGCCACTGTGGTTTTACCGCATCCGCTTTCTCCGACAAGCCCCAATGTCTCCCCTTTTCGAATATCAAAACTTACATCATCTACAGCTTTTATATCTGCAACTTTGCGGCTTAAAAGCCCCTTGGTTACAGGGAAGTACATTTTGAGATTCTTGACCTCTAAAATCGTTTCTTTCTGTTCACGAGGTACTTTCTGCTGCAGTTCTGCCTGTAAAGTGGCAGACACTTCACTCTTAGCAGCTGCAACATGAGAGCTGCCGATCTTCCATCCGGAATTTTCAATTTTCACATAACATGCTGCGGAGTGATTCTCCCCCACTGTCATTGGCGAAGGCGCTGGATTACTGCTGCAGACTTCTGTCGCGAACTCACATCTAGGCAAGAAGGCGCATTGCTCCTGCTTGTTTGCAAGGTTAGGCGGAGAGCCTTCGATCGATAACAACTTCCGATCCTTCGGGTCATCCAAACGTGGAACCGCCTTCATGAGACCGATGGTATATGGATGCTTTGGATTTTTGAAAATCTCCTTAGTCGGGCCTGATTCCACAATACCGCCTGCATACATGACGTATATTCGTTCTGCGTATCTGGCAACAATGCCCAAATTATGCGTAACCAGAATCAAGGAGGTATTCGTCTTCTTTACGACATCTTTCATCATTTCTAACAATTGCGCTTGTGTCGTCACGTCAAGAGCAGTAGTAGCTTCATCTGCGATCAACAGCTTCGGATTACATGATAAAGCCATCGCAATCATAATACGCTGACGCATCCCTCCGCTAAATTGGTGCGGATAATAATCCACACGATGCTCAGCATCTGGTATACCTACCATGTTTATTAATTCGACAGCACGCTTTCTAGCTTCTGCTTTGTTCAAACCCATGTGAAGCATAACCGATTCGGAGATCTGCTTTCCTACCGTCATAACGGGATTCAGCGAGGTCATCGGCTCCTGAAAGACGACTCCAATTTTGCCGCCGCGCACTTTTCTCATTTTTTCACTGTTCGGCTTATAGCTCAGTAAATCCTCGCCATCAAACACGACACTCCCGTCAACTATTCGTCCTGGGGGCGTAGGAATTAACTGCAGGCCTGAGTATTGGGTTACCGATTTTCCGGATCCACTCTCCCCTACAAAAGCGACGATCTCCCCTTCATCAATATGATAGGACACGCCGTCTACCGCCTTGATGGTCGAACCATCACTGGAAAAATAGGTCTTTAGGTTTCTTACTTCAAGAAGATGGTTCATATGTTGTATACCCCCCTGATTGCTATGTTAAGGTTCATGTCTGACTACCCCTTATTCCGTACCGCGAAGTCTTGGGTCGAGTGCATCCCTAATTGCGTCCCCTACTATATTAAATGCTAGCACCACAATCACTATGGCTACACCTGGAGCTAGAGACAGCACGGGGTTGGTAAGCAAATAACGATAACCGTCGTTTACCATAGAGCCCCATGAGGCGCCTGGCGGCACAATTCCCAAGCCCAGGAAGCTTAGTCCAGCTTCGGCCAAAATAGCCATCCCTAAATTCATTGTAATTAATACAATGAGCGGTGAAATACAGTTCGGCAGCACATGAACCAGCATATTTCTTAAGTTGCTTATGCCTGTAAGCGTGCCTGCTATGACAAAATCAGCTTGTTTCACAGACAGCACTTGTCCTCGCATCAGTCTCGCGTACGCAGGTACGATGGCTACACCTAGCGCTATGATCACATTCACTATACCGCCCCCAAGCACGGCCCCGATCGCCATGGCCAATACAATCATAGGAATGGCAATGACAGCATCCATAAATCGCATCAATACCGAATCAAGCCATCCGCCAAAATAACCTGACACCAGCCCTATACTCATTCCCAGCACTCCGGCAATGATGACAACTACAAATCCAACAATCAAAGATATTCTTGTACCAAAGATGATTCGGCTGAGCACATCTCTACCCAGCATGTCAGTGCCTAATAAATGGGTGGATGATGGCTGTACTAAGGAATTGGACAAGTCCTGCTTATATGGATTATACGGCGCAAATAGCGGCGCAAAGATAGCAACTAATATAGTGGCAATCAAAATAAATAGGGCAATCACAACAATTTTTCGAGCCAATAATACTCGAAAGAACCGGTGGGTACTGCTGGTTTGCGGCGGGAGTTCATGTAAGGCTGCCGGTGCTATACTTGATTCAGTTGTCATATCCCTCACTCCTTGTCTTATTTGTAGCGAATTCTTGGATCAATAAATCCATACGCGATGTCTACGGCTAAATTCCCAAATGCTACAACGGATGCAACGATCAGAACCACACTCTGAACCACAATATAATCTTTGCCAAAGATAGATTGAACCATCAGCCGTCCCATACCAGGTATATTAAATACTTGTTCGATGAACACGGAGCCTCCAACCAAATGAGCAAGCCCCATACCAAGCAAGGTAATGACAGGAATCAGCGCATTTCGCAAAGCATGACCGAGTACTACCTTTCTTTCTGACAATCCTTTCGCTCTGGCAGTCCGTATATAGTCCTGGCGAATCACTTCAAGCATAGACGAGCGCGTTTGACGTGCAAGTGAAGCAAGTGAACCCAGGGATAGTAAGACAATAGGCATAATGCTTTGATGCATACTTCTCCAGAAATCATCAAAAGGCGAGGTGTACCCCTGTACTGGCAGCCAGCCCAGCTTCAGGCTAAACAGGTAAACCCCAAGAATGCCCAGCCAGAACACAGGTACCGCCATCCCCATATTTGCAGTCACTGTAATAAGGGAATCCACCCAGCTTCCGCGTTTGACAGCAGCGATAATTCCTGCTGGAACACCAATCATAATCGCTAGCAGGAATGACAACAATCCAATGTGAAATGAAATCGGGAGCCGCTGCTGGATCAGCGCATTCACACTTTGATTGTAAGCTATTGAATTTCCTAAATCTCCGCGAAGGACATTCGTTACCCAATTCATGTACTGGATAGGAAGCGGTTTGTCGAGCCCAAGTTCCTGTCGAAGATTTTCTATTTCTTCTTGAGATGCATAATCTCCCAGCATAATGGAAACAGGATCACCTGGCAGAAGGTGCATTATCATGAATACAATAATGCTTACGAAGAAAAGTATAAATAACGTTTGTAGTATCCTGCGCACAATGAAAGTAAGCATGATTCAGATCTCCTTATTATTTAATATCAGCGCTTCCGCACCATCTGACTTTTTATCATTTTATATGTGAACGCTTACAAATTATACATTCATCATGTACTAAAATCTTCACCTTCAATACAACATCATACACGAATCCACTCCTGGTTAGAAGGGGTGATGCGTGAGACCCAAATGTTCGCATGCACGCTCCCATACAAGACGTTTCTCTCGATGTGGATCCATTGTAAGTTCGGAATAAACCGGGCTCCATTCCCTGCGGTTGACTTCCAGTCAAAACGATAAGCCCACAAAGGGGAGGATTGCTCCCCAAGAACCGTTAGCAATTGCTCCATGGGGTATGTATATAAATGAAAGCTCATCAATCGCTTCATTTTTTCTGCGATCGTGCTGCCTGCAGCCTCATTACTTAAATAATAAGGTGCCACTTCATTCCAATAGGGCTGCGTGAATTCCTTCGCATATCGAATCAGATCATCAGATTTATTTTCTTTGAACAAGGGAAGCCTGCTGGCCTTCATCCCATATTCATCTTTGGTTCCGCCAGCTAAAATTGGAATGCCGCTATGAAGGCCTTCTTTCATGGCTTCAAGAGGGGGTTTAAGCAATACCACGCCGTCTTCTACGGGTCTTAGGCTAACAAAGGACAATAGTTTTGAAGCATCGATCAACCGCTGCACCGGAACCTGCCGTAATTCATTTAAAATGTTTAACTGGGGGAGAGCCAGTTCATCAAGGACCATATGTGTTACTGTTTCAGCCTCACCCGGTTTAATCGTAGAAGCCGTACTCCAGCTCTGAATGATCACTTGTTGAAATAACCCCCGAGCCATTGGAGAAGTCAGCAGCACACTTACGCTGCCAGCTCCTGAGGATTGCCCAAAGATCGTCACCCTTTCAGGATCTCCGCCAAAAGATTCCCCCATTCTTAATGTGTTAGACTGGTTACCGCGTGGCTGTTTCGGGTGACCAATAGGCAGCATGTGTTTGATTTAAACCTGTGCCCTGTACATTATTCGTTTTAACGATCGGCATGGAGCTTATAAACAGGTTGACAGTCAACTGCTGTTCATCCGTGATCATTTTCTGTAATTGATGCGTATAATTTTTAAGTTCATCCAGATTTTTCGCTGTTGCTGCTTGCTCCAGCAAGTCATCCAATGCCTTTGGCGGTTCGATAGATTTATACATGAATCCTTTGGAGCCAAGCATGATATTCAATACAGTAGGGACCTCGGTATCCATTTTTGAAGTCAGTTTGATGATCCCATCCCAACCTCCATCAGGCCCTCTAATGGATGTGAACTTGGCGCCGTCAACAGGATTTAATTTAAGCTTGATCCCCACATCGGCTAAATAACTTTGTACCGCTGTCATCATTTGCGTATCAGCTTCTGATTGCGCATAGGTCATGACAGTCGTAAAACCATCCTCATATCCTGCTTCTTTAAGCAGTGCCTTCGCTTTCTCAGAATTATATTCCAAACCTTTCACATCAGGATTGTAGGTCCACGCATTGGAGGCGGCCCACTGGTTAGTTTGAACCACGGTTTCCCCATAAATGGTATTAATGATTGCCTTGATGTCTATCGCATGACCTACAGCTTGACGGACTTTGATATCTCGATAAGGAGAATCTAGATCAACCGTATTAAAGGCCAGGTGCACCCCAGCTGAACCAATCCCGTTCTCCAGCTTCAGAATATCAAATTGACCGGCTAAATTCTTAACCGTAGAAGCGGAAGGTTCTAATAAAATATCATAATCCCCCTTCTGCATCGCTGCTTCTGCAGTCATGGGTTCCTCAATGAAATCAAATTGGATCCCATCCAGTTTTGGAAGCCCTTCCTGCCAGTAGTTCTCATTCTTCTTAAATGAGATGAATTGCCCCTGCTTCCACTCCTCCATAATGAAAGGCCCTGTACCTACCGGACTTAGATTCACGGCATCCTTGCCCTGTGTCTCAAAGGCTGCCTGCGAAGTCATTGGCACGACAGCAATCACATTGATCATACTCACGTTCCAATCCGCCAAAGTAATCTGCACAGTATGCTCATCGATGACTTCTATAGAATGGGTATCCGTTTCGTTAAACACTGGTTTTTTTGCTATTCTATACTGATCTAGATTCCACTTTACAGCCTCTGCATTAAAGGGCGTACCATCATGGAATTCAATACCCGTTCGCAATTTCAAGGTGATCGTTTTTGCTGCCTGGTCTTCCTCCCAGCTTTCCGCAAGATGTGGTGCAACGTCTCCTGTTTCGGTGTAGCGCCCAAGAGTTTCAACAGCAGGCGCGCTTAGCAGGGTTTCTGTCCTTGAGATAATATCCGCAGGGTGACCAAGTGCTCTTGGCATCGGCCCGGATATTATTTTTAGCACCCCGCCGCGTGCCGCGGTCTTAGTCTGATCAGCTGGTTTTTCAGAATTCGTGTTGTCCTCTTGCTGATTTGAGCTGTTCCCTGAAATTTCAGAGACCGGACCCTGATTGCCAGCCGGAGCATTGGAGCAGCCCGCAAGAGTCAGAAGGAAAACCAGAAACAATAGAGCGCTGACATTCAACCTTTTATAGGTACTGCCTGCAAACATATGGATCACCAACACTTTCCTATTTTATTTTCAAGCCGCACAGATTTATGAAAGCGCTGTCAATGATTGTAATCCAAGCATAAAATATTTGATATTCCAAAGACACTTGCACTGTGTAGGAAAATAAAAACGGAGATTTGTTGATTGTAAATGAACCTTCTGCTCATAAAAAAAGAAGTGCCTAACGGCACCTCAGGGTCAACAGAGCAGCTATGTTAAGCAGGAGTCAATTTCATAGGTGCGGTCAGTACGCCCCATTCCGCCCAAACGGTCATCTTGACTTCTCCGTTTAAGGCAATAGCCTTCGTATGCTTCAAGCCTTTTTCGATGGCAAACCGAACCATCATACGGGCAAGCGGGCTTGCAGGGCACTTATGAGGCCCCCCTCCGAAGACAATGTGCTGGTTGATATTCGGCCTATTCAGAATAAATTGATCACCATCTGGAAAGACATCCTCATCCCGGTTGGCCGAGAAGTAATTCAAGGCAATCGGTTCGTCCTTCTTAATAAGCTGTCCCCGGATCACTACATCACGTTTTGCTGTTCTGGCCATACCTCGATATGGCGTAAGCAATCTCAGATATTCCTCCGTTGCTGCTGGAACAAGACTCAAGTCATTCCGCAGTTGTTCCTGGACATCTTTGTTCTCGGCTAAATGTACAAATATACTGGCAATCAGCACACTTGGGGCAACCATACCCGCAACCAGCATCGCACGTGTAGTCCCTAATATCATATCATCCGTATAGTAGGAGGCATCCTTTCCTTCCTTTGCCTGGAGAAGAGCACTTACAAAATCCTCTTTAGGATCCATCGGCTTTTCTGCTCGGTCTTTAATAATCGTTCGTGCAATATCATACAGCTGAAAACTGAGTTGTTTCACCGTATCTTGGTCCTTGTTCGCAAATGCAAAGATGGATTGTACATAAGCGGTGCTAATTCTTTTAATCTCCTTGGACAGTGCTTTGGAAATGTTGAAGAACTGAGCAAACACTAAGGCAGGTATTTCATGGGCGTATTCAGAGGAGATTTCGACTTCCCCTTTCTTAGCTAGTGACTGCATCAATTCGTCGATATCCCGTTCGATCCTGGGCTTGATTTTTTCCATTTTCTCTACTGTAAAAAACTTATTAATAAGCCGACGATAAGTGCTGTGTTCAGGCGGATCGAAATGTAAGGGAGGCCGCCTTCCAGTAAAGGCTACCTTCGGAACAACATTTTGAACAGAGGTCGTATAGGTATGGTAATCCTTCAGAACATGAACGACATCTTCATGCTTTGTCAGAGCCCAAAACCCTCCCCATTCATTGCTGTGGGCTACGGGACATTTGCTGCGCATTTCCTTATACAGGTCCTGTGCGCTTATGAATGTTTCAGGTGTGCTGTGATCAATCGGATCAAAGTCATGATCAAACCGCTTATCTAAAATTGGCGTCTCAAATAAAGCCTCCTCAAATTTCTCTAATTCACCCTTTTCTGTCCCGTTCTGATCACTCATTCGAATCCCCTCCTTTTAGAACTAGCCTACTTTTACGATAATAGCAGCTCCGTTGTCACCTGCAGCGCAGCCTGTGGCTAGTAAGTATCCTCCGCCTTTCATTACTGTTTCCTCGATCGCCTCGATCAGCAATCGACCGACGGTTGGCGCTTGAGGGTGACCAAACACCAATGAACTGCCATAATTATTAAAATGCATGGCGTTGATGCCAAGCTCTTGTGCCAAATACAAATCATTTACAATAAATGGATTATGGCTTTTGATCGTCGTAAGATCTTGAACTGACAACCCCGCTCGTTTCAGCGCCATCTTTACCGCTGGCACTGGGGCAGCCGGCATCGTCCCCTTCTCTGCTCTGGCATACCCGTATGAAATCACTTGAATAGGAATGTTTGAATCTGTGCTTAGTCTTGCCGCATTGTCCTGCGAGGTTACAATAATCCCTACATTCCCGTCGGCAGGATGCGTCTGTCCTCCAAACGAAATAATCCCATCTTCCGTTGTAGGACGAAGTTTTCTTAAAGCTTCCATAGTGGTTTTGGTTACACCCTCGTCGGTTTCCAGCACCCTGGTCTCCCGCTTCGATACTTGAATCTCCACAGGAAGCATATAGCGTTTGTGGAAGGCCCGGCCATCCTTCATCGCTTCATTATATTGCTCGTACCTGTGGAGCGTCAGCTCGTCGGCCTGCTCCTTTGTAAATCCATGCTCTTTTGCAACTCGCTCAGCCGTATGCACCATTCCAATGCCCGTAGATGGATCTCCAGCCATGTTATCCATATTCCAATTTTCGGAAATGACTTCACCCCCGGGTCCTTTCGGATTAGGCCAGATTGTATGCGGACCGTTGGAGCAGCGATCCACTAACAGGCAATAAGCTGCAGCTGCATTCCCCAGTTCCACCGCAGAGGCTGCATTGAAGACTGCAGTGGTTGAAGTTGCACAGGCATGCATTAAGGTCTGCCCTGGAATATCCGGGGCACCCATTAATGTAGATGCCCAGGATGCCCCGTAAAAAACACCTTTTTGCCCAATGGTGATACCCAAATAAAGATAATCTAATATCTCATTCGGATCCCATTTTCTAGATTCGAACCATTTTTTACTGCTGCGGGCGCCTAATTCAATAGAATTCTCATTTTGGAGTGAACCCTGCCATTTGCTAAAAGGAGTTGAATAATACCCGCCATAGGGAATGAAAGCTTTTTTAAACATACTCAGGGTTAGGCACTCCTTCCACCGATTTTCGTTTTAAATATAGGCCGCTCGCCGGATGCAGCAGCCAACAAGCCGCTGAGTGCATCCTCTGTTTTGAAGATGTCGGTTAATCCCGCCAACTCCAGCTCGATGCCATCGTCAATGGTCATATTTGTCTGCTGATCGATCAGCTCGTTCATCGTCTCTAGTGCAATAATACCTTTATAGGAGATGGTTTTGGCTAATTGTGCCGCTAGTTCATTGCTTACACCCTGAACAGGTTCGCCATCTAATAGCCGCCTAACATTCTCATCGGAGAAGGCTTTTTGTAATTCCAGATATGAAGCAGGAATCTCCCGTTCCGCATACTTGTCAGTCTTCTCACGCTGTACAAGCACTTCAATCGCTGCTTCAATTTGTTCCATCTCTACAAGCTCTGTAATGATGCCAAGACCTTTTCCTGCTTTGGCAGACAGTTTTTTTCCGGTAAAGGTATAATATTTGGTTAACTCCTTGCCCACATGGCGGTTTGTTCGAAGCATGCCGCCTAGCCCTGGATAAATACCCAAGCCGCTTTCAGGGAAAGCCATGGAGCCTTGCTCAGTTGCTACAATCGCTTGACAAGCTAAAGCCAATTCACTGCCGCCGCCTAGTGACAAACCATCCAGCACAGCAATGGTCAATTTGGGTGAGGTTTCCAATCTTCTGAACAGCTTGTGACTTCTGCGCGTAAAGGCTACGTTCTCATCGATTTGATCGGTCTTAATGCATTCGATGAAATGCTTGATATCCGCACCAGCCACAAAAGCTTTACCCGCGCCCCGTATCGCAATGCCCTTCACTTGCGGATCCTTCTCTGCGTTATCAAAAGCGGCTTCCAGCTGATCTACAACAATGGGATTTAGAGCGTTCATGGCTTCTGGGCGATTAATCGTGATGTAAGCGACACTGTTCTTGATCTCCATATCAATGTATTGGAAAACAAAAGGTTCCCCAAGCTCTGCCTGCTTCCTTAGCACTTCGGGCAGATGAAACCCTGGGCGTTTGGCGTACAGTTCCTGGACCATCTTGAATGCTTCGTCTACACCTACCTTATTCATTAGCTCAAAAGGTCCTAATTTCCACCTCAGACCAATTTTCGCCCCACGATCGGTATCCTCAATGCTGGCTACGCCCTCATCAACTTGAGCCCCTGCGGCTCCAAACACGGCCGCATAGATTTGGCGGATGATCTGTTCAAATTTGCTTTCATCCACCTCTCCGCCGAGTTCCCAATCCTGCTTTAGCGCCACTTGCTTACTCAACAGGTCTGCAGGAGCATAAAACTCACTGATCTCTTTCGCCATGTAAGTAGCCGCATGCTCAGCAATTGGAACGCCCGTAACATTCATGAGCTCGAACGGTCCCATCCCAATTTCAAACCCTTGTCTAGCGGCCGCGTCAATGGTAGGAATATTGGCTGCCCCTTCTTGCAATAAATGAACGGATTCATTGAGAAAGCAGACAAAGTATCTATTGACAGCAAAACCAGGTGCATCCTTCACCACAATGCTTGTCTTGTTATGCAGCTTACTGATCAGGAGCGTTTTTTCAACGGTCTCCACGCTCGTTCCGTCATGCGGAATAACTTCTACGAGTCTATTTTTTGCCGGGTGGTAGAAATAATGCATCCCGATCACGCGATCCGGACGAGTAGTGAATTTAGCAAGGTCCTTCACATACAAGCTTGAAGTATTGCTTGCCAGGATCGTCTTCTCGTCACAGATGGCATCCAGCTTTTTAAAAACCTCGCCTTTTACTTCCAGGTTTTCAAAAACCGCTTCAACGACCAAATCTGCTCCCTTCAGCGCTTCATAGGATGTTGTTCCATGAATGCGGCTTAAAGTTTCTTCAACCTGCTCTTCCGTGAATATGCCTCGCTTGACTCCCTCTTCCATGGTTTTACTAATTATGGTAAGGCCTTTTGCAACCTGCTCTTGGGTTACATCAACCAAGGTAACCTCCAAGCCCTCTTGCGCCATTTTTTGTGCAATACCAGAGCCCATGTTCCCTGCTCCCACAACACCTACTTTGAATTTGTTGGACATATCCATTCTCCTTAATCGTAATTGCTTTATGTTTATTCAATTGTAAAATCTGGAGTAGTAGAAAAGTACGTTCACCATGAAGGAAAATAAATATCGAAATTGCTCGAGTATAAGGAAAATCAGCGGACCATATTACAGCTCCACCGTTCACATCGTTATGAAATGAAAAGTTGATCCAACACCCGGCGACCTTCCCGTCTGGGGTCGTTCACGATATTACACTGCTTGTCAAAAACCATAGTCGGCCGTTCCTCCAAATTATAGGGGGGCCAGGCTGGCAATCCATCATGGTTCGGATTACCTGAACTGGCAAAGTTGATCCAAGCCTGGCTCATATTGGCAGCTAAATCAGAAAGTCCTGGGGCGTCTCCAACAAAATCCGGTGTAGATTTATGTAAATTATCAAAGACAAAGGGGATTTCGAGCCCATGCAAGGATTTCATTTTCCCGCCAAGAGTTGGGGACTCGTGCTCGAACCGATACATGTAAACAGGTGCCCCCTTTGGGGCAATTTTTCGCTCGGCAAGCACGATGGAATCCTTGATGGTAATCACATCACTAGAAACGGCAACGAGCAGGTCATTGGGTGATGCGTTCGGTTCATCCTTCAAATATGCAACAATCACCCTGTCCACGTTCTGTTCGCCAACATAATGCTTAAGCCATTGCCGCATTCCCGCCTCATCCACCTGGCCTAGATTGGGCTCTGAACCTAAGAAGATGGTGGATTCATCCTTTGTCGTCCCAATCATAATAGGGATGTGGGCCGATATTTCTGGTCCGACCGGATCAAATGGATGATGGGGAAGATGCATGCCATCTACTACGGGCCCGATATTCATAACATTTCGTCTTTTTTCTGCAAATGCGATGGGATCCCATTTAGAAATATGATAATAAGCATCCCACAACTGCTTGGGATGAAGCTGATGAAGCCGCTCGAGTTGATCTTTTTTTAACCCTAAGACTGCTAAAATACGCTCCGTTGTTTCTGAAGCCGCTGAGCTCTCCATCATTCTCAGCCCGTATGCCCCTTGAATGACCGCACGATGAAACAACCCCTTCGCTGCAGGCATAGCGAGCAATGTACTGACCTTACCGCCGCCCCCTGAATGCCCGAAAAGCGTTACGTTGCCGGGGTCTCCTCCAAAGGCTTCAATATTGTCACGAACCCATTTCAGCGCTGCCACGATATCGAGCATGCCGGCATTGCCTGAGGCTCCATAATCAGAACCGCCCAGTTCCTTCAAATATAAAAATCCGAGCGGCCCCAGCCGATGATTGATTGTAACCACTACAACATCACCGCGCCTTGCTAAATTGGTGCCATCATTCACCGAATTTGAACCCGAGCCAGCAAAGTAACCGCCGCCATGACACCAGAATAGAACTGGGCGTTTCTTCCCGTCCCCTGTGCCTGGAGACCATACATTAAGAACAAGGCAATTTTCTGACTGAAACTCTTCTGATTTTCTTGGCGGTTGAGTTCGGGTTAGCTCATTATCTACGTTAATACCGCCTTTCGTTTGGAAGCAGGCAGGACCATAGTCGAATACATCGCGCACCCCCGTCCATGAAGCAGGCCGGGTTGGGGGCATAAATCTGGCGCTGCCCTCGGTTGAGCCTCCATATGGAATACCTTTGTACACATTAATTCCTTCTTTATTGAGCCCTCTAACTTTTCCATAGCCGGTTTCTACAATATCACTGTACAAAGCAAATCATCCCTTCTATTGTGCTCGACATGTATTTTGATCCGGAGTAGAATGACGGCGTTTTCAATCGGGCGGGTACGAGATCCTAAAATAATTATAGTTTTTATATTCATTCCAAAATATGTTCACCGTGTATTAATTTTCATATTTCATTTTGGCTATTGTAATGAAAAAACAGCAGGCCAGAAACGGACTGCTGTTTGCATCATATTTGCTATTGTCTTTTGGTGAGCTTCCATTCTTTTTCGAAAGGGCCATTCTCGTTTCCCCCTCGTACCCCCATCACCAATTCCTTGCCCGGATGGGAGGTGTTAAAATATATTTCTTGAATATTTGCCGATTTATGAATAAACGTTCTGAACACATGAGCATGCCCCTCTGCAGATTCCTGTTTCTCACCTATGTAGGCGCCATTTTCATGCCCCATTTGGGCTGGATATACAAACAGCTTTTCGTTCTTGGCCTCAAATCGAAAGGTTTCCCAGTAGACTGTCATCCCTGCTTCATTTGACGCTTGCATATTGCCGAACATCAAGGTGTATACAGGCTCGGTAAAGTCTAGGATGAATCCTTCGCCCTGCCACGCGCCGCTTATATACGCCAGCTCTTTTAACGGATTGTGCATCTCCTTCACCTCTCGCAGCTAGTTATCTACCTAAGTCGTCGCTTTTCGCATGGATGATGAGTTCACGCAGCTTGGACTTTTGAACTTTTCCGCTTGCTGTAGAAGGCAGTTCATCCATAAAGAACACTCTTGAAGGCAGCTTATAAGTAGCGATCATGGATTTCAAGTAATCAATGAATTCCTCAGGGGTAGCTCTTTCTCCCGGGCGCAGCCTTACTACGGCACAGGCGATCTCCCCCATGACAGAGTCAGGCAAGCCTAAAACAGCCGCTTCCAGTACCTTCGGATGCTTTTGCAGCAGGCCTTCTACTTCCTGCGGATAAATGTTAAAGCCGCCTCTAATGATGATTTCTTTCTTACGGCCTAAATAACGCACATAACCGTCACGATCCATTGTGCCTAAGTCGCCTGTATAGAACCAGCCGTCTACATCAAGCACCGTTCGTGTCTGCTCTGGCTGTTGGTAATATCCCTTCATAACCCCAAAGCCTCGGCAGGCGATTTCGCCAACTTCACCGTAATTGACTTCTTCCCTTTGACTATTCACTATTTTCACTTCTGCGCCTTCGACTGCTTTACCTATCGTTTGGTAAATATGCTCTTCTGTATCATCATAATTTGTAATCGTCACTGTACAGGTTTCAGTAGCACCGTAGGAAATGCTTAAGACCATGCCTATTTCTTCTCGAACTGCACGAATAACTTCAGGCGGACAAGGAGATGCCCCTGTCATGCCTGCCCGCAGGCTGGAAAGATCATAGCGTTTGAAATTAGGATCTTTCAGCTCCAAATTCAGCATCGAGGGTACGGCATGCTGAATGGTAACCTTCTCTTCCTGTATAAGCTCTAATGCCTTGCTCGCTTTAAATTTATCCAGCAAGACCATCCTTGAAGCGAAATAAATAGCGGATAATAGATTACATCCCAGCCCGAAGACATGGAAAATCGGAGCTAGAATCAGGAACACATCCTGATCCGTACATTTCATGCTTTTTCCAATGGCAATGCCCGACTTCACTAAAGCTTGGTGCGTAATGAGCGCGCCCTTCGGCGCGCCTGTCGTTCCAGAGGTATAAAGAATACAATAGATATCCTCTGCCTCGATCTGCACCTCCGGCAATACAGCAGGTTCAAACTCAGCAACCAAAGCCTCATATGACCGGAATGGAGGCTGGCTATAACGAACGGTGATGATCTCGTTCACTAGCGGCTGAACAACTTCATACTCCATATTTTCAAATTCCTCACATACAAAAACCAGCTTTGCCCCTGAGTTGCTCAGAATATGCTTCATCTCATGTGAACGATATTTGGGGTTGAAGGGGACAAGCACGGCTCCAAGTCTTGCGATGGCAAGATATAAAATTACAGCTTCATTCCAGTTTGGGAGCGATACCCCTACTTTATCCCCGGCCTTGATCCCGAGTGACATGAGCAGGGCTGCTGCCAGTTCCGATTCATGTAAAAGTTGTTCGTAATTCATTCTCCGTACCAGATCATATACCGCTTCTTTATCGAAGTTGGCTTGCGCTGTCCTTTCAAATACATCCCAAACCGTGAAGTTGTTACTGGCTGCTTTCATTTCTTCCCCTCCCACCGACTGATAACGCTTCCATTCCATTTGTCAAGTTTTTTGGTTACTTATCATTATAGAAGCATTGAAGGCCGGCCTTAATGTACATGGTGGACCAAATTCAATCCTTTGTTTAGTTATCAGTGTAGCAAGCAGTTTATATCCCCGTATCCCTCTTTATAATATAATCTGCACCTCTTCCTTTAGTATATTAAAGTTAACATTTAAGCCTTGAGAGCTTGATATATCTTTGACATATGCCGCAATGCCTTCAAAGTCCGGATCATCATGGGTAACGATCCGCGGTACATCATCCGCATCAATTTGAACAGGGATAAAAGACACGCCTTTAATCGCTTTGTCCTCAATGACACCCTTTACAATCATCGTTTTGTAGGAATCCTCCGGCCAGCCTTTGCCTGCCTTCCATGTCGGATTGAGTGAAGCGACCTCCTTGTGCGACTTGCGTTTTTCCAGATCCTTGTGGAACTTGATCGGAGAATCAATCGCAAAATTCCCAAGGCTGTAAAATATCGCTTTTCCTTTATATACTTCAACCCCTTTTAAAATATGGGCATGATGGCCAATGATCATATCTGCGCCCGCATCAATGGCAGCATAAGCCATTTCCTTCTGATAATCCGCCAGCACAGCGGGGATAAAGTGAATACCCGCATGCATGGAGACTATCACTAGATCTGCCCCGGCTTTGGCTTTTCGGATGTCTTCAACCATATGCTTCAAGTCCTGGCGATGAGCAAAGGTATGAATCCTGCATGGCGTGCCCGGCTGATCATGTTCAATTTGTTCATATAAAGTATGCGCTCTTAAAGGCACACAGCCCTGCCGATCCTCAGTAGCCCAATAATCTTGAGGGAGGATCGAATTGTAGGCTAAAAAGGCGATTCGCAGTCCATCTTGCTCATAGTATGCGGGCTTTCGCGCTTCTGAGATATTCCGTCCCACACCTATCACTTGCAGAGCTTCCTGCTTAAGAACATCAATAGTATCCTGAAAGGCTTCTCTGCCCCAGTCCATACAGTGATTAGTCGCGAACGATACGATATGAAAGCCAGCCTTTTTAATGGCAGCTGCTGCATTGGGGTGACTTCTTGCGGCTAATCTTGCTTGCGGCAAAGGTGTTCCGCGTTCAGACAATACGGGCTCAAGCTGGCAAAAAGCGACATCCCCTGATTGGATTAATGGAGCCACTTGTTCAAAAATCGTATACGGAACCTCCCTTGTCGGTCCTACATCACCAACGGCATAGAAGACAGTCTCTTTTCCCATGAATCTACAGCCTCCCCTGTGAGTACATTCAGCCCGTTCTCAGCCGGTCACAATAATTTCATCACCTGACCATGCATACTTCGCATTCATTCGCGCTTTTTGCGTGATCGCTTCCATATAATCAAAGACCTGCTGCCCCTGTTCATCGCGTTTAAGAATAATGGGCTTACCACTCTTATCGATCAGGCAGGGCAGAAAGCTGTTACGAACAATTTTCCCACCTTCGATTTCAGCTTTAGCAATGATCGTATAAATGGCCTCTGGATGAAAAGGATATGTCGGGTACTCCGGGTCTGGCGCAAATCCAAAAAATTCAATTCGTTTCATAGCCCATGAATCGGGATCTTTATCGTCAGATGGCGCGAGCAGCGGTACCCAAGTTACAAAATTACATAAACCATGGTAGATCGCTTTACCTTTGTAAAATTCGATGCCTCTTAAAATATGTGCGTGATGCGCCACGACCAAATCAGCGCCGGCATCGATCGCCGCATAGGACACCTGCTGCTCATATTGGGCAATCTTCGCAGGGGTATGTCCAATTCCTTTATGGAAAGCTACGACCAATACATCGCATTGGGAGCGCAGTTGACGGATGTCCTCCTCCATTAGCTTCAAGGTAGGCTGGGTTGCCCAAGAATAGATCGTCGGCGGTCCTCCAGGAGTTTCATGCTCTAACTCGTAATGCGTAATGACCTCCAAATACGCATTCCCCGGCTTGTCTTTGGCTGCCCATGTCGATTTGGGTCCTACACAGTTATAATTCAAGTAACCGATACGTGTACCGTCTTGCTCTAAGATCACAGGGCGCCTGGCTTCCTCCAAGTTCATTCCAGCCCCGACATAAGAGATGCCGTGCTGCTTCAGCCAGTCCATCGTGTCTTCAACCCCCTGGGAGCCTGCATCCATAAGATGATTCCCTGCCATCGTTACCAAATCAAAGCCGTTCGAGGCAAGCGGGCTTAAGTTTTCGGGCAGCCGGTCCAGTTCCACCGCTTTGGCATCACGAGCGGTATGGGTGACCTCCAGCTGTCCAACCACGAAATCCGCCTCCAGCAAGGCAGACTTAACTTCCGAAAAATAGGATTCTGGATCAGGGCCCAGAATGATATCGCCAACATTAAGCAAAGTAATGCTCTTCTTCCCCATTGTATTTCCTCCCTATATGTACACTTAGTTTCAGTTTAGTGTAGTGAACAAGGTTAAAACACTTCTATGATGAACAAATTGGCAGGATGAAATTAATACATCATGAACAATCCTCAGCCTCCATTAGAGACTTGAACCCTTAGGACAACGTCATGGCTGGACGTAGAACGAAAAGAAGCACAACCCGGACTTGTTGGGCTGTACTTCTTTGATTAATTCATTTCATAAAAACTTGCCTTAAATCTTCCGGAATGGCTTCTGCCTTCAGGTTCCCCTCTGCGAATGATACCCAAACCCTGGTTTCCTGCCCTTCAGCGACCACCTGCTGATCCTCTTTTTTAATGAAACGATGCTCAATCACGATGACTTTGTTTTTAACATCCTTCACCTTCGATATTACCTGAACTTCATCGTCAAATCGGAGTGAATGATAGAACTTGCACTGCGCCTCAACCAGAGGAAAACCCTTCTTGATCGACGATAGTATGGTGGTTGGATAACTAGTTTGCCGCAGCATTTCATGTGTAGACGAATCCATCCATTGATAGAAATTAGGATAGTATACAATCCCGGCCATATCCGTTTCTCCGAAACGCACTTTAAATTCCCAAGTTGACTCCATCATGAACTTCGTTCCCCTTTATTTCAATTTTCGTTTGATATTATAACCGAAGGCTTCAGAGATCTCGTTACGCATTTTGATCAGATACTGACTCATCATATCGTCCAGCTTGTCAGCAATCGTATTCGAAAAACCAACAACCACGACTACACCAAGCAACCGACCCTCAAAGTTCAATATAGGAAATGCTATAGACGAAATACTTGGAACGAGAGGCTCCCTTGCGAAAGCGATCCCGTTGGAACGAACGAATTGAATTTCCTGGTCGAAATACGCCTGCTGTGCTTCGTCCATCCGTTTGAGTTCTTCTGCCTTCCATTCATCCATTAAATTCTCCTCTAAAAAAGCTAAGAACACCTTGCCTGCAGCGGACATGGATGGCAGCACCGTACCCAGCTGGGCTCCGATATTCAACCCTTCTTGGGAATTAATCAATCTAACCACCATCGGGCCGCTTTGGGACCAGGACGTCAAAAGTACAGTATTTTTGCAGGTTTGATTCATTTCCTGCAGGAAGGGCATGACGCGTTCTACTACATTTTCTTGATTCACTGCTTTCATGCCGTACTCTACAAGCTTGCTGCCCAAAGAATACAGTCCGCTGCTTTTATCCCGATAGAGCAGTCCCACTAAGGTCAACGTATGCAGATATTTATGCAGATTGCTTTTAGTCATATGTGACAATTCATAGATCTCATTATATTTTAACGGCTTGCCGCTAGATGCAATGAGCTCGAGTATATCACAGCCTACCTGAAGCGATTGTATGACATTTGTTGCTTTGATTTCAGCCATATTCAGAAGACAACCTTTCCAGACTAATTATACAGACCGTCCTTCCTGTAGAACCCTGTACTCCTTTGTTCTCAAATAGAGAACTAAGGCGTATTTATTATATGATAATCATAAAATTTTGGAATCGCAAGCTATATGTCATATAATCAAGGCATTTTACATCCACCTCATATTATGTATTGACAAATGAAGGCGTTTGCATTTCAATATCATTTAAGAACTTATTTCACTATTTGTGTAGATGAACATGGATTTTACTGATTATGATGCTAGAGGAGGCTGTTGTCCAAAATGAAACTAGTAAGCTACAGCACTGCAGGTGCTGTCCGGATCGGCTGCATAAATGGAGAGCAAGTGGTGGATTTAAATTATGCCTGCCTTGCTCAACTTGAAGCAGACGGCGCCATTCGCGCGAAACAAATCGCTGAAGCATTCGTTCCAGCCAATATGGTTGAGTTCCTGCAAGGTGGAACAGAAAGCATGGAGTTAGCCAAGCGTGCCGTCGATTACGCACTCAACCATGTGGATACCATTCCCTACCCCGTAATTCATAACACGGAAGACGTAAAGATTGAAGCACCTGTCTTAAATCCAAGCAAAATAATATGCGTTGGTCATAACTATCGTGAGCACATTCTTGAAATGAAGCGCGAGCTTCCCGAATTCCCGGTTATATTCGCCAAATATCCGAATACGATCATCGGACCTCAGGATGATATTCCCTATTTTTCCATTTCAGAGCAGTTGGATTATGAAGCGGAGTTCGTCTTTGTGGTCGGCAAACGTGCAAGAAATGTATCCCAAGCTGATGCGCTTGACTACGTGGCCGGTTATACCATCGCTAATGATGTGACTTACCGGGATATCCAACGAAGAACCATTCAATGGATGCAGGGCAAAGCTGTTGACGGAAGCGCGCCCATGGGCCCCTGGATGGTAACGTCGGATGAGCTTCAGGACCCGTCCGGCTTAGAGGTTGTCCTCACGGTCAACGGCGAAGAGCGCCAGCGTTCCAATACGGCAAATCTAGTATTTACCGTACAGCGCTTGGTAGAATTCCTTTCCGGACTAATGACACTTGAGCCAGGTGATGTGATCCTTACTGGAACACCAGGCGGTGTAGGGTTTGCCCGTGATCCGCAAGTGTTTTTGAAGGACGGAGATGTAGTACGCATTGAAATCGATAAAATCGGCGCACTTGAAAACAAAGTGAGCAAAGCAAATTAAGGAGGTATTTACATGAACATGCAGGATGCGATTGAAAGCACGCAGCGCTCCTTAGAGCAAATCATTACAACCTCAAAAGGGTTGTCCCCAGAACTTATAAAATGGAAGCCTGCAGAAGACAAATGGTCTGTAATGGAAGTACTGGTCCATATGGATGAAGCCCTCCCGTATTGGCTGGATGAAATCACTAGACTGTTAGATAAGCCCGGGACGGAATGGGGACGCGGCCTTCAGGATGAGAAGCGTTTGGCTGCATTAGCTTCGGCCGGCCAGCGTTCCCTTCACGAAGTGCTGGCTTCGCTTGAACAAATCATACAGCGGGTTGAGCAGGTATTAGGTCCGATCACAAGCGATCAGCTTCAACAGGAATCCCCGAGCCGCAACCCGCGTTTTGGCACAAAGCCCCTGTCTTTTGTCATTCAACATTTGGTAGTGGACCATGCCAATTCGCATGACAAGCAAATTAAACGCAATATCGAGCAATTTAACACAGCGAAATAACAACATAAATTGAAAGCGAGGCGTGACACGAATGGCTGAAACGAATGATTTTTTTCAAAGTAAAATCGTAAAGGATTTTAATGAGGATATTGAGCGTTATCACCTGGGTCCGCTATGGCATGCCATTCCTGCTTTAATGAATCATACCCCAAAACCTCAGGCCATTCCTTATTTGTGGAAGTGGGAGCTGCTGCATGAAAAGCTAATGGCTGCAAGTGAAATCTTCACCCCTGACCGAGGCGGCGAGCGGCGAGCGATTTATCTTCAAAACCCCGGATTAACAGGCCGCCAGCCCTGGGGCTGGGCTTCTACCACTCATACCCTTTATGCTGCCGTTCAGTTAATCCTGCCTGGTGAAACAGCACCGTCCCACCGCCATACCCAAAGCGCGCTTCGCTTTATTATGAAGGGTGAGGGCGCATACTCGATCGTACAGGGCGAACGTATATTTATGGAGGAAGGCGATTTCCTGACCACCCCGAAAGGCTTGTGGCACGGTCATTCTCATCCGGGAGATAAGCCGATGATCTGGATGGATTGTCTGGATATCCCGACGATCTATGCGATTGGCGGAACCTTCTTCGAACCGTATCCAGACAAAATTGAGCAGCCGCAGATGCCGGACAATTATTCTGCTCGCCGCTACGAAGGCGGTATGGTGCGTCCGATTTCCGACCGTCATGCGAAGGTTGCACCGCTCGGATCCTTCAAATGGTCTCAAACCGCTGCTGCCCTTAAAGGCTTGTCACAATACGAACCAGATCCTTACGATGGATTTGCGGTTGAATTTATTAACCCATCCAACGGCAAAACAGCAAACCCTAACATTGCTTCGTGGATGCAAAAGCTGCCAAAAGGATTTCACTCGAAAGCGCATCGCCATACCCATTCCGTCATTTATCAAATTTATAAGGGTTCTGGCTACTCCGTGATCGACGGCGTTCGATTCGACTGGTCTGAAGGCGACTTCCTAGTGATACCGAACTGGGCGCTGCATGAACATGTCGCAGAGGAGGAATCCTATCTGTTCTCAGCAAGCGACCTGCCCATTATGGAGAAATTTGAACTGGAACGCGAGGAAGCTTTCGAGGAAAATGGAGGTCATCAACGGGTGACAAGCCATTTTGAACCGCTGCTTCCCTAGGGCATTATGCTACTAATTTTATAGCCCCTCCCTATACAGCAAAAAAGGCCTTGAACTGGGCCTTTTTTGCTTTGACTATTGCTTTGGCAATAACGATTGACTTCCTGTTAAGTAATATATCGCTATCTGGGTACGGTGTGTAAAGCCTGTCTTACCCAATATCGAGGTTATATGGTTCGCAATCGTTCCTTCGGATATAAACAACTTCTGTGAAATCTCCTTGTTGGTGAGCCCTTTGGCGATATGCGCCACCATGATAGTTTAAATCAAGCATCTTTAGCTGGCATTGTGTAATCCATTGTTCCTTCTCGTGAACTTCCTTGCGTGTTCCCATCTTGAATACGTAGCGATGACCGTTCGCCTCGAAGCTGAAAGTCTGTGAAGCTAATCCCCCCGTTAGTTCTCTCACCTGAGATGCCCTAGGGTAATGACTAGAAATAATTGCTCGAATCTCATCGATCGTTCGTTTTGTCAACATGGCTGGCACTCCTTTAAAATAAATTTTACCAAGCAGCAATTCATCCAAGGAGATCCCGTAGAGTTGAGCGAGCACAATGATTGAACCGATGTCCGGTGTATTTTTACCGACTTCCCAATTAGACAACGTTTGTCTTGTAATGTTCATTCGGGAAGCAATTTGTTCCTGGGTGAATCCTGCTTTTCGTCTTCTCAGTTTGAGTTTCTCCCCAATGTTCATCTGCATCTTCTCCTTGAATCCATTTTCTCATATTTCCTGGGAAAAGCTAGCAATGAACTCTTGCGCCAACGTACTGATTTGATCCGATACTGACCAACATACTCGGCATCCAAAAGACACCTTCATGATAATAAAAAGGACGAACGTGTGGTAGTACACAAGTTCATCCTTTACTATGAGAATCTTCATTAAGATAGCTACTATCTTAGCCCGGCACGTGTGTCGTCTGATTCATCTCGCGTTACATCATTCAACTGGATAACTGCTTAAGGCTGAAAATGAAAATGCCATTTTCTTTGCAAAATTTAACGGAGGCTCAACAGATTGGATGTGAATATACATGATTAAAGGTCTCGTATATAACCAGTGATTATGCAAGGCACTAACAATCAATCCTTGTTGGATTATCGAGTACATAAAGCGAGGAATTTCTTCTTCTAAAATTGCAATTTCAGCCAAGCATAGCGCGTTACCGCTTTGATCCAGTGTTTCAAACATGACTTCTGCTGGCGCAACAGACCTACTCATGCGCCCTTGAACAGTTACCTTGAAATTGCGATGCAATGATACAGAACAAGCATCTTGGTTTATGGTGCTTTTTCCTTTCAGAATATGAGCAAATTGCTCGCAAACAGAATTAAAGTTATTCATATAAATAAACCTCCTTTTACAAGAAAAAATCTTTAATATATATTCAATGGAGGCCTTGAACATGCAAAATTTGTTGTAATTAGGCTGGGTTTAATTATATTTTGATATTGTGTTACGCTGATTTCATATAACGTTTTGGCATTCACAAAAGACCCAGCTTTAGATAAATTTTTATCTTAGACTGGGTCGTTTTTTTGTCTGGGATTTCCTCCATAATTATACATCTTATAACCAAAGGGCATCCTAAACGGATTTCGGAGTACTCTTGACTTTGCAAAAGCCTTAACTACCACAAGAGTTTCACAGCATCATCTAATCACTATTATTCCATGTTATTACTCCCTCAGTTTCTGTAAAACCACTGAAACAGCCATTACAAACTTTAGAATAATCAATTGTTACATTCAACCAAGCTTCCATCGACGTCTCAAGTTTACTTCTATCCATTGATAAAAAGCCGGTTCTATTAAGCCTTAAAAGTTCATCCACTAAATCAGCATCTTCATGCGATAATTTGGTTTTATTATATGTGTACTTAGTCAAACCTTGTATAATCGTTTTTGTGTCATCATCCAATATAATTAATATTCCTTCTACAGATGGCTGCATACAGGAGTAACCACCCGCTTGATTATAATAGATTACTTTAGAAGCTGATTTAATTATAAGTGCAAGTTGCTCCAAACCATATAAACACACTTCTCGATTTGAATATTCCAATTGAACTTACCTCTTTTCAGTTTATGTTTTTTAAATTGCGCTTATTAACGTTTATGTATTCCCGAATCCGAGAACCTTAAGACTCGAAATTCCAGCGGTTAGGTTCACTGGGGTGTCCGTTAACCCTTCCTGCCTTCTTTGAACTATTTCAAATCGTCTTTAACTAATGAATATAATTTCTGATCCGTATAATTCCCCTTAATCTTCAATTGTTTTCGTAGTAATCCTTCAAATTTCATCCCTAACTTCTCCATAACACGACTTGATCCTATGTTATCATGATTACATCTACCCTCAACTCGGTTTAGCCCAATCGAATCGAATCCGTAGCAAAGGATTTCTCGAGTAGCTTCTACTACAATCCCTTGACCCCAATATTTTTTAGAGATTACAAAACCAATCTCAGTTCGATATGATTTACATCAAAACTAATAAATCCTGTTCTTCCAATGAGTATTCCACATCGTGTATGCTGTTACATCCGGGTCAGAAGCAAGTTCATAGTAATCAGAAAAGTCTTTCAAGATAAAATGCCTTAGGTGTATCCGATCTGTAAAAAATTCAGGAGATTCGCTGAATAATTTATCTACATCCATGAATAAGCCTCCATTTTATTGTATGCTGTCCGAATATTCATCTACTTACTTCTATAACTGCTGGTTCCTCCGTTGAGACAATGTTAACGATATGATTTAGACAAGATACACCATAATGTTTAAAAGGTCCTGGATACTCTTCCGAAGCTATTGTCCAAGCACCAATAAAATCTAAGTACCTCGACTTGCTATAAATTCTAATTGCTTTTCCCTCAAACTCTTCGTAATCATCCCAAACGGCGAACGATTCGTTTATCACCGAATAACCAACATAGCTATTAAAATCAATTTGAATTACTGGCAATTTCTCGTCAATTGTAACAGAATAACCATAAGCATATGAATATCAATTAACTCATATCCTAATGATTTATAGAGACGTATTGCACCGTGACTGCTTCCTATGACACCTAATGTTGCTTCACTCTTTTGTTTCTTATCTCTTAGAAATTTCAAGGTTTCAATAATAGTTCCTTTCGCAATTCCCTGTCTTCTCCAATCAGGATGAGTAAAAATTTGTTCGGTAGTACTTCTTTCTGAAGAAATGCCCCATGTCATGCAACTACTGACGGGTTTACCATGGCAAAACGCGGTGATCGTATCCCATTCTGATCCTCCCATAAACCAATTCAACCTAGCGATGCTCCACGATTCTTCATCAAAACCATTTTTCTCAGCCTGCAAGTAGAGTTCTCTCTCTTCGTCCGTTTCCATAACAGCATGAAAAGCTTTGTTCACAGAAGGAAACTTGGAATCGGGGCAGACCGTTCTGATTCATGCTGCGGCCGGTGGGGTAGGACAATTCGCTGTTCAACTTGCTAAATGGAAGGGGAGCCAAAGTGATTGGCACCGCTTCGAGCGCTAATCTCGATTATGTAAAATCATTGGGAGCTGATCAAGTAATCGATTATACAACTAATTCATTGGAAGAAGTCGTAAAGGATATCGATCTGGTAATTGATACGGTTGGGGGAAGTACGCAAGATCGTTCATGGTCAGTATTGAAGCCGGGTGGATGCCTCGTTTCGTTGGTGGAACCGCACATCTTCCATTCGCTCAGTATGTGAAGGACGGCTACTTACCCTATTGTTCTATAATATTGGATGATGAACTCCCCTGTTTTAAGCCAGGCGAACTGAATATTCATTTTAAACTGCCTTAGTTTTATTTTAAATCGAGCCTGAGGCAGTTTGTGCTTCGCAAATCCGGATGCAAACCTAGCTCTCGATGTGCATTAGCAATTATTGATTGTACAGGTGTATACATAAACAAATAGGACATGACATATTGTATAAGTAAATAGGGTATGGGGGTATAGTATATGCACATTGTTTTAATGTCTCTGTTTTACGGTTTGCTCTCCTTTTGGATAACTAGGTTTATCGTTATTTTTCGCAAACAATTGACCTCCATGATTGGCATGATGGCGGCGATGGCATTAGGAATGACTATTGGTTTGGCAATGGGCAGTTTAGTCGCTGTATGGCTTCCGGATCAATTTTTTCATTCTACTATGATCGGAATGTTGATTGGCGGGGCAGTTGGAGTAATGGCCGGCATTCCTATTAGTTTGATGGCTGTAATCGATGGATTGTTATCAGGTATCATGGGCGGTATGATGGGAACGATGCTTATGGTGATGATGTCTGCCGACTACGTAGCCATCACAATCAAATTGATGTTGGTTATTTGCAGTGGCATTGTTTTTTTAGTGTTCGTTATGCTTCTTGGGGCAGTAAGTCCCGATTATTTAAAAGAAAAATCATTTGTCATGTCAAAGCCTATCGCCATGTTCTTCGTAATTGTTTTCGCAATTATCATAATCTAGGCAAACAGATAACATAATCGACAGACATTATGCCCAAAATTGAGTGAAGTTTTTTATCTTTTTATTATTAAACTACATTGAAATCGTTCTACTCCAGGATACTTCTGTCCTAAACTTGTTATATTAAAACCGAGCCTTCTATAAAAATCTACCGCATCCTTATCTGTTTCCGCTTCAACTCTTCTTATTTGGTTCTCTCTTATATATTCCCGTATTAATTTTTTTCCTAATCCTCGCCTGCGATGACCGGATTTTATGGCTATATGTTTTATTTCAACTTCTTCATTTCTTGTATTAAAAATCCCGATAAGCCCTACCAGCTCTTGATTTTCAATGCTTCCCAATAAAATTGTTGTCTTATCATTTTTATATTGTTCATATTCCTGAATTATGCGTTTTTCATCTGAATACATACATTCAGCTAATAAATTCAATATTTCCTTTTGATCTTTATATTCTTTTAGGTTAATCATCATTTTGATTCACCTCTTCTATTCATTTATTTCCTTCAGTAATTTCACATAAATAACGTCTCTCGTATTCGCGCCTAAAACTATTTCTAGAAACATTGCCTAGTCCAAGTCCATAAAAAAATTCACTACTGTCCTCATCGAGAGACTTTCAATCAGATCTATATCTTCTTTACAAATCGATAACCATTTATTTCAAAACCTAATGATTTATAAAACTCATGCGCCTTTTTTCTTTCCTCTTTGATGCCACTTGTCAATACGATGATCTCTGAACCATTTTTTTTTGACCATTCCTCTACATATTGAACTAAGGCCTTCCCTATACCTTTTCTTTGAAATTCTCTTTTCGTTACTAAAGCGGATATTTGTGTTGCTACTTCATCTACTTCATAAGAAAAAAGCTGTCTAATACCTATCATTCCAACTAAATCCCCTTGTTCTTCTGCTACAAAGGTCTGATACATTGGATTTGATTCAATTCTTTCTATTCTAGTTGATAGGACTTCCGGTTTTGTTGGATAACCTAACTCACCCATTAATTCAGTTAATGCATTAAGATCACCATTTGTGTATTCCCTTACAATCATTTTTGTCAGCCGTCCTTTCATTAATCTATACTTCCTTTACCTAAAATTATAGTCCATTTGTAAAATGTAGGAAACGTTAAAAAGACCCCACCGAAGTGTAGTCTCCAATTCTTTTGAAAAATAGCTCGCGCGCGCAGCTAATATGTATTGGGTAATCGGAAAATCTGTGCAATGCATATAGGATATCGCACTTTTCTATCTAGTAGATGATGCATATTCAAATCTGACATAACCAATTTCAGAAGCATTTTTCATTAATTCAAGATTTAACCAAGAGGCTAGTTTATGAAACTCCACCTCATTATTAAACGGGAACTTGCTGTAATGTTTACCGTTTAAATCTTCTTCTGTTACGTTTGATAATGTCTTTTCCCATCTTTCGATCAGAGAGTTGATATTTGACTTGACTGATTCTACATTATTATGAACCTTTATATCCTCTTTCGCTAGAGTGCCATCACCAAAAGAGTGATTAAATACCATTTCCCACCAGAATGTTATATGCCATAATATCCAAGCAACACTTGGTGTCCCAATATCATATGCTTCGGATTCAGGTAAGTCAGCATACCAAATTCCATCTACTTCTTGAATATACAGTCCGCTATTAGGAGAACGCCACATATATTCATCCTGACTTAATGTTGAAAGATGGTATTCGAGAAGTTGTTTAGAAATACTAAATTGAAATTTGATATTATCTATTAATGCTGTATTGCTTTTAGTCATGATCGTATATCCTTTCTTAGTCTAATTCATATTACAAATCCGAATATCTAATATTTGGTTATTTATAGATGGGTGATCATCCGATCGTTTTGACGACATTTCCTTCTTGATCTTTAATGTAGGTTTTCATTACCCGGATAGCAAGCCCCGGAAAAGAAGAGAGCTCAAACGTACATACCTTCGGCACCAGGTTTTGGCTAAGCTCGGAGACCGCGGCCTCATTTAAGGCGATGCTGATTTCGTTATCCTCGACGCTGCACCCGGGCTGTTCTCCAGGCTCGAACACAATGCGGATCTCTTGACCAGCGAGGACAAGACTTTTGCCTTTTAGGATCCGTCCGCGCAGTATCTTCCCGACAATTTCTGCTTGCTTCGCGCCTAATTTCAAGGTATCCGGACGTTTGCTAAACCACCCTTTTTTGCCCGGCTCCCAGGCTAGCTGATCGACATATAAAAAACCGGTATTGGAGCCCTCTTGCTCCATCCCTTGTTCTACCGCCTCTACCATCGCTGGTATCTGCAACAGACAACCCCGAGATAAATCGGTAACATAACCCGGAATATACTCCACACCAGCATTGAGCAATCCTAACGTATTCCAGGTCTGCATCGCCTCGAGCTCATCTCTCGTGATGCCTACCATTTGTATAAATTCCACCTGTCCATTGGGAGTGCGGATCGGCGAAAGCTCGGGATCCAACGTGAAAGCCAGAGCCGTCAAAAGCGTGTCCGCGTCCAGGCAAATTGGCCCATTCGCATCCAAGTAATCACGGGCTCTGAACACATTCCCGCTATTAAAAACATACCTTCCCATATTTTGCAGCAAACTCAGCGCCCAGGCCGGCGGCTCCTCCTCGTCTTCTTCCCGCGTCAGCCGAAATGTCAATTCAAACCCGAATCCGCTATGCTCCTCATTTTCCGATTCCTTCTCATACAATTCTGAGAATCCATAGGTTACAAAATGCCAGTGCGGAACCGGCGTCTCGCTCTTGTATGCGCTGATGCCATCCAGCGGATCCTGGCCTCCAAGCGCATAGGATATAAGAGTTCCGTAATGCTTTGGCTCCTGCTCCCCGTATATTTTGGACAATTTCTGGTCAATCGCATCCCAGCCGGATGTGTTGGCTTCCTCGCTCATCATTTGTGCCTCCTATGTATTGTGCTAATTTTCAGCCATGCTGATAAGTAGAGCAGCGTCCCATTATTGAACACATGGCATTCGACTGGAATGTCTTTGAACCGTTTCAAAAACTTATGTCTTCGATCCCTGCTGACATTCGTTGCGTTAAAGACCACATTCCGCCCTAATCTCAAAGCCTGCTCAATCTCCGCAAAAGCCTCATCAAAAACCAAATACGTATTTTTCTGCTTTGACTCGCTGCCGAACAATCTGTCGCGGATGGTGTCCGTCGCCACAAGATCGGCTTTTTCCCGCCTGCACAGCTCTTTGGCATAATGGCTCTTTCCACTGCCCGGTATGCCAGCCAGCATATGAATTACACTCATCGTTATCACCCCCTTTCATATGCAGGACAGTATACTTCATGTTATACGTGATGCGGAGGGAGATCGTTTCGTTTTGCATCAACTTGACTACAGACGGGATCATGTTAAAATTCAATCAATCGATGAATTCACATTGTTTTAATATACAACTAGCGAGGAGAGTGTGCTTGTATGAACTGGAGAGAAATTACGACACCTGAAGAGTGGAATGAAATGTTGGCTAAATCCACAGAGCGCGGACAGGTTATTTTAAAACATAGTACGACATGTCCTGTAAGCTCCAACGCGCTTCAGGAGTATGAACAATATTTGCAGGATGCACCTAATCAAGATTTGGATTACACGCTGGTGAAAGTTATCGAATCCCGGCCGGTATCAAACCAAATTGCCGAGGATTTGAATGTCAAACACGAATCGCCGCAAATTATTTACATTAAGGATAAAGCCAAATACTGGACGGCCTCCCACTGGTCGGTTACAAAGGCGCATATGACAGCAGTATTGGACTAATTTGAGGATTAGCAAATGAATAGCAGCCCGATGGATGCTTCTTATCAATCGGGCTGTTAACCCCAGTCTAAAATCCTCGATTTCGTTAGGTTCTTCTTTCACGACTTCCCTTCTCCCACAAGGCGAGTCGCTCTCCACACCCGTCTATCACTTCTGCACATGCGTGTTTCATTTGCGGATAGGCTTCATATCGGGGTTTATTTATGATACAGTAGTCTAGCTAGGGGCATAAATTTCTGACTTCAGGGGAAAGATTAAATTATCAGACTTAGGAGAAATTATAATATTAAATGAATCTTATAATTTCTAATCAAGAACCCTCCTTTCTCTCTGAATGGATGGTTCTTGTTGTTTATGATCTTTAGGAGGTTGTTATTATGCATTTATTGCCGCGAGAAGTTGACAAGCTGATGATCGTGGTCGCAGCCGATCTAGCCAAACGCAGAAAAGAAAGAGGATTAAAATTAAATCACCCCGAAGCTGTCGCTCTAATCACTTATGAAGTCATAGAAGGAGCAAGAGATGGGAAAACCGTTGCTGAACTGATGGAGTACGGGGCAACCATTTTAACCAGAGACGATGTCATGGAAGGAATTCCCGAAATGATTGATGATATTCAAGTGGAAGCAACCTTTCCGGATGGAACAAAATTAGTGACCGTTCACAGCCCGATACGCTAACTAACTAACTAGAAAGGAGCCTTACTATGATACCGGGAGAATATATTTTAAGAGACGAAGACATCATTTGTAACGAAAATAGCGAAGTCTTTACGATTTCCGTTACGAATACCGGAGATCGTCCGGTTCAAGTCGGATCACACTTTCATTTCTATGAAGTCAATGAAGCCCTGGAGTTTAACCGTCAAGAGGCTTACGGCAAACGTCTCAACGTCCCTGCCGGAGCAGCCGTACGCTTTGAACCCGGAGACGCAAAGGAAATCCAGCTTATTAATTTTTCAGGAGAACGCCGTGTGTATGGGTTCAACAACAAAGTAGATGGAAAATTAGAAAGCGAGGAGTCAAAATGAGTTTTAGAATGTCCCGAAAGCAGTATGCTGAAATGTATGGTCCAACAACAGGCGATTCCATTCGCCTTGCAGATACAGATCTATTTATTCAAATTGAAAAGGATTACACTTCGTACGGAGAAGAAGTTGTTTTTGGCGGAGGCAAGGTCATCCGGGATGGCATGGGCCAGCACCCGCTGGCAACTCGTCAAGAGGGTGTAGCGGATACCGTCATAACCAATGTCATCATTTTTGATTACACCGGAATTTGCAAAGCAGATCTAGCGATTCGAGATGGCAAGATTTTTGGGATCGGTAAAAGCGGCAACCCGCTCATCACGAATAATATAGATATTATCATCGGTTCTTCTACCGAAATCATCGCTGGCGAAGGCTTGATTGTCACTGCTGGAGCCATCGATACGCATGTCCATTTTATTAACCCTAGACAAGTAGAAGTGGCGCTAACCTCCGGTACAACGACCTTAATTGGGGGTGGGACAGGCCCTGCTGCAGGATCTAGAGCGACAACAGTTACACCGGGCGAATGGAACATCCAACGCATGCTTGCAGCCGCTGAAGGACTTCCTATCAATATTGGATTCACGGGTAAAGGACATGCGGCATCCGTCGAGCCTTTGGCCGAGCAAGTAAAAGCCGGTGTCATCGGATTAAAAGTCCATGAGGACTGGGGAGCTACTGGCTCATCCCTGGACTATGCCCTGCGGGTAGCGGAGGAATACGACATCCAAGTTGCCCTTCACGCAGATACACTAAATGAAAGCGGCTTTATGGAAACGACGATGGCTGCTGTAAAAGATCGAGTTCTACACATGTACCATACGGAAGGCGCAGGCGGTGGCCATGCACCTGATTTAATCAAATCAGCAGGTTACCCGAACATTCTGCCTTCCTCAACGAATCCCACCCTCCCCTATACCGTAAATACGATCGACGAACACCTTGATATGGTTATGGTTTGTCACCATTTGAATCCTTCTGTACCTGAAGACATCGCTTTTGCAGACTCAAGAATTAGAAAAGAAACGATTGCAGCCGAAGATATCCTGCACGACATGGGCGTCTTTAGCATGGTAAGCTCGGATTCCCAAGCGATGGGCCGTGTCGGAGAGGTCGTTCTGCGCACATGGCAAGTCGCTGATAAAATGAAGAAGCAACGCGGGCTCCTATCGGGTGATAGCCCACATGCAGATAATAACCGGGCGAAGCGCTATATTGCCAAATATACGATTAACCCTGCCATTACCCACGGAATATCAGAGCATGTAGGTTCAATTGAAGTTGGGAAGATGGCCGATCTAGTTATATGGAACCCGAGGTTTTTTGGCGTGAAGCCAGAGATGGTGCTGAAGAACGGGCTTGCCGTTACGGGGTTAATGGGAGATGCCAATGCTTCGATCCCGACACCGCAGCCCTATATTTATCGCCCGATGTATGCCCAGTTCGGAAAAGCTTTAGCCAAAAGCTCGGCAACCTTTATCTCCCAAGCTGCTTATGACGATGGGGTTCACGAGAAACTTGGACTGGAAAAGATCATCCTGCCTGTGGGTGGAATTCGTACGCTAACGAAGAAAAACATGAAGCTGAATTCGGAAACACCTGAAATTACGGTCGACCCGCAAACCTATGAAGTGAGGGTAAACGGTGAATTGCTGACCTGTGATCCGGTCGATATTGTCCCGATGGGCCAGCGATATTTCTTATTCTGAGGTGAAAAGACATTGATCATTGAAAAAATCCTAACCAATCTGGATCAAATGGATCCAAGTGAGATTGAAAAGCGCCATATCGAAAAAGTGTACCTGGAAAGCGCACATTTAATGAAGCGCATTCAACGCGTAAAAACAGATCATGGCAACGAGCTGGGCATTCGTCTCCGCGAGCCCCGGGATCTGATAGCCGGTGATGTGCTCTACATGGACGAGAAGAACATGATTGTCATTGACGTCTTGTCAGATGACCTTCTTGTCATCAAGCCTAGAAGCATCATGGAGATGGGCACCATTGCTCACCAGCTTGGGAATCGCCATCTTCCTGCCCAATTTGAAGCCGATGAGATGCTGGTGCAATATGACTATTTAGTCGAGGAATTGCTGCAACAGCTTGGAATCCCTTATGGGCGAGAGGATCGCAAAGTGAAACAGGCATTCCGTCACATAGGCCACAGTCATGAATAACCAGCTTCTCTCTTTGTTTCAGCTATGCGACTCCAACTTTCCTACAGGAGCCTTCAGCCATTCTTTTGGCTTGGAGAGCTATATTCAGGAAAATAAGGTGCATAACCAGGAAACGTTTTTTGAGTGGTTGAAAGTGTATTTACATGAGCAGCTCGTCTATTCTGACGGGCTTGCCTCACGACTCGTGTATGAAGCTCTCATGAACGACGATTTACAGCAAATATGGCATCTGGATCACCTGCTAACGATCCAGAACTTGCCAAGGGAGACGCGGGAAGGAACGCAAATGATTGGCGATCGGATGCTAAAGCTAACGGAGACCATATACGGCCTCTCCATCCTGTCTCAATACAGGGAAGAAATAAAGAAGAAAAATGCATTCGGCCACCCTGCTATTGTTTTCTCGATGGTAGCTCATGGGCTTAGCGTGACCAAACAAGATACCATCCTCTACTATTTGTACTCTGCGATTTCCAGTCAGGTGCAAAATGCAGTACGAGCCGTTCCTCTTGGACAAACCGCAGGTCAAACGATTTCCCATCAGTTTATACCCGAATTAAGTCAGGCTGTAGATCGAATCATCGAGTTGACGAAAGACGATTTCGGCATCGTGTCTCCAGGGATTGAACTATCTCAAATGAAACACGAACGAGTAAATATCAGAATATTTATGTCCTAATTTTCAAATAATCTATAAAGGGAGTGTACTCAATGAATCCAATTCGAATTGGTGTTGGAGGTCCTGTTGGAGCAGGTAAAACCATGCTTGTAGAAAAATTGACCCGGCATCTGTCGGATGAAATAAAAATGGCCGTTGTCACAAACGATATTTACACGAAAGAAGACGCTAAATTTTTAATTCAAAACGGGGTACTTCCCGAGGATCGGATCATCGGTGTAGAAACCGGCGGCTGTCCTCATACGGCGATTCGTGAAGATGCTTCCATGAATTTTGCGGCCATTGATCAGCTCATGGAGCGTCATCCCGATGTGGAATTGATTTTTGTGGAAAGCGGCGGCGACAATCTTGCGGCGACATTCAGCCCCGAACTTGTGGACTTCTCCATTTACATTATTGACGTAGCGCAGGGAGAGAAAATCCCTCGTAAAGGTGGACAAGGCATGATCAAATCCGACTTGTTCATCATCAACAAAACCGACCTTGCTCCCTATGTCGGCGCCAGTCTCGAAGTGATGGCAAAGGACACCAAGGTATTCCGCGGCGACAAGCCTTTCTTTTTTACAAACTTAAAAAATGATGAAGGCCTTCCTGAAGTCATGGACTGGATTAGGAAGCATGCTTTATTAAAAGGTTTAGAGTAATATGACAGATTGGACTGGCTCATTATCTTTAGAATTGGAAGACCGCAATGGGAAAACCGTTGCCAAGAGAGTGTACTTCCAAGGTGCATTCAAAGTGATGCGACCGATATACACTGATGATTCAGGTCAGGTCTGCTATTACCTTCTAAATCCTGGCGGGGGTTATTTGGACGGCGATCGGTACAAGATGGACATTTCGGCGGATGAAGGGTCTAAAGTGACTTTAACCACACAATCGGCAACCAAAGTATATAAAACGCCAAAAAATTATGCCTATCAGGAAACCGTAATCCGCTTGAAGAAGGGGAGCTATTTGGAGTACCTTCCCGATCCGTTGATTGCTTATCAGAATGCACACTATAAACAGAAAACAGTTGTTCATATAGAACGTGGTGCAACATTTCTGTATACGGATATCCTCACGCCCGGCTGGTCGCCGAACGGAGAGAAATTCACCTACGATACCGTTCAGCTAATGACCGAAATTTATTGGGACGGTAAACTTGGTGTATTTGACCACATCAAATTAATGCCGCAGCAACAGACGATATCCGGTCTCGGATTCATGGAAGGTTATACGCATCTAGGCTCCATGATTGCGGTAAGCGAACAAACGGAGCCTGAGTACCTCGATGAGTTGTACGAAGCGATTCGAAGCGAAGAATCCGATTTCTCCTTCGGGATTTCGCACTTAGCGATCCCTGGATTTTGCATACGAATTCAAGCTAACGCGACCCAAACCATCGAGCGAATCTTTAACCAATGCCATACCATCATCAGCAAGAAGTGGAACCATCGTCCTCCAAGCTCTTTACGTAAATATTAATACAACTTAAATCCTCAGTTCATAGGTTCCTATCAGGCGAGAGAAAGGCCGAATTCCTCACCTATTTTAAACAAGTAAATGGACAATCTGAAATAAAATACTATATAATAGGCAACTAACGTTAAACTTTCCTGAGAGGAGAACCAATATGACTGAAGATAACCATATTGAGCCTGAACTGGAGGACTTTGAGGTCGAAACCCTGTTTGAGAATCGTATGCATGAGCGACTTGCGTTCACTTTTAAAGTGGAAGGCGAGGAATTCAAGGGACATTTTCACAATGAGGAGATTATGTGGCTTAACCCTCACCCCAAGCAAAAGATTGGTGAGAGTAAAGTAGACAAAATTGAATCTACTATATACTCATTAATGAGGCACTATGGCATTTCAAAAGAAATTCAAGACCTTGAAATCAAACCCGTATTTGAAGACACCAATCATAAGCGCCAGCAATTTTCTTTGCAGGTGCAGGGCGAAGAATACAAAGGGTTTGTTCATAAAGGGGAGATCCAGTGGTTCCACCCCCAACCTCAGCAAAAGCTGGAAGATGGCCTTGTACAGGTATTAGAATCTGAAATTTGCGAAAAGGCAGCACAAAAAGAACTAGAAAAGAACGATCAGCAGGATTAGCGAATCAAATAAAAAATCGCCCTAGGTGAGATGGCTGCTAATGCTTCCATTCCAACCCAAGGGCGATTTCTTTTCGTTTATAGGGGCGTTTAAATTTCAATAACACGATGGCAAAGTCTTTGCATCAGCTTCGATTCATGAGTAACAACGATAATTCCCATCTTTCGTTTCTGCGCAATCTCCGTGACTGCTTGCCAGATTTGTGCTTGCGTGATCGCATCCAGCATGGTGGTCATCTCATCAGCAATTAGAAATCGAGTATCCGGCCCAAGAGCCCGGGCAACACAGAACCGCTGCAGCTCTCCCCCGGATAGTTCATGGGGCCAGCGAGTCAGCCACTCCTGCTTAATCCCCAGTAAATCTAACATTTCTTCATCAGGGTGATATCCTTCATTCAGAATTCTATGCATCTTCCACCTTGCATTCACTGCTTTCTCTGGATGCTGAAGAACCATCTGTACAGGATGATACCCCTTCTTCGGCAACGGAGCGCCGTTCAAGGTGACCTCTCCCTCTAAGGGGGACTCATAACTAGCTAGTATTCGGCACAATGTTGTTTTCCCGCGTCCGCTTGGACCGGTTATGCCAACGACTTCCCCTGGCTCTATCGATGCATTAACGCCTCGAAACAGCCATGGGCCATTTTCATAACGAAATCCGATCTTGTTCGCTTTAAGTTGCATGGATGCACCTCACCATTCCATCTCGAAGCTCCCGCATGTCCGGCTGTGCTTGAAGGCACTCCGGCGTAGCCATTCCACAACGGGGTGCGAACAAGCAGCCCGGCGGCAGTGCACTGGAATGAGGCTGCGAGCCGGGGATTGGCGTAAAACCATTTTGGGGCAATGCTCGCCATAGCGCTTTACTATAAGGATGCCTTAAGGCTTCACCCTGGCCCGCAAAGTCTTCCACCCTCGCGATCTCGACCGTCGTTCCTGCATAAAATACCGCAATTTTATCAGCGATCTGCAGCGCCGATTCAATATCATGCGTGATCAGCAAGACTGCACACCCTTGGTTTGCGAACTCCCTAAAATGATCCAGCGCTTCCTTCATGACAACAGGATCGAGTCCAGGAGTCGGCTCGTCCGCAATAATGACCTTTGCTCCACTGACCATGGCTGTCGATAGCAGCGTTCTCCTCGCCATGCCACCAGACAACTGAAATGGGTACATGCGCTCCACCTCCCGTCCCAGGCGGAGGCGTTCAAACACCGCTCGCTGCGCTTCTATAGCATCTCCTGCTCTCACAGCTGTACGAACCTGCCTGCCGACCTTCATTAGCGGATCCAGAAAATTCACCGATTGAGGAACAAGTGCAATTTCCTTTCCTCTCAGCGCCTTTTGCCGTTCAGGAGTAAGTTCCTCCCCCTTGTATGTCATCACACCGCCGATACTCGCATTGCTGGGGAGTATTCCTACGATCGCATGCGCGAGTATGCTTTTTCCCGAGCCGCTTGCACCTACAACGGCAAGAATCTCACCCGCTTCAAGGGTAACATTCAAACTGGATATGACCTTATGATCGATCTGTTTTAATCCAGTTGTATATTGTTTAAAAGAGACGGATAAATGATTCACCTCAAGAATAGACATTCGTTAACTCCTCTTTCTATTGAACGCCGTATATCTCCCTAATCGCGATTCCTATTAGAATCTGTAAGCCATCGGAGATTTTCGCCAATCTGGTCAAACATTCTCACGATGAATAGCAAACAAAGTCCAGGGAAGAATGCAAGCCACCACATGCCTGCAGATAAATACTTCATGGATTCGGATAAAATAATTCCGATGGCAGGCTCATGCGGAGATAAACCTAAACCTATAAATGTAACTGCTGCCTCATGCAAAATAACATGCGGAAACAATAACATAAAACCAATGAGAAATTGCGGGATGATATGGGGGACAATATGGTGAACGGCAATCCACCAGCCGGATTTTCCCATCCGCCGAGAAACCTGAACAAATTCGGCAGACCGGATTTGCATCACCTCTGCCCGGATGACCCTGGCAAGACTTGGCCAGTGGGTTAAAGTTAATCCCACCACGATCCCTTTAAATCCTCCACCTAACATAAAAGCAATGAGAATCAGAGTGACCAGATGGGGAACGCTCAGAAACAGATCAATTAACCATGAAATAAGGCGATCTGCCCTCTTCCCCATAGTTGCAGCCATCATCCCAAGGAATAAAGCAATGGAAGCACTGCCAATAGCTCCAATTAACCCAACGCCTATACTTAATGCGAGACCCATTACCGTGCGTGTGAACATATCTCGCCCTAACCAGTCCGTACCGAAAAGATGGTCTACGGAAGGAGGGGAATTTCGATCGGTAAGATTCGTTACAATTCTTCCCTCATCGAGGAATAAACCACTCAATAGGATGATGACGATGAAAACAACAGATATGATGACTTTCATAAGCGCCCATTGCTTTCGATTCAGAGGGAATTTCTTCGGGATTGAAATCATGCCTTCCTCCCCTCCCTCGTTCTTGGATCTAACACATAATAGCTTATATCAGCAAGTAAATTCCCAATAAAAACAAACAGGGTCGTAAACATTACGATTCCTAATAAAAGCGGAACATCTCCTCGCAGTCCTGCTTCTACCGTAGCCTGTCCTAAACCCGGATACGAAAAAACCTGCTCGGCCAACACCGCTCCTCCAAACAACTCACTAAACGCTGCAAATTGCAGCGTAATCGCCGGTAAGGCCACATTACGCAAGCCATGCCTCCAAAACAACACAAAACCTTGTTCCCCTCTTGCTCTAGCGAATAAGACATAATCACTGCCGAGAACATCAATCAGCTTTTGCCGCGTATGAAGAGCCACATTGGCCATGCCAACCATACTAAGTGTCAGAACTGGCAGAACAAGATGCCGAATTCGATCCAACAGCGTAACATTTTCCGCGAGGACTCCGGCTGGAACCCCCATGCCTACAGGGAACCATCCTAGCCATACAGCAAAAACAATAAGAATCAGGAGCCCCATCCAGAAGGTTGGTGTGGAGGCCAAGGTGAAGCAGTACCACTTGATTAAACGGTCAATCCAGGTTCCTTTTTTCATGGCTGCTATAACACCCGTCACGAAGCCGATCACGCCTGATAATACCCAAGCAGACAGCATCAGAGCCAGCGAATTCAAGAATCGCTCACCAATAACATTGATGACCGGGCGGCGATAGATCATAGAAATTCCTAAATCTCCGGTTACAACAGCAGAGCCCCAGTGAAGAAACTGTACCATGACAGGCTGATCCAATCCCCAATACTCCGCGATTTTAGCTCGCTGTTCCGGGCTTACCTTCAACATATCCGCACCGATGTAGGCTTGAATGGGATCAATCGGAGAGTTTTTCACTAACAAAAAAGATATAAAACAGATGGCCACTAATAAAGTAACCATCCGGAATCCTTTCCGTAATATCAATAATCCCAGCTTACGCAACGTTATTTCGTCCATTTCCAATCCACGATATTATCGGTTGCAGGCCAACCATGCCCGTGAACATGGATTCTTTGATCTCCGATATCAAGTCCATCTTTCACGAGGTATAGATGATTAATATTGACTAACCAAGCCCACGCCGCATCGCCTTTTACGCTGAGACCCGTTGTTTCATCCCACTGTGCTTTTTTCCAGAACTCAATCGCTTCCTCTTCCGTCTTAGCGTGAAGAGCTTGTTCAAGATACCCATCCACCGTCTTATTCGAATAATAACCGGTGTTGTAGTAATCGATCCCGGCCGTTTCGCTGCTATAGAGATTATACATTTCATGCGGGTCATGGCTTCCCCAGCCCATAATTACGGGGTTAGAATACATACTCTTAGATATAATATCCCAGCTTCCCCCTGCTAATTTGACATTTAACCCCAACGGCTTCATCATATCCGCAACAGAAATCGCGAGAGACTGTCTAATGGAATCACTCGCTAAATAATACAGCGTGAATTCTGCTTTCAAGGCACCTTTCTCCCTGACTCCATCCCCATCGGTATCTATCCATCCCGCTTCATCCAACAGTCTCTTAGCCCCTTCCAAATTACCGTCTTCAATCACGGTTTCTGGATTCCACCAGGGCAGGCCGTCCACCGAAGTATAGGCTGGCGTTCCATGTCCTTCCAAGACCCCATCGACAAGGGCATGGCGGTCTACGGCTATATTTATAGCATGGCGAATCGCTGGGTCTGCGGTTACATCGTTGCCAATGGGTAAGCCATCTTTCGTAACGCCTCCCGATTTCACATAGGGAAAAACGATTCCTCGATTATCCACGGTTTTTAAGGATTCTATCCTCATGCCGGTGACTTTCTGATGACTAAATGCAGCCGGTATATAAGCAAGATCAACGATTCCCGCTTGGGCTGCTGCAAATGAGGCATCCTCACTCAGGAATAGGAAAGTTATTTTCTTGAAATACGGCTGCCTATCATAATATTGTGGATTCGCCTGAACAATCAACTGCTGCCCCTTATCCCATTGCACAAGCTGATACGGGCCGGAGCCTATGGGATGCTCTGCGTAGTCTTTACCGTAGGCATGTTTCGGGATAATTCCGGTTCCGATAAGCGTATTCACAAATGTTGATTGGGGCTCTTGCAACGTAAATCTAACGGTGTAATCGTCCAAGGCCTCTACTTTGCGCACACGATTAAGATCTACAACCGATCCATTACCAGCAGCTGTTTCAAATGTAAAAACAACGTCAGCAGCCGTTAATGGCTGCCCATCCGAAAATTTAACATCATCACGGACTTTCACTGTCCAAACGTTTCCATCTGGACTTACTTCATAGTTAGTGGCAAGGTCATTTCTAATGTTAAGCTTGTCATCTCTTTTTAAAAGAGTGCTTTGGAACAGGGGTGAGCCATAACGTCCCCAGCCTGTTGTCGGGTCAAAACCCGTTTCAGGTTCAGAGCCGAAAGCTAACACCAGTTCATCCTTTTTGACCTCACTAGCGACGCTTCTCCCAACGTCAGCCGAATCCGGCCGGGAGGAATTGCAACCTGCTAACGTAAATATGGAAATGAATGCAACTAATGCGACCATTCCAACAAATCTCTTTTTGATCTATCTCACCTCATCTTTAAAAATCCCAATCAAAAAACCTTACTTAACCGCAAAGTAAGGAATAATTCGTTATATATAACATGAATGTCCTTAGTGTCTTTCAGAAGGAATTGATACTGGAGATATTACAATTGTTCCCGCTGGGAAGGTAAATTATTACACGGAGTAACAAGGCGAAAGTAGATAAAACAGGCATAGATATTTAAATGCGAAGGACTGCAGGGCGGTGGCCTACACCTATATTAATAGCTTATCTTCGAATAGGCAACATTATTCCTAAAGGTAAACTATTACTTGTTCGCTTTGGTAAGCGCTCCTTTGTATTCCGCTGATGCGTTAATATAGTGTTATGTGCAATTGCTTAAAAATCACACAACCAACCTACAGTGAAAGGATGTAATCTCAATCGATAGTTCAAGTACTTCATTATTACTTTCTATTACCCTCCTTGAACGAAAATTTGCTGCATCACAAGTAATCAATAGTCTATTTATCCCAATCCTCTTTGCTTCTTTTATTAATTGTGCAAGAAATATTTTCCCGTATCCCTCACTGATGGAAGTGAGTGAACTTGCATGACCGGACTTCCATGACTCCCAGGGATAATGCAGTAAAGCGAAGCCCGGTTGATCAGAAATATCAACCGGGCTTCGCTTCATTGGCGAGTAGATATTTTACTCGGGTCTACCATAATCTTACGCCAATCATAAGCAAAAATAATCATGGCCCCGCCCAATGCCGCACATAACATATACATTGCTGAATAGGAGAACATGTCCGCGATTGGTCCCATAATAACTCCTCCCATTGATACGCCTAAGTCGGCGGCCGCAATAAACAACCCGATCAGCACATTTCGATTAGACAGTGGCAGTACAAAAGATAAATACGTTGTTAAAGTCGGGTAAAGCAATGCCTGGGCTATGCCCATCAACACAGCGCCTGCATAGAATAAAACCGGCCCCACGTCTGCGGCAATACTTACGCATAGAGAAGCTCCGGCCAGGATTAACATCATTCCCATCATGAAACGTGCATGCCATTTGCCGTCCGAAGGGATCCGCTTCCTTAAAACAAATCTGGCCAAGACTACGGTTCCCGCCTGAAGCACGAGATATATCGCAGCATTTCCGTTTGCGATTTGCACGGCGTATAGCGGTATAAAGGTAGTCACCGCCCCAAAGACGATGGAAGCCACCAGCATTAGAACACTGCACTTGAACAAGTGCGCATTTTTAATCAACTGGCCGAAGGACTGCATCATCGTAATTCCCGGTTCCATCTCGGTACGATTCGCTTCTTCCTTGGGGGCTATTCCAGCACTGAAACCAAACGCCCCTGTAACAATGGCCATGCCAAGCATTGTCACGGCAAAAATATTCATGTCCCCAGCCTGCCAAATGCCTATAGCCAGCAATGGACCTATAACTCCCGGCAGAGTTGCGCATAAGGAATACAGCGAAATCCCTTGGGAGCGATCCTTATCCGGCAGCGCATCGATGATGCCCAACTGCAGAGCCATGGAGAAAAAGGCAGTGCATACGCCTTGCAGCATTCTGGCGATAAAATAACCTTCCAATCCGGTAAATGCATACAAGGACAGGGCCAATCCATTAATAATCAGTATGGCCCGCAGCACCCGTATCGGTCCATGCCTATGGATCACCCGGCCTGCCCACGGCCGGAAAACCATGGTCGTAAACAAATAGGCGCCCATAATTATGCCAATCGTTGCATTGGTGGCGCCTAGCGATTCACCCTTTAACGGTATAATCACATTCAATATGGAATTCGCGCTAAAGTACAGCAGCGTCAAAATATATAACCGCAAAAACGGCCAGGACATTGCTCCTTTCACTCTTTTCCTCCTTCCTCCTTTGCCTGCTTATTCATCATGAGCAAATAGTCCACAAGTTTTATGTAATCACCTGGTCGAGCAGTTTCCTGGCATATGGGGACTTTACGTCTTTTAATTGCTCTATTGGAACGATTTCTTCGATTCTTCCATTTCGAATGATCATGATTCTATCGCAAATGTAGGCTGCCGCCTGAATATCATGCGTGATGAAGATGTAACCCATGCCGTAAATGGCCTTCAAATTTTTAAGCAATTCAAGTACTTGAAGCTGCACGGAACCATCCAAAGAACTAACAGCCTCATCCATTAAAACAAACTTGGGTTCTATGGATACGGCTCTTGCAATACATACCCTCTGAGCCTCTCCTCCTGACAGCTCATGAGGATATTTGCTGCGGTAAGACGGATCCAGACCAACTTGATGCAGCAGAACATCAATCTTGGTGTGCATATCTTTGCGGCTCTTCGCAACCAGTTTTAGCGGCTCGATCATCGTTTGTTCTACCGTATAAAAGGGATGTAAGGACGAGGTGTAATCTTGAAAAACGGCGCTGATGTTCCCCTGCCTCGTAGTTCGCTTCCCGATGGGCTCTCCCTTCAGCCGGATCGTTCCCTGATCCGGTTTTTCGATCCCTAATAACAAGCGTCCCAATGTGGATTTGCCGCTGCCGCTTTCCCCGATAATCCCCAAGCACTCCCCGGGCTTACACTGAAAGCTGATGTCCTTAAGCACTAGATGTCTCTCTGCGGAAAACCTGCCGGCTTTGCTGTAGGATTTCTCAATGCGTTCAACGATCAACAATGCCAGTGCCCCCCATAACTTTATGAAAATGCTTATTCAAGGCCAATTTGGAGGATACCAGATACTTTGTGTACTCATGACGGGCATTAGAAAAAATATCCTGGGCAGTTCCTCTTTCCACAATGACTCCGGCTTTCATGACTAGAACCTCGTCAGCTAATTTTTGAACAATCCTTAAATCATGTGAAACAAGAATGATGGCGCAACCCATTCGGGACCGCAATTCCAGCAGTTGTTCAACGACCTCATATTGGGAAATGGCATCTAGCGCTGTTGTAGGTTCATCGGCAATAATCAAATCCGGCTTTAGGACAATCGCTAACGCTATCATAATCCGCTGCAGCATCCCCCCTGACAGCTGATGAGGGTATTTATTCATGATCTGAGCCGGATCCTTCAACCTCACGCTTTCCATCGCTATTATCATTCTGGCTTCGCTTTCGCTTCGGTTTAAGCCGTAATGCTGCGCAAGCGTCTCCCGAATATGCACGCCGATGACGCATGAAGGATCAAAAGCCCGCATGCCATGCTGCATGATCATGCACAGGTGTTTTCCGCGCAAGCTCCTTATTTTTTTGTCGGAAAGCTCCGCTAAGTTAACATCGCGAAACAGAATATCCCCGGATTGACGGATGCTGCCCCGGTTCAATCTCATGATCGCTCTGCAAGTCATGGACTTCCCGCTCCCGCTTTCTCCCACAATAGACAAGCAGTTCCCCTGCTTGATATGGAAAGAGCTGTTTGGAACAATCACTTGCCCGGTCAACTCATCCCATACCCGCAAATTGGACACTTTCAGAATGTTCATTGGAAATTAGGCCACCTCTTCTCCTCTCAGCTTGGCCGTACGAGAAAATTCCTGACGCTGAGGCTGCGGCTTCGAACGAAGCAGTTTAGGATCCAGCGCCGCCTGCAGCGCATCAGACAGGAAATTAACAGCCATTACGACAATGACGATGGCTAAACCGGGCGCAAGCATCAGCTCGGGTCTCGAGAACATGACCGATCTTGCTTCATTCAACATCATCCCCCATTCTGCATGAGGCGCTTGAACGCCTAAGCCCAGAAAGGAAAAACCTGAGATTTGCAAAATCATCGAGGCAAAGGAACTACTGGAGACTACCGCAATATCCGGAAGTGCAACCGGGACGATTTGCTTCATGATAATTCGAGTGTCGCTGACACCAATCGCTTTTGAAAATTTAACATAATCGGATTCAGCATATTGCATGACAGACGTTCTGATCATACGCGCGAACCAGGCCCATTTCGCCAGCACAAACGCAATCATCATATTTTCCAGTCCGGGACCAAGAATGCCAACTATCGCAAGCGACATCACATAGCCCGGGAATGATAGCATCACGTCGCAAACTCTCATCAAGCATGCATCCGTTATGCCCCTGAAATACCCGGCAATCAAACCTAATATTCCCCCGAAGCCTACCGATGCAGCAAGAGCAGCGAGCACCCACAGCACACTGGGGCGGATTCCATAAATTAATCTGGACATTATGCACCGTCCCAAATGATCGTTGCCCAGCAGATACGCCCAGGATGGAGCGGCATAACGAAGCTCCATATCGACTTCATGGGGATCATGCGGCGCAAGCCACGGGGCAAACACACCTGCAAGAACAATTGCGGCAATAACAGTTAAGGACAAGGCAGCCAGCTTGTCTTTCCACATATTTTTGATGAGATTCATTTAGAGTTCCTTCCTTAATTTAGGGTTCAACGCCGCACCCAGCAAATCAGACAGCATGTTGAACAACACAAAAGCCGCGGCCAATACCAGGACATAAGCTTGAATGATTGGAAAATCCCTGCCTAAAATCGAATTGACGGTCAGCGTCCCTAATCCAGGCCATGCAAATATATTTTCTACGACAACTGTGCTCCCCAAAATTGTGGGAATCGCCATGCAAAATACTGAAACGGCTACTTGCAGGGAATTCCTTAAAATGTGCAGCGTTATCGTTCTCTCCGGCAGGCCACAGGCCCTGCCATACAAGACATAATCTTCATTTAATTGACTTAACATCGAGCTGCGGATGATCCTGAAATAAATGCCCGCATAATTGAGCGTGATTACCAACGCCGGCAATAGATAGCTGCGGTAAGAAGTCATACCGCTTGTTGGCAGCAAATCCAGCTGGACCGAGAAATACCAGATCATCAAAGTTGCCAGTAAATAAGCAGGCATCGAGGCTAGGACAAACAGCACTCCTCTGACCGATTTATCGAGCAAATCTCCTTCCCGCAGCGCGCAAATGACTCCAAATCCAATCGACAGCAAGATGATGCCTGCAACAGAAACCAAAGTTAGCTGCAGCGTATGAAGAAGAGCTGGACCTAAGAGGGACCAGACCGGTTTTCCCGAAACGTAGGAGTTGCCGAAATTAAGCTGCAGGCAGGATGTCAGCCAATCAAAATATTGAACCAGGAAGGGCTGATCCATCCCTAACGATGCTTTCGTTTCTGCGATTAACTCAACGGTGATGTTCGGAACGCCCTGCGCCTGCAAGACCAATTGGGCCGGTTCTAATGGAGATAGAAAGTTTAGTCCGTATGTTACAAACGAAATAATCGCTAGCAATGAAACCGAGATAATTGCCCGTTTGATGATATAAGCGCCCACAGCCATCCCCCTTTTTATTAAGATGGATTAGTAGTGCATTTGCTCGAACGGCAGTTCAAACTGCGTTTGCTTGAAAGAGATCCCCTGCAGGCTTGTCGGAGCCACAACCGTAATATTGCCATTGGTGATCGGAATAAAAACAGCTTCATCATGCACAAGAGTCAGAATTTCCGCATATAACGATTTCCGTGTGGCTTCATCTGCGGATACCATCACTTGATCAATTTTTTTATAGAGTTCTTCTGCCTGAGCTATGCCGCTTGTTGTATGGTAATAAGATGCTTCGGACGTAAATCCGGCAATCGTGCTTTGCGGATCATAGGCCAGTCCCCAGGTTTGATTGAAGAGCAAATCATAGTCTCCCGTTGATCTTCGATTGGCAATAGAAGCGGCCTCTTCGCCGAGCAACTGCAGCTGTACGCCTATTTTTTTCAAGGCGCTCTGTATGAATTCTGCCTGCGTTTTTTGGGAAGATGAGTTCACATCGTAATATAGCTTCAGCGTTAACTGTGCTTCCCCTTTCGTTCGAAGCTCGCTGCCTTTTTCCAGAATCCAGCCTGCCTCCTCCAGGCGTGCAGCCGCCGCATTCAAATCATAGTCCCGCTGTTTTAGTTCCACATTGGCATAATTGACATTGGAGGAGAACAGCGTATTTGCCGGCTTTTCCGTACCGTCAAAGATTTGTTTACTGATCGTATCTCTATCGATCGAATACCAGATGGCTTCACGAACCGCCGTGTCATGCACCGGGCTGTCCGTTCTGCTGCTGTTGGCCACGATCATTTTCGTATTCATCGGCTCGCTTCGAATAATCTGGTATTTGCCTGAAGCGGCCAATTTATTTATAGCTTCCACATCGATGCTGTCCGTGCCACGGTCATCTGTAAACACAAAATTAATTTCTCCTTTTTGTAAGGCCAGCAATGTCGTTTCGCCAGCAGGGAGAACCTTCGAAATCACCTTTTTCAGTTTAGGCGCGCCGCCCCAGTAATTTTCGTTGGCCTCAAACACAGCATACTGATCGATTTTATGTTCAGTAAGCTTGTAGGGCCCTGTACCGTTGTAACCGTTAACCCCATCTTTGGTTCCCCCGTTGATGAAATCTTTAGGCGATATGAACACATAAGGCCTGGTCATGGATAATTCAACCAAAGTCGGATAATAGGCCTCCGACAACACCAGCTTAACGGTATAATCATCCACGATATCGCAGCTCAACAGCTTGGTCGACAGCTTGATCCAGGAATGTTTGCCTGCATTGCTCTGTACGGCTTCAATGTTTTTCTTTACAGCTTCTGCATTAAAGGGCTCTCCGTCATGGAATGTCACGTCCCTTCTTAGACGAAACGTATATTCCTTCCCATCCTCTGAAATGTCCCATGATTCGGCCAGAAGCGGCTTGATCCCCTCTTTCGTATGCTCTACCAACGACTCGTAGACCATCCCTTGGGCTGGCATGGAGCCTGGATACAGATGCGGGTTCATATCGTTAATATCTTTGGCGGTAGCGTACACCAGTTCTTGAGCGCTGCCGGTCGACTCTGACTTTTCAGCAGCCCCGCCATTGCAGCCAGCTAGCAGTACTGCCAAGAGCACTACTGCTGACAATAATTTAAACATAGTCCTTCTCATATCATTTCCTCCCAGAGACATTACTTCATATCTTTTGAAATTTCACTGCAGATCATTTTTAAATCTTCTTCGAAGCTTCGAATGGCAAATGCGTCCGATAGCGATTCTCCCTGCAGCATCTTTGCCGTTATCCTAAGTTTGCTTTCGTAGGCAGCAATAAACCGATCGATCGTCGGGCAGGGTACAGCTATAAATTTTGCGATGCCCTGTATGATTTTGGTCCGATAATAATCTTCTTTCGGCATTCGCGGAATATCCCATTTCCCTTCCTTATTTATATAGATTTGTGAAATGGGAACCGCAGAGAAATCAAAATATTTTCCATCTTGATCCGGCTCGGAGAATGGATCGATCAGCAGCGACGCATACCGGATATATAACAAATACTCTTGATGAATCGGTTCCAAATGAAGAAAGTTGTCGATATCGTCCCGCGATAGGCTTTCCGGCCTGACTGGATAATTGTCATCCGTCATAAAGCAGAGCAGGTTCATCCCTTTTAACTTCAGACTTTCAGTGATGCGGGTCATTTCCTTCCAGCCGGTCAGCATGTCACGAATCAAGGATGGTGTAATCGGCCCTTCTGGAAACAGTTTGTATACGTATTTTTTGATAGGGCTTCCTTGAAACACCTCGTTTAAACAGTAATCATTCATAAAGAGGGGCGGATGAACATAAAGGGATATGTTCCGCGTTTCCGCTTCGATAGGAGTAACCATGACTTCTAATTGAATGCCCAGTTGTATGAAAAGCTCGCATAGCATTCCGACGTTACTGGAAGAAGCCTCGGTAGAACCGATATAAAGCTTCCTTTTTATCCCGGTCGTGATTACGTCACACGATGGTTTGCCATGTCTCCAGCGGGTATCGCCCAAATATGTAGAAAAACTGATGACCTCGGTATCGCAATGATTGGCCTCCATATAATGGCGAACCAGGCTGTTGGAACCGAAGGTCGGCGAGATGAGAACGATGCACTTCACATGCTTCCACAGATCCGCATCCAGTTGACGCAGCACTTCAAGATAAGCATCCGTTGTTACCGCCATAACCAACGTATCCCATTCACCTGTGGCAGCCTCATAAGCATGGAATAATTCATCGATTGCGCATTCCCCTTCCAGCAGCCGATGCTGTTCATTTTGGACCGCCGCGGATACAACCCCCTTACTTTGCAGAAGAGCAGCAAAGAACTGCTCCGACCGGATAGATTCCCGCCCAACGATGCCGATATGAGCATTGAAGCGGTTTTTAAACAAGACAGCCAATTGAACGGTAACCTGCCCGGTTCCCAAGATCAGTACTCTGTTAAAGCCGCTCATTCCGTTCGCCTCCTTGCATCGCGGGCTGTGCTTTTTTATACAGGGCCACGTCAAACACATGATCGGGATGCAAAATGATGTCCTTCAGCCGCCATTTTTGCTCGTCCACAAATTCCCTGGGATAATTGAACAATGACTTTAATTGATCACCGAATCTCATCGCGACAACCACTTCATCATTGGTCAGCGGATGCAGCTGCGCTAGCAATGCATATTTGCTGGCAACCGTCGAGCTGAAAATGATGTGCGTTGCGTCCTTAATCATGTCAAGCTGTTCAATGAACAACTTCTCCAGCCTAATTCGCAAGCCGCCTCCCAGCCTCTCCAAAATCTTTCTTCCCAATCTGACAGCCTCTGCATCAATATCTATTCCTACCACCTCAGCTTCCGTCCGCTTTGCAATTAGCAGCGGCGTCATCGGAAATGAACCTGACCCGATCATGAGTACCTTGGATTGTGCGGTGATTTGAAAGCCGCCAAATTCCGTCTCGATACAGGATTCTATATTTTTGAAATAATCGGTTTGTTCGCCAATCCCGCTAAGCAGTTTCAATGCTCGGTACTTCTCCATAAGCGCAACGCATCGCGCCGACACCTCCCTTAACCGTTCTGCCAGCAACGCTACGCTGCTAACTGCCGTCAATTCTTCCAACTGCTCATAAGCCTTTTGATTATTCTGATCCGTAATAAATGCCGAGTAATCATCGATCACAGACTCCAATTCCTCGCTGTATTGGGTGGTTCCGTCATATCTCTCGGCCAAGTTCGTAAAACGATCCAAGTATTTCTGCAGCAATTGCTGCAGCCTTGCTGACGCATGCATCGACTCCCTACCTCCTTCGTGAAATCACACGTTTATATATGCCCTTCCCTGAGCTACAATCTCTACGGTGCCTTCAATTTTCAACTCGGTAATCTCATCTTTGCTGCAATCCGCAGTTACATGAATCCATCCCCCAGGCTGCTTAATTTGAGCGGATATGGCCGTCTTTCTACTCCAAGACATGTAAGCTCCAAGTGAAGCTGTGCCTGATCCGCAGCCCCTTTCCCAAATCAGGCTATCTAATGGAGGAACATAGATGAGCGGAGCCATTTCATTCAAAGCCGGATTATAAAGCAGCACACCGATCAAGCTGCTACCTAGCATGGTTCCGAGCAGCTTGGCTAATCCTTGGGCTTTGTCCCTTACTTGTTTATTGAACCGCTCCACCTCGATCACAATATGAACAAAATCAGGGTATCTCACGATGGCCATTTCCAAATCCTCACCTTCGTACTTTACTGACTTTTGTTCAATCTTCTGGGGAGCGGGCATGGAGACACGGCAAACATATTGCTCACTTACTTTTTTCACCTGGCAAGCAATCAGCCAATTCGTACCCGAGGCTTCCAATTCGATGCTCAACAAGTCGTTATGGGCGATTCCTCTTTCAGCAGCAATAAAGGCTGCCAAGGCCATACAGGCATTTCCGCAAAACTCACCTCCCGCCATTTGAAGATGTGCCGCGGCTGCAGGATTCGCTGGTGTTTCGATGAAGCCAACCTGTTCGGCATGTACGTTATCATAGGACATCATCTTTGAAGCAATGTGCGTGTATTCTTCCTCCCTGTGTTTTGTTCTTACAAGAATAGTCATGTTTTGTGTGGGATTGAATTTTACAAAATCGATTTCCTGTTTCATCACACATCCCTCTGGACCTATTAGATTAGTTTAATCGTAATTTTTACGATTAATTAATGTGAATTATATACATGCAATAAAATATCGTCAACAGATTTTTCCAAACCAAGGACTTATTGCGATATTTCACTTGCAATTACTCACTTTAGGCATATATTCCTCATACGCTCGTTCAATTACTTTTGCTCATTTGTTCTCTGCTCCTTTATGCATAATTCATAAGTAATGCTGTTTAATCGTAATTTTTACGATTTAATAAAAAGTATAGACATTTCCCTCTTTTCTTGTCAACAGGATTTTCCATCAAAACTATTTTCTTGTTAATTGTATTTATTACGATTAAAATGATGTGCAGGGACGCATAAATTAGAATCAAAGGGGCTTTCTTGGCATGACGCTGCTTCAATCGAAGTTTTCAACGGACTTGCTTACATTTAAAACGATGTTTATCAGCATTTTTCTCGAAGCTCTTCCATTTATTCTACTAGGAGTCATTTCTTCATCATTGCTGCAATTGTTTGTTTCGGAGCAGCGATTGGCGCAGATCATTCCCCGAAATCCTCTGCTGGGCATTTTGTTTGCCAGTCTTTTCGGAATTCTCTTTCCGATTTGCGAATGCGGTATGATTCCGGTTATTCGCCGTTTAATGGCTAAAGGCATGCCCGCATATATCGCAACGGTATTCATCTTAAGCGGGCCGATTCTCAATCCCATCGTTTTCTTCGCGACGTATACGGCTTTTCGCAATCGTCCGGAAGTGATTTATTCCAGAATGGGGCTGGCTCTTGTCGTTTCATTTATCATTGGGCTCATCATATACCGGTTTATCCGCTACAATCCGCTCCGCATAAGCATCGGAACCCTTTATGATGATGGATCGGAGATTATAGAGCATCCGACCTGGAAAAGCAAGTTGACTTCTTTTTTTATGCATATGTCTAATGAATTTTTTGAAATGAGTAAGTACCTTACGATTGGGGCCTTTATAACAGCAATGATACATACTACAGTCAACACGGGCCAATTGACCGCGTACGGTCAAGGTCCCATTTCGTCTCACCTGCTGATGTCCGGCTTTGCTTATCTGCTGTCGATATGCTCCACATCGGATGCTTTTGTGGCTTCCTCTTTCGTCAACACTTTCTCAATAGGGTCTCTCATCACATTCCTTGTGCTGGGCCCGATGCTGGACTTGAAAGGAACGCTCATGCTGTTATCGGTATTCAAGACAAAATATGTCGTGACGTTAGGGGCATTAATTCTGCTGACCGTGCTTGGCTTAAGCATAGGGATGGATCAATTATGGTTCAGATAATATGGCATAGGTGGGTATCCCATGAAAAATGAAAAGTTGATAACACTGCTTCACTATATCATTAGGACGATTATTTTATTGGCCCTATCCGTTTATATCGCCTATTTGGTCGAAACAGGCAGCCTGCAGCTGTATATTGGAGAACGTATTATGCCGCTGGTAAAATTATCGGCTCTGGTCGTTTACGCGCTAGCTGTCATCCAAGGCTTTATTGCCTACAGAAGCTATAAAGGAGCTATCATCGAATGCGACTGCTGCGGCAGCTCGCCGTCAAACTCATGGCCTAAGGCCAGCTTTCTTTATGGGGTGATCGCTCTTCCGTTATTGTTGGGTTTTTTTCTTCCCGATACTGTACTTGGAGGCTCTTTTGCCAGTAAAAAAGGCATTATATTAAGCTCGTCTGCTTCCCCCTATGCAGCTCTAGGGTTCCAGCCGCAACAAAATGAGGCCGCATTTGATCCCTCAGACGCTCAGTGGGCTCCCCCTTCTTCCAATGATACGGAGGAGACAGGGGAGACGGATTCAAGCACCTCCGCTGAATCGCTCGACCAGTTGTTTTATGCGGATAACGATTTTGACCGCGATCTGGCTGAGCTGGCCAAGCGGATCTACAAGCTGCCAATGATTGAGGTTAAGCCTGAAATCTATATGGAAATTCTCTCAAGCATCGTTACTTTCAAGGAGCATTTCATCGGCAAAAGCATTGAAATTTCCGGCTTCGTTTATCGTGAACCCGATCTGGCAGACGATCAGCTGGTCATTGGAAGAATTGCCGTCCAGTGCTGTACGGCCGATGCCACCCCTTACGGGGTATTAGCCGAATTTGTTGGCGCTTCAGAGCTGAAGGACGACACCTGGGTGAAGGTGAAAGGCACGATTGGCGAAACCGAGTATAACGGAAACACCATTATCAAAATTGATGTTGCCGAATCGAGCATGATTAATGTACCGGATCCCCCGTATATTTATCCTAATTTTGATTTTCTAAACGTTAGTATTCCATAATAAAAACGCCAGTGAGGAGAGGTTCCTATGAAAACTCCCGTTATTATCATCAGCGGTTTTCTGGGCAGCGGCAAAACCACCCTGCTCCTTGAACTCATCAAAGCGCTGCATGGCCAGAAGATCAGGCCCGCGATTCTCATGAATGAATTAGGTAAAGCGGATGTAGATGGTCTTATTCTGACAGAAGCCGTAGAGGGACTTCCGCTGGAAAAGCTGTTTGACGGCTGCATCTGCTGCAGTAAAAAAAGCGAAATCTCCGGTTCGATCACAAGCTTGCTGACTCTGGCTCCTGATGTCATCCTGGTGGAGCTTACCGGAGTAGCAAATCCTGAAGAAGTCGTCGATGCCATGGCTGAACCTGAGCTGCTAGACAAGGTTGCTCTGCATAAGATCATCACCGTTGTCGATGCGGAAAATGCGCTGGAATACAACAGCATATTCTCGTCTGACAAGCAGCTCGTTCACACGCTTCGCCGGCAGCTGGCTGTCGCCGATGTAATTCTGGTCAATAAACAGGATCTCGTGCCCGATCCGCATCTGTCCAAAGTTCACCGCTTGATAAAGAAACATAACGAACAGGCTGTCGTCTTTAACACTGCGTTTGGACAATTCAATCCCGAATCCGTGGTTCATGGACTTGAGCCTTTAAATCTTCAAACCCAAGCACCCAGCCCGTTTAAAGTCGTCCGGCAGCACCATCATCATGACGATGCCTCCGCCTCCCTCGGCGTACAAGACCGCGCTTCGTTTTCGCGTATTCAAAGTATTTACATTCCTATAAACAGGCAGGACCAGCTATCGTTGAAGAAGATAGAAAAGTTCTTAAAAACTAAGGACAGACGGGTGCTGCGCGCAAAAGGATATATCCCCTCGGAGGACTCCTCCTGCGCATCGCTGATTCAATTTTCCGGCAAGCAGATTCGCATGGAACGTGCGGAATACATAGGATCTTATTATATCGTCATCATCGGATACGAACTTGATGAAAATGCATTGCTGGAACAATGGCAGACCGGCGTGTTACAGTAACTGGACAAATAGCGCATGTCCCCAGGTTACGGGCTTTCGTCTTGAATGAACAGCTCTATCTTTTGCTAACTACAAAAAAATGTGATTCTCTCACTGACTACTGACAAACTCCCGTTGTGTCGCAGCACAAACGGGAGTCAGTCTTGAAAAGCCATATCTTATCTGTTAATGAATATTCTACAGCCGATGCGGGGTTGTCCGCTGAAAATGCTTCCTCGGAAATGCTCCTGTGGACCGAGGGATGCTAGTTCCAACGTGAATGCGGTGTAGTTGAAGTTCAACCCTTCTTTGGATTACATACAAAAATTAATTCGGGGCCGTTTTCGATTGGGCGATAATCATAATACCCATATTGTTCTTTGATAGTAAATCCACTTGATATAAGTAGTTCCCTCAGTTGTTCTTCGTAATAATACTTCATGGCTAAATTCTCAACATGCTTTATAACCGATCCATCTGATTCCTCTATATAATATATGAGTTCTGGATACGTTATCTGTTTCTTTAAATCAATACTTCTTCGAATATGAGTTCTTCTTACATTCCTTTTTGTTTTAGAATCGAAAATAATCCAGTCCTCCTTCTCATCCTGAACCCAGGATTCATCCAATATGCCATAAGGTCGGTATGTATTAATAATAAAAACACCATCGTCAGACAATTGCTTTCGAACTAGCTCCAGAAATTTTCTCTGTTGATTGTCTTCGGTTAGTAATTGAAAAGCCCGAAAAGGAACAATTATTAATGAAAACTGCTTATCCGAGAAGTACTCCGTCATGTCAGCTACAAAGATATCAGCCCTGTCTTGAGTTTCAACATCCTCATTTTTTAGCTTTGCTTTCAATATTTCGATCATGTCCTCGGATAAATCATATCCAGTAACATGAAGTCCAGATCGAGCAAGAGCTAAACATATCCTTCCAGTTCCACAGGCTATTTCAAGAATTTCTCTACCGTACTGATGAGCATAATTTAAATAGAAAGGAATATCATCTTTCACAATGCCTCGATTGTCCAAATCATACAAATGAGCTGTTTCTTTGTATTTATTAACGTCCATGCTATTCCCCCTAAAATGTATTTAGTCTGAATTCCACCTAACGTTCTTGCATTCGAAAAGGATGTAGACCTACGATATCATTAGATTCAATATTACATAGGGGAATGAATACCCCACAGCGTAGATGCAAGGTTAAGTGATGCTACTGTCCTCTTCGAACTACTAAAAATAGATCTTTACATCTTTGTAATCATGTATTCCGGTTCCATGTCTAGCCAGTCCTTTATTTAACAACTCTTGGCAGGATTTATTTAATTCAACAATAAAATCCTTATTCAAGTCTAATTCATTATGTCCTGGCAGTATTCTTGTTACATGTTCGATTTGACTTATCTTCTCTACGGATTTGACAAACAACAATGGATCTGTCGTTGGATAAAATGCAAACAAAGTGCCCTTGTAGATTAAGTCTCCAGTATATAAATAGCCGCGCTCTTCTTCATAAATACATATATGCCCTGGTGAATGCCCAGGCGTATGTAAGCAAGTTAAAGTTCTGTTTCCTAAATCTATCGTTTCATTGTCCAATAGTATGGAAGTGGGTTCACACCTGAATGGCTCATAATCTTCTATTCTAAAATCAACTGGTAACGGTTTCGAAATATCTCTGCTAACATCATGGCGTATAACCTCAATAGGAAGTCCTGGTATCCCGTTCTTTAACCAATCATTCTCTAATTCATGCACGTATATTTCATTAAACTGCCCATGGCCCCCAATATGATCCCAATGAACATGTGTTGTTATTACCTTAATAGGCAAAAAAATTAATTGATCAACAACATTTCTGATATTTCCTATTCCAATTCCTGTATCTATTAACGCAGCATATTTATCTCCAATAACGAGATATGAATGCACCTTCTCCCAATGGCCATATTCACTAATAGAAAAAGTCATTGGGTCTATCTCTTCAATTGTGAACCACTCATCAAAACTCAATATGTTTCCTCCTCTTTTTCTTTTGTTCTTAATCTTCGACATTTTTACAAATCTGACTCTCCTGGTTTCCAACCTACTTCCTGTGACCATATATGAGCCTTTTGTAATATAAACCATACGATCGGACCTTTACCTTCAACATATTTAAGTCGTTCATTTTTAAACAATTTCATCAATCGATGTTTTTCTTCAGCATATCTCAAGCAATCTTCTGGATGCACCCTTAAATAATCTCTAAAAAGTAAGGTCATTTGTTCTGAAAAACTCCCTAGTTGCCTTACGTGAATATGTGTTCTTCTGGTTCCCGGAATTTCTCGAAAATATCTCTTCGTCTTGTCTGGATTTTCTTTACGGAGTACAAACCCAACATCTTCGATTTTATCCTTATAGGCCAGTAAATCCTCGAAATCCAAGACTGAGATCTGAATATCTATAATAGGTTTTGCATCTAGTCCAATCACTGACGTTGATCCAACATGATCTATCCGGACTGCAAGTTCTCCTATTGATTTCCTTAATTTCAATCCGGTTTCAATGAACAGATTTCTCCATTCTGGATTATGTTTCGCTATTCTCCATTGATCCTCCATGAAATAGCTCCTTCGAAATAATCTTCAAACTAACTCCGTGAGATGCTTTAATATCACCTATGCTATCCTTTATTTGCAAATGCTTCAGTAATCATTAGAACCCCTATCTTAAAACCATAGATGAAAACCTCGCTTGAATATATGGAGCATGATTTCCCAATTAAATCAAATGTTTCTTCAAGAAGTTCCATTTCATGATTTGAAAGCCTCATCTTTAACTGTTCCTTCAAGTTGGAAATTTCGTTATTGAGAGTTCTATACTCAGGATTTTTCGGCACAATCATTTCTTCTGGTCTAATTTCTCCAAAATATAATTGCTCTAATATGTTATTCATACCCTACTCCTCCCTCCATTAAGTTTTAATTTGTGATTGATTTAAATCTTTATCTTCACCCAGGCTTCTAATTTTTTGGTACATGCCTAACCCCCCCATAATAAAAATAAACTAGCGAGGTATTCGTTAGTGAGTTTTAGCGAAAAAATCGCTAAAAAATAATTTGTGTTTCGGATATTTAAAATGCAGTCAACGAATTTACAGCAACTATGAACGTGGTGAAGTTGACATTCCTACCGCAATCCTGATTAAACTCGCCGACTTCCATCAAACCAGTACCGACTATCTTCTAAACAGAACCAATATCAGGCACGCTTATCCCATGGATTGAAAAGCATCCTTGTGATCTTAATACAACTCCAGTTGATTTTCAGTTAACGTTCTTGTATTCACGAAACGCCCTAACCATAGATAGCTCTATTCTAGGTTAGGGCGTTTGTTGTCTGAGTCTTCTTCTTCGATTATCCGTCTGACGACCAAGAAATCGTAAGGTCTCGCATCGTGAATACCGATGTTATAACAATTATACGGATATATTATCCAGTTTGTCTAAAAAAGTAAAAAGAAGCAATTGTTGCGAATGTAAGAGATACTCCTTTAATAATTTTCTTACCAGATGGTCTAGGACCCTCTCGAATAATTCTGATTCCTAATGGTAATAACGCTATCCCAAGTCCAATCGTTGCTATCAATGAAAAAACTGTACTTCCTTTCAATACACCTAATGGGAGAGAAGACATTAGCGCCAATGCAATACATTGATAGATTCTTAAAACTTTAGCTAGATACGCGCCAATCGCGAGAACAACCCAAAAATCACCATCAGCCCGCCAAAAAGTTAAACTTATATCTGAGTATTACACCAAGCAACATTAGAAGAGGGCCTACGATTAATGAAATTCCGCCAAGCCAGCGTCCTGGGAATTCAATTCTTTTTCATGAGATAGTTTATTCATATTTCATCTCCTATTCATTTTCGCTGATTCTGCCGCCCAGAAAAGCCCTCTGCAGACCAAGGGCGTCAGGCATGCCGTGTGAATACGGGTGTTACAGGATGTTCCGGTCTTCTTCGAGTTACAACAAATTGTTCTTTTAATATTTTGTCCATATCTATCCAATTTATATTTATCAATATTTCGATTTCAGGTTTTCATGTTCTTATAGATATGGTATCATTTGTATTAGAAAACCGGGTGCTGCAAACACCCGGCTATACAATTGGCTTGGATGGGTATATCCCTTCAGTCAATTAGGACACAAAAACCCACCTATGGCCGTGAAACCTTAGGGTGGGTTTTTACTTTCTCTTGTAGTTATTCCCGATGTATGTTAAAAGAGCTAAGATGAATGTTGCGAACAGAATCATGATAGTAATTACGTCTTTCAACTCCATGGTCTCACCTCCTCTCGAAGGGAAACCACGCCCACCCAAGATTCAATTGTACTTCCTCATTCTACCATATTGGCCCAATAGTTGATAGAACAATTGTTCGCAGACGACTTTTCTTACTATACCTACTTAAATTCACTTCTCAGAATACTCATGAAAATACTGTCCCAATATTTCCCCTTCTTATATATCTTCTTTCTATATCTCCCTTCTTCTTTAAAGCCACATTTTAGATAGCATTTATAGGCCCTTTCGTTATACTCGTATACTTCAAGTTCAATCCTATTTAAATTTAGTTCCTCGAAAGCAAATTTCTGTAGTATTCGAATTGCTTCACTGCCATAACCTCTATCTAAAAATTCTTTTCTTCCTATTACATTAGCTAATAATGCAAATCGATTCTTCCAGTCTATCTTGAATAGATCAATTTGACCTATATATTCTTGGGAATCTTTTGCTGCTATGATAAAACTCTTGTTACCAGACTTACCTTCAACCATCGTCCTAAAAAAAGATTCTGTCTCATACTTGGAATGTGGATATAAGAAATTATCAGATAAAGTGTCAGTTATTTCTGGATCATTAACCCATTGCCTTATATAATCTAAATCTGAGTCCCGGTATTCTCTAAGAACAATTCTGTCTCCAAAAATGTATGACATAACAGTTCGGCGCCCTCAAATAACCTTCGATTTATTTCCCGGATCGAGGCTGCTTGTCCGCCGATGCATGAACGCATTGTTAGATGAAGTTAATCGACGATCTCGGAGCGATTCCTTCAAAATATGTTATCATGTATTAAAATCAATGTTCCTGTCAATATCCTAATAAGGAGTTGAATTTCCATGGCCATAAGCAAACAAGAGCTTACAGACCTAATTGATAAATTATCTGAAAAAGATGTTCTTCTTGTAGCTGATTTAGTGAAAAGACTTATCCATCCGTCTGATTATCATATCCCATATGATGATGAGCCATTGACAGAAGATGACCTTCAGGCAATAAGAGAAGCAAAAAAGGAATACCTTGAGGGGAAAACTATAAAGTTCGAGGATATTCTAGATGAATTACAAAATTGAGTTATCCAAGCGGGCATACAAGCACTTAGAGAAACTCGACAAAAAGAGTAAACAGCGAATTTCGAACTACTTATTACTACTCACCGAATCCCCCCGTAATTCCCGAAAGAGATATCAAGAAAATTCAAGGCGAATCCTCGATTTATAGACTTCGAGTTGGAAGCATTAGAATCCTTTATATGATTGAAAATAACATTCTTGCATCTACGAACCTGAGAGGCTTTAAGGGAGCAACGCGACTGGGCGATAGAAACTGTATTGTTTGCGAATCATGAGCCTAGGTGGCATTATTTCACTGCACCTTCGGGGGATGGTGATGCAATCAAAAGTGCATACCAACTTGCTCCAGGGAGACAAGTACCGATTGAATTCACCGTCAATAAAGATGGTACAATGCAATTTAAGGTAGATAATAATACAGTACAAACTTATTCTAAATTTGCCCCAACTAGTGGTATTACCAATGCTCGTCTAGTTGTTGGACTAGTCGATCAGGATTTTGGTTCTAACGTTCCAAAAGGCAGTCTCACTCAATGGGGAACATATACGACTCCAATTTCTTGCCAAAGTTACGCTATTCAAACTGTACAAGGCGGATCTTGGACCCCGGTTAATGTTACAACATTTAATAGACTCTATTGGCCAGATGGCACTACTCATGATACAATTCCGAAAGAACTTACTGTGACCAAAGGTAATGGGTATCTGACTGTATCTTTAACGAAACCCTAAGTTCTAGGGTGAAAATAGCTATCCACACGAGGATTATTTGTAAGGGTTCAAAGTTGTAAAATAGTTGACCTGAAAAACAGCCAAGTTCAAAGGTAGAGAAATCTACTTTTGAACTTGGCTGTTATTAATAGTTCCAGGAAATAAATATTTGACACAAAGACATCATATTTATTGAGGAATCTTTTGAATAATATCCCAGTAGGTATTCATGTACTGTGTGAGTTCAATTCTATTATGATTTTCGTCGATATAAGCTGCGCTAGCCTTGCCAATACCAGTACTAGAAAAAACCACAGCACCTAATTTATAAGGCTCCATCACAGGATCTATGTCTAAAGGTACGTCTGGTGAGAGGCTGCCCGCGGTTTTCTTAATTGGAGAACGATCTTCTACTTGTTGTTGACCTAGTGCTACGGCCTGACCATTTTTCACTTCAACAAATGTAGTAAACGGACCATCACTATAGTAGTAATAATCCGCGCGGCCTACTGGAAACGTGTATGCCTGTGTAACGCCTTCTCTTCCGAGTGATTTGAACTTTGTAACAATCGGTAAGGAAATAGCTAATCTCCTGGCAATATATAGATCTTCTTGATTATTAGAAGTATTATTATTTGAAGTGGCGGACTTAGATTCATTTGAATAAATAAACACAAAATTGCGAACTTCATCAAATTGCACGTTATATCCAAGAATTTCAGAGACAAATCGAATAGGTACGAGAAAACGCCCCTGTTTATTTTGAGCAGGCTGGTTTAATTCAATGCTCTTTTCGTTATAAAGAGCCGTTTTATTGTTTTCTGTCAGCTTGATGTAATCACCATTTTTATTTTTCACAGTAGCCACCTTAGAGTTAGAATTAAAACTATAGGATAATCCAAGTGAGGCAAGTGATCTTATGGGAATAAATAAATGCCCCTGTTCGAGTAAAGGATCAACGTCAACCTTAATAAATTCTCCATTTGCAACGATTTGAGTTGGTTTTTTAGGTGGTATTTCTGCCAGTACTAAGGTTGACTGAGCCGCGCAAAGTATCAATATCAATGAAACTGTAATAACCATCCTTTTCATTACGAAATTCCTCCAATTCAATTAGTTGTTTTAAATCAATTCAGGTATAGGAGATCTGTAAAGACAATTGCCCTCTATCGTCTGAATTGTTCTTAAACACATTTTACTAATAAGACGCATACTTTATGGAAAATGTTACCATCCCCAGAAAAATGCTCAGTGAAAAATAGTAAATGTGGTTTCTCACCCCTGCTCCTAGTCCTTCATTCTTTACGAAGTGAAACCCTCAGCAGGAATGCCCCACTTTTATCCGTGGCATAGATTGACTAACAAGTGAAAACATATACCATAAAAGAATAGGTCCAGCATGCTGCTAAACCTTTCTTTTATTTGGGTTATTTCCGAGATTGAGCCGACTTGTAATGCTCTTCCAACCATTCGACGTAGCTTAAATTGCTGCCGCTGGCTTTGAAGTGTTGATAAACTGGATTCGAATCAACTATGTCGAAGACCGTTATATTCTTATGCCAATCCAAACATCGGATTGACGATTTTCGGGGTAATACTCCGACTCGCTCCAAACCACTTGTCCGTTGATATCAAACAACCTTATTTTCGAAAGCTTATTACAAAAAAAAGCCCGAATCCACAAGGGATTCGGGCTTTGACACCATAATCAAATTGAGTGACATTTCATTTTACAAAGTGTGACAAAAGATAATACAGCGGACAACAATTTACATTTGCGGCGAACCCCATTCCGCTTACGAACACTTGCTGTATCCGCAGTTCGCGCACGTTTTGCAGCCTTCAACGCTCAGCAGGGAAGCCGAGCCGCAGGATGGGCACAGGTCGCGTGAGGACGTTTGTGCACCGGCATGATGGCCGTTGCCGGCAGGCTGTCCACCAGCGGCCGCAACGCTGCCTGCAGATCCCGCGCCCGCTTGACCCTGCTCTTCGTGATGCGCCACTGTCGCAGCCACCGGAGCAGGATCGTGGTCGTCGTACGGACCATGCTGCACGTGGATTTCCAGTGCTTTGGCGACAGCGTCGGCGATCGATTCGACGCGGTTCGGACCGAAGCCGATAGCGCCGGAACCGCCAATGCCTTTCAGATGCTTGATCAGCAGCTCCACCTTCTGTCCATGGTCGCCATAGCGCAGGAACAGGGAGCATACGCGGCCAAGCGCTTCAGCCATCGCGAATACATCGGAACCGGCTTTGCCGACGTTCAGAAAAATCTCACTCGGAATGCCGTTCAAATCGTTGATCGTAATATAAGCCATGCCGAACGGCGTATTGATTTTATACGTTGCCCCTTGCAGAACCTGTGGACGCTTCTTGTACTGCTTATCGAACACCGTTTTCTCACCTGGGTCCACCCCGGCGGACAACGATTGATCCAGTCCGCTTAACGCAGATTTCTCCGCGTTCGCTGCCGAACCTTCAGCCCCTGCCGAAGTGCCACCAACAGCAGCACCGCTCTCCGCAGAATTTGCACCAGCAGCAGCAGCTTCCGAACCAGCTTCGGCCACCTCGGCCTTCTCTTCCTTCTTCTCCGTCTGCAGAACCTGCACATCGCGGCTGCCGTCACGATAAATCGTTACGCCCTTGCAGCCGAGGTCGAAAGCCAGCTCATACAGACGCTTCGTCTCCTCTACCGTAAAGTCGGCCGGACAGTTTGCCGTCTTGGAGATCGAGCTGTCCACCCAGCGCTGGATTGCCGCTTGTGTACGGATATGATCCTCAGCGGACAGGTCCATTGCCGTCACGAAATAATCCGGCAGCTTCTCGCCCGGATGCGCATCCATCCATTCCTGCGCGATCGGCACAAACTGCTCGTCGAAGCCCAGCCGGCTCTGACGGTAATATTTGAACGCGAAGTAGGGTTCGATTCCCGTAGACGTTCCCACCATCGTTCCCGTGCTGCCCGTAGGCGCCTGGGTGATGATCGTGACGTTGCGGATGCCTTTCTCGCGAACCGCTGCCCCAACTTCAGGGTATACCTCGGTCATTACCTTCATAAAACCGCTTTGCAAATATTTGTCGGCCTCGAACGCCGGGAACGAGCCCTTCTCTGCCGCAATATCCGATGAAGCGAGGTAAGCTTCCTTCGCAATAAATCCATATAATTTATCGAGGAATTCCAAAGACTCCGGACTGCCGTAACGGATGTTCAGCTTGATCATCAGCTCAGCCAGTCCCATCGTACCCAGGCCTACGCGGCGCTCGTTCTTCTGGTTTTTCTCGTTCTCTTCGAAATGATAAGGCGTCTTGTTGATAACATTGTCCAGGAACCGCACCGAAATACGTGTCGTCAGCGCCAAGTCATCCCAGGCGACATCATGCTTGTCCTCGTCATAGAATTTGGACAGATTCATCGCCGATAAGTTGCAAACTCCCCAGCCCGGCAGACCTTGCTCCCCGCACGGATTCGTGCAAATGATCGGGTTGAAATACCAGCTGTTCGACATCTGGTTGTAGTATTCCATAAATACGACGCCCGGCTCGGCCGATTTCCACGCCGATTCAATAATCGTATGCCAGATCTCCCTCGCCTTCACGGTACGGAAATGATTCACTTTCCGGCCGGCAGCCTTCCATTTATCCAGGTCGCCGTCCCATACCTCATTGTAATCCTCATATGTCGTATCCGGAAAGACGAGCTCCCAGTCCAGATCTTCCTTCACGGCCTTCATGAAATCGTTGCTGACGCAAACCGACAGGTTCGCGTTCGTCACTTGGCCCATCGTTTGCTTCACCGTAATGAAATCAAGTACATCCGGATGCCAATCGTTAATCATCAGCATCAGCGCACCGCGACGGCTGCCGCCCTGCTCGATCAGGCCGGTCGTATAGCTGAACAGCCCGCCCCAGGATACGGCGCCGCTGGATGAGCCGTTTACGCCTTTGACGACGGCCCTTCTCGGACGCAGCGAGCTCAGGTTAATTCCGACTCCGCCCCCGCGCGCCATAATCTCAGTCATTTCGGACAGCGTCTCCATAATGCCGCCGCGGCTGTCCTTCGGCGAAGGAATCACGTAACAGTTGAACAGCGTCAACTCATCGCTTGCTCCTGCTCCAGCGGCGATGCGCCCGCCCGGTACCAGCTTCCAATCGTCCAGTACATAACGGAATTTCTCCTCCCACTCCTGCTGGAGCTCCGGCGTATCCTCCACCGACGCCATGGCGGAAGCGAGGCGATCCCACATTTCTTCCGGTGTTTTCTCGATATTCAACGTCAGCTTCTCAACATCGGATTGCACAAGTTCGCCAGAGCGGGTTTTCACCGTAACCGTCCGCCCTTCACGCGCTACAACCTCGCCTACTTCTTTCGTAGGGAACTTCGGATCATCCTTCGTCAGTACTAGAACTACGTCACCGACCTTTGCATCGCTCGGGTCAGGGTTTTTCCAGGCGTACCGGTCCAAAAAGATTTTCTCACTAAGTCCCTCCAGACGTTGCTTCTGCTCTGTTTTCAAAGAAAACACCCTCCTCAAAAATTTATTATTCGCGCCCTAACTCTTCATCATTCACAGATTGGTTGTCGTTTCTTGCCGCAGCATTCATCGCCGATCTGTCCTCTGCTGGACGCAAAAAAATGTCGGTAGCTGCGCAAGTGCCTCACCTGCACAAATACCGCCGATTCCTGTCTGTTCTCTAACCTTTTTCTTATTTATTTATTACCCTCATCCACATCACATAAACGATCTTTATATGTATAAATCACAATATGTAGTGGGCGAGTATCATTATACTACACAACATCTCGACATAACAGCTTGGCTTCATTGAAAATTAAGGCAGATTAATGGCGTTTATCCCGCGCATCTCCTCTTTGCTTGGATTCCCTCTATTTTTCGTTTCTTCCTTTGAAAAAACACTGAAAACCATTCCATGCCATACCTGCATTCTCACTCCAGCCGCCATGGCTTTAGATTTGCCTATCTCCGTATATATCATCCTCTACCCCCACCAGACTTGCCGCCGGTGTCTCACCATTTCAGCCAGCCCTTCCTTCCTAATTCAGAATCGCTCCCGAGACAGATTATGACATAACCCAATTGTGACATATCCCAACATGATGCCATGATGCATAACCTCTCCCGAAGTTATGAATTTCTACTTATTCGTCCATACTACATCTACATGAATTTAGAAGATGACAGAAAAGGGGAGGTTTACATCATGAATCCGCACCCTCCAAATCCCATGCGTTCTTCCGCACAGGCCGGTCCCCCGGTCGAATTCGACCGCTCCTGGTACGAGGATTTGAACAGCCGCCTGGACAAAGGCGGTCCTTGGGATGATTGGAAGCTATTTAACCTCGCTATGGAAGCGGAAGGCGCTTCACTCGTAACGAGCTTTGAGGAAATGCTGTGCCTCGGTCACATCCATGGAGTAGAGCCGCTGCCGCACCAAACAGAAACCGCCCGCCGAGTCCTCTTTGAAATGCGGGGACGGGCAATTCTTGCCGATGAAGTAGGACTGGGCAAAACCATTGAAGCCGGACTGATTCTCAAAGAGTATATTATTCGCGGCCTTGTTCGCAATGCCCTTATTCTCGTTCCCGCCTCCTTGGTGCTTCAATGGGTGCGCGAGCTTAACCAGAAATTCGCCATTCCCGCCATAGCCCAGAAGAAGCTGCATTCCTGGGACAACGATTTCGTTGTTGCCTCTATGGATACCGCCAAGCGGGACCCGCACAAGGAATTACTGCTTAGCAGGGAGTACGATTTGGTCATCGTCGATGAAGCGCATAAGTTGAAAAATAAAAAAACGACCAATTACCAGTTCATGATCCAGCTCCGCAAAAAATATTGCCTGCTGCTTACCGCCACTCCTGTGCAAAATGACCTTAGCGAGCTGTTCAATTTGATCACGCTGTTAAAACCTGGCCAACTTGGCGGACAAAGTGATTTCGCCGCGAATTTCGTAGTCGACAAGCGCATCCCTAAAAATGAAGAGAAGTTGCGGGACGAGCTCGCCAAAGTAATGATTCGCAACAGGCGCAGTGAGGGTGAGCTGGAATTTACCAAGCGGATCGTACGCAATATCCATGTCGAGCTGTCACCGGAGGAAAAAAACTTATACGACGGGGTAACTTCCTTCGTCAAAGACCAATATCATGCCGCAGGCGGCAACTTAAGCAGCATGCTCTCCCTCGTTACGCTGCAGCGGGAAGTGTGCAGCAGCCGTGACGCCGTTTTCGTCACACTTGTCAATTTGTCGAAGAAGCTCGCCCCTGATTCCCCGCTGCGCGACCGCATCTGGGATCTGGTCGGCATCATCAAAACGATCCAGGCGAACAGCAAGGCGGAGAAGGCCATGGAGCTCATTCGGGAAATGGACGACAAAGTGATCCTGTTTACCGAATACCGGGCAACACAGGAATACCTGCTGAAATATTTCCGGGAGCGCAACATGACGGCCGTGCCCTATCGCGGTGGCATGAACCGCGGCAAAAAGGACTGGATGATGGACCTGTTCCGCGGCCGGGCTCAGGTAATGATCGCCACGGAAGCCGGAGGTGAGGGAATCAACCTGCAGTTCTGCCACCAAATGATCAATTTCGATTTGCCGTGGAATCCGATGCGAGTCGAGCAGCGGATAGGCAGAGTACACCGCCTGGGACAGAAAAAAGATGTAAAAATATACAATTTATCCACACAAGGCACGATCGAGGAGCACATTCTGAATTTGCTTCACGAGAAAATCAATATGTTCGAAATGGTCATCGGCGGCCTCGACGTCATTTTAGAGCGGTTTGAGAAGGAGCACTCCCTGGAGAAGAGCATCTACAAAATTTTGCTGGAATCGCAAAGCGACGAGGAAATCGCCAGCCGCGTTGCTTCCCTGGGCAACACGCTGCACCAGATTAAGGATGAGCTGGACAGCAAAGAACCTCTAAGCGATTCATCCGGCGGAAATCTTACGGAACTCATGGGAGGCTGAGGAACAATGACGATGACGATGAAGCAAATCCAACAGTATGTACTGTCCTACCTTGATATAACCGAATGCCAAATTATCGAAAAATCGCCGCATCACGTTACCGTCAAGCTGTCTATCCAGGCGGATAAGGACTTAACAAACCGCCCGTATTATTGGGGCTTTATCGAACGCACCGGAGCTGAGCCGCAAACGATGACTTTCAAATTCGTCTTCGATGCCGAGCGCCATGATGCAGAACTGGCAGCCGCCGAACAAAGTGAGCCTAAGCCCCAGGAAGATCAAATCCTCGGGCGTCATTACGGGGCGCTTCGACCTCTGCCCGTATTGGGCCCGGCACGAATCCAGCGCGAAGATCTGGCCTTCGGCAGCCCGCGGCTCAAGCAAATATTCGATGCTGCGCATCGGAGGGGGCGCTGTGTCTACCTATTCGAGAATACGGCCCCAAGGCAGCGAATGACCTTACTGCCTGCGGCGTACGAGCCTTGGCTCGGCGTCAACTTCAAGATCGAATTTTGCTGCGATATGAAAAGAGAAGAGCTTCGTTCACTCGGTATTTCCCTCCTGACCGGGCAGATTGATACTTCCTTCAGCACCAGGCTGAAATCCCTCCCTCTCGTTCCCCGGCTGCCGGAGAATGTCCATATCGAGCCGACCAGACTATCACTGGCAGAAGGAAGCAAAGCTCTGGAGCGAATCATCAGGGCGGAAATCGAAGCTTGCGACCAAACCTGGGCTGAGGAAGCTGGCGAGCGGCTTCGCGAGGAACTGCAACTGATCGACGGTTACTATACGGACCTGCTTCGCGATCCGGATGAGGAAAGGAAGAAGCTCGTTCAAGAGCAATACGAATCGCGTCGTGAGGAAATTCGCTGGCAGTACGAGCCGAGGATTGTCGTATCCGCAATAAATAGCGGCATTTTCCATTTACGTTCGCTGCGGTGACGAATAGTTGACCGTTCTCGCTAAAAGACCGCAAAAATAGAAGCTGCTGTACGCGACAGGTTGAGACAACCTTCTTGGCGCCGCTCTTTTAAAATAGAAAGCAGTCAAACGCGACCAAACTTTCGAAAGCTGGTGATCTTTCATGTTCATGTTCCGCTTTCCTTATAAAAAAAGCCTCGTTCTGCTTCTGGGCCTGGCTGTTCTCGCCGCTCCCTTTTCGAACGTGCAAATCGTACAAGCCCGTGATCAATCCAGCCCATCCTTGCTGCCCGCCTTGTTCGCCATGGCGGCTTCCGCTCCAGCTCCAGAGGAAGCGATCCAGTTTGCGGACCAATTGATCAGCAAGCTGTCCGGCAGTAAGCCGTTTACTGATTGGAGTGGCGCCCGCCCGGAATTTCAGCCTCTGGGGCCCGGCATGCACGCCTGGCTTGTGACGTTAAACCGGGAAGGCAAGCCTGTAGGCTATCTTATTATCGGCGCACGGCCGTCTGGCGGCTACGCCCTGATCGAATACGGAGCCGGACCAGAGCCGTTGTTCGATACCGATGCGCTTCAGCAGGCGCTTGCAGCGGAGAGCAGCTTGTACACACATTCCGCCTCATCACCGGCGGACAAAGCGCTCCAAGCAGAACATTTGCAGATTGAACATCTTTATGCCGGGCCGGTTCTTGCCGAATGGCGCATCATCAACAGGAGTAGCCAGGCCAAGGGCGGACAAGTGCAAATACAAGCGCAAGCAGCCTATGACGATGCGCTTGCCCTTCAGTACCGCGATGCCCGGAATGCCGATCCGCTACCCGATAATGAAGCGTTTTGGCAGAAGCTGCTGGCGGCCCCGCTTCAATTGTCATCCGCCATTGTTTCCAGCGGGACAACCATGGCCGCTCCTAAGCCGCCGACAATTACGGCAGACAGCTTTGATCCGAACGACAATTTGCTGTGGCTGGCAAGCGATAAGCTACAGCTTACGGCATCTGCCTTGACCCGAGAGCTTTCTGAGCGCAAATCACTTGTCTTCGCGGCCCGTAGTGATGATCGCAATTATACGCTGCCACTGCCCGTCTATGGTTACCAAATTTGGGGACAGGGCGGCGATGCCGCTGGGGAGCGCGTCTACGTTATGACCGGCTCAGACGCGTCCCCGCGCTTTATCGCCTTCGACGAACTTGCAAAGGCAGGGCAATTTTACAGCAGCATAGGCCGTTAGAATAACAACAAGCCCTGGAACTTAGCTCCTTACGCATAAGCTCCAGGCTCTTTCTATTTCATTTACGCTAGCCAACTACTTCCTTTCGTTGGCCAACTACTTCGTGCGGGCCAGCTACTTCCGTTTTGTGGAATATGGCAACTTGTGAGCCATCTGCCCCCACCACATGCCCAGGCTAAAAGGAATCATCCCAAACCATCTGCGGCTCCAAGGCTCCCTCCCCTTTGCCCGGGTACGGCGAACATCCTTCGGCGTCTCCACATAATCGACGACCCGTTCGGTAATGTACTTGACCAGTTCATCGCCTTTAGCCATCTTTCCCCCTCCTTCTGCCAAAATTTCTTCATCAATATGCCTGTATACCATTAGTTTGTATCATTAGTTTGTATCATTAGTTTGCACCGCGGATCCTCCCCCTAAACCATGAAGGGACTGCCAGTAACAAAAACGTCTAGCTTCGCTGCATGACGGCGGTCGGTCGACTACATTTCGACACCTCGTAATTCCGCCCTGCGCAATGCATGATTTTGCAAGTTCTGGCTCATTCTATGGACAAACAAGACTGCGAGGTGAATTCATGAAACGTTATTGCACCCTTTTATTTGCACTAATCTTGGTCTTCAGCAATATACATGGCGGCATGTATCGCTCCTGTACAGCTGCTGAGAATGAGGATAATCCCTTTCGGCATGCCTTTCCTGAGCCGGTCATTCTCATTGATGCCGGGCATGGCGGAATTGATGGAGGCACCTCTTATGGCGGTATTTTAGAGAAAGACATTACCTTGGAAATTGGACGCAGACTTTATATGATCCTTCGCAGTCATGGTTACCGGACAATTCTGAACAGGACCGGCGATTACGCCTTAAGCGACGATAACCGGTGGTCCCGCAGCCGTTCACGCCACTTAAGAGACTTAGCCCAGCGCAAGCAGCTTAGTGAAGAGCTCCCTTCCGAAATCGTCGTCAGCCTTCATGTAAACTGGGGCAGAAACAAAGCAAAGCGCGGGCCAATCGTCCTGCATCAGAACGAAGGCCGAAGCGTGCTGCTTGCTTCCTCCATACAGAATGCACTGAACAGCTTAAACGGCACCTCGTCCCTTCCCCAGCATGGCAAGCCTTTTTATTTGCTTAAGCATGTCGACTGCCCTGCCGTAATCATCGAAACAGGCTTCCTGAGCAACGCAAAAGACCGCGCCATGCTCACGAGCAAACGCGGTCAACAGAAAATTGCCGAAGCGCTTTATGGAGGAATACTTGCTTATTTTACGGCAATATGAACCCTGCTCCCGGTGATCCTCCGCCGGGATTATTTGTATAGTCGATCATTTCTGAAATGCCGACGAAGCGAATTCCCTGCTCCTGAAACATAGGAATGAATTTTTTCAAAACCGCAGCTGTCCGTTTGCCCTTTGTACCTACATGGCCGATGGTTACACATTTACCTTTCGTCTGCACCTGCTCTGCAACCTTCTTCAACTGAGCCGAAATATGGGCATCTGTATGGACATCATCAAGGAAAATATCGTTTTTGATTTGTGTCATCCTTTTCTGTTCGCACAGCTTAAAGATAACCGAGCGGTAATTGGTTCTGCTATCTACAAAAAACAGCCCCCGCTCCTTGCAAACATCGAGAACAATCGACATGACCCGTTCATCGCCGGTCGCTTTGGAGCCCATATGATTGTTAATGCCAATCGCGTACGGTACATTATCGATCGCCGCTTCAACCCGCTTCCGTATTTCCTCATCTGTCATTTTAACGAAAACCGCGCCGGGACCAAGCCATGTTACGCTGCCGTCCTTTGGCTCCATGGGAAGATGAATCAGTACATCATGACCCGCTTCATGCGCCTTGCGCGCATCGGCTTCCGTCGTAGACAGAAATGGCATAACCGCGACAGTCAGTTTTATTGGAGTGCCCATAATTTCCTCTGTTCCCTGCATACCATTGCCAAGATCATCGATAATGACCGCGACCTTCTTGTCAACGTTCTCCAACTTCTCTTTTCCTGGTTTACCGGGCGAATCCTCTTGTGAAAAATACAACGGTTCCCCAAAGCATTCAGCAAGTGAGTTTGGAATGTACATTACAAATGCCAATACGCAGCAGCATATTTTTCCGAGAATACTCCACTTCATGATGTTTTCATACATAAGAGTCCTCCTTGTTATGCCTTGTTTAGAAAAAAGCCGAATGCGGTGTACATCCGCTAATATTCACCCCATCTCTCCTATTATGACTGTCCTTGACTTGATTGATTCGTCTCATGGATTTTTTGTTCAATTTAAGGCCAGCTCAGTTTGTATTACTACCTTATCGCTTTTCCCGCTAAACGCGCAGGTCTCTCTTCTCAAAACAGATCACTGCCACGGTTAGGCAAACGCCAATAATCAGGATGGGAATCAAAATTGTACGCAAGTGCTCATGGAACCCGGAAAGCGTAACAATTTGTGAATTGGACAAGTACATCCCGGAAAATTTCAAAATCTGGGTCATCAGCGTGTGGTCAGAAATCCCCTTCAGCAATGCGGACGAGGAATCCTTCAAATATCCGCCGAGTAAAAAATCGCCAAAAACAGTGACAAACGTTATGACTACGGCCGTAGCCGTTTTTTTCACGAGCACTCCTGCCATCATGATGATTGCAGCATACGCTGCCAAATACAGCAGGTTGTACCCCAGTATAGAGAATACAGCCGCGGCATCTTCCTGTATTCGGCTAAACCCGACGGAAGCCCCTGTTAAAAGAGCTGCTGCGATGTACACGATGAGGTAAAGTCCACAGAATTGGAAAATGAACCATCCAATCACCTTCATTTCCGAAATATATTTCCCTAAAAAATAAAACGACCTGCGCTGGCCTGAAGCGATCAGGTTGGCCGCTGAGCCATTTTCAAACCCTTCCGTGATAAAGAAGCAGGCCTGTATTGGGATAATAAAGTACAAAATCAGCGATAATGACATCATTTTTCTTAGCGGTTCCAGCGGATTATCCATCTGAAAACCATTCTTTGACCCGAGCCATACTGGAAGGATGATGCCCGACAGCAAAAAAAACAGGCAGATCCCTTTAAACACGACATCCTTCCTCAAATAATAAACCTGGCCTTTTAGAATATTTCTCATCAACTGTTCCCTCCAATTAAATCCATATAATAATTCTCAAGATTTGGGGTTGACAGGTGAATGCCTTGAATGGAAATGCTATGCCTTAGCAGCACTGACATCAGCTTTTCCATATCCGTGCTTTCTTTCGAAATATATACGTCCCCGGCGCTGGTCATAGAGATTTCAGCGATTTGCAGCTCCCGCTTTAAGATTTCCGCCGTGGCGGCAGGGTCTGAGGTTTGGACGCATATTCGCGTCCCCCCTGTTTTCAGCAACTCCCGGGCAGAAATCTCATGGATTAATCGTCCTTTGTGCATAAATCCAAATGTAGTGGCCAATAACTGCAGCTCGTTTAAAAAATGGCTGGATATTAAAATCGCCACGCCGTTTTCCTTGGCCAAGTGCTCTAAAATGTTCCGCAACTCGATGATTCCGGATGGATCCAAACCGTTGATTGGCTCGTCCAGTACAAGAAATTGCGGCTGATTCAACAGGGCGATGGCGAGGCCAAGCCGTTGACGCATTCCCAAGGAGTATTCCGACACCTTTTTGTTCCCTGTGTCTGACAGAGATACTTGTTCCAATACGCCAGCTATTCTGCGCTGATCCGTAATGCCGTAATTATGGCAATAAAAAGCCAGGTTTTGCTCCGCATTTAAATGAGGATATAGACCTGGCGTATCAATGAGAAACCCAATCTGCTGCCTTACGGCATGAAGCTGGGATCGATCGCTTATTCCAAAAAGCGAAATTTCTCCGCTCGTCGGATGAACAAGTCCGCCAATGATCCGCATCAACGTCGTTTTACCTGCTCCGTTCTCTCCAATGCACCCGTATATCTCCCCAGGCCTGATCCTCATGTTGATTTCTTGAAGAGCACAAGCTGGCCCATACCGCTTCGTTAACCCTTTTGCTTCAAAGACCGTTGCATTCCACTGCATTTAACTGATCCCCCTTGTGTCCTTTTCTGCTCTAGTAACGATAACATACCGTTATCCATCCCTGGCGCGGCTTGTTAAAAATACGGGTTTTAATGTAACTTTCGAGCGAATTCCCCGGTATAGCGGACAGCAAAGTGATATTGTGGCTTGTATTTCCACAAATATGTAATATCATAATCGGGTGGATAGTTATGGAAAGGAATGATTTTGTGATTCGTATCGCGGTTTGCGATGATGATTTGCAGGTAACCGGACAAATGGAGAGCCTGATTCTGGATGCGGCCAACCGTAATTTGCATCCTGTCGGGGTGTCAGTGTTTTGCTCGGGGGCAAGCTTCTCTAAAGCGATTGAAAACGGCTGCCCCTTTGATATTGTTTTTATGGACATTGAAATGGAGAAGCTGGATGGCATCCAGGCAGGGCATAGATTAAGAGCCGATGACGATAACGATCTGGTACAGCTTATTTATGTTTCCAGCCATGAGCAGTATCATGTGCAGCTGTTCGATGTTAGACCATCGGGATTTATCCGTAAACCGATTGAACCGGAGGCGTTTAAACGAAAGCTTTTCTCTGCCATGCAAAAAGCGATCCGCCGACAGCAGCAGGGTCAAAAAAACTTCCTAGCCGTACAACAAAAAGGGAAAGATCTGCTCGTGCCCTTCCGGGACATTTTGTATTTGGAAAGTAAACTCAGAAAAGTGCATCTCTACACAAAGGACGGGAAATTGGATTACTACAGCACATTAAATGAAGAAGAGAACAAGCTGCCCGCCAGCGATTTCATTCGAATACACCAGTCCTACATCGTTAATTTTTACTTTGTCCGGCAGCTCAGCTATAACAAGATAATGCTCGTCACCGGCGTGGAACTGCCGGTCAGCGAGAAGAGGAGCGCCGGCGTGAAGCAAAAATATTTGAAATTCAGGGGGAGTCTCATTGAATAATATGTTCGTGGAAGAACTGTTTTATCTGGCTACTTTCCCGCTTCTGCTATTTATCATTCACTATTTTTTCAGTCATTTTTTCATCTGCCGCATGGAGAGCCGCCTCTGGCTTTCCGCCTGCTACATGCTTTATTTTACGATCCATACAGCCTTGCATTTCAGCCCCTGGTCAGGTTCTGTTCTTCTCTTATTAAATACCGGCTTGATTGTACTGCTGTCATGCCTTTACAGAGGGGATTTGAAATGGAGGGTTTGTACCGCGCTTTTTATGACTGTCCTTATTTTGCTTAGCGATGCGGTAATCCAGCCGATCTATTCAACAAGCGGCTATGTCATTTCGCTCTTTATTACCAAACTTCTCATCTTTATGCTCGTTTATATTTCAGTACGCATAGCCCGCACCTTTGGCGACGGCAATCTGGCCGGATCGTACTGGCTGTTCCTTTTTTTCTGCCCAATAATAAGTATACTGGGGGTTATTCAATTATCGGACCATCCGTTTTTTCGAGCTTATCCAATCTTTTTTCCTATTTCAGCCATAGGGCTGCTCATCATCAACTTCCTTGTGTTCCTATTGTGTGATCGTGTACTGCAGGCGCACTCCGCCCAGCACAAAAGCCGCTTGCTCGAACAGCAAATGACATACTATGTCAACCAATATCAGTTTATTAAGGAAAGGCATGAGGAGACCGTCCGATTCCAGCATGATTTCAAAAATATACTGCTTGGCCTGCATGCCCGTCTGCAATCGGAAGGCGAAAATACAAGCAAAGAAGAAATCGAAAAATTGCTGGGACATATCGGGCATCCAGCAGAGTTGTGCAATAGCGGGAACCTCATCCTTGACGCCATGCTCAATTACAAAGCCCAGACAGCCAAAAGAATCGGCATCCCTTTTCTTATCGATTTAAACATACCGCCGCACCTCGTTCTGGACGCTGCAGTAATCAGTGTCGTGCTGGGGAACGCGCTGGACAATGCGATTGAAGCAGTCCAGAAAATGACGAATGAAGACCGGTATATCCAGATACAAATGCATTATCTCCACGACAGCTTATTTATGCGGATGCAAAATCCTTACATTCACGAAATTCGCACAAATCGGCAAGGGGAACTGTATTCTACGAAGCCGAATGCTCAAGGCCGTCATGGCCTGGGCCTAAGAAATATTAAAAAGATCGTTAACGACAACAACGGCCTAGTGGATATTTCCTATCGCAACCAGCTTTTTCAACTAGAAATTGTACTTTTTAATATTGAGAGACAGCAATCTGCTCCAGCCTAAAAATAAAATAAATACCCCAACAGTCTGCATTTACAGTACTGTCAGGGTATTTACTTAAGCCTCAGCTTGATAAGAAGAAATCAAAATTCCGCTGAAATCAACCAACCCTAATTCATAAGCCCTTTGAATCGTAGCAAACCGTTGATGTCCAAAACCGTTCATCCCGTTGTACTGCATATATACGCGATTGTTGGCTGCTTCATCGGGGGATACTTGCCTGGCGTAGCCGTGATTGACTGTCTGCTCTTTTTGAATAGCTTGCATGAATTGTTCAAAACTCATGGAGTTCATACTGGCATCCATACGGATTCCACGTTTTTGACTTTGAATGCGGTTGGCCAACACCAGTTTAGTGTAGGCAGCAAATTCCGCAGTCAATTGACCGTCGATCGCTGCACGAATTTCCAATCCATTGTGCCTCCTTTCATCCATTAACGCTTAGCTCTATTATCGGCAAATCCACCGCAGCACTTTACTATTCGTGGAAAAAGTGTGAAATCCCGGGCCGGCAACAAAGCTATTGTGCTTAAAGATGAATCCGCAACACGGCTTCCTGAGTATGCTGACCGCCAGCTATCACCTCAACCTGCTTAATGGCATCCTGACCGCTATTATTGGCAGCTCTGTTTCCTCGGCGTTTATCAGTAAAAGAAACAGAAGAAGCCCCCATCTGTGTAATCGGCAAAAAAAGAGCGAGTCTCCTAGGGTACAGGCCCTGGAACTCGCACTTTCTATTTTACTTAGCTTGAACATAGTTTTGCAGAATTTTATGACCTGCATACATGCACAAAGTAACGATGCAAAGGGCAATAACATGAACCTGAAACATCGTCTGGCGTCCAAGAGCATTGATCAGTATGAATCCGCCCATAATACCGACACCAATGGCCCCGCCCACGATGAATCTTTTAACCCTTCCCGTATTCTGGGCAACAGATTTAAAAGATGTTTTACCAATGTAGTGAACAATCGCGAAAGAAGCCGCTAAAATAATAACGTACGATATGATATCGCCAATGGTGAATGAGATCATAAAATTATCTTTTTTTCCTGTGATTAAATGCTTGAATACTTGGAAGCTATCTTTCGACAGAACAAGGTGAATCAAACCCAGAACGGACAAGCATAACAGTATAGTGTCAACAAAATCCAACCACTTACTTTTTTTGCTCTTCTCAGGTAAAGACGCTATGATCTCATCACAAAATTGTTTATAGTCATCGCCGATAACCGCGCTTATCTCCTCTCCGCGCTCCTGTGCCGACAGAACGATTTCTAGTAAATCATGGCGCACAAGCTCCTGATCATAGTCGCTAATGTTCGCTACACGCAAGTAACAGACCATATCGGTCATTATAGTTTGATTCTCTGGAACTAGCTTCTTATCTAATTCATTATTTTGCCGATTCAATATTTTCGTTTGTTTATTCATTCTTCTTTCCCTCCACCTGTAAAAAGTCGGTTTACTGCACGTTCAAGCAATTTCCAGCTGCCAACGAAATTGTCCAGCTCCTGTTCACCAATCGGAGTAATCGAGAAATACTTCCTTTTGGGGCCTACTAAAGAATCACGATACTGGGCTTGAATGTAACCATTCTTCTCCATCCGAAGCAGCAGCGGATAAATCGTTCCCTCCGATATGTTAGAGAAACCGTAACCCTGAAGCTCCTGAGAAATCTCATATCCGTATGTTTCTTTAACGCTGATTACCTTGAGGATGCATCCCTCAAGAGTACCCTTAAGCATCTGTGATGGTATCACTGTTCTAACACCTCTTCTCCAACTACCTTGTAATACATGTTAGTGGCTATATTGTAATACAAGGTAGCTGGTATGTCAAATTATTACTTTAAATTTTTCCTGAACTTCTCGAACAATCAAAAAAGGACGGCTAGCGCCATCCCGATAAAGATCTAAGTGAGCCCCAACCGAAATTCCATCCGGCCTATTCATTACACTGGCGCGCCTTATTTTCTGTTCTTAATATTTCGATCGCCTGCTAGGAAAATATAGATCCGAACTGCCCCCTGATCTCAAATTCATCAGAGGGCATTTTGTTATTTATCAATTCATACTTACTTCAGTTTAGCCACACTAACTGCCACCTGCTCGATTTGACCGCTGCTCAGGTAACCGTCAGGGGAGCTAATCGTTACCGTCCGGTCGTCCAGTTGGAAACCCAGCATCGGTGTATCGGAAGGTGTATACCACTTCGCTTTAACGCCGTTGGATAACTTGACCTCCTTGGATTCATAGTCAGCGGAATAATCCCGTGGCGACACATTAACAATCATATGCTTAAAGATTAAATGGACTCCATCGCTCGTAGCTTCCGCTTTAACGTAACTGTCGTTTGCGGTCATTTGCTTTGGAGCATAGGCCGTCTCGAAGGATTCGAAGTTAGCGTAAGCTTTTTTAATCGCCTTAATCTGTGCTTCATTGTAGCTGACCGTTGTCAGTTCACCTGCAGGCTGGTTATCGCCGCTCTGTTTCGTTTCCAGGCGAATCTGCTGGCTGGAGGCATCGAACTCTACATTGATTCCAGCCATGTTGGAAATGGCCCGCACAGGCAGATACGTTGTATTGTGATAGGTGATGGGCACCAGCTGTTTGCCATTACGGTCTGTTAAGGATTGAACGGCTCCGTTTACTTTAAAGGTAATGCCGTGATTCAGATAAGCGCTGATCTTCTCCAGCTTGCTTCCAGCATACACACCGGCGGCTCCCGATAAAGCCATTCCCACAACGATAAGGGACAAAAGTGTTTTTTTCATAACGCTCTCACCTTTTTCTTCTCTTTTTTTCCGAACATAATCATAGTTTGAAATCGACAATATATGTGTCATCCTCAGTAATACCGAGCCTTGTGCCAGAAGGGTTCCAGCTTAGCGGATACGTTGGGTAATACAATAAACCTAGCGGCGATACCTTGCCGGAGACAGTATCAAAAATATAGATCCCATTCATGCCGCCCTGATCCTCAGTATAAACCGCGAAAGCCAGCTTGGAAGAATCGGGAGACCAGGATTGACGGGACACTACATCACCTTTACCGATCTGTAAGCCTTGTACATGACCACTCGTATCATAGATGAGAAGGCTATCTTTTTCCTGCCCGTCGCGCCTTGAGGTGACGGCAATCCGCTGACTGTCAGGAGACAGGCTCAAGGTAGAGATATCCGTGGCTAGCACGGTTGGCCGAGTTTGTGTGGGGGTAAAGCTTTTCAGGCGGCTTTTGGCGTCTGTGTAATATATTTGCCCATTACCCACAGCAAATTGGGATTGGATGAAGTAATCTACTTCGTTATCCTGTAACTCGATCTTTTCCCGGGTACCGTCCACGGAAATCTTCCATATCACACCTAAGTCTTCCATCGAGCCGGCGGCCAGAATATAGGAGTCATTATTGAGCCAACCGCCCACTTCTATATAATTATCAACCGTGACCTCACGCCGTTCACCTGTAGCTATATTTTCGATCGCGTTCACGGCCGTATATTTGTTCTCCCAGGTCTGAATGAAGCTGTATTTCCCATCCGGCGATAAGTATGATTTGATAACTTCTCCGCGACTCGCTCCTGGTTGCTCCGCAATGCTCTGTCGCTGTCCTGTCTCCAGATCCAAACGGAACCGATGGTGGCTATATTGTGCTCCCTCCGCAGCAGTCGCCTCCTTCTCCAATGTGGTCACTTCGATCTCCAATTCATGGTCTGACAGCCATTTCTCTATATTTGCATCTTCAATCCGGTGTATGCGCTGCACGGCAATTCCCTGCTCAGCAGGCGGTTTGCCCTCTTTGACTACGGTCAGTTCACGTTTTCCTCCTCCCGTCCCGGTGCTGGTGCGACTTCCTACATCGGGCGTGCTGCGAACCGGTGCTATTCTTCCTTCCTGCGCTGCATTACAACCCAATATCATGCCGGCTGCCAGCAAGGTTGCAGCAAGCAGTCCGGCGATATAGTTCCTTCTGTTCGTCTTCATCGAGGCCCTCCTTCCAAAAAATGTGATTCAGATCCGAGCCGGGCCGCTTTGATCCGTGTTATGCTCTGCTTAATCTGCTGTAAGTTCCCCACGTCCCTTAGTATAGAGAGACAATATTTCCTAAAAATATCTGACTTGTAACGAACTTGTAAACAATCCGTGAAGCTGTGAATCCGTATTTTGAACTCGATCACGCCGAAAAGCCCGGATGATCTTATTCATTCCGAGCTTCGCCTTTGTTAGTTTGTGTATATTTTATTCTTTCCGAATCAGAAGCATGCAGTGGAAGCTCCACCATGAAACACGACCCATCCGGACCCGTCTCGACAAGCTGTACCGTTCCTCCTTGCTTCTCGGCCAGATTACGAACCAGAGCTAACCCAAGTCCAGTTCCACCGCTGGTTCTTGAACGGTCTTTGCTGACTGTATAAAACGGATCGAAAATACGTAGTACGGCTTCCTCTGGAATACCGATTCCCGTATCGGCAACTTCGATGATCATCTGCTGTGTCCCATCTGCTTGTACTGTAATGTAGTTAATCAGGTGGACTTGTCCGCCTGGCCGGTTATATTTCACCGCATTGTCCAGTAAATTAAGCATGATATGCATCACATTCTCAGGATCGGCCCATACCTCTCCTGCAGCAAGCGAAGTATGGATAGTGACCCCGCAGCTGTCCGCCTTTCCTTGCAGCCGGGCCACAGCTTCCTCCAGCAAAGTACGCAATGGAACCGCCTCCGCTCGTGTCTCAAACTCGTAAACATCCATCGCCGACAACTGCAGCGCCTTCTCTACAAGACTATACAGCCGCTGCGCCTCCACGTGGATACGCCTTCCGGCATCGTCCAGCAGAGCAGGATCATCGCTGTACATATTCAACAGGTCGGCGTACGCGATGATCGAGGTTAACGGTGTCTTCAACTCATGGCTAATATTGCCGATGAACTGCTTCTGCTGCTGCTCCAGTTCTCGCAGTCGTCCCACCGTATCAAGCAGCTTCTGCTTCTCTTCATGCAAAGCACCGACTGATGTGGAAATACTGCGGCTCATTTTATAGATTCCTTGGGCAAGCTCACCCAGCTCATCCTTTCTGATGACCGAAGGGGCCGATAGATAAGCGCCTTGCCCAATTTGTGATGCCGCCCTGTTCAGCCGGTCAATGACATTAACCTGGCGCCGGACATAGACGTAACCGATGAGGAAACCGATTCCAAGCACGGCGGCTCCAGCAAGAAGAAACAACCGGCGAATTCGGGCGTAAAAAGCATTTTGCCCAGCTATTGAAGCATGAAACTGCACCGTGCCCAAACGCTGCTCGGCATTGTAGAGAGGAGCGAGAAACAACAACTGATCCCCTTCGGTAATGTACGCCGACTGCCCTTGGGCTGTAAATTGCAGAGCATCCTGCACATCGGCCTGGGGGTGAAATGGCAGCGAGGTATCGGCAAAGGTGCCGTCCACCGTATACAGCGTCACTGCCATACCGCTTTGTGCGCCCAAATCCACGGCCAGCCGTTGACCCCACTGCTTCATAAACTGCTCCGGCTGCATCCTGCCTTCGGTCAGATATTCCTCCCGCACGTGCAGATTGGCGGCTTCTGCCTGCCGGGTAAAAGACTGCTCCAGCAGGGTCCGCTGGTTCTCCCGGATGCCGCTCAGCACCAGCACACTCAGGCAGGTCACGACAAAAACGAGTAATAGGGCGAGCAACAAAGACAACTTCCCCTTCAGGCCTAGCCGAAATTTGCCGTTCATCTAGGTAACTCCGTACTTTTATAGCCGATTCCGTGAACGGTCTGAATGATACCGTAGAGGTTGCCAAGCTTTTTGCGCAAACGCTGTACATGGATGTCCACGGTGCGGGTGCCGCCCGCAAAATCCATAGCCCATACTTTCTCCAGCAGCACTTCCCGCGAATAGACCCGACCCGGTTTGCGCATTAGCAAGACTAACAAATCAAATTCCTTAGGTGTTAAATCGAGCAGCTCACCTTGAATGGACACCGTGCGGCTGAATATCTCTGCGGTCAAATCTCCTAGTTTCAGTACTTCCTCCTGCTCCTCCTGCTGCACCTGTTGTACATAACCTCCACGGCGTGATAACGCCTTGACTCTGGCCAGCAGCTCCCGCATATCAAAAGGTTTAGTCATGTAATCGTCAGCGCCCAGCTCCAGCCCTAGCACTTTATCGACAATATCATCTTTGACAGTCAGCAACAGAATCGCCGGCCGCGCCTGTCCGTTCAGCTTGCGGCATACATCATAACCGCTTACACGAGGCATCATGACATCGAGCACCATAACCGTAGGCCGGAACGTCTCCACCTTGTCCAGGGCCTCCTGGCCGTCCACAGCCATCTCCACCTCATACCCTTCCCTGCGCAGCGCATAAGCAACAGCCGCTCGGATGCTGCTCTCGTCATCCACCACAAGTATTTTGATCATGGACATCTCCTCGCATGCTTTTATACCATGTATTATATCAACTAGAATATGCTGAAAAAATCTTAGGTGCAGTATACCGCACCTTCAAGCGGTTTGGGAATGACTAAAATTGACTCCGAACTCAAGTCAATCATTGTTTGGGCATCGCCTAATTTTTTCAGCAAAAAAAGCAGGGGCACACAGGCCGCCTGCTTTGGATTTAAGCACTAACACTAGCGCTATTGCCTTCCTTGCGCTTTTTGGCATACTCGGCGGTAGCCGTAAAAAGTACGTCTGATGATGAATTCAACGCCGTTTCAAAAGAATCCTGCAGCACACCGATGATGAAGCCGACACCGACGACCTGCATAGCGATATCATTCGATATACCGAACAAGCTGCACGCCAGAGGGATGAGCAGCAGCGACCCGCCAGCTACTCCCGAAGCGCCTGCAGCCGATATGGCAGACAGGACGCTAAGGATCACCGCTGTGCTAAAGTCCACAGGAATGCCAAGCGTATGGACGGCCGCTAGCGTTAAGACAGAAATCGTAACCGCCGCCCCTGCCATATTAATCGTAGCCCCTAATGGGATGGAAACGGAATAGGTGTTCGGGTCCAGCTTTAATTTTTCGCATAAACGCATATTAATCGGAATGTTCGCCGCAGAACTCCGGGTGAAGAACGCCGTTATCCCGCTTTCCTTCAGACAGCTTAACACGAGAGGATAGGGATTCTCACGGGTGTTCAGATATACGATCAATGGATTAACGGCAAGCGCTATAAATAGCATACATCCAATTAGCACGAGCAGTAATTTCCCGTAATTAAGCAAGGACGAAAGCCCGTTGGTTGTTATGGAGTCAAACACAAGCCCCATAATGCCAAACGGCGCAAGTTGTATGACCCATTTGACGATTTGCGATACGGCATCCGAGAAATGAGTAAGCATACTTTTCGTGTGATCATTGGCCCCTTTTAAAGCGAGTCCAAGCAGGATCGCCCAAGCGAGAATACCGATATAGTTGGCTTTCAGGAGAGCGTTGATCGGGTTGTCCACAATCTGAAAGAGCAGTTTATTCAATACTTCAACAATACTTCCAGGAGGAGTCAGTTCTACCGCATCCGTTACTAGAGACAGCCTTACCGGAAAAATAAAACTTGCCCCAACGGCGATAACACCTGCCAAAAAAGTACTTACACCATACAGTGTGATAATCGTCTTCATGTTCGTCTGGCGCCCTTTTTTATGATTGGCTATTGCAGACATGACCAAGAGCAACACTAATATGGGTGCAACCGCCTTTAGCGCGGAAATAAACAAGGTTCCAAAAATTGCGATACCTGCTGCTTTAGGAACGGACAGGGCCAATATAATCCCAATTATAATTCCCGCAAAGATTCGTTTTACGAGACTTATTTTATTCCACCTGAGTACGACTGTTTTCATGATTATTCCTCCGGATACGAATTATGCAAATATGATGGATTGCCGTGGCGCTATTTGGCGCTTTAATGAGACATAGCGCTAGTTTATCACGCATAGTGTTGTTTGTGAACGCGTGGAAATATATGTGCGATAATATTCATATATAGACATAATTTTTATGCTTACCGGAGTCAGACTTGACTAACTTTATTCTCACCCGAATCAGGCATGACTAACTTTATACCTACCCGAGTCTCACATGCCAAGTCGGACATGCCGAATTGGACATACCCAGTCAGGACATGCCAGGTCGGGAATACCAGGCGGGACATGCCCAGGCGGATTATTAGCCTATGGCCCCCGCTACCTTGTAATCCTCCAAGGCAATATCGATGTCCAGCCCCAGAACAAGCTTGGCCAGTTGGTATCCGATATAGGGCCCCATCGTTAGTCCTGATGCGCCCAAACCATTGGCAACAAAGATGCCTCGCCAACCTGGCAAAGCGCCGATCACCGGCAGAAATCCTGGAGTAAACGGGCGAAAACCCACTCTTGCCTCAACATAGGTACTGTCAGCTAGCCCAGGCGCATACGTCAACGCCTTACTGAACACCTCTTGTAGACCGCCCGCCGTGATGCGGGTATCGAAGCCTTGCGGATCATTTTCATGGGTTGCGCCGATTACAATCCGGTTGCTGTCAAATGCCAGAATATACTGATCCCCAGGCGGCATGACGACAGGCCAGCTGCCCGTTTCCGTACCCGGATATGCCAAATGGACGATCTGTGCTTTTTGATAGGTCGCTTTGAATTCTACGCCTAACGGTTCCAATAGCGGATTGATCCACGCGCCGGCGCATACAACGACGGCGCCGGCATGGATCATCGGCTCATCCCCGACCCGCACTCCTGTAACCGCCCCGGTGCCAAAGCAAAGCTCCGCTTCCCCATTCAACAGTACGGCGCCCTTTCTCATCGCAGCGCGGAGCAGCGCAGCGCGGAGAGCGCGTCCATCGACGCGGGCGGCCCCGCTAATATGCAGCGCGTCGTATTCGTCGGCGAGCGGGGGAAATAAGCGCTTCACTTCGCTTGGGTCGAGCAGGGTAATATCGCCTATCTCCGGGGCATCATGCTTGCGCTTATTAGCACGCTTTTCCAGCTCAATAAGCTTGTCTCTTTCCTTGTGGATCCGAAGGGCGCCAACGCGTGCATAGCCGGTTTCGGTCTCCCCGTCTCTTTCCAGTTCCTCAATCAAGGCCGGATAGAAACGCGCCCCTTCCCTGGCTAGTTTATACCAGGCTTGGTTGCGCCGCTGGGAAATCCAAGGACAAATGATCCCGGCAGCGGCGTCCGTTGCCTGTCCTTCATCATTCCGATCAACAATGACCACTTCCGCTCCCCTTTTCGCCAATTGATACGCCGTTGAAGCGCCTAAAATCCCTGCGCCGATTACGATAAACTTTTGCATGCAACAACTTCCTTTGGTCTGAGGTAAAAGTGTAATTTAGATGTATTTCTAGTATCTATTCTAGCTCAATTACGGCAAATCACGAAAAAACTGGATTTCATGTATCTAAAACTTGGTTTTCAGCTTTGTTAGCCTAGAAGCCCCAGTTTAATGACATGAAATCCAGCTAATTGTACATTCAACAATTGAACGCGGATTTTAAATACAACCAATCCATTTATCGGGTAACCCAAACGCCTCGTAGTAACCCAAACGCCTCGTAGTAACCCAAACGCCGCATAGTAACCCAGACATCTCATAGTAACCCAGACATCTCATAGTAACCCAAACGTCTCATAGTAACCCAAACGCCCCATAGTAACCCTATGCCTCGTAGTAACCCAAATGCTTCGTGGTAACCACGCGCTTCGCTGAAGCTCAACTACCCATTCCTGCCCAAAAGACAGGACAGACACAATTACTTCGCTTGAATATAACCTTCCGCTTTAAGCAGCTCGGCGATCAGTACAGCGCCTCCGGCCGCACCGCGTAAAGTGTTGTGCGATAGTCCGACAAATTTATAATCGTACAGCGAATCTTCGCGCAATCTGCCTGTCGAGACACCCATACCCTGCTCGATGTCGCGATCGAGTCCGGTCTGCGGTCTGTTTTCTTCTTCAAAATAAGTGATGAACTGCTTCGGTGCGCTTGGCAGATTGAGCTCCTGCGCTCTACCTTGGTATTGCTGCCAACGGGCAATGATCTCCTCTTTGGAAGGCTTGTTTTTGAACGATACAAACACAGCAGCCATATGTCCGTCCGTCACGGGCACGCGAATACATTGCGTCGTGATCAGAGGAGCGCTTGCTTTAACAATTTGCCCATTATCAACGTGGCCCCAGATGCGCAGCGGCTCCTGCTCGCTCTTCTCCTCTTCCCCGCCGATGTAAGGAATGACGTTGTCCATCATTTCCGGCCAATCGTTGAAATTTTTGCCGGCTCCGGAAATCGCCTGGTACGTCGAAGCGACTACAGTAGTCGGTTCAAAATCAAGCAGGGCATGCAGAGCTGGCACATAACTTTGAATAGAACAATTCGGCTTAACGGCAATAAACCCGGTTTCCGTTCCAAGCCGCTTGCGCTGCGCTGCAATAACTTCGAGATGCTGCGGGTTCACTTCCGGAATAACCATCGGGACGTCAGGAGTCCAGCGATGAGCAGAATTGTTGGAAATGACCGGGGTACCCGTCTTCGCATAGGCCTCTTCCAAAGCCTGAATCTCTTCCTTCTTCATATCCACCGCGCAAAATACAAAATCGACCCCGGACGTAACCTCTGATACTTTCGCTGCGTCCTGAACGACGATATTTTTTACTCCGTCCGGAATTGGTGTGGAGAGCTTCCATCTGCCCTGCACGGATTCTTCATAAGTTTTGCCCGCGGAGCTTGCGCTAGCCGCAATAGCTGTAACTGTAAACCAAGGGTGCCCATCCAGCAGCTGAACAAACCGCTGACCGACCATCCCCGTACCGCCAACAATACCTACTTTTAATTTTTCTCCCATGTCATATCCTTTCCTTTCCATGTTTATTCAGTCTGTACCCGGAACGATCCTAGCCTATTTGTCCCTTAAATTAAAAAAATCCCACCCCCAAGACATTCGATCCGTCTTGGGGGCGAGATATGTATGCCCGCGGTACCACCCCAACTTCGTTAATATGTCGCCATATTAACCTTTTCAAGTACAGCATACCATTCTGCACGCTTATACTCTAGCTCTGTAACAGGAGCTCCTGGCACACCATCCCTGACAGTCAAAGTTCCGATGTGCTGCTCAGAGGCTTTTTTCAATAAAGAAATGCTTTACTCCTTTTCAGCAAACGGAGCTCTCTGTAAAAGATTTCATTTATTTACTCTTCTCATCATTGCATTTAAATATAACGATTATAATACCAAATTTCTGCCGAAACGTAAACCCATATGTGAAATTTAGGGCTGTTGGGTGCTCAAAATAAAGTAAAAATGACCTTGTGATCGCTGACCGGCGGCATTTATTCGACATACTTAACATTATCGAGCTTCTTTTGTTATAATTCAACGCTTCCAGCACTAAGCAGCTAGAATTATAAATAATCCAAACTATTAATAATGAGAATAAGCCCCACGATACACAGCACCCATGACAGGACCGAGCTGGATTGCTTGGCGATTCTCACCTGTAGCCGTTCCAGCGATTTTTGCATCATCCGTCCAAATAACAAAACTAGCATGAACAAAATCAACGATGGCAGAACCATAACAAAATTATAACCTGCCATCATCGGCAGCCACTGATAAGGGGTCAGATCAGCCGTCGTCATTAGACCAATTGCAGCAAAATAAGGAAACGCCGTCCCCACCTCAACCAATGCCGTTGTAAATCCCAGCGCAACCATCGAGAGCCGGCTTTTTGACCTCGGACGAGGCAATTCCGTTATACTTTTTGACGCTGTAGATTTCCTTTTTTGCGGAGTATAAAAACTGGCAATAAACAAGCCTGCTCCGATGAGGAAGATCACCCAGCTTACGACCCTGCTCTGGAAAAGAGCGGCCACCGACTCCAGCAGCACCCCCATCCCCAACATCAGCATAACTCCTACCGAAAAATAAAAACCGGCGACCGTCAGCAAATAAATCAGCAGCCTTGAAGCAAGGCCCTTGGTTTCCGTTAACAGCAAATATACGGTAACTCCTATTGTGGCTGGACTCAATGTATCCAGCAAGGCCAGCCCGCCTACCGAAAGCAGCAATTCTATATTCACACTTTTCCTCCCCCTGGTCTTGTTAAGGAGCTAACCGTTCACTCTGCAATGACATATAGAACTCATAGGCTTGCTCCATAAATTCAAGTACTTCCCGGTCGATCGGATAGAGACCAAGGTCTTCCGATTGAGAGGATGACATCCTTACGTCCCATAATTTTTGGATAAATTCCTCCTCGCCCGAGAAATTCTCCTCTTGTTTTTCCAGCATGCGTCTGATGATGCTTTGCACCTTCGGTGACGACACGTCGCCCCTTTTCATCTGCTGCTTGAGTTGACCTATAAGCGCGATCCACTCCAATGAGTCGGGATCATCTCCCCTCATATGCGGTACCTTCTGCAGAAGCTCCAATTCTTTATCGTCAAACAGGCTTTCTTTAAACGAATACCGTCTTTTCCTGTCTTGGCTCGCTAATTGAATGAACTTTTGGATCGCAAGCACATCCTCCCCTCCCTCTACGACGAGCCCGCCAAGGAGTTCGCGCAAGCCCTGTTCGATTAATCTAAGCCTTGCTTGCTCTTCCATAATAAAAGCCAGTTGGGCCTTCAGGCTGGTCGACCAATTCCATTTGGGGTCGGCAAGAATTTCTTTTATATCCTTCAGACTGTACCCAATTCCTTTAAAAAATTGGATCTGTTGAAGCTTGCGCAAATCTTCCTCCGTATAAAGCCGATGTCCTCCTTCCGTTTTGGATGAGGCCGCCAATAATCCGATCTGGTCATAGTAACGCAGCGTCCTCACCGTAACCCCGGTCTGTTTTGCCACCTTTTGAATCGGAATCAATCCAAGACACCTCCTGACTATCCTCTTTAATCACTGTCTGTGTAAAGCAGAGGATTATTCGTCTTTATCCTTATTCAAAGCATGCTTCATCAGATAGCCTACGCCTAAGCCGACCAAGGCGCCAGGGAACGCTTGTTTAAGAATCAGTCCGATTCCTGCTCCTATAATGACGCACGCATAAATCATCATATCTCCTCTGTTCACATCATTCTCTCCTTCGTCCCAGCGGTTTCCCATCTACGCCCTAACCATGACAGCCCATGACTTGACATGATCATTTACATGAATCATTTATGATCAACCTCATAGCGGCTAGGGACATTATACAAAATGACGTAACGTCAGTTTCAAGCCTTTTTAAAAACTACTTGAAGCTGACGCTGCGTAACCTTATATAATCACTCTCATAGAAAGAAGCAAAGTGAGGAGTACAAGAAGATGAAAAAATTGTGTATTTGTGCGCTGATGTTTTGTACGTTTTTTCTAATGGCCTGTGGTAACGAAGGGTCTATGAATGTGCAGAGCAAGGAACTAGAAGGGATAGAACGCCTCCACATTGACCATGGCAGCACCCCTGTTCATATCGAATCAGCGGAGGTCGATGCTCTCGAGGCTTTCATATCAATGGGCAGCTACAATTCCGATATCGTGATGGTTCAAAAGAACAAGGAGCTGAAAATTCAATTGAAAAGCGATCTCACACGGATCATAAACATTGGAAGAAAACCGTGGTTAACGATCCGTGTTCCCATGAACTATGAAGGGGAGGTATTGCTGAGCGGCTCTTCAGGAAACGTAAAAATCAACGATTTACAGGCAGACAAGCTAAATATTGATAGCAAAAGCGGAAATGTCTCCATGGATTACCAGCAAATAAACCAGGATATCCATGTTTCCGTTTATAGCGGGAACGTAATTTTAAAACTGAAGGATAAGGATTCCAACGTAAAGTGGCTGCTTAAATCAGGAAGCGGACGACGCTCTGTAGCTATTCCTTGGGACGAGCGCCAGGACAAGCAGAAATCGACAGAGGGACTTACGGGGAATGGCTCCTTTGACGTGTATATTAAGACACGTTCAGGAAATATAAGCATTAGGGAATAATACAGCAGATGTTCATTCATTAAGTGAAGCAAAACTGTAAGGAGATAAAGCGGACATTGAAAAAGAGTCTGCCCTCGGCAGACTCTCAGGCTTGGAACAAGCGGTGAACCTGAACCCTCCACTCCACTCTACTCCTGAGCTTTATCGTATTTTTGCTTCCGATTCATGCACTAAACTATCCAAATTAGGGGTGATTACTTTAGACTCTGCTTTCATTTTATAAAAAACATCATACAACCCTTTTAATTCCGCGAAGGAACCCTCCACCTTACTTGCAATCGGCAAACAGTGATATAACTTATAAAATAAAAAGTTCAAAAGCTTATATCGTTTTACAAAATGAGCGTGCTGGGCTGGGATTATTTCGTACCCTAAATCTTTTAATACATCGTACCCTTCGTCCATGGCTGCTACCAATTGCCTTAACATTCCATGATCTCGCGCAACCGCTTTGAGGTTATTATCTTTTATATGAGCCGCCAGGTTCATAGGTAAAATCAATATAATGTGACTTTTTAGCCAGTCGTCTATATTTTTTTCATATGTTATTTTATATTTCGTATTTTTAAAAATTTGTTCCAAGACATCCTTAAAGTTAACCTCCTTCTCTAAGCCGCCGATCACCATCTCTCCAGCATTAAATCGTAATGCGATGATGCGGTTTTCCTCTTTTATTCCGCCGCTCAATTGAAATCCAAAAGCTATATTTTTAGCTTTTTCACTGTTAGCCTCAATATAGGCCTCCATCTCGGACGCAGTTGCATTGTTTCCTACAAGTATGATATTCTCACTGCTGTTTTGGGCAAGGGCCGGCAGAACATGGGGAAAGTCCGTGTACTTCATAGTTATAAAAATCACATCATATACATCGTCTTTATTTAATTCATGGATAACTTTTATTTTATCAACAGTTGTTTTGCGCTGAATGTAATGACGTATTACAATTCCATTGCTCCTCAATTCTTCTGCACGTTTTCCTCTTGCCAGAACAGTAACATCATTGCCTCCTGTTGCAAGCACATGGGCTAAGAGACTGCCTTGAATTCCCGCGCCATAGACTAATACTCTCAAAAGTGATTACCACCTATCTATTTGATATGCATAACTCGGAATTCGATAACAGACATTTGTTGTTTAATGAACAATTGTATGTTACCGTCAGATTATCAAAATGAATATTGTACTTTCAATAGGCAGATTTGCACGATTGTTCATTAAGCAACAACATGACGTATCTGCTTATAAGGAGGACTATCGCCGATGGACAAAAGAAAGCAAAAGTCTCAAAAAGTGATTATGGACGCTTTTTTAGAACTACTTAAAGATAAAGAATTAGACAAAATATCCATGAACGACATCGCAGAAAAAGCCAATGTTAATCGCGGTACAATTTATTTGAATTTTATCGATAAGTACGATTTGTTGGACAAATGCATCGAATCTAATTTTTCACAAATGATAGAAGAATCCAGAAGTATAATGCACGATAAAAAGAAACTAAACAAGGATTCACTATTATTCATCTTTAAGTATCTAGAAAACCACTTTGATTTTTTACGTATCTTGTTTAAAAACGTAGGTTTTTCTGTTTTTAAAAAATGCATATATGATGAAATGGTTATAGCGCTGCAGCGATACTATCAGTCCAAGAACGACACTAATGTGATTCAATCAGAGATTTCCATTCAATTTTTAGCTTCAGCGGTAACCGGCGTTTTAGAATGGTGGTTTGTAAACTCTATGCCTTGTTCATCAGAGCAGATCACGGATAAATTGTGGGCATTGCTGCAAACCAACCACTACCATTGAGTCGAAACGCTGCGAATGAAGCGATGGCAGGAGCTTACCGACCGATCGTCTTCAACCTTGAAACGGTTCACGCAACAGGAACTTAACGACGAAGCATGCCCCACATATAAAAATCTATTGATCGGACGCTCACGCTTGCATCCCGGATCGTCAGACGATCATTCGTATTGCGGTTCGAATGCATTCTCAAATTGAGGTTTTCTTGCCTGTCGATACTACCGCCCGCAAAGTGTTTCAAGATCTGAGTTGTTCGGTGGATTGTGAATTCGATTGAGTACGGCATAACTCAATTTTAAAAAAATGATTTCTATAGGTTTTATTGACTAATAAGTTATTAATCGGTATATTTTTCGTGTCACAAACGCCCTACAATTGTAGCTAGAGAAATATTTTTTGCAATGCTTTTGACCATAAGATTAATAATAAATCGGCAGGTTAAGTCATAAAGATTTTCTTTAACATTACTATTGGAGGTAATATTTATGAATGATACGCAAGCCGTTCAATCGTTGTTTAAACCATTTTCCTTTGGGGATACGACACTATCGAATCGCATTGTGATGGCACCGATGACAAGACAATTTTCTCCCGATGGGATTCCGGGAGCCGATGTGGCCGCTTATTATCGCCGCAGAGCTGAAAACGCCGTTGGACTTATCATTACCGAAGGGACAGTGATTAATCATCCCGACTCATCCAATCAACGTAACGTGCCGCACTTTTTTGGCGCAGATGCTTTGAACGGTTGGGCTAACGTAGTGAAGGAGGTACATGACGCAGGCGGGAAGATTATACCTCAGATATGGCATATGGGTGCTAAAGGCCATGTCAATGATTACTCCGAATCGGATATCGAGGCAATTATCCAGGCCTTCTCTCAGGCAGCATTCGAAGCCAAGCGTCTGGGATTTGACGGTATTGAACTTCACGGCGCGCATGGTTATTTAATCGACCAATTTTTCTGGGAGGAAACGAATCGGCGCACGGATCGATACGGTGGGAACTTCGTAGACCGTACCCGATTTGCAGCTGAGGTTATTTCAGCTTGTCGTCTTGCTGTCGGACCAGAGTTTCCGATTGTGCTTCGGTTCTCGCAATGGAAGGGAACGGATTACACAGCCAAATTAGTGAAAACACCAAATGAACTGGAAATGTTCTTGGCCCCTTTGGTTGACGCAAGTGTTGACATATTTCACTGCTCCACTCGCCGATTCTGGGAACCTGAATTCGAAAACTCCCAGTTGAACCTTGCTGGCTGGACAAAAAAACTGACAGGGAAACCGACAATCAGCGTCGGCTCGGTTGGTCTGGATCGTGATGTAACGAGTTTCTTTACTGAAGGAAAGGGAGCGAGCCTTACTCAAGTCGACGAATTAATCAAAAGACTTGAACGCGAAGAATTCGATCTGGTAGCCGTAGGCAGGTCATTAATAGCTGACCCTGCTTGGGCCAGTAAGCTCCGCGAAGGTAGAATGAGCGACTGGGTTCCCTTTGACCCCGAAGCAGTAAAAAAACTGTATTAATACTCTTATTGACTTATTCGGTGAGTCCAATCCCGACAGCCAAGCAAACTTTACAAATCCCAATCATGAAAAAAAGCTCTTGAACCGTCACAAGGACAAATTCAAGAGCTAATTCTTTGTTAATGTGATGTGCTCTAGGGACTCGAACCCTCGCGGGTAAGCCCACACGGATTTGAACCGTCCGCGCTAATGAGATTCAAGTAGAATATTAGTCAATTGAGCGGAATTAAAAGCCTGTCAAAGGCCTGGTAGAATCTAGTTTTCTGACGGTTTTTTGTTCAAATCCAGGCTCCGCAAGGGTTCCCGGCAATGCGTAATGCAGCCGAACAGGTCCAATCAGCCCGCTTGGTTCCTGCTGTGCAAACGACGATAAGTAGTCGCGCTGATCTTTTGCCAACGTATTCGTAACTTCAATAACCAGCTTGTTCTTCCCCTTCTTCAGCAGGCCGTTGATTTCCAGAGAGTAAGGCGGACAGATGCGGACACCCGCATGCTCTCCGTTCAGCCATACTTCCGCTGTTTCATAAACCTCGCCCAAATCCAACAAAACCCCGCCCGCAGATTTATCCCATTCAAACTCCGTTTCATAACGGAAGGTACCCGTAAAGTGCGGCAAGCAATCAGGTCTGCTCATATTCACCAACGCCTCCCGCCTTCCCCATTCCTGGAAAAGAGGATATTGTTCAGCTTTTGAGAGGGATATTGTCCACTCGCCGTCAAGCTTATGCTCGGAATCTGTCACATACTTCGGCGGAGCAGCGCTTAAACCTTCAAGACCGGTTCCATGGAGCAGCACGATGGATTCATACGGATGCAGCACAAGCTGCACTGTTGTCGTACCTTCCCCATCGCTCGCATCCAAACGGTTCAAGCGATTTAGAAAAGCGTCATAGGCATATATTTCGCCTTGGACGGGCAAAACAATCGGCGTGCGAATCGTTTGATGCGGGCTTTCGTTAAAGAGCATAAACACATCCATATCATCATGAGTACAATGGTAGCTCCGAAGATAGGGCTCGTACCCGCCGATGCTAATGTCATAATAGCCGTCCGAAATCAAATCTTGCGCTAGCTTATCCAAAGCCACCTGTTTCACATTCCGATGATCGGCAAGAGCGAACAACTCGGCGGAAACATCAAAGCCCTCACTCGATCCCAGCGGCAGACCGCCAACAAAGCGAACGGACAGCCCCTGTTCTGCAAAATCGGCCAGACGGCGGATCATTGCCGCCGGAAGCGCTTCTGCGTAAGGAACAATTAAGCACGCGTAATCTTCGCGGTGGACGTGCAGCTTCCCGTCTGTAACGGCAGCCGTATCCAAAAGAACATCGACAGGCAGAACGTCGCAGTCGATCTGATGCTGCATCAATTCCTTTACCGGCCTATGAAAATACATCGCTTCCCCGGACCATTCCGCTTCGGCGTGGTACAGGACACCTGCGGTGGCCACATGCCTTCCTTCCGAAATGAGATGGCTGATCCGATTCATATATCGGTTTAAATGTTTATAGTAACGGTATTGCGGATTTTGTCCGCTAGCATACATATGCGGCGGACAGTCCGGATCCGGAAAAGGCTTTTGGGTAAAGGAATGCGGAACGAAATGAGTGACGCCCCGAACAAGCATGTGATCAGTGAGCCACTTCATCAGCTTCAAGCCTTCCGCCCAGCCATAGGCCCCATACAGCTCGCACATCGTCCGGCCCTTCTTCTTGGGATCCACATGCCCGAGTGACACCCCCAGCTTAGCGAGGCCATAATGGAAAAATTCACTGTCCGTTTCTCCTCCCCCAGGCCAGCGGAAAGACAATTCATCGAAGCCGGGCACAATCTGCCACAGCACGACATCCAGGCCCGACATATCCTGTCCCCAGAGCGAGCGGAAGAAATGTCCAGCGCTAGAACCCAATCTTGCATGGACATTGTTGTCCTCAACAATATGGCCGATGTATTCTACCCCGCGAGCTCTGCACCATGTGCCGATTTGACCGCAGAAATTGTCCGCATAGAGCTTGCTGACAATATTCATGTAGGCGTACCGCACGATACTCGATTGTTCACCGGCATCCTGCCAGAGAAGATATAGAAGCTTGCGATAGCCCGGTCCCAGGGCTCGCTCCAGCATGTCCGGCATGTTCCGGCTCCAGGGCAGCGGCACCCCCTGTTTTCCGGGTTTGGAATTGAAATCGAAGGTTGCCGGATCATTGTAGAACCCGGGCTCATCCGAGAAGAAGCCGGCAATCGTCTTTCCGAAGTCTTCCCGGTACCGCTCGTAAAAAGCTTCATATACCGTATCAAGCAAGATGCGAACCGATTCCCGGTCCAGCGGGTTTAAATAGTTTTCCTGCGCTTTGCTACCGCCATCCTTGTTTTCGAAAATAATAAAAATCCGCCAATACCCTTCAGGGATATCCCAATAAAGGATTCCATCTTCCACAAGTTCAGTGATGTCGACACTTTCACCGAGTAATGATCCATCGGACGGATTGCGGCGGACTGCAACCACCGAAACCAGCTTATTGATTCCATTCGCGTTTCGGGTAAGCGAAACGGTTGGCCGAAGCCCGTTCATCAGCAAAGTATCCAGCAGAATGGATGTCCCTTCGGCAGGACCGATAGTATCGACATAGCGTTCCCCGAGAAACATGCGATGAAGCTCAGCAGGCGCCTCTTTTACTTTTCCCCCTGCATGCCCTGTTGGAAAATGATCATCATCGAGAAACCATACCTTCATGCCCCGATTCCGGGCTTCCTCCAAAATAATGTCCATATCCCTCCACCATTTTGGTCCAAGAAAATCCGGATGAGGCCGGGATTCCACGCAGACGGCTCCGATTCCGGCTTCATGAACACGGGCAATCTCCTCCCGAATCGTCTGCTCCTCCTCGCCATGCTGCCAGAGAAAGGGAAGAATGTAGTTTTGCTCTCTCCCCTCAAGCACTTCTTTTAAACGTTTACTCATGATAGCCTCCTGGTTCAACTTAGTTTCAGAACATCAAACAGATCACGGCCCACATCACGGCCCACATGGAAATATCCGCCCGACTTTAGAAAATGCCGGGCGGATATTCAGGGTTACCCATTTATTTCAGTACTTTTGCATACCATTCTCTTGCGCGTTTCGTAACTTCTTCGCCGCCCGATTGATTCCACTTCTCGACGAATTCGTCAAACTTGCTGATCGGATATTGCCCAATAATAATTTTTGTGGCGTACTCCACGTAAAGCGTACGATTGTTAATATCCGGGTAACCGTCGTATACGCTAGCCGGCATGCCGTCACCAGCTATGACCTTGGCATACTTCTGAGCTTCTTCCATATTCCGGTTGACCTGGTCAATGGCCCACAATCTATCTTCCGAAGCGGTGCTCTTGTTCAGATCTATCATGAAATCAAGGGTGGATATTTTGGCATACGGATCGAGAATCAGATTCTCTTGGGTACTCTTGTCATCCGGCAGCCGGGTTGCCTGCCCGTCCTTGATCATATGGTGCATACCTTCCACGCCGAGATACAGATCCTTCCAGACTTTTTCGTCATACATATTGTTCAGCAGCTTCATGGTGGCCATCAGCTTCTTCTCATCCTTGTTGTTCTTGACTACCCAGGCTGGAGGGGTAAATCTCTTCCAAGTATAGAAACCATCATAGCCTTCGACTTCCGGGAGGGGAAGTACGGTAAACTCAGCTTTTACGCCCGTATTCTTAAACAAATTTTCTAAAGGCAAGTAACCGTGCTCCACCCAGTGGAAGTAGTTTCCGACCTTGTCCGAATGAATCTTGCCGTCCCACTTATCCTTGGTGTTCAACAGCGACTCCTTGTCGATCAAGCCTTCCTTGTACAGCTTAGACAGGAATTCTAAAGACGCTTTCATATTCGGAGTCACTGCGGAGTAAGTCAACTCGCCGTCATAAATGTCCCAGTCCGGATAACCTTCGAACATGGCCACCCCGTACATCGCAAACAAATGGTCCATCCATCGCGCTTCCTCCCGGCCACCGGTTGGAATTTCGTCCTTCTGTCCGTTTTCGTTTAGATCCTGATCCCGGAATGCCTCCAAAACCTTAATATATTCTTCCTGGGTCTGCGGCATCTGCAGCCCCGACTTGTCGAGCCAATCCTGACGGATCATGCCAGCATATCTGCCATAATCCACCACGCCGGGGATATAATAAATTCTCCCTTGACCAGTGGGGTCGTTCGCCTTGACCACATTCCACATATCCTCTGGAATAGCATTCCACAAATTCGGCGCATGTTCAGGCAGAAGCTCCGTCAGATCGGCAATTGCGCCGTTTTTGGCCAAATTGTCCTCAATCCCCTGCTGAGGCAAGAACAAGTCGGGCATTTCATTGGCGGCAATCTTCAGGTTTAACTGATTCAAATAGTTGGTGCCTCCATTCCATTCCACATACGGATGGATCACGCCAACGCCAAGCTTTTCCTTATAAAATTCATACAGCTTGCTGCCTTTTTCGACCGGTTTGTATCCGATGTTAGTACCCCAAACCTCAATATCGACGACCTCTTCACCAGCGGATGTCTGTTTTTGGTTCGCGGCTGATGAACCTTCGGAAGCTTTTTTGCTTCCGCCGCAACCCGTTAACACCGTAGTCATTGCAAGAACACTTATCGCCAATAATACGCCGATTTTTTTAAGCTTCATTCTTTTTCCCCCTTTGGAAAGAAATCAGGTTTATGTCTAATTTGCAAAAACGAACACCCCTAGATACTAACCTTTTACGGAGCCGATCATAGCTCCTTTTACAAAATATTTTTGCAGGAAAGGATACACCAAAATGATCGGAATGATCGCAAAGATCACGGTCGCCGCTCTTAAAGTCCGCTCATTATAGTTAAGATCAGCTGTAGTCGGAGCGCCTGCCATGATCACATTGCCGTCCGTAATGAACTGCCGGATTTTAATCTGCAGCGGAAACCAGTCCGTATTTTGCAAGAAGAACAGCGGATGCTGAAATTGGTTCCATAACACCACACCGTAAAATAAAGCAAGGGTCGCCAGCACTGCCTTGGACAGTGGAAGCACGAAATGAAACAGCATTCGGAAATATCCGCACCCTTCGAGAAAAGCGGCTTCCTCCAATTCCTTGGAGAATTGCTTGAAGAAGGTTCTCATGATGATTAAATTGAACGGATTCAGAATATGCGGTATGACCAGAACGAGCGGGTTATCATAGAGACCAACGCCGCGGACCGTCAGGAAATAAGGGACAATCGGCGCCTTAAAGATCATGGCGATCACTACAGCTACCATAATCACGGAGCCCCAGCGAAATTCGGGCTTCGACAGCGGATAAGCGAACAAGGCGGTCATCAGAAGCGCCAATGCCGTTCCGATTAACGTAGTACCGAGCGTCAGAAGGAATGATTTCCATAAATCGGGACGATCGATAATGTACTTCCATGAATCTAGTGTAAATTGCTTCGGCCATAGCGTTACCAGGTTCATATCTACGGCGCTTTTGGAGCTAAACGAAGTGGCGATAACGGACAGGAGCGGTATAATTGCAGCAACAGAGAACAGGACGAGCAATACCGTGATTGACGTAACGAATATTTTTTCCCCTCTCGATTCAAGCATATTACCATAACCCCCCGTCCGAAACTTTCTTCGATAGCTTATTGAAGGTATACACCATAACAAATCCAATCACCGATTGAAACAATCCTACCGCCGTAGCAAAACTGTACTGTGCCTGCTGTATGCCCGTCCGGAACACATACGTATCCAGAATATCTCCTACATTATAGGTCATCGGGGTGAGCAGGTTGTACACTTGATCAAAGCCCAGATCCAGGAAATTTCCGATCTCGAGCAGAAACAGTACCAATACGGTAGGCAGCAGCAGCGGAAATGTAATATGGCGGATTTGTCTAAGCTTGGAAGCGCCATCAATCATCGCCGATTCATAAAGCTGCGGATCAATCGCACTAACGGCGGCCATATACACCACGGTTCCCCAGCCGGCATCCCTCCATATCGAAGCTAGAACATAAATAGGTCTGAAGTATGCGCTTTCCTGCATAGCCAGAACAGGTTCATGACCCAGCCACCCGATGATCAGGTTGAACAAGCCGCTCAATGAAAAGAAATCGAAGAGAATGCTGCCAACGATAACCCATGATAGAAAGTGCGGAATGTACAGTGCAGTCTGGATCCCTTTCTTCAATGCTGATTTCCGAATCTCGTTGATCATGAGAGCAAGCAATACGGGCACCGGAAAGACCAATACAAGCTTGAAAAATCCAAGCATCAAGGTATTGCCGAACACGCGGGCAAAGTCTGGATGCTCCAGCAACGTGCCAAAATGCTTGAGACCTACCCATGGACTATTGAGAAACCCTTGAAAAACCGAATAGTCTTTGAATGCGATTACAGAACCGGCCAGCGGAATGAATTTAAAAACGATGAGAAAAACGATTCCCGGGATTGCCATCACATACAGCGGCCAATAAACCTTCATTCGATGAAACGCAACTGCTTTCAATCTTGTCCCTCCTTGATTTCTAGGTGTTGAATTCGTTAACAGTGCTACTATACAATTCGGGAAACCATCGCTCAATCGGTCGTTTTTAAGTTCCTGCCCGGTCTTTTTTTAGGATGCTGCAGCCAAATTAATATACATTCATGCGATGAAAACGAACTGTTTTCAATCTGTCTGTCCCCCCTTGAATCCCAAGTGCTGTATCCGCTTACAAACTTACTATACAGCCAGTGTCATCCGTAACCAATCGGTCATTTTTAAGTTCCTACCCGGTCTTTTTTAGGAGAAAATCAAAACCACTCCTGCTTGGAGTGGCCTGAATATGACTTTCAATTAAGCGCGCGACCGGCTTTTGCGGTATTCGCTGGGTCTTTGCCCAGTCAGCTTCTCGAACAGCCGCGCGAAATGCTGCGTATCCAAATATCCTACCCGCTCGCAAATTTCATAAACCTTCAAATCCGTCCTTTCCAGCAGTTCCTTCGCCTTGCCGATTCGGACCTGTCCCAGAAAGTTGATATAGGTATCCCCCGTTTTTTGCTTGAATAACTGGCTTAAGTAATAAGGACTGATAAAAAAACGGGAAGCCAATTCCGCAAGGGTAATCGGATCGCTGTAATGCTGTGATACGTATTCTTTAACCTCGGCGATGATATCCTTCTTCTTAGGCACGTTATGTTCTAACTTAAACACAATAATGCGCCGGATGATCTGAATCATCCACTTTTCCAGGCGCTCCAGCGTACGGAAGCTCGATATGGCCTCCAGAGACAAAATATTGCGCCCCAGGAAGTCATTTTGCTGCAGCTGTTGAAACGACATCTTCCGCACACTCGATAGAAGGATATTGATACAATGCAATTGGAGATCCGTAGGGCTCATGCTTTGCTGAGCCTCCATGCCCCGGAAAATCTCGCGGATAATGCCGACACATCCCTCTTCGTTCATATTGTCGAGCTCCGCCTCCAGTTTGTTGATCAGTTCTTCAGGAACAGGATGGCGGCGTCCCGTCAGGTTGACCGTGTCGGGATAAGGGATTACGGCTCCCTCCCCCTTGATGACCTTGTAGCTTAAGGCATAACGGGCTTCTTCAAAAGATTGGCCGATTCCCGCGGCCCTTTCCTGTAAAGTGCCGATTCCGAAAGTAACGGACAAGTTCAGTTCCTGGAACAACGCAGCCTTCAGACCGTGGACAGCACGAATCAGTTCATCATATCCGATTGTCTCGGTAAGGCTAACTACAACGGCCACTTGAGATCCAGAGTAACGGAATCGATATACGGCCTTGTACCGTTCCAAGGCCCGGTCGATTTGCTGAAGCACAGGCCAAAGACCGCCTTCTTTGACGCAGCCAAAACCATCGTCGAATTCCAGCAGCGCACATACGAACCGTACGCCCTTCGTTTGTATCCCGGCGATTCGCAGCGTTTCTTCCACATGAACCGTACTGTCGCTGCCGTTATCCAGGATATCCCGCAGTACATTTTCCTGCATGCGGCGGTGTGCCTCCCGCTTCAAGTCGTCTACCTCCTGAAGCTTGGCTCTTTCCTCGCGGATGTCCTCCATGACTTGACGGACGCAGTCGCGAAGCTCCACTTCCTCCACCGGCTTGTTGATATAGAATTGTACCCCCAGGTGTATGCCTCTTCGGGCATATTCGAAATCGGCATAACCGCTTAGGAGTATGAATTTGGCGCTGTTTCCCGCATCTTTCAGCATTTTGATCATTTCCAGGCCATCCGCCTGCGGCATCCGAATATCCGTAATAACAATATCCGGCTGCCGATTTTGTATCAATGTAAACCCTTCCAAACCGTTATATGCGGTGCCGACTATCTCGCAATCGGGAATATAGCGGCTTATTATTTTTTTCAGACCGTCCGCAATCCCTTTTTCATCATCGACCAAAACCAGTTTCATCCCAAGCACCTCTCTTTTCATTTCGCACCCTGCTGCAATTCAGATCTTGGGGATTAAAATTTCAACCGTCGTGCCAATTCCAAGTTCGGAACGAATTGTCAAACCATACTGATCTCCATAATGGAGCTTGATGCGTTCTGCGATATTTTTAAGACCTAACCCTTTAGTGTCCGTTTCATCCATAATTTCCAGTTTGTACTTGTCAGACCCGGCTGCATCCAAAAGTGCACACAGCTTCGCCTGCATCTCCTCAGTCATACCGATCCCATCGTCTGTGATCCGGATTAAAATTTCGCCCGCTTCCGTCAGGAACCCTTCAATTACGATATGCATAGTCCGGCTGTAGTCTTCGAATCCATGATTAACACTATTCTCTACAATGGGCTGGAAAACCAGCGGGATGATGCTGCATTGCTGCAGCTCCTCGGGAATTCGGATATCTAGGAGAAACTTATTATCGAACCGCAAATTCTGAAGCTGTACATAATTCGCCGTATACTCCAGTTCATGCTGCACCGAATGCTGCCTGCCTTCCTTCCCCAAAGCAAGCCGGAACATTCGAGCCAATATCTTGATCATAGCGGCCGTCTCCTCATCATCGTTCACCAGCGCCTTCATGCGGATAGATTCCAAAGTGTTGTACAGCATGTGAGGGTTAATCTGGTTCTGGAGTGCGATGAGCTTGGCTCTGCGATGCTTGATCTCCCCGATATAGACATCCTCAATCAAGGTTCGAATCGTTACGATCATCTTGTTATAGCTGTTGACCAAACTGCCGATCTCGTCATTGGCCTGATTTCTCTCGATAGGCTGGTATTGCCCTAATTCCGCCTGCTTCATGCTCTTGCGGAGCGCCTGAATCGGCTTGGTAATCGTATAGCTTAAACCAAGAGACATAAGCGTTACGATTAAACAACTTGCCAGAATCACCATCACAGTCATCCCTTTGATCTGATTAATCTTGGATAGAAGCTTCTCGCGAGGAATCTCCGTCCTGATCAACAGATTGCCCAATTCCGTGTTGCCCGACAAAACAATTTTGTCCTTGCTGCTCACATCATTAGAAGAAGACATGCCCGCTTCCAACACCTGCTGCCAAGACAGCCGGCCGCTGGCCGCATCGGACTGATAGACAATTTCCCCTTGACGATTGCTTATAGTGACACTCATACCGTATTTGTCCCTCGCGGTGACAAATTCTTGATCAAGCTGCAGTAAGGCAAACGGGTCCAGATCGATGAGCAAAATCCCTGCATAGGCCCCCTCCGAATTCAGGAGTACTCTGCCCACTGTTACAATGGCTCCTTCCCCCTTGTCATCGTAATAAGAACGATCGTGCACCCCAGTAATAAAAAAAGTCTCATCCAAGCTGCGAAGCTTCGTGAACCACGCCTGGGACAATAGAGCGTTCTCGTTAACCACGCTAGTGGTCGTAGTATACTGGTATACGCCGTTATCGCGGCTGATCAGCATCACGGTACCGATCTCCGGTTTAAGCATAGCGACCCGCATGAGCAGCCGCTGAACGGCGACCCGCTCCAGGATTAATTCATCCATCGATCTGTTCCGCTCTTCCCCAAGCCTATAAATCAGTTCACCGTCGATGAGTACGGACTTGGTCACCTTGTCATATTCTTTCATCAGTTCGTTCAAAGAAGTTCTGATCTGGGACGTGTACAGAGCGGCAAACTCCTGCGAGGAATCTTCCAGTCCCGCTGCCGACTGGCGAAAAATGATTGCGCTTACACCAATGAGCGGAATAACGCAAATTAGAAGGTAGCCCAGCATTAATTTTTTTTGGAACTTCATGTTTCTTATTCGCGAAGCTGCTATGCGGATCCAATGATTATACTTCATCATCCGTATCCTTCCTTGCTGAACTTGTATTTGTAAGCTCCAATTATATCTCTTTTAAGAAAATACATAAAGACAAAGAACGGCCTCAAAATTGCCGACGTAGGTATGCCAAATCGACATACCTAGAGGTTGAATCCACATGCACAGATACTATACGATGATTTGAAACTGCATTCAACTGGGCATTTTTAAGTTTATTATCTGTCTTTTTTAAGAATAAAAGAGGGCTCCTTATAATTTTAGTAGCTATCTTGTAGACCCCTTTCTTTACGGCCCGCCGAATGTGCCAGATGGCCTCGTGGGCGTTCCACTTGGCCGGCATCCATTCCACCGCTTCCGCCGTATACCTTCACCCGTTTCCATGCTTTCCAAGGAATGTCCCTACGGTGCACTTTGTCGTACAGCGCGTGAAATCGCCGCTTCGGATTTTCCTTGGCCGCTAGGTATAGTACTTTTTGGGATTGTTGAGCTTTTCCATTGCCGTTGTTAGCAGATTTCACTGCATTCACTGACTCTTAACTCCTCCATTACGTTAACAAAGCAGGGGACTTTCCCTCCACAAGGTTGTGTTGTCCTTGCTTCGCAGGTACTACAGCCCCCTCCGCCTCCCTCCCCGCAGCTCGCCACTTCACCTTTCGAACTTATAGGTTCGCTTTCTACGGCGTTTGCCATGCGAGGTAGGGTTTCCCTAGTTTCAGTCACAGCCTTCTCAACATGCCGATCATCTACACCGAGAGTTCTTCCGCGTTGCGTTTCCAAGTGCTTCACGAGTACCATGGCCTTCACCCAAGGTCTCGGGGCTCGGCTCACTCTTGTCCTTTACAGGTCTTTTTTGACAGTGCGGCAGGATTCACTTCATGTTACGGCCTGCTGATATACTCGCTCTTCCGTAGAAGTGCTTTGTCACGGGGATTCAATCTTAGGATCTCTCCACCAGTTGCCCGTTAGCTACAAGGCGACTTGGCTCTTACCTCAACCGGACTTTCACCGGTTAGTTGTGCCTAACTTGAGCTAGGCGCGCAAACTATATAAAAAAAGGCGCTTCCAATACTAGGAAGCACCAAAAAATTAATTGACAAACGAAATAATTCAAGTGTCCGACTTGCAATTGAAATTTTGGAACATAAATTACCACAAAATAGTTGAATATATTATCTATGCTCCTGGCGATGGAGTGGCTCTGAATGCATTTACAGTCTTGTCCATAACAACCTGTGCATCACTTCCCGAATCAAGAATCGTATTTTGAAGCGATTCTTTTTCTACCAATACTGTTGTTACGGTAAGCGGCTCCGATGCTTCGGTAGTCAACAAAGCGCCTACTTGCGCAGAGAAACAAGAATCACTTATCTTGGCATGAACCTCCGTAGCAACAACATGATTATTAGAAATATAATTTCCATTACCCGAAACAATACGTATGATTACAGGTGTTGCACCTACCGGCTTGATTTTCTGAGAATTAATTCCTTCAGAAAAGTGATTAGCAATTATAGAATTATTATTACCACTGATATAGAGGAGACCATACAAATCATCTAAACCATTGTCTATTCCCAGAAAAGGGGTCCAAGGTTCATGGTCACGTAAAAAGTGATTTGAAGAAACCAAGTTTTCCGAACAATTTTCCCTGAATACCACCATTCCTGGATAAAATGAATGAAGTCTGTTATTTGTGATACTGGAACGTGTCACACCATCAAAATAGATACTGCTCGCACCTCGTGGAAAAACATTATTCGCTGTAATCAAAAGTCCACCAAAATTTTGAGCGTAAATTGAATATCCTTTAAAACCGGCTCCTATCAAGTTATCGGTTATTTTTGAAGCCTGTCCCCAGCCTCGTAGTTCTATACAGTTACCACATTCAGCTATGAAATTATCATGTATAGTCAGTGCATCAGCATGATAGATCGTAATTCCATGCTCTAAATACACAAACCCCATGCCTGTAATCCGAAATGAGTCACAAGCGCTCGCAACATAAATACCCGTTTTCCCATTAATATATGTGTTTTCCGGATGTATTTCTCCTGAACCATCTTCAATAAAATGCAAACCATCAATACAAAAATCAGAAAACTCTACCGAACTTATTCGGGGATTTCCACTTCGTTCAACATAAAATGCAGCTCCTTTATATTCCTCGTCATTCACTTCTAGGGGAATATCTACGAGTATGCGACTTCCTCCCGGCCACAATTCATGCAAATCCGGCCATTCATTCTCAGAAGTATTAAAACGAATACTCGAAGATGTAAACCCGTGTCCAGAACCCATAATTTTAAGATAACTGATGTCTATAACTACTTGACTGACAAGATGATAATCTCCCGGTGGAATATAGATTACCGCACCCGGCTTTCCGCCTTTATTCACATCAGTGTCCGTTTGCCTACTTTTAATATCTGCTATAATGCTATTGATTACCTCGCCAATATCCTCATACGGATTACCGACAGGCCACTCTGTTACGTCGTAATAGTTTTTACTAGCCATAAATAAAATCTCCTATCCACTTAGTGTGTTTGTTCAAGACGTTCAGATTCTTTATAAGACTTTATGAACTCACTCAATTCTTATTATCTTTCATCTAAAACGGAAAGTACCTTCTACTTGTCGACAACACTATATATTCCGCATGCACGTCGAAGTTTAGGGGAGGATTACCAACCTTTAATCCGCAGCAGGAGCTTCCCTGCCAATTTAGACATAGAGTAAGTCTTTGAAATCAAAGACTAACAAAGCTAACCTGCTTCCACGGGCTCCCCTCATCACAAGCATTCTACGCTTCCCACGCATGGTCCCTCGCTAAGGCAAGGCAGCCGATCGTCCCTGCATTATTTGCTAACGCCGGCGTCACGATATATTGGGCGAGATCGGGCGTTCGGACATAATTGTTCAGCAAATCCTTGAATATCACGCGCACGCGCTGAACCATGTGCTCTTGCTGCATAACGCCCCCACCGAAAATAATCCGCTCCGGGGAAAACTGGAGCGTCGCGGTGTACGCACATTGCGCAATGTAATACGCTTCGATCTCCCAGTACAGGTGATCTGCTGGCAGTTCTTGGCCCTTCACACCGAATCGCTTCTCGATCGCCGGCCCCGCCGCCAACCCTTCCAGACAATTCTGATGATAGGGACAAGCCCCTTCAAAGTGATCGTCGGGGTGCTGACGAACGAGAATATGTCCCATCTCTGGGTGACTGAATCCTTCGATGAATTGCCCCTGCTGGATGGCCCCGCCGCCGACGCCCGTTCCGATCGTATAGTAGACGATACTGGACAAGCCTTGGCCGTGCCCTTTCATATATTCCCCATAGGCTGCTGCATTGACATCGGTTGTCCAAGCGATTGGCACATGCAATGCCTCGGTTATCGTCCCTACAAAGTCAAAGTCCTTCCAGGCCAGCTTCGGTGTCGAGGTAATATAGCCATACGTTGGCGAAGCCGGATGAATATCAATCGGACCAAATGAGCCGATTCCAATCGCCTGTAAATCCTCTGCATATTGTTGGAAAAAATCAATCACGAGCGCTAGCGTCTCACTTGGCGTCGTTGTGGGATAGCTGACTCTCTTGATAACCTCCAGTTCTGACGTGCCTACGCTGCAGACGAATTTCGTCCCGCCCGCCTCAATCGAGCCCAGTAGCATTTCTCTTCCTCCTATCACTGTTCTTCCGTCAGATGTACATCCAATTCATAGATCATTTGATCGATTTCCTTCTTGTCCATTAACTCCACCAAGAGCGCGACGACATTCTTGGCCAGCTCCTCATAAGGCTGGATGACGCTTGGAAAAGAAGGATAGGTCATCTGCGCACATAGGTCCCATCATATCCGACTCATCTCAATGCTTGAGGAGCCCGAATGCCTCGCTTCAAAGTTTGTCTAAGCATCGCAATGATGACCAAATCTATCGAGAAGATCCCATCGATATCTGGATACTACGTCAGATATTGATGGAAAACACCGCTTTCTTTGCCACATCACTAATATTCGCCACGATCGAGCACCCTTTCTCATCTTTCAACCAACTAAGTACGTATTTCACGAAGGTTTAATCTAATTATTGTATTAGGAGAATCGCTCGTCACCGTAATTATTCGCTTGCCCTTTTTCATGAAGTTATTTACAGAGAACATTTTCCCTGATTCCACTCCAAAAATCTCTAAGCTGCAGCTATCGGAATACAAAAGAAGCGGTTCATTGTCAGCAGCCACCATCGATTTCCCTGTTTTTCCAAACGGATTGTTAACATTGAAATATTCTATACGCGTTCGAGAACAAACAATTTGATCGGCGACTCCCTGCTCATTCTTGATGGTCAACGTTAAAGTACCCTGAAGATCCGTTCGATCTAATTCGAGCATAAAACTCTCCGACATTTCTGCGGTTAACAGACGCTCTTCTTTCCAGACAAAAATCTCTTGAAACAGATACTGATTCTTCATATATTGCGAGATTTCTTGAATAGGTCTGAAGCCTAATTGAGAACCCTCCAAAGTCACTTCTCTTGGCAAGCTCATCGCCCCGCACCACTGATCCATCTCTGACGTTGGGCCAAAATCTTTCCACCATGGCATCCAATCCCATCCATTCTGCCAAGCCATCATAATCCTTCGACCTTGATGGTCTAAAATCGATTGCGGCGCGTAAAAGTCAAACCCATAATCAATGACTTCTTCGGATTCAATCCTAAACTTCCCGGTCGCATCATCGATGGTTCCAACCAAATATAGCGTTGTCGTCTCACCGAGTCCCATTGGTGAAAAAAGAAGGACCGCCTTCTCTCCGATCCTAAAGAAATCCGGACATTCCCACATGGTCCCATAATTGCCTTCATAATCAACGAATGGGCCCGAGAGTTCCCAATCCACTAGATTATCCGACGTGTAATACAAGGCGTTTCCTCTCCCCGAAATACTCGTACCGACAATCATATGATACCGGCCATTATGCTCCCATACCTTCGGATCACGAAAATTCTCAGGCGTAACACCCGGATAATCCGCATCGATAATCGGATTTCCCGCATACTTCGTAAACTTCAACCCATCTTCACTGATCGCAAGACATTGGGTCTGAATCACCTTCTCCCCTTGGAGGACCGTTCCGGTGTAGAAGATATATAATCGACCATCTTTCTCGATCGCTGTTCCTGAGAAACAGCCGCCTTTTTCATGATCGTCATAAGCTTCGCTCGGCGCCAATGCCACAGGGAGGTGCTCCCAGTGAATCAAATCTTTACTTTTGGCATGACCCCAGTACATTGCACCCCAATAAGGCTTGTATGGATGAAATTGATAGAATAAATGATACTCGCCTCGATACTGAATGAATCCATTCGGGTCATTCAACCAACCAACAGGTGTGCAGAAATGATAATTTTGGCGATATTGACTTTGACTGATTTTATTACGATACTGGTTCAAATAGATATTTGCTTCTGCAATTCTTCGCTCATGCAAATCCATACTGATCACTCCACATCGTTGTATTATTCCTTCACGGACCCGGCCAACATGCCAGATACCAGATATTTCTGTAAGAAGAACGAAATGACAATTACCGGAAAACTAAATAAAGTTGCTGCCGCAGTCATCGGTCCCAGATCCAAGTTGTATGCCGTCAAAAACTCCGACAACGCAACGGGCACGGTCTTTGCTGAGCTGCTCGTCAGTAGAAGTGCTAGCAAGAAATCGTTCCACGCCAACAAAAAGGTGAAGATCCCCGTCGAAATGATCCCTGGAATGGTGATCGGCAGAATGACTTTTCGAAAGCTCACAATCGGGGAAGCCCCGTCAATCGAAGCCGCCTCATCCATATCGATTGGAATGGCTTTAAAAAAGCTAATCATCATCCACAGTACAAATGGCATATTGACAGCTGCATACACCACGACTAGAGCAGGCAAATAATCATATAAACCGAATTTTTGGATCAATGCGTAAATTGGTACCGCGATACTGGACATCGGAATCATCTTGAGGCACAGAACAAGTACCAAAAAAAACCCGCTTAATTTCGATGCTGCTGTTCTGGAAATAGCATACGAAGCCATAGATCCTAAGATAAGACATATAAGAGTACCCACTGATGCTGCAACAATACTGTTGATAAAGAATCTACCCATCCCCGCATATTGCGATAATTGAATATAATTCTCGATCGAGAAAGCCTTTGGGTAAAAAGTTGGCGACGTGGAAATTACCTCGTTGGACGGCTTAAATGAGGATAGCAACATATATAGGTACGGAAATATAAAGACGACCAAGAACAATGCAGCTACTCCGTACATGATAAAGATCCAAACATTGTCTTTTCTATTTCGCCCAAGTTGTTCTGCAAACAATGGAATCGTCTCCCTATTCTTTTACTTTTCGCATGGATAGCAATGTAATTCCTACCAACAGCACAATGAAGATCACGGCCATTGCACTCGCATACCCTACATCACCGTACCGTTGAAGCATCTTGTAAATATGCACGCTCAAGAGCTCGGATGAATTGATAGGTCCCCCTTGCGTCATGACCCAAATAATATCGAAGGAACGCGCAGCATCAATAATCCGCACGACCAGAGCGCTCATAAGAATCGGTTTAATATTCGGTATTATAATCTTGAAAATCATTTGCGAACGACTTGCACCTTCGATTTCCGCCGCTTCGTATAGACTGTCCGGAACACCTTGAATCCCCGCTAGAAACATCAACATCATAAAGGGTGTTGTTAGCCAGACATCCGCAATGATACATGACAGGAGTGAAATTTTAGGGTCGGCCAGCCAGAGTATGCTGCTGGTGGATTCAATAAGCCCCAGCTTTACCAATAACGTATTAATAATGCCGAACTGGTTGCTCAGCATGAATTTCCAGATCAAGCCGGCCACGAGCGGTGCAATCATTAATGGCGACAAAATCAAGGTGCGTAAGAAGCGGAACCCACGATATTTATGCGTAAAAACAACTGCTAAGGTCAAGCCAATTATTGTCTCAAAGCCTACTGCCAACAACACATAAATGACCGTATTCTTAAACGACTTCCAAAACGAAGCAGATTCTACGGCACGGAGGTAATTATCGCCCCCCGCAAAAGTGCGTGTCCCAACATCATTGGTAACAAAGAAACTGTCGAACACGAGCTTGAATAACGGATATAACAAGAACAGGAACATAAAAATAGCTGCTGGCAAGAAAAACAACATCAATGTTTTTCGATCAATGGTCGAAGACACTCGTTTCTGAGATTTTTTTTTTGGAAGAGACTCTTCTGTTATCGTGATCATGCGCATCGTTAGACTCCTTGCTTAGGTGGCACGTTCGAACGCACCACCTTTTTTCTATCTGCCTAGAATTTCTTCGATTTGTTCTTTAGCCAATGTTAATTCCGTGGCTGGATCGCTGCCGGATAGAACCTTTTGCAGCATCGGCGAGAGGACTTCATTCTCAATTTGGCTCCACTGCTCAATCTGTGGTCTGTTCTGCGTCTGTGCTCCGTCAAGGGTCGCTTCAATCGCCTTCACATGCGCATATTGCGGAATATCAATATACTTTTCAAAGACTGACTTTCGAGCTGCTACCCCTAACGATTCCATATACAGCTCATTTTGATCATACATGAACTTGAGATATTGCTCCGCAATGTCTTTCTTCTGAGAATCCTTCAAGACTACTTGATACCAGGGCCCTGGTACCGCGCCAACCCCCTTCTCTCCCGCAATCATCGGTGCAGCACCAATCCGCCCTGGCAACACTTTATCTGAGGAGAGGTAAAAATGTCCCCACGCAAGCTGCATCGCCAATTTACCGTTATTGAACAGCTCTGCAGTTTCGCTGCTTGCAATGGACAGATAATCCTCAGGGACAACTTTATCTTTGACTAGATTCTGCAGGAAGGTGAGCGATTGGATATACGGCTCTTCAGTGATATTCACTTCACCATTACGATCCAGCACCAAGGAATCAACGCCCGCTTGAGTAACATGGTCGAGCCAACTGCTGACAGCATCGCCGCCTGTCTGACCGAAAACGGACGTGCCATACATTCCATTGTTCGTGAAGAATTTTGCAACGTCCTCATACTCTTTCCAACTCGTTGGCACCTTCAAGGCATAGCCGAATTCCTTCGCGAAGTTCGCTTGGTTATTCGGGTCCTCGAACAAATCTTTATGGTAGAGCAAAATTTTAGAATTGGTCCAAGTCGGAATCCCTAGCAATTCCCCATTTATCGTAGCGCTTTCACTTAATTGAGGTAAGAAATCATTCATCTGTTCTTCCGTCAACACATTCCCTAATGGTTCCAGTCCCTTCGCTAACGAAGGAAACCATAATACATCAATAATGGCTACATCGTGAGTCGATTTTTTCGCATCAATTTCAGCCTTCAACTTATCGTATACCCCGCTATAAGGAACAGAATCGATCTTAATTTTATAGCCTGTCTGTTCCTCAAACTTCGCTGCGGTTTTATTCGCCACTTCAAAAGCAGGACCACCGCCTTCAACTAATACCGTTAACGTCTTGTCATTAGAGCTACCTGCAGAGTTATTTCCACATCCGACTAACACAACCAAGAAACAAAGAAACAGTACGGCACTCATCATTACACGTGTTGTTTTCATACTTTTCTCCTCTCAACTTATCTAGAACTACCGGACAAAACCGTCGACAAAACCATACAACCACCAAGAATACCAGACCATAATTTCCCTTGCACATTCATGAAGTGATACCCTCAATAAAATATAAGTCCCAGTTTCCCCTCGTTCGATCCCAGCTTGATTCAGGTAGACTGCGTGAATCTTTGATAAATGGCAGTCCGCTTAATGGCTGTTTTATTGCCAAACGTTCATGTCCTGTTCCTGATGTAATTTCATGACGAGATTGGCTTTCCTTATCAATAATTTCAATTCAATGGAAACGATTCACTCATCACATATACATGTTATAATACATTTGTCGATTTGTATTTAGGTAGAATTATTGTTTATTTGTCATATATTGCTTTGAAAAACACTCTGAAGGGAAAGACTAATATGAACTTTCAACAATTATCGCCGTACATCCGGATAGCAATGGATAGTCATATCCCATTCCCTTGGTATTTAGAGGAGAGAGTTTTATTTGACTATGAGTTACTTTACGTTAAGGAAGGCAGAATACAAGTAACCGTCGAGAATGATGTTTTTATCGGGGAACCGGGGGACCTCTTTCTTTTTCGTCCAAAGCAACGGCACTCTATTAGAAAGTTAGGAACAGAATTAGTACGACAACCTCATTTACATTTTGATTTGTTCTATAAGGAGGATAGTCCGGATGTAAAGGTTTCCTTTAAAAAACTTGAAGATATGACTGCGGATGAAATGAAATGGTTTCGAAACGACGATCTTGAGCAAATTATCCCTCAGATTCCCAGTCACATTCGGTTAAGGAATACCTTGGTTATCGAAAGAATCATCTTTGAAATCATAAAAGAATTTCAAATGACGTTACCCTTTTATGAAATGAATATAAAAGGACTGTTTTTGCAGTTATTGAATGTACTTTTACGTGAAAACTACTGGAACTGTAATCCACATCTAGTAACCAATATGGGAGAAATGGAGCAGTTGCGGATGTACTTGAACCACAATATCGACCGAAAGGTAACCTTAGATGAACTTTCCAAAATTTCGGGAATTAGCAAATACTATATGATTTCATTATTCAAACAATCATTCGGGAAGAGCCCAATCCAATATCATCTTTTACTAAGAATAGAAAAGGCGAAGGAAATGATTCAGTTCACTAATGACCCGTTAACGCTCATTGCCGAAAGTGTCGGCTTTCCGGATATTCATTCCTTTAGTAAAGCCTTTAAAAAAATAGATGGAGTTAATCCTTCCTTTTATCGTAAGAAAAAAATCTATAAACATGAACATGAAGATTAGAATTATTCACTATATTCACCTGGAGAGCCTAACAGGAGGATGGTCTTAGTTTCACGAATTAAGGGTTCTTTTTGGGGATGTGTGATGAGCCAGAAGTATGCGGCTAATCAGCCACTGTACCGACAGGAGCAGCAATTCGCACACATGGGGCTGACTCTATCACGCCAGACACTTGCCAATTAGATGATTTATGGTGCGGAGCATTGGCTTTCGCTACTGACCCAGCGGATGAAGACGCATCTATCGAATCAAGACATCCTGCATACCGACGAAACAACGCTGCAGGTACTGTGCGAGCCGGGTAAATCAGCGGCCGGCAATAACAAGTTCTTGATGGGAAAGATCTTTCATGAAGATCCCCCTATGCCCCTCCGCCCCGCTCCCCTGAGCCACAATAACAAGAACTTCAAGATCGAAGGATTCTAAGCAGTGCCAAGTTTCATGCGATATTTATTGAGATAATCTGTCATCCGGTAAATTGCGTCCTTGACGTTACAACGACACCTTGACTCTATGTATAGCATCTCTTTCCTTTCACCAATTCAAGTCGTCCTGAGAAAGCATAATTTACGGCGGATTCGGTTTCACGATCTTCGGCACAGTTGCGCCAGCTTGCTGCTTGCGAACGGCATCAGCTTAAAAGAAGATCAGGCATGGTTAGGACATAGCCATTTTTCCACGACCGCCAACATAGATGTACATCTTGAATACAGTTCAAAGCTTCTTCGGCTCAAATAATGTGCATTAACCTGCAAATTCCGAGTATGCAAAAAGCTCCTGAATCTCCACGAAAGAAGACTCAAGAGCTAATTCTTTGTTAATATAATGCGGTCGAGAGGACTCGAACCTCCACGGGGGTAAGCCCACACGGACCTGAACCGTGCGCGTCTGCCAATTCCGCCACGACCGCATGCTGTCTTGTCTTGCAGAGTATTTTCCGCAGCGACAAGATATATAATATCACGCCCGCCGAAGAGAGTCAACATTTTTTTTATTTTTTTGACCAGGTTGCAATGCACAGATCATACTGCGATTTCCAGGCTTCTAACAGCTTGCCCTATTGCCTGGTTAGCTGAACACTCCACGATCACTACATCAGTACGGCGCAGAGTCATTCATCTTTCTGGCTTCCTTTACTTTCTAGGAGTTATATGTATTGGTTGGCAGACCGCGCTTGGGAAATCCATTTGGGAATGGTCCTGGCTTCCTTCGCTAGCCTGCGGCAGCTTTGCCATCACGATAGTTATCGGAGCAATCGTGCTATATCAGGCCAAGCACATATTATCCCCCGCATATTGGCAGAAAGCTGGAAATAGAGACATCGCCTCCTGATCCAAGCAAGCCATCAAGCTACCTTCCCTAGCCTTATCCTGCAAAAAAAAGCTGTCCTCAGGGCCTTCCAAGGCTCAAGGACAGCTAATTGAATTGCCATATGCGCTACTCACACTAGCGATAGCGCTAACGCTACTGCAGCGCCGACTCTGCCTCCAAAGCTTGCTGCACGCGGGTAACTCCCTGCGATAAAGCGTTGCCTGCGAGCGCAGCGGAGGCTACGGCAACCGTCTCCAGTATTTCTGCGTTTGACGCCCCTTTGGCCCGCGCCTCGTTCACGTGATAGAACGTACAGACCTCTTGGTTCATCGATAACGCAATACCAATAGCGATAAGCTGCTTTGTCTTGGCATCGAGCGCCCCATCGGCGAAACTCTCTCCTGTAACGCGTGGTACGCCTCCGTCACGCCTGGCATCATTTCGCCATAACGGTGAATTTCCTGTTTGTATGCACCTACTTTATCGCTCACAAGCGACATAGACGGACTCCTTTCGTAAGTAAAGTGAAGTTAACGATTAATAACTCAAAGAGCATGAACTTACACTTAATACGTTAACCCCGTCCGCCCAAAAATATGCTAATCCTCCGGTGAAATTCGCGGTTCACGCGAAGGTTGAATGATGTAACTTCGATCCAGCTTAACGACATTGCGATTCGGTCTGCGGATTAATACATGTGTATCATCCCAAGCTACGACGATGCCCCGGATGTCATTATCAGGCATGGCATCCCGCACGACCCGCACTTTTTCACCGGATAATCGATATTCGTTCAATTGTTCATCCGAAATCACGGGGACAATCACCTCCTTGCTCCTATTTTAACATATCATTCACCGGATGTTTATGCTCCAAATATCGTGCTTTTTATCTCATTTACAGCACAGAAAAAGACCCCGCATGGCTACCGCGGAGTCTCACTATATCGTTCACCTTATGACCAAACTACGACCAAAACCAGCAAATTATCCCTAGATTAACGTTGTGCATGCTCCCGGCTGTCATTTTTCTCGAACCAGAAATCAAGCACTTTTGCCGACATCACCCGCTGCTCCAAATAAGCCACCTGCTGAGGGCTGAATTCATCCTTCCAAGGTATAGACAGCTCCTCGCACAAACCCGCAATCGTCAGAAGCTGTGACCAGGCCACATACCGTTTGTACCAGAAAAACTGGGGATGCTCAAGCATATAGGGATAAAGGTCGTCAAATTCCGTATGTTTACAATCCAGGGCACGTTCAAATATAACCTTTGCGTCAGACAGTTTAGATATAAAGAAGTTTACGTCTACAACAGATTGATTTTGATCCCCCATTGTTAAGCCTCCTCTCCCTAGTGCTCCCATTATATCGAAAAAACGAAAACCTGCAAAGGACTGTTGCAAAATTGGTACTATTTTTTTAATTAGGCAAAAGTTATTTTACCGTCTGCAAGCGAAGCAATCTGCACAAGAGATTCCAGCCGAATCCCTTGTTCGCGGATAGTTCTTCCACCGGCCTGGAACGTTTTCTCGACGACGATCCCGGCGCCAACAAGCTCGGCTCCCGAACGCTTAATGATCTTAATCAATCCTTTTGCCGCGTCCCCATTGGCAATAATGTCATCAATGAACAAAATACGATCGTTTTCCGAGATGAAATCCCGCGAAATCAATATGTCTGTCACAATTCCTTTCGTAAACGAAGGAACCCGTTCACAGAGCATATCGGCTTCCGCAAGCAGCGTTTTCTTGCGCCGGGCAAATACCAGGGGGACTCCAAGCTCATAGGCAGCTGCAAATGCCACTGCAATGCCGGAAGATTCAACTGTGACCACGCGGGTCACCTGCTCCAGCTTAAAGCGCCGGGCGAATTCCCGCCCCATCTCCATCGTAAGCTGAGGATCTACCTGATGATTGAGCAGAGCATCGAGCTTCAGCACCTGATCCGAGACAATAACGCCTTCTTCTGCAATTCGTTGTTTTAATTTCTCCATACTTTTTCCTCCCGGTTCATCTCGTTTGTAACAAACTAACACATCTATCTCTTCGCTTCAACAGCAACTATCGAAGCAATAGGACAAGATTAAGTCATGTCCCCATCCTCGGCAACATACCTTGTACTATATATAGCACATCAGCCAGGGGGAAAACTATGAAAAATGCCTTAAATGTACTTAAAATCGCCTTCACTTACGTCGGTACCGTCGTGGGCGCCGGCTTCGCCACCGGCCGCGAAATATTGCAATTCTTCACCCAATATGGCAAATGGGGTGTACTGACGATCCTGCTGGCGACATCGTTGTTCATATGGCTAGGCGCGAAAATGATGCTGTTGGCCCAATCCATCAAGGCCGCTTCCTATGAAGATTTAAACCGCCACCTTTTCGGGGATGGCTTCGGCCGGTGGCTTAGCTTTTTTACCATGATCGTTCTGATCGGAGTCAACAGCGTTATGCTGGCCGGAGCGGGATCCGTGTTCGTGGAGTACCTCGGACTGAACTACCAAATCGGCCTCTGGTTTACTCTAATTGGAACCTTTATCCTGCTCAGAAAAGGGATCGAAGGCGTCATGCAGCTCAACACGATCGTCGTACCCATGATGCTGATCCTCTCCATGGCCATTATCGCCTCGACGGCAAGCTCGCCAACCGCCTTGCGCTTCGTCACCCTGACTACCGATAAAGGCTGGTTCATGGCCTGGGCATCTCCCCTGTTATATACCGCCTTCAACCTCTCTATGGCCCAAGCCGTGCTCGTTCCAATCGGGGGGCACACCTCGAATCGGCGCACGATTGTATGGGGGGGAATCCTTGGCGGCATAGGAATCGGCTTCATGCTGATGGCGGCCCATTTTGCGTTATCGGCCTACATGCCGGGAATCAACCAGTACGAAGTCCCGATGGGCAGCATTGCTGCGCAGCTGGGCAGCGCCGTTCAGCTCATTTATATCCTGTTGATTTTTATGGAAATATTCAGCACCTTTGTGGCCGACGTTTACGGCGTAACTCTTCAGCTCAGGCAGCATTTTCAAGTTCGCCCCTACTTCATTTTCATCGCCGTACTCATGATTTGCTATGTAACAAGCCAATTCGGATTCAGCTCGCTTGTATCCGTTCTTTATCCGGCCTTCGGCTTCTTTTCCCTGCTCTGGATTTACGCGCTTGCCGTCTACAAACGAAAGCGGAATTAACCCAAATTCACGATTTGCGCTTCCGGGATTTGCGCCTGAATGCCCTGAACGACATGAGAATGGCAGGTCATCATAATCATCTGGCGCTTGCTGGAAATCTCTTTGAGAACCGCAATAACTCCTTGCAGGCGATCCGCATCGAAATTGACAAACAAATCATCCAGCAGTAACGGAATATTGCGGTGATGGGAGACAGCCTCCGAAAGGGCCAGCCGCATGGACAAATACAACTGCTCCGCCGTTCCGCGGCTTAAGGACGCACTTTCAATCGGACCGTGCTCCCGGTGTTCCGCCAGCAGCTCTTGACTGCCCATTTTAAGCACTATTCTTTCATATTGGCCGTTCGTCATGGCCTGCATGTAATTAGAAGCGAGCCGCAGCACCTCCGGCTGCCGCTCCTCTTCATATACGCGTCTTACCCGGGATATTAGCTCGTGACAGACCGCCCTTACCGCATATTGATCAAGGCTATCCTGCAAAGCTGCATTTTGCTCAGCAAGCTGCTGGTTCACATCCTCCTGCCTGCAGCGCGCTTCAAGGCTTTCCTGCTCCTGAAGCAAACGGCCCCTGCGCTCCTGAAGCGCCCTCCAGCTGCGCTCCTTCGCTTCCGACCTGTCCTGGGCGTGAAGAAGCCGGCTGTGCAGTTCCTCCTCCGAGCAGCTCTCTAGCAGTTGTTTAAGCTCCGTACGCAGCGCTTGTTCATTCCCCGAGAACATGACCGTATCCAAATGGCGAATCTCACGCTCCAATTCCGTGCGGCGAACCGCCTCCGCCCCTCGCCGGAGAAAATCCTCTTCATCCGTAACGCCCGCTTCTGTCAGCAGCGCCTGCTCGCGCGCCGCTACCCGGTCCAAACGATCATTCAAGCGTGCCAGCTGCTCCTGAAGAGGCTCCAGTCTGGAGGCAAGCGTTTCACGCTGAGCCTGGATGCGCTCATTTTCGGCCAGCCGGGCCATTACATCCGATAGCGTATTTCCGACCATTCTCATCCTCTCTTCAAGCTCAGGAACCTGGTCCGAGGTTAGAATTGAAGCCAGTTCTTGAGGTTGTTCTGAGTTCAATTCCGAGCCCTGCTCTGCCTGCTCCAGGATCAGACGTCCACTAGAAAGATCAGCAGCGGAAGATCCGTGTGTAAAAACAAATTCGAGTCCAGATTCGGAACCCTGTCCGGAATGGTGCCCGGCATTCAGTCCTTCGCCATACAGATCAGCCTGGACTTTCATTGCCTCCTGCTCAAAGTTCGCATTCTCTTTAAACAATGCCGCGAGCTTCATATTCAGCTGTTCTACCTGCCCTAACCATTCCCTGCCCTGCTCTACTAAGCGGAATACATCGAGTGCCGCCTCGGGAGACAAGTCTTCCGGCAGGCTGCGCTCTTGCAGCCAATGCTCCCAATCCCGGGCCAGCTCTTCAAACCGGGCTTCCCGGCGGGCCAGCTCCCGCTCGATATGATCACAGCGATTCACGGCCCCCACAGCCCGCTGTCGAAGCTGATTCGCCTCTTCCTGGATTGCCGTATGCCGCTGCTCCCATAGCTGCCAGTTCTCCATCAATTGACGCAGCTCCCGTTCTTCTCGCTCCCATTCCCCCGCATGCAGGGAAAAAGACGCAGCGCCAGGTGCAGCACCTAATGAGGCACCTTTTGCAGCACCAGATGACCTGGCAGCGCCATCGGTGCGAGAAGCGTCAGCGGATCCCGCCGCCGTTAAGGGATGGGAAACAAGACTGGCCAGCAAGCTGGCGAGCCTTGCTTCGGCCCGCATATCGTCCTCCCCGGCATAACGGTGCATCCCGTCCCTGGACTTATGCCCAGGCTTTGGTTTCGATTTCGGCTTCGACCCGCCCATCATACCGAGCCACAAATACAAGTCCAGGCCAACAAGAACAGCTCCGGCGGCCAGTGTGCCGGAAACAGAGTCTGATGCCAGCCAAATAGCAGCCGGCAGCATCACCGTAACAGCTGCGCAGCCGATCAGCAGCTTGCGGTACAGCGAGCGAACCCGCAGCTCAGCCATCGCTTCCGCTTCCCTGTGGCGCGCCTCCTTCATCCGCTCAGAGGAGGTGTCGCGCCATCGGTCCAACTCCGCCCTCAACTCGCTCCATATCCGCCGGATATTGTCCGGCTGCTGCGGAGCGAGCACCGCGAAATTCCTCCGGCCCGCTGCTTCGCTCTCTTCAGTTCGGGATAACGCTGCAGAGTACGCTTCCTTGGCAGCAGCCGCTTCCTGCTCCAGCTTAAACCGCTCATTTTGCAGCTGCTCCATCTCTTTATCATACGCAGCAAACCGCGCGCCAAATTGGCGAACAGCTTCCCGCTCACCCACTGTGCCGGCAAATGAAGCAAGCTCCCGTTCCGTCCAGCCTGCGTTGATGCCCCGAAGGCACTGTGCGACGCGCTGGCGGAGAGCCTTCCTCTCGGCCTGCAGCTGCATCATTTCTTTAAAACGGGAATCATACGCAGCAAGCCGCCCGTGCAAAGACCGTATGGCTTCCGCTTTCGCTAGGAAGGCAGCATTGGGAAGCAGCGAAATTAGCTCCTTCGCCATTGTATCGATTCGCCGCTTTACCTCCGCATGTTCCAAGAGCAGCCCCTCCTTCTCCTCCTGAAGAGAAGTCCACCGGACGATTCCCTGCTCCGGGAACGCTTCATGCCTCGGCAGATCTTGAAGCTCTTGACGGCATTTTTCGCTAGATATCCAGTCCGGCCGAATGAGAACAGCTTTACGAAGCTGACTCAGTTGCCTGCTTACATCATCACGCTCCCCTTCGCCTTGAAGCAATTCGCCTCTGACCTGCTCCAATTCCTCCAATACCTCATTGTATCTGGGCAGCAGCATTTTGGCCGCTTCCGCCTCTTGCTCCAAACGTTCATACCCCCGCAGCAGCTGGGGAATTTCCTGATTCCGGCCCCGGGGGCGGTAGAGCCTGTCCAGCTCCTGGACGATCTTTTTCTCCCCGCGGAGCACGGCCGCGCCACCGCCAATACCTGCATGGAACAAATACCGGCTAAGCTCCTCCGACTGAAGAGCAGATACCTCCTGAAGTTCCGTTAACGAAACGGCGAACAGTTGCTTGAACATATCACTGGACATCCCACCAAGCAATTCACGCTGCATGACGTCTTGAGAAACTTCATACAGTCTGCCTGCGGAATCGCTGCGGGTAATCCGCAGCTTTTCCCCGCGCGCTGTCCCAGCGGTTCTTCCCTCGGACGATGCAGCATAACGCTCAACTATCCAACGCTCTCCGTCCCCAGACTGAAGCGTCAGCATTCCGCCATGCGCTCCGCCCCGTGACGGCTCATACCGCAAAGGGCCGTAAGCCCGCGACGGGATGCCGAACAGCATCGCACGGACAAATCCGAGCAGCGTACTCTTGCCGGCTTCGTTAGGACCATATAAGACGGTTACCGCCCCTCCCAGCTGCAGCTCCAGGCCGCTCAAATGTCCAAAACCGTTCACCAGCAGCTTGTCCAGCCTCATTGCTTACTTTCCCTCCTTTGCTTCCTTCACGTCCTGCTCCGTCAGCAGGCTAATCGCCATTTCCGCAGCTTGGCGGACGAGAGCCCTTTTCTCATCCGCCGTCATCTCCTTGACCAGCCCTCTTAGTCGGCGCTGATCATGGACCGGAGTAAGCGCGGAATTCACAATTTGCTCCAGCAGCGCCTCCTCCTCCTCTGCCGTATCCGCTATTCGCAGCAGTTCGCCGAGGAAGCTGTCCTCTTCCCGCAGCGCGGCATAATCAATATCCGCCCCTGTCCTCACTTTAATCGCGGCGGGCCACACCACATGGCCGGGCGATCCGTTCTCTGTATAATCCAGGCGGCGGTTCTCCTTTCGCCGGAGCTCCTGAAGGAGCTCCTCCCCCTCCGTGCCGGATTGCAGCAGGGCATGAAGCGGGCCCCGGCCCGTCAGCACAAATCGGACGATATGAAGCCTCCCGTCCGATTGCTCCCTAATTTCGTCCAGCAGTTCCTCCGCCCTGTCCCGCAGCAATTCTTCACGGATCATGCCCGTAATGGACAATTCAGCTTCCAGCCAGCGGGCATGATCCAGCGCCCGGAATGCCAGCTCCGTCCTCCCGAATTGATCCACATCTACGACATAGCAGCCCTTTGCCCCCGTCTCCTTCATACTCCGGCCCTGTATGTTGCCTGGGTATACAATCCATGGTGATTCATGCAAAATTTGGCGCTGATGAATATGGCCCAAGGCCCAATAATCATATCCGGCTTGCTGCAAATCCCTAAGCGAACAAGGAGAATAAGCGTCATGCCCCTCCTGGCCGTCCACATTCGCATGGAGAAGGCCAATATGATACAGATTCGAGGCTGTATCTCTGCGAAATTGCAAAGATGTATTCTCCGTAACCGCTGAGGTCGGATAAGATATTCCGCTAATGACGGCAACGGATTGACCATCGCTGCGGCGTCTCGCAACAACACTTTCTGCCGAAGGACCGAAGATCTTAATATGCCCGGGAGGCGCAATCCGAAGTTTTCTCGCATTCAGCGGATCGTGATTGCCATGAATGACATATGCCGGAATCCCGTACCGGCCCAGCCGGTCCCACGCTTCCTGCAGCCGCAGCTGCGCTCGTAAAGAGGAATCCGAAGCATCGTATACATCGCCGCTGACGACGATAAAGTCGACCTGCTCAGAAATCGCCAGGTCTACCAAACTGTTTAGAGCGGCGAACGTCGAATTTTGCAAATGCTGGCGCAGCTTTTCAGGCACACCGGACATACCGGCGAATGGACTGTCCAAATGCAAATCCGCCGTATGAATAAATCGAAATGGAATCATACCTGCTCACCCGCTTCATTGCTTAAATTGCATATAGATTTGTTTCAGCTCTTGTACTGCCCGATCCAAGGAATAGTAGTCTTTGGCTTTGCGTAGTCCTGCGGCGGCGAGCCGGGAGCGATAATTCGCATCGGCAATGACTTGCTTCATGGCCTGAGCGAGGGCCAAATGATCTTCTGGCGGCACCAGCAGACCGTTCTTCCCGTCTTCAATTTGCTCTGCAATACCGCCGACATTTGTGCCGATTAACGCCAGATTGCATAAAGCCGCCTCCGCAAATACCGAACCAAACGCCTCCGCCCGGGAAGGCAGCACGAAAATATCAAAGAAAGGCATAAATTCCTCCGGATGAAGCGTATAGCCGTAAAAAATCGTTTCCTCGTAAATGCCGAGCTCCCCGGCAAGCTGCTCCAGTTCCTGACGAATAGGACCATCACCGATAATGTGAAGCACATACGCATGTCCGCGAGACTTCAGTTCTGCACAAGCCCGCAGCAGTACATCCAGCCCCTTCGCCGGAACCAGCCGGCAAACGGTCACAAGCTGAATAACATCATTGTGATGTGGAATTGGCTTGAATCGGGTATCATCAAAACCGTTCGGAATCACCATGATTTTCTCAGCATCATCAACATAGGGAGACAGATATTCCCGAAAAGATTCGGATACTGTAAATAAACGGTCTGCGCGGTGCTCCAGCTCTTTGTAAAGCGAGCAGAGGAAACGATGCTCCAGCCCGCCTTCCTTTATCCTGCCGTTCAGGATCAGCTCTCTTTCATAGCTGGAATGAATGCTTTGAATGACGGGGGTCTCGGGAAATTGTTCCTTCATGACCAACCCGGCGATAGGGTGATGCGCATGGATCAAATCATAGGACTTCTGCAGGCGCAGCTTCGTCCACCATAAGTAATCACGGTAGGTTTGCATATATTTTCTGACAATCGCGCTTTGTTCGTACTTGTGCCAGTCAAAGGTGTGGAACTTAACCTGCTCCGTCCCTTTGCCGCGAATCCGTTTCGGAAGAGAGAACAGATCCATCTCCCACGCAGGGGGATTGAACTTGTCTTGCAGGTGGGGAACCATTGATGATACGCCCCCAGGCTGCTCTGGAGGAAAAAATAAAGCCTGCAGCAGTTTCATACTCGTTCTCCTTTACATGCTCATATTCACTTTCTCGTTCACGAACCTTCCAGTTGCATCTTTCATTATGCCACACTAAAGAAGGAACATCCATTCCCCTTTTGAATTCAAAACAGGATAATGGTAAAATTTCCGGTGTACATTTTTGTTGTGAAAAGGAGCTTAGGAAACCATGTCGACGACGTCATTGCCGGAATCTTTCCGCGCTCAGATGATATCTATGCTTGGGGAAGCGGAGGGGCGGTCATTCCTGAACAGCTACGATTCATCACGGACCTACGGACTGCGGATCAATACCCGCAAAATTAAGCCCGGCTCGCCAGCGGACAACTGCATACGGCAGCTCTTCCGCCTACAGCCTGTTCCCTGGTGCGATTCGGGATATTATTACGATAAAGAAACGCGTCCCGGCAAGCATCCTTACCATGCGGCGGGATTATATTATATTCAGGAGCCTTCTGCGATGTCTGCCGTGGAACTGCTTGCCCCTGAACCGGGTGAGACCGTACTGGACCTGGCGGCCGCCCCCGGAGGCAAAACGACGCAGATTGCGATGAAAATGATGGGAGAAGGGCTGCTCATAAGCAACGAAATCCATCCCCAACGCGCCAAAATATTAGCCGAAAACGTCGAGCGGTGCGGTGCGGGCAATGTCGTTGTTACGCAGGCTGCTCCCGGAGAGCTGTCCGCACGCTTCCCGCTCGCCTTTGACCGGATCATGCTGGATGCGCCTTGCTCCGGCGAAGGGATGTTCCGTAAAGATCCGGATGCGATGGCCGAATGGTCGCCGGAATCGGTCGAAATGTGTGCAGCAAGGCAGTGGGACATCCTTCATGACGCGATTAAAATGTTGAAGCCCGGCGGCTATCTTGCTTACTCCACATGTACCTTCAACCGGCTGGAGAATGAAGAGACGATATCACGTCTGCTGGAGTGTTACCCCTCGATGAAGCTGCTGGCCGAGAAGCGAATTTGGCCGCATCTGCATAAGGCCGAAGGGCATTTCATCGCGTTATTGCAGCGAGATCCGGAAGATGGGAACCAGAGGGAGGAGAAGCAGCGCAGTCACAAACAAAGCCATAAACTGCGCAAAGACAATGAACAGCCCGATAAATCCGCTAAATTAGCGTTAGCTGCATATATGAAATGGATGCAAAACGATATGGCCGGTATGGACAATCCCTTCGGCGGGGGCATCCCCCTTCTGTTCGGTGAATCCTTATACGTACTCCCTGCTTCGAAAAGCCTGCCATTATCAACTTACAGCTTTGCCGGCTTAAAAGTTCCCCGTGCCGGTCTCCACTTGGGAGAATATAAAAAAGGGCGCTTCCAGCCCGCCCATGCCTTGGCCATGGTATTATCAGCCAATGATACTTCACGTACCTGGACCCTAAAGGCAGGTTCTGATGAGCTTTCTGCTTATTTACACGGAGATACCTTGAAAGTCCCGGAGAACTATCACGGCTGGTATATTGTTGCAGTAGAGTGCGGTGGAGAAAGCTTCCCGCTCGGATGGGGGAAAGCGAGCAACGGCCAGCTGAAAAACCACCTGCCCAAAGGACTGCGCCAGCCAATCTTCTAAGTTATCATAGGAGTTTATCACTTTTCTTCATAGTAAGAGATCATAGTCCATACTATTTTATGTTCCTTTACATATACTACGATATCCCGTTAGACACAGGGATCAACTTTCGTAGATAAGGGAGGAATAACAATGGGCGAAGTCCTTGGAGGAGCATTCACTTCTACCGGAGTCATTCTCGTACTGTTCATCCTGCTCGTTATCGTATCCCGCAGCATTCTTTATTAACCTAATACAGCAAAAGAGGAGAAACCTTGGCGGTTTCTCCTCTTTTGCTTAATAGAGTATAAAAAAGCAATGCAGCTCCCTTTTAGCGCAATGTTTCTGCACAGCAATACTTCTCAAGTGCCAGCCTGACGCCTTCTTCATTGTTTGAGGCGGTCACCCATTTTGCCGCAGCTTTTACCTCAATTGGTGAATTGTCCATCGCGATCCCATACCCTGCATATGTCAGCATGGAAATATCATTATAGTAATTGCCAATCGCCATAACGTTTTCGGGCGGTATTCCCCGCTTTTCCGCTAGTTTCTTCAAGGCCGCTCCCTTAGATGAATCACCGTGCGTTATATCAATAAAAAAATCGCCGCTGCGCAAAATGGTAAACCCCGAATTGTCCCATTTGCTCCAATCTGCATAGACCTTATCCAGTTGATCCATATGGCCCGATATTGTAATTTTTACAATCGGTTCATTCAGTTCTGCCCATGGCGGCAGCTCTTGCGGTACTACGAAAAACTGCTTATACAATTCAAGCGCTTCCTGACTTAAGCCTTCTGCCCCCGGAACATAAAGGGCAAACGTCGTATTCACATCGAAATGAATACTGTTTTTGCGGCAATAATCCATATACGGCGTCAAAGCTTGCGAATTAAGCTCGAATTCATGGATAACCTCCATGGTCTCGGTATCCACCGTCGCCGCCCCGTTATGGGCGATCACGTATCCCTTCAGCCCCATTTGCTTCATGAGTGGTATCGAGCTTGCCGGTGAACGACCAGTGCAAAGGACAAATTCTGTTCCTTGGGCAGCGATTTTTTGAATCGTTTCTATTGTTCCCTGCGTCAGCTCGAGATTGTCGTTCAACAAAGTCCCGTCGACATCCAAAGCGATTAGCTTATAATTCATCTCCTTCTCCATTCCTATCTCTCCTTCATGTTGTTAATATCTCTTTATTTAGGCCTTCCTTCATCAACAGCCATCTTCACTAGCTCTCTTATATGTTTTCAAAAGCGTTAACTCTTCCTCGGTCAACTCGCGAAATGCTCCAAGGGCCAGCTGATCGTCCAAAGACAACGGACCCATGCTAATCCGTTTCAAATAGGTCACCTTGGACCCCGCAGCCAGAAACATCCGCTTGACCTGATGGAATTTCCCCTCGGATATCGTTAGGCGGATACGGGACAGAACGCGGTCTTGATCCTGCCGCGGATGCCCGACGATTTCCAGCTTAGCCGGCAGAGTAACATAACCATCATCCAGACATACTCCCTCGCGGAACAAGGCAATTTCCCTTTCTCCGACATCGCCGAGCACATCCGCTTCATACGTTTTTGGGACATGCTTGCGGGGGGACAGCAAGTCATGGGCAAGCTGCCCGTCATTCGTAAGCAGCAGAAAACCTTCCGTATCCTTATCGAGCCGACCGACCGGGAAGGGAGAGAACCTTCGGAACTCGTCTGGAATTAAATCCAGCACGGTACGATCCCTGGTATCCTCTGTTGCAGAAATGACGCCGGCAGGCTTATTCAGCATTAAATAAACAAATTCACGATAGACCACTCTTTCGCCGTCCACCGCAATAATATCTTCATAAGGATGGCTCTGGGTTCCACTATCCTTCACAACCACATCGTTTAAAGTTACTCGGCCAAGCTTAACCATTTTCTTAATATCAGATCTTGAGCCGTATCCAAGATGGCCCAGTATTTTATCAATCCTCTGTGTCTTCTTTCCTTTACTCACGCTGTCTATGTCCACCTCCATCCTGCAGGATATTCATTCTTCAGCATGCCGTCGAGCCATTTCCCCCAGCCCAGCGAATAGCCGTCTACACAAACGAGTACATATCCTTTAGGGAAACCCTGGATACCCCGGCATTCGATTCGCGATGTCGGGACATTCAGTGTTTCCCCTTTAAGATATTTAACGGCTTCACCTTGCTCTTGCGATAAATTCAGTATTCTCATCGATTACTGTACGGTTAAAGCCGTAGCTAACTGCATTTAACCAGTGAAGCCAGTCCGGACGTCCTGTGGAGAAGCCCAATCCGTCGGGCAGCGGGACGAGGTCGAAATCGGCGTTCTCCTCCAGAAACCTGGCGATCATCGCCTCATTCTCTTCCGGAGCAAACGTACAGGTGGAATATACCATAGTTCCGTCCGGCGCCAGCATCGCCGCTGCCGACTTCAATATATCCCTCTGCATCGCCGTGCATCTGGAGGCGGAATGAATTTCCCACTGCCGGGCCATATTTTCATCCTTGCGGAACATCCCTTCCCCCGAGCAGGGAGCATCGATCAAAATTTTATTGAAATAGGAAGGAAAAGCGCGGGCTATCCTTTCGGGGGCTTCATTAAGTACGACCGCATTGCGTACACCATACAGCTCTATATTTTTGGCTAGCGCCTTAGCGCTCTGCGTTAATATCATTGGTGACCAATACGCCTTCCCCCTGCAGCTTGGCCGCAATTTGCGTGGACTTGCCCCCGGGAGCCGCACATAAGTCCAGCACCTTGTCGCCAGGCATGACACCAAGCATTTCTACCGGAGCCATTGCGCTAGGCTCCTGCACATAATAAAGCCCAGCATGATAATAAGGATGCTTGCCTGTCTTGATCCTTTCATTGACATAATAGCCTGAATTACACCAGGGCACTGGTTTAAGCTCAAAAGGAGACGCGCTGACAAACGATTTCACGTCAATTTTGAGCGTGTTCACCCGGATTCCGGCATAGCGCGGTTTATCATATGAGGACAGAAAAGCGCCATAATCGCTGCCAAGCAGCTGCTGCATCCTTTCTAAAAAAGCCGCCGGTATATGAACTGCTATATATTAAATCATCCATTCTTATTAAGAATAAATCCATTGTACCATAGAGGCATCCGTTGGCGTAAAAAATACGTCCGCGGGGGCTGGCCCCACTCTCTGAGCCCGTAATGCGTCCTGGCAAAACAGTGTCTTGAGCCGGTGGTGCGTACCGGACGAATCGAGCCGCAGAGGTGTACCGGCCGAAGCTGCATCTGCGCCTTTGCGGCGGCCCTGAGGCAATGCGGCTATCCTAAGTTTGCAGCCAGGGCTAAGCTATTATTACAGCAAGGGCTGTGACCGCAGGCCTAGGCTTGTAACCCACAGCGTATGCCGCAGCCACAGCATAGGCCGTGACAACAGCGTATGCCGCGTAGCCACAGCGTAGGCCGTAGCCACAGCATGAGCTGTAGCCGCAGCATAGACTGTAGCCGCAGCATAGGCTGTAGCCCGGCACAAGCTGTGGCAGCGCCCGAGCCGGTATTTTACTCGACTAAACCAAAAACCCCTTCATCCCGGTTTAGATGGAGGGGCTGTACGCTTCACTTTAATTTCCCTTGCATCCGCAGTTCATGCTTTGCGCCCCGCTGCGGGCTTCGCCGTTGCGGAACATTAGGCGCTAACTCTGGAGACATCTGTTCTACAAGCTCCGTTAAATAAGGGTCTTTAATTTCAATTTTCAAATCATAATAAGGAAATGGCGAATCATCATAGGACGCTAAAGCCGCTGCATAAGCTTCCGCTTCACGAAGCAGCTTAGCCAAATCAATCCCGAGCGTGTTCTGCGGATACGGCTTGAGGCGGCGAACAGCCGACTCCATCATTTTCCGTCCGCCGGTGATGTTCCCGTTGCGGAAATGATACAATCCGACCGCGACCTGGAGCAATCCTTTGTAGAGCGGATCCTTATCCCGTTTCAGCCACAGCTCCTCCAACACCTCATGGCATTCGAAATAATCCTGGTCACGATTGAAGTAAATGAGGAAAGCTGCATACAGACGATCATAAGTCATCGCTGGTTTCCTCCGTTTTTTTTGCAGCCTTAATCCTTCTGTTTACCTCGGAATGCAGTTCTTTCAATCCCTCCATGTCATGGGCTTCCCATAAATCATTGAAGCGCTGCTGCGCCTGAATGGCCTCGGACACCATATGGTAAAAATATAGCTGGTGAATAGCCGACAACAGATGCGTCACAATGTTCGATTCATCCTCAAAGCTCTTCTGAGCAAGCAAAATTTCTTCGCGAATGCTGGACATCTCATTGTCAAGCACAAATGCCGCTTCAGCCGCCTTCTTCAGCCGCTTGCGCATTTCATCCGGCAGGCTTTCCCGGTATTTATAATTTAACGAGTGCTCAATCGTTGCCCAGAAATTCATCGCCAAGGTCCGGATTTGAATTTCCGCCAGCACGTTCTTGAGTCCGAGGGCGGTCTGAACCGGATACTCGACGATCATATGAAAGCTGCGGTATCCGCTTTCTTTGTAATTGGTAATATAATCCTTCTCATATATCACTTTAAGATCCTTACGGGCACGAATATACTCAGCCACTCGGCGAATATCCTCAACGAACTGGCACATAATTCGAATGCCCGCAATATCTTCAATTCCTTGCTCCAGTTGATCCATCGGCACATTCAAGCGTTTGGCTTTATCCAAAATACTCGATATTTTCTTGACTCTTCCCGTGACGAACTCGATCGGCGCGTACTCCTCCAGCTTCTTGAGCTCGGAACGCATCGTTTTGAACTTCACTTTCAATTCTTCAACCGTTTGCTCGTAGGGCAGCAAAAATGCTCCCCAATCTCTACTATCCATCCACTGTGCCTCCTGTCATCTGTGGCCCGGTTAGCGATGATCTGCTCCTACTGCTTCGGAAATATGACTGAACCCGTCGCGGCGCAGCAGGTCCAATAAACCACGATGCACTTCGCGGTTTACCTCCGGACCCTCGTAAATTAGAGCTGTATATATTTCTACCAAGCTGGCGCCGGCACGAATTTTCTCATAAGCATCCCGAGCAGTAAAAATACCACCCGAACCGATAATTGGAAGCTTACCTCCCGTCAAACGGTAGACATGGGAAATAATCTCCGTTGATCTTTGCTTCAGCGGCTTTCCGCTAAGGCCGCCCGTTTCGCTCGCATGCTGACTTGTGATGCCTTCACGCGAAATCGTCGTGTTGGTAGCTATGATTCCCGATACGCCGCTGTTCATAATCGTTTGCACCATATATTCCAATTCAGTCAAACTGACATCCGGTGCAATTTTCACAAGCACATGCTTTGCTGCTCCATGCCTCGCGGCCTGCTCCGCAAGTTCCCTGTTGACCGCTTCCAGCAATGAAGCAAGCTCGTCTCCGTGCTGCAGATTGCGCAGGTCGGGTGTATTCGGTGAGCTGATATTCACTACAAAAAAATCAGCATAAGGGTACAGTGCTGAAATGCACTGCTCATAGTCGAGATGCGCTTCTTCGTTCGAAGTCGCTTTATTTTTACCGATATTGACTGCGATCGGAATGCGGCGGTTTCTAAGCGAGGCAAGCTGCCGGGCCATAAAGCCGGTTCCCTGGTTATTGAAGCCCATCCGGTTAATCAGCGCCTCCTCCGGCTTCAGGCGGAACAGCCTTGGCTGGTCATTGCCAGGCTGGGCCTTGGGCGTTACCGTACCGACCTCCATAAATCCAAAACCGATGGCGGAAAATGCGTCTACCGCTTCCGCATTTTTATCCAGCCCGGCCGCTAGCCCCACCGGAGTCGGAAAATGCAGATCGAACAAATCGACGGCCAGTTCAGGAACTTCTTTCACACCGTACATGCCGTGCAATAGAGAAATAAATCCAGGGATATTCGCTGCTTTATGTAATCCCCCGATCATGAGATGATGGGCCCGCTCAGGATCAAGCTGGAAAAACAGATGCTTGCCTATATTACGATATAACACGTCAAACTTCACTCCGTTCATCACTTATGCAATTAATGCTCTGCTTCCAGTTTATCTTTTTCCGCGTCAAAAGAAAAGTTTTACCTAAAGTAAGACCTAACGAAATTGCCCAGAGCGGTAATAGCATTTTATTATGAAAGCCATTACAATAAAATTGTAGCTTGTTGAATTACAAGGAAAGGAATGATAGGTATGTCTGCCAAGCGCAAACCGCCAACGCTCCAGCAAAAGAAGGAGGAAGTGAACAAAAAAGGGCTCATCTGGACCATCTCCATCGTTGCTGGACTTATCATACTGTTTACGGCGGCTCTCATTTTCAAATAATGGCTATGGCTACCGCAGCCAGCGGTACGTTCGGTGAGGGTTGCTTTGATCCTGTCTTTTCCTAAGTGTGAAGCGCTTTGCAGGAATAAGATCCTGATGGGGCAGCCCGCCTTTTCCTATCGTCACTTTTGTCCCCATGGGGAGAAGATCGAACAGTTCCTCCACATCCTTTTTCCCCATTCGAATACAGCCGAGTGATTCATCCTTGCCTATACTGTCCGGCTCATTCGTACCATGTATCGCGTAATTCGTATCCGACAGCTGCATCCCCCGGCTTCCAAACTCCCCGTCCGACTTGCCGTTCGGGTTCACAACCTTATCCGAAATATGAAACGTCCCCTGCGGCGTTTTGCTGCCGCCCAGTCCTACCTGGTAGCTTCTTAGAATAACGGACCCGCTCACTACCGCCAAGCGATAGTTAGACGTATCGACAATCACTTCAAGCGGTTCGGTAAAAAAAGGCCGAATCCCGCGCTCGATGCCGTCCGAAGCTTCGCCTTGAGCCATGGAACGATCGTCCTGCCGCAAACTCCCCCGCTCCTGAAGCATGAGGAGCAGCGGATCGAATGCTTCCCTCATATGCTCGTTGCTCCCGGCCAGCCAATTGTCCGGAAACGGCTTCGTCAGCTCCTGCAGAGCAGCAGGCCAGCGTCCATGCTTTTCCTTGTACCGGATCATCGCGGAGGAGAGAACCGCAAGGGACTCCTGCTTGCTGATCCATGACACCGCTTCCTTCTGGAGCCGGGCTGAATCCGGCGGGGTGCACAGGCAGGCTTCCAGATCGTAAGACTGCACAGCCGTGCGGCCGTTGCCAAGCGACTGGATGCCGTACACGACAGGCATGCGGTGCGACCAGCTTAGCCACTTCCCTTGCCTCTCCATGCCAAGCACTGCTTCAAATTGACCGCCGGTTTCGTTCCCCCGCAACAATCCGCCGAGTTCGCTGCCCCCCTGCTGATCCGTACGGGGATAGCCGATAGCCGTAAAGCGCGTTCCCTCCTCACGCGGGGCCGGATCGGCAGCGGCTAGACGTTCTTCATCATCCTTCAAGGACGGCTCGGAATCTACAGGACTGCTTTCAGGATGCTCACTGTCCGTCCCAACCGGTGTTGTTGCCAGCAAGCCGGGAGCCTGCGCAGAGGGAAGCCACATGAATAGCAGGACTAGCAGGAGCAGGCCTACTTTGCGGATTAAGCGGCTTCGCTTCTCCTCCCGGCGTGTTTCTTGGAGGATTCCTGCTTCATAGCCCATCCACAAATCGTCAGGAATTTTACTGGATTCAAACGCTTCGTACACGCTTCCCGCCTGAATGTAACAGTAATGCGCTTTTCCTTCCTGCCCGCTTTCTTCATATTCCTTCCCTAGCAAATACCAGGCCATTTTGTTGTTAGGGTGATTTTCCACATATTTTTTGAGGTAAGCCGAGTTTTTCATCGTGAACCTCCTGTTTTCTACGTCTATTACTTCATTTCACATTTATTACTTCTTTTATTACTTCTTGTATTACTTCTTTCCACATCTGTTAATTCACTTCACGTCTATCATTTTGGTGCTACCTCTTGCTAAGTCTGTTACTTCCTATATCGGTAAATTAGCTTCGATTTCAAACCTTTCACCGGCAGCCAATTAAATTCGAGACTTAATACCCAGAACACAATTCCCAGAAACCGGGACGATCCAGAAAGCGAGACGACAGACAAATCATGCCCCCCCCCGTCCAAAGGGTGATTTGCTCTTGGGGTATAACCCCCTGTTGCCAAACTGCGCCTAAAGACACTAGCCTGACCACAAATCTGTTCAGGCTCAGTGTTATTTATCACTTTCACTTACCAGTTAAACTGGTTTATTTCTTTTTGCTCTTGTTGCTGCTGAACGATCTTCATACTCTTTCACACTCCGCTTATCTATAGCTTGATCATGTGCTTCTTGTTCACGAATGTATTTCGCTACAGTTCCGCTACAGTTGCTTCATCTAGGCCCACTGTACTTACATCATATCCTTCTGCCCAGAATCTTCGATTCTCATATTTCTCACATTTATACTTTAACTGCGCATGCTTCCCAAAGATCATTAACGAACTTTTCCTCTTCAGAACGTGAACGAAATTTTATAACGAAGAATTTTATAACGAAGTCTGTGATCGTTATCTGTGTAAAAATAACCCTTCTCAAAATGTAACGAAGCTGGACAACGTTATTTCAGTCTTTTCTGCTCCAAACAGAGGATAAACCGCAAATAGCGTGGATGAGATTCGTTGCTATGAACGTTTTTGTCAAACCCTCTATTTTTTCTGCCTGAGCACGTGGCACGAGAGCAAAAATGCGAGCGACGGTCGGCACGCTGCTATCCGTGGGTTGGGTACCACATGTTATGCCTTCGTCAAGGAGAGCTTTTGCAAGCTAGAAACGCACGTTCAGTTCTTGGCAAACCTAGTGCAAACGAATCACGCATATTCTCTCCCGAACCTTCGTTTGCTCCCGGGCCTCGTGCTCCGGCGTGAGCTTGTCAAGTGCCT